>NZ_JBITGU010000004.1:0-110562 GCF_044457355.1 Nonomuraea sp. NPDC050556 | reverse complement strand
GCCGTGGGGGGGGGGGGGGGGGGGTGGCGCGGGCGCGCCCGGCGGGGGGGGGGGGCGGCCGCGGGGCGGGGCCCCCCCCCCCCGCGGCCCCCCCACGGCGTGGTTGATCAGGACAGGTCGTCGAACTCGCCGTCCTTCATGCCGAGGAGGAAGGCCTCCCACTCGGCCGGTGTGAAGAACAGCCGGGCCCCTTCCGGGTCCTTGGAGTCACGCAGGACGAAGAGCCGGTCCTGGTCGGCTTTGTGGGTGGCGACGTCCCCGGGCGCGTCGAGGACGGCCACTTCGACGCAGTCTCCGCCGTTGCCTCCGCTACGACGGGCTTTCCGCCACTGGATGTCGTTCATATGGTTGCCTCCATCTTTTGCAGCAAATCTAGACTTGACTGAACCGGTAAGGCGAGTGACCGGATCACGTCGTACCGCCGGGCGATGGACTCCACGTCCTGCGGCCGATCCGTGACGTACCCTTCTCCGGCTGATTCCAGGTAAACGAGGTCTGGCTCGCCGGGTACCTTCGCGATGACGAACGCCCCCGTCAGCCCAGGCACGGCCTGGGCGTCCATGGGGACGATCTGGATGGTGACGTTCGGCAACTCGGCTGACTCCTGCAACGCGCGCAACTGGGCGCGCGTCGTCGCGGCGGAGCCGACCGGCCTGCGGACCACCCACTCGTCCAGCACCACCCAGTACATGGGCGGGTCGGGACGGTGGAGGATCGCCTGCCTCGTCATTCGTGCCGTCACGGCTTCCTCCGCCTGTTCCGCCGTGGCGGCGGGTTCCCTGCGGAAGATCTCGCGCGCGTACTCCTCCGTCTGCAGCAGGCCGGGTACCAGCAGAGGCTGCCATGTCTGCAGGGTGCGTGCGGTCTGTTCGATGTCGAGCCACGGGCGGAACCAGGCCGGGTAGGCCGACTGGCGGACCAGCGGCCACAACCTGGACAGCTCGCCGCCCGTCTCGAGCACGTCGTCCGCGCGCTCGGCGAAGTCACGCGAGGGAGTGCGCTTGGCCAGCTCGACCGCGCACACGAGGGAGAGCGAGTAGCTCAGCTTCTCGGCGAGCTGGTCCTGGGAGAGCCCCGCACGGGTGCGGTGCTCGCGGAGTTCAGCGCCGAAGAACGCCAGTGGGCTAGAGGCGGGGTCGAGCTCACGTGCTGGGGGCATGGCGCGCTCCGGTTCCTACTCCGGTTCTACACGGTTCTACAAACGGACCCGGTAGTCACACACTCCCCATGTGCCACCGGTTTACGTACATAGAGTAGTCACTTGAGTGCAGGCTGGGGTCATGACAGGGGAATTCTCACCGACTTAGGGACATGTGGTGCTTATGCGTGCCGGGTATACGCAACAGGTAGAAGCGCAGCAGATCCAGCAGCTCGAATGGGTGCAGCAACGGCTCACATCCGACGGCCAGCGCAGCCTGCTGGTGCGGCATGTACGGCTGACGCTCGCGGCCAACCGCTACGACCCGCTGGAGCGCGTCGGGCCGCTGCTGATCGCCGGCTCGGTGCGGGTCCGCGTCGAGAACGGCTATCACGTGCAGCTTGAGGACGGCAGGTCCGCCCACTTCATGGAGGTGGACGAGACGGCCGACTACGTCAGGCGGGCGATGACGTCGAGCAGCTCGGGCGGCTCGACCACGTCACCGGGCAAGTCGTCCGGGGCGAACCAGGCATAACCCAGATAGGTATGGCGCTCCTCCTCCGTGAGCTCGCCAGGATCGGCAACGGGCCGGCTCTCCTCGAACCGGGCCACATAGAACGACTCGGTCGACGTGTAGCGGACACCGAGCCACACGAAGTCACGCTCCACCCGCACGAACCGATCCTGTACGGCAGAGCCGGGCAGGCCGGTCTCCTCGGCCAGCTCACGTCTGGCCGCCTCCAGGGAAGTCTCGCCGGGATCGATCCCTCCACCCGGCGGTTCCCACAGCCGCCGGCCGCTGACGTGGTCGCGCCAGTGCATGAGCAGCACCCGGCCCTCGGCGTCCAGGCACACGATCCTGGCAGCAGGCCGTACAGCCATTTGGGCCCCCTCATTCCTTGATGCCGCTCATCGGAAAGACGGTCTTCTCGCGCCCGCTCCTGGCGGAGATCCTCAACGCGGATCATTCCACCCCCCAGCGAGGAGCTCGCAGATGCCCCGATGGCTCATGCTCTTAGCCGCTCTGATCGTGTTCTTCCCGACGCCCGTTCATGCTGACGCCTCCGTCGACAAGGTGCTCGTCATCGGTCTGGACGGCCTGCGTTACGACCGCATCGCCCCGGCCGACGCCCCCAACCTCGACGCGCTCATCGCCACCGGCACGTTCGGCACCAGCCTGCTCTACGCCAACCCCATGGCGGCCACCTCCAGCGGGCCCGGCTGGTCGACCATCGCCACCGGCGTGTGGCCCGACAGGCACGGCGTCAAGGACAACTCCTTCACCGGCCGGCGCTACGACCTCTACCCCGACTTCCTCAGCAGGATCGAGGCCGTCAACCCCGCCATGAACACCTTCGCGGCCTTCGACTGGAAGGCGCTGAGCGACTACGGCACCTTCGGCCCCGCGATCGACAACCGGGTCGTGTTCGACGGCGACACCAACGGCTTCCCCGCCGAGGACGAGCGGGTCACCCAGGCGGCAGAGCCGGTGCTGCGCGACCAGAACCCGGACGCGTCCTTCGTCTACCTGGGCAACATCGACATCGCCGGGCACAACAGCGGGGCCGCCTCGAAGGGCTACCTCGACGCGATCAAGGCCTCGGACGCGCAGATCGGGCGGCTCCTCGCGGCGGTCCGCGCCAGGCCCACCTACGCGAGCGAGCGCTGGACGGTCATCGTCGCCACCGACCACGGGCACACCGACGCGGGCGGGCACGGCGGGTCCACGATCGAGGAGCGGCGGACGTTCGTGCTGGCGTCGGGCCCGGGGATCGCCGCCGGGGCCACGCCGCGCGACACGCGGCTCGTCGACGTCACGGCGACCGTGTTCACCCAGCTCAAGCTGCCCGTCCCGGCGGGGCTGGACAGCCGGTTCGTGGGCACGCGCGCGGGTGACCCCTTCGACGCGCTGCCGCTGTCCGGACGTGTCAACGAGACCGGCATTCCGGCCGGGGTGCTCGGTTTCACCCACACGCCGCCCGCGGGATGGTCGGTGAACAACTCCGCGCTGCCGTCAGGAGGTGTGGAGGAGTGGCGCGGGTGGTCGTTCACCACCGACGAGTTCTGGTCGCGGGCGCAGCGGGACCAGTGGCGCGAGCTCAACGTGCGCAGCAGGGGGACGTTCGCGGTCGCGGACTCCGACGAGTGGGACGACCGCTCGCACGGGGCCGGGCCGTACGACACGTCGCTGACCTCGCCGGCGTTCGGCGTTGCCGGGCGTACGTCGGCGACGATCACCTACGCCACGCACTACCGGCCGGACGGCACGCAGAAGGCGCAGGTGCTCGTGTCCTTCGACGGCGGGCCGTACGCGGTCGTCAAGAACTACACGGCCGAGGCGATCGCCAAGGTGGAGGCGGTGCCGGTGGCCGTGCCCGCCGGGGCTTCGTCGATGACGGTGAAGTTCAGGTATTTCGACGCCACCAACAACTGGTACTGGGCGATCGACGACCTGCGCGTCACTCCCTGAGCACCAGCGCCAGCAGGCCGGGGAAGCGCTCGTCGAACTCGGGACGGCGCAGGCGGTTGAGCCGCCTGGTCCCCTCGTCGCGCTGCTCCAGCAGGCCGACGTTGCGCAGCACGGAGAAGTGATGGCTGAGCGTCGACTTGGCCACCTGGAGGTGGTTGAAGCTGCCGCAGGGCAGTGACCAGTCAGGCACCTCCGCCAGGTCGCGCACGATGCGCCGCCGTACGGGATCGGCGAGCGCGTCGAGCGCGGCCTGGAGCGACACCTCCATGGGCGACGCGTGCTTTATGTTCGACGGCGATCGAACTTCAGGGTATTGTTCCATCTCGATCGAACATCTTAGTCGAAGGAGGCTTCCATGGATGGGCGCATCGGGGTGTGGCACGGTCTGTTCACCCGGGCCCCCGCCCGCGAGGTCCGCGCGGCGGCGGTGGAGATCGAGAACCTCGGGTACGGCACGCTGTGGCTGAGCGAGGCGCCGGGCACCAAGGACCCTTACGCCGGCGCGGCCGTGATGCTGGCCGCGACGGAGCGGATCGCGGTCGGGACGGGGATCGCCAACATCTGGGCACGGGACGCGACGGCCACCGCCGCGGCGTCCGCGACGCTCGCCGAGGCATTCCCCGGCCGGTTCATCCTGGGGCTGGGGGTGAGCCACGGGACGATCGTCACGAGCCGGGGACACGACTACGCCAAGCCGCTGTCGGCGATGCGCACGTATCTGGACGACATGGACAGCGCTGAGGTCGACCTGCCGCGGCCTGAGCGTCCCGCTCCGCGGCTGCTGGCGGCGTTGCGCCCCAGGATGCTGGAGCTGGCCCGCGACCGGGCGGACGGGGTGCACCCCTATCTGGTGCCGGTGGAGCACACCGGATTGGCCCGGGAGATCATCGGCCCGGACAAGCTGCTGGTGCCTGAGCAGGCGGTGGTCGTCGAACCCGACCCGGTCCGCGCCCGCGGTCTCGCCCGCGAGCACCTGGCCTACTACCTGACGTTGCCCAACTACGTGAACAACTGGCGGGAGTTCGGCTTCACGGACAACGACTTCTCGGGCGGCGGCAGCGACCGCCTGGTGGACGCGTTGGTCGTATGGGGCGACGCCGAGACCATCGCCAAGCGCGTCCACGCCCACCTCGACGCGGGCGCCGACCACGTCGCCCTGCAACCCCTGACCCCACGCGGCAGCACCCTGGCCGAGGTGACCACCGCCCTCCACACCCTCGCCCCGGCCCTCTCCCTCTAACGCTTCATGGCGCCGTCGGCGATGGCGTCGGCGGCTTCGCCTATCGCCATGCCGACGATCTCCAACCGGCGCACCAGCTCGCGCTCCTTCATCGCCTCCGCGGTGAGCTCGCCGGAGAAGATGCGGGAGATCTCGTACTGGTACATGCGCCTGATCGCACCCCCGACCTTCTTCGCCTCCAACGCGTCCTGCACCACCGCCGACGGCCGGGAGGCGAGGTCGCGCACCGCGTTCTCCAGCGCGTCGATCCCCACGATCACCTGGTCGAGCAGCGGGGAGAACCGGATCTGGTCCGGCACCCGGTACAGATGCGACTCCCGCACGAAGTCGCGCAACGAGTCGAGCACGTCGTCGATCGACCGCGACAGCCGGAACAGGTCCTCCCGGTCGATCGGCGTGACCAGCGCGCTCCTGAGCTCCTCGACGAGCCGCCGCCGCTCCTCGTCGCCCAGGTGCTCGATGGCGCGCATCTGCTCGTGGGCGCCGGTCCTGCCGACCTCGCCGCCGATCATCGCCATGGCCAGCCACGCACCCTCCTTCGTGGCCTCCAGCTGGCCGAGGAGCGCTTCGGTGAGCGCGCTGTCCATGCGCCCGGTCATCAGGTCACGGATCCGCCGGAGCCGCTTCATCATGTGGAGGCACCTTTGATGAGGAAGGCAGCCAGACCGGCGAGCAGGGCGCTGGCCGGGAGGGTGAGGAGCCAGGCGACCACGATCTTGACCGCGGCGTACCAGCGCACTCGTCCACCACCCGTCGTGACCCCTGCGCCGATGAGGCCGCCTGCTATGGACTGGGTCATGCTGACCGGCACCCCCAGCGCCGCGCACGCGGTCACCGTGGCCCCGGAGGCCAGCTCGGCCGCGACCCCGTGCAGCGGGCGCGAGGCGATGATCTCCCTGCTGAGGGTACGGCCCGCCTTGGGCAGGCCGTACAGGGCGCCGACCCCGAAGAGCCCGGCCACCAGCAGGGTGTACGGCGCCGCAGCCCCGGAGAAGCCCAGGGCGATCATGAAGACGGCGAGCATCTTCTGCCCGTCGTTGGCCGCATAGGCGACGCACTGCAGCGCGAACCCCGCCACGTGCCAGTGGCGCAGGCCCCTGCTGCTGGTCAGCGCCAGCAACAGCCGCGTCACGAACCACGCGGCGACGCCCCCGACCAGGGGCGAGAACAATCCGACGGTCAGGACGAGCGCCACGTACCCCCACGAGACCGGCAGCCCCCAGCCCAGGCCCGCCCCCGTGAGCCCGCCGACGATGGCGAGGGTCAGGCTGGTGGGGCGGCCCCTGTTGCTGAGGACGGTCACCACGGTCAGCGCCGCGACCACCGCGATCGCCATGGCCTGCTTGCCGCCCGGCCCGTCGAAGGACCCCAGCCTGGTGACGAAGGCCAGCGCCACCTTGTGCGACACGAGCGGCACGAACGCGACGAGCACCACCAGCGTGAGGATCCCGGTCGCCGGGCGCACGCTGGGCAGCTTGAGCCCGGTCGCGAGCAGCGCCCCGCCGTCGTTCATCCCGGACACGACTGCGAACGTGCCCGCGACCACGATCAGCACGACATCTACCGCCACCCGTCCCATCCCATCTGTCACGAACCGCACAGGACAAGACGCAAAACCCTATAGGGCACATCATCCGCGTAAGAAGCCGCAGGTGGGGAGGGCAACCCCGGATCCCCTTATGGGGCTCATAGTGAAATCCCGGCTGGCCTGAGCACCCGAATCGCGACTAGCGTCCAATTCGCCCGATTAACTACCCAAGATCGAGTGGATGATGGACCAAGAGCTCATTCTGCTGAATCCCGGACCGGCGTGTACCTCGAAGCGGGTCAAGGACGCCCTGCTCCGAGGCGACCTGTGCCACCGCGAGCCGGAGTTCACCGAGCTGCTGTTCAGGATCCGTGAGGCGCTGCCCCGCTGCCTGAACCTCGGCGACACGCACGAGGCACTGCTGGTGACGGGGTCCGGCACCGCGGCCATGGAGATGGCGGTCATCAGCTCCGTACGCGAAGGGCGTGCGGTGCTCGTCGTGAACAACGGCGTTTACGGCGACCGGATGATCAGGATCGCCAAGGCCAACGGCATCCCCTTCTACGAGATCAAGAGCGACTGGACGGTCCCCGCTGACCCGGGGGCCGTACAGGCGGCACTGGACGAGCACGACGACATCGACGCCGTCATCTGCATCCACCACGAGACCACCACCGGCCTGATCAACCCGATCAAGGAGATCGGCGAGATCGTCCACGGCAGGGCGCTGTTCCTCATCGACGCCATCTCCGGCACCGCGATCGAGGACCAGGACCTGAGCGAGGTCAAGGCGGACGTCGTGTGCGGCACCGCCAACAAGGGGCTGCACGGGCAGCCGGGCATGTCGTTCATCCTGTGCTCGGAGGCGTCGATCGAGCGCATCCAGGAGGTGCCGGAGCGCAGCCTCTACCTGAACGCGGCCAGCTACCTCAAGGGCCAGCGCAAGGGCGACGTGCCGTTCACGCCTGCCGTACAGGTCTGTTATGCCCTGGACGAGGCGATCAAGGAGTACGAGGAGGCGGGCGGGTTCGCGGCCAGGACCAAGCTGTACCGCGAGCGGGCCGCTCTGGTGCGCGGGCAGTTCGAGCGGCTCGGGCTGAAGATCCTCGTTGATGAACCGTTCAGGTCCAACACGGTGACGATGCTTCACCTGCCGGACAACGTGACGTACGACGCCCTTCACGATGAGCTGAAGAAGCGCGGCTATGTTATTTATGCCGGTCAGGGGCAATTGTCCAAAGATTTCTTCCGCATCTGCACGATGGGGGAGATCCCCTGGCACCGGCTCGAGGAGCTCGAAGAAGCTCTTCGGGAGTCCATTGAGGCAGCTAGGGGTTAATCGCGATGCAGCTCAACCTGCACAGGCTCTGGATCTTCATGACGGTGGTGGAGTGCGGCGGCTTCTCGGCGGCGGCACAGAAGCTCTACCTGAGCCAGCCGTCGGTGTCGCACCAGGTCAGGCAGCTTGAGCAGTCCCTTCGCACCACCCTGATCGACCGCAGCGGCGCCAGGATCAGGCTGACGCCCGAGGGCGAGGTCATGCTGGAGTACGCCAAGCGCGTGTTCCTGCTGGCCGACGAGGCCGTCGCGGCGATCCGCCAGGTCTCCGGCCTGCAGACCGGCAAGCTGGTCGCGGGAGGAACCACCACGGTCGGCACGTACCTGCTGCCGCCGCTGCTGGCTGCCTTCCGCGACCGCCACCCGGGCATCGAGATCGGCATCCAGGTCGGCAACGGCCAGGCGGTCGAGCGCGGCCTGGTCGACGGCGACATCGGCGTCGCCGTACTGGCCGGTCAGCCTTCAGCCGCGCAGCTCGTGAGCGAACCGATCCTCGAGGACCGGCTCGTCGTCATCACCCAGCCGGGCCACAGGCTCGCGGACGCCGGTATCGTCGCAGGCTCCTCAACTACGTATACGGCGGAGCCGTCGGAACTGGCCGGGGAGCCCTTCCTCATCAGGGAGCCGGGCTCCTCCACGCGCGAACTCCAGGAACAGGCCATGGAGGACTGGGGCCTGGAGGGCAGCACCGAGATCTGGGGCCCCGAGACGATCAAGCAGGCCGTCGCGGCCGGGCTGGGCATCTCGCTGGTCTCCGAGCACTGCGTCGAGCAGGAACTCGCCGACGGGCGGCTGTCGGCGGTCGAGGTGACCCCGGCGCCGAAGCCGCGCCCGATCGTGCTGGCCCACCGCCGCGACCGGCTGCTCGGCCCAGCAGAACAGGCTTTCATCGCCATGCTCCGCAACGTGCGCAGCTGGCCGGGCATCAATCGCTTGAGGAGCATTTCTTGAAGGATCGGGCGCAGGTCGTCATCGTCGGTGGCGGCATCGTCGGTTGCAGCGTGGCCTACCACCTGGCCGAGCTGGGCTGGACCGACGTCGTCGTCCTGGAGCAGGGCCAGCTCTCGTGCGGCACCACCTGGCACGCGGCCGGGCTGGTCGGCCAGCTGCGCAGCACCGAGAGCATGACGAAGCTGATCCAGTACAGCACCGACCTCTACGCCCGGCTCGAGGCGGAGACCGGCTTCGGCACCGGGTGGAAGCAGTGCGGCAGCGTCAGCGTCGCCCGCACCCCTTCCCGCATGACCCAGTTGAAGAGGACGGCCGCTCAGGCGCGCAACTACGGCATCACCGCCGAGGTCATCTCGGCGCGCGAGGCGCAGGAGCTGTGGCCGGTCATGCAGGTCGACGACGTCGTCGGCGGCGTGTGGCTGCCCGGCGACGGCAAGGCCAACCCGTCCGACCTCACCCAGGCCCTCGCCCGCGGCGCCCAGCGCAGGGGCGTGCAGGTCTTCGAGCGCGTCCGCGTCCTCGACACGATCGTGCGCGAGGGCCGCGTGCGCGGTGTGGTGACCGACCAGGGCACGATCGAGTGCGACGTGCTGGTCAACTGCGCGGGACAGTGGGCCAAGGAGCTGGGACGGCAGGCGGGCGTGACCGTGCCGCTGCACTCGGCCGAGCACTTCTACGTCGTCACCGAGCAGATCGACGGCGTGAAGCCCGACCTGCCGGTCATGCGGGACCCGGACGGCTACGCCTACTTCAAGGAGGAGGTCGGCGGCCTGGTCGTCGGCGGGTTCGAGCCGGACGCCAAGCCGTGGGCGATGGACGGCATCCCGCACCCGTTCGAGTTCCAGCTGCTCGACGAGGACTGGGACCAGTTCGCGATCATCATGGAGAACGCGATCCACCGGGTGCCCGCGCTGGAGACGACCGGCGTGCGGATGTTCTACAACGGGCCGGAGTCGTTCACGCCGGACAACATGTTCCTGCTGGGGGAGGCGCCCGAGGTGGGCGGCTACTTCGTCGGCGCCGGTTTCAACTCGGCCGGCATCGCCTCTGCCGGCGGCGCGGGCAGGGCACTTGCCGAGTGGATCGTGAACGGGTCGCCGACGAGCGACCTGTGGCCCGCCGACCTGCGGCGCTTCGCCCGGTGGGCGGGCAACGACACCTGGCTGCGCGACCGCGTCACCGAGACGCTGGGGCTGCACTACGCGATGTCGTGGCCGAACAGGGAGCTGGAGACGGCGCGGCCGTTGCGGCGCTCGCCGGTGCACCACCTGCTCGCCTCGGCCGGCGCGTGCTTCGGGTCGAAGATGGGCTGGGAGCGGGTCAACTACTTCGGTACGGCCGCGCCGTACACCTTCGGGCGTCCTGAGTGGCAGCCGGCGGTGAACGCCGAGGTGGAGGCGTGCCGTACGCATGCCGCTGTCTTCGACCAGACGTCGTTCTCCAAGTTCACCCTCAAGGGGCGGGACGCGGCCGAGGTGCTGCAGTGGCTCTGCACCGCCGACGTGGACGTGGAGCCTGGGCGGGTCGTCTACACGGGGTTGCTCAACGACCAGGGCGGTTACGAGTCGGACCTTACGGTGACCCGCGTCGCGCAGGACGAGTACCTGATCGTGACGGGGTCGGCGCAGACGACGCGGGACTTCGACTACATTTCCAGGGGCATCGGCTCCCGCCACGCCGTCCTCGTGGACGTGACCGGCGCTTACGCTGTCTTCGGCGTCATGGGACCTTCTTCACGAAATATCCTGCAATCCGTGTCTAAGGCGGACTTTTCGTCATTCGACTTCGGCACCTCCCGCTTGGTCGACCTCGGCTACGCGACGGTCCGGGCGACCCGGGTGACCTACGTGGGCGAGCTGGGCTGGGAGCTCTATGTGCCTGCCGAGTTCGCTGTCACCGTCTACGAGACGCTGCTCGGGACCGGTATCGCCCAGGCGGGGTACTACGCCATCGAGGCGATGCGGATCGAGAAGGGCTACCGCGCCTGGAGTCGCGAGCTCGGCCCTGAGGTCACTCCGGCGGAGGCTGGGCTGCGGTTCACCTGCAAGAAGGGGATCCCCTTCCGCGGGCAGGACAAGGCGCTCGAAACGCCCGCCCGCCGGGTGGTGTCGATCGTGCTCGACGACCAGGACGTGCAGCTCTGGGGAGGCGAGTCACTGCTCGCCGACGGCGTACCCGTCGGGTATGTCACCTCGGCGGCCTACAGCCCCACCCTGGGGCGCGCGGTCGCGTTGGGCTTCGTCGCCGACGCCTCCATCGGGAAGGCTGACGTGGATGTCGCAGGTGACCTGTACTCTGCCCAGATCAGCCTCAAGGCGCCCTACGATCCCACCTCCGCGAGAGTGAAGGCATGACCGCTGAGTACGTCCTGACCCTTTCCTGCCCCGACCGTCCCGGTGTGGTGGCCGCCGTCTCCGGCCTGCTGGCCGAGAACGGGTGCAACATCACCGAGAGCCAGCAGTTCGGCGACCAGCGGTTCTACATGCGGGTGCAGTTCACCTCCGAGCTGGATCTGACCACGGCGTTCGCCGCGCTGGCGCCGGACTTCGGGATGGACTTCAAGCTGCGGGCCGTGTCGGTCAAGCCGCAGGTGCTCATCATGGTGAGCAAGTTCGACCACTGCCTCAACGACCTGCTCTACCGGGTCAGGTCGGGGGCGCTGGACATCGAGATCGTCGCGGTGGCGTCCAACCATCCTGACCTTCGGCCGCTGACGCAGTCGTACGGGATCGACTACCACCACCTGCCGGTCACGCCCGAGACCAAGCCCAAGCAGGAGGCGGACATCCTGACGCTGGTCGAGCACTATCAGGTTGATCTGGTGGTGCTGGCTCGTTACATGCAGGTGTTGTCTGAGGACCTGTGCGAGAAGCTCGCCGGGCGGGCGATCAACATCCACCACTCGTTCCTGCCGTCTTTCAAGGGCGCCAAGCCTTATCACCAGGCGCATGCGCGGGGGGTGAAGCTCATCGGGGCCACGGCACACTATGTGACGTCGGACCTGGATGAGGGGCCGATCATCGAGCAGGAGGTGGCCCGGGTGAACCACAGCCACTCCCCTGAGGACCTGGTGGCCCTGGGCCGCGACGTGGAGGCGGTCACTCTGGCGAGGGCGGTGAAGTGGCACGCCGAGCAGCGCGTGGTGCTCGACGGCCACAAGACCATCGTCTTCCCACGCTGACCCCCTACAACCACCCCTCGGAAGACGACCCTCCCGGAAGGACCACCCCTGAGTGGGTGGTCCTCTCCTTTTAAGCCCGGGCACCCGGAAGCCCGGGCACCCGGAAGCCCGGGCACCCGGAAGCCCCCGCGCCTGGAAGCCCCCGCGCCTGGAAGCCCCCGCGCCTGGAAGCCCCCGCGCCTGGAAGCCCCCGCGCCTGGAAGCCCCCGCGCCCGGAAGGGCCCGCGCCCCTCAAGGGCCCGCGCTGCGCACTCTTGGGTGGTTGTCTTTTGGGGTTGTGTCTTAAGGGAAGGTCAGGTGAAGAGGGCGCGGCCCCAGTAGTCGCCGGCATCACGGACGCCCGCGGGGCAGGCGAAGACGCCGCTGGACACGTGCTTGATGTACTCGTTCAGCGAGTCGTGCTTCGCCAGGTTCATCTGCACCGGCACGAACTGCTTGCGCGGATCACGCTGGTAGGCGATGAAGAACAGCCCCGCGTCCAGACGGCCGAGGTCGGACGAGCCGTCCACGAAGTTGTACCCGCGCCGCAAAAGGTGGGCGTTCCCGTTGGTCGTGGGGTGCGCCAGCCGTACATGGGCGTCAGCCTTCATCGCACCCAGGTCGACCGGGTCGAACTCCGCCTTCTTCCCGACCGGAGCCCCCTCGCCCTTGTTGCGCCCGAAGATGTCCTCCTGCTCGCGCAAAGACGTACGGTCCCACGTCTCCACCATCATGCGGATCTTGCGCGTCACCACGTAACTGCCACCGGCCATCCACGCGGCCCCGTCGGTGGAAGACGCCCACAGGTGGTCGCGCAGCAGCGCCGCGTCCTCCAGCTTCAGGTTGTTCGTCCCGTCCTTGAACCCCATGAGGTTCCGCGGCGTCACCTGCGCCCGCGACGTCGACGACGTACGGCCGAAGCCGAGCTGCGACCAGCGCACCGACACCTTCCCGAACCCGATCCGAGCGAGGTTACGGATCGCGTGCACCGCGACCTGCGGGTCGTGCGCGCACGCCTGCACGCAGATGTCCCCACCCGAAATTTCCGGAATCAGCTGCTCTCCCGGAAATTTCGGTAGATCGGCGAGAGCGGCGGGCCGCTTCGACGCCAGCCCGAAGCGGTCGTCGAAGAGCGACGGCCCGAAGCCGATCGTGAGCGTCAGCCCCGAGGCGGGCAGCCCCAGCGCCTCACCCGTGTCGTCCGGCGGCGCCTCGGGAGACCCGCCGACGGCGCCGAAGGACCCGGCCTCGCGCCCCTGCGTGAGCCGGGCCGCCGCGGCCGTCCAGTCCTGGAGGAGCGTGACCAGCTCCTCCCTGCGGGTCGTCGTCACGTCGAAGGCCACGAAGTGCAGCCGGTCCTGGGCGGGCGTGACGATGCCCGCCTGGTGCTCGCCGTAGAACGGGAACGGGTCGGACGTGGAGGCCGCGTGCGCGGCCTGCGGCTCCTCCAGCAGCGAGCGGGTGGCGAGCGCGCCCGCGCCCACCGCCGCGACCCCGGCTGCGCCGAGGCCGAACATCTTCCTCCGGCTGATGCTCATGGCGCTCCTACTTCGCGACGATCGGTGCGATCTTGCTGATCGGCTCGGCCAACGCGTTGATCACGTCGGACAGCTTCTTCAGCTCGGCCTTGGACAGCTCGTTGTGGAACTTCCAGCCGTCGCCCTTCTGGTGCGTGCCCAGCTCGGTCTCGGCGGCGGCGAACTTCTCGTCCAGCGTCTTGACCAGGTCGGGCGCGCGCTCCTCAAGCACGGGGCGCAGCGCCTGGACGGCGGCCTTGGAGCCCTGGACGTTCGCGGCGAAGTCCCACAGGTCGGTGTGCGACCAGATGTCCTCCTCACCGGTGATCTTCCCGGTGGCGACCTCGTCGAGCAGTTCCTTGGCACCGTTGGCCAGGTTCAGCGGGGTCAGCTCGGCCGCGTTCGACTTCTCGACGATGGTCTTCACGTCGGCGATCAGCTTGTCGGCGACGGGGCCGTCCTTGCTGATGTCCTTGGTGATCCAGAGGTCCTTCTCGATCTTGTGGAACCCGGTCCACTCCTCACCGGCCGCCAGGTCCGCCTCGCGGGCGTCGATCGCCGGGTCGAGGTCGCCGAAGATCTCCGCGACGGGCTCGATGCGCTCCCAGTAGGTGCGCGCGACCGGGAAGAGCTCCTTGGCCTTGTCGATCTTCCCGGCCTTGACGGCGTCGACGAACTCCTGCGTCTTGACCAGGAGGGTGTCGCTCTGCGTCTTGATGTACCGCTTGTAGCTGGCGGTCGCGTCCGCCAGCTTGGCATCGGCGGTGAGCGCCTTGTGCTCGCCGGTCACCTTGAGGGCGTTGCGTATGCCCTTGCCGACCATGCCCGGCTTGCAGGCGGTCTCGTACGCCCCGGCGGGCAGCTCGGCGATCACCTCGCGGGTCAGGCCGGGCACGATGTTCTCCACCTCGGCCATGACCCGGTCACCCGCGGCGTAGACGTAGAACTCGGTGACCTTGCTGCCGCCGTTGGTGATGGCGAAGGTGCTGGTCCCCGCCGCGACCTCGGTGACGGCCACCTTGCAGTCGGTGTCGCTGGCGGCCACCGCGATCTTGCCGGGCTTGGCGGGTACGGCGGAGCCGTTCGTGGCGGCTGGCGTCTCCGCCGCGCAGGCGGTGAGTCCGGCCAGGGCGAGCGCGCCGATGGTGAGACGGATGGAGGCAGACATGGAAGCTCCTGTTCAGGCCGCGGGTGCGGGGGTGAGCTGCGTACGCGCGGGTCGCAGGAAGAAGAAGAGGGTGGGCACGAGGTAGAGGACCCAGGCGAGGGCTTCGAGCACGCTCGGCTGCGGGGTGATGTTGAGCATCCCGGACAGCAGCGCGCCGTACCACGAGTCGGCGGGCAGGACGGCGCTGATGTCGAAGGCGTAGTTGGTCAGTCCCGGCAGGATGTTGGCCTCCTGCAGGTCGTGCACGCCGTACTTGAAGATGCCCGCCGCGACGAGGATCAGCAGCAGCCCGGTCCACATGAAGAACTTGGTGAGGTTGATCCGCACGGCCGACTTGTAGAGGCCGTAGCCGATCGCCACCGAGGTGATCAGGCCGAGGCTGATGCCGATCAGCGGCTGCGCGGTGGCGGTCGCGCCCTGCACGGAGGCGAAGAACAGCAGCGCCGTCTCCAGCCCCTCGCGGGCCACGGCGAGGAAGGCCATGACGACGACGGCCAGCGACCCCATCTCCAGCGCGTTGGTCAGCTTGCCGCGCAGGTCCTTGGAGAGCGCGCGGGCCGCCTTGCGCATCCAGAAGATCATCCAGGTGACGAAGACGACCGCGAGCAGTGAGGTGATGGCGTCGAAGAGCTCCTGGCCGGTGTGCCCGAGGTTGGCCGCGGTGAAGGTCAGGACGGCGCCGAACCCGATGGACAGCGCGATCGCCCCGAGGACGCCCGTCCAGACGTGGGGGAGCTTGTCCCTCCGGTCACTCTTGACCAGGAAGGCGACGAGGACGGAGACGACGAGCGTCGCCTCGAGACCTTCGCGCAGTCCGATGAGGTAGCTGGCGAACACCGTCACTCCTGAACACTAGGAAAGGCTTACCTAAATTAGGGCAGGAGAACCTTACCTAATGCAAGACGTTGTGCCATCCGTCGCCAGAGTGACATTCCTTACTGGGCGTCGGCGATCGACGGGATGATCTTCGGAACCGGCACCCGGCCTGCGGTGACGGCGACCGCGGCACCCAGGCTGGCCACCACGATCAGGGCGTAGGAGATCTGGTAGCTCATGGCCAGCGCGGCTCCCGCGGCGATGGAGAGCGACTGGGTGCCGTTGGTGAGCATCCCGATCGCGGCGCCGACCCTGCCTTGGAGCCTGGCGGGCACGTAGAGGTGCTGGGCCGTGCCCAGGGCGACGCTGAAGATCGGGATGGCCGCGCCGTAGATCACCGCGCCGATCAGGAAGAGGACGGCGGACGGCGCCAGGAAGGCGAAGGCGCCCAGCGCGAAGGCGGCGTAGCCGAGCGCGGAGCCGCGCGCCTCGCCGAGCCGCTTGACCAGGTATCCGGCGACGAGCCCGCCCACCACGGAACCCGCGCCCTGAACGGTGGTGAGCACGCCGAAGAAGGAGGCGGGCAGGCTGAGCCCGTGCTCGATGGCGGCGAAGACGGCCGTGTCCATCAGCCCGACGGTCGCCATGAACAGCGTCTCCGCGATCGTCAGCCTGACCAGCAGCCGCACGCTCCACAGGTAGCGGAACCCGGCGGTCATGGCGTTGCGCTCCGCTGGCTCGGGGGCGGACTCGGTGATCTTCATGGTGAGCAGGAAGCCGATCGCGACCGCGAAGGTCGCCGCGTCGATCACGGCGAGCGCGCCGCCGCCGAGCCCGGCGTAGATGCCCGCGCCGATCACCGGGGAGGCGATCCTGACGCCCTGCCGTACCGTGATCAGGGTGGCTCGGGCGCTCGCCGCCTCGTCCGACGGCAACAGGTCCTTGAGCAGCCCGCCGTAGGCGGGCACGGAGAACGTGACCCCGTACGCCAGGGCGACCGCGTAGATGATCCACAGCTGGTCGGCGGTCCTGACCAGCAGGAGCGCGAGTACGGTCACCCCCATCAGGGCGTACATCGCGATGATCAGCGGCTTGCGCCTGACCCGGTCGACCACGTGGCCGTAGAGCGGCGAGAACAGGCCGGGCAGCGCCAGGCAGAGGAAGACGAGCCCGGCGGCCGAGTCTGAGCCGGTCAGCTCCTTGGCCCAGATGCCGAGCGACAGGTAGAGGGCGCTGTCGCCGAAGCTGGAGACGGCGTCGCCGGCGAGCAGGCGGCGGAAGAGGGGGTTGCGCAGGGCGTTCACGTGGGGATCCCGGTCAGTAGGACGCGGACGAACGAGGCGCCGTCCGGTGCTGGGGTGCGGTCGATGTAGGGGGCCATGACGGCCATGAGCTGCTTGCCGACCTCGTCGAGCTCCTGAGGGGTGAGCTCGGCGGTGATGCCGTGGAGGAAGCTGGCGCCGCGCCACTCCTCGCTCGCCCGACCGCGGCCCTCGGTCGTCCAGCCGATCAGCCTGGCCGCCTCGCGCTCGACGAACACCCGCGACAGCTCGGTCGCCGCGACGCCGCCGGTCTCGGCTGAAATGTTCTGCCGCTTGTCGACGACCTTCCAGGGGCGCTCGCGCTGGTCCTCGCTCTCGGCCTCGGCCACGTAGCCGTACTTGGCGAGCTGGCGCAGGTGGAAGGAGCAGGACGCCTGGGAGGTGTTCAGGTGTCGCGCGCAGACGGCGGCGGTGGCCGGGCCGATGCGGACGAGCAGGTCCATCAGGTCAAGCCGCAGGGGGTGCGCGAGAGCGCGCATCGCCCGCGGATCGGTGATCTCCATGTGTCAAAGATATCTTTGGCATTCTGGATATGTCAAAGGGTTCTTTGGCAACTGGATCTGGCTCTGGCGGGGGAGGCGGCGGGAGGTCCTGTCCGGCGATCTTTGATTCCGTGAAATTTCGTACATGGCCTGCTTGGATCCACCGGGTGGTCGCGGTTTGGGCCGTGGCCTACGCGGCCGTTCACGCTTTCTGGCTGCTCACCGGTACGGCGGTGCCGTTCGCCTTCCGCTTCACCATGCCCGCGTGGGCGCAGGTGGCGCTGGCGCTCGCGGCGCTGGCCGCGCTCACCCGGTTGATTCCCGTGGTGACCCCGGTGTTCGTCGTCGCGACGTTCGGCGCTCCGATCGAGTTCGTCGCGCTCCTGGGCGGCGATGGAAGCGGCGCGGTCAGCCTGATCCTCCTGCTGATGAACATCGCGGGCGCCGGGCTGCTCGTCGCCGCCACTGTCGTACGGCGTCGCCGCGGCCGGTGCCCCCGATGCGGTGAGGGGCACCCGCCTCCGTGGGATGCCCCCTTCCTCCACCCGCCCGCCACGCCCGCTTCCCCGCGGACCCGTGTGGTCGTCTACGTGGCGATGTGCGGAATCCTCCCCTGGGCCGTCACCAAGACCATCTGGACCCTCGGCGGCGACGCGCTCGGCATGACGGCCGCGCGATGGCACGAGCTCAACGCAGGAGGGTCCGGCACGACGCGGGGCCTTGCGGCGGTCGGCATCGACTTCACCGTGCTTGCGGCGCTGCTCGCCTGCTTCCTCATCCTCGGGCTGACCCACCGCTGGGGCATGGTCTTCCCGCTTCTACGACGGCGGGTGCCTCGCCTGCTGCCCCTCATCCCCGCGTGGCTCGCCGGCTTCACGCTCTTCCTGTACGGCACGGCGCTCGTGGTCGGCGGGCTGGTGACGACGGGGTGGTTCTGGATGGTGGAGTTCGGCGGGCTGGCGTTCGGCGGGCTCGGGGCCGGGCTGCTGGTCGGCGCCCGCTCCTATGCCCGCCGTACCCGCCCTGTCTGTGCGGTTCAGGGGCGGTAGGTGCCGAAGAACCAGGAGTTGCCGCCCGGGTCCTTGCAGCCGTACTCCCGCGACCCGTACGGCTGGTCCACCAGCTCCATCGTGATATCGGCCCCCGCCTCCTTGACGCGGTCGTGGTGGGCGTCCGGGTCGTCGACGGCGACGTAGATGCCCGGACCGCCTGGCTCGCCGGAGCCGATCATGATCATGTCGTCGCCGGCGAAGAGCTCGGCGTGGACGACGACGCCCTCGTCGTTCTTGGACACCTCGTGCGCCTTGAACCCGAACGCCGACGTCAGGAAGTCGACAGCGGCACCGCAGTCCTGGTAGCGGGCAAGTGCGTAAACGGTTCTGGTCATGCGTCGATTGTCGCGCCGTCCAGGTAGGGAGCGATTGGACGAATCTGACCGGGCGTGGTGCCGGACAGGGCGCGGAACTCCCTGTTCATGTGCGCCTGGTCGTAGAAGCCGCACTCGGCGGCCAGCTCGGCCAGCGACACCTCGGGCGTCAGCAGCGACAGGGCGCGGTTGAAGCGGACCACGCGCGCCACGGCCTTGGGCGACAGGCCCACCTGGTCGTGGAAGCGCGCCACCAGATGCCGATGACTCCAGCCGAGCGCGTCGGCGAGCGAGGCGACGCTCACCGCGCCGCCGGACTCCAGCAGCCTTGCCCACGCCCACGGCACCTGCGGGCCCAGCTCGGGGGCGTCGTGGATGCGTTCCATGAGCAGGCGGTCGACCAGCCGCACCTGCTCGCGCCAGGTGGGCTGCTCGGCGAGCCTGGCGACCGCCGCGCCGCCCCAGCGGCCGAACAGGTCGTCCACGGGGACGATGCGGTTGGCGACCTCGCTCATCGGCATCCCGAGCAGGCGCCTGGCGCCGAAGGGGGTGAGGAACACCTCGACGCCCTGGGTGAGCGCCCGGATCCGCGTGTGCGTGGGGCGGTCGGACAGGCCTGCGGCGAACGAGGTGACCTGCACACCCGCGCACTCCAGCGCGGCCCCGAAGCCGAAGACCAGGACCACGCCCGTCCAGGGGTACTCGGTGCGCTCAAGCGGGGCGTCGTAGCCCTCGCGGTAGGCGACCAGCCGCGTGACATAGGGCCGCAGCGCCGCACTGGGCGCCGCCTCGACCATCCACAGGCCGCTGTCCACCCCTCGACTATAGGTGCCCGGTCCTCGGCCGCTCCTGATACAGCGCGAGACCGCTGTCGACCACCTCGGAGCGATCCAGCCTCTTCAGCTCCGCCAAGGGGACCCAGGCCGCCTGGTGGCGCAGCTCTCCGCCGGTGACGGTGGCTTCGTAGAAGATCCGGATGGCGTGAAAGTCCGCACGTGGATGAAGCTGTTCACTCCTACGAGCCGATCCACTGAGATCGCGTAGCCGGTCTCCGCCTCGACCATCCACAGGCCGCTGTCCACCCCCTCGACTATAGGCATCGGCACCGACAAGCCGCCCGACGCACCGATGTAACGGCGGGGACCACGTCAGACCGCGTGCCAATGACGCACGGACGGCCACCCACGTCGGCGGGTGGCCGTCCCTCGGCTGTGCCGTACCCCTTCTAGAGGCCAGTGTGCCTGGCGAGGAAGGTGAGCTGGTCGGCGGCGAGGTCGACGGTGCGGCTGATGGAGCGGGCGCCGTGCCCGACCTCGGTCTCGTTGCGCAGCACGATCGGCCGCTCCCCGCCCGTGGCGTGCTGCAGCGCCGCGCACATCTTCCACGCGTGCAACGGGTGCACCCGGCTGTCCGACTGGAAGACGGTGAACATCGTCGCCGGGTAGTCCACACCCTCACGGACGTGGTGATACGGCGAATAAGCCGCCAGCCACGCGAACTCCTCGGCCACCTCGGCCGAGCCGTACTCCACGTTCCACGTCGCCCCCAGACCGAACAGCTCGTACCTGATCATGTCCAGGAGCGGCGCCGAGCAGGCCACCGCCGCATAAAGCTCCGGCCGCTGCGTCAGCGCCGCGCCCACCAGGAGCCCGCCGTTCGACCCACCCGAGATCGCCAGCTGCCCGGACGTCGTCACACCGGTAGCGACCAGGTGCTCGGCCGCCGCGTGGAAGTCGTCGAACACGTTCTGCTTGTGCCCGAGCATCCCCGCGCGGTGCCACTCCTCGCCCTCCTCGCCGCCCCCGCGCAGGCTGGCGATCGCATACACGCCGCCCGCCTCCACCCAGGTGAGCACGGAAGCGGAGTAACCCGGCGTCATCGAGATCCCGAAACCGCCATAGCCGTTGAGAATCGTCGGCCGCGGACCCTCGCGGTCCACCGGCTCGATGATCAGCATCCGGACCTCGGTGCCGTCCTTGGAGGTGTAGACGACCTGGGAGGTCTTGACCTCCGGCACGTCCACGGCCCCCGGAGAGGCCGCCCACAACGTCGTCTCCCCGGTGCGCGCGTTGTAACGCTGGATCGTCGGCGGCGTCGTGTTGTCGGTATAGCCGAACCACGCCTCGAACCCGCCCTCGGGACGCTCCGAGATGCCGCCGATCGTGCCCAGCCCCGGCGTAGGCACCGAGCCGGTCCGCTCGCCGGTCGCCAGGTCGTGCACCGAGATCTCGCTGATCGCGTGCCGCGTCCAGCCGACCAGCATGACCGGGGCGTCCAGGTCGTCGAGGATCGCGTAGCTGGAGAGCACCGCCTCGGCGTCCTCCGGGACGAGGTCCGTCCACACAGTCGGGTCGGCCGGGTCGGCCACGCAGATCCTGCCGCGCGGCGCGTCCCTGTCGGTGTGCACGTAGAGGCGGCCGTCGCGGCCGAACTGCAGCCCGGTCTGCGCGTCCACCCCTTCCTGTACGGTCACCAGCTCGGGCGAGTCGAGCGACGACTCGGTGAGGTCGGCGACCCACAGGTCGTTGCGCGGAGCCGTACCCTCGTGGGCCGAGATCTGCAGCCAGCGCCCGTCCCGCGAGACGGAGACGCCGTAGTAGTTGGTCATCTTCAGCCCCTCGCCGAAGATGATCACATCCTCCTCGGTGGAGGTGCCGACGCGGTGCAGGTAGACGCGGCGGTGGTACTGCCGCTCGTTCTCCGGCACCTCGGTGCTCGGCAGCCTGCGCACGTAGTAGAACGCCTCGCCGCCGGGCAGCCACGCGATGGGGGAGTAGCGGCAGCGGTCGATCGGCCCCTCGACCCGCAGCCCGGTGGCCACGTCGAGGATGTACAGCACCGACTCCTCGTCGCCGCCCACGGAGATCTGGTACGCCAGCAGGCGCCCCTCCTTGTCGGGCTGCACGGCGTCGAGCGTCGTCAGCCCTGACGGGTCGATCGCCATCGGGTCGATCAGCGCGCGCTCCTCGCCGTCCTCGTCCACGACGTAGTAGACGGCGTGCTCCTGGTCGGGCGTGCGCCTGGAGAAGAACTGCCGCTGACCACGCCACACCGGCACACCCACCGAGCCGGACCTGAGCAGCTCGGCGATGCGGTCCTTGAACCGCTGCTCGCCGAGCTCCCCCTTGAACAGCTGCTCCTGCGCGAGCAGCCAGCCCTTGGTCTCGGCGTCGTCGGCGTCCTCCAGCCAACGGTAGGGGTCGGGCACCTGGGTGCCGTGCAGGTCGTCGACGATCTCGTCGCGGTGAGCGGTCGGGTACGGCTGTCGCGTCATGGACTAGACCCTATGACTTGGAGACCTCGTCGGCGGAGGGCGCCTTGATGGTGCGAACCTCGCCCCAACCGGCGAAGGTCATCTCCGTCTTCGTGACGCCCGCCACGTCCATCACGCTCTTGACCGGGGCCCCGGTCTTGTCGAGCCACATGTCCAGCGTCGCGGTCTTGCCCTTGAGCTGCTGCTCCAGCGCCGTCTTGAGCGCTGCGGCTGCCTGCTCGTTCCCGGCGGTCTGCTGCTGCACGAGCTTCTGCAGGAAGTCGCCGCCGAGCACCTTCTCCATGTCGACGCTCATCGCGTAGTGGGTGCCGAGCGCGTCCTCGCTGGTGGAGGTGATCTTGGCGGACTTGGCGAGGTCGGCGGTCTGCGCGGACGCCTGGGAGAGCTGGGCGAAGGCGGCGGCCGTTTCCGCGGGGAGCTTGACCCACATCTTGCCTGGCTCGACGCCCTTCGTCCCCGGGGCGACCTCCAGGTAGGCGGACTCCCCGGCCAGGAGGGCGTGCGACTTGCCGACGATGCGCAGGTCGATCCTGTCCGGGTATTCCATCGCCATGGTCGCCTTGACCGGCTCCGCGCCCTGCGTCGTCATCGTCAGGTTCATGTGGACGCTGCCGGACTCCTGCAGCTTCTTCTGTACGGCGGTGCCGATCACGTTGGGGTCGGTGAGCTTGGCGGTTGTTGCCGTGTGCTGCTGCGTACCGCAGGCAGTGGTGAGGGCGGCGAGCAGAAGGGCGGACGCGGCAAACGAACGACGCACGAGATAACTCCATAAAGGTGTTGTAAATGAGACAAACTCCCACAAACTACACCCAGCGCCGAGTGATCACTTCCTCGGGGCAGGCGTAAAGCGCTGGTGAAGCGGGCATAAAACACACCGTGCGTCCCTCTGGTTCATTCCGGCTGGAGGTTATGGGGTGGCGGGGACCACGCATGTCACGCCAGACTTGGTGAAGGACGGTGCCGTGGTGACCATCCGTCGGGCCGTCCGGCGGAGGTCCTCATGACGGAAGCGTCCGGGTCCCAGGAGGGGCCGCAAATACAGCATCAGAGGGGAAACCCCTGATGCGCCAAGTACTCCTGCTCAACGCCACCTACGAACCCCTGACCACCCTCTCCCTGCACCGCGCGGTGATCCTCGTGCTGCGGGAGAAGGCCGACGTCGTCCACCGCGACGGCAGAGGAGCGGTCCTCCGCTCCGCCAGCCGTACGCTCGACGTCCCCTCGGTGATCAGGCTCAGACGATATGTCCGCATCCCCTACCGCTCTCGCATCCCCCTGACCCGCGCGGCGCTCATGCGCCGTGACGACTACCGCTGCGCCTACTGCGGGCTTCGGGCCGAGACGATCGACCATGTGATCCCCAGGTCCAGGGGCGGCCCCCACACGTGGGAGAACTGCGTCGCCTCGTGCATGCAGTGCAACCACAGGAAGGCCGACAAGTTCCTTGAGGAGCTGGGGTGGAAGCTCACCGTCGCCCCGGCGGTGCCTCGGGGCGCGCACTGGAGGCTGATCGGGGCGCAGTTCCTCGGTGATCCCCAGTGGGCTCCCTATCTGGAAGCCGCCGCCTGACCGGGGTGGCCGCCGCCGACGGGCGGCGGCCACCTGGCATGATCTCCCCCATGTGGACCTTCACCGAGGACGTCGAGGCGTTCGCCGCGAACGCCTGGCCGTTCCTGCTGGCCGACCCCGTGGCCAACACGGTCGCGCTGACGGTCCTGACCGGGGTCAGGACCGGGATGGACATGCCTGGCGCCTACTTCGGCTGGTGGACAGCCGACGGCCAGGTGCGCGGCGCGGTGTTCCGCACGCCGCCCCACCAGCTCGGCATGGCGCGGATGCCCCTCGAAGCGGTGACGCCGCTGATCGAGTCGCTGCACGCGCACGGGCGTGACATCCCGGCTGTTGGCGGGCCGTTGCACCAGGTCGAGGAGTTCGTGGCGCACTGGCCCTCCGACGTGGCGCACATCCGTTCCGAGCGGCTCTACGAGTTGCGGGAGTTGCGGGTGCCTGCTGTGCCTGGGCATGGACGGGTGGCTCGGGCGGAGGAGTTCGGGCTGCTGGTGTCGTGGTACCAGGGGTTCCAGGAGGACGCCGGGCTACCGCCCACGGACGTGGTGCCGCAGGTGGAGCGGCGGTTGGGGCTGGGGGACTTCGTGCTCTGGGAGCACGACGGGGCGCCGGTCTCCCTGGCCGCCGTGTCGGTCTCCGTAGGGGGAGTGTGCAGGATCGGCCCTGTCTACACCCCGCCGTCGTGCCGCAGGCGCGGCTTCGGCGCTGCCGTCACCGCCTTCGCCTCGCAGAGCGATCGCGCAGAGCGGAAGGTCCTGTTCACCGACCTCTCGAACCCGACGAGCAACGCCATCTACCAGTCCATCGGGTACGAACCGGTCGCCGACTACGCGAGTGTGAGCTTCGACGGCTGAGTACTCTGGTGGCATGCCGCGCTACGACTTCCGCTGCCGCTCCTGCGGATCCACGTTCGAGCTGACCCGCCCGATGTCGGCCTCCGCCGACCCGGCGCTGTGCCCGGCCGGACACGACGACACCGTCAAGCTCCTCTCCACGGTCGCTATGACCGGCGCCGCCCCTTCCCCGTCGGGTGGCGGCGGCGGTGGTGGTTGCTGCGGCGGAGGCTGCTGCGGCTAACTGCCTTCCTTCGGGTACGGCAGAGCCAGCCTGGGCACCACCCACCGAGCCCCCGGGCCACCCCGCGACGCCCCCAGCTCCCAGGCCAGCCCTGTGACGCCCAGCGCTTGGGCCACCCCGCGCTTGGGCGGTCACCACTGCTGTGCCCGCGTCGCTCTTTCGGCGACGGGCTGTGAGAGGGATGCGGCCGCGACCCCCATGCGTCTAGCGGTCGGTGTTCGTCGTGAAGGCCTTGACGGTCAGCCGGGCCACCTGTTCCACCGTCCTGATGCCCGACCCCATCGAGGGGCTGCGCTCGGAAAGGACGGCGATCAGCAGGTCGTGGCCCGCCACCGACAGCCGCCCCACGCTGTTGATCGTCCACAGCCCACCATGCACCCGCGCCGGAATCCACCCGTTCTTCAACGCCACCCGCCCACCGTCACCAGCCGCGCTCACCCCCCACGCCTGGTCGCGCGTGACCGTCGACATCAGGCGCAACGCGTAACGCCGGTTGGCCGCGTCGACCGGCCCGTCGACGCCGGTGAGCAGGTCGAGCACCCGCACCTGGTCGGTGGGCGTGCTGCGGGTCGCACCCCAGTACAGCCCCGACCCCGGCCAGGTGTCATCCACGTTCAGCCTGCGCAGGGTCCGCGTGAGACCGTACTTGCCGCCGATCGCGGTGTAGAGCTCGTGCGCGCACTGGTTGTCGCTGTAGCGGATCATGCGATTGGCCAGGGACCGCTCGTGCCCGGACAGCCCGCGATGTTCCCGCTGGGTCTTGAGGAGAAGTGCCAGCAGGATGTCCACCTTGGCAACACTGGCCAGAAGGAACGGATCACGGTCCCGGAAGGCGTAGCGGACGTTCTCCGTACGGTCGAGCACCGCCACCTCAGCCCGCCCAGGCCGATCGCCCAGATACCGCCCCAACACCCGATCCAACCGCCGCCCGGCTTCCCCAAACCCGGAGGCCAGACGCCCAGCCTCCCGGACCCCGACCGCCCGCCCTTCGCCCGACCGGCTACCCTCCCCAGCGGCCCCGGCGGCCCCGGCGGCCCCGGCGGCCCCGGCGGCTCCGGCTGCTCCGGCCGTCCCAGCTCCCAGCGAGCTGCCCGCCCGCTGTCCGACGGTTTGCTGACCAACAGCCTGCGCACCACCGACAAACCCCGCCGCCACGGAACCCTGCACACCCGCAGAGGGACGAACGCCCGCAGCGGTCGCCGGGCTCATCTCAGCGGTGAGAGGTCGGGTCTGCGCACACCCCGTCACCAGCAGCGCAGCGAGCGCGAGAACGGAACGCGAGATCGACAAAGGGCACATGTCGCGCAGCCTGTCACCCGCCGCGTCAACGACCCGCCCCGATCAAGGTCAACGCCTCCCCACGATTCCCCAACCCCGGCATCGCGGCCCAACGTGTTGTCCGTACAGAAAGAAGGGTCGTCGCCGTGAAAGGGCTTCGCGAAAAGGCGGGTGCCCCCGGGCGCGGGCGGGCGACCCGGGGGCGGCGGTGGCGGCCCGTGGGTGGACGGGCGGGCACCGCGTCTAGGGCGGCGTCACACGACGCCGCGACGTACCACCAGCGGCAGGGACCGACGGACGGACGGTCCCTAGCCAGGGGATCCGCCCTCTCCCGAGAGTGGCCTCGGGAGGGGGCGGGCCGACGCTCCAGGTGAGGCCTGACCGCCAGCTGGTCAGGCCGCGCGCCGTTGGAGGGGGAGAAGCGGTCGGATGGTCTAGTTGCGCGGCGTCGGAAAGGGAGGAGGCCGTCAGGCGAGGGTGGAGGCCGTCGGATGGTCAGGCTGCGCGGCGTTGGAAGGGGAGGAAGCGGTCGGCGAGGTGGGGGCGGGACGGGGTGAGGGTGGGTTCGACGGCTATGACGCGGTCGAAGCGGAACGCCCGGATCGCCCGTCGCATCCGGCAAACCCCTACCAAATACCAGTACTCCCGGTGCACCAGGCACGTCACCGGCTCCACGTCGCGGATGGTGACGTTCCCCCCGGCGTCCCGGTAGTGCAGGCGGATCATGAGCCGGCTGGTGATGGCGTCGGCGATCACGCGGGCCCTGGACGCGACGTCCACGGCCAGCGGTTCGGTCAGCGTGGCGAGCGTCGTGGCGACGACCTCGTCGTCGATCTCCAGGTGCTCGAACGTGTGGCGCAGGCCGCGCCTGGCGGTGATGGCCTGCGGGCCCGCTCCCAGGTGCGCCAGTGAGAGGGCGAGGGCGGCGATCTCGGCGGTCGTCAGCGGTCGAGTGGAGGGCTTCACGAGAGTAGCCATACCCACAGAATACGTGTCAGCACCGACATTTTTCGAAAACCTGTACGGCCCAGCGCCCCTAACGGGGCCAGGAACTCATTAAGAGCTCCTGACGGAACGACCTCCCCTCACGGGGAAAGAGAGGTGGGGGTTCGTTCTGTCAGGAGCTCCAAGGCGACCAGGCGCGGTCGTCAGCGGGAGAGCTGGGTCAGGTCCCGGGAGGCGCCCGTGGACGCCGACGTCGTCATCGCCGCATAAGCCTGCAGCGCCACGCTCACCGGCCGCTGCCGGTCGCGCGGACGGTAGCCGCCCAGGTCGGCGAGCAGCTTCTCGCGCCGCACCGCCAGCTCCTCCTCCGGCACCCGCAGCTCCAGCAACCGGTTGGGGATGTCGATCTCGATGAGGTCGCCGTCCTCGACCAGCGCGATCGCCCCGCCCTCAGCCGCCTCCGGCGAGGCGTGGCCGATGGACAGCCCGGACGTGCCGCCGGAGAAGCGCCCGTCGGTGACCAGCGCGCACACCTTGCCCAGGCCCTTGCCCTTGAGGAACGAGGTCGGGTAGAGCATCTCCTGCATGCCGGGCCCGCCCTTGGGGCCCTCGTAGCGGATCACGACCACGTCGCCCGCCTTGACCCGGTTGTTGAGGATGCCCTCGACCGCGTCGTCCTGCGACTCGAACACCACGGCAGGGCCGCTGAACTTCCAGATGGACTCGTCGACGCCGGCCGTCTTCACGACCGCGCCGTCGCGCGAGATGTTGCCGTAGAGGACGGCCAGGCCGCCGTCGGCGGTGTAGGCGTGCTCGCGGTCGCGGATGCACCCCTCGGCCCGGTCGAGGTCGAGGGAGTCGAACCGGTTGTTCTGCGAGTACGGCTTGACCGTGCGGACGTTGCCGGGAGCGGCGTGCCAGAGCGCGGTCGCCTCGGGCAGCACGGCCGGCGAGACCGGGTCCCAGGAGGCCAGCATGTCGGAGAAGCGCCCGTTGACCGTGGCCACGTCGCGGTGCAGCAGCCCGGCGCGGTCGAGCTCGCCCAGGATGGCGGGGATGCCGCCGGCCCGGTGGACGTCCTCGATGTGGTACTTGTCCGTGGCGGGAGCCACCTTGCACAGGCACGGCACCCGCAGCGAGATCTCGTTGATCTCCTTGAGCCCGAAGTCGACTCCGGCCTCGCGGGCGGCGGCCAGGATGTGCAGGATCGTGTTCGTCGAGCCGCCCATCGCGACGTCCAGCGTCATGGCGTTCTCGAACGCCTCGCGGGTGGCGATGTTGAGCGGCAGGACCGACTCGTCGTCCTCGAAGTAGTAGCGCTTGGTGATCTCGACGAGCTGGCGGCCCGCGTCCTGGTAGAGCTTCTTGCGGTCGCCGTGCGTGGCCAGGATGGTGCCGTTGCCCGGCAGCGCCAGGCCGATCGCCTCGGCGAGGCAGTTCATCGAGTTGGCGGTGAACATGCCGGAGCAGGAGCCGCAGGTCGGGCAGGCGTTCTCCTCCAGGGCCAGCAGCTCCTCGTCGGACACCGAGTCGTCAGCCGAGGCGATCATCGGGTCGATGAGGTCGAGCTTCTTGCCCGGGATCTTGCCGGCCTCCATGGGCCCGCCGGAGACGAAGACGGTCGGGATGTTGAGCCGCATCGCGGCGAGCAGCATGCCCGGCGTGATCTTGTCGCAGTTGGAGATGCAGATCATCGCGTCGGCGCAGTGCGCCTCGACCATGTACTCCACCGCGTCGGCGATCAGCTCGCGGCTGGGCAGCGAGTAGAGCATGCCGCCGTGGCCCATCGCGATGCCGTCGTCGACCGCGATCGTGTTGAACTCGCGCGGGATCGCCCCGGCCTCGCGGATCGCGGCGGACACCACGTCGCCGACGTCGCGCAGATGCACGTGCCCGGGGACGAACTGGGTGAAGCTGTTGGCCACCGCGATGATCGGTTTGCCGAAGTCGCTTCCGGCTACACCAGTCGCCCGGAGCAGCGCCCGGGCTCCGGCCATGTTCCTGCCGTGAGTAACCGTACGAGACCTGAGGGCGGGCATGGTGTTTCTCCCATCGCTAGCGAGTCTGTCCATGGTACGGCTATCGCCCGGCAGTTGAGACGCATGTCCACGAAGCGGACGCGTAGGCAACGGCATAGGCGACGCCGTACCAGAGAGGCAGCGTCGGCGGCCCGGTGAGAGCGGCCGCCAGGCAGGTCAGGGAGACGGCGGCCAGCGGGAGGCGGCGGACGAAGAACAGCGCGGCGACGACGCCCAGCGCGGTCAGGAGGTCGAGCAGCAGCCACGCGTCGAGCAACCCCGCCCGCGCGAGCGCGTCGAGCAGGGGAGCGGGCAGCGACGGCGTCAGGACCCAGCGCAGGCCGCCCGCCACGTTGACCACCGTGGGGACGGCGAGCAGGACTCCGACGACCACCTGGCTGGTTCGCGCCACAGAAGGACGCTAGAGGCAGGCGATATAGATCCGCTATGCGTCGCCGTACCGCGCGGGGAGGACCTGGGCGGCGATGTCGTAGAGCCGGTCGATCTCGGCGTCGGTCAGCGCCCGCTCGCGCTTGGTGATCCACTTGCGGGCACGGCCGCCTTCGTAGACGTCCACGTCGCGGATGGTCATGATCTTCCAGGGCACCGGCGGGCCGTAGATGGCCAAGGAGGGCACCACGGTGACCTCGCGCCCGTAGGCCTTGCTGATCAGCTCGCTGGCCTGCGTCGCCTCCCAGCGGGCCTCGGTGAGCCGCGGCTTCATGTCGAACGGGCCGTGGAAGAGCTTCTTGCCCATCTGGACCCGCACGGGCAGCCGCTTGTCCCACTTCTCCGAGTCGACCGCGTAGACGCCGGTCGGGCCGATGACCAGGTGGTCGATCTGCGCCTCGCTGCCGGGAATCGCCCTGGCGTGCAGGGTGCGGTAACCGCTGCGTTCCAGCTTCTTCAGCTGCGCCTCGGTCCGGCGCTCCGCCACCGACGAGCGGCGCCACGCGGGCACGGTCGAGGTGGATCTGGCGCGGTAGACGGTGTCCGCGATGGCGGCGATCACTCCGGCCGTGACGCCGAGCCGCCAGTCACCCACGAGGAACCCCGCGGCCACACCCACGAGCAGCGCCACGATGGCGCGGTTTCGCAGGCGGCGGAACCGGGGTTGCTGGAGCAGGGTGCGCATAGACGCTCGTTCGACAGGCGCGTAGGTAGACGTGGGCGCCGACGGCTTCGCCGCGGGTCGCTCCTCGTCAGGCCGTTCGCTCACCCAGATAGGTGACGCACCGTGACTGTCTTCTCGCTGCGGGCTGGAGTCCACGTAACTCACGGTAGCCCGAGCCGCGGAGGAGTGCCTAGTCTTGACCTGTCCATAGTTTTATGGCCCACGTCAACGGATAGCCCGCCCGATTTCCGGGTATCTATTCCTTTCCTCTCTAGACAACTGAGACTACTGTGCGGTTGCGTGGCGCAAATACATGATCTCACCGCGATTGAGCAGGCGGAAGGCGTCCGGCGCCGGGAAATCTCACCAGTTGAGATCACCGAGCACTACCTCGACCGTATTGAACGGCTCGACGGGCAGATCGGCGCCTATGTCACCGTGACGGCACAAAAAGCTATCGAGCAGGCACGCCTCCTCGCCGCCGGAACTCCCGAGGGCCCGCTGTACGGCGTGCCGATCCCGATCAAGGATCTGAACCTCGTCAAGGACGTGCCGATCCACTTCGGCTCCGCCACCTACGACGGGTTCGTCGCCCCGGTGGACGACACCGTGGTCGAACGGCTGCGCGACGCGGGCACGATCATGCTCGGCAAGACCGCCACCCCCGAGTTCGGCCTGCCCTGCTACACCGAGACGTACGTGTCGCCGCCCAGCCGCACCCCCTGGGACCTGACCAGGTCGGCCGGCGGGTCGAGCGGCGGAGCAGCGGCCGCCGTGGCGGCAGGGCTGGCCCCGGCGGCGCAGGGGAGCGACGGCGCCGGGTCGATCAGGATCCCGGCCAGCGTGTGCGGGCTGTTCGGCATCAAGCCCACCAGGGGGCGGATCAGCTTCGCGCCGATCATTCCCGACCTCGCGGGCATGTCGGCCAACGGGCCGCTCGCCCGTACGGTGGCCGACGCCGCCGCGTTGCTCGACGTGATGGCGCACAACAATCCCGGCGACCTCTACGCGGCTCCGCCGTACGAGGGGACGTTCCTGGAACACGCGAGCCGTGAGCCTGGACGGCTGCGCATCGCGCGCTACTCGCGGCCGGTCGTGCCGGACACCGTCCTGCACCCGGACGTGACGGCGGCCTACGAGGAGGCGAGCAAGGCGCTGGCGGCGCTGGGGCACGAGATCGTCGACATCGACCCGCCGTTCGGGCCGGACGTGGTGCCGCAGTTCGTGACGCTCTGGTACGCGTTCGCGTGCATGCATCCGGTGGCGGACGACCGGGCGGACCGGTTGCGTCCGCTCACCGCCTGGCTGCGTGAGCGCGGGTTCGCGACGTCGGCGCCGTCGTTCCTGCAGGCGCAGGCGTCGTTGCAGCTGGCCACGCGGCTGGCGCTGCTGGTCACCAACGAGTACGACGCGGTGCTGACGCCCACGGTCACCGAGCCGCCGCGGCCGGTCGGGTGGTTCGAGGAGGGCGACGACCCTGAGCTGACCTTCGAGCGCATGAAGCATTTCGCGGCGTTCCCGGCGATCTACAACGTGAGCGGCCAGCCCGCCGTCAACCTCCCCCTCCACTGGAACGCCGACGGCCTGCCCATCGGCGTCATGCTGGCGGGTCGAGTGGGTGACGAGGCGACCCTCATCTCGGTATCCGCCCAGCTGGAGGCCTCCCGAGGCGGCTTCTGGGGCGACCGCCGACCCGCGATGTGGTGAACCTGCAGGCTTACAGGTAGCCAGTGGGGTGGGTGGGCGCGTAGAACGAGGGGCGTGCGAACGGTTCTGATCCAGGCGGACGCGACGGTGATGGCGGAGCTGCGGCCCGGCGAGAGTGCCACGTTCGGGCGGGGTTCCGAGGTTGATGTTGTGGTGTCGGATCGGGCCGTCTCACGGCTGGCGGGGAGCATCGAGGCGGTCGGTGACTACTGGCTGATCAGCAACCTCAGCGCCGACCGCACCTACGTGGTAGAGAACCCCGAAGGTGGCGGTGAGTTCGTCAAGGTGCCGCCGCGCCGCATCGGCATGCCCGTGCCGTTCGAGTTCTCCCGGGTGATCCTCCCCGCCGAGCACGGCACCACCGGGTTCCTCGTCTTCGCCCCAGAGCACGTGTATCGGAGCGAGCTCCTCAGCTCCGCATACGGCACGCAGCTCCAGGCCTCCGCCGAGGGGGTGACGACGATGGCCGTCTACCCGATGGACAGGTCGGCCAAGTACTTCCTCATCCTCGTCGCCCTCTGCGAGGCGCGCCTGCGCGACCCGTCCAGCACGGTGGTGCCGACCGTCCCGCAGCTGATCGAGCGCCTCCACGGGTTCGACCTGACCAGGAGCGGGGTGAACTTCCACATCGACTACCTGGCCAGGACCAAGCTGCGGGTCAAGCAGGCCGACGACGTGGGCAAGGCGGACTGGCAGCGGGTGGCGCTGATCAACCTGGCCCTGCGGTTCAACCTGGTGACGGACGCCGACCTGCGGCTCCTGCCTTAGGGCTGGTATTCGCTGCGATATTTCATGACCTGGGCGATGTGGGTCTTCCACTGGGCCGGGATGCCGTTGGCGGCCTTCATCGGCTGCACGCCGCTGCGGTAGAGGGCGACGAGCTTCTCCGCCGGGTCGCCGGGGAGGTCCTCGATGTTGGGGCCGAGGTTGCAGAGGAAGACGCCCATGGCGGGGATCGACAGCTCAGGGGTGATCGCCTCGGGTTTGGGCTCCGGGCGGTTGACGCCGTCGGGCTGCCAGACGCGCAGGACGCGGGGGGTCCAGCGGGCTATGCCGTACTCGTCCTTGTCGGGGTCGGACAGGTGGGGGTCGAAGCCGCTCTCCACCTTGAGCATCGCGGCGATCAGCGCGGGGGACAGGCCCTTGAGCTGGCATCGCCGTCCTGCCTGGATGATCATCTCGCGGTATTGGCGGGGGATGTCGGGGTGATCGCGCAACAGGAGGGCGCCCGTGCTGGTGGCGGATGGCGCGGGGTCTGGCGTGCTGCTGGAGCCGCCGGTCGGCCGCAGAGCGAGCACTCCCGCGACGGCCGCACCGGCGACCACGAGGGCCGCGCCGCCCGTCAACAACGCCTTCCGGCGGCCCACGAAAGGCGACGCACCAGACGAGGAGGACGCGTCAGGGCCGGAAGATGCGCCTGGAGCGGAGGGTGTGCCCAGATCGGAGGCGACGGAGGGTTCGTTCAGGGCGGTGACGAAGGCGGAGACGCTCTGCCACCGCCGCGACGGATCCGGGTCGATCGCCTTCATGACGGCCGCGCTCACCGCCCCAGGCACCCCGGCGCGCAACGCGTGCGGCGCCAGCCGTACCGCACCCTGCGCGGGAACCTGCCCCGTCAGCAGGTGATAGGCCATCGCGCCCAGCCCGTGCACGTCCGCCCGCTCGTCCGGCGCGCCGTCCAGCCGCATCTGCTCCGGCGCCATGTACCCCGGCGACCCGGCCGCGATCGTGTGGCTGGTGGCGTCGGCGAGCGACCTGGCCACCCCGAGGTCGGCCACCATCAGCCGCCTCCCCCCACCGGGCGTCGAGCGGAACAGCACGTTCGACGGCTTGATGTCGCGGTGCACGATCCCCAGCCGGTGCAGCACCTCGACCCCCTCGGCCACCTCGCCGATGAGCTCCAGCGCCTCCGCGACGGGAAGAGGCCCGTCCACGAGCAGACCAGACAGAGTCCCCATGTCCGCATAAGTCATGACGAAGTAGGGGCGGCCGTCGGGGAGTTCCCCGATGTCGTGCACCTGCACGATCCGCTGCGAGTCCGCCCGACGCAGCAGCCTGGCCTCCTTGAGGAAGCGCTCGCGCACCTCGCTCTCCGCCGCCCAGTTGTCCGCGAGCACCTTGATGGCCACGTAGGAGTCGAGCCGGTCGTCGTGCCCGAGCCACACCCTGGCGAACGCCCCGGCGCCCAGGGACCGCTCGATCGGGTATCTGCCGATGGCGGCCGGAGTTTCCACGAAGGTCATTATGACTGTCGGGTCTGGTCGGGCGGGCGAACCGGGATTACGTTCTTGGTGTGGACAGCGCGCTGGAGATTCTCGGCTTTCTCATCGGCACGTCCGTGGCCCTGTTCGTGCTGATCAGCCTCGTCGTTCTCGTCCCAGGACGGGCGGCGACCCGCAGGCAGGAGTCCGCCGCCGTCTGGATCGGCGGCCCCTCCCGGAGCGAACAGGGCGTCAGCACCTCCGGCCTGGTCCTCACCGACCGGGTGGCCCACTGGGGCCAGGTGCCCGAGCTCGACTGGACAGCGGCAGCCCGTACGGCGGAGCCAGGCAGGCGCGTCGGCGGCGCCTCGGCAGGATGGTGAGACGGCGATGCGCACCTTGACCTCCGCCCAGGCCGACGACCTGCGCCAGGCCCTCCTGACCGCCGAGCGCCGCAGCGGCATGCGGTTCGGCGTCTTCCTCGGCCAGCCGGACGGCGGCCGTCGCCACTTCGCCGAGAAGCTGCACGCCGCGCTCGGCGAGGAGGCGGAGAACGCCGTCGTGGTGCTCGTCGACACGACGGGCAGGGCGCTGGAGATCGTGACGGGCGAGACGGCGCGGCGCAGGCTGCCCGACAGCGCCTGCAGGTTGACCGCGATGTCCATGGCGACTGCCTTCAGCGTCGGAGACCTGGTCGGTGGCCTGCTCTACGGCATCGGGGCGCTCGCCGACCAGGCCACGGCGAGGCGTTAGAGCCAGCCTCTGCGGGCTGCGGCGACCCCGGCGGCGAACCGGGTCTCGGCGCCGAGCGAGCGCATCGCGACCGCGATGTGCCTGCGCACGGTCCGCACGCTGACCCCGCTCTCGGTGGCGATCTGCTCGTCGGTCTTGCCGGTCGCGAGCTGCAGCACGACCCTGCGCTGCGCCTTGGTCAGCGGGATGTCCTCACCCTCGACGCCCACCGACTCGTGCCACATCAGGTCGAACCAGTCGGCCAGCAGCCCGAGCAGCTCCGGCGAGCTGACCAGCAGCGCGGGCAGCCCGGTCGAGGTGGCGGCCAGCAGCGCGGTGGCGTCGTCCACGAGGATCATCTTGGTCGGCACCGCCTTGCGCATCCGAACGGTCTCACCGGCCACGGCCGAGTCGCTCATGAGCTGCCGCCCCCACGGCACGTTGTTGTAGGCCGCGTCGTACAGGCCCAGGTAGCGCGCGCCGGCCTCCAGCGCGGCGGGCGGCGGCAGGAGCAGCCGGTGGGGGGTGGGCTCGGTCTCGAAGGAGATCGTGAACGTCGCCCGCACGAGCCGGCTGCCCGCCGCGTACAGTTCGACCGCCTTGGCGGCGGCCTCGGCCATCGTCGGGATGACCTGGACTCCGGGGATGAGGGCGGGTTCCGCCTGGTCCCCGTGCACGCCGAGCCTGGCCACCAGGCCGCGCCAGCCGGCTGCCAGCTTCTGCTGGCGGCTGGCGAGCTCGGCGTGCTCCCGGTCGATCAGCAGCCGCAGCGCGGCTGCCGTGCCGACCGGGCGGAGCAGGGTGTCGCCTTCGCCTCCGCGGAAGGCGACACCCAGATGGAGCAGTTCGAGGGTCTCCGGCGCGTCCCCGTCGACGCTCGCGCCCAGTCTCAGCGCGCCTTCAGCGCACAGCCGGTCGTAAAGCGCCTGTGCCGGCGGAGTCACCAATCCCGCCAGGCTGTTAACCGCCATCTGACCCTCCTCCGGTGCTTTCTAGCCCCAGCCCACGCCGTCTTCAAACCAGAACATGTCTGCCTCCCGTGTGTGAAGTGGACTTCCTGACAAGTCCCTTTCTAGGGGCCGGGAGGAGCCCCGTCAGCCTGGAGGGTTCCAGGGTCGATCCAGACGCACACCGCGCTCCTGTCGTCCACGTGCTCGGGAGCGATCCGCAGGTCGGCGTGGAAACCCGGCCATCCGGGCGGGTTCCTCCATCGCTCGGCGAGCCAGGCGGCAGGACCTGACTCGCGGAGAACGTCGCCGAACCCGTCCGTGCACAGCACCAGCAAATCCTGGGGTTCCAGCAGCAGGTCGGCCGTCGTGGCCCGAGGCGCGGGCGACGGCAGCGCGTCGGTGACCGTACCCGGCTCCCTGGAACCCAGCAGGGGATGCCAGCGCCCGGCGCGCAGCAGCCAGACCGGGCTGTCGCCCACGCACACCAGCGAGCACCGCAGCGTCTCGCGGTCGAGCAGCGCGGCCGTGAGCGTGGTCGACACGTGCACGGGCGGGATCCCCCGCGAGGTGGCGAAGTCGACGAGCGCGCTGTTGATCTCCAGGACCGAGTCGAGGCAGTACGGCAGAGCCCCCAGCAGCCTGCACGCCTCCCGCGCCCCCAGGTGCGACTGCGGCTGGCTGCCCACCCCGTCGGCGACGCACGCCACCAGCCGCCCGTCCCCCTGCCACACCCCGTAGGCGTCCTGGCAGCACACCGTGCGCGCCCTGTTCCGTGCGCCCCGCAGGGAGGCGGCGCGCACGGGCAGCTCAGATCTCATCGAGCGGCAGCGAGGTGAACCCGGGCACCTGCTGCGGCACGACGAGCTGCTCGCGCGAGTTCACGATCGAGGTCGCGATCGACGACGCCACCTCCTTCAACGCCGAAGCAACGGACATGGAACCGTCTGCCTGGAAAGCCCCGTAGGTCGCGATGTGCCGGATCGTCTCCAGGTTGCAGTCGCCGAGCCCGAACGCGATGAAGTTCGGCCTCGACTCGAAGCTGGGCGAGGTGAGCCGCCGGTAGGCCGCCTGCCAGCCCTCGTCGTTCGGCCTGCCGTCCGACAGGAAGAACACCATCGGGCGGTAGACGGTGCCGCCGTTGGCCTTGATGAGGAAGATGTCCCGCGCGATGGTCTCGCGCAGCAGGTCGAAGGCCGGGCCGTACCTCGTGCCGCCCCTGGCCCGCAGCTTGGGCAGCGCGTCGAGGGCGGCCAGGTCGGATAGCGGGAGCCGGGTCTCGGCGTCGCCGGAGAACCCGATGACGCCCAGCCGGGTGCGCGCCGCCGCGTCCTTCGTCCGGGACAGCTCGGCCCGCAGAGCCTCCAGCCCGCTGTTGACCGCCTCCAGCGGCGCGCCGCTCATCGAGACCGACTCGTCGCAGACGAAGTAGAACGGCAGCACCCTGGTGCCCGGCTCCCAGGTCGTCGTGCCCCTGTTGAACGCCGCGGGCATCTCGTCCAGCTCACCCTGGCCGACCAGCGACTGGAACAGCTGCATGACCGTGGGCCGCCTGGCCGACTCCTTGGCCAGGCACCGCGCGACGAGCTGCCGCATCTGCCCGTCGAGCGGCCCCAGCTCCGGCTCGTCGTGCATGATCCGCTGCGCCAGCGCCGCCCAGCCAGGCCCGGTGCCGAACGGCGGGGTGCCGCACGCGGCGAAGACCATGGTCGCCGCCCACGCCCACACGTCGGCCTTGGGCCCCAGCGAGCCCATGCCGAACTGCTCGGGCGGCATGTAGGGCGGCGTGCCGATCTGCGTGTGCTTGGTCAGCTCGGTCACCTCCAGCGCCCTGGCGATGCCGAAGTCCACCACCCGCGGCCCGTCCGGCCCGATGAGCACGTTGGCGGGCTTGAAGTCGCGGTGCACGATGCGCGCGCCGTGGATGGCCGCCAGCGCCGTCACCGTGAAGATCGCCAGCCGTTCCAGCGCCGCCCCGGAGAACGGCCCCTGCTGCTTGACCGCCGTGTCCAGCGACGGCCCGTTGACGAACTCGCTGATGATGTACGGCAGGTCGCCGTCGATGTCGGCGTCCAGGATGACCGCCGTGCACGCCCTCGGCACCTTGCGCGCGGACTCCAGCTCGCCCGCGAAGCGCCTGCGCGCCTCCTCGTCGTGCGTCCACCCCGCCTTCAGCACCTTGATCGCGGCCAGCTCGCCCTCGGGGGACCTGCCGAGGTAGACCAGGCCCTGGCCGCCCTCGCCCAGCCTGCTCATGATCTGGTAGCCGCCCACGTACCTGGCGTCTCCCGGGCGCAGTTGCTCGGCCACCTCAGCCTCCCGTGCGGGTGACCGCCTGGCTCGCCCAGGCCGTCCCTGCGGCGTGGGCGGCCCTGAGCCGGTCGGCCGCCTGCTGGCAGTGCGTTGCCGCCTGGCCGAGCATGGCCACCACGACCCTCGCGCCCGCGTCGCCCGCCGACACGATGGCGAGCGCGGCGGCGAGCTGCCTGATCCTGGCCGCGTGCGCGTTCAGGAGGGCGGCGATCGTGTTCATCTGGTGCATGCTCAGCACCAGGGCCTGGGCCACCCGCTCGAGCTGGGAGGTGTCGATCCGGCCGAAATCGTCTCCCGCGTTGAGCGAGGACACCTCACGCCCGGTTGGCGTAGTCGGTGGCGGTCTTGGCCGCGCTCTGCAGCGAGGCGGCCGCCTGCTTCACCGAGCGCGACGCCTCCCCGAGGACCGCGACGATCTGGCGGTCGGCCGCCGTGGCAGAGCCGCCGATGAGCGCGAGCACCTGGGAGACGGCCTGGGAGAACTTCGCGTCGAACGCGGCGATGCTGCCCGAGGCCTGCCTCGACTGCTCGGCGACGACGTGGAGCTGCTGCTTGATCTGCTGGAGCTGGGACATCTAGAGGACTCCGATCAGGATGACGATGAGGACGGCCAGAACGGCTGCGCCAATGGCGGCGTACACCCACACCGGGGTCGTCCGGGCCGTCACAGGAGGGGGTGGTGGTGGAGGCGGTGGCGGCGGGGGAGGCGCCGCCGGGCGCGGGACCGACGCGCGGGCCTGCTGGAGCGCGGCGAGGCTGTCGCGCAGGCCCTGTTCGAGCTGGTCGAGGGTGGCCAGGGCGGCGCGTGCCGTACGCGGGGCGCCCAGGTCGAAGGCGTCGGCTGGGCCCTGGGGGGACACGCCGCCCTCGGTCATGACCTTGTGGCAGAGCCCGTCGAGCTGGGTGAGCCGCCGCTCCAGCTGCTGCCTCTCCTGTACGGCGGTGCGCAGCCGGTTGTCGGCGCCCGCCGTAGCCCGCTTGACCTCCTCGTCGAGCTTGTCGAGCTTGGCCCGTCCCGCGTCCGCCGCCCTGCCGAGCACGCCCAGTGCGTCGAGATAGTCCTCCCAGGCGGCCATCAGACCTCCTCCAGCGTCAGCGGCGCGAAGGTGACCGTGGGGAGCGGCTCGTCGGACAGGCCGTCGCGCAGCAGCCCGCGGTGCGGCCTGGACGACCACGCGGTGAGCGGGCCGCACACCTGCTGCACCCCGTCGAGCGGGTGGCGCAGGAACAGGTGCGCGTTGACGTGGCAGCGGTCGAGGCCGAGCTGGTCGGCGCAGACGTTGAGCCTGTTCCACCAGCCGTAGAGGAACACTCCGACGGCCGGGCCCTCCTGGACGATCTCCCGCAGCGCGTCGAGCGGCGAGGCCGGGGTCTCCGCGCCCAGGTTGAGCCAGCTGTCGGAGGAGCCCGCCGCCTTCAACCGGGTGGCCCGGTGCATGCCGAACGCCAGCACGTGCAGCCACGGCTCCGAGCCGTTGCGCTTGCGCACCTCGTCGCGCAGCTCCAGCAGCCGCTCGGGGATCTCCTCGCGCCCGGCGACGGAGGGACGCAGCGCCTGGCGCAACGCTGCTATGCCCTGCTCGATCGCGGGTTCCGGCGGCATCGGGTCGAGCAGCAGGAACCCGTCGCCCGGCCGCCCCTTGGAGATCGACATCGCCACGCCGGTCAGCACGCCGAGCGCGCTCGCCGCGTCGTCGCCCAGCACGATCAGTCCCGCGCCCGGCTCCTGCCGTACGTCGAAGGCGGCGGGACGCTCGGCGACCGACACCGGCATCCCGGCCCAGGCGCGCACCGAGTAGCCGTCCGCCTCGACCGGCCCGGCCAGCGCGCGGGTCAGCGAGGCCGCCTCGTTCTGCTCGAAGATGCGCGGCGGTTCGGACACGCGGGCGTGGTGCCACAGCTCCTTGCGCAGCGACTCGAGCTCCTCGTCGCGGGCGTGCGCGATCAGCGCGGTCCTGTTGTGGTCGAGCGCGCCGTAGTTCTCGTTGAGGATCGCCTCGCCGCGGAAGCGCAGCGCGGCCGCTGCGGTGTTGTGCGTGGCCAGCAGCGTCTGCGAGTCGCCAGGCGTGGTCTTCAGCACCACCCGGTTGGGCACCTGGCCGAAGATGGCGTCGCGCTTGGTGGCCAGGCGCTGGATGCCCTCGATCGTCTGGGTGGCCAGCACCAGGTGGATGCCGTAGGCGCGGCCCATGCGCACGAGCTTCTCCAGCAGCGCGGTGGCCTCGTCGGCGATCGCGTCGTCGTCGGCCAGCATCACCTGGAACTCGTCGAGCACCAGCAGCAGCCGCGGCGGCCTGCCCTCGGCCTCCGTCAGGTCGGCGATGTTGCCCTTGCCCGCCCGCTTGAAGATCTCGCTGCGCACCTCCATCTGGTCGTGCACGTGGCGGAGGACGGCCAGGCCGAACTCCCTGTCGCTGTAGACGCCGAGCACCTTGATGTGCGGCAGCCAGTACGGCGGGCCCAGCTTGGCGAACTCCAGCCCCTGCTTGAAGTCGAGCAGGTGCATCTCGAGGTCTTTGGGGGAGTAGCGGGCCGCCAGACCGTGAATGAGGACGAGCAGCAGGTTCGACTTGCCCTGGCCGGCCGAGCCGCCGATGAGGACGTTGGGCAGCGGCGGGTTGCCGCTGCGCAGCCGTACGAAAGCGGGAGTCCTGCCGTCGGCGCCGACGGCCACCTTCAGCTCGCCGTCGGCGGCGATCGGGGTCCACCACTCCTGCCTGGGCGGCAGCATGTCGGCGAAGGCGACCTTGGGCAGCGAGGCGCTCGAAGCCGCCGCGCCCACGGACTCGGCCACCTGCGCGAACAGGTGGCTGCCCGGCGGCGCGTCCGGCCGGATGGCCACGCCGTCGATCCCGGCGACCGTGATCCGGTCGCGCTCCGCCCGCACCGGACGCAGCAACCTGGCCAGCGCCGCCGGGTCCACCTCGCGCTCCGGCTGGACGGCCGGGTTGTGCTGCACGAGGAAGCTGACCCCGCGCCCGGCGGCCGACTCGGCCACCCGCAGCAGCTCGCGCTGCAGCCGTTCGTCCACGCCCAGCGGGTAGTCGAGCAGCACCACCAGCCGGTAGGCCTCCAGCAGCCTCGGCTCGGCCGCCATCAGCGCCTCGAACGACCGGTGACCCGTCTGGGCGATCTTCTGCGCCCGGCCCGCGACGGTCCCCACGAGGTCGTCGAGGCAGGCGGCCAGATCGGCCGCACCGGTCAGGGAGTCAGGGACGATCTCGGCGGCCCGCTCGCGCAGCTCGCCGAAGACCCCCAGCGCCCCGGTCAGCCGGGGATCGTAGGAATCGACCCTGACCCGCCTGGCCGGCGTGGCAGCCACCACCCTCAGGACGGCCCCGCGAATGAGGGCGGCGGCGTCGTTCCCCTCCACGTACCAGCCCGCGGTCGGCAGCAGCGGCGCGATGATCGGCACGTCGCCCGAGACCCCCACGCGCAGGTGCGTGGGCGCCGCGGCGCCGATGGACCCCCAGCCGGCCGCGTCGAACGGCAACGCGGCCACCCCGGGGGCGAGCTGCGCCGCCGTCCTGGTCGCCGCCTCCCGCGCGCCGTCCATCGCCCGCCGTACCGCGGCCTGGATGCGGTGCCGGTCGGATTCGAGCCGCTGCGCCGCCTCCTGCGCGCCGCGCGCCCTGCCCCGCTCCGCCTCCAGTTGCGCGTCGGCGCCGAGCTTGCGCGCGGTGGGGGAGAACGCGCGGTAGGCCGCCACCAGCCCCCGCATCACCGACTCGTAGTGCTGGACACTCATGCGGCCTCCTTCGTCGGCAGCATGAGTGTCAAAGACCTGTGTTTATTGATTCGATCGCTGCGCTCTCTCATGGGGCGATCACGACTCTGGCGGGCCGGAACACCCACGTGTCGCGGGCGTAGCCGCGGTTCCACACCTCGACGATCGAGCCGGGCTCCGCCCCCTCCTCCGCCCGTACGGCTGCCGCCTCGTGCTGGGCGCGGTCGAAGCCCTGGTCGGTGGGCACCTCCCTGATGCCGTTGAGCTCCAGCAGTTCGAGCAGCTCGTCACGCACTCCCTGCACGAAGCCAGGGTCGGCGCCCTCGTACTTGTCGAGCCTGTCGATCACCGCCGCGATCCCGCGCACCAGCGGGAGCTGGAGGTCGCGGAAGAGCCCGCCCTCCGCCTGGCGCAGCCGTACCTCCTGCTCCTCGATCAGCCGCCGCTTGTCCTTGTCGTCGGTCAGCCGCCGGGTGAACAGGTTGATCAGGTAGTCCAGCTTCTCCTCGTCCGTCATAGGATCTCCAGGTCACGCATGGCCTTGCGCATCTCGTCGACCGCGTTGGCGCCCAGGTTGTTGGGGCGTTCCAGCTCGATGGTGCCGAGCGACTGGCCGGTGGCCTCCAGGAACATCTCCGCGTGCACCATGCCGTCGATGTCGTAGGACATCACCACCCGCAGCTCCGCCTTGTCCGGCAGCCCGGGCGGCAGGTTCAGCAGCGTCTCGTGCAGGACGGTGACGTACTGCAGGTCCTCGTCGTCGCCCTCGGTGACGTCGAACTCGACCTGGCGCTGGTCCGGGATCGTGGTGACGAAGTAGTCGACCGCGCTGCACGGGATCTTGCTGTTCTTCGAGATCATCACGATGTTGCGCTTGATGTTCGTGCCGATCTCGTGCGCCGTCGTGCCCAGGCTCTGCGACGTCACGTCGCTCACGCTCACCGCGATGGCCGGGATGGCGCCGTTGACCTTGGCGTTCTCGGAGTCCGCGAAGATCGCCGCGCCCATGGCGACCGCCTCGTCCGGGTTGATGCCGATGTCGGGCATCCGGCCGGACATGCGCTGCACCATGCCGCTCACCATCGGCATCCTGGTCGAGCCGCCGACGAGCAGGATGCGGTCGATCTGATTCCAGGTGAGCTCCGCCTCCTCCATGACCTCCTCGACCGTCACCTCGGTACGGCTGAGCAGCGCCGCCGTGAGCTGTTCGAACTCCTCCCTGGTGACCGGCACCTGGAGGGTGCCCACCCTGACCACCGTCTTGGCCGCGCTGGTCAGGCGGCGCTTGGCCGACTCGCACTGGGCGCGCAGGTCGGCCTCCGCCTTGCCCGAGTCGTACAGGTCGGGCCCGCCCTGCTCCTCGACCTTGGCCGCGACGTGCGCCATGAGCTTGTTGTCGAAGTCGAAGCCGCCCAGGTTGCGGTCGCCGCCGGTGGCCACGATGTCGAACTCGCTGCCGCGCACCCGCATCACCGTGACGTCGAACGTGCCGCCGCCCAGGTCGAAGACGAGGAAGGTGCCGCTCTGCCCCCGGTTCATCCCGTAGGCGATCCCGGCGGCCGTGGGCTCGTTGATGAGCCTGATCACGTTCAGCCCGGCGATCTCGCCTGCGTCCCTCGTCGCGGTACGACGGGCGTCGTCGAAGTAGGCGGGCACGGTGATGACGACGTCGCGCACCTCCTCGCCGAGCTGCATCGAGGCGTCGGCGGCCAGGCGCTTGAGTATCAGCGCCGAGATCTCCTCCGGCCGGTACTCCTTGCCCGAGCCGTCGACGTGCGCCGGGCTGGCGTCGCCCATCTTGCGCTTGACGAACTCCACGTAGTCGTCGGGCAGCACGGCCGCCAGGTTCTTGGCCTCGACGCCCACCAGCGGGGAGCCGTCCTCGAAGACCACGACGGACGGCGTGAGCCGTTCGCCCTCGCGGTTCTCCAGGATCTCGGGGGCGGCGCCCCGCATGACGGCCACGGCCGAGTAGGTGGTGCCGAGGTCGATGCCGATGACTGCCATCTATCGTCCGTAGTTGGTGTAGTTGTACTGGTTCTGGGCCATCTCGCGGTGGTGGATGTAGGCGTTGATCTGCCACTGCGGGAGGTAGTACTTCCGCATCGCCAAGGCGATCCGGCCGATCAGGACCCCCACGCCGATGAGGAGGAAGAGCATCCCCATCGCCGCGCCGCCGCTGGAGCCGATCCCGAAGATCACCAGCGCGATCACCGACCAGATGATCACCATCTTGGTCATGCGCCAGCCGGTGGTGCCGAACAGCGTCTTGACCTCCATCTGGGCCAGATAGGTCTCCAGCTTCACCACCTGCTGCACGATGTCCGGGTGGTCGCTCAGCGTCTTGACCCGCGCGATGATCTCGTTGATCCGCAGGATCTCGTCGTAGCTGGTGATCGAGTAGCTGTCGCCGTTCTGCGCCGCCGGGATCGCCTCGGCGTGCGCCAGCAGCACGTCGGACAGGTAGTAGGCGGCCATCTGCTTGTCCGAGCCGTGCTGGTGGACGCGCTCCAGCACCGGGATGGCCTGGTCGAAGCGGCCGGTGGCCGAGTAGACGCTGGCCATGCCCAGGTCGGCCTCCTCCGAGCCGCCGGTGAGCTGGCTGACCTGCTGGTAGGTGGCCAGCGCCTGGTCCCACTGCTCCAGGTCCTCGTAGATCGAGGCCAGGTCGAAGCGGTGCTCGGGGTTGCCAGGGTCGAGCGTGGCCGCCTGCTGCGCCTCGTACAGGGCGTCGCGCAGGTTGCCGAGCCCGGCGTTGCCGCGGGCCAGCAGGCTCCACACCTCGGCTGAGGCGCCGAGGGTGTTGCGCGCCTCGCGGGCGGCGTAGACGACGGAGTTGTAGTCGCCGCGGCCCAGGTAGGTGCGCGCCTGCTCCAGCCAGTTGCCGCCGGCGGCGGTCATCTGCGGCTGCTGCTGGGCGGCGCCCGAGGCCAGCCACGCGTCGAGGCGCTGGGTGTATGCGGCCCGCTTGGCGGGATCCATGAGGATCTCGCGCGCCTGGGTGAGCAGCTCGACCCGCTTCTCCGCCTCCTGGCGCTTGGTCAGGTCGGGGCTGTTGGTGCGCTTCTGCCAGGTGCGCAGCTCCTGCTTGATCTTCTTGTCGATCGCGTCCGGAGGGTCGTTCCGGTTCACGCCGACGATCGCGTAGAGATCGTCCATTTCGTGTGTCTCCAGGACTGGGGGCCTCAATGCTCCGAAGCCCGGGACACGCGCACCAGTGCCGATCTGGCCAATGGCAGGAACATGACGTTCTATAACCCTGCAGGGCGCTCTATGATCCCTTTCCTGTCACGAGGGGGTCGGAGTGGAAGTGATCACGATTCAGCGGGACTTCCAGGGAAGCACCGAGGTGGAGACGAGGCACCTGCGACCGGGGGAGTCCGTCACGTTCGGCAGGGGCACGCCCGACCTTCCCGTCGACATTCCCCTAGTCGACCCGGCCGTCTCGCGCAAGGCGGGGGTGTTACGGGCGATCAGGGACTACTGGGAGATCTCCAACCTGAGCAAGAAGTACGCCTACGTGGTGGAGAACCTGGAGGGGGCTGGTTTCGTACGGCTGTCGCCAGGGACGATGGACGCGCCCATCCCTTTCGAGACCGCCAGAGTTCGGGTGCCGGGGAGACAGGACCAGCTCACCTTTCTGGTGCTTGCGCCGCTCAAGCGGAGGTTGGGCACGGTGCACGACGACCACCCGTTGTCGCAGGGGAGCACGACGCTGCCGTATCCGCTCGACCCGGCGGCGAAGCATTTCCTGGTGCTGGTGGCGCTGTGCGAGCCGCAGCTCCGCGACCCGTCGTGCGACCTCATCCCGACGGTGCCGGAGGTGCAGCAGCGTCTCGGCGTCTTCGGCCTGAGCCGCACGGCGGTGAACTACCACGTGGACTACCTGGCGGCGGTGAAATTCCAACTCCAACCCCCAGGCCAGGGCGCGGGCGTCGAATGGAAGTTGCGCTCCATCGTCAAGCACGCCCTCCAGTTCAACCTGGTGACCGACGCCCACCTCACCTTGCTACCTGTCGAGTAGGCCAGCCACGTGGGCGCTGACGTCGGCCAGCAACGTCGATGGTTCCAGGGGTACGGTCGCCACTGCCGAGAAGAGGGCGGCGAGGCCTGGCAGGGGGAAGCCGTCCTCCGTCAAAGCCGCTGCTCCGATCGGGTTCTTGTCCAGGGCTGATCTGCTGCGTTCCCAGGCCTCCAGGACCTCCTCCGGGGACGGGACGCCGAAGCCGTGCCCCACCGGCGCAGCATGGCGGAGCCGTACCAGCGGGGTCTCGGCGAACGCCAGCGCCGTCCTCGCCCGCACGCCGAGGTCGGCGCGCGGCTCCTCCGGGATCCAGTCCATCGCCGTGCACGGGTTGCGGCAGGTCGCCACGCACACCGCCATCGCCCCCGCGAGCTGGCTGTGCTGCCGGTCGAAATACGCGCGCCACCCCTCCGGCGGCTCCTGCGCCACCCGCAGCGTGCGGTTGGTCGCCGACTGCTCCGACTTGGTGTGGTCGCACTCCCGGTCGCCGATCACCCCGAACCTGCTGCCCGTCGCGCTCAGCCCGTCCGGCCACCGCGCCGGGTCGCCCGCGTGCCCGAGCTGCGGCTCGAACGCCAGCAACGGAAGGTACTCGCTGGCGATGTGCACCGCGGCGATCATCGGGCTCAGCTCGCGCCTGAACCACCTGATCGCGATGACCTCCAGCAGCAACGCGTAGGCCGGCCGCAGCGACTCCAGCGCCCCACGCGGCTGCTCGCGCGGCGTCTGCGGCATGTGGCACGCGCGCGCCCTGCGCTTCAGATCGGACGGCACGGCCTTCGCCTCCACCGCGAAGTCCTCGGCGTCGAGCGAGAGCAGCCGCTGGCCGAACTCGCAGACGTCGGCAACCTCCTGGTCGGCCGCGAGCGCCCCGAGGTCGGCGAAGGCGTATCGCCTGGCCAGCGCGATGAGCAGATCACGAGTCGTTTCCACGTGATCACTCTTTCACGCCCAGGGAAAGTACGCATGTCGAGGGTGACCAGCTGCATACGCTCAGCGCATGTTGATGATATTGACCGCCTTGTCGCTCCTGGCACCGCTTGGTAGCGAAGTCGAGCTCAGTCCGGTCTTCGATGTCTTCGTCCAGGAAAACTACAAGGACGACCAGTCGGCCGACGACGAGCTGAAGCTCGGCTTCAACGGCGACAACGCGGCCAGGTCGTTCCTCACCTTCGACACGAGCGAGCTGTCCGGCAGGCAGATCGGCTCCGCCGTACTCAAGCTGTGGAACCACCACTCGTGGTCGTGCGAGGCGCGCACCTGGGAGGTGTGGGGCGCGGAACCGGCCACCAGCAAGACGCGCTGGCCGGGGCCCGCCATGACGACCCTCTACGCCGCCTCGACGCAGACGCTCGGCTACGGCGACTGCGCCGACGGCTGGGTGGAGGCGGACGTGAGCGAGCTGGCCCAGTCGTGGGCGGACGCCAAGGCCAAGCTCGGCTCGCTCGCGCTGAAGGCGGGCGACGAGGAGGACAAGATGGGCTGGAAGCGGTTCGCCTCGTCGGAGGACGAGGAGCACGGCCCGGTGCTCGAGGTCGCCTTCGAGGACGACTAGCCGGACTCCTGCTGCCTGACCGGCTCCACCGTGCCCGACGGCTCCACGGTCGGCTCCACCGTCGGTTCAGGCGACGCCGACACCGACGGCTCTGACGTCGGCTCCGGATCGGGCGTCCGCGTGACCGTGGGGGTCGGCGTCGGGGTCGCGGTAGGGGTGGCCGTCGGCGTGGGTTTGGGCGGCGGCGCGGTGGGCGTGATCGTGACCGTGACGCCGCCGCTGACCGTCACCCGCGGCGTCGGCGTGGCCCTGACCGGCAGCGGCTTGCCCTGCTGCCGCTCCGGCGCCCCCGACGACGGCTGGCCGGTCGGCAGCAGCACCTCGACGGGCACCACCCGGTCGCGCACCGGGAGCTGCTGGGCGCGCTGCTGCATGAGCATCGGCGTGGACAGCACCACCGTCGCCAGCAGCGCTGCGCTGATCGCCAGCGTGACCGTCATGCCCCGGCGGCGCCGCGGCTCGGCCCCCGGCCGCTCGGCCGCCTCGCGCGCCGCCGCCGCCATCGCGGACGCCGAGGGCCAGCGCCGGTCGGGGGTCTTCTCCATCGCCCTGGCCACCACGTGGCGCGGCGCCGGCGGCACGTCGCGCGGCAGCGGCGGCAGCGGGGCGTTGAGGTGCTTGAAGATGATCTGCACCGGGGTGTCGCCGTCGTACGGCAGGCGGCCGGTCAGGCACTCGTAGGCCACCACGCCCAGCGCGTAGACGTCCACGGCCGGGGTGACGTCGCTCGCCGTGGCCTGTTCAGGGGCGCAGTAGCCGGCCGAGCACAACATCGTGCCCGTAGCGGTGAGCTGGCCGGCCGAGACCGAGTGGGCGATGCCGAAGTCGGTCAGCGACACCCGCCCGTCCGCCCTGATCATCAGGTTGGCCGGCTTGACGTCGCGGTGCACGATCCCCTGCTCGTGCGCGGCGGCCAGCGCGTCCGCCACCTCCGCGACCAGCCGCATCGTCGCCTCGGGGGTCAGCGCGGCCCTGGTGAGCAGCCGGTCGAGCGACTCGCCGTCGACGTACTCCATCACCAGGAAGCTGACCCGGCGCTCGCCCACCTGGCACGAGCCGTAGTCGTAGACGTCGACCACCCCGGGGTGGCGCAGCGTCGCCATCGCCCTGGCCTCGTTCTGGAACCGCTTGGCGAACGTGGGCCGGTCGGTCAGCGCGGGCATCAGCACCTTGACCGCGACGACCCGGCCCAGGACCGAGTCGTCGGCGCGCCACACCTCGCCCATCCCGCCCCCGCCGATCCGGGCCGTCAGCAGGTAGCGGTCGTTGAGCGTGGTCCCCGCGCTGATCACCACAGGAGGTTAACAATCGCGACGCTGCGTCACATGGCGAACACTTATTTAGATGTCAGGACCACGTACCCGTCCTCCGCCGGGTTGATCTCGCTCACCCGGTAGGTGACGCCGTCCACGTCGAGCGTCTCGTCCAGGCCCAGCGTGTGGGTGGTGGTCTTGCCCTGGTCGAGGAAGCCGATGACGACCTTCACCGGGTTCTCCTCGAAGCTCATGATGGCCAGCGAGCGTTTCCTGGTGGCGTTGTCGAGCCAGTGCGGCTGGCCCCGGTCGAGGCTGATGTGCTTGGCGTCCGCAGGCGCGGCCACCGTGCTCTTCACCGGTCCCGAGCTGCCGCACGCCGCCGTGAGGGCCAGGGCGAGCGCCAGCGCGGCGGCCAGGCGCCTCATCGGACCTCCTCCAGCGTCACGGAGTCGCCGTCGGCGACCTCCGTCACCCGCCACGTCACGCCGTCCGCCTCGAAGCTGTCGCCGACGGCCACCGTGTGGGCGGTGTTGCCGTCGCGCGACAGCTGGGCCACGACGGCCTTGCCGCCGTCCTCGAAGCTCATGACCGCCAGCCCGCGCTCGCGGGTGGCGTTGTCCAGCCAGTGGGGCATTCCCCTGCGCAGTCTCATGCTCATCACTTCTTGGAGTAGGAGGTCTGGCCGTCGAAGAGGTCCTCGAACTCGTCCTTGGTCACCACGAGGCGGTCGGTGCCGTCGCCCCACGGGTTCCGCAGCACCACCTTGTCGCCCTCGAACCGCTCCACGAAGAAGACGTGGTTGGTGACGAACGCCTTCTTGAGGTGGTCGGGGATCTTGACCTTGTCCGGGGTGGTTACGGTCACGACCTTCCCGGAGTTGAAGTCGTCCTTCAGGTCGTCGAAGTCCGGGTCGTCGGAGTCCGCGTCGGCTCCGGTGAGGAACCTGGCGCCCTTGGCCGGGTCGTCGCCGACGATCGCGGCGTAGCTGCCCTGTTTGCCGTCGCCGTCGTCGTTGTAGAACTGGGCGAACGCCTTCTCGTAGTAGGCGGGCCACAGCTCGCCGTTGCCGTTGGCGCCGCGCGGGTTGCCGTTCTGGTCGAGCGGCAGGTCCGGGGTGACGGTGACCCAGTGCTCGTTGCCCTTCTTGTCGAACAGGCGCACCGAGATCGTGCCGTTGGGGTTCTGCTTGATGCCCGACTGCAGGAAGCCCGGGTCCTTCTGGGCCATGGCGCCCAGGTTGGCGATGAACCAGCAGTCGCCGACCGCGCCCTGCGAGACGTCGGAGACGCTCACCCCGTCCTTGAACAGCGGCAGGTTCGGCACGCCCCAGGTGATGTCGCCCGGCGGCACGCCGCGGTGCTGGTCGTCCTCGGCCACGTCGAAGGGCGGCTGGGCGCCGGGGAAGGCGTCGGTGAACTTCTTGAGCTGGTCGGGGCTGACCCGCGACATCAGCAGGTTGATGTGGTCGGCCCACTCCTCGTCAGGCAGGCCGTTGTGGTCGAACGGGGTCCAGCCGGAGTCGTCCTGGCACTTGATGGCCTCGCCGTACCTCTTGAGGTCGTCGGCGGGGACCTTGCGCATGAAGGCGTCCAGCTCGGCCTGGGTGAGGCCGTTCAGCAGGCCCTTGATCTTGCGCAGGTCGTCGCGGTTGCCGTTCATGCCCGCGTCGAGGTCCTTGAGCTCGGCGAGCTTCTTGAGCGCCTCCTCGACCTTCTTGGGGTCGGGCGGCCGCTCGTCGGAGAAGATCACCTTGTCGTTGACCGGGTAGCCGGCCAGCTCCAGCGGGATGATCTTCTCCAGGTGGTCGGACCTGCGCTTGATCGAGTCGCCGAGGCCGCCGAGCTCGTCGTTGAGCCTGCCGGGAAGGCCCGTGGTGCCGAAGAACGGCATGTCGGGCATCAGGGCCTGGACGAGGGCGGGGCTCTGGGTGGCGGGCTTCTGCAACGCCTTGCCCGCGGTGTCCAGGAGATCGCCGAGCGCCCTGTGCAGGGTCTGGGACGCGGTGCCCGTGGCCTTGAGGTCGTTGGTGAACTGGCGCAGGCGCGGGATGTCGAAGCCGCGGTAGGTGGGATCGGGGCTCATTCGTACTTGCCTCGTTCCTTGCGCAGGCCGTCGGCCTCCGATTCGAGCCGGTCGGCCTCCTTGGACCAGCGGTCCCTGTCGGCCTGCAGGTCGCCGGCCATGCGGCCGAGGTCCTTGTGCGCCGTGAAGAGCTGCCTGGTCGACTGCGACGCGAAGGGCCCGGTCCACAGGTCCTTGGAGGTCGCGGTCTTCACGGCCGGGTCCATGAGGGCGGCCAGGTTCTGCGACAGCTTCGTCGCGGCGACGCAGCACTCACGCAGAGTGCGCACACGCTCACGAACCGACTGCTCTTGCGACTTGAGTTCACCCGCTTTGCGGCGAGCTTCGATTTCGTCCGGATCTGCCACAGTCGGGCAGCATAACGGAGCAAGATGGCGCTTACGGATCATTTGACCCGTAAGCGCCATCTGTGTTAGGAGGCGTCCTTAGCCCGGTTGCGCAGCGCCCGGCTGACGCCGTCGGCGCCCTCCAGGATCATCCTGCGCAGCGCCTGCGGCACCTCGCCGTCCTTCAGGAACTCCGTCGTGGCGTCGACCGTGGCCTGCTCGATGACGAGCGCCGGGTAGCAGCCCACCGCGAAGCTCTGCGCCATGTCGAACGTCCACTCCTTGTAGACGCGACCCACCTCGGCCAGGAACTTGTCCCGGTACGGCACGAGCAGCTCGGGGTGGTTCGGGTCCTGGAACCCGCCGATCGTGGCGCGGAAGACGGCGTTGGCCAGCTGCCCGCCGGTGATCGCCGCCCAGGCCGCCGCCTTGCCCTCGGCCGTCGGGACGGCCGCCTTGCACAGCGCAGCCATCCGCTCGCCCGACGCCGTGGCGTCGCGCCGAAGCTCGGCGTCGACGTCGTCGGCGCCCAGCCTGCCGCCCGAGACCAGCGCCTGGATGAGCGTCCAGCGCAGGTCGGCGTCCACGGCCAGCCCCTCGGGTACGGCGGTGCCGTCCAGGATGCCCGCCAGGACGTCGAGGTCCGCCGCAGAGGTGGCCACCGGCGCGAACGCGTTGAGGTAGGCTAGCTGGTGGTCGGAACCGGCTTCCGCCGTACCGAGCAGGTCGCGCAGCGACGAGGCCAGCAGGGCCGTGCCCTCGGGCCGCCACGCCGGGTCGGCGAACTGCTGCACCGCCATGCGCGCCTGGCGCAGCACGGTCTGCAGGACCGTGAGGTCCTTGACCGTGCCGATGCCCGACACCACGAGCCTGACGTAGTCGCGCGTCGACATCTCGCCGTCGCGCGTCATGTCCCAGGCCGCCGACCAGCACAGGGCGCGCGGCAGCGACCCCTCGAAGGTGGAGATGCCGCCGCCGACCAGCCACTTCAGCGACTGCTCGTCGAGGCGGACCTTGGCGTAGGTGAGGTCGTCGTCGTTGAGCAGCACCAGGTCGGGCTGCTCGGCGCCGACCAGCTCGGGCACCGACGTACGCGGGCCGACCACGTCGAGCTCGACCCGCTTGACCCGCACGCCGTCCTTGTAGAGGCCGATCGCGATGCGGTGCGAGCGCAGGGTCGGGTAGTCGGCGGGGGCCTCCTGCAGGACCGCGAAGTCAGTAAATTTGCCGTCTTCTACGGAAATTTCTGGACGAAGCGTGTTGACCCAGGAGGTCTCCAGCCACTCCTTCGACCAGGTCGACAGGTCGCGGCCGCTGGTCCGCTCCAGGGCGCCGAGCAGGTCCTTCAGCTCGGTGTTGCCCCAGGCGTGCTCGCCGAAGTAGTCGCGCACCCCGGCCAGGAAGTTGTCCAGGCCGACGTAGGCCACCAGCTGCTTCAGGACGCTGGCGCCCTTGGCGTAGGTGATGCCGTCGAAGTTGACCTCGACCGCCTGCATGTCGACGATGTCGGCGGCGATCGGGTGCGTGCTGGGCAGCTGGTCCTGGCGGTAGGCCCACGACTTCTCGACGTTGGCGAACGTCGTCCACGCGCCCTGGCCCCAGCGGGTCGCCTCGGCCTGGCACAGCACCGACATGTAGGTGGCGAACGACTCGTTCAGCCACAGGTCGTCCCACCAGCGCATGGTGACCAGGTCACCGAACCACATGTGCGCCATCTCGTGCAGGATCGTCTCGGCGCGCCGCTCGACCACCGCGTCGGTGACGCGGGACCTGAAGACGTAGTCCTCCAGGAACGTCACGCACCCGGCGTTCTCCATCGCGCCCGCGTTGAACTCGGGCACGAAGAGCTGGTCGTACTTCCCGAACGGGTAGCGGACCCCGAACACCCGGTGGAAGAAGTCGAAGCCCTGCCTGGTGACCTCGAAGATGTTGTCGGAGTCGAGGAACTCGCCCAGCGAGGCGCGGCAGTAGATCCCGAGCGGGATGCCGTCGTGCTCGGAGGTCACCTTGAAGTACGGCCCGGCCACCAGCGCGGTGATGTACGTCGAGATCACCGCGGTCGCCGGGAACTCCCAGCGCTTGGCCGCCTGCAGCACGCCGTGGCGGCCCTGGTGCTCCTCCAGGTCCTGGACATTGCTGGGCGCCGCGTTGGAGACGACCTCCCAGTCGGCCGGCGCCAGCACCGTGAGCTGGAAGGTGGCCTTGAGGTCGGGCTGGTCGAAACAGGCGTACATGCGGTGCGCGTCCGCGGTCTCGAACTGGCTGTGCAGGTAGACCTTCTGGTCCACCGGGTCGACGAACCGGTGCAGGCCCTCACCCGTGCGCATGTAGGTGAGATCGGCGTCGATCAGCAGCTCGTTGGACTCCGCGAGACCGTCGAGGGGGAACCGCCCCTGCTCGGCGTCGTACGTCGCGAGGTCGAGGTCGGTGCCGTTGAGAGTGACCTGGCGAAGGTGCGCGCCGTGCAGGTCGATGAAGGTGGAGGCGCCCGGCTGCGCGCTGGTGAAGCGGACGGTCGTCACGCTCTCGAAGCGCTCCGCGCCCTCCGTCAGGTCGAGCGCCACCTCGTAGGAGGAGACCTTCAACAGCCGGGCCCGCTCGCGCGCTTCATCCCGGGTCAGGTTGCCAGCCAACTTCCGCTCCTGTCGTTCTTGGAATAGGCCTGCTACATCATCAGGTTATGGCCTCACATGACGAGTAAGACTCCTGTGGACCTCTGGTTCGATCCTTTCTGCCCTTATGCATGGATGACGTCACGATGGCTGCTCGAAGTCGAGAAGGTTCGTGACATCGAGCCCCGGTGGCACATCATGAGCCTCAACGTCCTCAACGAGGGCAAGGAGGTCTCCGAGGCGTACCGCGAGCAGATCACCCGCGCGATCGAGCCGGTCAGGGTGGTCGCCGCCGCCCAGGCGAAGTACGGCGACGACGTGGTCGGGCCGCTCTACACCGAGCTCGGCACCCGGCTGCACAACGGCCGCATGATCAAGCGGCTCGGCAGGCTGCGCGAGACCGTGATCGAGGCGCTGGAGGCTGCCGGGCTCGACCCGGCGCTGGCCGACGCCATGGAGTCGGAGGAGTACGACGACGCGGTGCGCGAGTCGCACCACGAGGGCATCTCGCTCGTCGGGCAGGAGGTCGGCACCCCGGTCATCCGCGTCGGGGCGAACGCCTTCTTCGGCCCGGTCATCACCTCCATCCCTCGGGGCGAGGACGCGGGCAGGCTCTGGGACGGCGTCGTCCTGGTCACCTCCGTCGACACCTTCTTCGAGCTCAAGCGCTCGCGCACCAAGGATCCTGACTTCTCCTGAGTGGGGCGTGATCCGGGGTGTCAGCGACCGACAACCCTGCCGTTCTCCTCAGAATTCTCACAGTATTTCGGGATCTCGAACATCTTCCACTTACCGGGGCGCTTCGCCGTACCCTGCTGGAAGAAGGAGACCGGTGAGCGACGTGCGGGCCGTGGAACAGGCCCTTCGTGTCATGCGCCGCGCCCTCGCAATGTGACGGCCGGCGCGCAAGGATGGGGGCTATGCGGCAACTCTATATTGGCGGGGCGTGGGTCTCCTCGGCTTCAGGCGAGGCCATCGAGGTCGTCAACCCGGCCACGGAAGAGGTGATCGACAGGGTGCCCGCAGGCGCCCCCGACGATGTCGAGGTGGCCGTCCGCGCGGCGCGCGCCGCATTCCCCTCCTGGTCGCGTACGGCTCCGGCCGAACGCGCCAAGCTCCTCGCCGCCGCAGCGGCCCTGATCCAGGAGCGGTCCGCCGACATCGCGCGGGTGATCGCGACCGACATGGGGTCACCGTACGGCTTCGCGCTCAAGGTCCAGACGCTGATGCCCGCAGGTGTGCTGTCCTCCTACGCGCAGCTCGCCGACGCGCTGCCGGTCGAGCGGCGCATCGGCAACTCGCTCGTGGTCAAGGAGCCCGTCGGGGTGGTCGCCGCGATCACGCCGTGGAACTACCCGCTGCACCAGGTCATCTGCAAGGTCGCACCGGCGCTGGCCGCCGGGTGCACGGTGGTGCTCAAGCCGAGCGAGGTCGCGCCCTTGGCTGCCTACGCGCTGGCGGAGATCTTCCACGAGGTGGGGCTGCCCGCCGGGGTGTTCAACCTGGTGAGCGGGCGGGGGCCGGTGGTCGGCGAGGCGCTGGCCACGCACCCTTCCGTGGACATGGTGTCCTTCACCGGGTCGACGGCGGCCGGGAAGCGGGTGGCGTCGCTGGCGGCCGAGACGGTGAAGCGGGTGGCGCTGGAGCTGGGCGGCAAGTCCGCAAATATCATCCTTCCCGATGCCGACCTGGCCACGGCGGTCAAGGTCGGCGTGGCCAACGCGTTCGTCAACTGCGGGCAGACGTGCTCGGCGTGGAGCCGCATGCTGGTCCACCGCGACCAGTACGACACCGCGGTCCGCATGGCGGTCGACGCGTCCAGCTCCTACGTGCCCAGCGACCCGTTCGCCGAGGGGGCCCGGCTGGGGCCGCTCGTGTCGGCCGTGCAGCTGGAGCGGGTGGTGCACTACATCAACAGGGGGCAGGAAGAGGGTGCCCGCCTGGTGACGGGCGGCACGGAACGGCCGCTGGACCGCGGCTACTACGTGGAACCGACCGTGTTCGCCGGAGTGGAGTCCGGGATGACGATCGAGCAGGAGGAGATCTTCGGCCCGGTGCTCTCCATCATCCCTTTCACGACCGAGGACCAGGCGATCGCCATAGCCGAAGGCACCCGCTACGGCCTCGCCGGGGCGGTGTGGGCGGCGACGGAGGACCGCGCTCTGGGGGTCGCCCGCCAGCTGCGCACCGGCCAGGTGGCCATCAACGGCGGCGCCTTCAACCCCTTGGCGCCCTTCGGCGGATACAAGCAGTCGGGCATCGGCAGGGAGCTCGGCGAGTCCGGCCTCGAGGAATACCTCGAAACCAAGTCCCTCCAGCTCTAGATGGCAACCGTCGTGGCGTTCCACGCACACCCGGACGACGAAGTGCTCCTGACCGGGGGCACCCTGGCCAAGGCCGCGGCGGAAGGCCACCGGGTGGTGATCGTGGTAGCCACGGACGGGACCATGGGCCCGGCCACCGACGTCCGGATGAACGAACTCCACGCCAGCGCCAGAGCCCTGGGCGCCCACCGCGTGGTCCACCTCGGGTATGCCGACAGCGGCCACGGCGCGATCCTGTACCCCGACCCGCCCGACCGCCCCAGATTCGTCCGAGCCGACCTCGGCGAGGCAGCGGAACGCCTGGCCGCGATCCTGCGCGAGGAGAACGCCACGCTGCTGCTCAGCTACGACAGCAACGGCGGGTACGGTCACCGGGACCACATCAAGGTCCACGAGGTGGGCGAACGAGCGGCAGAGCTGACCGGCGTCCGCGTCCTGGAGGCCACCACCCCTCTGACGGCCCTGACCCGCCTGGCCACCCTGGCCAAGTTCCTCCGCATCCCGCTGCGCTACGACCTGGACGCGCTGCGCGCAGCCAACCCGCCGGACAGCGTGATCACCCACCGGGTGGACATCCGCCGCTACGCGCGGCAGAAGCAGGCAGCCCTGGCAGCCCACCACTCGACCGTGATGGGCACAGGCCGCATAGCCCCCGCCATGCGCCTGCTGGTGAGACTCCCCGTCCCGCTCTTCGCCCTGCTGCTCGGCCGCGAATGGTTCGCCACTCCCAAGAAGTGACTCACACCATCATTCCGCCCGTGGCCAGCAGGTTCTGGCCGGTGATCCATCGGCTGTCGGGGCCCGCGAGGAAGGCCACCACGCCGGAGATGTCGTCCGGCCGCCCCAGGCGCTGCAGCGCCGTGAACATCGGCACCTGCGCCAGCGTCTCCTCGGTGTTGGACGACCGGAGCATGTCGGTGTCCACCGCGCCGGGCGACACGCTGTTGACGGTGATGCCGCGCCCGCCGAGCTCCCGCGCCGCCACCTTCGCGAACTGCTCCACCGCCGCCTTGCTCGCCGCATACAGCGCCACACCGGCTGCGGGCAGAGCGGTGTTCAACGTCGAGATGTTGATGATGGAACCGCCGTCGCGCATCGTCCGCGCCGCCCACTGCATCGCCAGGAACACCGCCCTGACGTTGACCGCCATCACCCTGTCGTACTGCTCGCTCGTGACGTCCACCAGCGGCACGGTCTCGCCGACCGCCGCGTTGTTCACGAGGACGTCCAGGCCGGGCAGGTGCTTCCCTGCCTCGCCGAACAGGCGCTCCAGGTCGTCGGTGTCCTCCTGGTCGGCCCGTACGGCCAGCGCCCCGGTCCGCGCCGAGACCTCACCGGCCGCTTCGTCGTTGTGGCGGTAACTGAACACCACCTCGGCGCCGTCGGCGCGCAACCGCTCCACGATCGCCCGGCCGATCCCGCGCGACCCACCCGTCACCAGCGCGCCCTTACCCGCGAGTACACCCATAGATCCAAACTACGCCCCGGCCCTCGGACGGAGATCGCGTGAGGAGCGACCGTCAGGGGGTCTGGAGGAGGATCTTGCGGGCCTCGGGCTTGGGGAGGCGGTCCACGTACAGGGTGCCGTCCAGGTGGTCGGTCTCGTGCTGGAAGCAGCGCGCCAGCAGGCCTCTCGCCTTGAGCTTCACCGGGCGTCCCAACCGGTCGAACCCGGTCACCGACGCGCCCGCCGCGCGCGGGGTCGGGGCGTACAGGGGCTTGCCCGTCGCCTTGCCCGGCACCGAAAGGCAGCCCTCCTCGTCGAGGACCTCCTCGACGTCGTCGATCGTCAGCACGGGGTTGATCACGTGCCCCTTGCGCCCGCTGCAGTCGTAAACGAACAGCCGTCGCGACACGCCGATCTGCGGTCCCGCGAGCCCGACCCCCTGCGCCGCGTACATGGCGTCGAACATCTCGTCGATCAACCGGCGCAGCTCGCGGTCGAAGTCGGCGACCGGCTCGGCGGGCGTGCGCAGGACCGGGTCGCCGATCACGCGGATCTCACGCATGGGGTCTCTCCTGTAAGGGCTGTGCCGGGATTTCGCCCATTACTCTATCCCGATCGCCACACAACGCGATGTGAAAGACTGTGCGCGTGCGCGTCTACATCGGTGCCGACCATGCCGGCTATGAGCTCAAGAACCACCTCGTCTCCTGGCTCAAGGAGCACAACCACGAGGTGACGGACTGCGGTCCCTTCGTCTACGACGCGGAGGACGACTATCCGGCGTTCATCCTGCGCACGGCCGAGGGCGTCGCGGGGGACCCGGGGAGCCTGGGGATCGTCATCGGCGGGTCGGGCAACGGCGAGCAGATCGCGGCGAACAAGGTGCGTGGGATCCGGGCGGCGCTGGCGTGGAGCGACGACACGGCGAAGCTGGCTCGGGAGCACAACAACGCCAACGTGATCAGCGTGGGGGCGCGGATGCATCCGGTGGAGGATGCGACGCGGTTCGTGGAGATCTTCCTGGGGACGGCGTTCTCGGGCGCCGAGCGCCACGCTCGGCGCATCGCGCAGCTCGCGTCCTACGAGACCATCGGCCAGCTCCCGCCGCTTCCCTAGCCTCTTTTTAGGGGGGTACGGCGGAGCCAGGGCGGCCTTGACCCTCGCCGACGTCACGACCGGCTGCCTGCTCGACGCCACTCGGGCGCACGGGCAGGCCACCACGACGACCCACGTCAGCCCCCTGGAACACCCACCCCGAAAGCAGAGCACCCTGAGTGAGGGGGCTTGGGGGCGGGCGTCGCCCGAGGCGCTCCCCAAGAGGTGAGCGCCCTCATGAGAAGAGCGCTCCCCGAAAAGAGGGATCCGTCAGGGGCGGCGTTTGGGGTCGCGTTTGGGGGTTTCGTCGCGCAGCGGGCGGCGGTCCGCCGCCTCCTGCTGTTCCTGCGAAGGCCGCGACACGTCACGTGCCCGCATCGCGGTGATCGCTGTGATCTGCAAGCTCTGCAACGCCATACCCAAGACCCTAACCCCGACCCCTCAGAAGGTCAGGCCCGCCCAGGGCTTGGGATCCCACGACATCGCTGCCCCCAGCGACCGCACAGCCCCCGGCGTGTGCTCCGTCAGCAGCCCGGCTCCCTGCAACCCGCCAAGTGACCCGCCACCCAGATATACCGCCCCGAGCGCGGAAACGGGCAGGGTGACCGAGGGCTCCTCGTCGGTCGCCTTGCACGAGGCGCCCGACGCGTCGGCGGTGAGCCGCCACCGACCGGCGTTCCACGGGCAGACGTCGTCCAGCACCTCGATCACGATGTCCACCGGCACCGCATAGGAGCGAGACTCAAGAGCCTTGCCGACCTCGACCAGCCGCACCCACAGCTCGTCCGCCCACCGCGCCTTGAGCTGCCGCGGCTCGGCCAGCAGGTGGATGATCGGGTCGTCCACCGGCCTGCCCCACGTCCGCACCGTGGAGACCAGGTCCCGCTCGAGAACGGAACGCCAGAGCAGCGCATACGCGGCCGGGTCCGCCGTGTACAGCTCGTGCAGCCAGAGCACGCCGTCCGGGATCCCGTTCTCGTTCCACGACGGCTTGATCCGGAACAGCGCGTACCCCCTGACCCCGGAGGAGTCCTCGGCCAGGATCGAGCGCAGGTTGCCGTTGCCCTGCTGGTCGAACTCCTCGTCCGCGAGCACGCCGTCCCACATGTGGCTGGACCTGGTGTAGCGCCCCGGCCGCTCGGCGAGCACCGAGGCGAACAGCGCCTCCAGCTCGCCCCGCACGTCGGCGGGTTTGGCGACGCGCAGCCTGAGCGCGGGGTCGACCGGCGCGTTCTTGACGAACGCGGAGTTCGCCTTGGCGATGGTGAAGCTGAGGTCGTCCGAGGCCCTGCCGTACCCGAACCTGCCGTAGATCCCCGCCTCGCTGGCGTACAGCGCGGCGACCGCCTCCCCACGGTCGCGCACGTCGGCGAGCTGGCGGCGCATCAGCGACGACAGGATGCCGCGCCGCCGGTGCGAGGGCAGCACGCTGACCGCGGTGACACCGGCGACGGGAATGGGACCGCCGGGGACGGTCATGGCGAAGCTGTGGATGCCGGTGACGCCCGCGATGGTGTCGCCGTCGAAGGCGGCGAGGGTGCGGTCGAACTCCGTGCCGGCCTTGTAACGCTCCTGCTGCTGCGGGTTGGGGGTCCAGTTGAACCCCTCGGCGAGCACGTCGCCGAACGCCTGCCATTCGTCCTCGGAGATGGGACGGATCGGGTAGCTCATCAGACCAAGGTACGAGGGCGCAAACCGGGACGGCTACCTAATATCCCTGCTTAATGATCTAGGGCTTGGTCAAGTGGGCTGCCCAAACATGGGTCAGACCGATACAGTCAGGCGCATCATGAGTTCCCGTCCGGCGCCGCTGATCCCGCCACGGCTCCGCGCAATCCTCGTCCGGGTGCCGTTTCTGGTGCCCGTCGTACGGTTCCTGCGCCGTGGACCGTTCGCCCGTGACCGGAACCTCCTGATCACCCTCTCCATCGTCAGCCTCGTCGTCGGCGGGCTGGCCGCCAGGGTCTCCACCGAGTGGTTCTCACCCTCGCTGCTCATCCTGGTCACCCTGGTCGGCGGCCTGCAGCTGCGGCTGCGCAGCCTGGCCAAGCTCCTGGTGTCCGTGGTGGTCGCGCTCGGCTACATCGCGTTCGTGCTCGGCCCAGCCAAGATCGGCCTCGGCCTCCTGGTGACGATCTGCTTCACCACCGTGCTCGCCGTCCTCATGGCGCGCACCCGCGGCAAGCTGGGCGTCCAGGGGCTGCGCGGCGACGCCATGCTGCTGGAGCTGCGCGACCGGCTGAAGAGCCAGAGCGAGCTGCCGCCGCTGCCCAAGGACTGGGGCGCCAAGGTGGTGCTCAAGCAGGCGGGCGGCTCGTCGTTCGGCGGCGACTTCCTGGTGTCGATGCGCCAGGGCGACATGGTGGAGATCGCGCTGGTCGACGTCTCGGGCAAGGGCGTCGACGCGGGCACGAGGGCTTTGCTGCTGTCCGGCACGTTCGGCGGGCTGCTCGGCTCGGTGGAGGACTTCCTGCCCGCCTGCAACACCTACCTGCACCGCCAGCGCGGCGACGAGGGTTTCGTCACGGCCGTGCACGTCCGGCTCAACCTGGCGACGGGCGAGTACACGATCACCTCCGCGGGCCATCCGCCGGTGGTGAAGCTCGACGCGGGCACGGGCAACTGGCAGATCGCCTCGGCCAAGGGCGTGGTGCTCGGGGTCGTCCCCGACCTGCACTGCGAGCCGGACAGCGGGGTGCTGCGCAAGGGCGACGCGCTGCTGCTCTACACCGACGGGCTGATCGAGCAGCCGGGGCGCGACATCGACGCGGGCCTCGACCGGCTGCTGGGCGAGGCGGAGCGGCTGTTGCCGAAGGGCTTCAGGGACGGCGCCCGCGCGCTCGTCAACGCCATGGCCTCGGGCCACAACGACGACTGCGCCCTCGTCCTCATCTGGCGCCCCTGACCCCTGACGAACAACACGGGTTTTACGTGTTCATGGTCACTGGCTGTAGTCGGGACTGCCTGAGATTGTGAAGGTAAAGCCAGTGCGGGAAAGGGGTGAAATATCGTGGACAAGCGGTATCAGCCCCCTGACGAGGACGGCACCCCGCTGGACCGCCTCATCGCCGAGTGCAACCCCCTGGTCGGCCCGTCCGGAGCCGACCCCGCCGCCTACACCGCGTGGGCAGCGGGCGTCTGCGCCCAGGTGGAGTCCGCGATCCAGGCGCTGCACGCCCGCGGCCTGACCCTCGGCGGCGTGGAGCCCGGCGACGTCCTGGTCCGCCCCGACGGCCGCGTCACGCTCGCCCGACTCGGCCTGGCCGCACCTGGCCCCGTCGAGGTGGACACGCACGCGCTGGCCAGGCTGCGGCTCGCCCTGTTCCTGCCGCTGACCGAGCTCGTGCGCCTCGACCTCGACAAGGCCACCGAGCTGGCCGACGTGATCGGCGGCTACTTCCCGGTCCCCAGAACCTTCCTCGACGATGCCGTGCGCGCCGTCAACGGCGGAAGCAGGGCCAAACACCTGCCCGCCTGGCACTGCGCGACCCTGCCCGACCCCGAGCGGTGGGAACGGCTGCGCCGGTCGATGGGCAACGCCATCCTCGACCACGACGACGAGCTGTTCGGCACGGGCGGCATCACCCTGGCGTACGGCGCTGCCGGAGTGCTCTACGCCCTCGACGCGACCGGCGTGGGCCGCTTCCCCGACCACGAACGCCGGCTGATCGAACGAGCGACGCGCCCCGGGGAGGGCGCAGGACTCGGCTTCTACGACGGACTGCACGGCATCGCCCACACGCTGGCCCACCTGGGTCACCGGAGGGAGGCGCTGGAACTCGTCGAGATCGTCTCGCGGGAGCGATGGGAGACGCTCGGCCTCGACCTGCACGGGGGTCTGGCCGGCATCGGGCTCAACCTGCTCCATCTGTCCGAGACGACCGGCGAGCACGACCTGCGCGAACGCGCGCTCAAGGTGGCCGACCTGGTCGCCAGGCGGCTGGGCGAGAGCGGGGTCGGCGGGGCCGGGCTGATGACCGGCTCGTCCGGTCCTGCGCTGCTGTTCCTGCGGCTGTTCCAGCGCACCGGCGACCGGGCGCTGCTCGACCTGGCGAAGGAGGCGCTCCGGCAGGACCTGCGCCGCTATGACCAGCGGAGCCGGGACCTGCGCGGCGTCGGCCTGGCCTGGGTGCTCGACATCTACCTGGCGCACCGGCACGACGAGGAGCTCGCCAACGCCTTCAAGGCGCTCGACCAGACCGCCCGCTCGCCGTTCTACCGCCGGTCCGGGCTGTTAACCGGGCGGGCGGGCGCCCTGGCCTACCTGGCCAGGGGGCGCGGCGAGGACCCGGCGGCTGAGGCGCAGCTGAGGGCGCTCGGCTGGCACGCTGTGCGCCACGATGCGCACATCGCCTTCCCCGGCGAGCAGCTGACGCGCCTGTCCATGGATCTCGCCACAGGCACCGCAGGGGTGCTGCTGGCCGTAGGGGCGGCGCTGCACGACGAGGTCGTCGCGCTGCCGTTCCTGTCACCACGAGAAATGGAGGTGTAGGGCGCCTGACGCCCTGATCAGAGCCCGGGTCCCGGGAGAGCGGCGCGGTTCGCCCGGGGCCCGGCCCAACCAGAGGGGGGAGCGGTGGTGCTCGCCCTCGCGGCGCTGGCCAAGGCCGCTGCCGAGCTGATCCTTCCGCTTCTGCTCGGCGCGGCCCTGGACAGCGCCATCGCCAAGGACGCGGACCCGCGCTGGTTCGCCGGATGTGCGCTGCTCGTTGTCATGGCCATCGTGGGGGAGGTCGTCACAGAAGGCAGCGCCGGGGTCAGCCGGGCCGACGCCGCAGCTCGCCTGCGGCGCCGGCTGACCCGCCAACTCCTCGGTGCCGGACCGGCGGCGCTTCAACGCTCCGGCACCGAGGTCCTCACCCGCGACGCGGACGAGCTCGCCCGAGCCGGGCCCGCGACGGTCAGAGAGGCGGCCACGCTGGCGACCGCGCTGGGCGGCGTCGCGTTCCTGTTCACGATGGACCGGCGGCTCGGGCTCACCTTCGCGGTCGGCGCCCTCCTGACCCTCGTCATCCTGGGCCAGGGCAGGCAGGAGATCGCCCACGACCCGGTCACCCCGCTGCTCGAAGAGGCCGTGGCCGGGCTGCCGACGATCGTCGCGGCGGGCACGCAGGAGCAGGAGGCGGCGCGGATCCTGCGCGTCCTGCCGGAACACTCCTCCTTCGCGGGGCGCGAGGCGGCCGCCGCCCTGCTCGGCCCGCTCCCGGTCCTCGCCGTCCTGGCCGTCGCCGGCGTGCTGCTGTCGGCGCACGAGCTGACCACGGGCGGCCTGGTCGCCGCAGGACGCTACGCCTTCCTCGGCGGCGGGCTCGGCGCCGCCGTCACCCTGCTCACCACGCTGGCCGCAGCCCGCCGGGCCAGGGCCAGGATCGCGCCCCTCCTGAACACCCCACCCCTCATGTACGGCACGCGGGACCTGCCCAGCGTCTCGGTGATCGCCCCGGGCAGGCTGGAGTTCCACGCCGTGACCTGCGAGACGCTGCGCGCGCTGACGCTGACCGTGCCCAGCGGCCTCAGCGTCGCCGTCGTCGGCGAGGGCGCGCAGACGCTGGGCGCGCTGTCGGTCAGGCTGGCCGAGCCGCTGGCCGGGCGCGTCACCCTCGACGGGGTGGAGCTGCGCGCGCTGTCGCGCACCGCGTTGCGCCAGGCGGTCGGCTACGCGTTCGCCCAGCCGGTACTGCTGGGCCGTACCGTGCACGACATGATCGCGTTCGGTCCCGGGCCGGTCGACCGGCGCAGCGTGTCCGCCGCGGCCAGGGCGGCGCGGGCGGACACGTTCATCCGCAGCCTGCCCGAGGGGTACGAGACGCCCGCCGCGCTCGCCCCGCTGTCCAGCGGGCAGGCGCAGCGGCTCGGGCTGGCGCGGGCCTTCGCGCACCCGGGCAGGCTGCTGGTGTTCGACGACGCGACGGCCAGCCTCGACACGGTCACCGAGATGCAGGTGAGCAGGGCGATCACCGAGGAGCTGGCCGGGCGGACCAGGCTCATCGTCGCCTCCAGGGCGGCCACAGCGGCCAGGGCCGACCTCGTGGCGTGGATCGACGGCGGGCGGGTGCGGGCGCTGGGACAGCACGCCTCGCTCTGGCGCGACCCCGACTACCGCGCGGTCTTCGGCGTCTCGTCCAGGCCGCCGCCGCACCGCTTCTCCGTGCGCAAGCCGTACAGGAGAGGTGGGCCGTGAGGCGGCTGGTGTGGGCGACGGTCAGGCGGGACAGGCGGCGGTTCCTCCGGCTGGGCGCGTGGTCGCTGGTGCGGGCCGCTCCGGTGTTCGCCTCAGGGCACGCGGTCGCGCGGGCGCTGGACGCCGGGTTCCTGGCCGGGCGTCCGGACGTCGGGCTGGAGTGGCTGGGGGTGCTCGCCGCCGCGCTGGCGGTGGGGGCGTGGGGCGCGGCCAGGACGGCGACGCTGACCTGGGCGATCGTCGAGCCGATCCGCGACGCCCTCGTCCGCAGGGTGGTGCGGAGCGCGCTCAGCGGGTCGGGCTCCGCCGGGCTCATGCGTCAGGTGGAGGAGGCGCGGGCGGCGTTCGGGCGGGTGCTGATGGTCGGCGGCGACTTCGCCGGGGTCGCGCTGGTCGCGGTCGCCGGGCTGGCCACGCTGATGCCGCTGGCCGTGCCTCTGCTCGTGGCGCCGCTGGCCGTGGCGCTGGTGCTCCTGGCCCGGGTGTTGCTGGCGCTCGCGCCGCTGCGGCGCCGCGTGGCTGCGGCCGACCAGCGGGTGGCGGGCGAGGCCGCGGCGCTCGTCGCGGGGGTCAGGGACGCCGTCGCCTCAGGCGCCGAGCAGAACCTGGCGGACGCCGCCGACACGGTGCTCGGCGAGCGGGCGGGCGCGGCGCGGGCGGAGGCGCGGACCGCCGCGGCGTCCGCCTGGTGCGTGGCCGCGGGCGGGTGGCTGCCCGTGCTGCTGATCCTGGCGTTCACCCCCTGGCTGCTGGGCGGCGGCGCGAGCGCGGGCGAGGTGATCGGCGCGATCGTGTTCGTCCTGTACGGCGTGCATCCGGCTCTGGCGGCGCTGGCGCACGGGCTCTGCGCGGACGGCGTCACGCTGGTGGTGACCGTACACGGGCTGCTGGCCAGGACGGCGGCCAGGCAGGCGCGCGACGGGTGGGGGCCGCGCCAGGTCTGGCAACACGGCAACGACGTGGTCGCCGAGCGGCTGACGTTCGCCTACGGCAGGCGAGCGGAACCCGTGGTCAGGGACCTGTCGTTGCGGCTGCGCGACGGCGACCACCTGGCCGTGGTCGGCCCGAGCGGGGTCGGGAAGACGACGCTCGCGCACCTGCTGGCAGGGGTGCTGCGCCCGGACAGCGGCCAGGTCACGCTCGCCGGGGCGCCGCTGACCGGCTTCGACCCGGCGCTGCTCGCCCGCAGGCGGGTGCTGCTGCCGCAGGAGCCGTACGTCTTCACCGGCACCCTCGCCGACAACCTGCGCTACTTCAACCCGCACGCCACCGACGACCAGCTCGCCACTGCGGCGGCCGTCATGGGCCTGGCCACCCCGCTCGACGAGCGGCTGGTACGGCTCCCGCCGGCCGAGCGTCAGCTCATCGCGCTGGCCAGGGCCTACGTGTCGCACGCGCGTTTCGTCATCCTCGACGAGGCGACCTGCCACCTGCACCCGGACGTGGAGGCGCGGGTGGAGGAGGCGTTCGCCGCCCGGCCAGGCACGCTGCTGGTGGTCGCGCACCGGTTCGGCTCGGCGCTGCGTGCGCGCAGGACGCTGGTGCTCGACGGGGTGAAGGCCGTGCTCGGCACCCACGAGCACCTGCTGGAACACTCACCGCTCTACCGGGACCTCGTCGAGTCACAACCACCCTGAGTCGCTGGCGATGCGGACCGCGTCGATCCTGTTGCGCGCGCCCGTCTTGCACATGATCCGCGACAGGTGGTTGCGTACGGTCCCCACCGACAGGTAGAGCGCGTCGGCGATCTCGGTGGAGCGCGCCCCGCCCGCCGCGATGCGCAACACGTCGAGCTCGCGCCTGGTCAGCGGGTTGGCCGCCGACTGCAGCGCGGCGATCGCCAGGTCCGTGTCCACGGCGCGGCGGCCGGACGCGACCATGCGCAGCCCTTCGGCCAGGCGGTCGGGGTCGACGTCGAGGCTCATGAAGCCCAGCGCGTGCACGGCGAAGGCGCGCCGTACCTGACCGGGGTTGGGCTGGGCGGACAGGATGAGCGCACGGCACAGCGGCACCTTCTCGTGCAGCCGCGCGGCGGCCGACAGGCCGTCGACACCGGGCAGATCCAGGTCGATGACGGCCGCGTCAGGCTCGTGCGCCAGCGCCGCGGGCACGATCTCGGCTCCGCTGCCCACATCGGCCACGACCTGCAGGTCCGCCTCCGCGTCGAGCGATGCCACCAGCCCGCGCCGGACCAGCGGCAGGTGCTCGGCAACCAGGATCCGGATCAAGGCGCTCCCTTCTTCCTATCTCAGGGTGATCGTGCGACTGCGCACTGTCAACGCAGTCTCTCGATTCCGCAAAGGGTGCGCAAGCCGTTCAGCTGTGGAGAGTTCGACTAGTCTGGGGTTGTCGGGACCTTCTGTCTGCCCTGGAGCACTCCTTCATGACCTACCTGCTCTACGCCCTGGGGATCGTCGTCTTCTTCGTGGGGCTCATGGCGTCGATCGGCCTGCACGAGATCGGTCACCTCGTGCCCGCCAAGATCTTCGGTGTCCGGGTGCCGCAGTACATGGTGGGCTTCGGGCCGACCATGTGGTCCAAGCGCAAGGGTGACACCGAGTACGGCATCAAGTGGATCCCGCTCGGTGGCTACATCCGCATGATCGGCATGCTGCCACCCAGGCCGGGGGACGACCCGACGAAGCTGCGCAGCTCCTCGACCGGCCCGTTCCAGTCGCTGATCGAGAGCGCGCGGGACGCGGCCCAGGAGGAGGTGCGGCCCGGCGACGAGGACCGCGTGTTCTACCGCAAGAAGTGGTGGCAGAAGGTCATCATCATGTCCGGCGGGCCGTTCATGAACTTCGTGCTCGCTTTCATCCTGTTCGGCGTGCTGCTCATGGGGTTCGGCCTGCCGACGCTGAAGCCGATCGTGTCGCCGCAGACCAACACGTGCGTGATCCCGGTGGCCGAGAAGCGCACCGAGTGCAAGGCGACCGACCAGCGGACCCCTGCGGCGCAGGCGGGGCTGAAGCCGGGCGACGAGATCGTCACCTTCGACGGCAAGAAGATCGAGGCGTGGACGGACGCTACGAAGCTGATCCGGTCGCACGGGGCTGGGGCGGCTTCGCTCGGGATCGTGCGGGACGGGAAGCCGATGACGCTGTCCGTGACGCTGATCGCGCAGGACCGGCCCAACATCGAGGACCCGAAGAAGATCGACAAGGGGGTCGGTTTTCTGGGGGTGATGCCTACCGAGGTCATGGAGCGTCAGGGCGTCGGCGGGGTGTTCGCCTACATGGGGCAGTTGACGGGGAACGTGGCGAAGTCGCTGGTCAACCTGCCGCAGAAGATGGTCGGGGTGTGGAACGCCGCCTTCTCGGGTGAGGAGCGGGACAAGCAGGGGCCCGTCGGGGTCGTCGGTGCCGGGCGGATGGGTGGCGAGATCCTTTCCGCGGACATCTCGGCTACCAACAAGATCGCGTTCTTCATCAACCTGCTGGCCGGGTTCAACCTGGCGATCGGGATGTTCAACCTGATCCCGTTGTTGCCGCTGGACGGGGGGCACATCGCTGGTGGGTTGTGGGAGGGGCTCAAGCGGGGGTACGCGCGGATCATGCGGCGGCCTGAGCCTGGGTACGTGGACATCGCGAAGGTGTTGCCACTGACGTACGCGCTGGCGTTCGTCATGATCATCATGGCTGGGCTGCTGGTGTACGCGGACCTGGTCAACCCCATCCGCCTCTCCGGCTGACCCTCTCTTCGGGGGTCACCCTCCCTTCGAAGGTCGGCCCGTCTCGCGGGGGTGTACCCCCTGGGGTTTCCCTCCCAAGGGGTTGTCATCGCTGGGGGTTCTACTCGCCCGTCTCGCCGTCGATGCGTTCGCGGAGGAGGTCGGCGTGGCCGTTGTGGCGGGCGTACTCCTCGATGAGGTGGATGAGGATCCACCGCAGCGAGACGCGACGGCCGTGCCGTTCCGCCTTGCTGAGGGTCTCCAGGGGGAGGTTGGCGTATGCCGCTCGTGAGTGGGCGGCCTCCGTCTCCCACAGCGTGAAGGCCTCCGCGCGGTCGGCCGTGTCGACCTCGTCGAAGTCGCCGTCCGGGCTGGCGTCGCTCCAGTGGTACGCAGGAGCGTCCTCATCCAGGAAATACCGCCGAGCCCACCCGCGCTCCACGTCCGCCATGTGCCGCACCAGCCCGAGCAACGACAGCGACGACGGCGGCACCGACCGCTCGCGCAACTGCGCGTCCGTGAGCCCGGAGCACTTGAGCGCCAGCGTCTGCCGATGCCATTCGAGGAAGGCTTCAAGGAGCTCACGCTCGGTGCCTGCGTAAGGGATCTCGATCCTGGTGTCTGTCATAGCGTGTGATTATGGACCCGCTGGATGAACTCCGTCGCATCTGCCTGGCGCTTCCCGAGACCACGGAACGGCTCAGCCACGGCGAGCCCACCTGGTTCGTCCGGGACAAGAAGACCTTCGTGATGTTCGCCGACCACCACCACGACGACCGGCTCGCCTTCTGGTGCGCCGCCCCGCCCGGAGTCCAGGCGGAACTCGTGGGAGAGGCCCCGGAGCGGTTCTTCCGCCCGCCGTACGTCGGGCACCGCGGCTGGCTGGGCGTCTACCTGGACGTCGAGGTGGACTGGCGGGAGATCGGGGAGATCGTCACGGACGCCTACCGCATGATCGCGCCGAAGACTCTGGCGGCCCAGCTCGACTGAGGTTCGTTGCCCATACCCCATGCAGGTATGGGCCGAATGCGGGCCGCTCGTGCGCGGATTCGTCGTCCTCGCCGCCCTGACCGGACCACTTGTCCCCACAATCGGGACGAAGTCAAGGCGAGGAGGCGAGTCCACTGGTCCACTACAACCCCTTCGACCCCGTCACGCAGCGGGATCCGTACCCGGCCTACGCGCGGTTGCGCGCGGAGTCACCGCTGTACCACCACGCTGAGCTGGACTTCTACGCTCTGTCCCGGCACGCGGACGTCTGCGCCGCCCTGCGTGACCACGAGCGGTTCTCCAGCTCGCACGGTGTGACCCTGGAGTTGTGGTCGCCCGACGCCGCCCGGCTGCAGGGCCTGCTGGCGATGGACCCGCCCGCCCACACCGACCTGCGCAAGGTGGTCAGCGGCGGCTTCACCCCGCGCCGGGTCGCCGAGCTGGAACCCATGATCCGCGCCCTGACCAGGCAACTTCTCGACGAACCGCTGGCCGCCGGGTCCTTCGACCTGGCCAGGTGGACGGCGCGGATCCCGGCCCGCGTGGTGGCCGAACTCATCGGGGTGCCCGCCCATGACCACGAACGCATGCAACGGCTGACCGAAACCCTGGTGAGCCCGGCGGGACAGGACGAGTTCTGGAGCGCCGCCGCCGACGCCGTCACCTACCTCGGCGCGCTTCTGGACGAGCGGCAGCGGTGCCCGCGCGACGACCTGGCGGGCGTGCTGGCGGGCGGCGCCGGGCTCACCGACGAGGAGCGGGTGGCGGTCCTCGGCGTGGTCACCACGGCGGGCAACGAGTCGAGCAGCAAGGTCATGACGAACGCGCTGGTCCACGCGTGGCTCAACCAGGAGCAGCGGGCCAAGGCCTGGTCAGGGGGCATTTCCGGGTGGGTGGAGGAGACGCTGCGCTACGACGGCGGAGGCCAGCTCGTCGCCCGCAGAGTTACTCGCGACACCGAGATGTACGGGCGGGTGGTGCCCGCTGGGGCGCGGATGTTGTTGCTGGTGGCGTGCGCGAACCGGGACGACCGCGTCTTCCCCGGTGGGGAGCGGTACGACATCGGCAGGGACACCGGCGCGGCGATCGCGTTCGGCGCCGGGCGGCACTTCTGCCTGGGAGCCTCGCTGGCCAGGCTGATGATCAGGGTGGTGCTGGAGGAGTTCGTGTCCGCCGTCGCGGACTACGAGGTGGATCTGGAGAGCGGGGTGTTCGCGCTCTCGCCCAACGTGCGCGGCTACCGTGAGCTGCAGGTGAGCGTCAAGCCGAGATGACCCTGGAGGGCGACGCGGTCGTTGCCCACTGCTGCCGCGCCGCCCGGGATATGAGGGGCATCAGGGCACACGCGCTAGCGCGCCGTACATGCCCGTGGCCTCTGGGGGCGGGCCGTACAGGTCGATGCCGTCAGGGCGCCAGGAGGGCACCCAGGTGATGCCGGGTTCCAGCAGTTCGAGCCCGTCGAAGATGGGCTCGAGCTCGGCTTTGGAGCGGATGCCTGGGATGGCGATGGTCTCGTCGATCATCTTTTGGACGCTGGGGATGCGGTCGGCGGGCAGGTGGTCGAAGGTGACCTGGTGAATGCCCAGGTAGGAGCCGGAAACCATCCTGTCCAGGAAGGTCCGGGCGGTGGTCAGGTGGTCGGTGCCGCCGAGCTGGTGGAGGGGGAGGACCAGGCCGATGGGCTCCGACCAGTCCAGGAACGTGCGCATGACGAAGTCGTCGAGGGCGAACTTGGGGTTGATCACATCGCCCTCGACGACGCGGATGCGATCATTGCCACGCTCCAAGTCGGCGCGTGCTTTGACGATGACCAGCACGTCGTGCTCCAGGTACACGACGCGGGCGCTGGGGACGATCTGGGCGGCGATGTCGTGCAGCTGCTGACCGGCGGGCAGGCCGGTGGGCACGCTGCTGGCTGCGACGATGAACTGGTCGACCCCGCCGTTCGCCATGGCGCGGACCAGACGCTGGAAGTACGGCGGAATCGTTTGCATGGATTTCTTCGAGTGTTCCCACACGGTACTGGCCAAATACATGGCTTCTCGGTCGGCTGCGAAGTGGTCCTGTCCCCCGACGGCCGCATTGACCATGCGGCCGGGCTGTGCTTTGGCTGGGTTTAACTTCACTAGATTACGGACGGCGCTCTCCGACATTAATGTCGCCTTTCACCCTCTTGCGTTGGTACGCGCCACTGTTGGTGCCTTTTGACACTTATGGGTCAATGGAGTCAACAGTGGATCAAGTGACAGGAGGGTTTGGCAATGAGCAGCCGTCAACTCATCCGGAAATGCGAATTACCTTATCGACTGGCGGTCAGTCGAGCGAATCGGCCAGATCGGTACGCAGTTTCTGCAGGTAGCCAACGGTGTAGTCCATGGTCGTCACTGCAAGTTGCTCGAACGTCACCTTGTAGGACTCGACACCGGGGAGATCGGCGATCAGCACGTCGGATTCCGCGGCGTGCAGGCAAGCCACCTCGGTCCTGAACGGCTCGGGAAAGCGCAGAATGGTAAACGGGCCAATCCGCGGCACGAACACGGCCGCGCCGACCGGCAGGACCTGCAAAGTCACGTTCGGCTGCTTGGCGTGCTGGATGAGCGCGTCCAGTTGGCGCAACTGGATTTCCCTGCTGCCGATCGGGCGCATCAGGGCGACCTCGTCGATCACCGCCCACAGCGTGGGCCCGTCGAGCCGGCCCAGCAACTCCTGCCTTGCCATCACGAGCTGCGTGGCGCCCTCGATGACCTCGTGCCCGCGCGGGACCAGCCCGGCGGTCGACACGGCCGCCCTGGCGTACTCCTCGGTCTGCAGCAGGGGCGGGACGTACTGGACGTTGTAGGAGCGCAGCTGTACGGCCTGCTGCTCGAGGTTCACCGAGGCGGTGAGCCACAGGGGCACCCGGGGGTCGTCGAACTGCCCAGGCTCGCGCTCGCCGCGCGCCAGGGTCATCACACAGTCGCGCTGGTAGTTGTCGTCGACGCCGTAGACGGTCAGCAGCCGCTCCACCACGGCAGGGGCGATCAGCGCGTCGCCCTGCTCGATCGGTCCGAGGGCGATCTCGTCCTGGAGGATCCGCTCGACCTGCTCGACGGTCTTGCCCGCGCCTTCGCGCAGGTCGCAGAGCCGTCCGGCCAGGACGGCGCGCTGGCGCTCGCTGAGCCGGGGGCCGGGTGGCGGCAGCGGCAGGACGGTCTGCTTCGGCGGCAGGCCCTCGGCGCGCCTGGCCAGCTCCACGATGCCGTGCACCTGCTCCAGCGAGGCGTCGGACAGGTCGGCCAGCGCCCGGCCGACGACGGCAGCCCGCTGCCTGAGGTCGGACAGGGAGCCGGACTCGATCTCGTCCTCGCCGACGAGCCAGCCGACCGACACCTGCAGCTGCCCGGCCAGGGCGTGCACGACGCCGAGGGTCGGGTTGGTCTGCTGGCCGCGCATCAGCTGGTAGACGTAGGCGCGGGTGATCGAGACCCCGGCGTCGTTGAGCGCCAGGACCAGCCCGGCCACGGAGTGCTCACGCCGCCGGATCGCGAGAGTCAGCCGCTCCGCGAGTGTGGCCACGCCCGTCACCTCCTTGAACCCATGATCCAACCAACCTTGGGCCTGCCTCACAACCCCCAGTGTCTCCGGAACTTGCCACAGATCGCGCCGAATCCGTGCACGGTGGGTTATTTCATGATCACAGCCAGCGATCTTCTGGATTGAGGTTAATCCGTTAGGAAAGTGACAGTTGACAACTAAAGCGTCCGATGACCAGTATCAAGCCGAACTTGGAAACTGTCAGTTGACAGTTTGACCGTAAGGGAGAGTCCAGGTGAGCGGTGATCTCGCAATGGCGCCTCACGAGGTTGGCTTCTGGCTGGTGGGCGGCGCCGTCATGGCGCACGAGGTCATCGAGCGCGTGTGCACCCGCGTGGCGCCCGCGTGGGCCAGCGTCAGGAACGCGCCATTACCACTCGGCGGCTGCGAGGTCTGGATCGAGACAGCCGATCCGCGCACCTGGATCGTCCACCACCAGCTCGCCCGCGAGCTCGGCCTGATCGGCTGGCACGTCGACGCCGACGCGCGCCGGGTGATGGTGCTCGGCTGGAGCGCGCGCCGCCTGTGGGACCGCGCCACGCTCCTCAACGTCGCGCTCACCCAGAGGCTCGCCGACCTCGAACCCACCATCGACCGCGCGCTCACCATCGCCGAGGAACTGCTCGGCCCCACCGGCTCGATCGCCGACGTCGCCGCGGCCACCGGGCGGCGCATCGCGCTCGAACTGCGCTGGCCGGCCCGCCTGGCCGAGCTCGACGGGCTCGACCGGATGTCCGGCTCGCGGCCCATGCAGCTCGCCCTCGCCCAGATCAGCGGGCTGGAGGCCAAGGTGGCCAGGCGCTGCGAGGAGCACGTGGCCACCGCGCGGCTCGTCGTGTACGCCTACGCCGAGCGCAGGCAGGAGCGCGGCGTCGAGCGGGCCAGGCACGAGGTCATGGACTGGGCGCTCACCCGGTTACGCGCCGAGGACTCCGGGTTATGGGTGCTGGCGAGCCGCCCGCCCGCCCCGGCGCGCGGGCTGGTGGAGCGTTTCATCGCGGCGAGCACGCCCAATGTCCCCCTGCGTGAGCTGGGACGCGCGTGATGACGCTGCTCCAGGACCGTCCGGTCCGGGTGGCGCCCCCTGCGGGGCGGGCGTCCGGCGCGCACCGGCGCGTCGGGCGGGCCGTACGCACCAGCGTGCTGATCGCGCTGGGATGCGGGGCCATGGCGCTGGCGATGGCCGACACCATGGCGGCCACGATGGCGGTGCCCCTGCTGGAGCACGTCCCGGTGGGGCGCGGCGTGCCGATCGGCGACCTGCAGTGGGTGGCAAGTGCTTCGGCGATCGCCTATGGCGCGGTCCTGGCGGTCGCCGGACGGCTGGCGGACACGCTCGGCAGGCGGCGGGTGCTGCTGTTCGGGATGTTCGTCTTCGGGCTCGGCGCGGCGGCGGCGACGGTCGCGCCGAGCCTGACCATCCTGCTGGCCGGGCGGGCCGTCCAGGGGGTGGGCGCCGGCGCGATCATCCCCTCGTCGCTGGCGCTGCTGCTGACCCACATCCCGGCCAAGCGGCGCGCCGCGGCGATCGGCGCGTGGTCGGCCTCCTCGGGGCTGGGCGGGATCGCGCTGCACAGCGGCGGCGGCTGGCTGGCCGCCGCCTACGGGCCGCAGACGCTGTTCGCGCCCGCCGCCATCGGCGCCGGGCTGCTGTTCCTGCTCGCCTTCCTGGCTCCGGCCGACCGGCCGAGCGGGCCGTACCGGGCTCCCGACCTGCTGGGGACGCTCACCCTGATGGCCGGGCTCGGCGCGCTGGTGCTGGTCATCAGCAAGGGGCAGGAGTGGGGATGGACCTCAGCGCCGACCGGCGGACTGGCCCTGGCCATCCTCGGGCTGATCAGCATCAGCGTCCTGCGCTCCATGACGCACCCGGCGCCCTCGGTCGACCTCATGCTCTGGCGCACCCCCGCCTTCGCCCTCGCCGCCGTCATCGCGCTGATCTACGGCATCGTGTCGCTCGCGCTGCTGGCCACGGGACCGTTCCTGCTCCAGTCGTGGGGCATCGCGCCGGCCGGGGTCGGGCTGCTGCTGGTGCCGCTGTCCGTGGGCGTGCTCGTCTCCAGCCTGATCTCGGGGCCGCTGGTCCGCCGGTTCGGCTCCCGTCCTGTCGTCTACGTCGGCGTGGTCGTCGTGGTCCTGACCGCCATAGGCGAGCTGCAGCTCGGGCTGGGTGACCACCCCGACCTGATCGCCTGGGTGCTGGCCTGCACGGCCACCGGGCTCGGGCTCGGCGCGATCAGCACCGGCGCCTCCGCTGCCGCCACCCTCACGGCGGGCACCGAGCGGTACGCCTCGGCGGCCGGCGCGAGCATGACGATGCGGCAGATCGGCAGCGCGCTCGGCGTCGGCGGCGGGATCGCGCTCCTGCGGCACCCGGTCCTTCCCGGGTCGCTGCCCGCGCACGCCTCGGTGCTCGCGCTCATCGTGTGCGGGGTGGTGCTGGCCGGGCTGCTGGCGCTGGTCCTGCGCACCCCGGTGCAGCGGGCCAGGCGGGAGGCCGCCTGGTCGATCAGCCCGGACGAGCTGATGATGCTGCGGCGGCACGTCGTGGAGCTGCGCGCCACCCTGCTCCAGGTGCGCGCGGACACCGACGACGAGCTCGCCCACCTCGAACGCGCCGGCCAGCCGCGCCGGCACCGGCCCTCAGGAGTCTTTCCCACCAGCCGTGAGGAGTTCGTGTGATGTCCACCGACGTGTCAGCCCCGCTCTTCCCGCCCGCCTCCCCTGTCGTCCTGCCCGCGCCCAACGGCTCGGCGCTGCTCTTCCCCGGAGAACCCATACGGCAGGGCGACTTTCCCGGCGAAGCCGTACGGCAGGGCGACGCGCGTCGCCGCCCGCCCTACCAGCGCGCTGCCCCGCCGCCCCCGCGCACGAGCACGGCCATGGACGCCGACGCCACCCCCACCGCCGACCTGCCAGCGCTGAGCGCGACCGCCGTCCGGACGATGCACCGGCTGCAGCGCATCCGCGCCATCACGCAGCAGGGCGTCGCCCTGTCCGACCACACGCTCACCGCGATCGACCAGCTGCTTCGCCGGCTGCCCTAGGAGAACCATGCACACCTTCCCGAGTCGCGACCGCGTCATCGTCGCCGGCGCGGGCCCCGTGGGGCTGACGGCGGCGCTCGCCCTGGCCAGGGCCGGCGTCGAGGTGCTCGTCCTGGAGGCGCGCGACGCCCCGGACGACGGCGAGCGCCTCGCGAGCGCCAGCCTGCAGCCCGCCACCCTCGACCAGCTCGCCGTACTCGGAGTCGACCGCGCGCTCGCCGCACTGGGACGCAGGGTCGAGCGGCTGCAGTGGCGCGACCGCACGGGCACGATCCACAACCAGCTCCACATGGCCAGCCTCGCCATGCTCACCGACCACCCGTTCCGCCTGAACCTCGACTACAGCCGCCTGACCGCGATCCTGCTGTCGAAGCTGGCCCGCACGAACGCGCGGATCCGCTTCGCTGCCGAGGTGGACGGCCTGACCGACGCGGGCGGCTCGGTGCGCGTGCACGCGGCGGGCGAGTGGCACTCCGCCCGCTACCTCATCGCCGCCGACGGCGCGGCGAGCCGGATCAGGTCGATGGTCGGCGCCAGGCCGGGTCCCACGGGCAGGCCGATGAGGTTGCTACGGCTGCGCACCCCGACCCAGCTCGACGAGCTGCTCCCCAGGCTCGCCCCGCTCACCTACGTGCACGACGAGGTGCAGCCGTGCACGGTCCAGGCGCTGCCCGGCCACTGGCTCGTCACCCTCCCCATCCCGGACACCACGGCGGAGGGCCCGCTCACCCGGGCCCAGATGGGCGCGCTGGCCCGCCGCGCCATCGCGCTCGGCCCCGGCCACCGGCTCAAGGTCGCCCATGCCCGCTGGCACAGCTCGGCCAGCAGCCTGCTGCGTTCCTACAGGTACGGGCACGTGCTGTTCGCCGGGGACGCCGCGCACGTGCTGCCCGACCTGGGCGACGACCTCGGGCTGAACGCCGGGCTGCAGGGCGCGGTCGACCTCGGCCGGGTCCTCGCCGCCGTCATGGGAGCCGCCGCCTCGCCGGCTGCGCTGGAGGACTGGTCGCAGCGGCGCTCCACCTCCCTGGCCAGGCACCTGCGCGCCCTCGCGGGAACGTGCCCGAACGCGGCGCCCACCCACGACGCCGCCCTGGACCGGGTGCGCGCGATGAACAGCGACCGCGACGCGGGCCATGCCTGGCTGACCAGGAGCGCCCTCCTGCCGCTGCAACCACTGACGTACGCGAGAAGCGCGTGAACGAGAAGGAGGCGGTGCGGGTGGACGGCATCGCGGGACGGGTCGCGCTGGTCAGCGGGGCGACGGGCGGTATCGGGGCCGCCGTCGTCGCCGCCCTGGCGAGCGCCGGAGCGAAGGTCGCGGCGTGCGACCTGCGCGAACCGGCTCCCGACGGGCCAGGCGTGCAGCCGTACGTCGTGGACGTGGCGGACGGCGCCGCCGTACGGAAGGTCGTCGATCGGGTGGAGCGCGAGGTGGGACCGATCGACATCTGCGTCAACGTGGCCGGCATCCTGCGTCCTGGCGGGGTGCTCGACTACGCCGACGACGACTGGGAACGCACGCTGGCCGTCAACGCGGGCGGCGTGTTCCACCTCAGCCGCCACGTGGCCGCGGCGATGGCGCCCAGGCGCCGGGGCGCGATCGTGACGGTGGCCTCCAACGCGGCCCGGGTGCCGCGCGCGGGCCTGGCCGCCTATGCCGCGTCGAAGGCCGCGGCGCAGATGTTCACCCAGTGCCTTGGTCTGGAGCTGGCCGCCTACGGCATCCGCTGCAACGTGGTGGCGCCCGGCTCTACCGATACCCCCATGCTCGCCCAGCTCGGCGGTGATCCGATCGCCGGCGATCCAGCGGCCTACCGGGCGGGCATCCCGCTCGGCCGCATAGCCACCCCGGCCGACGTCGCGGACGCGGTCTGTTTCCTGGTCTCCGACCAGGCGCGCCACATCACCCTGCACACGCTCGTGGTCGACGGGGGCGCGAGCCTCGCAGCCTGAACCCTCACATAGGTACGTGAAAGCGAGAGCACCATGTCCATGCCCATGCTGATGCCGCAGGCAGCCGCCGAAGCGGGCTCCCGATACGCCCCGCTCGACGGCTACCACCAGGCCAGCACCGTTCTGTTCGCCGGGGGGAGGCGGACCCTGCTGGCCGACGGGCCCGCGCTCGACCTGGCGGCCGCCGACGTGCCCGCTCTGGCGGGCGCGGTGGCGTCGTTCCAGCACGCCACGGACGCGCTGGTCGCCGGAGCGGTCACCTTCGACGGCCGGGCCAGCGCGCTGCGCGCCTGCTCGGGGCCGCGCTGGGGGGCGCGGCTGCCGGTCAACCGATGCATGCGCTGCGGCCATCAGTGGAGCGTCGAGCACGACACCGCACCGGAGGACTACCGCAAGGCCGTCGAGGTCGCCCGCGACCGGATCCGCGCCGGCGACCTGCGCAAGGTGGTGCTCGCCCGATCGCTGCGCATGACCAGCGCGCGACCGATGTCGTCCCTGGAGGTGCTCACCCACCTGGGCGGGCGCGGCAGGTACGTCTTCGCCGTCCCGCTGCCCGGCGAGCGCCTGCTCATCGGGGCCAGCCCGGAGCTCCTGGTGCAGCGGCGCGGCCTGCGGGTGAACGCCAACCCGCTCGCCGGCTCCGTGCCGCGCAGTCCTGACCCGATCGAGGACCGGGCTCTCGCCGCCCAGCTCCTGGAGTCGAGCAAGGACCTGCACGAGCACCGCGTCGTCGTCGAAGCCGTCGCCGCCGCCCTGCGCCCCTACTGCCGGGACCTGCACGTGCCGCCGCCGGAGGTGGTGGCCACCTCGACCGTGTGGCACCTGTCCACGCCGATCAGCGGCGAGCTGCGCGACCCAGCGCCGAGCGCGCTCGAACTCGCCGGCGCGCTCCACCCCACCCCGGCCGTGTGCGGCAGCCCCACCGATACGGCGGCCGCGCTGATCACCGAACTGGAGGAGGCGGAGCGCGGCTTCTACGCCGGGCTGGTCGGCTGGCAGAACAGCACCGGCGACGGCACCTGGGCGCTCACCCTGCGCTGCGCGGAACTCCTCGACCGGCGCCAGCTCAGGCTCTGGGCCGGAGCGGGGATCGTCGCGGACTCCGACCCCGACACCGAGCTGGCCGAGACCAGCGCCAAGTTCGCCACCCTCCTGCAGGCCCTCGGCTACCGCGGCTCTGCCCAGTAAGGAGTTCTCCCGATGACCGTCCTTGACCACCCGGCGCCCCGGGCGCTGCCGTCGATCGGCGCGCACGCGATGCCCGCCGAGCTGCCAGCCAACCGCGCCGCCGGCTGGCGGCCGACCGCGCGCCGCAGCGTGCTGCTCATCCACGACATGCAGAACTACTTCCTGCGCCCCTACCCGGCGGGCAGCTCGCCGCTGGCCGAACTGCTGGCCAACACCGTGGCGGTGCGCGAGACCTGCGCCGCCCTCGGCGTACCCGTCGTCTACACGCTCCAGCGCGGGGCGGCCAGACCGGGCGAGCGCGGGCTGCTCAACGACTTCTGGGGACCGGGCATGTCGGCCGACCCTGCCGACACCTCGATCCCCGCCGCCCTCGCCCCCAGACCCGGCGACATCCAGCTCACCAAGCTGCGCTACTCGGCGCTGTTCGGCACCGACCTGCTGGACCGGCTGCACGCCGCGGGGCGCGACCAGCTGATCATCTGCGGCGTCTACGCCCACATCGGCGTCCTCGCCACGGCCGTCGACGCCTTCATGAACGACATCCAGGCGTTCGTGCTGGGCGACGGGGTCGCCGACTTCAGCCCAGGACACCACCAGATGGCCATGACCCACGTCGCGCAACGCTGCGGCCAGGTACTGACCACCGCTGCGGCCATCGCAGCACTCCGCTCCTCCTCGCTCTAAAGGAGTTTCCGCAGATGTGGGACGCGATCCCGGAAGACGCCCGCCGCGACATCGGCGAGCTGTGCGCGGAGTACGGCGCGCGGCTCATCGACTACAACCGCACCGAGCTCGCGGAACCCGACGCCGCGCTGGCCACCTGCGGCGCGCTGCTCTCGGCGCACGTGCACGCCGAGCGCCCGGCCGAGTCCGTGCACCTGCGCGCCTGGCTGTACGCCCTGGCCCGCGCGCACCGCAGCGCGCTGGCCGGGCCGACCAGCACCGGGTCGTGGCGGCGTCCTGGCCCGGTCCCGGAACTCCTGCCCGAGGCGCTGGCGACCTTGGAGACGCCGCACCGCGAGGTGCTCGACCTGGTCCACCGGCACGCGCTGACCGACGACGAGATCGCCCTGATCTTCGGCGTCGGCGCGGCGCAGGTGGCCTCGGTGCACGCCGAGGCCGGGGCGGCGCTGGAGATCTGGTTCGCCGCCGTCACCGCCGCACAGGGGGAGGACGGCTGCGCCGTACTCGGTGGTCTGGTCTCCGAGTGGACGGCGGCGCCGACCAGGCGCACCAGAACCCAGATCAGCAGGCACATCGACGGGTGCGCCGAATGCCGTCGTGCGCCGATCACCGTCACGGCGGCCGAGCTGATGCGGCAGCTCACCCCGCTGCCCGCGCCCGAGCACCTGGCCGACGGGCTGGCCACCGCGCAGCCGTTACCGGACGACGCGGGGCAGTGGCGGCTGGACGGCTTCCCCGTGCAGGTGAGCGACTTCGGCGACCAGGAGTCCGTGGAGTTCAGGGCGTGGGACAAGCGGGCGGAGCTGGGGGAGCGGTTCTTCAGCGAGAAACCCCCGCCGGTGCCCGACCCGGAGTTCTACGCCCCGCGCGCCGACGAGGCGGATCCGGAGAGCCGGTTCACCTTCAGGTCGGTGGCCAGGATCCTGGTCGTGACCGTGGCGGGGGCCGGGCTCTGCCTGGTGCTCGTGCGCGGGCTCTTCACCCCGGCGGGCGGCGGGCCGCCGATCGTCACGGCGGCGCCGCGCAACGACGTCCTGGCCGCCGCCCCGACGCCCACGCCCGACATCCTCATCGAGCTCCCGCCTGACGACACCTCCACCGCCCCTGTCGTGGTGAACACCACCGGCGTGCCGCCGCAGACCGTCGTCGTGCCCGTCGTGAAACCCAGCACCAAGCCCACGGCGTCCACCAAGCCGACCGTGCGGGCGGCCACCCAGACGGAGAAGCCCAAACCCAAGTCCAAGAGCAGCGGACCGGCCGAACCGCCGCCGCAGGGCACCAAACCGACCACCAAGGCCGACCCCACCAAGGACCCGGACAAGACCCAGCCGCCGCCCAAGCCCGCGCTGCCGGCGCCACCCGCGCCGCAGGCCAGCGTCTCGGGCGGCGGGTCGCTCGGCACCGGCAGGTCGGGGTCGTTCTCGCTGAGCGTCTCGCCGGGCAGCGGCAGCATCACCGGCGCCTCGGCCTCCTCCGGGATCAGCGTCTCGGGCAGCTCCTTCACCATCACCGACCCGACCGACCGGCCGGGCTGCACCGACACGGAGAAGTCGGGAACGATCACCGTCTCCTGGTCGGGGAGCAACACCGGCGACGGGACGAGCACGGAAGGCACCACGAGCGGCAGCGGCACCCTGACCGTTTCCGTCGCGTGGGTCGTCAAGGCCGACAAGGGCTACCAGGTGCAGGGGCCGAACGGCACCAGCTACTGGAGCAACTGCCACTGATCTCGAGAGCAGGTACACGCCTTGAAGAAGTTCTTTTCCCGGTTGAGCAGGCGGGAGCGGCACCTGGCCGTCGGCGGCATCGCGCTGCTGCTGGTGTTCGCCGCGCCGATCTTCGCCTTCGCCGACCCGGGACTGATCGAGGGCAGCGCGCCGCCCGACGTCACCGCGATCACCGAGCGGCCGCCTCCCGCGCCCAAACCGACGACGACGGCGGTGCGTGGGCCACGGGTGTTCTGCAAGGACGGCGCCCGATGGGTGACGGCGCGGTACGCGGATTCGTGCAAGGAGCCGATCGTGTGCACCGTCGACGCTGGCGACGGGCTGTACCACTGCGTGACCAGGGAGAACAGGGCGGTGATCCCGCCCGCGCCGACGTGCCCGCAGGAGCAGCAGTACTACTACTGCGGGGGAGCGGTGGTGGTCTCGACCCTGGGATATACGCCCCCGCCCACGGTGACACCCCCTCCGCCGACGGTGACCGTACAACCCACTCCATCTCCCACCATCCAGCAGGTCGTTCTGCGTGATTCTGTGCGCGGTGCCCTGGCGGTGGCGCGGGCGGCGAACCTGCGCACCTGGGTGGAGACCGACCTCGTCCCCGCCTACAAGGCCGGTGACACCGCCTTCCGCGCCGCGCTCACCTCCCTCGCCGCCTACGCCGCGGAACCCGGCGTGACCGGCGTGAAGTTCGCAGACAACCTTGCCTTCCGCAACCTGGCCTCGGCCAAGGAGGTCAGGGCGTTCCTCACCGCGGCCACCACGGCGTTGCGTACGGCGTTGCCGGGCAAGCAGCTCGCCGTCGGCGTCGTCGTGCCCGAGCTCGGCTGCGGCGCCAACGCCGGCTGCGTGAACGCGATGCGCGCCAAATACCCGCTGGTCACCAGGGCCCTCGTGGACTCCTACGTGCGCGCGGTCCCGATCGACCGCGTCTACGTCGCCACCGGCCTGTTCAGCTCCGTCTACGCCAAGTACGGCATCAGGACCCCGGCTCGCCTCCAGTGGGCGGGCGTCGTCGCGCTGGGCTGGGACGCGCTGGCGCAGGTGGGGGCGCGCGAGTACGGCCTGGCCCACCCGGGCGCCGTCTCCGGGCTGACGAAGGCCGACGTCGACCTGCGGTTCGGTCCGGACAGCGGTCTCGCCGGGCGGACGGTGAGCCTGTGGGGGCACAAGGCGTCCGACTCCACCGGCACCTACCGGCTGCTGAACGCGGGCCTGGCCACCAACCGGCTGTGGCAGGCGCTCGCGCCGTACCGCGGGCAGCTCTCCGTCGTCTTCGACCCGGACTCCCCGGAGACCGGCGTCAGCGAGGACATCGGCGTGCTGGCCGCCACGGTGAGCGAGATCTTCATCCTGGCCTAAGGGGATGTGATGAGACAGTTCCTCTCCGGAATCACCCGGCGGGAGAAGCGGTTCGCCGTCGCGGGCATCGTGATCGCGCTCGTGTTCGGCTTCCCGCTGCTCGCCTTCGCCGACCCCGGCCTGGTGCCCGGCACCACGCCGACGGCTGAGGTCCCGCTCGACGTCACCCGCGGGCAGTCGTGCCGCGACCTCCTCCCGGCGGACACCCCGTCGTTCGTGGTCTGCCGGTGGCTGACGCCGCCGCAGGAGGCGGCCGCCGTCGCCGCGTTCTGGGGGGCGAACGGCGGAGCCAACCTGGAGGCGGCGCGGCCGTTGCCGCAGCAGTACATCAGGTGCAACCAGAGGACCGACTTCGCGACCAGCACCAACTGCCGAGGTGGTCAGACGGCGTGCAAGGAGCTGGGTGACGGGTGGTACCAGTGCAGGAACGGGGTGACGGGCGAGGTCACCTACGAGCGGTACGTCAACGGCACCAAGGTGGTGCAGACCACCGCCCCAACCATCAGCCCGACCTCATCCGCCCCGACCGCCTTACCGACCGTCTCGGTTTTACCCACCTCCTCGCTCTCGCCCATCCCTGTACCTACTGTCTCGGTCGTGCCCACCCCGGCGCCTACCGTCTCGGTCGTGCCCACCCCCGTGCCGACCGCCGTGCCCACCGCCAGCCCTATGACGGCCGCCATCGACGCCGCGCACGCCGCCAACCTTCGCACCTGGGTCGAAGCCGACCTCGCAGGCGCGTACAAGGCGGGAGACGTCCGCTTCCAGTCCGCCCTGGCCACCCTCATCACCCACGCTCGCCAGCCGGGCGTCGCGGGCGTGAAGTTCGCCGACAACCTCGGCTACCGCGACCTGACCTCCGCCACCGAGATCCGCGCCTTCCTCACCGCGGCCACCACCGCGCTGCGCAACGCCCTCCCGGGCAAGCGCCTGTCCATCAGCGTCGTCGTCCCGGAGCTCGGCTGCGGCGCCAACCAGAAGTGCGTGTCAGCCATGCGCGCCAAATACCCCGTCATCACCAAGCAGCAGGTCGACGGCTACATCAGGGCAGCGGACGTCGACCGCGTCTACGTCGCCAGCGGCCTGTTCGGCACCACCTACGCGGCGTACGGCATCACTCCCGCGAAGGCGGCGCAGGCGCAGTGGCTCGCCGTCAAGGCCCTGGGCTGGGACACGCTGGTCCAGATCGGATCCCGCGAGTACGGCCTGGCCCACCAGGGCGACACCTCCGGCTGGGACAAGGCGACGGCGGACGGGCAGATCTCCGCCCGCGTCGGCACCGCCCTGGGCCTCGGCGTACAGACCGTGACCTTGTGGGGCCACAGCTCCAGCTCCTACCGCCTGCTGAACGCGGGACTGGCGCCCAACGAGGTGTGGCGGGCGCTGACCGGCTACCGATCGAGGTTGTCGGCGACCTTCGACCCGGGCAAGCCGGAGATCAGCGTCGAAGCCGACATCCGTACCCTCGCCACGACCGTCAGCGAGATCTTCCTGCTGTCCACGTGAACACCGGGTCAGCCGCCCGGCGGTTCGTCGTGACAGTCGGACCAGGTGCGGCAGGTGGGCGCTGGGCCGGACCCGTCGTCAGGCGGCTCCTCCGGCCCGGTGCCCACCTTCGTCGGTTTGGGGGTCACGGTGACCTTCTTCGTCACGGTGACCGTCGGCTTGGGGGTACGGCGGACCCGCGGCGGTTCCGTGCTCCTGGTCGGCGTGGGTTTGTGTGAGGCCGACGGGGTTGGGGTGGCCTTGCGCCGCGGCGACAGGGTGGGGGCCGGGCTGCGCACGAGCGGCTCGAAACTCACCGGCCCACCGGCTGACACGGACACCGACGAGGACACAGGTCCGGGCGGGGGAGCGTCCGGCCAGGTGACCCAGAGCCCGAACCCCACCCCGGCAGCCAGAACCGCCACCAACCCGACGGTCAGCCGCCAGGGGAACCCCGGCGGTTCCGGGCCCAGGTAGGGCTCGTCGGGCGGGGGCACGGGCGCGGGCAGAGGGTTGTAGAGCCTGCGGTCGCCCCCGCTGCGGGCATGGCGTCCTGCGGGCGGGTCGTCCACATCGCCTCCGTATGATGCGCGGTCCGCCTCAAGCCTGCCGCACCCATACGAGGATCACCACCCCAAATCCACAGGAACCCCTCAGGCCTCCAGAATCCCGACCGCATACAAGAAGGGGGTATCCCTTACGCGTCGCCAGATCCCTGGCTCTGTCACGCCGTCCGGGAGGCCGGTTGCCCGCCGTACGGGTCAGTACATGGAGATGTGGACGTGGTCGTAGTGGTTGGCGGTGATGCCGCCGCGGTCGGACATGCCGCGCCACCCCGACCCCTGGTCGATGCGCTGCTTCCAGATCACGTACTTGACGCCCAGCTTGTCCTTGTTCTTCATCGCCCACGCCGCGATCTGGTCGCCCAGCGCGTTGTTGGCCGCCGACGGCATCGAGCCGCCCGAGCTCATCATGAAGTCGCAGGCCCGCCCCAGCGGATGCTCGCCGTGGTCGTCCACCCGGTAACACCCCACCTCGAACGGCAGGTTGAAGTCCTTCTTGATCAGATCCCGCACCTGACGCATGCGCGGCGTGATGTTGTCGTCCCCCGAAGGGAGCTCAGGCGCCCAGCTCCCGTCCGACCTGCGGCCCGTGCCGTACGGGACCAGGTCGTTCAGCTTCTTCTCGATGTCCTTGATGACATCCTCGGCGTCCTCGCGCTGCCCGGCGACCTCGTCGGTGTCGTCCTTGATCTGCTCGGTGAGCTCGGCCGCCTCGTCCACGGCCTGCTTCTTGGCCGCCCTGGCCGCCGTGACCCCGGCCAGGATGGCCTCCTGCTCGTTGTTGAGCTGGTCGAGTACGGCCCGGCCGCCGATGTTGGGCGACCACATCATGCTCGCCAGCCCCGGGTCGCCGCCCTGGTACGCCATCGCCGCCATCTGGCTGATCTTGGTCTGGGTGTCGGCCAGCGTCTTGTCCGCCGCTGCCAGCCGCTCCTTGGCCGACTGCTCCGCCTTCTTCGCCTTGGCGAGCGCGACCCGCTTGGCGTTGTAGGTCTCGATGAGCTTGTCGACCTTCGTGTTGAGCTTGCTCAGCTCGGCGCGAAGCTGCTTCTCGGTGGGTTTGGGGGCGGCGGCAGCCGTACCCGCTGGGCTGAGAGCCAGGGTGACCGCAGCGAGAACGCCGCAGGCCACGACGCGGGGGAACGTCACTAACTATCCTCTCCTCCTGCCGACCGGGTTAGCTGACGGGTTCGGGCTGGAGTGGCCCTACCACTGAGCAGTGGATTCACCCCGAGGGAGCGGTGGGTCCCCGGTTCCCGGGCTACACGCCCGGGATTAGGCGGCACGGCTGTGACAGCCGATGCTTGAGGGATATTAGTAGTAAAACGACGGTAATGCGACCTCAAGCCGGAATCAATTAGTGATCTACCTGTGATTTAAGCATGGCAGCAGCCTGCTCCGGCGGCACGTCGTTGACGAAAGCGCCCATCGCGGACTCTGAACCGGCCAGGTACTTGAGCTTCCCTGGCGCGCGCCGCACCGTGAACAGTTCGAGATGAAGATATGCGAGGTCACGGCCTTGTCTGACCGGCGCCTGGTGCCATGCGGAGACGTAGGGCATCTTCAGGTCGAACAGGCCGTCCAGCGCCCGCAGCACGCTCGTGTACAGAGGCGCGAACGCGGCGCGCTCGTCATCCGACAGCGCCGTCAGGTCGGGCACCTGCCGGTGCGGATACACGTGCACCTCGAACGGCCAGCGCGCGGCGAACGGGACGAACGCCGTCCACAACTCGTTCGACGCCACCACGCGCTCGCCCGAGGCGCGCTCGGCGGCCAGCCGGTCGGCGAAGACCGTCGGGTTGCTCGCGGCCGCGCGGAGGTGCTGCTGGGTGCGCGGCGTGATGTACGGGTAGGCGTAGATCTGGCCGTGCGGGTGCGGCAGCGTGATGCCGATCTCCTCGCCGCGGTTCTCGAAGCAGAAGACCTGCTCGACGCCGTCGATCGAGGACAGCTCCGCCGTACGGTCCGCCCAGGCCTCCATGACCAGGCCCACCTGGTCGTCGGTGAGCTGGGAGAACGACGAGTTGTGGTCCTCGGTGAAGCACACCACCTCGCAGCGGCCCACCCCCGGCTGGACGTCGTCCCGATAGGTGCCGAGGTGGGTGGAGAAGGAGGGGAAGCGGTTCTCGAACACGACCACGTCGTACGAGCTGGACGGGATCTCCGACAGCCGCTCGCCGTTCGACGGGCACAGCGGGCACTCGTCGGCCGGCGGCAGGAACGTGCGCGTCTGCCGGTGCCCGGCGATCGCCACCCACTCGTCGGTCAGCGCGTCATAACGCAGCTCGGACGCCACAGGCCGGCCCTCCAGCGGCCGCCTGTCCACCGCGCTCCTGTCCGCGTCGTCGCGCCGGTCGAAATAGATCAGCTCTCGGCCGTCGGCCAGGTGGGTGATGGTGCGCTTCACAACGAGTCCTCCGCGATGATCAACTCTCCGACGCGCTCCGCCAGCTCGGAACGCGCCTCCTGGGGCAGCCCGGCGTCGCTGATGACGACGTCGGCCTCCGCCAGTTCGGCGATCGTGCTGATGCCGACCGTGTCCCACTTGGTGTGGTCGGCCATCACCACGAGCCTGCTCGCCGAGGCCACGAGCTCCCTGTCGGTCTCTGACTCCAGCAGGTTGGGGGTGGTGAAACCGGCACGCGCGCTCATCCCGTGCACGCCGAGGAACAGAGTGTCCACGTGCAGCCGCCTGATGGCGGCCACCGCGACCGGCCCGACCAGCGCGTCGGACGGCGTGCGCACGCCGCCCGTCAGCACCACCGTGCGGTCGGGGCGGGTGCTGCGGTGGAAGACCTCCGCGACCGGGATGGAGTTGGTGATGACGGTCAGATCCGCCACCTCGATGAGATGGTGGGCGAGCGCCCACGTCGTCGTCCCCGCCGACAGCGCCACCGCGGTGCCCGGCCTGACCAGCTCGGCGGCGCGGCGCGCGATGGACTCCTTCTCCGGCTGCTGGCGGGCCGACTTCGCGGTGAACCCCGGCTCCTCGGTGGAGCCTGGCCCGAGTACGGTGGCCCCACCGTGTACCTTCTCCAGCAGTCCGCGCTCGGCCAGGGTTTCCAGGTCGCGGCGGATGGTCATGTCGGAGACGCCGAGGTCTCTGACGAGGTCGGCCACGCGCACGCCGCCGCTCCTGCGCACCCGCTCGAGGATCGTCTGTTGCCGCTGCTGTGCGAGCATGCCTTCCCTTCCAACACTTTCCACCAAATTATGACACACAGATGTTGGAGTCTGTGGGGGCCCTTGTGTGTACGGCTGCGCCGCGAGACGTTGTGCCCATGGCGAAGAGACAACGGAAAAGCAAGGCGCGCAAGAAGAAGAAGGCCAACCACGGAAAGCGTCCCACCGGACGGTAAACCGGCGCGTTGACTACTGGGTGTCATGCTGTGGCGACATAGTGTGAGCCATGATGTCTCGCGGTCTCCGGCTGTTGCTCGGTCTCGCTGCGGCTGTGATCGCGCTGGCCGGCATCGGGCAGGTCAGTTCGATCGCCGGCCCCGCCTTTCTGGCGCTCACCATGACGATCGCGGTGAGCCCGCTGCGGCAGTGGCTGCGGCGTCGGGGGGCGCCGTCGTGGGCGCTCATCGTGGTGCCGCTGGCTGTGGTGATCGTGGTGCTGCTGGCCTTTGTCGGGTCGTTGATCGTGTCGGTGGCGCAGCTGGCGGTCCTGTTGCCGACTTATACCGACAAGTACCAGGCGCTGGTGGCGAACGTCACCACGTGGATCCACGGTCTGGGGATCACGACGGAGCAGGTCAACGCGGTGCTGGGGAAGCTTGACCCGAACAAGATCCTGGCGCTGGTGGAGGGGTTCCTGGGGAGCCTGCTGGGGGTGGGGTCGGCGTTCGTCCTGATCCTTCTGCTGCTGTTCGGGATGAGTCTGGACGCGACCTTCCTGCAGGACGCCGTGGGCGCGTTGTCGGCGTCGCGCCCGCATCTGGTGGGGGCGTTGCGTGAGTTCACCCGGGGGACGTGCCGATACCTGGTGGTTTCGAGCATCTTCGGGATCATCGTGGCGGTGCTGGACGCGGGGGCTCTGGCGGTGCTGGGTGTCCCATTGCCGCTGTTGTGGGGGTTGCTGGCCTTCATCACCAACTACATCCCCAACATCGGCTTCCTGATCGGGCTGATCCCGCCGGCGTTGCTCGGGCTGCTGGACTCGGGGTGGACGACGATGTTGTGGGTCGTGGTGGTGTACTGCGTCCTGAACTTCATCATCCAGTCGGTGATCCAGCCCAAGTTCGCCGGGGAGTCTGCGGGGTTGTCAACGACCCTGACGATCCTTTCGCTGCTGGTGTGGACGGTTGTCCTGGGGGCGATCGGCGCGATCCTGGCGGTGCCGCTGAGCGCCTTCGCCCGCGCGTTGCTGATCGACGCCGACGAGAACACCCGCTGGGCCATCCCCCTGGTAAGCGGCCAACCCAACCCCCCAACCCCCTAACCCCACCTACGTCATCCGCTTTCCCACCCCCGCCGTCCCGCCCTCCGCCCGCCCACCCGCCCGCCCTTGCTCCCGCTGTGGCTGGCCACCTCTGGCAGTTTCCGTCCGTCGTGGGAGCCCGCCCGCGGGGGTTTTCGCGGTGCCCGCTGTCGCTGTTGGGGGGATGGTGGGGTTGGGGGATCGGCGCGATCCTGGTGGGCCGCTGAGCGCCTTCGCCCGCGCGTTGCTCATCGACGCCGACGAGAACACCCGCTGGGCCGTCCCCCTGGTCGGCGGCCAAACCCGACCCCCAACCCCATAGCCCCACCCCGCTGCGGCTGACCACCTCTGGGGGCTGAGCGACGCCGACGAATGCACCCGCTGGGCCATCCTCTGGGGGAGGTTGGAACCAGCGGGCCTGTTTTAGCTCTTGATCCAGCGCTCGACCAGGGTCAGGAACGCCGCCTCGTGTGTCTTCACGTCGGCGAGGTCCTTGAAGGTGACCACGGCCCGGTCGCTGGAGCGCCAGTCCATCAAGCCGCTCTCGTCGTCAAAAGTGAAGGGCGCACCGTCGTCCCTCACCTTGGCGCCCCGGTGGAAGATGAGCTGGATGTCCTTCGACTTCAGCTGGAACGTCACCCGATCCACCCCGTCAAAGCAGAAGCTGGGCGCGTTCCACTTCACCTGTTCGGTGATCTCCGGATCCACCCCCAGGATCGCCGCCCGCAGGTACTCGATCGCATCCTTCGAAGGATGATCGACCGTGCTCATCAGCCGGTTGACCTCGTCCGTCATGCGGACCCCCCCAGCTCCGCCAGCGCCGCGGAGACGGCCCGGTGGAAGGTCGGATACGCGTAGATCATCTCCCTGAGCCGCTGCACCGGCACCCGCTCGTGCACAGCCAGCGTGAGCATCGACAGCACCTCACCCCCGCAAGGCCCCGCGCTCGTCGCCCCCACCAGCACCCCGTCCGACGCCACCAGCTTGATGAACCCCGACGCCTCGGCGATCCACCCCCGCGTGGACTTCGCCAGGTCGGTAAGAGCGACCTGCACGGAAAGGCCCTGCTCCCGCGCCTGCGCCTCGGTGAGACCCACCGCGCCGATCTCCGGATCGGTGAACGTCACCCGCGGCACCGCGTGATACGACGCGGGCTGCACCTCCTGCCCGAGGATGTCCTTGACCACGATGTCCGCGTGGTACATCGACATGTGGGTGAAAGCGCCCTTCCCCACGGCGTCCCCCAACGCCCACACCCCGTCGCCCGCCCGCATCAGCCCGTCCGTGGGGATCGCCCGAGCCGACTCGTCCAGCCCCACCGCCCCCACACCCAGCGCGGCCAGGTCCACCCGCCGCCCCGTGGCCACCAGCAGCTGCGAAGCCGACACCCCGGCCAGCGAGAACTGCCCGTCAGCGTACGAGACGTGCGAGACCGTCGCCCCCGTGAGCACCCGGATCCCGGCGGAGCCGAACGCCGAGGCGACCAGCTCCCCGGCCTCGGGCTCCTCCAGCGCGAGCAGCCGAGGCGCCGCCTCCACGACGGTGACCGTGGAGCCGAAGCGGGAGAACGCGTGAGCCAGCTCCGCCCCGATCGCCCCACCACCGAGCACGATGAGCGACGACGGCAGCGTCGCGGTCTCGATGGCCTCGTGGTTGGTCCAGTACGGAGTGTCCGCCAGCCCGTCGATCGGCGGCACGGACGGCTGGGATCCGGAGGCGATGACGATGCCGCGTGAGGCCGTGATCACCTCCCCGACGGTCACCGTGCGCGGCCCGGTGATCCTGCCGCGCCCCCTGACGAGGATGCCGCCCTTGCCGGTGAACCGGTCGGCGGCGACCTTGTCGTCCCAGTTGTCCGTGGCCTCGTCGCGGATCCGGCGCGCGACCCGCTCCCACGAGGCGTCCGGCTTGGCTGCCTCGTGGATCATCATCTTCGAGGGGATGCATCCCCAGTAGGGGCATTCGCCGCCCACGAGGTTGGCCTCGACCCCCGCCACCCGCAGCCCGGCCTCGGCGAGCCGTCCTGCCACGTCCTCGCCACCCGGCCCGAGCCCCAGCACGATCACATCGACGTCCATGGGTCCAACCTAACCCCGGAGGTGATCGATCATCCGCTTGACCTGCTCGGCGTAGAGCTCCGCGAACTCGGCCGAGGCCGGGTCGAGGTCGTAGAGGGCGCGGACGACCTGCGGGTAGGAGATGCTCGCCGCCGCGATGGAGAACAGCATCACGAACATCGCGGCCGGGTCGATGTCGGCGGGGAACTCCCCGGCGGCCTGCCTGGCGCGCAGCCGTTCCAGCTCGAACCGGGCCGCCTCGGTGAAGCCGGCGTCCGGCACGGAGTCGTCGAGCCCGCGCCACAGCAGGAGCTTGCCCATGTCGCGATGGGTGTGGTTCGCCCGCACGTATTCGGCGGCGAACTCGCCCAGCGTCATGGACTCGTCGGTGAAGGCGGCCTCCGCGCTGTCCCACTGTGCGGCGATGGCCGTGTAGAGCCCCTCCTTGCCGCCGAAGTAGTAGGAGATCAGCTGCTTGTTGACGCCCGCCCGCGCGGCGATCTCGCTGACCCGGGCGCCGGCGAAGCCCTTGGCGGCGAACTCCTCGATCGCGGCCTGCACGATGCGGCCCTTGGTGCGCTCCGCGTCGCGCTGCTTCTCCTCTGGGGCTCTTCTCATGCCGGAAGTTTATCATCCATCCGGATGGTTGACACAATTATCCGAATGGTTGATAGTCGGAGCCATGAGAACTCACATCGCGGTGATCGGCGGCGGAATCGGCGGGCTGTGCCTGGCCCAGGGCCTGCGCAAGGCGGGCGTTGACGTGACCGTGTTCGAGCGCGACCGCACCCCGACCGACCGCCTCCAGGGCTACCGCATCCACATCGACCCGAACGGCGCAGAGGCGCTGCGCGACTGCCTGCCGCCCGAGCTGTGGGAGGCCTTCACCGCCACAGCGGGCGCCAGCAACCACGACTTCGGCTTCATCACCGAGAAGATGAAGAAGCTCCTGGTACTCAAGGCGCCGAAGGAGAACTTCGACCACTACTCGGCGAGCCGCATCACGCTCAGGCAGGTGCTGCTGTCGGGGCTGGACGACGTGGTCCGGTACGGCAAGACCTACGAGCGCTACGAGCGCGACGACGACGGAACCGTCACCCTGCACTTCGCCGACGGCACCACGGCCACGGCCGACGTCGTGGTCGCCGCGGACGGCGGCAACTCCCGGGTGCGCAAGCAGTACCTGCCGCACGCCCAGCGCGTCGACACGGGCATCATCACGATCGCCGGCAAGTTCCCGCTCGACGACACGACCCGCCGGATGATCTCACCGAGGCTGGTCGACGGGCCCAACAGCGTGATCCCGCCCAGGAGCGTCGGCTTCTTCTCCGCGCCGCACCTGGCGACGGAGTCGGTGGGCGGGTTCGGCGTGACCGAGCAGGAGGGCGCGCTGATGGACAACAGCGGCGGCTACATCCTGTGGGCGCTGGGCGCGGCCACGAACCTGTTCCCCGCCGGCATCGCCGGCCTGACGGGCAAGGAGCTCAAGGACGCGGCCGCGGCGCTGACCGAAGGCTGGCACCCCGACCTGCGCAAGCTGGTCACGATGACCGACCAGGACACCGTCTCGCTCCTGCCGATCCGCACGTCCGTCCCGATCGACGCCTGGCAGGCCAGCAACATCACCCTGCTCGGCGACGCGATCCACAGCATGACCCCGATGCGCGGGATCGGGGCCAACACCGCGCTGCGCGACGCCCGCCTGCTCTGCCGGGCGCTGACCGGCGGCGGCGACGTGGTCGAGGCCATCGCCGCCTACGAGGAGCAGATGAGGGGGTACGGCTTCGCCGCCGTGAACGACTCGCTCAAGGCGGCGGAGCAGTTCGTCGACGGCAACGCCGTCGCCAGGATGGGGTTCAAGACCTTCCTGCGGGTGGCCGAGCGGTTCCCCAAGCTGAAGGCCAAGGTCTTCTCATGAGGGCAGCTCCGACAGGGCCGCGTCGATGCGCTCCTGGGGAAGGGCGAAGTCCGACATCTCGCCCGACAGGTAGCGGTCGTAGGCGGCCATGTCGAAGTTGCCGTGACCGCACAGAGCGGTGAGGATCACCTTCTCCTCGCCGCTCTCCCTGCACCGCAGCGCCTCGGCGATCGTCTCGGCCAGCGCGTGGGTCGGCTCGGGGGCGGGCACGATGCCCTCGGTCCTGGCGAACCGCACCCCGGCGGCGAAGCACTCGGTCTGCGACCGGGTCACCGCCTCGAACATGCCCAGCTCGTACATGTGCGACAGCAGGGGAGACATGCCGTGATAGCGCAGCCCGCCGGCGTGGATGGGGTCGGGCACGAAGGAGTGGCCGAGCGTGTGCATCTTCAGCAGCGGCGTGAACCCGGCCGTGTCGCCGAAGTCGTAGGCGTAGCGCCCGCGGGTGAACGACGGGCACGCCTCGGGCTCCACCGCGCGGAACCGCGTCCCGGGGGAGTCCCGCATGAACGGGAAGGCAAGCCCGGCGAAGTTGGAGCCGCCGCCGGTGCACCCGATGACCAGGTCGGGCATCTCGGGCAACTGCTTGAGCGCCTCCTCACCGATCACCGTCTGGTGCATGAGCACGTGGTTGAGCACCGAGCCCAGCGCGTAACGCGTGTCCTCGGCGGAACCGGCGACCTCCACCGCCTCGCTGATCGCGATGCCCAGGCTGCCCGGCGAGTCCGGGTCGTCCGCGAGGATCTTGCTGCCCGCGCCGGTGACGGGGGAGGGGCTGGCGTGCACGGTCGCGCCGTACACCTGCATGAGCGAGCGGCGGTAGGGCTTCTGGTCGTAGGAGGCCCGCACCATCCAGATCAGGCACTCCAGGTCGAACTGGGCGCAGGCGAACGCCAGCGCCGACCCCCACTGACCGGCGCCGGTCTCCGTGGTGAGCCGGCGCACGCCCTCGCGGGCGTTGTAGTACGCCTGGGGCACGGCGGTGTTCGGCTTGTGCGAGCCGGCCGGGGAGACGCCCTCGTACTTGTAGTAGATCCGGGCGGGCGTGCCCAGCGACTTCTCCAGCCGTCGCGCCCTGATCAGGGGCGTCGGCCGCCACATCCGGTAGACGTCGGCCACCTCCTCGGGGATGGCGACGAACCGGTCCGTGCTCACCTCCTGGGCGATCAGTTCCATGGGGAACAGCGGGGCGAGGTCGTCGGGGCCGATCGGCTGCATCGTGCCGGGGTGCAGCGGAGGGGGCGGTGGTGACGCCAGGTCGGGGACGATGTTGTACCAGTGTTCTGGGGTCATCGGCCCAGTCTGCGCCGATTACGCTCCGCGTTCCATAGCTACCTGCTCGCGCACGCGTGGCACGACCTCCTCGGCGAACCTGCGCAGCTGCGGCTCCTGCTCACCCTCCGCCCAGAGGACGAACGTGTCCATGCCGAACCCGACGGCGAGGTCGGTCAGCTCCTCCACCCACTGCTCGACCGATTCAGCGGTGACCGTGCCGTGGACGTTGTAGAGCCTGCGGATCTCCTCCGGCCGCCTGCCGTGCTCCGCGGCCGAGTCGTCGATGCGCGCGTTCATCCCGGGCAGCTTGTCCGGGGTCGCCCAGCTCGACGACGGCAGCCAGCCGTCGGCCTTGGCCCCGGTGAGCGCGAGCGCCTTGGGACCGCTGACGCCGAGCCACAGCTCGATCGGGTGCGCGGGCACCGGACCGGACTGGGCGCCCTTGAGCTGGTAGTGCGTCCCGTCGAAACGCCGGTTGCGCTCGCCGCTCCAGATCGCCCTGATCACCTCGACGGCCTCGCCGAGCGCCTCGAAGGCCTCCTTCGGCGTACGGCGCGGCCCGCCGTACGCCTCGATGGCGTCCCAGAAACCACCGGCGCCCAGCCCGAGCTCCACCCGCCCGCCGCTGAGGAGGTCGAGGCTCGCGGCGGCCTTGGCGAGTACGGCGGGCGGCCGCAGAGGCAGGCACGCCACATCAGGAAAAACCCGGATCCGCTGGGTCGTGGCGGCGATCATGCCGAGCAGCGTCCAGGTGTCCACGTAGCGCCGCTGGTACGGATGGTCCTGCACGCCCAGCAGGTCAAGGCCCAGGTCGTCGGCCACGGAAGCGAGCTTCAGCAAGGGGTCGCCGGCGTTCGGAACCAGGAAGTAGCCAAACTCGACAGGCCGTCCATAATCGGTCATATCCCTGAGTATGGGTCTACTCATGTGCGGGTGGGCGAGCCGGGCGGACCGTAGCCGCATGAACGCTTTCGAGCAGGCCCAGGCGGCCGCCGAGCGGTTCGAGCGGAGCACGGAAGCCCGCGAGACCGTCCTGCGCCGCCGCGACGAGACGGGCCACTACATCGTCGACGACCCCGCCCAGATCTCCGCCAGGGCCGAGCGGCTCGTCCGCAGGGGCGACGTGCCGGTCGCCGCGGTCGAGAAGCTCGCAGGGGAGTCTCCATCGCGCCTCTTCGAGCGCATCATCGGCGTGTCCCGCGACTTCCAGGCCGCCAACTTCCTGTCCAGGGGCGCTCGGGCGATCACCTCGGTCGGCCGCGTCGCCGACCGGACCTCCAGGCCGATCGGCACGGGTTTCCTGGTGTCGCCGCGCCTGCTGCTCACCAACAACCACGTGCTCCCCGACGAGGACACGGCGCGCGCTGTGGTGGTGGAGTTCGGCGCCGAGATCGGCATCGACAACGACCCGTCGCCGTGGAGCAGGTTCACCCTCGACCCGGACGGCTGCTTCGTCACCGACGAGCGGCTCGACTACACCCTGGTCATGGTGCGGCCCGCGCCTGACGGACGCGCTGCGGGAACCCTGTTCGGCTGGAACCAGCTCATCGTGCAGCAAGGCAAGATCGTCACCGGCGAGCCGGTGAACGTCGCGGGCCACCCCAACGGGCGGCTCAAGGAGATCGCCGTACGCAACAGCGAACTCATGCTCCAGCTCGACGACTTCCTGCACTACTCGGCAGACACCGAGCCGGGCAGCTCGGGCTCGCCGGTCTTCAACGACCAGTGGGAGGTCGTGGCGCTGCACCACGTGGGCACCGACGAGTTCAACGAGGGGGTGCGGATCAGCGTGATCCTGCGCGACCTGGCGGGGCGCGACCTGGCCCCCGAGGTGCGCGCCGACCTGGACATGGGGACGCCCGCCGTACAGGAGAAGGTATTGCCGCGGGCCACAGGCCTCACCGCGCGGCCCGCGGCGTTCGGCGGGGCGGGCAAGCTGCTCTTCCTGCACGGAAGGGGACAGGCCGGGCACGACCCGGTGACCATGCGCCGTCAGTGGACGGCGGGACTGAACAAGGGGCTGACCCTCGCGGAGCTGTCGCCCATCGATCCGGGCGACGCGTGGATGCCGTTCTACGGCGACCGGCTCGCCGCCGCCATCGGGTCGGCCGAGGCGCTGGCCGGGGACCACGCGGGGGCGTTCGCGCCGCGCTCGCCGACGGCCAGGCTGCTGTACGAGCAGCTGATCAGCGAGGCGGCGATGATGGCCGGGATGCCGTCGGACGGGCGGCGGGAGGGGCTGGTGAGCGGGGTGCAGGGGGCGCTGTCGTGGCTGGCCTCGGCGACCAACCTCGACCACCTGCTCATCGCGGCCGTCTTCCGCGACGTCGCCGCCTACCTCGACGACCCTGCCGTACGGCGTGCCGTACTCGACGCGGTGCTGCAGACGATGCCCGAGTCCGGGCCCGTCGTGCTGGTGGCGCACAGCCTGGGCACCGTCGTGGCGATGGACCTGCTCACCGAGCTGCCGTCGCGGGTCGAGGTGCCGCTGCTGGTGACGGTGGGGAGCCCGCTGGGGCTCGACTCGGTGCACCGGCGGTTACTGTCGGGCGGACCGGTACGGCCGAGCCGGGTCGGCCGGTGGCTGAACGTGTGGTGCCCGGCGGACCCGGTGTGCATCGGCTGCCCGCTGGACGACGACTGGAAGGGACAGGTGGAGGAGCGGGCGGTGGAGAACCCGCTGCAGCGCGCCCACGACGTCGAGGAGTACCTCTCCCACCCCACCGTCGCCCGAACCATCGCCTCAGCGCTGTCGTCATAGCTTCCATGGCGATAAGGGCAGTCGTGTTCGACATCGGCGGCGTACTGGAGCTCACCCCCGACCGCGGACTCCGCGAGAAGTGGGGACTCGACGGCCGCATGGACCACATCTGGGCCGCCGGCGCCATCGGCACCGTCACCGAGCAGCAGGTGCACGAGGCGGTCGCCGAGCACTACGGCTTCGACGAGGAGCAGGTGTCCGCGCTGATGGACGACATCTGGGCGGAGTACCTGGGCACCGCCAACACGCGGCTCATCGCGTTCGTGCGCGGGCTCAGGCCCCGGTACAGGACCGGCATCCTCAGCAACAGCTTCGTCGGGGCCAGGGAGCGGGAGCAGGCCGCCTATGGGTTCGAGGATCTGGTGGACGACATCGTCTACTCGCACGAGGTGGGCATGTCCAAGCCGGACCCCCGCATCTACCGCCTCTCCTGCGAAAGGCTCGGTGTGGAGCCGGGGGAGGCGGTGTTCATCGACGACACGCCCGCCTGCGTCGAGGGGGCGCGGGCGGTGGGGATGCGCGGCATCCTCTACTCCAGCGTCGCCGGATGACGCGGGTCGTCGACCTTGACGGTCACGTCGGCGGGCGCCCGTTCCCTGTCGTACCTGGCGAAGGCGGGCAGCTGCCAGCGGTCCGCCTCCGGCGTACGGCGGGCAAGGGCGCCCTGCGACAGCCACAGGTGCACGGTCACCTCGAACTCCAACCCTGTGGCCAGCAACAGCGCCCCGTCGAGCAGCAACACCCCACGCGCGGGCAGTTCCTCGTACGGCACGCGAAACGCCCGATCCCGCGCGCTGTCCCACAACGCGGGCAGCACCCGCCCGGACCCGCCCGGCGCCAGCGGCCCGACGACCTCCCTGGCCAGCGCCTTCACGTCGAGCCAGTCGGTGTAGAACACGTCAGGATCCGTCCGGCCGTACTCCAGCCTCAACGAGGCCGGACGCAGGAAGTCGGCGGCAGACACCCGCACGACCGGCCTGCCCAGCGCCTTGAGCGGCTCGACCAGCGCGTCGGCCAGCTCACCCGGCAGCGCCGCAGGAGCCCCGTCGACCGCCACCCGCACCCAGGGCGCCGCGGTGGCGTGGATCCGTTCGACCAGCTCCTCGACCAGGACCTTGGGAGAGATGGGACGCATCACCGGCGCACGGAGATCAGCACGGCGGCCGGATACGCCACGACCCCCGCGACCGCGTCGAACGGGAACGCGACGAACGGCCAGGCCACCATCATGAACAACGCCCCCATCACCGCGACCGGCCAGGCGGGACGCACCCTGACCAGGTAGAGCAGCGGCCAGCCCAGGAAGGCGGCGATCCACAGCGCCCGCTCGCCGGCGCCGTCGAGGACGCTGAAGCAGCCCTGCTCGGCGCAGGGGGTGACGGCGAACAGGACGATCGTGGCCGCCGCGATCACCAGCGGCAGCAGGACGCCGGCTGCGGTGGCTTTGAGTAGCTGCGTCCTGATCACCCGGCACATCGTGGCACATGCGCGATTCCTGCCGCTATCAGCGCGCCGTACCCGCCTCCGAGGTTCTGGGGCAATTGATCGCCGGGGAACTCCCCAGTGTCACGCGGATTCCGGCAGAGCAACAGGGCTAGAACGCATGAAGGAGACTGGAGTGCCAGGTGTCTCGTTCGAGGGTGGAGATCGTTGGGCCGATCTTCGCCGTCCGCTTACTGCTCGTGACCCTGTCCAGATGCCTCGGCTGGGGCAGATGATCCTGCGAGCTCGAAAGAAATCCCAGAAGATGCGGAAAGGCCAGGCAGCCCATGGGGCTGACCTGGCCTTTCGTCATCTGAGCGGACGACGGGAATCGAACCCGCGTAGCTAGTTTGGAAGACTAGGGCTCTACCATTGAGCTACGTCCGCGCGAGCCGGTCGAACTCTGGTCTAGACTTCATCCGGTCGTCAGGGCGTAAGCGTACCGGAGTCACGGGGCGCATGCGCAATCGACGAATCGGGGCGTGGCGCAGCTTGGTAGCGCGCCTGCTTTGGGAGCAGGAAGTCGCAGGTTCAAATCCTGTCGCCCCGACCCAACGGGCCACTCTCGCTGTCCTCAGCGAGGGTGGCCTTCCAGCAGCCGCCGCACCCGCTCGTTCACATGCGGGTGCGTGGCCATCAGGCCAGAGCCCGTACGGCAGGCCACCACGCCCAGCGCGTAAGCCCCGGCCCGCAGGTCGGTCAGCGGGATCCCCTTCGCGTCGTGCAGCTTGAGCAGCGCCGAGGCCAGCAACGCGGGCTGTCCCAGGAGCTCGGCCGCCGCCCGGTCCGCGGCCAGCTCCCGTGCCCGGTTGAGTGCGCGCAACGGCACGTGGGCCACGAAGCTGGCCACCCCGGCGAGCGCCCCGATGACCATCAGGTAGATGGTCAGCATCAGCAACGCGGGGAACAGCAGGAACAACAGCACGGGCACCCGCCGGATCGCCTGCCGCGCGTGCCGGCCGAACGCCTGCAGGAAGATCGTGAACGAGCTCGCCAGCGTCATCACCGCCACGTCGCGGTGCCGGATGTGCGCGATCTCGTGCGCCAGGACCGCGGTCAGCTCGTCCGGCGAGAGGCGCCGCCGTAACCCTTCGGTCACGATGATCGTCACCGACCGGGGGCCGCGCCCGATCGTGTACGCGTTGGGCGAAAGCGTCGGGCTGACCGCCAGCCGCGGCCTGGGCAGCCCGCTCAGCGCGCAAAGACGGTCGAGTACGGCGTGCAGTTCCGGTTCCTGGGACCGGTCGACGACCCGGGCGCCGATCGCGCGCCGCGCGGCCGCCTCGGTCCACCACCACTGGGCCAGCAGGATGGCGGCGCCGCCGGTGACGACGACTTCGACAGGTACACCGGCACGAAGAAGGACGGCCAGCACCGCGGCGTAGACGGCCGCGAGAAGCGCCATGGGAATGAGCATGCGCATGGGGGACCCCCGCAAAGGAGAAATCCCCTACCAGACTAATAAGTCAGGCTTCGGTCTGGAAGAGGGCCCAGACCGCCTTGCCGCCGTCGGCGAGCGGGTCCCAGCCCCAGCACTGGCTGTAGGTCTCCACGATGTAGAGCCCGCGCCCGTTCTCCGACACGAAGTCGGGCTCCTTGCGCCTGGGCGCCTCGTCGCTGGGGTCGGCCACGGCCAGCAGGACGTGCGGCGCCACGCGCATCAGCAGCAGCGTGATGTCCCTGTGGCCCCTGGTGTAGCGGACGGCGTTGGTCACCAGTTCCGAGACCACCAGCGCGGCGTCGTCGCTCAGCTCCGACAGTCCCCAGTCGCTGAGGGTGGTGCGGGTGATGTCCCTGGCGGCCTTGACGGAGTCGGCCTGAAAAGGGAGGGCGTGACCGTTGTTCAGGAGCCGGTCGAAGCCCACTTCCCTGGTGAGCTGCAAGCAGGCGGCAGTGGCCAGAGCATCCTCCACCATCCTGCCGGTACCTCCCGCTCACCCGTTGGGTTTAGTGCATGTTTGGCCCAATATGCACTAGGCCATCATGGGTCACGAGCGCCGGAGCTGCAAGACCCAAATGCACGTGCATGTGCAATGTGCAACCGCATGAGCGACTACGCGTCTGGGTATCCAAACCGGACACGAGGTTGAGACCTTGTCATCTGGCCGCAAGATGATGACACTGTGTGCGGACCTAAGAGGAGGCGACGTGACGCAGCATCAGCCGGGCACGGGGCCGACGGCTCTGCGTATCCTCCTGGGCTCGCAGCTCCGCCGCCTGCGCGAGACCAAGGGCGTCACGCGCGAGGAGGCCGGCCACCTCATCAGGGGGTCGGAATCCAAGATCAGCCGCATGGAGCTGGGCAGAGTCGGATTCAAGGAGCGTGACGTAGCCGACCTGCTGACGCTCTACGAGGTCATCGACGAGCAGGCCAGGGCCGCCGTCCTCGACCTCGTGGACCGGGCCAACGAGCCCGGCTGGTGGCACAGGTTCAACGACGTCCTGCCCGGCTGGTTCCAGGCCTACGTGGGCCTGGAAGAGGCCGCGGCGCGCATCAGGACGTACGAAGTGCAGTTCGTTCCCGGATTGTTGCAGACCAAGGAGTACGCCAAGGCGGTCATCACCGCCGGGTCGGCCGGCCTGGGCTCCGAGGAGATCGCCCGCCGCGTCGACCTGCGCCTGGAGCGCCAGCGGCTGCTCGACCGGCCGGACGGGCCGATCTTCTGGGCGGTCATCGACGAGGCGGCGCTGCGCCGGCCGATCGGCGGAGGCGAGGTCATGCGCGCCCAGGTCGAGCACCTCATCGACCTGATGCGCCAGCCGCGCATCACGATCCAGGTCATGCCGTTCAGCTTCGGCGGGCACAGCGCGGAGGGCGGCGCCTTCAGTATCCTGCGCTTCCCGGACAGGGAACTGCCGGACGTCGTCTACGTGGAACAGCTGGCCAGCGCCCTCTACCTGGACAAGCGCGAGGAAGTCGACCGCTACAGCGAGGTGATGGAACGGCTGTGCGCGGTGAGCACCACACCGGTGGAGACCGTCGAACTGCTGCGTACCATCGCGGAAGAGTTCTGAGGGCTGCACTTCTGCCCTAGACTGGCAGGCGGCATTGGATCCCGCCGATGCGGAGCGTGCCAGAATGCCGCCTCATGTGGGCGCGGCGCGTGAGCCGTTTCCGAAGAGACGCGCCCGCGATCACTCGAAGCTTGATCAAGGAGACCACCCCGTGAAGACCGCTGTCGAGGAGCTCAGCCCGACCCGGGTGAAGCTCACCGTCGAGGTGCCGTTCGACGAGCTGCGCCCGAGCCTGGATGCGGCATACAAGAAGGTCGCGCAGCAGGTGCGCGTCCCCGGCTTCCGCCCAGGCAAGGTCCCTGCGCGCATCATCGAGCAGCGCTTCGGCCGCGCGGTGGTGCTTGAGGAGACCCTCAACGACGCGGTGCCCAAGCTCTACAGCCAGGCCGTCGACGAGGTCGACGTCTTCCCGGTGAGCCAGCCCGACATCGAGGTCACCAAGATCGAAGACGGTGACCAGATCGAGTTCACCGCCGAGGTCGACATCCGCCCCAACTTCGACGTCCCCGACTACGCGGGCCTCGAGGTCACCGTCGACTCGGCCGAGGTCTCGGACGCCGACATCGACACCCAGCTCGACGCCCTGCGCCAGCGTTTCGCCACGCTGACCGGCGTGGAGCGGGCCGCCACCAAGACCGACTACGTGGTCATGGACCTGCGCGCCGAGATCGATGGCAACAACATCGAGGAGCAGCAGGCCAACGAGGTCTCCTACGAGGTCGGCGCAGGCTCGGTGCTCCAGGGCCTCGACGACGCGCTCGAGGGCATGTCGGCCGGCGACGAGAAGTCCTTCAAGACCGAGCTCGTCGGCGGTGAGAACGCCGGCGAGGAGGCCGACGTGATCATCACCGTCAAGTCGGTCAAGGAGAAGGTCCTCCCCGAGCTCGACGACGAGTTCGCCCAGCTGGCCAGCGAGTTCGACACGCTGGACGAGCTGAAGGACAGCATCCGCGAGCAGGCCCGCCGCAACAAGCTGGTCGACCAGGTCGTCCAGGCGCGCGAGAAGGCCCTCGAGGCGCTCCTCGGCCAGATCGACATCCCGATCCCGGACAGCGCGCTCAAGGCCGAGGTCGACGCTCGCAAGCACAACAACGAGCACCAGATCGCCGAGAGCGGCCTCAGCAAGGACGCCTTCTACCGTCTGTACCAGACGACGGAGGAGGAGCGCCTCGCCGAGTTCGACACCAACTCCGCCAAGGCCATCAAGACGGGCTTCGTGCTCGACAAGATCGTGAAGGCCGAGGAGCTGGGCGTCTCCGAGCAGGAGCTCACCAACTTCGTGGTCCGCCGCGCCATGCAGATGGGCGTCCAGCCCAACCAGCTGGCCCAGCACCTCGCCGACAACGACCAGCTCACGCTGGCCATGGTCGAGATCGTCCGCGACAAGGCCAAGACCGTCATCGGCGACGCGGCCAAGGTCGTCGACACCGAGGGCAACGAGGTCGACCTCAAGGCGATCTACACCGAGATCAACGGTGAAGAGGTCACCGAGGAGGCCGCCGAGGCCGACTCCGAGGAGTAAGCTCCCCGTAGCACAACGAAACCCCCGGCCTGCGTGCAGGCTGGGGGTTTTGTCTTTTCTGGGGGCATCGTGGGCGACGAGCTGTTCATCCTGGCGCTGGCGATCGCTGTGGCGCTCGTGGTGGCGCGCACGCTGGCCAAGCGTCTCAACGTGCCAGAGGCGATCCTGCTGGTCCTGCTGGGCATCCTGGTGAGCCTCCTGCCGGGCGTGGACGGCGTGCACGTGGACCCGGACGTCGTGCTCAACATCTTCCTGCCGCCGCTGGTCTACCGGGCGGCGTTCCTGACCGCGCCCAGGGAGACGCGCGCGGACGCCGTCCCGATCGGGATCATGGCGTTCACCCTGACCTTCGTCACGGCGCTGTGCGTGATGCTCGCCGTCGGCCTCGCCGTACCGCATCTGACCTGGGCGGCCGCGCTGGCGCTCGGGGCCGCGGTCGCGCCGACCGACCCCGTGGCCGCCACGTCGGTCATGAAGCGGCTCGGCGCGCCGCGCAGGCTGGTGACCATCCTCGAAGGCGAGAGCCTGGTCAACGACGGCGTGGCGCTCACGCTGTTCGGGCTCGCGCTCACCGCGCTCACCGTCCAGGTCACCGCGGCAGACGTGGTGATCGACCTGCTTCAGGTCGTGGCGGGAGGCATCCTGTACGGCTTCGCGCTCGCGTGGGTGATCGGCAGGGTGCGCCCGCTGATCCACGACGCCAGCGTGCAGATCGTGTTGTCGCTCGTGACCCCGTTCGTCGCCTACATCCCCGCCGAGCACATGGGGCTGTCCGGCGTCCTCGCCACCATCGTCGTCGGGTTCTACCTGGGGGTGAAGGGACAGGGCGTGTTCCAGCCCGCCTCCAGGCTGACCGCGCAGGTCTTCTGGGACGTCCTGGTCTTCCTGCTGGAGTCGACCCTGTTCGTCCTGCTCGGGCTGCAGATGACCGACGTGTTCGCCGAGGTGGCCGACCGCTCCTGGCCGAGACTCGCCGTGGCCGCACTGCTCGTGGTGGGCGTCGTCGTGCTCGTCAGGCTGTTCTGGACGCTCGTGGTCGTGCCGCTGCTGCGCTTCCGCCGCTTCGCCAGCATCGACGTGAGGCAGCGCCTGGTGATGGGCTGGGCGGGAATGCGCGGCGCGATCACCCTGGCCATCGCCCTGTCGATCCCGCTGGACGTCGAGAACCGGCCGCTGCTCATCTTCCTGGCCGCCTGCGTCGTCCTGGCCACCCTGCTGGGCCAGGCGCCGACCCTGGCGCCCCTCCTGCGGGCGCTGGGGCTGAGCGAGGGCGAGGACCTGCTCAAGGAGGAGGGTACGGCGCGCGAGGCCACCCTGGAGGCCGCTCTCGCCCGTCTGGACGCCCTCGCGGCCGACGACCGGGTGGACGAGCACACCGCCGAGGTCTACCGCCAGCTGTTCGAGCTCAGGCTCGACCGGGTGCGTGCCGTACTCGACGACTCGGAGGAGTCGCCGGCGCCCAAGGGATGGCTGCGCAAAGAGCTCATCAAAGCTCAGCGGGAGAAGCTGCACCAGCTGTACCGCAAGGGCAGGATCAGTGCGGACACGATGCGCAAACTGGGGCATGAACTGGACCTCGAGGCGGGCCGTCAGGGCCAGGGAAGTCCATGAGGCGACCTGCGCCGTCAGCGAACAGTACGCGGACCGGGCATGACCTGTGAGCCCTGCGCGTTAAGGTCACAAGCAAAGCCCATCGATGACGACTGATCGGAAGGTGACGCTGTGACCAGCCCGCCGACCTTCTATCACCCTGAGTCGCGAGGCCGTGAGAACGGCTCGTCCTTCCGGCTCGAGGACCAGCTTTACCAGCGTCTGTTGCGCGAGCGCATCATCGTGCTCGGCACGGACGTCAACGACGAGATCGCTAACCGGATCTGTGCGGAATTGCTGTTGCTCGCGGCGGACGACCCAGAGCGTGACATCTACCTGTACATCAACTCGCCGGGTGGTTCTGTCACCGCCGGCATGGCGATTTACGACATGATGGAATACGTGCCGAACGACGTGGCAACGGTTGCGATGGGCCTGGCGGCCTCCATGGGGCAGTTCCTGCTCTGCGCCGGCGCCCCTGGCAAGCGTTTCGCCCTGCCGCACGCGCGCATCATGATGCACCAGCCCTCCGGTGGCATCGGCGGCACCGCCGCCGACATCGCCATCCAGGCTGAGCAGATGCTCTACGTCAAGAAGACCCTGGCCGAGCGGATCGCCTTCCACACCGGCCAGCCGCTCGACCAGATCGAGCAGGACTCCGACCGCGACCGTTGGTTCACGGCCGACGAAGCCAAGGACTACGGCTTCATCGACCAGGTCGTGCGCAACGCGCGCCAGGTGTCCTCTCAGGGCCCAGTCTCCTAGGGGGAGTTGAAGTGAACATCGAGAGCCGCTACGTTCTCCCCTCCTTCGTCGAGCGCACGTCCTACGGCGTGAAGGAGATGAACCCGTACAACAAGCTCTTCGAGGACCGCATCATCTTCCTCGGAGTGCAGATCGACGACGCCTCGGCCAACGACGTCATGGCGCAGTTGCTGACGCTGGAGTCGCTCGATCCCGACCGGGACATCAGCATCTACATCAACTCGCCCGGCGGGTCCTTCACGGCCATGACGGCGATCTACGACACGATGCAGTTCGTCAGGCCGGAAATCCAGACCGTCTGCCTCGGCCAGGCCGCTTCAGCGGCGGCCGTGCTGCTGGCAGGTGGCACGCCAGGCAAGCGCTTCGCGCTTCCGAACGCGCGCATCCTCATCCACCAGCCCTCCACCGAGGGCGGCGGCCAGGGAAGCGACATCGAGATTCAGGCCCGTGAGATCCTGCGCATGCGATCCCTCCTGGAGGAGATCGTGGCCAAGCACACGGGCAAGCCCGCAGTCGAGATCCGCAAGGACATCGAACGCGACAAGATTCTCACTTCGGATGAAGCGAAGGCGTATGGTCTGATCGACGACATCATCCCGTCGCGGAAAAAGCGAGCTCAGGCCGTGGCTTCCTGACGAGATGGCGCCGCGCCGGAACGGTGCCCAATTGGGCACCTTCCGGTGCGACTCGCCGCCAGGGGGCTCACTGAGGGCCCAGAAGACGGTAACGTCGAAACCTGAGCGGTTCGGACCGGGTCCGGAGGATACGGATCGCGGGAGCAGGGCGGTCCCACGCAAAGGAGTATCTGGGGTGGCACGCATCGGCGACGGGGGAGACCTGCTGAAGTGCTCTTTCTGCGGGAAGAGCCAGAAGCAAGTCAAGAAGCTCATCGCCGGACCTGGCGTCTACATCTGCGATGAGTGCATCGATCTCTGCAACGAGATCATCGAGGAGGAGCTCTCCGAGTCCTCCGAGCTCAAGTGGGACAATCTGCCCAAGCCGAGGGAAATCTTCGAGTTCCTCGATGGCTATGTCATCGGCCAGGACAACGCCAAGAAGGCGCTGTCGGTGGCGGTTTACAACCACTACAAGCGGGTGCAGTCAGGCGACCGCGGCAGGGACGACGGCCTCGAGCTGTCCAAGTCCAACATCCTGCTGCTAGGTCCCACGGGTTCCGGCAAGACGCTGCTGGCGCAGACGTTGGCCAAGATGCTCAACGTCCCGTTCGCCATCGCGGACGCCACGGCGCTGACCGAGGCGGGTTACGTCGGCGAGGACGTCGAGAACATCCTTCTCAAGCTGATCCAGGCCGCTGACTACGACGTCAAGAAGGCCGAGACCGGCATCATCTACATCGACGAGGTCGACAAGATCGCCCGCAAGAGCGAGAACCCGTCGATCACGCGCGACGTCTCCGGCGAGGGTGTGCAGCAGGCGCTGCTGAAGATACTGGAGGGCACCACGGCCTCCGTGCCTCCGCAGGGCGGCCGCAAGCACCCGCACCAGGAGTTCATCCAGATCGACACCACCAACGTGCTGTTCATCTGTGGTGGCGCCTTCGCGGGGCTCGAGAAGATCATCGAGTCGCGGGTGGGTAGGAAGGGCATCGGCTTCAACGCGATCATCAGGTCCAAGGAAGAGGTCGACGCGATCGACATCTTCGGCGACGTGATGCCGGAGGACCTGCTGAAGTTCGGCATGATTCCCGAGTTCGTCGGCCGCCTTCCGGTGATCACCTCGGTGCACAACCTCGACCGTGAGGCGCTCATCCAGATCCTCACCGAGCCGAAGAACGCGCTGGTGAAGCAGTACCGCAAGCTCTTCGAGCTCGACGGGGTGGAGCTGGAGTTCACCGACGACGCGCTCGAGGCCATCGCCGACCAGGCGATCCTGCGCGGCACCGGCGCCCGCGGCCTGCGCGCGATCCTGGAGGAGGTGCTCCTCTCGGTGATGTACGAAGTGCCGTCCCGCCAGGACGTCGCCCGGGTGGTCATCACCCGCGAGTCCGTCCTGGAGCACGCGATCCCGACGCTGGTCCCGCGCGACCAGCTGGCGGCCAAGCAGCAGCGCACGCCGCGCGAGAAGTCCGCCTGATCTCTCGCGTCAAGGCCCCGGACACATATCGTGTCCGGGGCCTTTCGCTTGGGCTCTAAACTTGGTCACTGTGACAACGCCAGAGCTGCCTACCCAGTACACGCCCGCCGACGTCGAGACCCGGAGCTACGAGCGCTGGGTATCCGAAGGCTACTTCGGCGCCGATCCGGGCAGCTCGCGCGAGCCGTACAGCATCGTCCTGCCCCCGCCCAACGTGACCGGCGTCCTGCACATCGGGCACGCGCTCGACCACTCCATCCAGGACGCGCTGAGTCGCCGGGCCCGCATGCAGGGCAAGGAGACGTTGTGGCTGCCCGGCATGGACCACGCGGGCATCGCCACCCAGAACGTCGTCGAGCGCAAGCTCGGCACCGAGGGCCTGTCCCGGCACGACCTCGGGCGTGAGGCCTTCGTGGAGAAGGTCTGGGAGTGGAAGGAAGAGTCCGGCGGCAAGATCCTCGGCCAGATGCGCAAGCTCGGCGACGGCGTCGACTGGTCGCGCGAGCGGTTCACCATGGACGAGGGCCTGTCCAGGGCCGTTCAGACGATCTTCAAGAAGCTCTTCGACGACGGGCTCATCTACCGCGCCGAGCGCATCATCAACTGGTGCGTGCGCTGCCACACCGCGCTGTCCGACATCGAGGTCGAGCACAGCGAGGACGAGGGCGAGCTCGTCTCCATCCGCTACTCCGACGAGATCGTCGTGGCCACGACGCGCGCGGAGACGATGCTCGGCGACACGGCCGTCGCCGTCCATCCGTCCGACGAGCGCTATGCGCATCTGATCGGGACCTCGGTGGTTCTGCCGCTCACCGGGCGGTCCATCCCGATCGTGGGTGACGAGCACGTCGATCCCGCCTTCGGCACGGGTTGCGTCAAGGTGACCCCCGCGCACGACCCCAACGACTTCGAGATCGGGCGCCGGCACGGCCTGCCGTCCCTGACGGTCATGGACGAGCGTGGCGTGATCACCGCGCACGGGCCCTTCGAGGGGCTCGACCGGTTCGAGGCGCGCCCCGCCGTGGTGGCCGCGTTGCGCGCCGAGGGCAGGATCGTCGCCGAGAAGCGGCCCTACCTGCACTCGGTCGGGCACTGCTCGCGGTGCAAGACCGTGGTCGAGCCGCGGCTGTCGCTGCAGTGGTTCGTCAACGTCTCGCCGCTGGCCAAGGAGGCCGGCGACGCCGTCCGCGACGGGCGCACCCGCATCCACCCGCCGGAGCTGGCCAAGCGCTACTTCGACTGGGTCGACGACATGCACGACTGGTGCATCTCCCGGCAACTCTGGTGGGGTCACCGCATTCCGGTCTGGTACGGCCCAGCCGGTGAGGTCGTGTGCGTCGGCCCTGACGAGGAGCCGCCCGCCGGGTACGTCCAGGATCCCGACGTGCTCGACACCTGGTTCTCGTCGGCGCTGTGGCCCTTCTCGACGCTGGGCTGGCCCGACCGCACGCCGGAGCTGTCGCGCTTCTACCCGACCTCGGTGCTGGTCACCGGCTACGACATCCTGTTCTTCTGGGTCGCCAGGATGATGATGTTCGGGTTGTACGCGATGGACGGCGAGCCGCCGTTCCGCACGGTCGCCCTGCACGGCATGGTCCGCGACCAGTACGGCAAGAAGATGTCGAAGTCGTTCGGCAACGTCGTCGACCCGCTCGACTGGATCGAGCGGTTCGGCGCTGACGCCACCCGGTTCACCCTGCTGCGCGGCGCCAACCCCGGCGCGGACGTCGCGGTGAGCGAGGAGTGGGCCGGCGGGTCGCGCAACTTCTGCAACAAGATCTGGAACGCCACGCGCTTCGCGCTGATGAACGGCGCTCAGGTGGGGGATCTGCCGTCGGAGCTGACGGCTTCCGACCGGTGGATCCTGTCGCGGCTGCAGACGGTCATCGCCTCGACGGACGCGGCGCTGGAGGAGTTCGAGTTCGCCAAGGCGTCCGACCTGCTCTACCACTTCGCGTGGGACGAGGTCTGCGACTGGTATCTCGAGCTCGCCAAGATCCAGCTGTCCGAGGGGCTCGACCACACCAGGCTCGTCCTCGGCCACGTCTTCGACGCGTTGCTGCGGCTGCTGCATCCGCTGGTGCCGTTCGTCACCGAGGAGCTGTGGCGCGCGGTCACCGGCGGGGAGTCGATCGTGGTCGCGCCGTGGCCGGTGGTCGACAAACGTTACGAGGATCCGGCCGCTGAGGCCGAGGTCCTGGCGGTGCAGGACCTCGTGACCGAGGTCCGCAGGTTCCGCTCCGACCAGGGGCTCAAGCCGGGCCAGAAGGTCGCGGCCCGTCTCGGTCTGTCGGGTACGGCTCTCGCCGCGCACGAGTCGGCGATCAGGTCGTTGCTGCGGCTCGACGCGGCGGGGGAGACGTTCAACGCCACGGCGCGGTTGGTGGTCGCCGGGGTCGAGGTGGAGATCGACACGGCCGGCACGATCGACGTGGCGGCCGAGCGGAAGCGGCTGGAGAAGGATCTGGCTGTGGCGCAGAAGGAGGCCGCCCAGGTGGCGGCGAAGCTGGGCAACGAGCAGTTCATGTCCAAGGCGCCGGACGACGTGGTGGCCAAGGTCCGGGGGAGGGCTGACCAGGCGGCTGCCGACATCGCCCGCCTGGAGGCGCAGATCGCGGCGCTGCCCGCTGCCTGACAGAGCTCGTCGAACCGCCCGCACCGTGCTCGGTGTGGGCGGTTTGTCGTTTTCTGGGGAAGGGGTTTGGGGAACACGCAGAGAGGGAAAACCCTTTCGTTACTGAAGTTGGGCGTTGCATCCCGGATGGGCTGCTACTCTTTTCAACGCAGGGCAGCAAGGGCCTGGAGAGCTTCGACTGGAGCACTCGGACGGGCTGCTAGGCTCTGTACATCCCACTGACTGACCCCGATCTTCGGGTGCGTGTCCGCACGATTGGACACGGGCCGGAGGTCAGAGTAAGTTAGACGGGTTGCCCGAATTATGCAGGAACGAGCGATTTGACAAGGATCGCCCGGATCTGATAAGATTCGAAAGACGAAATGTGCGCCTCTCGCAGTACCGGGGAGTACGCGTCCGTTTCTTGAGAACTCAACAGTGTGTTAAAAGCCAGTGCATGATGCACAACCCCGTCATGTATATGACGGATTCCTTTGGTTGGAA
>NZ_JBITGU010000003.1:964057-1724519 GCF_044457355.1 Nonomuraea sp. NPDC050556 | reverse complement strand
TTCCAACCAAAGGAATCCGTCATATACATGACGGGGTTGTGCATCATGCACTGGCTTTTAACACACTGTTGAGTTCTCAAGAAACGGACGCGTACACCCGCTGACCGATCAGGTGGCATTTCGTTCCGTTGTGTCTCTATTCTCGCATTCCGCCCGATTCATGTCAAATTGACACTCATGAACGTTCCTGCGGGAATTTCGACCACCCCGTCTCCGGGGCAACCCTCGTAACTTACCGTGCCATCCGCGCGTTGTCGAATCAAACGGTTTTTCGCCGATCGATCGAAGACGCCCAGATGCCCCAGGCTCGATGATCACCGAGGCCGGGATGGCTTGTTCCGTGGGCTTGCCCGGGGCCCGTCCGCCAGATAGGCGTCCGGCTCACTCCCGGGGCGAAGAGAAGACTAGGTCGGGATTCGCCAGCCGTCAAATCACACGTTGGTCACGCCGTACACCAGCAAAAAGGGGCGGGCCGAGGCCCGCCCCCGCCAAGCGCGAGGTCAGCCGACCTCGACCCCGCCGATGCTCTTCTTGCCGCGCCGCAACACCAGGAACCGCCCCTGGAGGAGGTCGGCAGACCCCGGCACGAACTCCTCGTCCGTGATCTTCACGTTGTTGAGGTACGCCCCGCCCTCCTTGACCGCGCGGCGGGCGGCCGACTTCGACTCCACCAGACCGCTCTCGGCCAGCAGGTCGATGAACGACGCGCCCAGCGCGGGCACGGCCGCCTTGGGCACCTCGGCGAGCGCGGCCCCCAGGGTCGGCGCGTCGAGCTCCTCCAGCGCCCCCTGCCCGAACAGCGCCCGCGAGGCCGCGACCACCTTGGCCAGCTCGTCGGCCCCGTGCAGCAGCGTGGTGAACTCCTCGGCCAGCGCCCGCTGCGCCTCACGCGCGAACGGCCGCTCGGCCACCGACTTCTCCAGCTCCTCGATCTCCTCCCGCGAGCGGAAGGAGAAGATCTTGAGGAACTTCACCACGTCGCGGTCGTCGGCGTTCAGCCAGAACTGGTAGAAGGCGTACGGCGAGGTCATCTCGGGGTTGAGCCACACGGCTCCCCCGGCGGTCTTGCCGAACTTGGTGCCGTCGGCCTTGGTGATCAGCGGCACGGTCAGCGCGTGCACGTGCGCGCCCTCGACCCTGCGGATGTAGTCGACGCCCGCGGTGATGTTGCCCCACTGGTCGCTGCCGCCGAACTGCAGCGTGCAGCCGTAGCGGCGGTAGAGCTCCAGGTAGTCGTAGGACTGCAGCAGCTGGTAGCTGAACTCGGTGTAGCTCAGCCCCTCGCCGGCCAGCCGCGTGGCGACGACGTCGCGCGCCAGCATGCGGTTGACCGGGAAGTGCTTGCCGACGTCGCGCAGGAAGTCGATCGCCGACAGCCCGGCCGTCCAGTCGAGGTTGCTGACCATGATGCCGCGCGCCTCGTCCGACAGGTCCAGGAACCGCCCGACCTGCACCCGGATGCGCTCGACCCACTCGGCGACCAGCTCGACCGGGTTGAGCGCCCGCTCGGTGCTGCGCCCGCCCGGGTCTCCGATGAGCCCGGTGGCGCCGCCGACCAGGCCGATCGACCTGTTGCCCGCCTGCTGGAAGCGGGCCAGCGCGAAGAGCGGCACGAGGTTGCCGACGTGCAGCGAGGGAGCTGTGGGGTCGAAGCCGCAATAGGCCGTGATCGGACCCTTCGCCAGCGACGCGCGCAGGGCGTCGAGGTCGGTGGACTGCGCGATCAATCCGCGCCAGGCGAGGTCATCCAGGATGTCGGTCACGATCTCGGCTTTCCAGGTAGAAGTTGGCTAAGCACAGCCTGCCCGATCGGCGCGCGTGCGCGCCACTTGGATACGCTCGGTGCCCATGTGGAAGGTCCGTCGCGAGCTGGCCGTTTTCAAGATCCTAGGGGCTCTGCTGTGCGCGGGGCTCGGGATCTACTGGTACGTGCAGGGCGATCTGCGCGGTCTCATCCTGGCCGTCCCGGCGACGGTGCTCCTGGGCGCTATGGCGCTGCGTGATTTCCTGGTCCCCGTACGGCTGCAGCAGGACGAGTCGGGCATCACGGTGGTCCACGGATATGCGGGCAAGCGGCACATCCCGTGGGCGCAGATCGAGGACATCAAGGTGGACATCCGCAGAAGGTACGGCCTGCGCAGCGAGATGCTGGAGATCGACACCGGCGACAACCTGCACATCTTCAGCCCGAACGACCTCGGCGCGTCCTGCACGGAGGTCGCGGCGGTCCTGCGCGATCAGCGCCGCCGCGCCACGTGACGCCGGTACGGCGAGACCGTCGGGTCACCGTCGATCCAGAACCGCCACGGCGTGTCCGCCCCGGTCGACACCCCGGTGCGCGGTCCTGACCGGATGGCAGAGGGGGATTCACCCTCCAGGAGCACCAACTCCCCGTCACCGGAACAGGCGTCGAGACCGTTGTGCGCACGGTCGAACCCCATGGCGACTGCGAGCCGTGCGGGACCGCGCGCGAGATCCCGATCGGAGACCGCGACGCCCCGGCGGGCTCGGGCCTGCGAAAGCCCGGAAACGATCTCACCCGCCCGCAGCAACACGCCACACCCCATCCCCTCGGGCAGGCACGACAGGTTCGCGCAGAAATGCATGCCGTACGTGAAGTACACGTACAGATGCCCCGGCGGCCCGAACATCACCGCGTTGCGCGGCGTCGGCCCGCGGAAGGTGTGCGAGGCGGGGTCCTCGCCCGGCAGGCCGTACGCCTCCACCTCGGTCAGCCGGACCGCGACCGGCCCGTGCACCAGGATCCGCCCGAGCAGGTCGGGCGCCACCTCGTGCGAAGGCCGGTCGAAGAAGTCCCGCTTCAGGAGCCCGCTGCCCATGCCGCCTGGCCGTCGACGAGCTCGCGCAGCGCGGTGAGCTGGTCGCGGACCCGGTCGGGCGCCGTCCCGCCGGGCGCCTTGCGCGCGGCGAGCGCGCCTGGCACGTTCAGCACGTCGCGCACGTCCGGCGTCAGGTGCGGCGACACCTTCAGCATGTCCTCGTCGGACAGGTCGCCCAGGTCGACGTCGTTGACCTGGCACCACACGACGAGGTGGCCGACCGCCTCGTGCGCCTCGCGGAACGGCACGCCCTTGCGCACCAGCAGCTCGGCCAGGTCGGTGGCCAGCGCGAACCCGTCGGACGCCGTCGCGGCCATGCGCGCGGTGTTGACCCGCATGGTCGCCACCAGCCCGGCCATCGCGGGCAGGACGAGCAGGAGCGTGTCGACGGAGTCGAACACCGGCTCCTTGTCCTCCTGCAGGTCGCGGTTGTAGGTGAGCGGCAGGCCCTTGAGCACGGTGAGCATCGCCATGAGGTTGCCGATGAGCCGCCCTGACTTGCCGCGGGCGAGCTCGGCGACGTCGGGGTTCTTCTTCTGCGGCATGATCGACGACCCGGTGGAGTAGGCGTCGTCCATCTCGATCCAGCGGAACTCCTGCGAGGCCCACAGGACGATCTCCTCGCCGAGCCGCGACAGGTGCACCCCGACCATGGCCGCGTCGAACAGGAACTCGGCCGCGAAGTCGCGGTCGGCGACGGCGTCCATGGAGTTGGGCGCCGCCTCGGCGAACCCGAGCTCCTCCGCCACCACGACCGGGTCGAGCGGCAGCGAGGACCCGGCCAGCGCGCCGGATCCGAGCGGCGACACCGAGGCGCGTACGTCCCAGTCGCGCAGCCGGGAGACGTCGCGGGCGAAGGCGTGCACGTGGGCGAGCAGCTGGTGCCCGAACGACACGGGCTGGGCGTGCTGCAGGTGCGTCATGCCGGGCGCGGCGGTGTCGGCGTGCTGGGCGGCCTGCTCCATGAGCGCCGTCTCCAGCTCCACCAGGCGCGACACGATGGCCCGCGCGTTGTCGCGCAGGTAGAGGCGCAGGTCGGTGGCGATCTGGTCGTTGCGCGAACGGCCGGCGCGCAGCTTGCCGCCGAGCGAGCCGAGCCGCTCCAGCAGGCCGCGCTCCAGCGCGGTGTGCACGTCCTCGTCGGCGATCGTGGGCCGGAACTCCCCTGCCTTGCAGGCCTGCTCCAGGTCGTCGATCGCGGCCAGCATGCGGTCGAGCTCGTCCTGGGTCAGCAGGTCGGCCCGGCGCAGGACGCGCGCGTGCGCCCGCGAGGCGGCCAGGTCGTACGGCACGAGCCGCCAGTCGAAGTGCACGCTGACCGACAGCCGGGCGAGGGCGTCGGACGGGCCACTCTCGAACCGTCCACCCCAGAGCCGCATCGGCTTGCCACCATCACTCACCGTAAATTCCCTCCTCAGTTACCGCGACCATAAACCCTGTTGTCGTACGGCGGAGCCGTTCCCCCCGCCACCCGCCGACCGTGGACCCGTCCATCCGAAGAACGGTCCTCGGGCATGCGGTGGCGGGCCGCCGCGACGACGGCCCGCCAGGCACCGGGAAGAAAACTACGCCCGCTTCGCGTCCCTCGCCGCGGCGATCTTCGCGGGCAGCGAGAAGAGCTGCACGAACCCCTTGGCCAGCGACTGGTCGAACGTGTCTCCCGTGTCGTAGGTGGCCAGCGAGAAGTCGTACAGGGACTCCTCTGAGCGCCGCCCGGTCACGACGGCCTTGCCCGCGTGCAACGTCATGCGGATGTCGCCCGACACGTACTTCTGCGCGTCGGCGATCAGCGCGTCGAGGGCGCCCTTGAGCGGCGAGAACCACAACCCGTCGTAGACGAGCTCGCTCCACCGCTGGTCGACGCCGCGCTTGAACCTGGCCAGGTCCCGCTCGACGGTGACGTTCTCCAGCTCCATGTGCGCCGTGATCAGCGCGATCGCGCCGGGCGCCTCGTAGACCTCGCGCGACTTGATGCCGACGAGCCGGTCCTCGACCATGTCGATCCGCCCGACGCCCTGGGCTCCGGCGCGGGCGTTGAGCTCGGCGATCACCTGGTAGGGGGTCAGCGGGCGGCCGTCCAGCGCCACGGGCACGCCCTGCGCGAAGGTGATGACCACCTCGTCGGCGTCACGCTGCACGGACGGGTCCGCGGTGTAGGCGTAGACGTCCTCGGTCGGGCCGTTCCAGATGTCCTCAAGGAAGCCGGTCTCGACGGCGCGCCCCCACAGGTTCTGGTCGATGGAGAACGGGTTCTTCTTCGACGTCTCGATCGGCAGGTTCTTGGACTCGGCGAACTCGATGGCCTTGTCACGGGTCCACGCGAAGTCACGGGCGGGCGCGACGACCCGCAGGTCGGGCGCGAGCGCCGCGAGCCCGGCCTCGAAGCGGACCTGGTCGTTGCCCTTGCCGGTGCAGCCGTGGGAGACGATCGTGCCGCCGAACCGCTTGGCCGCGCTCACCAGGTGCTTGACGATGAGCGGCCGGCTCAGCGAGGACAGCAGCGGGTAACGGTCCATGTAGAGGGCGTTGGCCTGGAGCGCGGGCACGCAGAAGTCGGCGGCGAACTCCTCCTTGGCGTCCACCACGACGGACTCGACGGCGCCACAGTCGAGGGCGCGCTTCTGGATGACGTCCATGTTCTCGCCGCCCTGGCCCAGGTCGACGGCGACCGCGACGACCTCGGCGTTCATCTTCTCGGCGAGGAACGGGATGGCGACGGAGGTGTCGAGGCCTCCGGAGAAGGCGAGGACTACTCTTTCTTTCATTGCTTCAAGATCCTTAACTGGGTCGTACGGCTGGCGCTGGGGCTGGCCCGCTGGTGCAGCGGGCTAACTACGTCGGTCGGCGACCTTCAGCAGCGCGTCAGCGACGGCCTGCCCGCCCTGCGGGTCGCGGCTGATGACGAGGATCGTGTCGTCACCGGCCACGGTGCCGAGGATGGACTCCCAGTCGGCGTGGTCGATGGCCGAGGCCAGGAACTGCGCCGCCCCTGGCGGGGTGCGCACGATGACCAGGTTGGCGCTCGCCTCGGCCGAGACGAGGAGCTCCTCGGTGTATCGGTGGAGCCGGGCAGCGGGAGACTCGCCGGTGCCGAGCCTGGCCAGCGGGATCCGGCCGCCGCCCTCGCCGGGCAGCGCGTACACGAGCGAGCCGTCCTCGGCGCGCAGCTTGAGCGCGCCGAGCTCGTCGAGGTCGCGCGACAGGGTCGCCTGGGTGACCTCGACGCCGCTCTCGGCGAGCAGCTTGGCGAGTTCTGGCTGGGACCGTACGGCCTGCCTCTGCAGCAGGTCGGTGATCTTCGCCTGCCTTGCCACCTTGGTCATCGGAATGGTCATCAGTGGTTCACCAGCCAGTGCAGGAGCGCCTTCTGGGCGTGCAGGCGGTTCTCCGCCTGGTCCCACACCACGCTCTGCGGGCCTTCGAGCACGTCGGCGCTGATCTCCAGCCCCCGGTAGGCGGGCAGGCAGTGGAGCACGATCGCCTCTGGCGCCGCGTGCTGCAGCAACGAGGCATTGACCTGGTACGGCATGAGCGTCTTCACACGCTCCTCCTTACCATCCTGACCCATGGAGACCCACGTATCCGTGGCGATGACATGCGCGCCGCGCGCCGCCTCGGCCGGATCGGTGTAGGCCACCACACCCGGCGGCTGGTAGCCCTCAGGGGAGCAGATGCGCACCTCCATGCCCGCCAGCGCGCAGCCGAGCAGGTAGGAGGCGGCCATGTTGTTGGCGCCGTCGCCGAAGTAGGCGAGCGTCAGCCCCTCGGTCCTGCCGAACCGCTCCCTGACGGTCTGCAGGTCGGCCAGGATCTGGCAGGGGTGGTAGGCGTCGGTGAGCGCGTTGATCACCGGCACGTTCGACGCGGCCGCCATGGCTTCGAGGTTGGCCTGCGCGTAGGTGCGCCACACGATGGCGGCGACCTGCCGGTCGAGCACGCGGGCGATGTCCTCGGTCGGCTCGCCGCGCCCCATGAGGACCGAGACGTTGTCGATGACGAGCGGCTGGCCGCCGAGCTCGCCGATGCCGACGTGGAAGGAGACCCGCGTCCTGGCCGACGGCTTGTCGAAGAGCACGGCGACGGTCTTGGGGCCCTCGAAGGGGCGGTAGCCGTACCGGTCCTTCTTCATCGCGTCGGCGAGCTCCAGGACCTCCAGCTGCTCGGCCGCGCTGAGGTCGTCGTCCTGAAGGAAGTGTCTAGGCATGGGACAGCACCCCCGGCACGGCCGCGACGAACGCGGCGATCTCCTCGGCGGTCACGACCAGCGGCGGCGCGATCCGCACCGCGTCGGGCTGGAGTGCGTTGACCAGGAACCCGGCCTCGGCTGCCGCGGCTTGGACCTGGGCGGACACGGGCTCGTTGAGCACGAGGGCGAGCCACAGGCCGCGGCCGCGCACGCCCTTGAGCAGCGGGTGGTCGACGGCCTCCAGCCCCTCACGGAGCTGGGAGGCGACCGTGCGCACGTGGGCCAGGTCGACGTTGCCGAGTACGGCCAGCGCCGCCGCGCAGGAGACCGGGTTGCCGCCGAAGGTGGAGCCGTGGTCGCCCTTGGCGAACAGGGTGCCCGCCTCGCCGAAGCCGATACAGGCGCCGATCGGCAGGCCGCCGCCCAGGCCCTTGGCCAGGGTGAGGATGTCGGGGACGACGCCGTCCGCCTGGTGGGCGAACCAGTGTCCCGTCCTGCCGATGGCGGACTGGATCTCGTCGGCGACCAGGAGCGCGCCCGCGCTGGTGCAGATCTCGCGGGCGGCCTTGAAGTAGCCGTCCGGCGGCGGCACGACGCCCGCCTCGCCCTGCGTGGGCTCCAGGAAGACCGCGATGCAGTCGCCGGTCACGGCGTTCTTCAACGCGTCGGCGTCGCCGTACGGGACGAACTTCACCTCGACGGGGAAGGGGCCGAACTGCTCGCGGATGGACGGCTTGCCGGTCAGGGAGAGCGCGCCGATCGAGCGGCCGTGGAAGCCGTTCTCCGTGGCGACGAAGTAGGAGCGGCCGGTGGCCTTGCCGTACTTCACAGAAAGCTTGTAGGCGGCCTCGTTGGCCTCGGTGCCGGAGTTGGCGAAGAAGATCTTCGCCGGCTCGCCGAGGAGCTCCAGGAGCTTCTCGGCGAGGAGGACCTCGGGCTCGTTCACGAACAGGTTGCTGGTGTGCGCGATCGTGGCGACCTGCTTGGAGACCGCCTCGACCAGCGCCGGGTGCGCGTGGCCCAGGGACGTCACCGCGATGCCGCCGATGAAGTCGAGGTACTCCTTGCCGTCTGCGTCCCACACGCGGGTGCCCTCGCCTCGCGCCAACGCGATCGGCGGGACGCCGTAGTTGGGCATGAAGGCTTTCTCGAAACGCTCTTGCAGCGTCATCAGGGCATCACCATGGTTCCGATTCCGTGGTCGGTGAAGATCTCGAGCAGCAGGGAGTGCGGCACGCGGCCGTCGAGGACGTGTGCTTGGGGCACGCCGCCCTGGACCGCGGTCAGGCAGGCCTCCATCTTGGGGACCATGCCGCTGGACAGGGTGGGCAGCATCTCTTCCAGCTCGTCGGCCTGGAGCTGGGCGATCACGTCGGTGTCGTCGGGCCAGTTGGCGTAGAGGCCCTCGACGTCGGTGAGGACGATGAGCTTCTGCGCGTTGAGCGCGACGGCCAGCGCCGCCGCGGCGGTGTCGGCGTTGACGTTGTAGATCTCCCCGTCGACGCCGCGGGCGACGCTGGAGATCACCGGGATGCGGCCGTCCTTGAGGAGCGCTTCCACCGCGCCGGGCTCGACCTTGACGATCTCGCCGACCTGGCCGATGTCGACCGGCTCGCCGTCCACGATGGCCGGTTTGCGCTCGGCGGTGAACAGGTGGGCGTCCTCGCCCGACATGCCGACCGCGAACGGGCCGTGCCTGTTGATCAGGCCGACGACGTCACGGTTGACCTGGCCGGTGAGCACCATCCTGACCACCTGCATGGCCTCGGGCGTGGTGACCCGCAGCCCAGCGGTGAAGGTGGACTCGATGCCGTGCAGGTCGAGCGCCTTGCTGATCTGCGGGCCGCCGCCGTGCACGACGACGGGCTTGAGCCCGGCGTAGTGCAGGAAGACGATGTCCTCGGCGAAGCCCGCCTTCAGGCCCTCCTCGGTCATCGCGTTGCCGCCGTACTTGATGACGACGGTGGCGCCGTGGAAGCGGGCCAGCCAGGGCAGGGCCTCGATGAGCGTGCCGACCTTGTCGGTGCTTCTCATGAGGAGTACGCCGAGTTCTCGTGCACGTAGGCGGCGGTCAGGTCGGTGGTGTGGACGGTCGCCGAGTGCGCTCCGGCCGACAGGTCGATGGTGATGGTGACGTCGCGCGGGCGCATGTCGACCTTGGACCGGTCGTCGCCGACCGCGCCGCCCCTGCAGATCCAGATGCCGTTGATGGCGACGTTGAGGCGGTCGGGCTCGAAGACGGCGTCCGTCGTGCCGACGGCCGCCAGGACCCGGCCCCAGTTGGGGTCCTCGCCGTGGATGGCGCACTTGAGCAGGTTCGAGCGGGAGACCGTACGGCCGACCGTCACGGCGTCCTGCTCGCTGGCGGCTCCGACGACCTCGATCGCGATCGCCTTGGAGGCGCCCTCGGCGTCCACCAGGAGCTGCCTGGCCAGGTCGGCGCAGACCTCGGTGACCTTGCCCTCGAATTCGGAAATTTCGGGCTTTACCCCGGCGGCTCCGCTCGCGAGCAGCAGGACGGTGTCGTTGGTCGACATGCAGCCGTCCGCGTCGAGCCGATCGAACGTCTTGGCGGTGGCCGCCCTGAGCACCGCGTCCAGCTCCTCCGACGTCAGGTCGGCGTCGGTGGTGATGACGCAGAGCATGGTGGCCAGCGCGGGGGCGAGCATGCCGGCGCCCTTGGCCATGCCGCCGACCATGTAACCGCCGTCGCCGCGCTTGAAGGAGATCTTCGAGACGGTGTCCGTGGTGCGGATGGCGTCGGCGGCGGCCAGGCCGCCGTCGCGGGAGAGCTGGGTGGCGGCCTCGTCGACCCCGGCGAGCAGGGCCTCCATGGGGAGGCGCTCACCGATCAGGCCGGTGGAGCAGACCGCGATCTCGCCGGCGGAGTCCTGGAGCGCCTCGGCGACCTTCTCGGCCGTGGCGTGGGTGTCCTGGAAACCCTCGGGGCCGGTGCAGGCGTTCGCGCCGCCCGAGTTGAGCACCACGGCTCGCACGCGCCCGCCGGACAGGACCTGCTGCGACCACAACACGGGGGCTGCCTTCACGCGGTTGGCGGTGAAGACGCCCGCAGCGGCGCGCGAGGGTCCTTCGTTGACGACGAGAGCCAGGTCGCGATTGCCGGAGGACTTGATGCCTGCGGCGATACCTGCGGCGCTGAAACCGAGGGGGGCAGTGACGCTCACGCGTCCTCCTTCGTCGGACGCCTGAGCGTCACAAGAGTGCTGTGTTTATTGGTGCCCTCGCTCCGCTCGGTCACGGTCACGGTGCTACTCCATTGAGGGGAAGGCCGAGTTCTTCCGGCAGGCCGAGGGCGAGGTTGGCGCTCTGGATCGCGCCACCGGCCGTGCCCTTGGTGAGGTTGTCGATGGCGATGACGGCGGTCACGCGCCCGGCGCGCTCGTCGAGCGTCACCTGCAGGGCGGCGGTGTTGGCGCCGTAGGTCATCGCGGTGGCCGGCCAGACGCCTTCGGGCAGCAGGTGCACGAACGGCTCCTTGGCGTACGCCTCTTCGTAGGCGGCCCTGAGCCCCTGGCGGGTCAGGCCAGGCTTGGCCGGGGCCGAGCAGGTGGCCAGGATGCCCCTGCTCATCGGGGCCAGCGTCGGGGTGAAGGAGACGCGGGCGCCGAGGCCCTGCTCCATCTCCGGGGTGTGGCGGTGCACGCCGCCCACGCTGTAGGCGCTGACCGAGCCCATGACCTCGCTGCCCAGCAGGCTGGTCTTGAGCGACTTGCCGGCGCCGCTGGTGCCCGACGCGGCGACCACGACGACGTCGGGTTCGACCAGGCCGCCGGTGACGGCCGGCGTCATGGCGAGGATGACGGCAGTGGGGTAGCAGCCGGGGACGGCGATCCTCGTCGCCTCCCTGAGCACGTCGCGCTGGCCGGGCAGCTCGGGCAGGCCGTACGGCCAGGTGCCCGCGTGCTCGCCGCCGTAGAACTCCGCCCACGCCCCGGGGTCGGCCAGCCGGTGGTCGGCGCCGCAGTCGACGACGAGCGTGTCGTCGCCGAGCTGGGCGGCCACCGCGGCCGAGTGCCCGTGCGGGAGGGCCAGGAAGACGACGTCGTGCCCGGCGAGGGTCTCTGGCGTGGTGTCCTGGATGACGCGGTCGGCGAGCTGGGGCAGGTGCGGCTGGTGGGCGCCCAGGTGGGTGCCCGCGCTCGAAGCGGCGGTCAGCGCGCCGATCTCCAGCTCAGGATGGGACAGGAGCAGGCGCAGCAGCTCACCGCCCGCGTAGCCGCTGGCTCCCGCGATCGCCGCTCTCATTCCGACCTCCTGCATGTTCATGCATCCTACCTCATGTTCTTGCCTGTGAAGATGATGCACTGGAGGGGATGGATATGCAAGCCGGATAAGGGTTGCGCGGGTTTCCCGAATCGGACATTTCATGCATAACGCCGCATGATTCGGGGCCTAGCGCTCCGTACCTACCGGTCGGTACTGTGAAATATCCGGTTAACACAGCCCTGCGGGAGTCCTACGCATGAGTCTTAGCCACGCCCAGGTCCGAGCCCAGCTCACGGCCCCCGGCCAGCTCTTCGAGACCGAAGAGATCGCCGGAACCGGAGTGCGGACCTGGAAGCACGCCCCGCCGCACTTCCGCGTGATGCTGGAGAACAGCCGCTGGCAGGGCGCGAAGGACTTCCTCATCTACGAGGACGAGCACATCTCCTACGAGGAGCACTTCAGGCGCGCTGCCACGCTGGCCCGGCGGCTCATCGACGAGTACGGCGTGGCCAAGGGCGACCGGGTCGTCATCGCGATGCGCAACTACCCGGAATGGGTGGTCTCGTTCTCCGCGGTTCTGGCGGCCGGGGCGATCGCCGTGCCGCTCAACGCGTGGTGGACCGAGCAGGAGCTCGCCTACGGCGTCACGGACTCCGGCGCCAAGCTGCTGATCGCGGACGGCGAGCGCGCGCCGCGCCTGGCCGCCACCGGGGTGCCCATGATCGTGGCGCGGGGCTCCTACGAGGGTTCGCGGTCCTTCGAGGACGTCATGGGCGAGGTGCGCGCCGACGTCACCCTGCCGGAGGTCGAGCTCAGCCCCGAGGACCCGGCGACGATCTTCTACACCTCGGGCACGACCGGTCACCCCAAGGGGGCGCTGGGCAGCCACCGCAACCTCGGCCAGTCGCCGATGACGGTCTCCTACTCGCTGATCCGCGCCGTGGCCCTGGCGGGCAAGGACACGTCGAAGACGGCCGGGGAGCGCAGGGTGACGTTGCTGACCGTGCCGCTGTTCCACGTGACGGGGTGCTTCGCCGTACTCACCGGAAGCATGTTCACCGGCGGCGCGATCGTGCTCATGTACAAGTGGGATCCGGGGCTGGCGCTGCGGCTCATCGAGCGCGAGAAGATCACCGGCATGAGCGGCGTGCCGACGAACGCGTGGCAGCTCCTGTCGCACCCCGACGTGGAGAAGTACGACCTCTCCAGCCTTACCGGCATCTCGTACGGCGGCGCCCCGGCTCCGCCGAAGCTCATGGAGCGCATCCAGAGCGAGCTGCCCGGCCGGGCGCCCACCAACGGCTACGGCATGACCGAGACGACGGCGCTCGCCATCAACAACTCGGGCGCCGGATACGCCGCCAAACCGGACAGCATCGGGGTGCCTTCGGCGGTCGTGGACGTGCGGATCGTGGACCCGCTCGGGCAGGAGCTGCCGGTCGGCGAGGTGGGCGAGCTGTCGCTGCGCGGGCCCAACGTCATCCTCGGCTACTGGAACAAGCCTGAGGCCACGGCGCAGACGTTCGTCGGCGAGTGGCTGCACACCGGAGATCTGGCGCGTGTGGACGACGAGGGGTTCGTCTACATCGTCGACCGGGCCAAGGACATGGTGATCAGGGGCGGGGAGAACGTCTACTGCGCCGAGGTCGAGGCGGCGCTGTTCGAGCACCCGGCGGTGGAGGACGCGGCCGTGATCGGGGTGCCGCACGACGAGCTGGGCGAGGAGGTGGGGGCGGTGCTGCGGGTGTCGGCTCCGGTCACGCCTTCCGAGCTGCAGGAGTTCCTGGCGGCGCGGATCGCCAAGTTCAAGATCCCGGTGCATTACTGGTTCAGGGACACCGAGCTTCCGCGCAACCCCGGGGGCAAGATCCTCAAGACCCATCTGCGCAAGGAAGTGCTGGGCAGCTGACCCACCGCGGCCCCTGACCCACCACCGTGGTGCTTGGCGCGCCGCCGTTGCGGCGGCGCGCCGGGGAGCTCGGTGAGCGTCACCCTCCCAGGGAGCCCGGCCCCTTACGGCGGGTGGCGCGTCCCCTGGCTCCGCCGTACCCCCTGATGTTTGCAGGTCAAGCGGCGGTGACGCCCAGGTGCTCGGCGATGGCGGCGGTGAGCGGGGTGACGGTCGGCAGGCGGTCACCGGTGAAATGGCCGGGTTTGTGGGTACGCAGAAGGGCCTCGCCGCTGCGTGTCCACTCGAAGCCGCGCTTGTTGAGCAGCCGCGCGAACACCGCGCTCGCCTTCGCCGGGTCCCTCTCGGCCAGCCGCCTGAGCGGCACCGGCGACACCGCGTCACCACGCAAGTAGGCCGTCAGGACCTTCTTGTAACGGGCCTTGATGAGCAGCGTCGGGTCGGCGAACGCCTCCTCCAGCAGCCCGAAGTCGGCGTAGTAGCCCAGCCCCTCCACCTCGTCGAAGATCAGCGCGACCGTCTCCGCCTCCTTGAGGTGCGCGGGCAGGTCGAGGTCGGTGTGGCCGTCGAGCTTGTTCAGGTAGCCGCGCATCGTGCTCGTCAGGTCGTGTCCCGTGGTGACCACGAGGTCGGAGCCGAAATGCGCGACGAACCGCCGGCGCTGCTCGGCCTGCAGCTGCCTGGCCTTGGCGAGGGCGTCGGGGTTGCGGAAGACGTAGGGCGGGTTGTTCAGCGCCACGTGCGCCGCGACCGGCACCAGCGTGTCGCGGGCGTCGGCGGTGTAGACGGTCGGGGTGGCGCTGATGAACCACTCGCCGTCACCCAGGGGGACGAGCCTGCCGACGACGAACATGCCCTGCTCCAGGGGCTCGAACGCGTCCTCGCCCAGGTTGGAGTGGGCGAGGTAGGTGAGCTCGTCGACGAGGTTGAACAGGGCGACGCCGGTGCCGAGCAGGTCGCGGCCCTTGACCTCGAACACCCCCTCGACGACGTCCTTCCAGCCCAGGAGCAGCCGCTTGTCGGCGTCGTCGAGATCGGGATTGTCTTCCACGAACCGGTCGACCACCGTGTCTCCGGTCGGGAGGCGGTGCTGGAGGACGAAGTAGTCGATGGGCAGGAAAGCCGACGCCTCGTCCTTCGCGGGGCCGTCGGCGAAGAACCGGTCGAGGACCGTCTTCAGCTCCTTGGCGAACTGGCCCGCCGTCGCGTAGTGCACCAGCTGCGGCTTCAGCTCGGTCGCCCGTGCCAGCAGATCCATCGCCACTCCTCGTGTTCGCGCGATCGCAGGGCGCCACACTAACGGGACAACCCCCTCCCCCACGCCCGTTTCCCCCACTTCCCCACCCCTCCACCGCCCTGCCCCCTCACCACTGCCCTGCCCCCTCACCACCTCCGCCCTGACGGCGCGACCCGCCCGATCCCACGCCCGACTGCGGGCACGCCCCCCACGCCCGCCTTTGGACGCGCCACCCGTCAGATCCCGCACCCGCCTTGGACGCGCCACACCGGCCACCCACGCGCGCCTGTCCGCTCGACAGGCCCCATGACCTGGGAGACGTCCACCACCAGCGACCTGGAAACAAGTTTTCCGCCCTCGACCTGGAGATAGTGCTCGCCATTACCTCACGCGTAATCGCGCAGGTGATGCCCCGGATGACACGGTTGCTCCATCGGAACGAAACACCCCGAAGGAGCACAAGATGACCCCCATCACCGTCACCGCCGACCGCACCAGGTTCCTGCGCCTGGCGCTGGCCCTCGACGCCGTCGTCACCGGCGTCAACGGGCTGGTCTACCTTGCCGCCGCCGCCCCCGTCGGCGACCTGCTCGGCCCCGACGCCGGGCTGCTGCGGGAGATCGGGGTGTTCCTGCTGGTCTACACGGCCGGGGTCGCCTTCGTCGCCTTCCGCCCGAAGGACGCCGCCGTCAAGGCCGTGATCGCGCTCAACGCCGTCTGGACGCTCGCCAGCATCGCCGCCGTCGTCTTCGGCCTGCTGGAGTTCACCACGCTCGGCGCGGTCTGGGCCATCGCCCAGGCGCTCGTGGTCGGCGTGTTCGCCGAACTGCAGATCATGGGCCTCCGCAAGGCCAACCGCTAACCGACTTGCCCGACCTGTCAAAACCTTGAAAGGGATCACGATGACTCTCATCGACCGCTACCTCGCCGCCTGGAACGAGACCGACGCCGACGCCCGCGCCAAGGCCGTCGCCGAGCTGTGGACCGAGGACGCCACCTACACCGACCCGCTGGCCGACGTCGCCGGACACGAGGGGATCGCCGCGGTGATCGCCGGAGCGCAGGGCATGTTCCCGGGCTTCGTGTTCACCGCTGGGGAGGTCTTCGAAACCCACCACGACCTGGCCCGCTTCACCTGGCACCTGGCTCCCGAGGGTGCTGAGGAGCCGGTGGTGATCGGCTTCGACGTGGTACGGCTGGCCGAGGACGGCCGCATCCGCGAGGTGCTGGGCTTCCTCGACAAGCTCCCCGCCTGACCACCGCATCCCGCAACAGGCCCCCACCCTTGGGGGCCTTTTCGCGTCCTCCACTCCAGAGGCCCCTTCGCTTCTCTCCCACACAAGAGACCTCCTCGCGCCCTTTCCCCGCGAAGATACGGCCTCACGCGGCGGCCAAACGGGCGACGGAGCGACGCCCAGCCGCACGGTACTCAAAGACCCGAGCCACCCGACACGGGAGGCGCGCCGCGACGGGACCACTCCAGCGGCAGGGCGGGCGATGTTGCGGCGGCCGGCCACGTGGGTCTGGAGTGCCGTGATGGACAGCGCCTGGCCATGGTCGGCGGGTGGCGGTTGGTGCGGCTTGCCGTAAAAGACAAAGGACGGAAAGCAGCGGGCGGCGAGGAGGCCGTGGGCAGGCCGCCAAAGGGGACGGGCGGCTGCGTAATTGGTTTGCCTGGGGCAGCGCTGATGTCCACAATGAGACCCCGTGCGTGGTCTCCTGAAACACCTGTCGATGGATCTAGGGCCGTTGCGGGAGTCCAGGGACTACCGGCTGCTGATGATCTCCGGATTCATCACCATGTTCGGCACCTTCATCACCATGGTCGCCGTCCCCTACCAGATCTGGCAGCTGACCCACTCCTACGTCGCCGTCGGCGCCATCAGTCTCGCCGAGTTCGTCCCCATGGTCGTCTGCGGCCTCTGGGGCGGCGCGATCGCCGACGCGCTCGACCGCCGCAAGGTGATCCTCCTGTCCGAGATCGGCCTCATGGTCACCTCGGGCCTGCTCATGGTCAACGCGCTGCTCCCCAGCCCCCAGGTGTGGGTCATCTACGTGGTCGGCGCCGTCTCCACCGGCCTGGGCAGCCTCCAGCGCCCCAGCCTGGAGGCGCTGATCCCGCAGATTGTCCGCCACGACCAGCTTTCCGCCGCCGCCGTCCTGGCCAGCTTCCGCTGGAACATCGGCGCGATCGTCGCCCCCGCCCTGGGCGGCGTCCTGGTCGCCGCCTACGGCCCCGCCACCGCCTACGGCATCGACACCGTCAGCTTCCTCCTCTCGCTGGTCATGCTCTGGCGCATCAGGCAGGTGCCGCCGCCCGAGGACGCCGCTCCAGCCTCGCTGAAGACGATCGCCGAGGGGGTGCGTTACGCGGTCAGCAGACCCGACCTTATGGGCACCTACCTCGTCGACATCGCCGCCATGGTGTTCGCCATGTCCACCGCGCTGTATCCGGCACTCGCCCAGCAGCTCGGCGCCCCACAGGCGATCGGCCTCCTCTACGCCGCAGCCGCGGTCGGCTCGCTGATCGCCTCGCTCACCGCCCGCTGGACCGAGCGGGTGCACCGGCACGGGCTCGGCGTGATCATCTCGGCCGCCTGCTGGGGCGTCGCCGTGGCGCTCGCCGCGCTCATGACGGACATCTGGGCCGTCTTCGCCTGCCTGGCCCTGGCGGGCGCGGCCGACATGATCAGCGGGATCTTCCGCAGCACCATGTGGAACCAGACCATCCCCGACGAGCTGCGCGGACGGCTGGCCGGGATCGAGCTGCTCTCCTACGCCAGCGGCCCCATGGTCGGCAACGCACGCGCCGGGCTCATGGCGCAGCTCGGCGGCCCCAAGTTCGCGCTCGGCGCTGGCGGGCTGCTCTGCGTCGGCGCGGTGGGGCTGATGGCGGCGCTCATGCCGAAGTTCCGCCGCTACGACGCGCTCACCGACGAGCACGCGCTGCGCGAGAAGGCCAGGCGGGCCGCTCAGAGCTTGCCGAACACCTCCAGCGCATCGGTGTCGGAGTAGGTGGACAGGACGAACTCGCCCACCCAGCTCTCGACCTGGTCGTAGCCGGACTCGGCGACGATCCTGGCCGCCGCGGCCTCGGCGTCGAAGCGGGTACGGCGCAGCGACACCGCGCCCGTCTCCCCGTCGAGCAGCGCCCAGTGCGCCCTGGCCGCGCCGTACGGCATGCCGACGGAGCCCGGGTTGACGGCGAGCACCCGGTCGACGAGGCGCACGAACGGCATGTGCGTGTTGCCCATGACCACGGTGTCCGCCGTGACCCCGGCCATCACCTCGGCCCAGCGGGCGATGGGGCTGTCGACGAGGATGATCTCGTCGTCCCTGCGCGGGGTGGCGTGGAAGAACAGCGTGGAGCCCAGCGCGCCGAGGTCGAGCTGCCTGGAGAAGGGTAAGGAGGCCAGGAGCTCCACCTGGTCGGGTCTGAGCTGGCGGGCCGCCCAGACCCCGATCTCGGGTGTATCAGGGCCTGGGTGGACGAGCTCGCGGTCGGCGTTGCCGTTCACCCACAGCGCCCGCTCCCCCAGCGCGACCAGCGCGTCGAGGGTCTGGACGGGCATCGGGCCCGAGGCCAGGTCGCCGGTGAGCAGCAGCAGGTCGGCGCTCGCCACGTCGGGCTCGGCCAGAACGGCTTCGAGGGCGGGCAGGACCCCGTGGATGTCGGACAGGACGGCTACGCGCATGCCCCAACTCTGACGTGCGGGGCGGGGCGGTGACAGGGCGTTCTCGTCTGGCGGAATCAGTCGCTCTCGACCCAGCCGTCGTACTTCTCGGCGAGTTCCCCGACCCTGGCCACGGCGCCCTCGGCGAGCCCCTCGACCACGACGACCCACTGCGCGTCCTCGGCGTCGTCCTCGCCCGCCAGCGTCTCCCGCACGACGGGCGGCAGGCCGAGGGGCGGGAACCACTCGGCGAGCGTCTCCGCCACCTCTTCCGCGTCGTCGCGGTCAGCGAAAACCAGAAGGTGCCTCATGGGGCAAAAGCGTAGGGCTCGGACCGGCCTGCTCGTTCCCGGGGCGCGATGGACGTAGATTGCTACCGTAGTGACATGACGGCCGAAGCGGTGATCCCGAGCATGACTTCCTCACTGCCCGACTGGGTCTTCCCGCCTCCGGGCGGCTTTACCGCCGAGAGCCTCGATCACCTACCGGATTTGCCTGCGCACACCGAGTTGATTGACGGAAGCTTGGTGTTCGTGAGTCCTCAGCGCGCCTTCCACTCCACGATCCTGTTCGTGTTGCAGAAGGAGCTGGTCAAAAGCGTCCCGCCTGGCTTCAGGGTCCGCAGGGAGATGAGCATCATCCTCGACTCGAGCCAGCGACCTGAGCCCGACCTGATCATCCTGCGCCCCGAAACGGAGATCAACCGGGATACCACCAGCTTCTCGGCAAAGGATGTGCTGCTCGTCGTCGAAGTCGTCTCACCGGAATCCGCCGTGCGCGATCGCAAGCGCAAACCGCAGCTCTACGCCGAGGCCGGGATCCCGCACTTCTGGCGCATAGAGGACACGGTCGTCCACGTCTACGAGCTCGACGCCCCCAACCCCGTGTACGCCGTCACCGGTATCCACCATGACCGGCTGAAGCTCAGTGTCCCGTTCGACCTCGACATCGACCTCACGGAGGTCGACGCTCTCTGACGGACGAGCGCAGGGCCCGGAGGGTGTTCCCCCGAGCCCTACCGCCTCAGACTCCGCGGAGCTGCGCCCCCACCCGGTCGGCCGCCACGGCCACGGCTGCGTCGCGCGCCGCCGTCGTCTCCTCGGCGGTCAGGGTACGGTCACCCGCACGGAACCGCAGCGTGTAGGCCAGCGACTTGTTCCCCGCCCCCACCTGCGCCCCCTCGTAGACGTCGAACAACCGCACCGACTCCAGCAGCGGCCCAGCACCGTCACGCAGCGCCGCCTCCACATCGGCCACCGGCGTGAAGTCCGGCACGATGAGCGCGACGTCCTGCGTGGCGACCGGATAAGCGGACACCGAAGGCGCCTGAGCCGGACCGGCCATGGCCGCCTCGATGCGCGACAGCTCGACCTCCATCGCGCAGGTGCGCGGCGGCAGGCCGTACGCCTCGATGACGCGCGGGTGCAGCTCGCCCGCGTGCCCGACGAGCGTGTCGCCGACGTAGAGCGCGGCGCAGCGGCCCGGGTGCCACGGCTCGTGCTGGTCGGCGCTGACGCCGAGCTCGACCCTGGCCTCCCCCGCGACCAGGCGCGCGGCCTGCACCGCGTCCGCCCAGTTCGCCGCACGGCCCGCGCCCCACCAGCCGGACCGCTCGAACTCCCCGGCCAGCACCGCGGCCACCCGCTGCGGCTGGTCGGGCAGCGCCGCGGCGACCGAGGCCAGCTCCGCCTCGGACGGCCGCCGCTCGACGCCGAGCACGGGGGCCTGCGCAGGAGCGCCCTCGCGCGGCCGGTACACCAGCCCGGTCTCGAACAGCGCCAGGTCGGTGAAGCCGCGCCCGACGTTGCGCACCAGGGTCTTGAGCAGCCCGGGCAGCAGCGTGGTGCGCATGAGCGGCTCGTCCTCGGACAGCGGGTTGGCCAGCCTGGCCGCCCTGCGCCTGGCGTCGCCCTCGGGCAGCTGCAGGTTGTCGAAGTCGCGCTCGCCGACGAACGGGTAGTTGAGCACCTCCACGTAACCGGCCGACGCCAGCGCCCTGCCGACCCTACGGCGCAGGCGCTGCGCCTCGGTCAGCCCGGCCCCTGCCGACGCCTTGGGCAGCGCGGACGGCAGGTTCTCGTACCCTTCGAGCCTGATGACCTCTTCGGCCAGGTCGTTGGGGTCGGTCAGGTCGGGACGCCACGACGGCGGCACCACGGTGATCATGTCGTCGCCGGTCACGGCCAGCCGCGCCATGAGCTCGGCGTCGCCGCCGGACACCACGCCGGTCGGGTCGACGCCGCCCCTGCGCGGAGCGGGCGAGGCGCCCTCGGTGATGGTGCAGCCGACCTGCTCCAGCCGCCTGACCACGGTCTCCCTGGCGTACGGCACGCCGGCCACGTCGCCGGGGTGGCTGGTCGGGATGGCGATCCGCACCGGCTCCACGTCGACCTCGGCGTGCGTGACGCCGGGCACGACGGTCGCGCCGCCGAGCTCGGCCAGCAGCTGCGCGGCGCGCCAGGAGGCGACCAGCGGCAGCTCCCTGTCGACGCCGCGCTCGAAGCGCTTGGACGCCTCGGAGACCAGGTTGTGGCGGCGCGACATGCGTGCCGTACCGGTCGCTGAGAAGTGGGCGGCCTCGATGACGATGTCGGTGGAGGCGTCGGCGATCTCGGTCTCGAGCCCGCCCATGGTGCCCGCCATGGAGATGGCGCCCGAGTCGTCGGTGATGAGGATGTCGTCGGCGTCGAGCTTGCGTACGACGTGGTCGAGCGTCTCCAGCGTCTCGCCCGGCGCGGACCTGCGCACGACGATCTCGCCGCGGAGCTTGGCCCGGTCGAAGGCGTGCAGCGGCTGGCCGAGCTCCAGCATGAGGTAGTTGGTGATGTCGACGGCCAGCGAGACCGGGCGCATCCCGGCCCGCGACAGCCGTACACGCAGCCAGAGGGGGCTCTCGGCGGCCGGGTCGAACCCGCGGACCTCGCGCAGCACGAACCGGTCGCACGCGGTCGGGTCGGCGATCGAGGCCGGATAGGACGTGGCGCTCTCCTCCGGCAACGCGACCTGGGCCGGGTCGCGGAACGGCACGTCGAACGCGGTGGCGGCCTCGCGGGCCACGCCCCTGATGGACAGCGCGTAGCCGATGTCCGGGGTGATCTCCAGCTCCAGCACGTCGTCGCGCAGGCCGAGCAGGTCGACCACGTCGGCGCCGATCGGCGTGTCCTTCGGCAGGACCATGATGCCGTTGTGCTCGTCGCTGAGGCCCAGCTCGCGCTCGGAGCAGATCATGCCCTCGGACATGCGGCCGTAGGTCTTGCGCGCGCCGACCTCGAACCCGCCGGGCAGCACGCCGCCCGGCAGCACGACGGGCACGCGGTCGCCCGCGACGAAGTTGGTGGCGCCGCAGACGATCTCGCGCGGCGTGGCCTCGCCGACCTCGACCATGCAGTGCCTGATCGGCTTCTTGAAACCGGCCAGCTCCTCGACGCTGAGCACCTCGCCGACCACGACGTTCTTGACGTCGTGGCCGAAGGAGGTGATGGCCTCCAGCTTGAGCCCGGCGGCGGTCAGCTTGTCAGCCACCTCGTGCGCGGTGACGGCGGGGAGTTCGACGTACTCCCGCAGCCAGGAAAGAGGGACCTTCATCAGATCTCCGTTCCGAACGGGAGGGTGAAGCGGATGTCGCCTTCGACCATGTCGCGCATGTCTCCGGCGTTGTGGCGGAACATCACCGAGCGCTCGATGCCCATGCCGAACGCGAAACCGCTGTAGCGCTGGGGGTCGACGCCGCACGCGACGAGCACGCGCGGGTTGACCATGCCGCAGCCGCCCCACTCGATCCAACCCTCGGACTTGCAGGTGCGGCACGGCGGGTTGCCGGGGATCGCGCTGGCCCCCCGGCACACGAAGCACTTGAGGTCCATCTCCGCCGACGGCTCGGTGAAGGGGAAGTAGTTGGGGCGGAACCGCGTCGTGATGCCCTCGCCGAACATGACCTCGGCGAAGCGGTCGAGCGTGCCCTTGAGGTGCGCCATCGTCAGGCCCTCGTCGATCGCCAGCCCCTCGACCTGGTGGAAGACCGGGGTGTGGGTGGCGTCGAGCTCGTCGGTGCGGAACACCTTGCCCGGCGAGATCACGTAGACCGGCAGCTTCCTGCCGAGCAGGGCGCGGATCTGGACGGGACTCGTCTGCGTACGGAGCACCATGCCGGACTCCGTCGACTCCACGAAGAACGTGTCGTGGTCGGAGCGCGCCGGGTGGTCGGTGGCGATGTTGAGCGCGTCGAAGTTGAACCACTCGCCCTCGAGCTCGGGCCCCTCGGCCACCTCGTAGCCCATGGCGACGAAGGTGTCGGCGATGCGCTCCTGCATCGTGGTCAGCGGGTGGCGGGCGCCGCTCGGCCGGCCGTCCCACGGGAGGGTGACGTCGACCGCCTCCTCCACCAGCACGCGGGCGTCGCGTTCGGCCTCCAGCTCGGTCTGGCGGGCGGCCAGCGCCTCGCCGACGGCCTTGCGCGCGCCGCCGATGCGCTTGCCCGCCTCGGCGCGGGCGGCCGGCGGCAGGGCGCCGATCTCGCGGTTGGCCAGCGCGATGGGCGAGCGGTCGCCGGCGTGCGCCAGCCGTACCTGCTTGAGTGCGTCGAGGCTGTCGGCGGCCTTGATCGCGGCCAGCGCGTCGGCCTCCATGCGGGACACCTCGTCGGCATGCAACGGTGTCACCTCGACGGGGTCGTAGTCAGACAAGAGAGAGCTCCGTATCCAGGGCTGTGAGCGACAACGAGTCTAGTGGGGGGCGCCCACCGGGTTTCTTCCGCTTCGGCTTCAGGCGAAGTCGGGCGTGCCGGTGGGCACGGTAAATCGGAACTCCGCGCCGCCCTCCGGCGCGCGCTGCACGGTGATCGTGCCGCCGTGCGCCTCGACCAGGCCCTTGACGATGAACAGGCCCAGGCCGGTGCCGCCGCGCCTGCGGCTGTTGCCGCGCCAGAACTGCCTGAACACGCGCGGAGCCAGCTCGGGCTCGATGCCCTCACCCTGGTCGCGCACGGACACGGCAACTCCCCAGCCGACGGATTCGATGTCGATCGACACGGTGCCACTGCCGTGGCGTACCGCGTTCTCCACCAGGTTACCGAGAATCTGGTCGACCTTGTCCTGGTCGAGCCACGTCTCCGGCAGGTCGGTCGCCACGTTGAGCCGGAACCGGTCCTCGGACTCGCCCGCCGCGACCCGGCCCGCGATGATGCGGCGCGTCCTGGCGGGCAGGTCGACGACCTGCTTGTGGATCTCCAGGCGCCCCGACTCGATGCGGGACACGTCGAGCAGCTCTGTGATGAGCCTGGTCACCCGGTCGGCGTCGTTGTTGACGGTTTCGAGCATGACGAGCTTCTGCTGCTCGGTGAAGCGGTCCCACTTGGCCAGGAGCGTCGCGGTGAAGCCCTTGACGCTGGTCAGCGGGGAACGCAGCTCGTGGGCGACGGTGCTCACCAGGTCGGCGCGGCTGCGCTCCAGCCTGGCGCGGGCGCCGCCGTCGCGCAGGGTGATCGTGACGCGCTGGACCTCGCCGCCGCGCTCCCGCACCAGGCGGGCCGCGACGTGCAGCTCCTGGCCGCCGGGCAGGTGCAGCGGCCTCTCCGGGACGCGGGTGCGGGTGCACAGGCCGCTGTCGGGGTCGAGGCACTTCCACCACTCGCGGCCGTCGTGGTCACGGAAGGGGAAGACGTCGTTGATGTCGCGGCCCAGGGCGGCCTCGCGGTCGACGCCGGTGAGGCGGGCGGCGGCGCGGTTGACGGCCAGCACACGGCCGAACCTGTCGGTTACGATGAGGCCGTCCGGGAGGTCGTCGATCGCGATCGCGCACGCCGGATCGGCCATCCGACCGTCGGTGTCATCGCCGTGCACGAACCCCGCCTCCTCGACCTACAAGGCCGACAATAGCGGGTTTCCCGTCATGCGGCTTCTGTCGTCCCCAGCCGAGGATGACGGATGGTGGTTTCGGTGGGCGAGGCAACGGCATGGTGTGGGATTGGCTTGCTTCTGCGTGGGGGCGGGTTGAGAGGTTGATGACGATCGCCTCCCGGCCCATACCCCCCCACGCGGCCTCGTCGGCCCTCAGGACGTACGGCTGCGCAACCGTTCACCGTCGAGCGCGCGCCGTTCACGAGCGCTGGAAGGCACCGTCGCCCCGACCCGCCGACGCGGCGCTTGGAGCCTCCCCGCACAGGGCGTGTCTCGCGGTCCCCCGCCGGGCGAGACGGGTGGTCCGTACGGTGCCAGGAAGGGTCAGGGGTGGCGTTGGGCGCGGGCTGATGCGTACAGGCAGACGGCGGCGGCGGTCGCGAGGTTGAGGCTCTCCGCCTGCCCGTAGATGGGCACCCGCACCACGTCGTCGCACAGCGCCAGCACGTCCTCGGGCAGCCCCCACGCCTCGTTCCCGAACACCCACGCGGTCGGCCCGGACAGGTCGACGTCGTCCAGCGTGTGCTTGCCCGCCCCGTCCGCCGCCAGCACCCGCATCCCCCGGTCCTTCAGGTGCTGTACGGCCTGCGCCACCGGGCTGCCGATGACCACGGGAAGGTGGAACAGGCTGCCCGCGCTGGCCCGCACGCACTTGCCGTTGTACGGATCGACCGACGCGTCGGTGAACACCACCGCGTCCGCGCCGGCTGCGTCGGCCGTGCGCAGGACGGTGCCCGCGTTCCCCGGGTCGCGCACGTGGGCCAGGACGGAGACCAGCCGGGCGTCGTCACCGACCGCCGCCTCCAGCGGGACGTGCACGAAGCGGCAGATCGCCAGCAACCCCTGCGGGGTGACGGTCTGCGACAGTTCTGCCATGACCTCGCCGCTGGCCCGGTGGACCGGCAGGCCCTGCAGGGTGGCCTCGGTGAGCAGTTCCGCGTACTTGACCTCGGCCTCGCCGGTGGCGAACACCTCCACGGTCACACCGTCGAGCCTGAGCGCCTCGCGGACCGCCTGGGGGCCCTCGGCGAGGAAGGCCTTGTCGCGGTCGCGGAAGGCGCGCTTGGTGAGCCTGCGCGCGGCCTTCACGCGCGGCGCCCGCACGTTGGTGAGCTCTGATACCGCCATGCCCTTGTCCCCCAAGTCCGCGTAACCCGAACCCCAGAGAGAAACCCCTCTGTGTGCCGAACTCCAGGGGAAACCCCCTGGTCACCCCTGGACGGAAGACGCCCAGAGGCACCCCGCTCCTGCATAAGGAGCCCGGCCCCGCGCAGACGGGACACCCTCCCGAAGGACGTGCTGTCCGCATCCGCAGGGCCGTACCCCAGGAGGCCTCGCCCCGCTCAGGCGGGCCGTACCCCCGAAAAGGGAGAGGGGTTCACCGCAAGACCGGTGAACCCCTCTGTCAAACGCTGGAAAGTCAGCCGGCGACCGGCGCGTTGACGTTGGCGGGCAGCGCCTTCTTGGCGGCCTCCACCAGCGTCGCGAAGGTCTGGCTGTCGTTCACCGCGAGCTCGGCGAGGATCTTGCGGTCGACCTCGATGTTGGCCAGCCGCAGACCCTGGATCAGGCGGTTGTACGTCATGCCGTTCTGACGAGCAGCGGCGTTGATCCGCTGGATCCACAGACGACGGAAAGCGCCCTTGCGGTCCTTGCGGTCCCTGTAGGCGTACGTCATCGAGTGGAGCATCTGCTCCTTGGCCTTGCGGTACAGCCTCGACCGCTGGCCACGGTAACCGCTCGCCCGGTCGAGGACGACCTTGCGCTTCTTCTTGGCGTTGAGCGCCCGCTTCACGCGTGCCATGTTGTATCTCCCCGGGGGTTCGCGCTACTTAGCGAGCAGCTTCTTGATCTTCTTGACGTCGGCGTCGGCGACGACGACCTCACTCTTGAGACGGCGCGTCAGCGTGGACGACTTCCACTCGTTGTAGTGCGCGCGGTTGGAGCGGCGACGCTTGATCTTGCCGGAGCCGGTGATCCTGAACCGCTTCTTCGCACCGCTGTGCGTCTTCATCTTCGGCATTCGCCGTCTCTCCCTCTATTCGTCCGTGCCGCTGACCGGGTCGGTGGTGGGCCGGCCCGGTTTCGGCGTCTTCGTCTGCGGGGTGGCTGGGTGCCTGTAAGGCTAACCCGAACTCCGCGTCACTCTTCCGGTTCTGAAACCTCGGAAGGTGCCGCCTCGCCCTCGTCGCCACGCTGTGCCTTGGCTGCGGCCTTTTCGGCCTTGGCCTCGGCCTTCTTCTTGTGCGGACCGATCACCATGATCATGTTTCGGCCGTCCTGCTTGGCGTGGGACTCCACGAAGCCGAGCTCCTGGACGTCGTCCGCGAGCCGCTGCAGGAGCCGGAAGCCCAGCTCGGGTCGCGACTGCTCGCGCCCGCGGAACATGATCGTGACTTTGACCTTGTCCCCGGCCTTCAGGAACCGCACCACGTGACCCTTCTTGGTCTCGTAGTCGTGCGGGTCGATCTTCGGCCGGAGCTTGATCTCCTTGATGATCGTGTGCGCCTGATTCTTGCGCGCCTCGCGCGCCTTCATCGCGGACTCGTACTTGAATTTGCCGTAGTCCATGAGCTTGCACACGGGCGGTCGAGCTGTGGCCGCGACCTCGACCAGGTCGAGATCGGCCTCCTGGGCGAGCTTCAGCGCATCGTGGATGGAGACGATGCCGACCTGCTCGCCGTTCGGGCCCACGAGGCGAACCTCGGGAACTCGGATACGCTCGTTGATGCGGGGCTCAGTGCTGATGGGGCCTCCTAGGTATGCGATCCCTACGTGCTCGTCGTACGGAGGCTCTCATGGAGAAAGCCCCGCACGTCGCGCATGCGGGGCCACTGAGCTCTTTGGCTCGAATGGCCGTAAAGCTCCCCGGAGTAAGTCCGGCGTGATCCTGGACCCGGCCGCCTCGCGGCGACGTAGGTGGGAGGAGACCTCCGCTTGCGCGTCCAGCAAACATGCCGGACCGATCGGGTTGCTACGTTACCACAACCACGCCGCTACTCAGAATCTTCCCGATCCCCCGCGACGCCCGCCCATCGCACCCCGGACTTCAAGCATGACGACGTAGTGATCCTCGGCATTGCCGAGTACCGGCGCCTGTGCGGCGCGGCCGGCGCGGAGGATGGTCAATCCGTTTGAGTGGCCCGTCTGAGGATCTCCGCTTCGCCTGCCGCGCGCATCGCCTCCACCGGGACGTCGCTGCGGCCGGTCATCAGCTCCACCTGCCGCACCGCCTGGTGCAGGAGCATGGAGAAGCCTCCCACCACCTTTCCGCCCGCCGCCTGCACGGCTGTGGCGGCGCGGGTGGGCCATGGTGAGTAGACGACGTCGAACAGCGCCGGGACCCGCACCAGCCGCGAGGCGAACACGTCGGCCGCGCCCGAGGGCAGCGACGAGACCACCAGGTCCACGTCCAGCAGCGCGTCGATCTTGTCGAAGGTCGCCACCGACAGCGCCACCCCCAGGCGCTCGGCCACCGCGACCGTCTCGCCCGCCCGGCCCGTGTCGCGGACCACGAGGGCGGCGGCGCTCGCGCCCAGGTTGCGCAGCGCGGCGAGTATGGAGGCCGCGGTCGCGCCGCCGCCGAGCACCAGCGCCGACCTGGGCGCCGTGACGCCCGCCTCGGCCAGGGCCCGTTCCACGCCGTAGACGTCGGTGTTCTCGCCGTGCCTGGCGCCGCCGTCGAAGATGACGGTGTTGGCGCCGCCCACCTCGACGGCCAGGTCGGAGACGGTGTCCAGCAGCGGCAGGACGGCGCGCTTCAGGGGCATCGTCAGCGACAGGCCCGCCCAGGCGGTCTTGCCGTCGGGGTTGTCACCGCCGCGCACGGGCCTGAGCTTGTCCAGCATCCAGGGCAGCTGGGTGTCGTCACACTCGAACGCCTCGTAGCTCCAGCCACCCAGGCCCATGGCCCGGTAGGCGGCCTTGTGCAGGTGGGGCGAGAGGGAGTGGGCGATCGGCGCCCCGAGGACGGCGGCCCGCATGCTGTTCACCCCAGAACTCTATCGATCTCCCCTCCCAGACTGAATATGTCCGTACGGCGGAGCCGGGAGATGCCCAGTCGCCGTAGGTGGCTGGCGACATTCCAGGGACACGGCCGACCGACCTCCCCGCTGACCCGCCGCAACGGCCGCAAGGAACCGCGCCAAGGGCGGAACGCAGCGAGCGCCGCTCCTCGCGCCCGACCACGAAGGGCGCCTCACCCCACTCCGCGCACCAGCCTGGGCGACGTCGCCCACCACCGTCAGCGAACGCGCGGGAGCCCGGCGTCGCCGACAGCCCCTGCACCCCATCCACGATCACGGGCCGTCGACACTCGGGCAGCCTCCCCACCGGCACGCTGCCACCGGGCACCGCTGCACCTCGGCGGCCGGATCCATGCTCTCCACCGAGGTGCCGCAGTTGACCGGAAGGTCAGTTCCCCTGGTTCCTGTCGAACTCGGCCTTGAGCTTGAAGAAGTCCGCCTCGTTGTCCGCGAACTTCGTGATGCCCTTCTTCAGGTCCGTAGTCACGAAATACAGCCACTTACCCTTGGCCGGGTTCAGCGCCGCGCTCAGCGCGTCCTCCCCCGGGTTCGAGATCGGCCCCGGCGGCAACCCCTCGTATTCATAGGTGTTGTACTTCGACTTGCTGTGCGTCTGCGCGTCGCTCAGATGCGTGCCGTACAGCCCCAGCCCGTAGAACGTCGTGCTGTCCATCTTGAGCTTCATCGGCGGGTTGAGCGCCATCCGGTTGTAGATGACCCGCGCGATCTTCGGCATGTCCTCGGCGCTGCCCGCCTCGGCCTGCACGATGCTCGCCAGCGTGACCACCTGCGCCGGCGTGAGCCCCACGGTCTTCGCCCCCTTGACCAGGTCGACCTTGGTCGCCGCCTCGTCGAACCGCTCGACCATGGCGCCCAGGACGCTGGCCGGGGTGGAGTTGGGGGTGATCTCGTAGGTCGCCGGGAAGGCGTAGCCCTCCAGCCGCCCCTTGGCGTACGCGGGCAGCCCCAAAGCCTCCGCGTCCTTGGCCGCCGCGACGAACTCCGCCTTCGGCTTCTTCATCTTCTCGGACAGCTGCGTGATCACGTCGGTGAGCCGCAGCCCCTCCTTGAGCGTGATCTTGGACTGCAGCAGCTTCGCCGGGTCGAGCAGGGCCACCGCGTTGGCCGCGGACATGCCCTTGCGCATCGTGTAGTGGCCGGGCGTCAGCGAACCGGTCTTGCCGGCGGCGTCGGCCGCATTGGTGAAGGCGCGCGCGCTCTTGACCACGCCGGCGCGCTCCAGCATCTCGCCTACGACGGTCGCGTTGTCGCCCGGGTTGATCTCGACGACGACCTCGCCGGTGCCCGCCCCGGTGTAGTCCTCGGGGATCAGCGCCTTGTTGATCGCCAGGTAGGCGTAGTAGCCGCCGCCGCCCAGGATGCCCAGGATGATGATCAGGGCCAGCATGGGGGCGACGAAGCCGCCGCGCTTGCGGTTCCTGCGGCGCCTGCGGCCGCGTCCCGAACGGGAACGGGGACGTCTGGCGTCGTCCTCCGAGCCGAGCAGGGCGTCGATATCGAGATCGTTCATAGATGCGCTGGCCAATCTCCCGGTGTTACCGGGCCGGCGTCAATGGGGGGCGCCAAACCGGCGGGGGTTACCGAGCCGAACAGGGGCAGAGGCCGGTCGTGCGTCGACGACCAGCGCTCATCACTCTGGGTAGCCATGCTAGGGGACGCGCGGAGTGCGAGCGCCCGATCGGCGCTCGGGACGGGGGGTGTCCCGAGGAGCATCAGCTGGTCCCGAGGTTCTCGTTCAACTCTTCCCGGTATCTCACGAACTCGCTCTCTTTGTCGGTGAATTTCGTGATTCTATGCTCCGGATCGGTGGTGACAAACCAGTACCAATCTCCCCTGGCTGGATGCAATGCCGCCATCAGTGCCTTCTCCCCAGGATTGGAGATCGGGCCGGGCGGCAGCCCCCTGCGCAGGTAGGTGTTGTACGGCGAGCCGACCCTGGTGTCCTTCTCCGAGACCTTGAGCGTGCGCCTGCGCTGCGCGTAGAGGACCGTGGTGTCGAGCTGCAGCGGCATGCCGTCCCTGAGCCTGTTGTAGATCACCCTGGCGATCTTCGGGTAGTCGGCGTCCCTTCCGCCCTCCGCCTGCACGATGCTGGCCAGCGTGACCACCTGCAGCGGCGACAGGTGCAGCTGGGCCGCCCTGCCGACCAGCCCCAGGTTGTCCGCCGCCTGGGTGAACCGCTCGACCATGGCGGCAAGCACGTCCACCTGCGTGGAACCCGGCTCGACCTCGTAGGTGGCCGGATACAGGAACCCCTCGGGCCCCTTGGCGTAGGCGGGCAGGCCCAGGAGCTCCTCGTCGACCTGCTCGAAGCCGGACAGCGGCAGCCCGGACTCCTTGGCGATGCGCGGCAGCGCCTCGCTCATCCGCATGCCCTCGGGCAGCACGACCCGCTTGACGACCTTGGCGCCCGGGTTGAGCAGCAGGTCGAGCGCCGCACCCGCCGCCATGCCCTTACGCAGCCGGTAGTGGCCCGGGTGCAGGCTGGCCGCCTTGGCCCGGTCCTCGGCGATGTTGACGAAGGAGCGGGCACTGGCCACCACCCCCGCGTCGGCCAGAAGCGTCCCGATGTCGGTGGCCGAGGAGCCCGGCGCGATGCGCACCGTCACCGCGCCGCTGCCCGCCCCGTCGAAGTCGTCAGGACTGATGTACGGCTTGGCCAGCAGGTAGGCCCCGCCACCGAGCACCAGTACGGAGGCGGCAGCGCCCGCCAGAAGCAGCGGCGCCACGCGCCGGGCGGGCCGCTCCGTGGCGTCCGACAGCGGGATGACCTCCGCCAGCGGCTCGGTGTCCTGGGCCTCGGAGGCCTCGGAGCCGGGCTGTGGATCGTCGTCGCTCCGGAGCGGGATCACCTCGGCGAGGTCGTCGTCGTTCTTGTCGTCGCCGCCGCTCATGTCGCAGCCCCGCCGTCCGCCGCTGCGGGCGGATCGACGGGTCTGCCTGGTGGTCTGTCCTGGGCTCGCTCGGCGTCGAGCGCGTCCTGCAGCAGCACGACGGCCGCCGCCTGGTCGATGACCGACCGCTGGTTCTTGGCCTTGCGCCCGCTGGCCCGCATGCCCTGCTGGGCGGCCACCGTGGTGAGCCGCTCGTCGAAGAGCCGCACGGGCACCGGCGCGACCGCCCCGGCCAGCGCGACGGCGAATTCCCGCGCCAGCCCGGCGGCGGGCCCCTCGCGGCCGGACAGCGACGTGGGCAGCCCCACGATCACCTCGACCACGTCGTACTCGGCCACGAGCGCCGCGATGCGGTCGAGATCGCCGCCGCCGCGCCTGACCGTCTCCACCGGCGTGGCGAGCATCCCCGAGGGGTCGCTGCGCGCCACGCCGATGCGTACGGACCCGACGTCGACGCCGAGCCGTGAACCGAACCTCATGTCAGCCGAGCTGCCCCGCGATGGTCTCCTGGACCAGTCGCAACGCGTCGTCGATCGCACCGGCGTTCGTGCCGCCGCCCTGCGCGACATCGTCCTTGCCGCCACCGCCACCCCCAAGCGCCTTGGCGGCGACGCCGACCAGCTGGCCAGCCTTGAGACCGTGAGAGCGCGCCGCCTCGTTGACCGCGGCGACGACCACCGGCCTGTCACTGGGGGCACCGGCGATCACGACGACCGCCGCGCGGTCGGCCGGGAACCTGCCGCGCACATCAAGCGCGAGCTTACGCAGGTCGTCGGCCCCGGTGCCATCAGGCGCGCGGTGCGTGACCACGGAGACTCCTTGCAGGTCACGCGCCTGGGAGGCGAGTTCGCCCGCGATCGCCAGCACCTGCGAGGAGCGGAGCTTCTCCAGCTCCTTCTCCGCCGTGCGCAGCCGGGTGACGATGCCCTCGATGCGCTCGGGCAGCTCCTCGCGGCGCGCCTTGAGCTGCTCGGAGAGCTGCGCGACCAGCACGGACTCCTTCGCCAGGAAGCGGAAGGCGTCGATGCCGACCAGCGCCTCCACGCGGCGCACGCCGGCGCCGACGGAGTTCTCGCCGAGGATCTTGACCAGGCCGAGCTGGCCCGAGCTGTGGACGTGGGTGCCGCCGCAGAGCTCGCGCGAGTAGTCGCCGATCTCGACGACGCGGACCTCGTCGCCGTACTTCTCGCCGAACATCGCCAGCGCGCCCATCGCCCTGGCCTCGGCCTGGGAGGTGTAGAACGCGTTGACCTTCATGTCGTTGATCAGGACGGCGTTGACCTCGTCCTCGACGTCGCGCAGCACGCTGGGCGACACCGCGCCCGCCGCGGTGAAGTCGAAGCGGAAGCGGCCGGGCGAGTTCTCCGAACCGGCCTGCGCCGCGGTCTCGCCGAGGAAGTTCTTGAAGCCGCGGTGCACCAGGTGGGTGGCGCTGTGGCTGCGCGAGATCGCCTTGCGCCGCTCGACGTCCACCTCGGCCTGCACCTCGTCGCCGACCTTCAGCTCGCCGCTGCGGATCTTGCCGCGGTGCACGACCAGGCCCTTGATCGGCGACTGCACGTCGACGACCTCGACCTCGGCGCCGGAGGTGCGCAGCACGCCCTGGTCGGCGAGCTGGCCGCCGCCCTCGGCGTAGAAGGGGGTGCGGCCCAGCACGACCTCGACCGTGGTGCCCGCGCCCGCCGTGGGCACGTTGAGCCCGTCGACGAGGATGCCGATGACGGTGGACTCGGCGCTGGTGGTGTCGTAGCCGAGGAAGTCGACCTTGCCGGCCTTCTCCAGGAGCTGCCCGAAGACGGAGATGTCGGCGTTGCCGGTCTTCTTGAGCTTCGCGTCGGCCTTGGCGGCGTCGCGCTGCTCCTTCATGAGGCGGCGGAAGCCCTCCTCGTCGACCTGCAGACCCTGCTCGCTCGCCATCTCCAGGGTGAGGTCGATCGGGAAGCCGTAGGTGTCGTGGAGCTGGAAGGCCTGCGCGCCGGCGAGCGTGCTCTGCCCCTTGCGCTTGGTCTCCTCGACGGCCACGTCGAAGATCGCGGTGCCGGTGCGGAGGGTGCCCAGGAAGGACGCCTCCTCGGCGTCGATGATGCCGTGGATCTGCGGCGCGTCGACCTTGAGCTCGGGGTAGGTCTCGCCCATCGCGTCGATCGTGGTGGCGGTGAGCTCGTGCATGTAGCGCTCGTCGCCGGAGCCGAGCAGGCGCAGGTTGCGGATCGAGCGGCGCAGGATGCGGCGCAGCACGTAGCCGCGGCCCTCGTTGGAGGGCAGCACGCCGTCGGCGACCAGCATGGTGCCGGTGCGCACGTGGTCGGCGACGACCCGCAGGCTGATGTCGGCGCGCTGGTCGCGGCCGTAGCGGGTCCTGGTGAGCTCGGCCGCCTTGTCGAGGATCTTGAAGGTGGTGTCGATCTCGTAGAGGTTGTCGACGCCCTGGAGGATCGTCGCCATGCGCTCCAGGCCCATGCCGGTGTCGATGTTCTTGGCGGGCAGCTCGCCCAGCACGTCGAAGTCGGTCTTCGAGCGCACCTCGCCGAGCTGGTACTGCATGAAGACGTTGTTCCAGACCTCGAGGTAGCGGTCCTCGTCGGCGACCGGCCCGCCCTCGCGGCCGTGCTCTGGCCCGCGGTCGTAGTAGATCTCCGAGCAGGGGCCGCCGGGGCCTGGCACGCCCATGTGCCAGTAGTTGTCCTCCAGGCCGCGGCGCTGGATGCGCTCGGACGGCACGCCGACCTTGCGCCAGATCTCGATCGCCTCGTCGTCGTCGAGGAAGACGGTGACCCAGAGCTTCTCCTCGGGGAAGCCGAAGCCGCCCTCGGACTCGGACTTCGTCAGGAGGTCCCAGGCGAAGGGGATCGCCTGCTCCTTGAAGTAGTCGCCGAAGGAGAAGTTGCCGAGCATCTGGAAGAAGGTGCCGTGGCGGGTGGTCTTGCCGACCTCTTCGATGTCGGGGGTCCGCACGCACTTCTGCACGCTTGCCAGCCGGGCCGCCGGAGGCGTGCGCTGCCCCAGGAAGTACGGCTTGAAGGGCACCATGCCCGCAGGCACCAGGAGCAGCGTCGGGTCCTCAGCGATCAGGCTGGCCGAGGGCACGACCTTGTGCCCACGCTCCTCGAAGAAGCGCAGGAAGCGGCGGGCGATCTCTGCCGACTCCATATCAGCGGCCATCCTTTACGTTAGGTCAGTTGGTCTTTTCAGCCTGGTCGAGCCCGAACTGGGTCCGCAACTCGGTTTCGCGGTCGGCAGCTTCGCCGAGCGCGTCAGAGGTAAAGTCTCTCACCTGCGCGAGCATCCCCATCGCGCTGTCCGCCGTGCGGCGGGCGACGTGGTCGGGGCGCAGGGCGTTCAGCTTGCGCATGACCCATATCGCGCCGAACGCGCCGAGGGCCATGTAGAACAGCCTGCGGATCATCGCCTGATCGCCTTACGCCCGCCCTTGCGCGCCTGCCAGGCCCTGCCGATGCCGGTCAGGATGGCCGACAGCTTGATGAGCGGCCCGGTGACCAGGGTCTGGGTGATGCCGCTGAGCTTGGCGGCCTGGCCGCTGACCTGCTTGACGTCCCTGGCGATGGCGTCGACGGTGACGAGCTGGCGGTTGGTCTCGTTGACGGTGACCGTCACGTCCTCCAGCAGTGGCGTCACCCGGTTGCTCAGGTCGGAGACCATCTTGGTGGTCTCGGTGAGCAGCCTGGCGAGCTTGACGAGCACCATAGCGAGGAAGCAGACCAGGATCGCCCAGAACATGGCGACGATCAGGCCGGCGACCTCTCCCGCGGTAAGCATCAGCGGATCCGTCCCCGTAGGCAGCGTGGAATGGGAAAGACCCTATCGTGCCGGATAGCGGCCGATGGCCTCCTGCGCGCATGTGGCGCGTTCCCTTCAGGCAGGGAGGGTGGCGAAGGCCCGCACGGCCGTCCCGTCCGGCATGGGGACGGCGGAGAAGCGCGCCCCGGTGGGCGGCAGCGCCTCCAGCCCGGTCAGCCCGGTCGCGGCGGGCAAAGGAGGGCGGGTGCCTTCAAAAAACCCATCGACTCCGACCAGCGCCGCGCCGTGTTTCACCAGCCAGTCGGCCGCCTCGGCCGTGAGCTCGGCGCCCTCCCCGGCGGTGTCCAGCAGTACGGCGGCGCCGCGCACGTCGAAGGCCGCCAGCGAGCCGACGTCGACCCGCCGCGACCGGGCCCCGGCCAGCCGTACCACCACAGCGGGCAGCCCCACGGTCTCGGCCAGCTCCACCGGGCGCGACAGCAGCGTGCCCGGCCCCGTGAGGTCCACCACGGGGCCCCGGGCGGCGGCGGAGGGCCGGTCGGCCGGGCCGCCGCGGGTGCCCTTGTGCGGCTCGGCGAAGATCTCCACGTTGTCGAGCTTCACCTCGTCGGTCATCAGCAGCCCCAGCGAGGCGACGAACAGGGCGCCGATCTCCGCCTCCGTCGAGGAGGGGCCGGGCAGGTCCACGCGGAAGCCGTGCACGGCCAGGTCGCCGCCGTTGCTGAAGGCGATGGAGGCGTCGAAGGACGCCCGGAAGTCGGTCACCGTACAAGCTCCACTTCGAACCCCGCGTCGTTCTCCAGGTAGGCGGCGTAGTGCTCGGGGCCGCCCGCGTATGGGTGCCGGTCGGCGAACATCAGCGTCCAGCCGTGCCCGACCGCCTCCTCGACCAGCTTGTCCACGTCGTCGACGCGGAAGGCCAGGTGGTTGAGGCCAGGCCGCATCCTGTCATAGGGCTCGCGGCGTACGGCGGGCGACTCCTCCAGCACGATGTAGGTCTCGCCGTGCTTCCAGGAACGGCCGCCCTCCCAGTGCTGGAACGGCTCGTAGCCCATCGCCAGGAACAGCCATTCGAAGGACGGCAGAGCCGCCTCCAGGTCGCTGACCCACAGCTCCACGTGGTGCAGGCTCACGAACCGCCCCGCAGGAACTCGCGGATCTTGGCCCAGCGCTCGGCCACGGGCGCCTCCGCCCCGTGCTTGGTCGGCTCGTAGTAGCGCCGGTCGCGCACCACCTCCGGCGCGTAGTCCTGGCGGACGACGCCGTGGTCGAAGTCGTGCGGGTACTTGTAGCCGTCGCCGTGCCCCAGCTTGGCCGCGCCCGGGTAGTGGCCGTCGCGCAGGTGCTGCGGCACCTGGCCGATCAGCCCCTTGCGCACGTCGCCCGAGGCTGCGCCGATGGCCTTGATCACCGCATTCGACTTGGGGGCGAGCGCGCAGTGGATCACGGCGTGCGCCAGGTTGATCTGCCCCTCGGGCAGCCCGATCATCTGGACGGCCGTCGCGGCGGCGACCGCGGTCTGCAGGCAGGTGGGGTCGGCCATGCCGACGTCCTCGGAGGCGAAGATGACGATGCGCCTGGCGATGAAGCGCGGGTCCTCCCCCGCCTCGACCATGCGGGCCAGGTAGTGGAGCGCGGCGTCGGCGTCGGAGCCGCGCATCGACTTGATGAAGGCGCTGATGACGTCGTAGTGCTGGTCGCCCTGACGGTCGTAGCGCACGGCCGCCTTGTCGACGGCCTTCTCGACGACCTCGACGGTGACGTCCTCTTCGAGCATGGCCGCGGCTTCGAGGTAGGTGAGCGAGCGCCTGGCGTCGCCTCCGGCCAGCCGTACCAGGTGGTCGAGGGCCTCGGGGGCCAGCGTGTTGCGCCCGGCCAGGCCGCGCTCGTCGGTCACCGCGCGCTCCAGGACCGCGCGCACGTCCTCGTCGGACAGCGATTCCAGGGTCAGCAGCAGCGAGCGGGACAGCAGCGGTGAAATGACCGAGAAGTAGGGGTTCTCGGTGGTCGCGCCGATGAAGGTGACCCAGCGGTTCTCCACGGCGGGCAGCAGCGCGTCCTGCTGCGCCTTGTTGAAGCGGTGCACCTCGTCCACGAACAGCACGGTCTGCCTGCCGCTCATGCCCAGCTCGCGCTTGGCCGCCTCGATGGCGGCCCGCACGTCCTTCACCCCGGCGTTGACCGCGGAGATCTCCACGAAGCGGCGCTGGGTCACCCCGGCGACGACGTAGGCGAGCGTGGTCTTGCCCGTGCCCGGCGGCCCCCACAGGAACAGCGACATCGGCGCCTCGCTCTCGACGAGCCGGCGCAGCGGCGTGCCGGGGCCGAGCAGGTGCCGCTGGCCGAGCACCTCGTCGAGGTTGCGCGGCCGCATCCGCACCGCGAGGGGCTGCGGGGTGGCCTCCTCGGCGGCGGAATCGAACAGGCTATCCACAAACCGAGATTACACGCCCCACACGGCCCTCGCTCCTGAGTCGCCCGCCCTGAACACGTAGTAACCGGCGACGCCCGCGAGCAGCACGGTGACCACGGAAAGGACCACCGAGGCCGCCTTGTTCCTGACGAAGACCAGGAGGAGCGCGACAACGCCCAGCCCGATGACGGACATCAGCAGCGGGTTGGCGAAGCTCTGGTGGGTGGCGATGCGGCCGGCCACCGAGCCGTCGGCATGGGCGAACCTGGCCGCCCTGAGGCTCTCGCCGCTTTCCTTGGCGGCGAACACGGCGCCCGGAGCGGCGACGGCGAGCGCCACCACCGCCCAGGCCAGATACGGACGGAACCGGGGCAGGACGGCGTAGAGGACGGCCAGTAGAGCCAGGAGGGGGGTGAGCATGACGGCCGCGTGGATGATGAGCGGGTGGGCGGGCAGCCCCAGAATCTGGTCGAACATACTTCCCCTTACGGTTGCGGTCTTCAACTGGTTCCGAGGTCGCCACACTGGTCACGTTTCGCCACTTACGTCCAGCACATTCCCAACCCCGGTAACATGCGCGGAGTTGTTTGGTCATGTGTCGGCAAACGTGGAGGACATACCGTGAGCGGGGACGACCGCCAGAGCCAACTGGCTCAGGAGCACAAAGAGCGGCAGGCCAAGCGAGCGGCCGAGCAGACCAAGGGCAAGCGCAACACCGTGATCGGCGCGGTGGCCGCCCTGGTCCTGGTGGGCGGCGGCATCTTCGCCGCGACCGCGTTCGCCAACAAGGACGACGCCCAGCCCGCGGCTGAGGCTCCCGTCACGCCGTCGGCCTCGCCCACGGAGGATGCGGCCTCGCCGAGCGCGACGCCGACCGCGAAGGCGGGCCCGGTCTCGTGTTCCTACAAGCGTGACACCTCGGTGCCGAACAAGTTCGTCGGCCTGCCGGGCAAGAAGCCCAACATGAAGATCAAGACGCTGACGGTGGTGACCAACCACGGCAACGTCGTCATCGACGTCGACCCGCAGGTCACGCCGTGCACGCTCAACTCGTGGGAGTTCCTCGCCAAGAAGGGCTTCTACAACAACACCAAGTGCCACCGCCTGGTGACGCCGGAGACCGCGGGCCTCTCGCTGCTGCAGTGCGGCGACCCGCTGGCCAAGGCGGACGGCGTCAACCCGACCGACGGCATCGCCACGGCCGGTTACACCTACCTCGACGAGAACGCCGGGGCCGTGCCGTACAGCAAGGGCGTGGTCTTCATGACCCAGCCCGACGGCGCGGAGGGGCAGAACAACAGCCAGTTCGCCATCTCGCTGTCGGACGAGAACGGCTCGCTGATCCAGAACGCCTACACCGAGATCGGCATGGTCAGCAAGGGCATGGAGATCCTCGACCAGATCGTCAAGGACGGTGTGATCGTCAACAAGGACGACATCACCGGCGACGGCGGCTCCAGCGCGCCGAAGAACCCGGTGATCATCAAGAGGGTCCTGGTCAAGTAGCGGGGACGGGCCCCCTCGGGGGCCCTGGCCACGCCTCCCGTGATCTTCTAGGGTGCTTGCGTGCCGGACAAACTGCCTTTCGAGTTCCTGTTCACGCCCGAGTTCAGCAGAAACCCCTACGCCGTCTACGCCCCGATGCGCGCCGAGGGCCCGGTCTTCCCGATCGACTTCCCGCCCGGCTTCGAGGCATACCTGGTCGTCGACCACGAGCACGGCAGGGCCGCGCTCAACGACCAGCGGCTGTCGAAGGACCTGTCCCTGTTCGGCGACTACCTCCAGGTGATCGCCACCGAGGACGACATCCTGTTCGAGGCGAACATGCTCGCCGTCGACCCGCCGGAGCACACCCGGCTGCGCAGGATCGTGTCCGGCGCGTTCACCCCGCGCCGCGTCGAGCTGCTGCGCCCGCGCGTCCAGCAGATCACCGACGAGCTGATCGGCGCCTTCTCCGGCGGCTCAGTGGAGCTGCTCGACGCGTTCGCCTTCCCGCTGCCGATCATCGTGATCTGCGAGCTGCTCGGCGTGCCGTCCGACGACCGCGACCTGTTCAGGCAGTGGTCGGGGCTGCTGGTCAACCCGACGTTCGAGCCCGAGGAGGTACGGCAGCGCCAGGCGGCGGCCCGCGCCACCCGCGCCTACTTCCTCGACCTGATCAGGGAGCGTACGGCCCAGCCGCGCGACGACCTCATCAGCGCGCTGGTGACCGGCGGCGAGCTCACCGAGAAGGAGCTGGTCTCCACGCTGTCGCTGCTGCTGGTGGCCGGGCACGAGACGACGGTGAACCTCATCGGCAACGGCGTGCTGGCGCTGCTGCGCGAGCCGTCCCAGCTGGCCCTGCTGCGCGAGCGGCCCGAGCTGCTGCCGAGCGCCGTGGAGGAGTTCCTGCGCTTCGACGGCCCGGTGGAGCGCTCGACGCCGCGCTTCGCGACCGAGGACCTGGAGATCGCGGGCACCAGGATCCCCAAGGGGGCGATGGTGCACATCTCGCTCGGCGCGGTGGGCCGCGATCCTGCCGTGTTCGCCGACGCCGACCGGCTCGACGTCACCCGTACGGACAACAGGCACGTCGCCTTCGGTCACGGCATCCACTTCTGCCTGGGCGCGCCGCTGGCCAGGATGGAAGGGCAGATCGCGATCGGCGCGCTGGTGGAGCGCCTCCCCGGCCTCGCCCTGGGATGCGCCGAGGAGGAGCTGAGCTGGCGCCTGACGGGTTCCGTGGTGCGGGGGCTCGCCGCACTGCCGATCCGCTTCTGAGGGCGTGTACGGCCGTCGTACACGCCCTCCGCTGGGTCAGCAGTCGAGGGCTACGCCGTCGACCCGGTTGTCGGCCCAGCGCGGGAAGTTCCAGTACTGCCCGGGGTGCAGGGTGACGATGTGGATGTAGCCCTCGTCGTCGTCCCAGTCGTAGAGGCTGACGTCGACGTCCGTCCTGTTCCAGGCCGAGGACATGCGGTCGCCGATGCCCATGTCGTTGAAGTTGTAGAAGTCGCACTCGTCGAGCTCCGTTAAGAGCCGGCGGCCGCCGATCCCCGCGTAGAAGCACGCGGTGTCGCGCTGGCAGCGCCAGGACTGGCTGCCGGTCTCCGCCTGGGCGGGCGCCGCGAGGCTCGCGAGCACCAGGGCCGCCCCCGCGACCACGCCCGCCACCATCTTTCCGATCATGATGACCCCCTTCGTTGTTCCTCACCCCTTTGGATGCGGGCGGGGATCAAGAAGTTGGCCGAGATCCCATCTGTGACAAAGCCTCAACAGAACCCCAACAAATGTCCGTTTTCGCGCACCAAAAAAGGCCCTCGCCAGAACGGCGGGGGCCTTTTCGCGAGCTACTCCTCGGACTTGGGCTTGGCGTCGACGCCGGCTTCCTTGCGCTGCTCCACCGTGATCGGCGTCGGGGCGCCGGTCAGCGGGTCGAAGCCGGAGGCCGTCTTCGGGAAAGCGATCACGTCGCGGATCGAGTCGCCCCCGGCCAGCAGCATGCACAGCCGGTCGAAGCCGTAGGCGATGCCCCCGTGCGGCGGCGGGCCGTACTTGAACGCCTCCAGCAGGAAGCCGAACTTCGACTCCGCCTCCTCCTTGGAGATGCCGAGCACGTCGAAGACGCGCTGCTGCATCTCGGCGCGGTGGATACGGATCGAGCCGCCGCCGATCTCCATGCCGTTGCAGACCATGTCGTAGGCGTAGGCCAGCGCCTCGCCCGGGTGGTCCTGGAAGTTGTCGGCCCACTCCGGCTTGGGGCCGGTGAACGGGTGGTGGACCGCGGTCCATCCGCCCTCGCCGTCCTCCTCGAACATCGGCGCGTCCACGACCCACAGGAACGACCACACCGACTCGTCGATGAGCCCGCAGCGCCGCCCGATCTCCAGGCGCGCCGCGCCGAGCAGGTCGCGGGAGGCGCCGCGCGCCCCGGCGGCGAAGAAGATCGCGTCACCCGGCTTGGCCTCGACGTAGGCGGCCAGGCCGGCCGTCTCCGCCTCGGACAGGTTCTTGGCGACCGGGCCGCCGAGTGTGCCGTCCTCCTGGACCAGCACGTACGCCAGGCCGCGCGCGCCGCGCGACTTGGCCCAGTCCTGCCAGCCGTCCAGCTCCTTGCGGGTCTGGGAGGCGCCGCCCGGCATGACGACGGCCCCGACGTACTCGGCCTGGAACACGCGGAACGTGGTCTCGGCGAAGTAGGCGGTGACGTCCACGAGCTCCTGGCCGAAGCGCAGGTCCGGCTTGTCGGAGCCGTAGCGCGCCATCGCGTCGGAGTAGGTCATCCTGGGCAGCGGCGTGGGGATCTCGTAGCCGAGGATCTCCTTCCAGATGCGCCCGACCAGCGCCTCGCCGACGGCGATGACGTCCTCCTGGTCGACGAAGGACATCTCGATGTCGATCTGGGTGAACTCGGGCTGCCGGTCGGCGCGCAGGTCCTCGTCGCGGTAGCACTTGGCGAGCTGGTAGTAGCGCTCCAGCCCGGCCACCTGAAGCAGCTGCTTGAACAGCTGCGGCGACTGGGGAAGGGCGTACCAGTTGCCCGGCTGCAGGCGGACGGGCACCAGGAAGTCGCGCGCGCCCTCGGGGGTGGAGCGGGTCAGCGTCGGCGTCTCGACGTAGACGAAGCCGTGCTCGTTCATCACCTCGTTGGTGAGGTAGGTCGCCTTGGAGCGGACCCGCATCGAGTGGGCGATCTGCTGCCGGCGGATGTCGAGGTAGCGGTACTTGAGCCGCGCCTCCTCAGACACGCCCGCGTTGCCCTCGATCGGGAACGGCAGCGGCGCGGCCTCGCTCAGCACCTCGACCTCGGTGGCGACGACCTCGATCTCGCCCGTGGGCAGGTCGGGGTTGGCGTTGCCCTCGGGGCGGACGCGCACCTCGCCGACCACCTTGACGCAGTATTCCGCGCGCAGGTCGTGGGCGTGGTCCTCCTCGCGGAAGACCACCTGCGCCGAGCCGGAGGCGTCGCGCAGGTCGATGAAGACCACGCCGCCGTGGTCGCGTCGCCGCGCCACCCATCCAGCCAGCGTCACCTGCTCGCCGGCATGCTCCTTGCGGAGACTCCCGGCGGTGTGCGTGCGAATCACTGCAGCTTTCCCTTCAAAACTTCCACGACCTGGGCCAGCGGCACCTCGGTCTGGTCTCCTGTGGTCAGGTCCTTCAGCTGTACGGCTTCCGCCGCCAGGTCACGCTCGCCCAGGATCAGCGCGAAGCGGGCGCCGGAACGGTCCGCCCCCTTCATCGCCGCCTTCACGCCCTTGCCGCCGAAGGCCATGTCGGCGCTGACACCCGCCTGGCGCAGCTCGTTGACGAGCAGGAACAGCCGGCGGCGCGCGTCCTCGCCCAGCGGGACACCGTACACCTCGACGCGCTGGGACGTGAGGTCGTCCAGCAGACCCTCGGCCTCCATCGCCAGGAACGTGCGGTCGACGCCCAGCGCCCAGCCGACGCTCGGCAGCGAAGGCCCGCCGATCTGCTCGCTGAGCCCGTCGTAACGCCCGCCGCCGCCGACCGAGGCCTGCGCCCCGAGCCCGTCGTGCACGAACTCGAACGCGGTGCGGGTGTAGTAGTCGAGCCCGCGCACCAGCTTCGGGTCGTCGGTGAACGGCACGCCCAGCGCCGTCAGGAGCGCGCGCACCTCTTCGTGGTAGGCCTTGCACGCCTCGCACAGGTGGTCGACGGCCAGCGGCGCGCCGGCGAGCTTGGCCTGCACGTCGGGGCGCTTGTCGTCGAGCACGCGCAACGGGTTGATCTCGATTCGCGCGCGGGTGGCCTCGTCGAGGTCGAGCTTGCGCAGGAACTCCACCAGGGCGGCGCGGTAGGCGGGGCGGCAGTTCTTGTCGCCTAGCGAGTTGAGCAGCAGCGTCACCCGCTTCAGCCCCACAGCGGCGAAGCCCTGCCAGGCCAGGAGGATCAGCTCGGCGTCGAGCGCCGGGTCCTCCGCGCCGAGCGCCTCAGCCCCGACCTGCCAGAAGTGCCTGTACCGGCCCTTCTGAGCGCGTTCGTAGCGGTACTGGCTGCCGGAGTACCAGAGCTTGACCGGGAGCTGCCCGGCGTTCTGCAGGCTGTGCTGGAGTACGGCGCGCACGACGGAGGCCGTGCCCTCCGGGCGCAGCGTGATCGAGCGGCCGCCCTTGTCCTCGAAGGTGTACATCTCCTTCGTCACCACGTCGGTGGACTCGCCGACGCCGCGCTTGAACAGGTCGGTGTCCTCGAACGTCGGTGTTTCGATGTAGCCGTAACCGGCTCGCCGTACCGCCTCGACCAGGGTCTCGCGCACGGCGAGGATCCGGTCGGACTGCGGCGGCAGCCAGTCGAAGGTGCCTTTCGGTGCCTGGAAGCTCATTAGATCCCTCGTGTGGGACCGGCGTGCGGCGCCGCCTCTTTGAGATACGGGTTGGAGGCGCGCTCGCGGCCGATCGTGGTCTGTGGTCCGTGACCCGGCAGGACGACGGTCTCGTCAGGCAGCGGCAGGGCCTTGGTGGCCAGGCTGCGCAGGATCGTCGGATAGTCGCCGCCGGGAAGGTCGGAGCGGCCGATGGAGCCGGCGAACAGCAGGTCACCCGAGAACATGATCTCCTCGGCGGGCACCCTGAAGGACACCGACCCCCTGGTATGGCCGGGGGTGTGGTCGACCACGAGCTCCAGCCCGGCCAGCTTCAGCACGGCGTCGTCGGCGAGCTCCTTGACGTCGTCGGGCTCGCTCAGCGTGATGCCGCCGAAAAGCTGGCTCGACGTGGACGACCATCCGGCCGACGGGTCGCTCAGCAGGTGGCGGTCCTCCGGGTGGATCCACGCGGGGATGTCACGAGCGCCGCAGACCGGGGCGACCGACCAGACGTGATCGAGATGGCCGTGCGTGAGCAGGACGGCGACCGGCTTCAGCCGGTGCTCGCGCAGCAGCTCGTCGACGCCCTCAGCGGCGTCCTGGCCGGGATCGACGATCACGCATTCCTCGCCTGCCGCGGGCGCGACGAGGTAGCAATTGGTCTGGAAGGCCCCTGCGGGGAAGCCTGCGATGAGCATCTGCCTCACCAAAAAAGCGGATGGGAATGTAACCGAAGGGTACCGGTGCGGGTCGCCGGGCTGCGAACCATTACCCGTTGGCCGATACGATTCGCCCACCTCGGTTAGTTGACTATGGGAGGCAAAGCGGTGGCCACCGGCAAGGAGCGACAGAAGCAGTTGGCGCGCGAGCACCACGAGCGGCAGCTTCAGCGTCGTCTCGAGCGTGAAGCGCGCGTCAAGCGCACTGCGATCATCGGATCCAGCGTGGGGGTCGTGGTGGTCGTCGGCGGCATCGTGGCCGCGACCACGCTGCTGGGCGGTGGGAACGGAGACCCGCAGGCAGCGGCCTCGGCGACCGCGTCAGCCTCTACTTCGGCCTCGGCCGAGCCCACGCCGTCGGAGCCGCCCCAGCCGACCCCGACGCCGATCGACCTCAAGACGGTCTCGTGCACCTACACCAAGGACGCCCAGGGCAAGGTGAAGGACGTCGGCCTGCCGCCGAAGAAGCCGAACCTCAAGGCCCAGACGATGACGATCAAGACCAACGAGGGTGACATCGTCGTCGACCTGATGCCGAAGAAGGCGCCGTGCACGGTGAACTCCTTCGACTACCTGGCGTCGAAGAACTACTTCGACGGCACCAAGTGCCACCGCCTGGTGACGCCGGACACGGGCGGCCTGGCCGTACTCCAGTGCGGCGACCCCCTGGCGAAGGCCGACGGCAAGGAGCAGGGCGGCAACGGCGGACCCGGCTACAAGTACGCCGACGAGAACCTGGGCGGCATGAAGTACAACCGCGGCGTGGTCGCCATGGCCAACGCGGGCGCGGGCACCAACGGCAGCCAGTTCTTCATCGTCTATGGCGATGAGACCGCTTCGTTGCCTCCGCAGTACACCCCGTTCGGTACCGTCACCAAGGGCATGGAGATCGTCGACAAGGTCGCCAAGGGTGGATTCCTTGAGGATCAGACCTCTCCGAAGGTGCCGGTCGACATCAAAGACGTGACAATCACTGGCAAGAGCTGACGTAATACAACTAGGGACGGACAAAGTCCCGAAGGGTCTGATGGAAAGTGCGGGAGGACACGGTGAGCACCGACCCGTGGGGCCGGGTAGACGACGACGGCACCGTCTACGTGCGTACGGCTGATGGGGAGCGGGCCGTCGGCTCCTGGCAGGCGGGCGAGCCAGAAGAGGCGCTGGCCTACTTCCATCGCAAGTTCGACGAGCTGGCCGGGCAGGTGCAACTGCTCGAGCAGCGCGTCAAGGGCACCGACCTGGCTCCGGCCCAGGCCGAGGCCACCATCGTCAAGCTGCGCGAGGCCGTCGCCGACGCGCACGCCGTCGGTGACCTGGCCGCGCTCGTGGCGCGCCTCGACGCGCTGACCACGCTCGTCGGTCAGCGCCGCGAGGAGGTCAAGGCCGCCCGCGAGGTGGCCCGCGCCGAGGCGAAGGGCGTCAAGGAGCGCATCGTCGCCGAGGCCGAGCGCATCGCCGACGAGACCACCCACTGGAAGTCGGGTGGTGAGCGGCTGCGCCAGCTCGTCGAGGAGTGGAAGGCGGCCGAGCGCATCGACCGCGTCACCGAGGCGGCGCTGTGGAAGAGGCTCTCGGCTGCCCGTACGGCTTTCGCCAAGCGCCGCAAGACCTACTTCGCCGGGCTCGACGAGCAGCGCGAGGGCGTGCGTTCGCTCAAGGAGCGCATCGTGGCCGAGGCGGAGGAGCTGGCCTCCTCCACCGACTGGGGTCAGACGGCCTCCATCTACCGCGAGCTGATGCAGCAGTGGAAGACGGCGGGCCGGGCCTCCCGCGAGGCGGAGGACGAGCTGTGGGGCCGCTTCAAGGCCGCGCAGGACCAGTTCTTCCAGGCGAGGTCGGCGGTGTTCGCCGAGCGCGACGCGTCGCTGGCGGCCAACGCCACGGTGAAGGAGGAGCTTCTCGCCGAGGCAGAGAAGATCCTTCCGGTCACCGACGCCCGTACTGCTCGCGCCGCCCTGCGCGGGCTGCTGGAGCGGTGGGAGTCCGTGGGCGCGGTGCCGCGCGAGCAGCGTGACCGGCTCGAGGGCGGGCTGCGCAAGGTGGACGACGCCGTGCGCAAGGCGGAGGAGGCGGAGTGGAAGCGCTCCAACCCCGAGGCCAGGGCGCGCGCGCAGAGCACGGTCGACCAGCTGCGCACGTCGCTGGAGCAGCTGGAGAAGAAGCTGGCCAAGGCTCAGGCCGCCGGGCGGGCCAAGGACATCAAGGAGGCCGAGGAGGCCATCACGGCTCGCCAGTCGTGGCTGGAGGAGGCCGAGCGCACCCTGGCCGAGTTCAGCTGACGTCACGGGCCCGGTCCCCTCGGGAGCCGGGCCCCGTCACCTGATGGCGCAGAGGACCTTGTTCACGAGGTCCTGCGAGGCGGCGTCCTGTTTCTGGCCGGTGACGCCGTCCAGGCTCATGCTGGACACCGAGAGCACGATGCCGCGCCTGCCGTCCGCGACGAAGCCCTCGTAGGTGAGGTAGCCGGGCACGGCGCCGCCGTGCCGCCAGTAGCCGTCGCCGCACGGGAGGTCGCTCCAGGCCAGCCCTAGCCCGTACCTGCCCTCTTCTGCGGGGACCGTGCGTTTCATCAGGTCCAGCGCGAAGGGGCGCAGCAGCTCTCCGCCCAGCAGGGCGCCGAAGAAGCGCAGCAGGTCGCGGGGCGTGCTGATGATCGCTCCGCCCGCGTCGCCCGCGCTCGGGTCGAGCAGTGTGGTGTCCACCAGCGGGCCGTCCAGGCTGAAGCGCGTGTATCCCCTGGCGTGCGGCTCGGGCAGCGCCGGGCCGTCCCCGACGCTGGTCCCGGTCAGAGCGAGCGGCTCGATGATCCTGCGGCGCACCTCGTCCTGCCATCGCCGCCCGGTGAGCTTCGCGATCACCATGCCGAGCAGCACGTAGTTGGTGTTGGAGTACTTGTGCGTGACGCCTGGCGCGCTGAACGGCGCGTGCCGCATCGCCACCGCCACCAGCTCCTCGGCCGTGTAGTGCTGGTAGCGCCGCCGTTCGAAGGTCTCGCGCGAGGCGAACGGGTCCCACTCCGGCGCCACGCTGTAGTCGTAGAGCCCGCTGGTGTGCCTGAGCAGGTCGAGCAGCGTGATCCCGCCGCCCACCAGGCCGGGCAGGTGTTTCTCCACCGGGTCAGCCAGCGCCAGCCGCCCCTCGGCCAGGAGCTGCAGGATCACGGTGGCCACGAAGGTCTTGGTGTCGCTGCCGATCCTGAAGTGCCCGTTCCCGGGTACGGCCGGGCCGCTCGTGGCCGAGGTGACCCGCCCGTCCACGATCACCATGGCCTGCGCCCCGACGGCCCCGGCGTCCCTGATGGCACGCAGCCCGGCCCGCAGGTCGTCCGCCTGGTAGCCGCCGCACCCGGCGACCAGCGCGAGGACGAGCAGGATCCGCCTCACTCCAGCACCCGCCTGGCGATCGCCGGGGGCTCGCGGCCCGACAGCAGCCACGCCCCCGCGGTGGCCACTGCCGGAACCCCGGCGCACAACACGAGCAGCTGGCCCACCGGCACGGGAAGCAGCACCTCGAAGTCGCCGAAGTACACCGCGGCCACCCCGAGATACGCACCGGCGAGGCCCAGGAGGACGCCCAGCCCGGCCAGGGTGCCGACGGTGGCCGCGGTGATCGTCCTCCTGGTGGCGCGGGTGGCCCCGGCGGCCGCCAGCGTGCGCAGGTCGGCCGCGCTCTCCGCTCTGACGAGCACGACCGCCATGGCCAGCACACACAGCGCGACCGCCACGGCCACCCCGACGACGGCCTGCCGCGCGGAACGCAGCTCGGCCAGCGCCGCGCCGTCCCTGGCCACCACGAGCAGCCCTGACCCGCCCGCCACGGCCAGCGCCTGGCCGACCTGGGCGTTGGTCAGCGGCTGGGCGGACTCCACCAGGAACCCGGCGAACGCGGCGCTCCAGCCCCTTCGCGCCACGGCCGCCGGGGTGATCAGCGAGGTGGGCGCCATGGCGTAGGGCGGGACGTCGAGCCGCCGCACGCCGCCGACGACCTCCTCGTGGATCAGATGGCGCAGCCCGACCTCCCCCTGCCTGACGGTCAGGACCTCCACGCGCGGATCCAGGTCCGCGGGGTCGAGGCCGTAGTGGCGCAGCAACTCAGGGGTGGCCACGAACAGCGGGCCGGGCCGCGCCGTACGCGGGCCGTCGCCGATGAGGACGGCGTGCCGCCAGCCGTTGTTGCCGCCCCTGCCGGGACTCTCCTGCTCGTCGGGGTCCACGACCTCCAGCAGCTCGATCACGGCGGGACGGTCCAGGTGGGCGGCGAGCCGGTCGACGCTGGAGCGTAGGCCGGCGACCTCCTGCGGGGTGCGCGTGGTGACGAGCTCCCTGATCCTGTTGCCCTCCTTGGTCACGAGGAGCTGGCGCTCGGACAGGTTGCCGGTCGCCGCGTCCCGCTCGGCGACGCCCACGGCGACGATCACCGCTGCGGCGATGCCGAGCACCAGCCCGATCGCGGCCAGCGCGGCCCCCGACCGCGACTGGTAGCGGGCCAGATCCCGTACGGCGAGCCGTACCGCGACCGGGGCGGGGCCCGCGTGCGCGCCTACCCACCTGATGGCCACCGGCCCGAGGGCGAGCAGCCCGAGCACGACCGCCAGCGTCCCCCCGGCGATGAGCAGCGGCGGCGCCCAGCCCTCGCCGGTGAGGTCCACCGCGGCCAGCGCGGACACCCCGGCCAGCAGCAGGACCGCGGAGAACACGATCGACCTGCGCACCGGCGCGGGCGGGCTCGGCCTGCCGGACAGCGCGTCGGTGACCGGGATCCCGGCCAGAAACCGGGCCGGCCACCAGGCGGCGACCGTCGACGCCAGCACGCACACCGCCATCGTGGCGACGACCAGCCACCACGGCAGGAGCTGGAACCGGTCGATCCTGGCCTGGATCACGCCCTCGGCGTACGGCGCAGCCAGCACCCAGCCGAGCAGCCCCACGGCCGTCCCCAACAGAGCGGCGACCGCCCCGACGATGGCGCCGTTGGCCACCATGACCAGCCGGAGCTGGCGTTCCGTCGCGCCGATGGCGGCGAGCATGCCGAGCTGGCGCTGGCGCCGCCTGCCGATCACCGTGAACCCGGCTGCGGCGACGAGCGCGACCAGCACCATCGCCACCGTGCCCGCGACGAGGGCGATGACCGCCGCCATCACCTGGACCTCGCCGAGCTCCTGCCCGGCGACCCCGAGGTCGAAGCCGTCTGCCCCGGCCGCCGGGCCCGGGTCGCCGCGGGCCAGCACCGTGACGGTCTGCGGCGGCTTGGCGTGCTCCGGGGCGACCAGCGCGAAGTGGTCGGCCAGGTTGCTGGGGTTCTCCACCTGCCCGACGACGCGCCACGCGACGCCGTCGAGCGTGAACGTGGGGCCGGGGAACAGCCGGGCGACCCCCGGGGTGAGTGCGGTCTCGCCCGCGGCGCGCGGGTAGCGTCCCGCCGTGAGGGCCAGCATCGGCCCGGAGTACGGCCCGCCCGGCCGCTGCGCACGGAACTCCACCAGGCTCGCCGCTCCCGGCACCGGGACCTGCCTGCGGCCGATCACGTCGGCTTCGCCGTACCACTGCCTGATCCGGCTGACTCCTGAGGACAGCCGGTCCGGTTCCGAACCGGCGAACCTGAAGGCCAGGTTCGCGGTGCCGAACTCGGCGGCGTGCTGCGCGGGGACCAGGCCGTAGGCGGCTGAAGCGCCGCAGATCGCCACGGTGACGGCGACGGCGAGCAGCGACAGGATGAGGAGCTGGGTTCGCCACTCGCGGCGGACGAGACGTACCGCCCAGTGGATGAGGGCCCGCCGCGCGCTCATCGGCCCAGCAGCGACTCGGGGCCGGTGCGCGGCTCGCTGCGGTCCACCACGCGCCCGTCCCTCAGGAAGATCACCCGGTCGGCCCACGCGGCGAGCTGGGCGTCGTGCGTGCCGACCATGCCCGCCACGCCGCGCTTGCATGCCGCGCGCATCAGGCGCATGACGGCGTCGCCGTTGACCGAGTCGAGCGCGCCGGTCGGCTCGTCGGCCAGCAGGATCTGGCGCTCGCCCACCACGGCCCTGGCGATGGCCACTCGCTGGCGCTCGCCGCCCGACAGGTCGTCGGGGTAGTGCCTGGCCCGGTCGGCCAGCCCGAGCTCGGCGAGGATCTCCATGCCCGCCGCACGGGCCGCTTTGACGCCGTGCCCGTCGAGTTCGAGGGGCAGCGCGACGTTCTCCACCGCGGTGAGCCCGGCGAGCAGGTTGAAGTCCTGGAACACGTAGCCGATCGAGCGGCGCCTGAGGCGGGCCAGGTCGTCCTTCGACAGCTCGGCGACGTCGCGTCCGCCGATGTGGACCGTGCCGCCGCTCGCCCGCTCCAGGGTGCCCGCGATGGTCAGCAGCGTGGTCTTGCCGGAGCCGCTGGGGCCCATGACGGCGACCAGCTCGCCCGGCCGTACCTCGACGTCCACCTCGCACAGCGCCCGCACCTCGGCCGGGCCGCTGCCGAAGACCTTCGTGACGGCGCGTAACGCGATCATGTCCTGGCCTCCAGCCGCTGTGGGGCCTCGGCGTTCCTGTGGCCCTTCAGGCGGACCTCGGCGGCGTCGAGCCACCTGGCCACGCCTTCGAGCCTGAACAGCTCGGCGTCCACCACCAGGGCCAGGCCCAGCTCCGGCTCGTCCTCCTTGAGCTGGGTGTACTGCTGCATCTGCCGCACGACGTGCCGCCGGTGGATCTGCAGCAGCTCGCCCACGTCCACGCCGGGCACCCTGACCGCGACCAGCACCTTGATGACCAGCTCGTCGCGCGGCGGGGCGCTCGCCCCCGACGGGGTGCGCAGCCACGCGGTCAGTTCCTCGAGCCCGGCGGGGGTGAGCCGGTAGATGTTCTGCAGCCCCTCGCCCGCCGCCTCGTCCGAGGCGACCAGCCCGTCGCGGTCCAGCCGCTGCAGGGTCGTGTAGACCTGGCCGACGTTGAGCGGCCACACCTCCCCCGTGCGCGTCTCGAACTCCTGGCGCAGCTGGAGGCCGTATTTCGGGCCCTCGCTGAGCAGGGCCAGCAGGGCGTGGCGAATGCTCATACTCGGTATAATACTCAGTATATTGCCCGCGCTCCAGAGAGCGCGGGCGCTTTTTTCAGCCGTGCGAGTTGGTGCGCGTCCCGGCGAAGGTCTCGCAGGAGGGGCCGTTCGGGCCGCCGATCTTCACCGAGTTGAAGTAGTCGCGGAAGGTGATGTAGAAGTTGCCCTTCGCGCCGGCACCCGTGCCGGTCACCGCCGAGCAGCCCTGGTAGTTGGCCTCGGAGTAGAGGTGGATCAGCGAGCTCGTCCGGTTCCAGTCGGACTTGCCCCTGCTCGCCATGTTGAGCGCGGCCAGGTCGGGCGTGTCGCTCTGGATCTCGATGATGTCGCCGGTGCCGTCGAGCCCGGAGAACATGCAGTAGTAGCCGGCGTGACACCTGTCGTAGCCGGTGGCGGCCGCCTGCGCGGGAACGCTGCTCAGCACGGCGGCCGCCGCGATCGGCAGGGCCAGCAGGTGAAGCTTCTTACCCATCAGACCTCCATAGGTGAAACTTTCCTTCGGGCTGAACCATACAGTGAAGGATCTTGTCGAGGGAAGACTGAGTTAGCGTGGCGTCATGGATGAGGTGTCAGCGGCCCGCGCTCTCGTCGAGGAGCGCTTCCCCGAGGCCTCGATGGCGTTCCTGGCCGCCAACGAGGCGCGCACGGCGACCTCCGACCTGGACGTCGTGGTCGTGCTGCCGGGCCTGGGCCTGCCGTACCGCTCGTCCGTGCGGTGGCGTGGGTGGCCGGTGGAGCTGTTCGTGCACGGGGAGACGAGCCTGGCCGCCTACCTGGAGCGCGACTTCGCGCGCCGCCAGCCGTCCCTTCCCCGCATGTGCGGCTTCGGCGAGGTCCTCGCCGACGCCTCGGGGCGCGCGAAGGGGCTGCAGGAGCTCCTGCGGCGGCGTGTCGAGGCCGGTCCTGGCCCGTCGGACCTCGACGGGCGCCGCTACGGTCTGACCGACCTCCTGGACGACCTGACGGGCGGCGGGGACCCGGCCGAGCAGGCGATGGTCAGGTGGCGGATCGTGGAGTCGTCGGCCAGGCTCGCGCTCGCCGCCGCAGGGCGGTGGGAGGGGACGGGCAAGTGGCTGGTGCGCGAGCTCCGCGCGCTGGATCCCTCGCTGGCCGACGCCCTGCTGTCCGCTCATGACGACCCTGTACGGCTGGCGGCCGTGGCGGGCGGCGTGCTCGAAGGGGCGGGCGGACGCCTCTGGGAGGGCTACCACGCCGACGGCGACCCGTTCCACCAGCGGCTGCAGCACATCACGCCGGGGGACCTGAGCTCGGAGACCGCCCAGTCGTCCGGCATGCACCGCCTGGCCGCCGTGCGCGGCTCCAACCGCCTCTGGATGGGCCAGACCCGCGTCGCCCCGTCCACCGCCTCGGCCGACCACCATCACGGCGACTCGGAAACCGCCATCTACGTGGTGAGCGGGACTCCCCGTTTCGTCTTCCTGGAGGCGGGCGAGGAGGTGCGCCTGGAGACCGAGCCAGGCGACTACATCTTCGTCCCCCCGTACGTCCCCCACCGCGAGGAGAACCCCGACCCCTCGCAGGAGGCGGTCGTGGTGATCGCCCGCAGCACCCGCGAGGCGATCGTGGTCAACCTCCCCGATCTGCGGCTGCCGTAGTCTGGGTGCCCATGACGTGTGTGATCTTCGACCTCGATGGGGTCATCGTCGACTCGGAGCCCGTGTGGGAGCAGGTGCGCAGGGCCTTCGTCGCCGAGCACGGCGGCACCTGGCAGCCGGACACCCAGCGCAGGCTGATGGGCATGAGCACGCAGGAGTGGGCTGCCTATCTGAGTGGTGAGCTGGGGGTACGGCTGACGCCTGACGAGGTCGCGCGCGGGGTGGTCGACCAGATGGCGGCGCGGTACGCCAAGGAGCTGCCGTTGCTGCCCGGCGCCGTGGAGGCCGTGACCAGCGTGGCCGCCCGCCACCGGCTCGGCTTGGCCAGCTCCTCCCCCAGACGGCTCATCGACACCGTGCTCGCCGAAGCGGGGCTGGCGGGCTTCTTCGAGGTCACCGTCTCCACGGAGGAGGTCTCCCGCGGCAAGCCCGACCCCGAGGTCTACCTCACGGTCGCCGGTCGTCTGGGCGTGGATCCTGGCGAGTGCTGGGCGGTGGAGGACTCCAGCAACGGCCTGCGCTCGGCGGCGGCAGCGGGCATGCGCGTGATCGCCGCACCCCATCCCGCCTACCCACCGGACCCCGACGCATTGGCGGGCGCGGAGCACGTGATTTCCACCCTTTCCGACCTGGAGCCAATCGTGGCGGACCTCTGACATGAGCCGCTCCCAAGGTGAGCGCGGTCGGCAGAAAACCCGCATGACACACCGATGTTGCGGCGGGCCACCGTCGCCGATGGAGTGCCATGCTGGAGGGCCGGTCAGCCGCGTCGGCGCTTGGCTGTCTGCTGGCGAGAGCCGTACAGACTCTTTAGCTTCCGGCCCCTGAAACACGGTAGACGTCGAAGACGCCCTGGATGCTGCGGACGGCCTTGAGCACGTGGCCGAGGTGTTTCGGGTCGCCCATCTCGAAGGTGAACTTGCTGATCGCCACCCGGTCCCGCGACGTCGTCACCGATGCGCTCAGGATGTTCACGTGCTGGTCCGACAGCGTCCGCGTCACGTCGGACAGCAACCTCGGCCGGTCCAGCGCCTCTACCTGGATCGCCACCAGGAACACCGAGTCGTCGCTCGGCGACCAGCTCACCTCGACCAGCCGGTCCGGCTGCTCCTTCAGCTGCTGCACGTTCGTGCAGTCGTTCCTGTGCACGGACACCCCGTGCCCCCGCGTCACGAACCCGACGATGTCATCCCCTGGCACCGGCGTGCAGCACTTCGACAGCCGCACCCACACGTCCGCGTCCCCGGCCACCACCACGCCGGACCCGCCGCCGCTCCTGGGACGCCTGCTGAGGCGCGTAGGCAGCGAGGCCTCGGCGATGTCCTCCTCTGCGCCGTCCACCCCGCCTATGGAGCTCACGAGCTTCTGCACGACCGTCTGCGCGGCCACGTGCCCCTCGCCCACCGCCGCGTAGAGCGCGGAGACGTCCGGGTAACGCAGGTCGCGGGCCAGCGCCAGCAGCGACTCGCCCGACATCAGGCGCTGCAGCGGCAGGCCCTGCTTGCGCATCGCGCGGCCGATGGCCTCCTTGCCCGCCTCGATCGCGGTCTCGCGGCGCTCCTTGGAGAACCACTGCCTGATCTTGTTGCGGGCGCGGCCCGACTTGACGAACTTCAGCCAGTCCCTGGACGGCCCCGCGTCCGGCGACTTCGAGGTGAAGATCTCCACCGTGTCGCCGTTGCCCAGCCGCGACTCCAGCGGCACCAGGCGCCCGTTGACGCGCGCCCCGATGCAGCGGTGACCGACCTCGGTGTGTACGGCATAGGCGAAGTCGACCGGCGTGGCGCCCTCGGGCAGCGCGATGACCGTGCCCTTGGGGGTGAAGACGTAGACCTCGGAGACCGACAGGTCGAAACGCAGCGACTCCAGGAACTCGCCCGGGTCGGAGGTCTCCTTCTGCCAGTCGAGGAGCTGGCGCAGCCACGCCATGTCGCTGCCCTGCTTGACCTTGCCGGGCGGGCCGCCGACCTCCTCCTTGTACTTCCAGTGGGCGGCCACGCCGTACTCGGCCCTGTGGTGCATCGCGTGCGTGCGGATCTGCAGCTCGACCGGCTTGCCCTCGGGACCGATCACCGTGGTGTGCAGCGACTGGTACATGTTGAACTTGGGCATCGCGATGTAGTCCTTGAACCGGCCGGGCACCGGGTTCCACCGCGCGTGGATCGTTCCGAGCGCCGCGTAACAGTCGCGCACGCTGTCGACCAGGACGCGGATGCCCACCAGGTCGTAGATGTCGTCGAACGCGACGTCCCTGGCGATCATCTTCTGATAGACCGAGTAGTAGTGCTTCGGCCTGCCCTTCACCACCGCGCGGATCTTCGCGTCGCGCAGGTCGGCCGAGACCTTCTCGATGACCTCCTGCAGGAACAGGTCGCGGCGCGGCGCCCGCTCGCTGACCATGCGGGCGATCTCGTCGTAACGCTTGGGGTAGAGCATCGCGAACGCGAGGTCCTCGAGCTCCCACTTGATCGTGTTCATGCCCAGGCGGTGCGCCAGCGGGGCGAAGATCTCCAGGACCTCGCGCGACTTCTGGTGGCGCTTGTGCTCGGGCAGGTAGCGCATCGTGCGCATGTTGTGCAGGCGGTCGGCCAGCTTGATCACCAGGACGCGGATGTCGCGCGACATTGCCACGACCATCTTGCGCACCGTCTCGGCCTGCGCCGCGTCGCCGAACTTGACCTTGTCCAGCTTGGTGACGCCGTCGACGAGCAGGGCGATGTTGTCGCCGAAGTCGGCGCGCAGCTCGTCGAGGGAGTAGGCGGTGTCCTCGACCGTGTCGTGCAGCAGGGCAGCGCACAGGGTCTCGTCGTCGGTGCCCAGCTCGGCCAGGATCGTCGCCACGGCCAGCGGGTGCGTGATGTACGGGTCGCCGGACTTCCGCTTCTGGTCGCGGTGGTGGTAGGCGGCCACGTCGTAGGAGCGCTCGATGAGGCGCAGGTCGGCCTTGGGATGGGTGGCCCTGACCGTGCGGAACAGCGGCTCCAGCACCGGATTCATGGCCCCACCCCCAAACCTTCTTCGACGCGTACCATTGCCGCCGGGCACGCTCTCGGTGTTACCGGCGTCGGTTACGTCGGGCACGACCACATCACGGGGCACACAGACTCCTCACGTTCGAGTCCAGATCCCATCAGTGTATCCAGGTGTCAGACCTGGGCTGCTGTGGGTGCCTGTTTCAGACGATCACCAAGGGGCGGAAGTCCACTCCTGCGAGCCGTTCGCGGCCCTTCAGGAAGGCGAGTTCCATGAGTACGGCGACGCCGGCCACCTCGGCTCCGGCCCGGTTGATCAGGTCAACCGCCGCCTCGGCCGTGCCGCCGGTGGCCAGCACGTCATCGATGATGAGCACGCGGTCGCCCGGGGCGAACGCGTCCCTGTGGACCTCGATGGTCGCTGAGCCGTACTCCAGATCGTAGGACGCTCCGAGCGTTTCGGCGGGGAGTTTGCCCTTCTTGCGCACGGGGACGAAGCCGGCTTTGGCTTTGTATGCGGCGGGGGCGGCCAGGATGAAGCCCCGGGCCTCGATTCCGACGATCTTGTCGATGCCGGGGAACATGGTCGCGAGGGCGTCCACGACGGGCTCGAAGGCCTCCGGGGTGCCCAGGAGGGGGGTGATGTCCTTGAACAGGACGCCTGGCTGGGGGTAGTCGGGGATGTCGCGCACGTGGTCGAGGATCAGTTTCGTCAGGTCGCTCATGGCTCCGGCTCTCATGCTTCACGGGCGCTCAAGCCCACAACAGATCTTCCTGCCCCAAGGACTCATGCTTGGGGGATCTTCACCCTCTTGGGGCCTCCGCCCTCATCGGGTCCTCACCCTTCGAGCGTCTTCACTCCTCGGGAGTTCGCCTCGTGCAAGGCGTGTTGGGCCTCCGGGCCCCGGGAAATGCGAACGCCCCCGCCCGTGGGTGGGCGGAGGCGGGTCACATGGTGCTTAGCTCTTCGCGGTGGCCGCACGCTTGGCCGACTTCGCCCCACCACCGGTGGAGGCCAGCCTGCGCGCGATCGCCTGGTACTTCGGCTCCCGCTCCTTCAACGTCACCAGCAGCGGCGTGGCCACGCACAGCGAGGAGTACGTGCCCACCAGCATGCCGACGAACAGCGCCAGCGACAGGTCCTTCAGCGTGCCCGCACCCAGCAGGGTGGTGCCGATGAACAGGATCGCCGCCACCGGCAGGATCGCGACCAGCGAGGTGTTCAGCGACCGGATCAGCGTGTGGTTCAGCGCGTCGTTAGCCGCCTGCGTGTACGTCTTCTTGGAGGTCGTGCCGAGCTTGGCCGTGACCTCCTTGATCATGTCGAACACGACGACCGCGTCGTACAGCGAATAACCCAGGATGGTCAGGAAGCCCAGCAGCGTGGCGGGCGTGACCTCGAACCCCGACCAGGCGTAGATGCCCGCCGTGATCACGAGGTCGTGCACGAGCGCGACGATGGCCGCCAGGGCCATCTTCGGCTCGAACGCCATGCTCAGGTACAGGATGATCGCCAGCATGAAGACGCCCAGGCCGATCCAGGCCTTGTTGGCGACCTCACCGCCCCACGACGCGCCCACCTGCTGCACGTCGATCTGCTTGGGGTCGGCCTTGTACTCCTTGACCACCGCGTCCTGGATCTTGGCGACCTGCTCGGCGGGCAGCGTCTCCGTCGTCACCCGCCAGCGGTCACCCGCCTCCTGGACGATCGGCTGGTGCACGCCCAGCGTCTTGAACTCCGTACGGACCTGCTCGATGTTGGCCGTGGGGGCCTTGAACGAGAAGACCGTGCCGCCCTTGAACTCCACGCCCAGGTTGAGGCCGTTGATCAGCAGACCGGCGAGCGAGAAGATCAGCAGCAGGCCCGACAGGCTGTACCAGAGCTTCTTGCGACCGACGAAGTCGACATCGATCTCGCCACGGTAGAGGCGACGCCCGAGTCCCATGTCAGGCCTCCTGCGGGGTGGTCGTGTGGTGGGTGTCGGCCATGCGCTCGGCATCGAGACCGGAAAGCTTGTGCCCCTTGGAGAAGAACTTCAACCTAGCCAGAAGGGCGATGAAGGGCTTCGTGAACAGGAACACCACCACGATGTCGATCAGCGTGGTCAGGCCCATCGCGAACGCGAACCCAGCCACACCGCCGACGGCGAGGAAGTAGAGCACGACGGCCGCGATGAACATGACGGCGTCGGCGATCAGGATCGTGCGCCGTGCGCGGACCCAGGCCACTTCGACGGCCGCGCGCAGCGTCCGCCTGCCTTCCTTCATCTCGTCGCGGATGCGTTCGAAGTACACGATGAACGAGTCGGCCGTGATACCGATCGACACCACCAGACCGATGATGTGCGGGAGCGAGAGCGCGAAGCTCGCGTTCTTGCCCAGCAGCACCACGGAGAAGTAGGTGAGGACCGAGGCGACCACGAGGCTCAGCACCGCGACGATGCCCAGGCCCCGGTAGTAGAGCAGCGAGTAGAGGACGACCAGCCCGAGGCCGATCGCGCCGGCGATCAGACCGCCCATGAGCTGGTCCTGGCCCAGCGTCGAGGAGATCGTGATGGCCTCGCTGAGCTTGAACTTCAGCGGCAGCGCGCCGAACTTCAGCTGGGAGGCGAGGTCTTCCGCCGTCTTCTGGGTGAAGCCGCCGGTGATCTCGGCCTTGCCGCCCGGAATGGGGCTGATGATGTTCGGCGCGGTGATGACGACGCCGTCCAGCACGACCGCCACGCGGTTGCGCGGCTCCTGCGAGTTGTAGGCCTTCGTGGTCAGCTTGCTCCACGCGTCAGGGCCGTTGCCCTTGAAGGAGAGCTGGACGATCCAGTCGGTACGGCCCTGCGGAATGCCCGCGCTGGCCGAGTCGATGTCCGTGCCGACGACCTTGGCCACGTCGAGCAGGTACTTGGCGCTGCCGTCCGCGTCACAGGCGGCGAACTGCTTGTTCGGGTCGTCCTGCACACCCTTGCCGCGGTTCTTCGGGTCGGCGCAGTTGAGCGCCTGGAACTGCTTGACCACCGCCGGGTCGGCGCCCGAGAGGTCCATGCCCGCGTTGGGGTCCTGGCTCGGCTGGGCGGTCGGCTGCGTCGTGGCCGTGGTGGTCGGCGTCGCGCTCGGAGTCGCCTTGGCGTCCTTGCCCTTCGCCGTGGGGGTCGGGGTCGGCGCGGTCAGCGCTGACGACAGGGCCTTGCCGGTCGGCGACGCCGACGGCGTACCCGCCTGCTTGGACGGCTGAGTGGAGGGGGTTCCCGTGCCTGTGGCCGACGGCGTCGCGCTCGGCTTGGGCGCGTCGGTGGCCATCGGGTTGGCCGTCGGCTGCGTGGCCTGGACCGCCAGGACCTGGCGGAAGCGCATCTCGGCGGTCGTACCGACCTTCTTGATGACCTCCTCCTGGCCTGCGCCCGGCACGGAGACGACGATGTTGTCACCGGACTTGACGACATCGGCGTCGGCGATACCCGACCCGTTGACGCGGTCGCGGATGATGTTCACGGCACGGTCAAGGGCGTCCTGGGTCGGAGCCTTGCCGTCGAGCGTGACGGGTGAGAGCGTCACCGTCGTGCCGCCCGCGAGGTCGAGGCCCAGCTTCGGCGTGAACGCCTTCTGCAGGAGCATCGTCCCGCCCATGGCGAGGATGAGCGCCAGGAGCACCAGGAGCGTACGCCCCGGGCTGCTATGGCGGCTGGTCGGTCGGGCCACTGGTCGTCAGTTCTTTCAGGGTAGGGGTTTGTCGCAGAGCCTAGTCAGGACTTCTTGGTGCTCGAGTCCTGCTCGCCATCGCTTGTCTGGGTTTCCGCAGTATCTGCTACCTCAACGGTTTCCGCCACGGGCTCGTCGGCCACGGGCTCCACAACCTCCGGAGCCTCGTCCACCGGCGTGACCACGCGGCCGATGGCGGCCTTGACCCAGCGGGTCTCGATGCCGGGGGCCACTTCGAGGACGACGTCCTCGTTGTCGACGGCCACCACGGTGGCGAACAGACCCGTCGTGGTCATGACGCGGGTGCCCGGCGCCAGGGAGTTCTGCATCTTCGCCGCCTCCTGCTGCCGCTTGCGCTGCGGCCTGATCAGCAGGAAGTAGAACACCACCACCAGCAGAATCAGCGGCAGGATGCTTCCGAGTTGTCCCATGTCCATCGAGGGCGACCTTCCATCATCTGTACAAGATGTTGACACCGGCTTTGCGCCGGAAATTCCATGTGATGCGTCGGGCTTCGCCGCTCAGCCCCGTCAGCCTACACAGCCAGCCAAGCCACGGAGTGTAGGCCGTTGTTGCGAAACGCGGCAACGAGGCAGCGATTCGGCGCGCGGGGAAGTTCCCAATTTGCAACGGTTGGTACCGTTCCGTGATCAGTCGAAGAGCGTGGCTCCGAACGCATCCGGCGGTGGTGTCATGCCCAGGTGGTGCCATGCCGCCGCCGTGGCCACCCGGCCCCTCGGCGTACGCGCCAGCAGGCCCTGCCTGACCAGGAACGGCTCCGCGACCACCTCGACCGTCTCCGGCTCCTCGCCCACGGCGACGGCCAGCGTCGACAGCCCGACCGGGCCGCCGCCGAAGCGGCGCAGCAGCGCGCCGAGAACCGCCCGGTCGAGCCGGTCGAGCCCTTCCGCGTCGACTTCGTAAAGATTCAGCGCCGCTGAGGTGATGTCGCGGGTGATGAGGCCTTCCGCGCGTACGTCGGAGAAGTCGCGAACCCGGCGGAGCAGGCGGTTGGCGATGCGGGGCGTGCCGCGCGAGCGCCTGGCGATCTCGTTGGCGCTGTCCTCTGGAAGATCTACCTTGAGCAGCCTCGACGAGCGGCGCAGGACCTGCTCCAGCTCGTCGACCTCGTAGAAGTCCATGTGCGCCGTGAAGCCGAACCGGTCGCGCAGCGGGGCGGGCAGGAGCCCGGCTCTGGTGGTGGCGCCGACCAGGGTGAACGGCGCGATCTCCAGCGGGATCGCGGTGGCGCCAGGGCCCTTGCCGACGACGATGTCGACGCGGAAGTCCTCCATCGCGAGGTAGAGCATCTCCTCGGCGGGGCGGGCCATGCGGTGGATCTCGTCGATGAACAGCACTTCGCCCTCGGCCAGCGTCGACAGGATCGCCGCCAGGTCGCCGGCGCGCTCCAGGGCGGGGCCGGAGGTGATGCGCAGGGGGGCGGACAGCTCGGCGGCGACGATCATGGCGAGGGTGGTCTTGCCCAGGCCAGGGGAGCCGCTCATGAGGATGTGGTCCGGGGGGCGCTGGCGTCTGAGGGCGCTCTCCAGCACGAGGGAGAGCTGCTCGCGTACGCGAGCCTGGCCGATGAACTCGGACAGGCGCTTGGGACGGAGGGCGGCCTCGATCTGCAGTTCGTCCCTTTCCGCTTCGGGCGACACCAGATCACGTTCCAGACTCACCTCGCCACCCCTCTCTCCCCATCACCGGAAACCACCTGCTGGACTCCATCGGCGAGCGGCTGCACACCGGTCCCGCCTTGCGCCACGCCTGCTCGGCGACCGCAGCGCCTGGAGGGCGACGGCCACCGCCCCTCGACGAGTCCATCGGTCGCCCAGGTCGTCAGGTCTCTGCCGAATGTTCGGGGTGTTGGCGCGGCGGCTGTGGGGGTGGGGTTCATCGGACGCTCAGTGCTCGCAGGGCGCTCTTCAGCAGCGCCGCGATCTGCGGAGGACCGTCGATCTCCGCCTCGGGTTCGATGATCGCGATGGCCTCGTCCGCGTCCCTGGCGGAGTAGCCGAGCCCGACGAGCCCGGAATGCACCTGGTCGCGCCACGTCGGCACCTTGCGCCGTCCGTTGATCGCGGCGTTGACGGCCTCCTCCGGCGTACCCAGACGGTCCTTGAGCTCCAGCACGATGCGCTGGGCGCCCTTCTGCCCGATGCCCGGCACCTGCGTCAGCGCCTTGAGGTCGGCCGAGGCGACCGCCACCCGCAGGGCGTTCGGGGTGTGTACGGCCAGCATCGCGAGAGCCAGCTTGGGGCCCACGCCGCTCGCCGTCTGGACCATCTCGAAGACGACGCGCTCGTCGTCGGTGGCGAAGCCGTACAGGGTGAGTGACTCCTCGCGGACGACCAGCGACGTGGCCAGCCTGGCCTCCTCACCCACGCGGAGCGTCGCCAGCGTGCCCGGCGTGCAGTGGGCCAGGATGCCGACCCCGCCCACCTCGATCACCGCACCGTCCGGCGCGATCGCCGCCACCCTTCCGGCCACCGACGCGATCACCGCACACCTCCTGCTCCGTGTTGCTCACCGGCATGCCATCCCACCACAACCACCCGACCCGGCACGGCCCGCCGCGCACAACCACCCTGCGCCCACACCACCAGACGGGCGCGGCCTACCAGGCGGGCGCGGCCTACCAGGCGGGTGCGGCCTACCAGGCGGGTGCGGCCTACCAGGCGGGTGCGGCCTACCAGGCGGGTGCGGCCTACCCGGCGCGCCACCAGGCGGGCGCGGCGGACCCGGCGCCCCATCACCAGACGGGCGCGACCCACCGGGCGCCCCGCCAAACGGGCGCGACCCACGGGGCGCCCCACCAGGCGGGCGCGGCGGACCCGGCGCCCCACCACCAGACGGGCGCGGCACGCCCGGTGTTGCACCACCGGCCACACAGGATCCGCCTGAGGCCGCACCTCTGCCTGCACGAAGTCCTCGTGAGGACGCGTTGCCTGCCGTGAGCGGTTCTCCTGGCGTCCTTCCCCGAGACACGGTCGTGGAAGGACGCTCTGAAGCCCTGGGGTTCGCCTGTGCGGCCGAGGGGCCGTGGGTTCTTCGCGGCAGGTTGTGAGCTCGGGGTGCGCGGGTCGGCCGGGCGTCTGGGGTGTTCGCGGTGGCGGGGCTGGTGGGGTCATGGGCGGGACCTGGCCTTGGCGAGGGCTTCGGCGATGCGGTTCTGGGTGCCGCCGCGCCAGACGTGGCAGATGGCCAGCGCCAGGGCGTCCGCCGCGTCGGCGGGTTTGGGCATCTCGGACAGCCTCAGGAGCCGGGTCACCATTGTGCCCACCTGCTTCTTGTCGGCCGTGCCGCTGCCCGTGATGGCCGCCTTGACCTCGGACGGCGTGTGCAGGGCCACCGGGAGGCCGCGCCGGGCGGCGCAGAGGATGGCGATGCCCGCCGCCTGGGCGGTGCCCATCACGGTGCGTACGTTGTGCTGGCTGAAGACGCGCTCCACCGCCACCGCGTCGGGGCGCACCTCGTCGAGCCACTGCTCGATGCCCGCCTCGATGCCGACCAGCCTCGTGCCCAGGTCGGCGTCGGCGTCCGTACGGACCACTCCTACGGCCACGAGGGACAGCGGCGCTCCGGGACGGCCCTCGACCGAGCCGATACCGCACCGGGTCAGCCCCGGGTCAACGCCCATCACCCGCACGCAGCCCTCCCCGCCGCCGAACACCTGTTCGGCACAGGACTCTACCGCGAGGATCGCCCCGACGCACCGGGAACACGCGGCCCCGACGCCCGATCGCCCACGTGGCCAGGGGCCACACCCAGCCCGAGGAGGGTGGGCAGGTCTCCAAGGTCCCGCCCCAGAACGAGAGGGCGGGGTCATCGGCGGAGTGCTGGGCCAGGGCCCAGGGGCCAGGGCTGAGGGGCCAGGGCTGAGGGACGGGAGGCTGCGGGTGGGGCGCAGAGGGGCGGGGGCTCTGGGGGGGAGGGGGCGGGATGGGCTGGGGGTGCGTGGGAGGGGTGGGTTAGATGTCTGGGCGGGTCCAGCTGGTGCAGAAGATGCCGTCCCGGCCAGGAGTCCATTCGGCTTCCGGGGGTTGGGCGCATGCGCGGAACCAGCGTTTGTTGTCCTCCCCGTCCCAAGCCATCACCCCCGGCGTCTGCGCCCCCCGCGACACCAGTTGCGGCCCGCACCGCCGTACCTGGGAAGGATCCCCAGGCCTCTGGTGGTAGCTCCACTCCAGCCACACCTTGTCCAACTGGCTCGTAGGCCGGTCCAGGTGCGACCACACGATCCACTGCCCCCTGCTCACCTGCGTGCGCAGCTCCACCTGACGCACCGGATAGGGGTTCCCCGGCGGCCCGGGCTCGAAGAGGAGCACCGTATAAGCCGCCCCAGGATCAGCCACCACCCCCTCGGCACACGGCGCGAAGGCAGTCAAAGCCGGTGGCTCCCCCGCCGCGTTGGCCACCGTGATGCCGAGCGTGAGGCCGATGGCAGCGGCGACCGCCACGACCGCGACGGCCAGCCGTACCCGCCGACGAGGTTCGGTGACCAGGGCCTTGAGCAACGCCCTGGCAGACGCGTCGGAAAGGGCGGGCCCCGAGGGGGCATGCGCAGAGGGACGTCGCAGAGGGACGGGTTCGTTCTGGTCGGAGAGGATGCGCCGCCAATGCTGCTCCCACCGCGCCGTCTCCGCCTCGACCTCGGACGCGGATGCCCCGCCCAGCGCCAGGCACCCCGCCACCACCACGGTGACGAAGTCCAGCTTGGGCAGCGCGTCCGCGTATGTGCGGTTGCGCAGGTCGTAAAGGGTCGACTTGGCGATGCGCAGATCGGTGTACTGCCGCGCCGACGCCGACAGCACCGGGTGCGACGGCGACCCACTCCGGGTGTAAAGGTCAATCAGCGCTTCACGGAAGCTCCGTGCCGAAGTAGCCGACTCCAGCGCATCCTCGCTCATGTCCCGCATTATCCCGAGAAAAGATCAGATCCAGCCGCGCTTCGCCGCCGCTGCCCCGGCTGCGAAGCGCGACTCGACGCCCAGCACGTCCAGGACCGCGCGCACGTGGCGGTGCACGGTGCGCACGCTGGTCCCGATCTCCCTGCTGATCGCGGTGTCCGACCGTCCAGCAGCCAAGAGCCGCAGCACCCGAAGCTGCCCCGGGGTCAGCGAGGTGCGCTGCGGCGTGACCGCGACCGTGGCGGCGTCCGCCCACATCAGGTCGAACCAGGCCGCCAGCGCCCCCAGCAGGCCCGGGTCGGTGACGAGCAGCCGCCCCGCGACCGCCGCCCGGTCGTCGACGTGCACCAGGTCGAGCGGCACCCCGTGCCGGATCCTGGCCTCCTCCCCCGCCCGCAGGCCGGTCGACCAGACGGCGTACGACGCGTCGTACACCGTCCGCACCCGAGCCTCCGACGAGGGCGCGGACGCTGGCAGCCCCGACGTCACCACCGCCACCCGCACCTCCCGCCTTGCCGACAGCCGCAGCTCGATCGCGCGCTTGGCCGCCTCCTCGGCCCCCAGCAGCACGTCGCCACCGGAGGCGGCGGGCGCGACCAGGACGGAGAACTGCCGCCAGCTGTCGGCCAGCGCGCTGTGCCGGTCGGCCAGCTCGCGGTGCTGCCGCTCCAGCAGCAGCCGCAGCGCGATGGGCGGCGAGACCGGCAGCAGCCGCGCCTCGTTCCCGTTGAGGTAGGCGGCGCCCGCCTCGATGAGCTCCTCCGCCCCGGGCGACGGCTCGCCGCCCACCGGGACGACGCCCTCGCGCAGCAGCCGGTGGTAGAGCCGCTCGGCGTCGGCGCTCAGCAGTCCGCCCAGATCGGGCACAACCGTGGTGTTCATGGGCACCAGATGTCCCACATCGGCGGCGGTTCGTGCAGACTGATCAAGTTCGGCGTTCCGGACCCTGACCTGCGTCCGGACCGCCGGACGCAGGTCCAGACCCCCGAGGAAGTGCCATGTCCCCCGTTCGCCTCGCGCTCGCTGCGGCGCTCGCCGCGCTGCTCGGCTTCCTGGGCGGCCTGTGGGTGGCCTGGCCGCCGGGACGGGCCGCGTCGGCACCGCCCGATCTGGCGTTCGGCCCGTGCGCGGAGGCGATCCCCGTCGATCAGAAGGCGCCGCGCAAGGTGCTCGTCGGCGAGGTGGGGCCGGACGGCTACGCCAACCCGGATCGCCGGGTGGAACTGCTGGCGCAGCGGCAAGGGCGCGGGCTCGTCGTGTGGGCCAGGTTCACCACGTCCACGTCGATCTCCGACCGCATCTGGTTCGACTGGACGTATCACGACACCGACGAGGGCGACTACTCCAAGTACCGCCAGTGCGGCGCGCAGCCCGTCACCAGGAGCCCGGACACGCCCGCCGCGCTCGCCACGGACGCGGCCGGGCTGAACCGCATGTTCCGTGCCTGCGGGCAGGTCCCCGCCGCCGACCGGGTGCCGGGCGAGTCCGGCACCATCTGCACCCAGTGGGTCATACCGGCAACCCTGCCCGACCAGCAGCCCTGAGATAAGGCGCAGTTTCCGCCACTGTCAGAAATAGTCCAGCATGTACGGCTTCGCGGCGAAGGCCGCGTCGAGCGCCTCGTCGGCGGGTCCCGACAGCATCCCCGCCACCCGCAGTGTCGCCGTCGGCACCCCCGCGTAGAGAGCGGACAGCCCGTTGAGAGTCAGCCGCGTCCCCTGCTCAGAAGACGGCGTCGCCGTACCCACTCCGTCGGAGACCGTCAGGTGCCACGCGCCCGTGTTGGCCTGCCGTACCGGATCGACGACCTCCACCACGGTGTCCAGCGTGACCCCGGCGGGGAAGCCCCTGCGGGCGATCGCGGACGGCACGTCCACGATCCTGAACATCCACCGCACCGGCGTCACCGCGTCCCTGGTGCGCTCGCGCAGCATCCAGAGCACCGGGTCGTCCGGCGCCAGGCAGGCCACGACGTTCTTGGCGATCGAGGAGGAGCTGCCGACCAGCGACCACAGCGCCGCCGCCGTGTCGGGCGAGCCGGCGACGAGGTTGTCGACCTCCAGGTCGGACCCGTCCCAGCGGTAGACGACGAAGCCGTCGTCGGCGAGGTAGAGGAAGTCGTCCTCCTCCTGCAGCCACAGCCGCCAGGTGTGCTCGTCCCAGGAGATCGGGCCAGAGGCGTGCGAGGCGGCGTGCAGGCGGCCGAGCAGCGCGATCAGCTCAGGCGCGTCGTCGGGGCCCATCCTGCGCAGCTTGACCTGGTTGGACGCGCGTATCGCGCGCAGCGCGTCGGCCGGGATGGTGACGCGGAGCTGGGCTCCTGCGTGCTCGTAGCCGAGGCCGCGGTAGATCGGCGTGGTCGCCGGATAGAGGGCCGAGACGGCGTCGCCCAGCTCGGCGGCGCGCTCGATGACGGCGCGCATGATCTGCCCGCCGATCCCCCTGCCGCGATCCTCGGGGTTGACGGTGACCCCGGCGACGCCCGCCATGGGCTGCGGACGTCCGTGCCACCACTGGGTGAAACCGCGCAGCCGCGCGGCGGCGGCGATCCTGGCGCCGTCGAAGGCGCCGAGGTAGCGCCCGGCCTCCAGCTGGGGCAGCACCGTCTTGCGCCACTGCTCCCGGTCGGCGGCCGACAGCACGCCGAAGGAGCGTTTACGGATGTCGAGGACGCCGTCGAGGTCGTCGGGCGTCAGGTCGCGAATCTCCACGACCTGACACCCTACGGCTTCTCCTATGCGTCCAGCTTCTCCATTATTTCGTCGGAGACGTCGAAGTTGGCCCAGACGTTCTGCACGTCGTCGCTGTCCTCGAGCGCGTCGATGAGGCGGAACACCTTCTTGGCGCCGTCCTCGTCGAGCGGGACGTTCATGGTGGCCAGGAAGCTGGACTCGGCCGAGTCGTAGTCGACGCCCGCCTCCTGCAGCGCCTTGCGCACCGTGACCAGGTCGGCGGCCTCGGAGACGACCTCGAAGGACTCGCCCAGGTCGTTGACCTCCTCGGCGCCCGCCTCCAGGACGGCGTCGAGGATCTGGTCCTCGGTGTATTCGACCGTGGTGCCCTTCTTGGCGTCCGTCACGACCGACTTGGGCACCAGGATGACACCCTTGCGGCTGAACATGTACGACACCGAGCCCGGGTCGGCCAGCGAGCCGCCGTTGCGGGTCAGCGCGACGCGCACCTCGGAGGCCGCGCGGTTGCGGTTGTCGGTGAGGCACTCGATGAGCACCGCGACGCCGTTGGGGGCATAGCCCTCGTACATGATGGTCTGCCAGTCGGCGCCGCCGGTCTCCAGGCCGCCGCCGCGCTTGCGCGCCCGCTCGATGTTGTCGATCGGGACCGAGCTCTTCTTCGCCTTGGTGATGGCGTCGTAGAGGGTCGGGTTGCCTTCTGGGTCGGGGCCGCCGGTCCGTGCCGCTACTTCGATGTTCTTGATGAGCTTCGCGAACATCTTTCCGCGCTTGGCGTCAACGACGGCCTTCTTGTGCTTTGTCGTTGCCCATTTGGAGTGGCCGGACATTACCTAGAGCTCCCTCACCATGTTGACGAAGTATTCATGCACGCGTACGTCCCCGGTCAGCTCGGGGTGGAACGATGTCGCGAGCACTGGCCCCTGTCGGACCGCGACGATCCTATCCCCCGGCTCGGCCGTTGCCAGAACCTCGACGCTCGCGCCCACCGATTCCACCCAGGGCGCACGGATGAAGACCGCGTGGATCGACGCGCCGGCGAACGAGAGGTCGGACTCGAAGGAGTCGACCTGGCGGCCGAAGGCGTTGCGCCTGACGACCATGTCGATGCCGCCGATGGTCTGCTGGCCCTCGATGCCGTCCTCGATCCGGTCGGCCAGCATGATCATCCCGGCGCAGGAGCCGTAGGCGGGCATGCCGTCCTTGATCCGCAGACGCAGCGGTTCGAGCATCTCGAAGGTGTCGGCCAGCTTCCACATCGTGGTGGACTCCCCGCCGGGGATGACCAGGCCGTCGACCGTCTCCAGCTCGGCCGGGCGGCGCACGGACACGGCCGTGGCGCCTGACTCCTCCAGCGCGCGGGCGTGCTCGCGCACGTCTCCCTGGAGTGCGAGTACACCGATCCTGGGCACAGTCGTCCTTCCGTCGTGGTCCGGGTTTCCCTGAATTCAACACCACGGACGCGCGGCGTCTTCCTACAGGGCCACCTTCACGAACAGCGGCCGGTGGTCGGATCCGCCGAACGGCCCCAGACGGCACATCCTGATGGTGCCCTTCGGCGCGAACAGGTAGTCGAGCTTCTTGCCGTTTTCGTGGGTCGCACGCAGGCGCGGGTCGCACTCGTCGAAGCCCCGGTAGGCGGGCGCGACGGCCGGGTTGCCCGGCTGGGTGTTGAGATCGCCCCCGAAAACGGCCCTTTCACCTGCCGCAGCGAGGAGCTGCCTGATCTGCTTGGTCCTGTACGGCGAGCCGGGCTGCCGGTCGTCGTCCGCGCGTCCCGACGACAGGTGCGTGCCGCACACCTTGACCCCGGTGAGCCGCGCGCACAGCACCGCGCGCCCGACGTACCAGGGCGGCGAGGTCAGCTCGTGCGTACGGAAGGCCGCCTCACCGGCCACCGCGACGGTGACGCTCTGCGCGCCGCGCGGGCGGCCGTTGCGGTCGGGGTGGCAGGCGTACGGCGAGCCGTCCTGGCCCGTCAGCCCCCACGAACGCACGGTCCACTGGCGTCCGGTCGCGAGCTCGAGACCCTGCTCCAGGTCCCAGGTGGCGCTGGTGCAGAACTCCTGGAGGAAGATCACGTCCGCGCCTCCGGCCTGGCCGCTGACCGCCCAGGCCAGTTCCTGCGCCGTGGTGCGGTAGAGGGCGCAGTCGGCGTTGGTGCCGGCGCAGACGTTCCATGTCATGACGGAGAGCAGCAGCGCGTTTCCCCACATAGGCGGCTATCCAACCACGGCGAGCGCTCCCAGGTGCTGGCGCCTGCCGTACAGGATGGCCATGCCCACGAGGCAGCAGGTGGCCCCCAGCACGTACGGCACGGCCACGCCGACCTCCTCGCCCAGCTTCGTCGCGACGAACGGGGCGAGCGCGCCGCCCATCCAGCGCACGAAGTTGTAACCCGCCGACGCGACGGGCCTGGGCGCGTCGGAGACCTCCATGGCCGACTCGGTGAACACGGTGTTGCACAGCCCGATGGGTACGCCGGAGGCGATCGTGAACACGATGATCCCCGCGTGGCCGGACAGCGCGATGCCGACCTGACACACCGCGAGTACGGCCAGCGCCAGGTGCAGCACGTTGACCGAGCCGAGCCTGCGCTGCAGCGGCGGCGCGCCGAACACCGAGGCGAGCGCCACGCAGACGCCCCAGCCGAAGAACACGGCGCCGATGCCGTAGGCGTCCATGCCCAGGATGAACGGGGTGAAGGCGAGCACGGTGAAGAAGGCGAAGTTGTAGAACAGCGCGGTGAACGCCGTGGTCGACAGCCCGCCGTGGGCCAGCGCCCTGAGCGGCGCGCTCAGCCTGGTCTTCACCTCGGGGACGGGCGTGGACCTGAGCATGGTGGCGATGAGGACGAACCCGACGGCCATCAGGGTCGCGGTGCCGAAGAAGGGGGCGCGCCAGTTCCAGTCGCCGAGCAGCGCGCCGACCAGCGGTCCGGCGGAGATGCCCAGCCCGAGCGCGGCCTCGTACAGGATGATCGCCGACTCGGCGCCGCCGGTGGCCGCGCCGACGATCACCGCGAGGGCGGTTGCCACGAACAGCGCGTTGCCCAGGCCCCAACCGGCGCGGAAGCCGACGAGCTCGGCGACGCTGCCGGACGTCCCGGCCAGCGCGGCGAACACGATCACCAGCGTGAGGCCCAGCAACAGGGTGCGCTTGCCGCCTATGCGGCTGGAGACCCATCCGGTGACCAGCATGGCGACTGCTGTGACCAGGAAGTAGCTGGTGAACAGGAGTGACACCTGGCTCGGGGTCGCCTGCAGTCCTTGGGCGATGGAGGGGAGGATCGGGTCGACCAGGCCGATGCCCATGAAGGCGATGACCGCGGCGAACGCGGTGGCCCAGACCGACATCGGCTGGCGTAGGAGGGACATTTCTTTCTTTCCTTTCAGGCGCGCCCGAGCTTCTCCAGGACGGGGAGGGCCTTTTCGAGGGCTGACTGCTCGTCGGGGGTGAGGGCGGCGAGCTCGCGGGCGAGGTGGGCGATCCTGGCCTGCCGTACGGCACGCAGCCTGCGGCGGCCTTCCTCGGTGAGCTCGACGGTCCTTACTCGGGCGTCGGCGGGGTCTGCGGCTCTGGTGACGAGACCGGGGTCTTCGAGCCTGTTGATCTGCACGGTCATGGTGGGGAGCTGGACACCGTGCTCTTCGGCCAGCTCGGTCATGCGGCGGGGGGCGGCTTCGAGGGAGCCTAGGACTGCGTATTGCTGGCTGGTGATGGGTTGACCGGCGACGGTTCTGCGGAGGAGGAGAACCAGGTGGCGGAGGGCGGTGGACAGCTCGGTCGCCAGGGCTTCGGGGTCGGTCATACTTAGCTAGGCTAACTTAGCCTGGCTAACTATTCAACCAAAGCAGCCCCACCCCTCCCCCCGCCTTCCACCTGCCCCCATCTCCCCACACTCTCCACCGCTCCGCCCGCCCGCCCACCGCCGCCCACCCTCCCGCCCCCGGTCCTGCTGTGGCGAGCGACCTCTGGCAGTGACCGTCTGTGCACGCGACTCCTTTCATGACAACCTGGGTTGCGGCGGACCGCCAGGAGACGCCGTCCGAACGTAGGCAGCTCAAGACCGCTCAGGTCACATGGGAGCGACTGGCCAAAGGGGCGCTTACGCTCTCTGACAGCGCTCGTTTGACGTGCCCCTGGACCAACTGCGCGTGGCCAGTACACGCAAAACAGCGTGGGTGGCGTCACGCGCTCGGTGATCCTCCTTGGCGCCAGCCACCGGCTATGCCGAACTCTTCGGATGCCCTAAAACGCTGCGTCTCATGGGCAAGCAGCCCACAGCGTCAAATGCGATGTGGAGAACTCGCGGAGGCACCTCGTCCCGTCGTGGATCTTCCGGCGCTGCGGCCCTCCGCTCACCTCAGGGTTCCTGCCCCACTCCTAGCTCGCCCAATGACATCGGGGTGTCTTCGCCGCAGGCGGAGACGCCCCGCGCACAACCCAACGAACGGACGGACAGTGCCAGAGGTCGCCCGCCCCTGCAGGACCAGGGGCGGGCGGGTGGGCGGGCGGTGGGTGGGCAGGCGGGGGTGGGGGGTTGGGGGTGGTGGTGGGAGGTGGAAAGACGGGGGAGGTGGTGGGAGGGGGAAAGACGGGGGAGGCGGTGGGGATGGGTTAGGGGCGGTCGGTTTCGAGGCGGACGGTTTCTTCGATAGTGGTCTCCGGCAGCGACCGGGCCAGGGTCGGGTCCACTGGGCGCAAGTACGTCTGCTGCACCCCAGGCACCCGGTCCTCGATCACAAACGTGGCCTTCGTGTGGACCTCCGAGCCAGGCACCTGCACCCGGGGAACCACCTTGAAGTCCGCCGTCATCCTGTCGCGTTCGATGCGCGTCAGCACATAACCCCGCTGGTTGTTGTAGAACTTCAGGTGCGGGTTGATCTTCAGGAACGGCTGCGTCTGCGGGTCCGAGTCGCGCCCGTCACCACCCGTGGAGATCGAGCTCGCCACCAGCTCCGACCCCACAGTCGCAGTGGTCGGGTCGTCGTAGTTCAGCTTCAGGTCGCTCGCCCAATGCGCGTGCACGTCCCCCGTCAACACCACCGGGTTGCGGATCCCCGCATCCACCCACCCCTGGGTGATCCGCTGCCGCGAAGCCACGTACCCGTCCCAGGCGTCCATGCTCGTCACCTTCAACGGCCCGGCGTTGTTGTCGCGCTGCGCGAAGAACACCTGCTGCCCGATCACATCCCACTGCGCCCGCGAGCGATGGAACCCGTCGATCAGCCACCGCTCCTGCTCGTCCCCGGTGATCGACCGCGTCGGGTCGACGGCGGCCGGACAGTCCTTGTACCCGTCCCCGCACCCCTGGTCGCTGCGGTACTGCCGGGTGTCGAGCATGTGGAAGGTCGCCATCTGCCCCCACCGCACCCGCCGGTAGAGCTGCATGTCGATCCCGCGCGGGATCGACGTACGGCGCAGCGGCATGTTCTCGTAGTACGCGCGGAAGGCGGCCTCGCGCCGCTGCAGGAAGGTGGGCTGGTCCTCGGCGTGCTCGGGGATCTCGTCGGCCCAGTTGTTGTCGACCTCGTGGTCGTCGAACACCACCAGCCACGGCGAGGCCGCGTGCGCCGCCTGCAGGTCGGGGTCGGCCTTGTACTGGGCGTGGCGCTGCCGGTAGTTGGCCAGCGTGACGGTCTCGGGCCCCTCGTGGTCGCGGACGTTGCCGCCCGGAATGACGTAGGTGTCCTTGGTGTACTCGTACTGGTAGTCCCCCAGGTGCAGGATCACGTCCGGCCGCTCCTCGGCGAGGTGCCGGTAGGAGGTGAAGTAGCCGTGCTCGTACTGCGCGCACGATACGAAGGCCATCGTCAGAGCTCCGCCGTACGACAGGGGGTGCGGTGCGGTCCTGGCGCGTCCGACGGGTGAGACGTGGGCGCCGACCCGGAAGCGGTACCAGTACTCGCGGTCGGAGCTGAGGTTGTCGACCTCCACGTGCACGCTGTGCCCCCACTCGGGGGCGGCGAAGGTCACCCCGGCGCGCACGACCCGCCGGCAGCTCTCGTCGGCGTAGATCTGCCAGAGCACGGGGAAGGGCCGGTTGGGCATGCCGCCCATCCCGTCCTCGGCCAGGGGGTTGACGGCCAGCCGGGTCCACAGGACGAAGCCGCCGTGGTCGGGGTCGCCGCTGGCCACCCCGAGGGTGAACGGGTCCGCGCGCAGTTCTGGCGAGGCGGAGGCGGTGCCGGGGAGGGCCGCCACCGCGCCTGCGGCCAGTCCGGTGACGAGGAAGTGGCGTCGGTTGAGCTTGGGCATGGGGGGCTCCCTGGACGATCAAGGGCGGGGGACGCCCGTAGCCTCCCTCAACGCCATGAACCCCGAGTAAACGCAACACAACACCCATACGACGACATTCTTCGCCGAGTCTCAGCTCATGAAATTTTCCACCAGCGCCCGGTGGTCGTCGGCCCGGCGCACCAGCGCCACGGACGTCCGTACCGCCGAGTCGATCTCCCGGTAGACGACGCCAGGAATCCCGACACTCGCCACGCCCTCGGGTGCCAGCGAGACGCCCAGCCCGGCCCCGACGAGGGCGCACACGGTCTGCCACTCCACCGCCCGCTGCCCGATCACCGGCTCGAACCCCGCCGCCCGGCACACGCCGACGATGCGGTCGTGCACGGTCGGCGCGCTCTCCCTGGGCAGCAGGACGAACCGCTCCCCCGCCAGCGCCTCCACGGGTACGGCGGGCAGGACGGCCAGCGGATGCCCGGCGGGCAGCACGGCGACGAACCCCTCGAAGACGACAGGCCCCACCATCAGCGCAGGGTCGTCGGGCGGCTCGCGCATCAGGCCGACGTCGATGTCACCGGCCAGCAGCGCCGCCACCTGCGGCGCCGTGGTCATCTCCCGCAGGTCCAGCTCGACGAGGGGGTGGCGCCCCCGGTGGGCGCGCAGCAGCCGGGGCAGTACGGTCACCGCGAGCGAGGCGGCGAACCCCACCCTGAGCCTGCCCGCCTCCCCCCGACCGGCCCGCCGCGCCGCCTCCAGCCCGAAGGCGAGCCCGTCGATCGCGCTCCGCGCCGCCGGGAGGAGCTCGCGTCCGGCGGGCGTGAGCCGTACGCCGGAGGGGTCGCGTTCGAACAGCGGATGGCCGACCCGTTCCTCCAGCCGCCTGATCTGCTGGCTGAACGGCGGCTGCGCGACGCCCAGGCGGTCGGCGGCCCGCCCGAAGTGCAGCTCCTCTGCGAGCACGACGAAGGCGCGAAGGGACGGAAAGGTAAGCCGGTCCATATCTCAGGAGATATCACACGATACGTTGCCATATGTCGTACGGTGCCGGGATGAGTGAGCGACGAGCGATCCTGAGCGGGTCCACCTTCGAGGAGCAGATCGGCTACGCGCGGGCGGTCGTGGACGGCGACCGGATCCACGTGTCCGGCACCACGGGCTTCGACTACGCGGCGATGACGATCTCCGAGGACGTGGTGGAGCAGGCCGAGCAGTGCCTGCGCAACATCGGCGCGGCGCTGGAGGAGGCGGGGTCGGGGTTCGGCGACGTGGTCAGGGTGCGGTACCTGCTGACGGACCGCGACGATTTCGAGCCGTGCTGGCCAGTGCTGCGCGCGTGTTTCGGCGACGTGCGCCCGGCGGCGACCATGATGGTGTGCGGCCTGGCAGACCCACGCATGAAGATCGAGATAGAGGTAGACGCGAGACGCCGACAGTAACGCCATGAAGCGAAAACGGCCACCCGCGTCGGCGGGTGGCCGTTCCCTGGCGAAGCCGTACAGAAAGAAAGAGCTACCAGCCGCGCTCGGCGAGGCGGTGGGGCTGGGGGATCTCGTCGACGTTGATGCCGACCATCGCCTCGCCCAGCCCGCGCGAGACCTTCGCGATGACGTCCGGATCGTCGAAGAACGTCGTCGCCTTGACGATCGCCGCCGCGCGCTTGGCCGGGTCGCCCGACTTGAAGATGCCTGAGCCCACGAACACGCCCTCGGCCCCGAGCTGCATCATCATCGCCGCGTCCGCCGGGGTCGCGATGCCGCCCGCGGTGAACAGCACGACCGGCAGCTTGCCGGTCTTGGCGACCTCGGCCACCAGCTCGTACGGCGCCTGCAGCTCCTTGGCCGCGACGTACAGCTCGTCCTCGGGCAGCGAGGCCAGCCGCTTGAGCTCGCCGCGGATCGTGCGCATGTGGGTGACGGCGTTGGACACGTCGCCGGTGCCCGCCTCGCCCTTGGAGCGGATCATGGCCGCGCCCTCGGTGATGCGGCGCAGCGCCTCGCCCAGGTTGGTCGCGCCACAGACGAAGGGCACGGTGAACTGCCACTTGTCGATGTGGTTGGCGTAGTCGGCCGGGGTGAGCACCTCGGACTCGTCGACGTAGTCGACGCCGAGCGACATCAGGACCTGGGCCTCGACGAAGTGGCCGATGCGGGCCTTGGCCATGACCGGGATGGAGACGGCCGAGATGATGCCCTCGATCATGTCGGGGTCGCTCATCCTGGAGACGCCGCCCTGGGCGCGGATGTCGGCGGGCACGCGCTCCAGCGCCATCACGGCGACCGCTCCGGCGTCCTCGGCGATCTTCGCCTGCTCGGGGGTGACGACGTCCATGATGACGCCGCCCTTGAGCATCTCGGCCATGCCGCGCTTGACGCGGGCGGTTCCGGTGACGGGCGTGGTTTCGGACACGGTCTTCCTCACAACAGGCGGTAGTAAGTTCTCAACACCATCGTAGGTCCTGAGACGTCTGGCCCCGAACACGCCATCCTGTCGGGGTATGGCGTACGAACACTACGGAATGACAGGCTTCTTGGCCGCGAGGGCGATCCAGACCTGGCCCGGGGTGAAGTTCATCGGCTCGCCGGACTCGGTGGTGTAGGTGGTGCCCTCCTCCTCCGAGGCGCGCGACCACTTGGCCTTGTAGGCCTTGCCGTCCCGCAGCACGATCGCCGAGCCCTTGCCGACGGTGTGCACGAGCGGGGTATAGCTGCCCATGAAGTCGTGGAACTGCGAGCGCTCGGTCTTGGCGTACTGCACGACGATCGTCGGCGCGCTCAGCTGCCCGCCTTCGGCGGCCATGTCCTTCTTGCCGTCCTGCCAGATGAGCCACTGCTTCTTCTCGTCCGACCACTGGAACGTGAAGCGGGCGCCCGGCCACTTGACCGTCCACGACTTCTTGTCCACGCCGCCCTCGGCGGGCGCTTCGCCGAAGGTGAAGCCGATGTCCTTGGCCTTGCTGGCCTTGGGGTTCTTGGCCAGCAGCTGCTTGGTGTTGGCGAACAGGTTGTACGGCGCGTGCCGTCCGGGCTGGCGGAAGTAGGCGCCGGGGTTGCGGCTGTCGGAGGAGTCGAAGAGCGAGGCCTGCGCGATGAGCGGCAACATCTTGGTCTGCGCGCCGGAGTAGGCGAAGGCTGGTTTGCCGAACTGCGGCACGATGTGCAGGTCGGAGATGCGGGCGCTGCGCACGGGGCCGACCTGCTTGGGGATCTTCGAGGAGAAGATGGCCATGAGGCGGGTCAGCCCGGCCTCGACCTGCTCGATGTAGACGATGTCGGCGCTCTTCAGCCCCAGCTGGGGCTTGCCCGCGGCGGTGTTCTCGATCTTCACGGCGAGCACGGGCCTGCGCTCGTCGTCGGGCAGCCCGGTGAAGGGGTGACCGGGTCCAGCGGTCTCGGTGGGGGTCGGCGCGGCCGTCGCGGCCTGCGGCACTTTGGCGGGTGGCTTGTCCGACGAGCACGCGGCCACCGGTGCGAGGACGGCCAGCGTGACCACGATCATCTGGGGAACCCGCACGTAGACACTCCTCCGCTTTACCGAGAAAACGGGAGAAGCTTACCGGCCTGCCCCAAATCGGGTCATTCAGATGCCATAGTCTCCGGCGGATTGTCATCGATCTCGAAGAATTCCGGATAGTCCGTATGTCCGGCCAGGCGCAGCGTCCTGGCGAGCCAGCGCTTCTGCGCGGTGCGGGTCACGCCGACCGCGTTGTTGTAGAAGCGGCGCGAGTAGACGACCTTGGTGACGGCCGCGTCGAGCTGCTCGAGGAGCTCGGGGCCGCCGGGGCGCTCGGTGATCTTCTCGCGGAACCGCTCCTGGTCGACGGCCGCGCGCAGCGCGTTGGACAGGTCGCTCTCGGCGTGCTCGCGCTCGTCCGGCCCCGCCGTACGGGCCTCGTGCGCGGCTGAGGCCAGGAACAGCGAGGTGGCCGGGTCGAGCAGGCGGGAACCGGCCAGTTCGAGCACCACGGCCCTGCGCTGCAGCAGCGACGCGTCGAGGGACTCGCGGGCCAGCTCCAGCCTGATGTGCAGCCGGTCGAGCCGCCCGGCGCGCCAGGAGACGTAGACGGCGGCCAGCACCACGGCGATGCCGACCAGCAGAACAATGATCGTCGGTGTCATGCGTCCTCCTCCACCCGCGCGCCGGTGGCGACGGTCTCGTAGACGCGCACGACGTCGCGGGCGACCGTCGACCAGTCGTACTTGCGCACCGCGACCAGCGCCTCCTCGGCCAGCTTGGCCCTGCGCTCGGGCGAGTCGAGCAGCGCGGCGCACTCGGCGGCCAGCGAGGCCGGGTCGCCGTTGGTGAACAGCGCCCCCGCCTGGCCGTCGCCCAGCACCCTGCGGAAGGCGGCGATGTCGCTGGCCAGCACGGTCGCGCCGGACGCCATCGCCTCGGCCAGCACGATGCCGAAGCTCTCGCCTCGGGTGTTGGGCGCGCAGAACACGTCGACGGAGTGATAGGCGCGGATCTTGTCCTGCTCGCTGACCATCCCGAGTACGGTGACCCGGTCGTGGAAGCGCTTGGGCACCTTGGCGTACACGTCGTCGGCGTCGCCGGGCCCGGCGATGAGCAGCTTGACGTCCGGCCGGTCGGCGGCGAGCTTCTCGAACGCCTCCAGCAGGATCGGCAGCCCCTTGCGCTCCTCGTCCATGCGCCCGAGGAAGCCGATCGTGGACCCGTCGGGCCCCCAGCCGTCCAGCGGCTCGGCCTCGGTGTAGCGGGCCACGGTCACCCCGTTGGGGATCACCACGGTGTCGCCGCCGAACTGCTCCACCAGGCTCTTGCGCGCCGCGTCGGACACGGTGATGCGCCCGCTGATCTTCTCCAGGGCGCTGCGCAGCAGCGGCTCGGCGATCGCGATGGCCCGCGAGCGCACCCACGAGGCGTGGAAGGTCGCCACGATCGGCCCCTTGGCCGCCCAGCAGGCCAGCACGCCCAGCGAGGGCACCAGCGGCTCGTGGATGTGCAGCACGTCGAAGCCGCCCTCGCGCACCCACCTGCGCACCCGGGCCGCCGAGATGAAGCCGAACGACATCCTGGCCACCGACCCGTTGTACGGCACGGGCACGGCCCGGCCCGCCCCCGCCACGTAGGGCGGCAGGTCGGCGTCGTCGCCGGCCGGGGCGATGACGCTCACGTCGTGGCCCTGCGCGATGAGCGCCTGGGCCAGGTCGTCGATGTGCTGCTTGACCCCGCCTGGAACCTCCCAGGAGTAGGGGCAGACGATGCCGACCTTCACGGGCGCGGCTCCAGGTCCTCCAGCCACAGGCGCTGCAGCATGTGCCAGTCCTGGGGGTGTTCGGTGATGCCCTTCTCGAACGCCCTGATCAGGCTCTGCGCGACCTGCTGCGTACGCTCGGAGAGGGAGCCCTCGGCCGGGACCGGGATCTCCTCGTCGATGCGCAGCCCCCAGTCGTCGCCCTCGAACCACATGATCGCGGGCAGCAGCGCCGCGCCGGTCTTGACCGCCAGCAGCGGCGGCCCCGCGGGGACCTTGGTGGTCGCGCCGAAGAACTCCACCTCGATGCCGCTCTTGGTCAGGTCGCGCTCCGCGGGCAGGCAGACGACCCCGCCCTTGCGCACCCGCTGGGCCAGCGTGCCGAAGTTGTGCCCGTCGCCGCCGGTCAGCGGCAGGACCTCCATACCGAGCCCCTCGCGGAAGGCGACGTAGCGGCGGAACAGCGACTCGGGCTTGAGCCGCTCGGCCACCGTGGTGAAGCGGTGGCCGCTGCCGACCAGCCAGGCGCCCGACTGGTCCCAGTTGCCCATGTGCGGCAGGGCGAGCACCACGCCCCGGCCACTGGCCAGGGTGTCGAAGATGTGCTCCGCGCCGGTCACGTGGGTGCGGCGCACGACGTCCTCGCTGCGCATCTTGGGCAGCCGGAAGATCTCGTGGAAGTAGCGGAAGTAGGAGCGCATGCCCTGGCGGCTGAGCTCGCGCATCTCCGCGCTGTCGCGGTCGAAGCCGGTCACTCTGGACAGGTTGGACTCCAGCCGCCGCACCGAGCCGCCGCGCTTGCGCCACACCCGGTCGGCGACCTTCTCGAAGGCGGCGGCCGTCATCTTCTCCGGCAGCAGAGGCACGAGCTTCCACCCTGCCGCGAACCCGGCCGCGATCACGCGGTCCTGAAATGTCGTCATCACTCCCCCGGCTGCTGGGTCTGGCGGTAGACGTGCACGACGCGCTGCACCACGGTGATCGCGCTGGCGACCGCGAGGATCCACATCCCCGCGGCCAGGATGTACGGCACGCCGAGCCCGTCGAAGCCCGCGGCGACGAGCACGACGACGAGGCGCTCGGGGCGCTCGGCGAGTCCGACGTCGCAGGTGAGGCCGAGCCCCTCGGCGCGGGCCTTGGCGTACGACACCACAGCCCCCGTCACCAGGCAGAAGAGGGTGACCCCGACCATCAGATGGTCCTGCTGGACGGCGAAGTAGAGGATCAGCCCGGCGAAGATGGCCGCGTCGGCCACCCGGTCGAGCGTGGAGTCGAGGAAGGCCCCCCAGGTGCTGCCACCGCCGCCGCCGAGCCGCGCCACCACGCCGTCGAGCAGGTCGAACAGCACGAACACGGTGATGGCCACCGAGCCCCACCACAGGTGGTCGGTGGGGAACAGCAGCAGGGCGGACACGACGGTGCCGAGGGTGCCCACGGCCGTGACGGCGTTCGGGCCGATCCCGCGGCGGACGAGGGCCCTGCCCAGCGGGGTGAGTATCCGGGTCATGGCCGGGCGCAGGAGTTTCAGCATCGCGGAATCGATCGTAGGCCATTTTCTTTGGCCGCCACCTCTTGTGATATTCGCCACACGGGTAAATGGTGAACACACCGCGTCCTTGCGGTGACACACCTCGCCCGGGGCGCGGCGTTGGAACACCCAACCGACGACGCGGACAGGTGGCTGAGCCCGCCTGTCCTCGGGAAACGGAGGCGTTGTGGCGGAAAAGCACCCCGGCGGAACCATGGGAGCCGCGGGCAGGGCACCATCGGTCGACAGGGCGGACGCGATACGCAATGTCGTCCTGGTCGGCCACTCAGGAGCGGGCAAGACCACGCTCGTCGAACAACTGCTGGCCGCTACAGGGACCATCCAGCGCACGGGCCGCGTCGAGGACGGCAACACCGTCAGCGACTTCGACGAGGTGGAGGTGCGCCAGCAGCGGTCGGTGAACCTCTCCGTCGCCCCGGTGATCCACAAGGGCATCAAGATCAACCTCCTCGACACCCCCGGCTACGCCGACTTCGTGGGCGACCTGCGCGCAGGACTGCGCGCGGCGGACGCCGCCCTGTTCGTCGTCTCGGCCGCCGACGGCGTCGACGGGCTCACCCAGATGTTGTGGGAGGAGTGCGCCCAGGTCGGCATGCCCAGGGCCGTCGTCATCACCAAGATCGACCATCAGCGTGCCGACTTCGAGGAGGTGCTGGCCACCTGCCAGGACGTCTTCGGCGACGGCGTGGCCCCCCTCTACCTTCCCGTCATCACCAACGGCCACGTCAACGGGCTCATCGGGCTGCTGTCGCAGAAGTTCTACAACTACGCGACCGGCACCCGCATGGAGAAGGAGCCGGGCGCCGAGTACGCCACGCAGATCGAGGAGCACCGCGGGGTGCTGATCGAGGGCATCATCCAGGAGAGCGAGGACGAGTCGCTCATGGACCGGTACCTGGAGGGCGAGGAGATCGACGCCAAGGCCCTGGTGGAGGACCTGGAGAAGGCGGTCGCCCGCGGCAACTTCTACCCCGTGCTCTGCTCCGGCCTGGGCATCGGCGCGCAGGAACTGCTGGAAGTGATCACGCAGGCCTTCCCCTCGCCGCTGGAGCACCCGCTGCCCGACATCACCACGCTGGACGGCAAGTCGGTGCAGCTCAAGGCGTGCGACCCGGACGGCCCGCTGGTGGCCGAGGTCGTCAAGACCACGAGCGACCCGTACGTCGGCCGCATCAGCCTGGTGAGGGTCTTCTCCGGCGCCCTGCGCCCGGACATGACGGTGCACGTCTCGGGCCACGGCATGACCGACAGGGGCCACGAGGACCACGACATCGACGAGCGCGTCGGCACGCTCACCAGCCCGCTCGGCAAGCTGCAGCGCGGCATCGCCAAGGGCATAGCGGGCGACATCGTCGCCGTGGCCAAGCTGCAGCGCGCCGAGACCGGCGACACGCTGTCGGAGGTCGAGCGGCCGCTGCTGATGACCGCGTGGAGCATGCCTGACCCGCTGCTGCCTGTGGCCATCAGGGCCAAGTCGAAGGCCGACGAGGACAAGCTGTCGCAGGCGCTGCAGCGCCTGGTCGCCGAGGACCCGACGCTGAAGCTGACCAACGACGCGGAGACGCACCAGCTGGTCCTGTGGTGCATGGGCGAGGCGCATACCGACGTGCTCCTGGACAAGCTGTCCAAGCGGCACGGCGTCGAGGTGGAGCGGGTCGAGCTGCGGGTTCCGCTGCGCGAGACGTTCGGCGGCACGTGCAAGGCGATGGGACGCAACGTCAAGCAGACCGGCGGCCACGGCCAGTACGCCATCTGCCACCTCGAGGTCGAGCCCCTGCCGTCCGGCGGGGGTTTCGAGTTCGTGGACAAGATCGTGGGCGGCGTGGTGCCCAGGCAGTTCATCCCGTCTGTGGAGAAGGGCGTGCGGACCCAGATGGAGCGGGGAACCGTCTTCGGCTACCCGATGGTCGACGTGCGGGTCACCCTCTACGACGGCAAGGCGCACTCGGTGGACTCCTCCGACATGGCCTTCCAGATCGCCGGGGCGCTGGCGCTGAAGGAGGCCGCCGCCAAGATCCCGACATTGCTCCTGGAGCCGGTGGACGAGCTGTCGGTGCTGGTGGCCGACGACTACGTGGGCTCGGTGATGTCCGACCTGTCGTCCAGGCGCGGGCGGGTCCTCGGCACGGAACCGGTCGGCACGGGACGCACGCTGGTCAAGGCGGAGGTTCCCGAGCTGGAGATCACCAGGTACGCGATCGACCTGCGGTCGATGTCGCACGGGACGGGCACCTTCCAGCGCTCCTTCCTGCGCTACGAACCCCTGCCGCCGCACCTGGCGGAGAAGGTCGCCGCGGCCGAATGAGATGTGGTGTGGCGGGGCGCACTGGGAGGGGCGCCCCGCAACACCCGCCTCATTTGTCACACGAACATCACGAATCGATTTCTTTTTTTCGGCCAAAGCACCTCAGGGGCGATGCCACACTGAGGAACCATGCGAACCGGACGTCCCCTGCTTGCAGCCACCGCCATCGCCCTCGTCACCGCGGGAGCGGCTTACGTCCTCGGTCCAGGCGCCGAGGCCAAGCCCACTCCCCCGGCGTCTTTGTCGAAGAAAAAGGCGACTTGTACGGCTGACGCCAGGTTCCCCAAGCGGCAGCTCCGCGGGGTCTGGATCGCCACGGTCAAGAACATCGACTGGCCCTCCGACACCGGCCTGACGGTCGCCAAGCAGCAGGCCGAGTACGTCAGGATCCTCGACAACGCGGTCAAGCGGCGGCTCAACGCGGTCTTCGTCCAGGTGCGCCCCGCCTCCGACGCGCTCTACAAGTCGGCGCTGGAGCCGTGGTCGCAATACCTGACCGGTACGGCCGGCAAGGACCCGGGCTGGGACCCGCTTCCCTTCCTGGTCGACGAGGCCCACAAGCGGGGCCTGGAGTTCCACGCCTGGTTCAACCCCTACCGCGCCGCCTACGACACCAACCTGTCCAAGCTGCCCGCCAACCACCCGGCGCGGGTGCACCCGGACTGGACGGTCAAGTACGGCGACCGGCTCTACTACAACCCGGGCCTGCCCGAGGTGCGCGACCACGTGACGGCCGTGATCACCGACGTGGTCAAGCGTTACGACATCGACGGGGTGCACTTCGACGACTACTTCTACCCGTATCCGGGCGGCGGCGGGAAGTTCAACGACACCGACGCCTTCAGCAAGTACCGCAACGGGATGAAGCTGGCCGACTGGCGGCGCGACAACGTCAACAAGCTGGTCGCCCAGGTCGACAAGGCGGTTCACGACACCAGGCCCGAGGTGAAGTTCGGCATCAGCCCGTTCGGCATCTGGCGTAACAAGGCCCAGGATCCGTCCGGCTCGGCGACCAACGGCATGTCCGCCTATGACTCGATTTATGCGGACGCGCGGGCGTGGATCCAGGCGGGCACGGTCGACTACGTGATGCCGCAGCTGTACTGGCCGCGCGGGCTCAAGGTCGCCGACTACAAGGCGCTCGTGCCCTGGTGGGCGGACGAGGTCAAGGGCACCGGCGTCGACCTGTACATCGGCCAGGCCCTCTACCGGGTCGGCACCACCGACGACAAGGCGTGGACCAAGGTGGGCGAGCTGCCCGCGCACCTCACCCTGAACCGGTCCTACAAGCAGGTCGACGGCGACGTGTACTTCAGCGCCACCCAGGTCCGCACCAACCCCCTCGGCGTGATGGACAAGCTCGTCAAGGACCACTACAGCCGCCCGGCGCTGCTGCCGATCATCAAGGAGCGCGGCGGCAGCGCGCCCGCCAAGCCCGCCGGTCTCACGGCGGCCGGATCCGTGCTGCGCTGGACCGCCGCTCCCGGCGCCCGCTCCTACGCCGTCTACCAGCTGCCCGCCTCCGGCGCCGCCTGCGCCACGGTCGACGCGCGCAACCTCGTCGCCGTCGTCACCAGCCCCACGTTCGCCACGCGGGCGCCGGGCACGTACCTGGTCACCTCGCTCGACCGGCTCCAGCACGAGAGCGGCCCGGTGAAGGTCGTGGTGAATCCCGTCTGATTCCGGGTAGGGACCGGCGCTGGAGTCGCCGCCTGTTTACCGTGAGTAATCGGATCCGCCGGACCTGGTGGCCGATGTTCCCCTAACGTGCAGCGACGACGGGTCGAGCGCGGGAGGGCACGCGGGTGAGGCGGGCGCTGGTCTTGGGGTTCGTGCTGGTGAGCCAGCTGTGGTTCGGCGCAGCGCACGCCGATGTGGGTGCGCGGGTGGCGTTGATCGGGGTTCCCGGGTTGACGTGGAGTGACGTCGACCCGGTGGACACGCCGAACCTGTGGCAGCTGGCGCGGTCCAGTGCTGCCGGGTCGTTGTCCGTACGGACCGTGGGGTCGGTGACGTGCCCTTACGACGGGTGGCTCACGGTGTCGGCCGGGGTTCGGTCGGCGGCGGGACACCGGTGCGGCGCGCCTCCCCTGCCCTCGGGCACCCGGGTTCCCGTGGCCGCGGCGGAGCACTGGGGAACCCTGGGCGCTGCTCTCAGGGCGGCGGGCGAGTGCTCGATCGCCATCGGTCCCGGCGCGGCGCTCGCGCTGGCGACGCCCGACGGGCAAGTTCCGAACTATCACACCTCGCCCATCCAGGTCAGTACGGCCGACCTGGCGAGGTGCCGGGTGGTCGCCATGGACGTCGACGACCTCATCAGGCCCTACCTCGGCGGTGGCACGCTGCCCGCCGTACCGGAACGGTTGACGGAGCAGCAGCGGCGCGACGCCCTGCGCCTGGCCGACGCCAGGACCGGCGCGCTCCTGGCCGCGCTGCCGTCCGACACGACGGTGCTGCTGGCCGGGCTGTCGGACCACGGGTCGGTGCCGCACCTGCGCGTCGCCATGCTGCGCGCGCCCGGCGCGGCCGGTCACGCGCTGGGCGCGGCCTCCACGCACCGCGACGACCTGTCGATCCTGCCCGACCTGACCGCGACCGTCCTGACCACCCTCGGCGTCCCCGTCCCGAACACGGTGGTCGGCGTCCCTCTTCAGGTCGGCGGCCGGGCTTCCGGTCTCGTGGAGGCTGACGAGGCGGCGCAGACGGTCCGGGCGGTCAAGGGGGTGTTCTTCGCGGGTCTGGCGATGGCTCAGGTCGCCTTCTACGTGGCCGCCTTCATGCTGCTGCGCCGCCGCAGAGCCCTCCGTGCTGTACGGCTGGCCGCTGTCGCGCTCGCCTCGGTACCGGTCTCGTGCTACCTGGTCAACCTGCTGCCGTGGTCCACCGTCGCGGCGCTGGCAGGCGGGCTCGCCGCCTGCGTGGCGTTCGTGACGGCCGCGGCGCTCGCCGGGCCGTGGCGCAGGCACCCCCTGGGGCCGCTGGCCGTCGTGTCCGGCGTCACCGCGCTCACCCTCGCCGCCGACCTGCTGACCGGGACGACGCTGCAGCTCAACTCCGTCATGGGTTACAGCGCCGACGTGGGGGCGCGGTACTTCGGGCTGGGCAACATCCCGTTCGCGCTGCTCGCCACCGGCACCCTGCTGGCCACCACGGTGATCGCGCACCGGTGGCCGGGCCGTACGGGAGTGGTGGCGGTGGCCGGGCTCGGGGCGTTCGCGATGGTGCTGGGCGGGTCCGGGCTGGGCAGCGACTTCGGCGGCGTGATCGCCTTCGTGCCCGGCATCGCGGTGACCGCGCTGCTCGTCGCCGGTCGGCGCGTCTCGCTGGTCAAGCTGGGCGCGTTCTGCGCGGCGGGCGGGGTCGTCGTGACGGGGTTCGCGGTGGCCAACTACCTGCGCCCGGCGGCCGAGCAGACCCATCTGGGCAGGTTCGTCGGGCAGGTGCTGAGCGGCGAGGCGCTGGACGTGGTGGCACGCAAGCTGCAGGCCATGCTGGCCACCCTCCTCAGCCCCACCCTCATGCCGATCGTCCTGGCCGCGGCCGCGTTCCTCATCTACGCGATCCTCCGCCCGGGGGCGGCCAGCGCCGGAGTGCTACCCGCAGCCTTCGCGTACTCCCCCGCCCTCAAAGCAGGCCTGACCGGCACGCTGGTCAGTGGTGTCCTGGGCATGCTCGTCAACGACTCAGGCGCCGCCGTACTGGCCATGGCCCTGGCTCTGGCCGCCCCACTGACCATCTCGGCAGGCATCGCCGTCCTGCCTACTCCCAGGCCTGCGCCAGCATCTCCCGGGTGTCGTGAAGCAGTTGCGGCAACACCTTCGTCTGCGCCACGACCGGCATGAAGTTCGTGTCCCCACCCCAGCGAGGCACGACATGCTGGTGCAGATGCGCCGCGATCCCCGCACCGGCCACATGCCCCAGATTCATCCCCACATTGAACCCCTGAGCCCCACTCCCCTTACGCAAAGCCCTCAGCGCCCGCTGAGTGAAGTCCCCCAACTCCGTCATCTCAGCGACGTCCAGCTCGTCATACCCCGACACATGCCGGTAGGGCACGACCATGAGATGCCCGGAGTTGTAGGGATAAAGATTGAGCACAGCGAAGACGACCTCGCCCCGGGCCACGACGAGCCCGTCCTCGTCACTCAGCTTCGGAATCTCGCAGAACGGACACCCGTCCTCCGCACCGGACCCGGTGGGCTTGTTCTCACCCTTGATGTAGGCCATCCGGTGCGGAGTCCACAGCCGGTCAAAGTTGTCGGGCTCATGCATAACCAGCAGCATAGAGGGCGGGGTCAGTTGGGCTCCTTCGTGATGTGCTTGGCCTTGAGCGGCCCGTCGGGATTGCTCCACCAGCCCGACTTCGTGCCGCCTGACGCAGGCATCGTCCTGACGTACCAGTAGCCGGAACTGCCGATGTGCATCTCGAATTTGAAGGAGCCGTTGGACTTGGCCAGAGGCGTCCATGTGGGATCGATTTCCCTGGCGTCCTGCGTTTTGGTCGCGCGGAAGGAGAAGTGCAGGCGTGCCCCCGATGAGGCGGCGGTGTCTCCGGGGCTCGTCTCCCGCACAGAGCCCTTGAGGTAGTACACCTTGCCTGCCCGACCCGCGAAGGACTCGGTGTTGAACTTGGCGACTACCACCCTTGGCCCTGTCGCGTTCATCACCGACGTCTCGAACGCCGCGGTACGCAACGAAGTGGTGTCGGCCCGCCCCGCCTCCCTGGCCTCCTCGTCGTAGGTGACGCCCGCGTACTTGATCAGCCATGAGCCGCTGGCCTCCGCTGGCACACCGACCAGGAATTCGCCACGCCGGTCCGTCCTGAGCCTGACGACCTCCTCCCAGAGGAAGGACTCGGCCTCGCGGAACACCAGCACGACCTCCTGACCCACCAGTTCGTCCTCCGGCAGCCCCCCGAGGATGCCGCGGACGATCAACCGCTCGCCGTACTCGGCCGTCTGCGGATCGATGGTGAACTCGATCCTCGACAGGTTCTTGAATCCGGCGATCTCCACCGGGAACTCCAGCTCCAGGAGGTCCTCGCCGTCCCGTGCCTCCACTGTCCAGAGGCCTGGACTGCTGTCCTTCGGCAGCTCAGCCAGCGCCCGCCAGAGCGGGCCCTCCTGGCGCAGGTGCAGCTTGAGCCGCGTCTCCCCGTCCGGCGAGACCAGTTCCCCCTGGACGTCGGCGGATTCCGGGGCCGCGATCTCGACCACGAACGTGACGGAGTCGAACTCACCCCGCACGACCGGATTCGGGTCGACATTGATGGCGACGATCTCTGGCATGGTCAGCACACCTTCCTTGGTGGTGTCTCCGGGATGAGCCGCCGCCACTGGTCGTCCGACAGCGTCCGGTGGACGCGGTCGCAGACGGCCAAGGCGGCACGATCGGCATCGACAAGATGGCGCTGCAAGCCCCCGCCTGCAGCGATGCTGTAGAGCTCCCTTCCGTCAGCGCTGAAGGAGAGCGCCACTACTTCCTTCGCGTGTTCGGTGTACGGCAGGCCCAGCGGCACCCGGCTGTCCACCCGCCACAGTCGCACCCTTCCTGTGACGCCGCCGGCGGCAAGCAGGTTGCCATCCGGCGAGAAAGCCAGACGGACGAAGTCATCGTCCTGGCCGGCGGGCGCGGCCAAATGACCTGTTCTGGTCCTGCTCACCGCGTCCCACAGGTCCACGCCGCCGCTGGCGTTGCCGGTGGCGATCAGCCGGCCGTCATCGCTGACGGCCACAGAACGCGGCTGGCGGCCGAACGGGCGGGCGAGGTCGCCCCCACCGGACAGCGATGTCAGGGAGTTCTGCACGCCACCGATGGCCAGCGACCGCCCATCGGGCAGGAATGCCATCGCCGGGTCGGCCGGGCCTGCCGCGATCGGCATCCTCACCATGGCGCGCACGTCCCACACCTGGGCCGCTTCCTGTTCTCCCGTGTAGACGGCGACGGCGAGCTTGCTGTCGTCGTGACTGAAGGCCAGCCCGATGGCGCCACCCACCTGCAGCACGCCGGAGCGCACGCCTCGGGTGGCGTCCCAGAGGGTCACCTTGTCCGGCTCGGCCACGGCCAGGAGGGCACCGTCCGAGGTCAGGGCGACCGCCGAGGCCGCCGATGTACCCAGCGTGCCCCCGGTGCCCGCTTCCGGATTCCTGGGATCGCCGAGCCGAACCCCTGATGCGTTCACCACAGCCAGGCGCCTGTCTCCGGCGAGAGCCGCGGCCTTCACTCCCGTCCCGAGGGGCAGGGGGCCCGTGGAGCGGCTCACATCGACGATGGCGAGAGCACCGCGCCCCAATTTGTACGTGAGTCGCTGGTCGCGGGCGTCTATCCGCACCTCCTCCAGGGAGGAAACGTCGTCGACCGGCTGTCCGAGCAACCTCTCGCCTGTGGCCGTCCAAAGGGTGATTCCGCCGGATCCCCAGGTCATGAGGTACCGTCCGTCGGCGCTGTAGCCAATCCAGGCCGCCTCTGCCCCACGAAGGAGAGTGGCGGTCGGCTTCCCCGTGCGCACGTCCCAGAGCCGAGTGTCCACCCCCTGGCTCACGGTCAGCCGAGCACCGTCCGGGCTGAGCGCCGCCTGGGTACCTGGCACGCTCAGCAGGCTGTGGAAGGAGGCGTCGAGGACCTCAACGCGGTCGCGGTGGACGAGGAGGTGAAGCCGGTCACCGGCGGAGACGCCGATGCCGATCAGGTTGGGGTCGTGGCGGTCGAACATGGGTTTGCCGAGGCTTCCGGTGTCCCACACCTGCACGTGGTCGTCCAGCGTACGGGTGAGCAGCCGGCGGCCCGTGGCGCTGAACTCCACCACGTCGGAGCCGCTGCCGAAGGCAGGACCGACCGGCCGTCCCGACGCGATGTCCCACAGGCGCACCGAACGCTCTCCTCCGACGGCGAGAGTGCGCCCGTCCTGGCTGATCGCCGCCGCCTGCGCGGTGGGGTCGAGGCCGGTGAGGGTGGCGAGCGCGCGCTCGGAGTCGACGTCCCACACGGTCGCGGCTCCCCGGTCCACGGCCGCGGTCCTGCTGCCGTCCGGACTCAGCGCGAACGCGGCCGCGCCGCTGACCTGGGGGGCGGGGAACACGTGGAGCTCTCGCTGGGCGAGGGAGGAGTAGAGGGCGGCTCTCGCCTCGTCCACGGGGGCCAGGCGCCAGGCGGCGACGCTCAGGAGCATCGCGGTCCTCGGGTCGGACGTGCGCAGGGTGTCGGCCAGGGCGGCTGTCTTCCTGGCGGTGGCCAGGTCGCGGTTCTCGGCGGCTGTCGCGGTCTGGCGTACGGCGAGGCCGGTAGCGGCCAGGGTGACCAGCAGGAGGGCGGCCAGGGAGGCGGCCAGGTTACGGAGCAGGCGCACCCGGCGTCGGGTGGCGCGGGCCGCCGCGTTCTCCTCATAGGCGGAGGCTTCCAGGAACTCGGTTGTCAGGGGGGCCAACTCCTGGGCGGTCGTCCACTCCAGGGCCAGGGCGAGGCGGGCGCCGCGGTACAGGCCCGAGGGGTCGCGGTGGTCGCGTTCCCAGGCCAACGCCGCGTCCAGCAAGTGCTGCTCGACCAGCGCCCCCGCCCGGTCCTCGTCGATCCACGCGCGCAACGTCGGCCACGCGTGGATCAGCGCCTCGTGGGTCAGCTGCACGTGCTCCTCGTCCACCGTGACCAGCCGTTCGGCCGCGAACGCCTCGACGACCTCGGCGGGCACGTCGGCGAGCATCAGGTCGCGGTCCACCCGCCGCCTGGTGTCCTCCATGCCCTCGCCCACGTGCACGAGGCGCCGCATCAGCGCCCTGGCCGCGCGCCGGTCGCCGACGGCGGCCAGGGTCCTGTCGGCCGTCGCGGCCAGCGCGCCGTGGATGCCGCCCGTCTCCCGGTACCCGGCCACGGTCAGCTCGTCGCCCGAGCGCCCCTGCCACGTGGCCAGCAACGCGTGGGAGAGCAGCGGCAGCCGTCCCGCCTCGTAACGCGCGCCCAGGTCGGCGAGCAACAGCTCCACCAGACCGGGCTCCAGGGTGAGCCCGGCGAGCTCGGCAGGGCGGACGACCACCTCGCGCAGCTCCTCCGGGGACATGGGGCCCACGACGACCTGACCGTCGCCCATCGCGACGGCGAGCTGCGGGTAGGCGGCGCACCGCCCGTAGAAGTCGGCGCGCACGCACAACACGACGAGCGCGGAAGCCGACAGGGCGTTCAGGCGGGCGACGAACTCGGCGCGCGTCCCCTCGTCGCCGCATTCGGTGAAGAGCTCCTCGAACTGGTCGATCACCACCACCCGGTGCCCTGACGCCCGTTCCAGCGCGCCGAGCGGGTCGGCCGTCGGCGTCAGCACCACGCTGGACCAGGACGCCGAGCCGTACACCTCCAGGCCGCCCCTGGCGATGGCGGGCAGCAGGCCCGCGCGCAGCAGCGACGACTTGCCCGAGCCCGACGCGCCGGTGACGACGAGCGGGCGCGGGTCGTCCAGCCGGCGGGCCAGGCGGCGCAGGAGCTGGGTGACCAGACTGTCCCGCCCGAAGAAGAGCGCGCCGTCGCCCCGGTCGAAGGGGGCGAGGCCCTGGTACGGCGGGCCGTCGTGCACGCCCAGCGTCCCGCGCCGGGAAGGGGAGACGGCCTGCGCCGCGCGCGCCGGGTTGGGTGCCAGGACGAGCTCGCCCGCCGTACCGCTGGACCGGCAGCGCGGCCGGGGAAAGCCCGCAGCGGGCAGCGCGGTGCTCAGGTGGCGGTGCACGGCCTGCAGGGTGAGCGCGGCGGGCGCGTGCGGGTCGCCGTGCTCCAGCAGGCGCAGCAGCGCGCCGCCGAACGCGGTGTGCCGGTCGCCCTCCGGCGCGAGCGCCATCTCGCTGCGCCCCGAGGCCGTCACCACGAACGCGCCGTCGATCTCGGTGAGCCCCGCGACGTCGTCGGACGGCCCCATGGCCGACACCGCCCACCCGGAGAAGCAGCAGTCGAGCAGCACGATGACGGGCCTGGCCGCGCTGTCGAGCAGGTAGCGGCGCAGGGTGTCGTACGGCAGCGCCGTGTGCTCCAGCCGCGACCGCCGAGGGTCGGTGCGCGCGGTGGCCAGGTAGAGCGTGCCGGTCGGGCTCACGAGTCCGTGTCCGGAAAATGACACGAGAATCGGGCCCTGCGCCGACTCGGCGACGGCGGCGATCGCGTCGCCCATCTGCTCGGGGCCGGACAGCTCCGTGGCGACGTGCACGGCTTCCGGGCTGAGTCCGCTGCGCCGTACGAGGGCCTGGGCCAGGTCGGTCACGGTGGTGGCCACGGCGGGGACGTCGGGCAGCGTGGTGTAGACGCTCGTGCCGAGCAGTAGCGCCGTCGCCCCCGGGAGGCGGCCGAAAACCGTCACGTCCTCATGAAACGCGGCCAGAACTTCCGTGGGAAGAGAGTGGTTACCCGCAGAACATTCCGGCACAATCCGTAAGATCCGTGCATAAGGGAGCGTGCGATGACCGAGACCACAGCACCTGAACGTGTACAAGACCCCCTGACGGCCGCCGTGGTGAAGGGGCGGATCAAGGTGGCGGACGAGGTCGTCGAGAAGGTGGCCGCGCTGGCGGCGCTGGAGGTGTCCGGCGTGGCGGACATGGGCGGCGACCTGGCCAGGGCGTTCGAGTCGGTGCGCGACCGGATCGGCATCGGCTCCCGCCGCGGCAACCAGGGCGTCAGCGCCGAGATCGTGGACCGTCAGGTGGCGGTGGACCTGACAATCGTCGTGGAGTACGGGCACGTGGTCATGGAGGTGGCCGCCGAGGTCAAGTCGAACGTGGCCCGATCGGTCAGCCGCATGCTCGGCCTGCGGGTGAGCGAGGTCAACGTCACGGTCGACGACGTCCGCCTCCCCGGCCAGCCCCGCCACGAACCCCTCACACCGGAGGAGTTCCTCGACCACTGACCTGGCTAGGGTGAGGGCATGACCGACTCTCTTGAACCGATGCCCGGCGACTGGACGCGGGCCCTGGCGATCGTGGCGCACCCCGACGACCTCGAGTACGGCTGCGCCTCAGCCATCGCCGCCTGGACCGCAGCCGGCAAGCAGGTCGCCTACGTGCTGGCCACCAGGGGCGAGGCGGGCATCGACGACCTGGAGCCGGCCAAGGCGGCCCCGCTGCGCGAGCAGGAGCAGCGCGCCAGCGCCGCGGTCGTCGGGGTGTCGGTGGTGGAGTTCCTCGACCACCTGGACGGGGTGATCGAGTACGGCACGGCCCTGCGCAGGGATCTGGCGTCCGCGATCCGCAGGCACCGCCCGGAGCTGGTGATCACGCTCAACCACCACGACACCTGGGGCGGCACGTCGTGGAACTCCCCCGACCACAAGGCGGTCGGCCGCGCCACGATCGACGCCGCGTCGGACGCGGGCAACCGCTGGATCTTCCCCGACACCGAGGAGGAGCCGTGGGACGGGGTGCGCTGGGTGGCCGTGGCCGGCTCGCCGTACCCCACGCACGCGATCGACGTCACGGACACGATGGAGCTGGGCGTGCGCTCCCTGCTGGAGCACCGCACCTACATCGAGGCGCTCACCGACGAGGACCCGGAGACCTACGCCCGCGCCTTCCTCGACCGGGGCACTTCTGTGGCATTCCAGCTGTTCCCGCGGTGATTTATCGTTTGTCAACCATCTGTCACACGGTCCTCCCTAGGGTGACGTTCTCTTCAACGCGATCACTTTCGGAAGGTTCGTTCCCATGCAGAAGTCCTGGATCGTCGCAGTTCTGCTCTGCTTCTTCTTCGGCGTCCTAGGCGTGCACCGGTTCTACGTCGGCAAGATCGGCACCGGCATCCTCCAGCTCGTCACCCTCGGCGGGTTCGGCATCTGGGTGATCGTCGACTTCGTCGTCATCCTCATCGGTAAGTTCACCGACAAGCAGGGCCAGCCGCTCGCCAAGTAGGACATACGAAAGGCCCCCCGCACGGAGCAGGGGGCCTTTCGCGTATCTCAGACCTGCACGCGCCGCTCGACCGCGCTGACGATCTCGGCGACCGCGTCCTCCACGGACACGCCGTTCTTCTGCTCGCCGTTGCGGTAGCGGAACGAGACGGCGCCGTTGGCGATGTCGTCGTCACCGGCCAGCAGCATGAACGGCACCTTCGCCTTCTGCGCGTTGCGGATCTTCTTCTGCATCCGGTCGTCGGCCGTGTCGACCTCGACCCTGATGCCCCGCTCGCGCAGCTTCTTCGCGACGTCCTGCAGGTAGGCCACGTGCGCCTCGGCGATCGGGATGCCGGCGACCTGCACCGGGGCCAGCCACGGAGGGAACGCGCCCGCGTAGTGCTCGACCAGCACGCCCATGAACCGCTCGATCGACCCGAACAGCGCCCGGTGGATCATGGCAGGGGTCTGCCGCGTGCCGTCCGCCGCCTGGTACTCGAGGCCGAACCGCTTGGGCTGGTTGAAGTCGAGCTGGATCGTCGACAGCTGCCAGGTGCGCCCGATGGCGTCCTTGGCCTGCACCGAGATCTTCGGCCCGTAGAAGGCCGCGCCGCCCGGGTCGGCCACCAGCTCCAGCCCGGACTCCTCTGCCGCCTGGCGCAGCGCCTCGGTCGCCTCGTCCCAGTCGGCCTGCTCGCCGATGAACTTGTCGGAGTCGTCGCGGGTGGACAGCTCCAGGTAGAACTCCTCCAGCCCGAAGTCGCGCAGCACGCTCAGCACGAAGGTCAGCAGCGACTTGATCTCGTCGCCCATCTGCTCCTTGGTGGTGTAGATGTGCGAGTCGTCCTGCGTCATGCCGCGCACCCGGGTCAGGCCGTGCACGACGCCGGACTTCTCGTAGCGGTAGACCGAGCCGAACTCGCACAGCCGCAGCGGCAGCTCGCGGTAGGAGCGCCCGCGCGCACGGAAGATCAGGTTGTGCATCGGGCAGTTCATCGGCTTGACGCGATATTCGGTGCCGTCGAGCTCGAAGGCGGGGAACATGTCCTCGCCGTAGTAGGGCAGGTGCCCGGACAGCTCGAACAGCGAGGACTTCGTCAGGTGCGGGGTGTTGACGAACTCGTAGCCCGCCTCAGACTGGCGGCGGCGCATGTAGTCTTCCATCTCCTTGCGGATGATCCCGCCCTTGGGGTGGAAGACCGGCAGCCCGGAGCCGAGCTCCGGCGGGAAGCTGAACAGGTCGAGCTCGCTGCCCAGCTTGCGGTGGTCGCGCTTCTCCGCCTCGGCCAGCAGCTCCAGGTAGGAGTCCTGCTGCTCGCGCGACTCCCACGCGGTGCCGTAGATGCGCTGGAGCTGCGGGTTCTTCTCGCTGCCCCGCCAGTAGGCGCCGCCGGTGCGCATGAGCTTGAACGCCGGGATCGCCCGGGTGGTGGGCACGTGCGGGCCGCGGCACAGGTCGAACCAGCGCAGCTTGCCGTCCTTGGCGTCGTGGTTGTCGTAGATGGTCAGCTGACCGCCGCCCACCTCGACGTTCTCCTCGTCGGAAGCCCCGCCCTTGAGCCCGATCAGTTCGAGCTTGTACGGCTCGGCCGCCAGCTCCAGGCGGGCCTCGTCGTCGGAGACCTCGCGCCTGGAGAAGGTCTGCCCCTCCTTGACGATCTCCCGCATGCGCTTCTCGATGCGCTTGAGGTCGTCGGGCTGGAAGGCCTGGTGCACGTCGAAGTCGTAGTAGAAGCCGTTCTCGACCGGCGGGCCGATGCCCAGCCGCGCGTCGGGGAACAGCTCCTGCACCGCCTGCGCCATGACGTGGGCGGCGGAGTGGCGCATGATGGCGCGGCCGTCGGCAGAGCCGATCTCGACGGCCTCGACGACGTCGCCCTCACGCACGACGTGGGCCAGGTCGCGCAGCTCGCCGTTGACGCGGGCCGCGATGACCGTTCTGCCATCGGCTTCCAGCGCGTCACCGGCCGTCGTCCCCGCCGCGACCACACGCTCGGCTCCGGCGAGGGTGATGCGTAGCTCGGCTGACACGGTGACTCCCTTGGATAGCACTGGATCGGTGAGATCCGATGCTATCGCGGGTGGTAACCCAGCCTGGTCAGGTCCTCGCGGCTGCCGTGGAAGACGTTCCTGTCGACGGGGCTGTTGGAGTACTGGTGGATCGTCCAGTCGTTCCACGGCCTGGGCACCACGGGCTCGCCGCGCGGGCGGGCGGGCGAGGCGATCCACAGCGGGTATTCGGCCAGGCCGGCGCAGTTGCCCGAGCGCGCGAACCACGTGTAGGTGTAGACGAAGGGGCGCACGCCCGCCTGCTTCTCGATGATGCGGCACCAGCGGCGGGCGTACCTGGCCACCTGGTCGGGCGGCAGGCCGTCGTCGGCCTCCAGGTCGAGGGCGATCAGGTCGCCCTTGCGCAGCCCGCCCGCGGCCCTGATCGTGCGCAGGAAGTGTTGCGCCTGGTCGGCGGGGTCGCCCTTGGGCCTGGCGAAGTGGTAGGCGCCGCAGACCATCCAGCTCTCGCGCATGCCGTGCCAGTTGCGCTGGAACCACTTGTCGGTGAACCCGCCGCCCTCGGTGGCCTTGGAGAAGGCGAAGGAGATCCCGCTGTCGGCGTGCTCGGACCAGTCGACCGAGCCCTGCCAGTTGGAGACGTCGATGCCGTGCAACAACTTCTTCACCGAGCCTCCTTCGTCGGCACGGCGAAGAAAATCTTGCTGTGCCTCCTGGCTCGCTCGCTACGCTCGCTCACGTTGCCGGAGTTTATTGAGGTGTCACCCATTCAGGTCCTCGCCGCGCCGCGACAACCATAATGTGCGCTATGAGGCCGCCACCGAGCGTCGCCGGAAAAGTCATGGCGATCCTGGACACTTTCGCACACGGGGACGCTCCCCTGACGCTGAGCGAGATCTGCCGCCGCGCCGCGCTCCCCCTGGCGACCGGGCACCGCCTGGTGGGTGAGCTCACCCGTGGCGGGTTCCTGGAACGGCTGCCCGGCGGCTCCTACCGGGTGGGCGTCGGGATGTGGCGCATCGGGGCGATGGCCGCGCCTGGCGAGCTGCGCGAGCTGGCCCTGCCGTACATGGAGGACATCTACGAGGTCACCCACGCCAACGTCCAGCTGGCCGTACGGAACGGGGTGAAGGCCCTGTACGTCGAGAAGCTGCGCGGGCCGCGCAGCGTGCCGATCGTCAGCCGGGTGGGCGGCGAGCTGCCGCTGCACGCGACGGGCGTGGGCAAGATCCTGCTGGCCTTCGCGCCGGAGGAGGTGACAGCCGAGGTGGTCGCCGCCGGGCTGCAACCGCTCACCAGGCACACCGTCACCGACCCGGCACGGCTGCGCGCCGCGCTGGCCGAGGTCCGCAGGACCGGCGTGGCCGTGGTGCGCGAGGAGATGACGCTGGGCACCTGCTCGGTCGCTGCGCCGGTGCGCGGCGCGGGCGGTGACGTGGTGGCCGCGCTGTCGATCGTCACCACCCCGCGCACCGACCTGCGCACGTTCGTCCCCGCCCTGGTGACCGCGGCCAAGGCGCTGTCGCGCGACGTGAGCGGCCACTTTTCCACTGAGCGGAAGGGTAATGGCCACGCCGGGCCGTCGGCCCAGCACGATCGTCCCGACTGAAGGAGGTTGACGATGCGCACCCAGGTCGCCGTCATCGGCGCGGGCCCCGCCGGGCTGGTCCTGTCCCATCTGCTGCGCCGGCGCGGCATCGACTCCGTGGTTCTGGAGAGCCGCGACCGCGACTACGTCGAGCACCGGCAGCGGGCGGGGATGCTGGAGCAGTCCACGGTCGACCTGCTGCGTTCCATGGGCGCCGGCGAGCGGCTGGACCGGGAGGGGCTCACCCACCACGGGCTGGAGCTGCGCTTCGACGGCGCGGGCCACCGCATCGCGCTGTCGGAGCTGACCGGCGGGAAGACGGTGACGATCTACGCGCAGACCGAGATCGTGAAGGACCTCATCGCGCTGTCGGACGACCGGGTGCGGTTCGAGGCCGAGGTGCTGTCGGTGGATCCCGCCGCGCCGTCGGTGACCTTCCGCGAGAACGGGGTGGTGCGGACGCTGGAGTGCGACCTCATCGCCGGGTGCGACGGCTTCCACGGGGTGTCGCGGTCGGCGATCCCCGAGGCAAGGGCGTTCGAGCGGGAGTACCCGTTCGCCTGGCTCGGCGTGCTGGCCGACGTGGCGCCCTCGACGGAGGAGCTCATCTACGCCCACCACCCGCGCGGCTTCGCCCTGCACAGCCTGCGCTCCCCCAGCGTCAGCCGCCTGTACCTGCAGGTCGACCCGGCGGACTCGCTGGAGGCGTGGCCGGACGAGCGGATCTGGGACGAGCTGCGCACCCGCTTCGCCACCGACGACGGCTGGACGCTGAAGGACGGGCCGATCAGGGAGAAGGCGATCACCCCGATGCGCAGCTTCGTCACCGAGCCGATGCGCCACGACAAGCTGTTCCTGGCCGGCGACGCCGCGCACATCGTCCCGCCGACCGGGGCCAAGGGGCTCAACCTGGCCGTCGCCGACGTGGCAGCCCTGGCGGACGCGATCGCCTCGGGGTCGCCCGAGCTCCTGGACGGCTACTCGGCGGCGCGGCTGAAGAAGGTGTGGCGGGCCGAGCACTTCTCCTACTGGATGACGACGCTGCTGCACGCCGACCCCACGGCCGACGCGTTCGCGCGCAGGCTGCAGCTCTCGCACCTCGACTACGTGGTGTCCTCGCGGGCGGCCTCGGCTAGCCTCGCGGAGAACTACGTCGGCCTCTGACGCCCAGGACGACCAGCACCGCGCCGGCCAGGACGACCGCGAGGCCGATCCAGAACCACTGCATGGCTCCGGACATGAAGCTGCCGCCGACGTAGCCGAGCCCCTGCAGCACCCAGATGCCGCCCATCACCACGAGGATGGCGCCCAGCCATATCTTCACAGCAGTCCCTTCAGGAACGCCCTGGTGCGGTCGCGCTCGGCGAACTCGGCCGCGACGAAGTCGGTGACGCCTGCCTTGGCCAGGACGTCGATCTGGGCGCGCACGCTGTCCTCGTCACCGACGACGGCCACGTCGCCCGGTCCCGCGGCGCCCTCCTTGTCCAGCATGGCGCGGTAGGAGGGCAGCTGGCCGTACCCGGCGAAAACCTGGTCGGCCCGCGCCCTGGCGGTGTCCACGTCGTCGGTGACGCAGACGGGCAGCGCGCACACGACCCTGGGCCGCTCCCTGCCCGCCTCCTGCGCGGCCGCGGTGATCGCCGGAACGACGTGCTCGGCGACGGTCTTCGGTCCGGTCATCCACAGGACGGTGCCGTCGGCGACCGCGCCGGCCAGCTTGAGCATGCGCGGCGCGAGCGCGGCGATCAGCACCTGCAGCCCGGTGCCCGGCGTGGACAGGGTGAGGTTGGCCGTGACGGTCTCGCCCTTGAAGTCGACCCGCTCGCCGCGGGTGAGCGGCATGAGCACGTCCAGGTACTCCTTCATGTGCCTGGCGGGCCGGTCGAAGCTGTAGCCGAACATGTGCTCGATGACGATCTGGTGCGACAGCCCGATGCCGAGCGTGAAGCGGCCGCCGAGCGCGGCGTTCACGGTCAGCGCCTGCTGGGCCATGACGCCGGGGTGGCGCGGGTAGGTGGGCACGACCGCGGTGCCGAGCTCGATGCCCGGCACCGTTGTGCCCACCACCGCGAGCGTGGTCATGGCGTCCAGGCCGAAGATGTTCGATATCCAGGCGGACGGGAAGCCGTCGTCGGCGGCTCTGGCGATCCTGTCGCGCAGCGTGCCGATCGGGTCGTCGCCCTTGGGCCCGTCGAAGAAGAGTCCTATACGCATCGCTACCGAACTCCGTTCTGGTCGATGCGTCGAAGTCTAGTCCCCGGCTTGCTCCGGAACCGCGTCGGCCACCGTGATCCTGCGGTCGATCAGCCCGGCGGCGAAGAAGAGGTCGGCGGCGCGCTGCTGCTCGGCGACGAACTCGGCGGTGACCGGTTCGAGGCCGAAGGGCCGGTTGCGCAGCGCGTGCTCCCAGTCGTCCACCGATCCGCCGTCGTCGGCGGCGAACAGCTCGGCCGCGGCGCGGTAGTTGCGCGTGATCCACTCGTCGGACTCGCGGAGCGCGGCGACGATCCTGGCCAGCTCCTCCGGCTGCTGTTCCGCGAAGTCGCGCCGGGTGAACCAGAGCGAGCGGTGGCTGAACAGCCCCTGGGTCTCCACCAGCGTGCGGGTCTTCTCCTCCACCCTGCTGAGCGCGGGGTAGGAGCCCACCCAGGCGTCCACCTCGCCGCTGACGAGCAGGTCGGCAGCGTTGCCCCCGGCGTCGACCGGTTCCACGTCGCGCCAGCCCAGCCCGGCGTCGTCGAGGGCGAACAGCAGCAGCGTGGTCTGCCACGAGCCGTGCCCGAGCGCGACCTTCCTCCCCTTCAGGTCGGCCACCGAGGTGATCGGCGAGTCCGCGCGCACGACGAGCCTGCCGTTCTCGTGGCGCGGGCCGGAGACGGCGACGTAGACGATGTCGTGGCCCTTGCCCTGCGCGGTGACGGGCGGGGTGGAGCCGGTGCCGATGAAGTCGTAGCCGCCGTCGAACAGGTGGTCGCCGTGCAGCGACGGCAGCCCTTCCAGGGGCGAGGGGCGCTCGCCCTGCGGCAGCGTACGGAGGTCGACCCATTCGACGCCGCCCAGGATGTCGCGGTGCCGCAGGACCCACAAGGAGTTGTTACTGGGGAAAAATCCGATCTTGGTCATGATGCGCCTTTCAGTAGGGGAAGGACGTTCTCGCCCACGCGGTAGGCCTCCTCCAGGTGCGGTACGCCCGCCAGGATGAACGCGTCCACGCCGAGGCCGACCAGCTCGTCGAGCCGCTCGGCCACCTGCTCGTAGCTGCCGACCAGGCCGAAGGCGGGCCCGCCGCGCAGCAGGTGGAAGCCGCCCCACACGTTGGGCTGCACCTCCAGGTCGCGGTAGCCGTTCACCGCGCCCTGGACGAACGACCGGCTGCGCTCCCAGCCGATCGAGTCGCCCGTCGCGCCGCGCAGCACCGACGGGTCCACGTTGTCCCAGCCCTTGGCGATCTCCGCCCAGGCCAGTTCCTCGGTCTCCCGCGCGACCACGTCGATGCGCACGGCGAACTTCGCGCGCTCGGTCAGCAGGCGCACCTGGTGGAACTTCTCCTCCAGCGCCCAGAACGGCTCCAGCCACGACAGGTAGTAGTCGGCGTGCCTGCCCGCCGCCTCGATGGCCGCGCGCGAGGAGCCGGAGAAGAAGATCTCGGGGAACGGCTGGCGCGCCAGCGGCTCGGGCAGCCGCGCGCCCTCCACCCGGTAGAAGCGGCCGTCGAAGTCGAACGGCTCGCCCCGCCACACGCCCTTGAGCACGTCGAGGAACTCGCTGGTGCGCGCGTAACGGTCGTCGTGGTCGACCTTGTCGCCCCACCAGAGCTGGTCGGGCCCGCCGCCGCCGGAGATGACGTTGTAGACGACGCGCCCGCCCGAGGCGCGCTGCAGGCTGGCCGTCATGCGCGCCGCCTGCACCGGGTGCAGGAACCCCGGCTGGAAGGCGACCATGAACCGGTAGGTGGAGGTCTCGCGGGCCAGCGTCGCGGCTGCGGCCCAGGGGTCGTCTGTGTTGGGGAAGGACGGCAGCAGCCCGCCGACGAAACCGGCGCTCTCCGACGCCCTGGCCACGTCGCCCATGTGCTCGACGTAGCTGTAGTCGTCGCGCGGGCCAGGCGCGAGGCTGCCGGGCAGCGTCGGCGCCCAGTCGCCCCTGCTGGCCACCCGCCTCCTGAGCGAGGGCTGGTCGCCGTGCGTGCCGATCCGCCAGTACACGTCAACCGGCATGGACGTCCTCCTTGGCCAGCAGCGGCAGCAGGTGCTCGCCCAGCCGGTAGGTCTCCTCCAGGTACGGCGCGGCCTCCAGGAAGAAGGTCGTCACCCCCCTGTCCTGGAAGCTGCGGATGTCGTCGGCGACGCTCTCGTAGGAGCCGACCAGCCCCTCGAACCCGCCCAGCCGTACGGCCGCGTGCCAGGCCTCGTCCACGTCCTCGCGGGCCAGGACCGGCAGGCGCAATGCGTACTCGACGCCGGGCAGCCGGTCGATGGCGCCCTCCAGGTCGTCGTCGCGCTCGAAGACGTGCACGTCGGCGTGGCGCGCGGACAGCTCGAGCGCCCGCCGCGAGGTGCCTGACAGGTGCACGCGCGGGAAGGCGCTGCCGGACAGCGGCGGCTGGAAGCCCCCGGCGAGCACCTCGTAGAAGCGCCCCGCGAAGGTGTAGCCGGGCTCGTACCAGACGCCCTTGGCGACTGTCAGGAACTCCTCCGCCCTGGCGTAGCGGTCGGCGCCCTCGTGGAAGTCGCCCTGGGCGCGGGCGAGCGCCGGGTCGAGGTCGACGGCCAGCCGCCAGTCCAGGCGGCTGCCGGAGAACCGCTGCAGGGAGGCGGCGATCTTGGCGGCGTAGACCGGGGTGGCGATCCCGGTGTGGAACTCGGCGACCAGCCGCAGCCACCGGGTCTGGCGCAGCAGCCCGGCGGCCACGACCAGCGACTCCTCGCCCTCGGCGTCGAAGGGGGCCAGCGCGCCCGCGTACCCGGCCAGCTCTGCCGCGCGGCCGAGCTGGGTCAGGTGGTCGAAGGAGTTGCCGCCGCGCGGGTCGGTGATGAAGGGAGGGAAGGGCCGGTGCGCGTCCGGGTGCCAGTCGCCGCGCGGGCCGTCGCCCCTGGTGGGCAGCGTGACGTAGAACTCAGGCATGGACGGCCAGCCTCTCCCTGGCCTCGGCGAGCGGCTCCAGCGCCGCCCAGCCGTCGATGTCGACGTCACCTGCCAGGAAGCCGTGCAGGCGCAGGAACTCCTTCTGGATCTCCAGCAGGTCCAGCCGCTCGACCGACAGCTCAGGGTGCAGCGAGGTGTGGAAGTCGCCGCGGTAGGCGGTGGCCACGCCGTCCGCGCCCGACCGGGTCTCGCGGGCGAGGATGGCGCGGACCTCGTCGAGGTTGGCCGCCGCCCAGTCGGCCGCGCGCAGCGTCTGCACGAGGAAGTCGACGACGACCTCGGGCCGGTCGCGCAGGAGGTCCTCGTGCACGGTGATGGGCCGCGGGGTGCCGTTGTTGACGCGGGTGCGCGGGTCGGGGTGCACGTCGAGGTCGACGGCGACGACCGCGCCGATCTGCCTGGCCTGCTCGGCGGCGCGCGCCCCCTTCACGTAGACGGCGTCGACGGTCCCGTCGGCCAGCTCGGCGATGCCGGGCCAGGCCCACGCCCTGCCGTCGTCCCGCCCGACCGACGGGCGCGCGTTGGCGGGGACGTCCACGAACCGCACGTCGTCCAGCGTCAGGCCCGCCTGCGACAGCGCGCCCTTCGCGCCGTGCAGCGCCATCGCCCTCGGGAAGCTCTCGGCGCGGCTGTCGGCCCACGACGGCAGCGCGAACCTGGCCCCGCGCAGCCCTTCCGCGCCGGTGATCCCGGACCCCGCGCGGACCAGGATCGACTGCCACTCCTCGATCCAGGTCAGCCCGATCAGCCGCGTGCGCGCACCCTCGGAGCGGGCGGCCAGCGCGGGCACGTTGCCGCCCTCGCGGAACAACCCCAGGAGGTCGTGGTCGAAGTGGTGCCTGGCCAGCTCGGGCGGCGCGTCCTGCAGGACGCCGAACCCCTCCAGCCAGCCCAGGTTGTAGGCCAGCCCGGACGCCGTGGGCACCGGGCAGCGGGTGTACCAGAGACTCATGTCAGCACTCCAAGATGGGACAGGAACAGGGTTCTCAGGGCGAGGAACGCGGGGTCGGCGCGGTCGCGCGGGCGCGGCAGGTCGATGGGCACGTCGACGGCCAGCTCGCCGTCGCGCAGCACCGCCACCCGGTCGGCCAGCGCCACCGCCTCGTCCACGTCGTGGGTGACCAGCACGACGGCCGGCCGGTGCCGCGCGCACAGCTCGGCGACGAGCTGCTGCATCTGCAGCCTGGTCAGCGCGTCGAGGGCGGCGAACGGCTCGTCGAGCAGCAGCAGTTGCGGCTCGCGCACCAGGGCTCTGGCCAGGGCGACGCGTTGCGCCTCGCCGCCGGACAGCGTCCCTGGCCAGGCTCCGCCGTACCCGTCGAGGCCGACCTCGGCCAGGGCCCGCGCGCCCGCCTCGCGCCGGGCGCGTGGCAGGCCGAGCGTGACGTTGGCGAGCACCCTGCGGGCCTGCACGAGCCTGGGCTCCTGGTAGACCGTCGTACGGCGGGGCGGCACCAGCACGGTGCCGCTGTCTGGCCGCTCCAGCCCGGCCAGGAGGCGCAGCAATGTGGTCTTGCCGGTGCCGCTCGGGCCGAGCAGGGCGAAGAACTCGCCGGGGGCGATCGTCAGGTCGAGGCCGCGCAGCACGGCCCTGCCGCCGAACGCCTTGGTCACACCGGTCATCTCCATCGCAGGACCAGCCGTTCCACGCCGCGGATGGCCAGGTCGATGGCCAGGCCGAGCACCGCGTAGATCACGACGCACAGCACCATGTAGTCGCCGCGGAAATACTGCTGGGCGAGGGTGACCAGGTAGCCGATGCCCTCGGTGGCGCCGATCTGCTCGGCCGCGATGAGTCCGGTCAGCGACACCGACAGGCAGATGCGCAGCGCCATGAGGATGCTGGGCAGCGCGGTCGGGATGACGACGCCGAACGCGAGCCGCCACCCGCGCAGCCCGAAGCCGCGCGCCGCCTCCACCACCTTCCTGTCGACGCCGCGCACGCCGAGGTAGGTGTAGGCGTACATGGGCGCGACGGCCGACACGCCGATGAGCACCACCTTGAACGTCTCGCCGACGCCGAACCAGGAGATGAAGAGCGGCACCAGCGCGAGGAACGGCACGGCCCGCTTCATCTGCATGGTCGGGTCGACCAGCTCCTCCCCCAGTGCCGACAGCCCGGACACGACGCCGAGCACCAGGCCGATCCCGCCGCCGAGCAGGACCCCGAGACCGGCTCGGTGCGCGGAGGCGGCCAGGTACTCGGCGAGCTGCCCGGTGGCTGCCAGCTCGCCCAGCGCCCGCACCACGGCTCCGGGACCCGCCAGCACGTCGGCGGAGATGGCTCCACTGGCGCTGCCGTACCACCACAGGGCCAGCAGCAGCAGCGGGACGGTCACCCGGACGGCCAGCGAGGCGGCAGGAGCCCTGCGCCGGACCGCGAGGAACGCCGGGGCCTCCAGCTCGACGCGCTCCTCGACGACGGTCATTGGGCGGGCCGCAGGTCGGCGATGACGTCCTGGGGCTTCACCGTGACGGGCAGCACGCCGTACTTGTGGAAGGTGCCCGCCACGTCGGAGATGTAGCTCGCGTCAGCGGGGGTGACGAACCGGGGCGGCAGGGCGTAGCGGGACTTGGCCAGCTCCTCCTCCAGCCGCGCCCCGGACAGCGCGGTCGGCCCCTGGGTCTGGAAGACGTTCTGGAACTTCGCCGGCTCCGTCCTGGCCTGCTGGGTGAGCTCCTGCAGCACCTGCAGGTAGACGCGCACCGCCTCAGGGTGTTCCTGGAGCAGCTCTGTGCGCGCCGCCTGGATGCTGAGGTCCTGGTCGGGCAGGTCGCGGCCGTGCACCAGGACGCGCGCCCCCTTGGCGACCACCTCGGGGTAGGCGCGCACGATCGCCCACCAGGCGTCGACCTTGCCGGTGGCGAACGCCGAGGCCGCCTGGTCGGGGTTGAGGTAGACGCGTTTGACCTGGTCGGGGGCTATCCCGGCGCGCTCCAGGGCGAGCAGCAGCAGGTACTCGCCGCGCCCGCCCTTGTTGACGGCCACCTGCTTGCCGACGAGGTCCTTGACGCCCTTGACCTGGCTGTCGGCCGGGACGACCAGGCCGTCGGTCTGCGGCGCGGCCGCGTCGGTGACGCGGTCGGTGATCGAGAAGATCTTGATGTCCTTGCCGTTGGCCAGGTAGCCCAGGGCGGGCGAGATCGCGCCTTCCAGCACGTTCACCGAGCCTGAGCGCACGGCGTCGATGGTCGCGGTGAACGAGGCGTAGGAGCCGCCCCACTCGACCTTCGCGCCGACGGCGGCCAGCCGCTTCTCCAGGATCCCGTTCTTCTTGGCGTACGCCAGGGGGCCGGCGTTGCCCGGGTCCTTGATCTTGAGCACCGCACCGGAATCCTCGCCGGAGCAGGCGGTCACCGACAGGGCGAGTACGGCCAGCGCGATCAGAAGCCTCATATTTCCTATAATTCAGGTAGGTTTAATCTGAGTCAAGGGCTGTTTGTAGGCTTGCCCCATGACCCACGAGCGAGCGGGACAGCCCGCCCAGCCAGCCGACCTGGTCGACGTCGCCCGCCTGGTGACCGCCTACTACGCGTTGCACCCGGACCCGGCAGAGGTGGGCCAGCGGGTGGCGTTCGGCACGTCGGGGCATCGCGGGTCGTCGCTCAACACCGCGTTCAACGAGGACCACATCCTGGCCACCTCGCAGGCGATCTGCGAGTACCGCGCCGGGCAGGGCATCACCGGGCCGCTGTTCCTGGGCGTCGACACGCACGCGCTGTCGGAGCCCGCGCGGGTGTCGGCGCTGGAGGTGTTCGCGGCCAACGGGGTGACCGTCCTGGCCGACAGCCGCGACGGCTACACGCCCACTCCTGCCGTCTCGCACGCGATCCTCACCCATCCGGGCTCGGACGGCGTGGTGGTGACGCCGTCGCACAACCCGCCGGGCGACGGCGGGTTCAAGTACAACCCGCCGAACGGCGGGCCAGCCGACACCGAGGCGACCTCGTGGATCCAGGACCGGGCCAACGAGCTGATCGCGGGCGGCCTGCGCGAGGTGCGCCGGGTCCCCTACGCCAGAGCCGCCTTCGAGCGCTACGACTTCCTCGGCAACTACGTCGACGACCTGCCCAATGTGGTCGACCTCGACGCGATCCGCTCGGCCGGGGTGCGCATCGGCGCCGACCCGCTGGGCGGGGCGAGCGTGGCCTACTGGGGCGAGATCGCCGAGCGCCACAACCTGGACCTGACCGTGGTGAACCCGCTGGTCGACGCCACGTGGCGGTTCATGACGCTCGACTGGGACGGCAAGATCCGCATGGACTGCTCCTCGCCGTACGCCATGGCCTCGCTCATCGCGAACCGGTTCTCCTACGACATCTCCACCGGCAACGACGCCGACGCCGACCGGCACGGCGTCGTCACGCCCGACGGCGGCCTGCTCAACCCCAACCACTACCTCGCCGTGGCCATCTCCTACCTGTACGGTCACCGTCCCGGCTGGCCGTCGGGGGCGTCGGTCGGCAAGACGCTGGTGAGCAGCAGCATGATCGACCGCGTCGTGACCTCGCTCGGGCGTCAGCTCACCGAGGTGCCGGTCGGGTTCAAGTGGTTCGTCCCCGGCCTGCTGGACGGTTCGCTGGCCTTCGGCGGCGAGGAGAGCGCGGGCGCCTCGTTCCTGCGCCGCGACGGCTCGGTCTGGACGACCGACAAGGACGGCATCATCCTGGCGCTGCTGGCCTCGGAGATCCTCGCCGTCACCGGGCGCAGCCCCAGCGAGCACTACGCCGCCCTGACCGAGAGCTTCGGCGCGCCCGCCTACGCGCGGGTCGACGCACCCGCCACGCGCGAGGAGAAGGCCGTCCTGGCCAAGCTGTCGGCCTCGCAGGTCACCGCCTCCACGCTGGCGGGCGAGCCGATCACCTCCATCCTCACCTCGGCGCCGGGCAACGGGGCCGAGCTCGGCGGGGTCAAGGTGTCCACGGAGAACGCCTGGTTCGCCGCCAGGCCGTCCGGCACCGAGGACGTCTACAAGATCTACGCCGAGTCGTTCCTGGGGGCCGACCACCTGGCGCTCGTCCAGGAGGAGGCGCGCGCGGTCGTGTCGGCCGCGCTCAAGTGAGCTCCTTCTTCGCCGTCAGGCCGGCGCGGTTCAGGTCCGCCCGCCGGCCGGCCTCGACGCCGTCGCGGTAGCCGGTGCCGCTGGTCCTCGGTACGCTGCGGCGGATCTTCGGGTAGTGCTCGGCCACCGCCTGGTCGACCTCCCGCGTGCGGTCGGCCAGCACGAGCTCCATGCCCCGGCCCGCGCTCGACTCCTCGGCGCTCAGCAGCCGGTAGACCTCGTCGGTGAAGCCCAGCATCCACGAACGCCGGTAGGCCACGCCGGGCACCGGTACCCGGCCCAGGCCGGTGGCCATCTGCAGCAGCAGCGACGTGGCCAGGAGGTCGGCCCGCTCCAGGTCGCCGCCGAAGCCGAACACGTGCACGCGCTGCCCGCCGTCCCCCCTGCCGATGAGGAGGGGGCGGCAGCGTACGGCCTGCGCCACCAGGGACACCAGCCTGGCCTTCTCGCGCGCCCACGGGTCGGGCAGGGTCACGACGCGGTTGCCCGGCCTGGACCGCGTCTCGGCGGGCTCCAGGCTCTCGATGCCGTACTTCGCCATCAGGGCCGCGGCGGCCGCCATGAACGTGGCCCGCTCGTGCTCGTTGTCCGTGCCCTCGGCTTTGGCGAGCAGCTTGCGTACCCGGTCGAGTGTGCGCCTCACACCGCACACTATGCCTTGAGCACGAGGTCCTCATCCTGGATGGCGGGGAAGGCGCCCGTGTCGACGATGCCGTGCTCCTGGTAGAGCGCCTCGATCAGCGCGTGCGCGGCGGGCTCCAGCTTCCACAGCGCGCGGTACTCGCGCGCGGTGGACAGGGAGATGCCGATCTCCTGGGCGATGTCGACCGTGCGCGGCACGATCCGCTTGGCGATCTGCTTGTCCCAGTAGGTGCGGGCGTTGCGCATGAGCCGCGCCCGCTCGGCGGTGTCGACGATCTGCGGGGTGGCGTCGAAGACGTCGTCCTCGTGCTCGTCATCGTCCACGAGCTGGGCCAGGGCGGCGGGCAGGGCGGGGCGGGCGGGCACCGGCACGTGGTCGGCCTCCGGCTCCCACGGCACGCGCGGGTCGGCGTCGATGAGCGCCGAGGTGTTGTACAGGGCGGCGATCTGCGCCAGCAGGGCCTCCTGACGCTCCGGGTCGACCGCCAGGCCGGTGTGCTCGACGGCCTGGTCCATGGCCTTGTCGAGCTTGGCGAGCGCGATGCGCATCTTGCGGTCCGAGGCGCCCTGCTCGCGCAGCGCCTTGGCGCGCTTGGCGGCCAGCGCCACCCTGGTCAGCCTGCGGTGGGCGTCGACCTCGCTGGTGGTGCGGTCGCTGACCTCGGCCAGGCCCAGCCGTACGAGCATGCGCTCGGGGGTGAGCCGCCAGTTGATGCGGCCGGTGCCGCGGATGCGGTGACGCTCGATGGCCATGCCGCGCTCCCACAGCCAGGCGGCGACCAGCGGGGCCGCGAGCCTGAAGACGGCCTCGGCGGCGCTGCGCGCGTCCATGCTGGACAGGATCGCGGTCAGGCAGGTCAGCGCCCATACGGCGATGCCGTCGATGCCGGCGGAGAAGTTCTCGCGCATGTTGCGCCTGGCCCGCACGGCGCTGGTGACGACGGCGACCTCTATGAAGGCGAACAGCAGGATGCGCAGCGGCCCGTCGAAGCCCAGCACGTCACCGGAGAAGCGCCACATGCCCTGGGCGGAGACGCCGGTGGCGATGCTGGCCGCGACCACGGTCAGGACGTCCTCGATGGGACGGGGGGCGATGTAGCGCTTGAAGAGGTAGGAACCGACCCGCCAGGCTCCGCGCAGCGCGATGTACGCCACGACCATGCCGATGAGGCTGAGCACGCAGATGAACGCCGTGACGACCGGCTTTTCCGAAACGAATGCGGCAATCTCGTCGAAAGAGGGCATCAGTCACTGTCCGTCAGGTTCGATGTCCGGCTGTATACCGACGAGATCATTGCAGACTCCTGCGCTCCTGTACGCCAAATGGCAACTCACTACCCATAGGCCCCACCTGCCCTATAAGTCCCGATATTTCATGATCTCGCCAGGCTCGGCATGTGTTGCGTTCATGCGCGAGATCCACTCTGTCCGGTGCTCATCAGCACGACAGAGAGGCACCACCCCGATGCGGCCCGCGGCGCCGCGTTCTCCGCGCCCGACGGGTCGATGCTCTACAAGACGGTGGTGGAGAGGAATCCGAACGTCTTCCTCATCCCGGCCGGGCACGAGCACGGCGTGGGCACCAACGTGAAGCCGAAGGTGGGCCAGGTCGGCAACGGCGTGGTCGAGCTGCTGGCCGACTACCAGTTCTACACGGTGCCGGCCGACCGCCTCGGGCTCACCCAGATCGGCGGCTACAACCCCACCGACCAGCTGCAGTTCAACGTCCAGCGGTCGGAGCTGACCGTCGACACCTACTCGCCGCTGCTCGGCGAGTTCGGCGCCAACGAGTACGACACCCTGCACCGCTACGACGGGCGCGAGGACAACATGGTGCTGCCGGTCGACCTGACCTCGCGCACGACGACCTTCCAGACGGACTCCGTGGCGATCGGCACTCGTACGGTCACCTCAGGGCAGGTCGCGACCGTGCCCTGGGAGCGGCTCAAGCGGGACACGGCCTACGCGTGGTTCGTCACCGCCCGCTCCGCCGATGGCGGGGTGACGGCGTCCGAGCCGAGCGTGTTCGTCACCACGGACGAGCACGGCCGTCCTGGCAAGTGGGACACGGGATCGCCCCTGTACCCGTGGTTCAACCGTTCTTGATCCTCTGGCCGCCGCCCTCGTCCGGGGGCGGCGGCCCTGTTTCTGGAGCTCTACGACACATGCTGCGCTGGCTGCCCGCCCTCGTCCTGGCCTTCCTTTCGCTCCTGGCGGCTCCGGCGCGGGCGCATGACGCGACCACGACCGCCCACGCCACGCTGACCGGCTCAGGGCCTTCCGCGAGGGTCGTGCTCGACCTGGAGTACGACCTCCTCATGAAGTCCGCCTGGCTGTACGCCTCGGCGTACGAGGCCACAGGGCGGGACGCTCAGCTGCGCCAGCTCACGATCAACCGCGCCGCCGTGCTCTCCTACGTCAACGACCGCTTCGCCGTGGTCAGCGGCGGTCAGCGCTGCGCCGCCGTCCAGGCGGGCGACGCGGATGTACGGCTGCGCGGCACGAAGGCCTTCGCCGTCCTCACCTGCGCGGGCGGCGGGCCACGGGAGATCTCCAGCGCGCTCTTCCCCGACGCGGAGAGCTTCGTGCACAGCACCCGGACGCTCGTCGGCTACACGTGGGACGGCCTGCGCGGCTCCGCCGTACTCACCGCCGCCTCGCCCACCCTGCGCCTGGCAGAGCACCGGCCCTCGGCGCAGGTCGGCGAGTTCTTCCTGCTGGGGGCCGAGCATCTGCTGCTCGGGTTCGACCACATCTTCTTCCTGCTGGCCCTGCTCATCGGCGCGCGGCGGCTGCGCGACGTCGTGATCACCTCCACCGCCTTCACCGCCGCCCACAGCCTGACGTTCCTGCTGGCCGCTCTCAGCATCGTCGCCGTCCCCAGCGCTCTGGTGGAGCCGGTCATCGCCCTGTCGATCGTCATCGTGGCCGTGGCCAACCTCTTGGGGCGGGGTGAGGACCGCCTGGGCCGGTGGCGGTTGCCGATCGTCTTCGCCTTCGGCCTCATCCACGGTCTGGGCTTCGCCGGGGCGCTGGACATCAGCACGCGTGGTTCGTGGGAGCTGCTCCTCTCCTTGCTCAGCTTCAACGCAGGCATCGAGGCGGCCCAGCTGGCGATCATCGCCGTGGTCTTCCCGTTGCTGACCCTGGCCCGCCGCAGATCGTGGATCCCCGTAGCCCTGTCGATCCCCATCGTCGGAATGAGCCTTTACTGGCTGATCGACCGTATTTGACGGGTTTGACGGGTCGCCATCGGCCGGACGGCGGGGCGACAATGAAAGCCCTGCCCGAGGAGGGCCCGTGAGCAGGAGATCACGCAGACGCCGCGCATTTCCCAGCGGAGCACCGGGGTGGCTCCCCGGCTTCGGCCCAGGCGAGCCACACGGTCCGGACGAGGACGAGCAGCGGGGCGAAGGCGGCGTCCGCGAACCCCGCCGACCGAAGCCCGCACCCCCATCGCTGATCGCCGAAGCCCCCCTCCCCGACCCACCCCTCCACGCCAGGGACCGCTCCCTGATCCACGCCTCCCAGTAGAGCCCGTCCCGCAGGACCGCGGCGCGTCGGCTCCGGCAAGCCGCTCATCCCTCCCCTGGAGGACCAACGCGAAGAGGCCGTCTCCCCGAGGGGAAACGGCCTCTTGTGTGATGTGGGCGATACTGGGATCGAACCAGTGACCTCTTCGGTGTGAACGAAGCGCTCTCCCGCTGAGCTAATCGCCCGCCCTGTCCGGCCCTTGCGAGCCCGACGGGGAAAACCATACCGCATCCCTGACGCACGCGCGAAGCGGCGACGCTCCGAGGATGATTCGAGCAAAAGGCGGCGGTTGCCCATCGGCGCGGTAGCTCGTTGGCATAGCATCGTGCTGTTCCGGAAGGTGGTGAACGGGATCTTTCGCCCGAAAGATCCCGAGACGGCACGCCGGGACGGGCCCTACAACTCGCAAAACCCTAGCAAACATGGACCGATTGATGATGTTTAGCCAGGTAGATGCCTAAATGTCCTGCTGTGATGTGCGTTACAGAACGGCCCAGGAGCGGAATCTTTCCTACAGGTTTCTTCGTTCCGCGTCATAGCTCAGGACGAAGTCCGTCAGAGCAGTGAAAGCCCCGAAGAGGGGACCGTACGACGAAAAGGTTTGGCTGACGATGAACAGCACCACCGTCTCCGCCGAGCTTGGCCTTCGGCTTGTGGTCCCCGACCGTACCACCGTCCCCCTGCTCGCCGGACTGAGCTACACGGCAGACGACCCGTATGCCATCCGGATGGCTTTCCACGTGGGGAACGACGAGCCGGTCGAGTGGATCTTCGCCAGAGAACTGCTGACTGTAGGCATCGTGAGGCGAGTCGGTGACGGCGACGTGCAGGTGTGGCCCGCACGCGCCGACGGCGAACGAACGCTCCACATCAGCCTCACGTCACCGTTCGGACAGGCGCTCTTCGAAGTCCCGCTGGCTCCGCTCACGGAGTTCCTGCACCGCACCTACGAGAAGGTGCCCGCGGGCCGTGAGACCGATTTCATGGACCTGGACGCCGAGCTGACCAACATGCTCTGGCCATCCTGACGGGGAGCGGCAACGGCGCAACGTTGCCGCAACCCCGGCAAATCTAGGCTTTTGCCCGGTGTCCATGCCCGTCGCCCCCGTGCGGACGCGGACACGAACGCCGGGCGGACGGCCCGCCGTAGCCGTCCGTCCGGCACGGCAAGACACGGCGCGGCAAGACACGGCGCGGCATAAAACAGCTACAGGTCGTTGCCCGCGTACGACAGGTTGAAGCTCTTGTTGACCAGCGGGAAGTCGGGCACGATCGCCCCTTCCAGCGCCACGGGCAACGCGGGCCAGTTGAAGAACGACGGGTCCACGATCTTCACGCGCTCCAGCACCCCGGCGGCCCCCACCTCCACCCGGTGCGCGATCGTCCCGCGCCACCCTTCCACGAGTCCCACGCCCACCCCGGACCCCGAGCCGGACAGCACAGCGCGCCCCCCGGAGCCGAGCAGCCGCGCGATCAGCGCCACCGACGCCTCCACCTCGCGGGCCCGCACCTCGAAGCGCGCCAGCACGTCGCCGCCGTTCAGACAGACCGGCTCGAAGCCGCCCAGGGAGACGAACGGGTGGTCGGCCCGCGCGTCCAGGTCCAGCCCGCTCCCACGGGCGACGTAACCGAGCGCTCCCAGGTCGTGTGCGGCCTGCGCGGTGAGTACGGCGGTGCCGAGGAACCGGTCGGCGACGACGTGGTGCGACAGCGCCAGAGCGACGATCTCCGCCACATCCGCGGCGATCTCCGACAGCTCCTCGGGCGAGGGCAGCGCCGGCACCGAGCAACCACCCACCCGCACCGCCCCGCGCAGCAGCCGGTGCCCGGTGACGCGGGCGTTGATCCGCAGCAGCCGTTCCCGCACCCGCAGCGCCTGGGCGTTGAGGATGCTGTGGGCGACGTCGTTGCAGAGCGCCCCCAGGTCGGTCACGTGGTTGTAGAGGCGTTCCAGCTCCAGCAGCACAGCCCGCAGCACCTGCGCGTCGGCGGGCACCTCCAGACCGAGCGCGTCCTCGACGGCCAGGCAGTACGCCAGGGCGTGCCCGAGCGAGGTGTCCCCGCTCACCCGCTCTGCCAGAGGCAGCCCTTCAGCGAAACCACGCCCGTGGAACAGCCGCTCGATGCCCTTGTGCACGAACCACAGCCGCGCCTTGAGCCGCAGCACCGTCTCCCCCACCACCGAGAACCGGAAGTGCCCGGGCTCGATGAGCCCCGCGTGCACGGGCCCGACCGGGATCTCGTACACCCCGGGCCCCTCGACCTGGAGGAACGGGAAGGGCCCCTCGGGGTCGCCGAAGGCCTCCAGCGGCCCCGACGACCGCATCGGGTACCAGCCGCGCGGCCAGTGATGGTGGCGCACCAGCCGGCGGGGACGCGGATGGTCCAGCGGCACGATCCCGTACAGGTCACGCATCTCCCGCTCGAACCGCCCGGCGGGGAACGATATCTCCGCCAGGCTCGGCACCTCCAGGCGCGACGGCGACAGCCGTACGAGCAACTCCACCCTGCGGTCGGGGGCCCCGGCCACGAACAGGTAGGCGACGCTGTACTCCCGCGCCGACACCAGCGCCAGCCGGTACCCCTCCGCCAGCAATCGCGCCGCCTCCCCGGGCAGCTCGTCGGGCGTCACGGCGCCAGCCCCGCGACGGCCGCGTTCAGCAGCACCTGCAGCGGCCCCAGGAACAACCCCAGCACCGCGCACGCCCCCAGCCCGAGCACCAGCGGCACGACGTCACGAGCCGGTACGGCCGCGCCCCCGGGAGAGGGCCCGAGCAGCATGTCGCGCGCCCGCCGTCCCATCGCCGCCACCACCACCAGCATCAACGCCAGCGCCACGGCCACCGCCCACCCGAGCCCGGCTCCGAACCCGGCCCGCACGATGCCCACCTCGCTGGCGAACAGGCTGAACGGCGGCAGCCCCAGGATCGCGAACAGCCCGAGCGCGAACGCGGCCCCCAGGAACGGCGCCCGCACGGCCAGCCCGCGCACCCGGTCGGTCGCGCTGCCGCCGAAGGCCTGCTGGAGCTGCCCCGACGACAGGAACAGCGCCGACTTGCCGAGCCCGTGCCCCAGCACGTGCAGGAGCACAGCGCCGAGCGCGAGCCGCCCGCCGATCGCCGCGCCCAGGGACAGCAGCCCCATGTGCTCGATGCTGGAGTAGGCGAGCATGCGCTTGTAGTCGCGCTGGGCCAGCAGCAGGAGCGCGGCCACGGCGAGGGAGGCCAGCGCGGCGACCACGAGGATCGTCCTGGCGAACGGCGCGCCGAGCGCCGCGTCCGAGATGACCTTGACCCGCAGGATCGCGTAGAACGCGACGGCGGACAGCACCCCCGACATGAGCGCCGCGACCGGCGCTGGCGCCTGGCTGTAGGCGTCCGGCAGCCAGCCGTGCATGGGCGCGAGCCCCGCCTTGGTCCCGAACCCGAGCACCAGCAGCGCGATCGCCATCCTCGTCACCCCGGGGTCGAGGAAGGCGGCATGGGCGGTCAGCACGTCCAGGTCGAGCGAGATCACCCCGGCGTGCGCGGCGGCGAAGTGGATCATCACGATGCCGAGGAGGGCGAGCGCGATCCCCACCGAGCAGATCACCACGTACTTCCAGGCCGCCTCGGTGGCCCGGCGGGTACGGCGGAAGCCGACCAGGAACGCGGCGAGCACGGTCGTGGCCTCCACCGCGACCCACAACACCCCGAGGCTCGCCGCGAGCACGGCGACGGCCATCGCGGCGACCAGGGCCTGGGTGAGGATCCCGTAGCGGCGCAGGGCGCGCGGCCCGGTGCGTTCCGCCTTGAGCTCCGCGTCGAGGTAGGACGGGCTGGCCAGCATCGCCATCAGCGCCACCGCGCCGATGACGATCAGCATGAACGCGCTGAGCGCGTCGGCCCGCAGCAACCCCCAGCTCCCGGCCGGAGGCGCGATCCCGCAGGCCAGCACCCCGGCCGAGGCGGCGGCGCCGAGCCACGCGGTGACCCTGTTCCACCCCAGCAACGCGTAGAGCAGGGCGGCGAGCGCGGGAAAGGCAGGCGCGAGGAAGGTCATCAGTCGTGCAACTCCCGCAACTCGTCCAGGTCGGTGCCGCCGAACGCGGCCCGCATCCTCATGGTCAGAACCTGCAGCACCAGTACGGCCAGCAGCACGTCGAGCGAGACGCCCAGCTCCACCACCAGCGGCACCCCGCTGGTCGTCAGGAACGCCACCGCCGTGATCGCGTTGTCCATCAGCAGGAACCCCACCACCTGCGACAGCGCCCTGCGCCTGGTGACCAGGACGAAGAAGCCCACCAGCAGCACGGTCAGCGCGACCGGCACCGCCTGCGTGGCCGGGGTGGGCGAGAGCCGTACCAGCGGCTGGGAGACGGCGTAGGCGAGCATCGCCAGGACGGCCGCGACCAGCAGCGAGGCCGCGACGTTGACCAGCGGCCTGGTCTCGCGCTCGCCGTCGGCGGCGCGCAGCAGGAGCCAGGGCAGCAGCAGGGCGCGCAGCCCGCCGATCGCCAGGCCGAGCAGCAGGAGCCGGTTGTCGAGCGTGACGATGATCGCGCCGAGCGCCACCCCCTGCAGCGCGAACAGGCGCACGATCGCGCCCACGTCGCGCCGCCACAACACCAGCACCCCGGTCAGAAGGAAGGCGCCGCACGCCAGGTTGAGCATCGTTTCACCCCAGGAAGAAGGAGGCGGCCACGGCCAGCAGCGCCAGCAGGAACGAGCCGGCCAGCAGCTCGGGGATGCGGAACAGCCGCAGCTTGGCCATGAACACCTCACCGGCCGCCAGCAGCACCCCGAGCACGCCGACCTTGACGGCCAGCGCCACCACGGCCAGGACGGTCACCCCCGAGGTGGCGATGCCCTCGGGGACGAACAGGTTGGCCAGCAGCCCGAGCAGCACCGACAGCCGCATCGCCGACGCCCACTCGATCAGCGCCAGGTCGGGGCCCGAGTACTCGAGCACCATCGCCTCGTGCACCATGGTCAGCTCCAGGTGCGTCGAGGGGTTGTCGACGGGCACCCGCCCGGTCTCCGCGATCGTGACGACGGCCAGCGCGACCGCGGCGAGCACGCTGACCGGCGAGACGACGCTGGCCGGGTGGGTCACGGTGGAGGTGACGATCTGCCCCAGGTTGGTGGAGCCGACCCGTACCGACAGCGCGAACACCGCCATCAGGATCGTCGGCTCGACCAGCGCCAGCACGGTCATCTCGCGGCTGGCGCCCATGCCGCCGAACGCGGTGCCGGTGTCGAGCCCGCCCAGCGCGAGCGCCACCGACCCCAGGGCGAGCAGCGCGGCGACGGCGAACAGGTCGGCGCCGAACGGCGACTCCGTCGACACCAGCGGGATGAACGCGGCCACCACCAGGGCGGTACCGGCCAGAACGGGCGGGGCGAGCTGGAAGACCCACCCGGTGCCGCGCGGCGTGATCGCCTCCTTGCGGAAGAGCTTGCGCAGGTCGCGCCAGGGTTGCAGGATCCCGGCCCCGGCCCTGCCCTCCAGCCAGGCGCGCACCTGGCGCATCAGCCCGATGAGGAACGGCGAGCCGCCCGCGACGAGCACCACCTGCAGGAGCGCGGTCATCGCAGCACCGCCAGCAGGAGCAGCACGCCGGTGCAGGCGGCGAAGCCATAGGCGAGGTAGCGGTGGATGCTGCCGTCGGCCAGCCGCCTGGCGCCCGCGCCGAGCGCGTCGAGCCTGGCGATGAGCGGATCGTAGAGGCGGCGTTCGATCCGGTCGGGCACTCTCGCGTGGAAGCGCATGCGTTCCACCAGGTAGGCGGAGTGGCGTACCGGGGTGACCGAGACGTCGCTCTCGGGGGCGAGCACGTCGTCGAAGACGCGTTGCAGCGGTTCGGCGAAGGAGGTGGCGGTGTATTCCATCCTGGCCGACATGGGGCCGCCGCCGCAGTCCCAGAGCCTGGCCTCGCGCCGCCTGCCGCGCAGCCGTACCAGAGCCATGAGGCAGCCGGTCGCGGTGATCAGCGAGGCGGCGATGAGCAGCGGCGAGACGGCCCCTGAGACGCCGGTGAGCAGCACCGTCACCTGACCGGCGACGACCGGGGCGCCGGGCAGCACGACGGCAGCGGCGCGCTGCAGGACGGGTACGACGGTCGTCGGGGCCAGCGACAGGAGCAGGCAACACGCCCCGGCCAGGCCCATCCCGGCCAGCATGGCGGGCGGCGACTCGTGCGCGCCGGCGGCTTCCGGGCTGCGCGGCTTGGCCAGGAAGCCGACGCCGAACGCCTTGACGAACGTGGCCACCGCCAGCCCGGCCGTCAGCGCGATCGCCGCCACGGCCAGGGGCATCGTCACCGCGGCAGCCACGCCGTTGCCCGGCAGCGCGTGGATGAGGCTCTGCAGCAGCAGCCACTCGCTGAAGAAGGCGTTGCCCGGCGGCAGCGCAGAGGCGGCGAGCGCGCCGACGCCGAACAGGACCGTCGTGTACGGCATGCGGTCGCGCAGCCCGCCGAGCCGGTCGAGGTCGCGCAGCCCGGTCGCGTGCAGCACCGAACCTGCCGACAGGAACAGCAGCGACTTGAACGCGGCGTGGTTGACCACGTGCAGGAGCGCCGCGAGCAGGGCCAGCGAGGCGAGCGCCGGAGTGTCCATGAAGAGCCCGGCCGCGCCGACGCCGATGAGGATCAGGCCCATGTTCTCCGTCGTCGAGTAGGCGAGCAGCCGCTTGAGGTCGGCCGCGACGACGGCCTGGAGGATGCCGTAGAGCGCCGAGGCGGCGCCCAGGACGAGCACGAGCAGCCACCACCACTGCGGCCCGCCGTGCAGCAGGTCGAGGCCGACGCGGACGATGCCGTAGCAGCCCAGGTTGACCATCGCGGCGCTCATCAGCGCCGAGACCGGGCTGGGCGCCTCGGCGTGCGCGCGGGGCAGCCACACGTGCAGGGGGACGATGCCCGCCTTGCAGGCGAACCCGGCGAACGTCGCCAGGAAGACCGCGTTCCTGGCGGCGGGCGACAGGGCGGCGGCGCGCAGGTCGGCGAAGCTCTCGCCGTGGGTCGCGAACAGGGCCAGGCCGACGAGGATGGCGGCGAAGGCCAGGTGGGTCATCACCGCGTACCAGAGGGCGGCCCGGCCGACGGGCCTGCCGCGCCGGTTGTGCTCGGCGCAGACCAGGACGAGGGAGGTGAGTGCCATCAGCTCCCAGGCCAGCAGGAACGTGCTCACGCTCGCCGCAGCGGGCACCAGGAACATCGCGGCGGCGAACAGCGGCACGACGGCTCCGGCGCGGGCGCGGTAGCCGATGCCGTAGATCGCCGCGCACACCGTGACCGCGCCGGTCACGGCGAGGAAGAGGCCGCCCATGGGGTCCAGCGCCAGCCGTACTCCGGCGAAGGGGAGCAGCTGGGGCAGCCACAGCGACCAGCCGGTGCCCGCCACACCCGCGCCGACCGCGCAGGCTCCGGCGGCGGCCAGCACGAAGCCCCTGGAGAACACGGCGGCGAGCAGGCACAGCCCGAGGGCCGCTGCGAAGAGGATCATCGGCCGGTCAGCCCGCGCAGCGCCTCGATGATCGCCTCGGGCGGCGGCGGGCAGCCGGGTACCTCGACGTCAACGGGGACCACGTCGGACACCGCCCCGGCCACGCCGTAGGCTCCGGCGAAGACGCCGCAGTCGCGGGCGCAGTCGCCCAGCGCGACCACGACCCTGGGCTCGGGCACGGCCTCGTAGGTGCGGCGCAGGGCCATCTCCATGTTGCGCGTCACGGGTCCGGTGACGAGCAGCGCGTCGGCGTGGCGCGGCGAGGCGACCAGCCGCGCGCCGTACCGCTCCGCGTCGTAGACGGGGCCGAACGCGGAGGCGATCTCCACCTCGCAGCCGTTGCACGAGCCTGCGTCGACGTGGCGGATCTGCACAGACCCCGCCAGCTCCGGAAATTTCGGCTTACCGGGGGTGTGCTCAAGCTCAGGCTCAGCCACCCGGCCCGTCTCTCTGATCTTCCGCCACAGACCCCGCATTCGCTCATTGTGCTCAGTCGTTTACTTAGCGTGGTCGAACATGAAGATTTCTTCAACTGCTAACTTGAGCGGATGGATTCCCTGGCGTGGCGTGCGATGGAGGCGGAGCTGGTGGCCAGGTGGTCGGAGCCGCACCGGCGCTACCACACCCTCGACCACCTGCGCGCGGTGCTCGCGGCCGTCGACGAGCTCGCCGCCGACGCCGACGATCTGGAGGCGGTACGGCTGGCCGCCTGGTTCCACGACGCCGTCTACGACGGGCGGCCTGGCTGGGACGAGGAGCGCAGCGCGCAGCTCGCCCAGGCGCGGCTGCCCCGCTGCGGCGTTCCCGCCTCCCGGGTCGCGCAGGTCGCGAGGCTGGTACGGATGACCGCCACGCACGACCCCTCGGACGCCGACGGCCACGTGTTGTGCGACGCCGACCTGGCGGTGCTGGCGAGCCCCGGCTACGACGCCTATACGCGGGCGGTGCGCCAGGAGTACCGGCACGTGCCCGACGACCTGTTCAGGCTCGGCCGTGCCGACGTCCTGTCCAAACTGCTGGCCGTACCGAGGCTCTATCGGACGGAGACCGCGTATGAGAAGTGGGAGAAGGCGGCGCGGGAGAACGTGGCCGCCGAGCTAGCGGTGCTTTCTGCGGCGCAGTCCTGAGGCGATGAGGCGGGCCAGCAGCTCCTTCGAGCCGACCGGCTCCGCCCCCAGCTCGACGGCCTTCTGGTGCACGGTCTCGGGGACGTCGTAGTGGTCGCGGTCGAACGCCCTGGGCGGCACGCCGAGCGACTCGGCGAAGGCGTGCAGCTCCTCCAGGGAGCTGTCGCTGACCAGGTGGGACCACAGGAGACCGCGGGGGCCCGGCCAGTTCGGCGGGTCGATGAGCACCGTCACGCCCCTCAGGATAGGCGGGTGCGTCCCGTTACTGTGAGTTCGCCCAGGTCGCGGACCACCACGTGGGCGCCGCGTGCGGTCAGTTCCGCCGCCCTGCCGCCCCTGTCGAGCGCGACCACCAGCCCGAACCCGCCCTTGCCCGCCGCCTCGACCCCCGGCAGCGCGCTCTCCACCACCGCGACCCTGGACGCGGGCAGCTCCAGCCGCCTGGCCGCCTCCAGGAACAGCGCGGGGTCCGGGCGGCCGGGCAGGTTGAGCAGCGTCGCGTCCTCGCCGTCGACCATGAGATCGACCAGGTGCATCACCCCGGCGGCCGAGACGAGCTTGCGCCCGTGCATGCTGGCCGACACGACGGCCGTACGGCTGCCGCGCCGCCGTAGCTCGTGCAGCAGCGCGACGGTGGAGCGGAAGGCGGCCACGCCGTACTTGTCGACCTGGTCCAGGAAGAAGCGGTCCTTGGCCAGCCCCAGCCCGTGCACGGTCGGCGCGCCCGGCTCGTCGCCTGGATCGCCCTCGGGCAGGTCGAGTCCGCGCGCCGCCATGAACGTGCGCACACCGTCGAGCCTGGGGCGGCCGTCGACGTGGCGCAGGTAGTCGGCGCTGATGTCGAACGGCGCCGACTTCCCGCGCAGGTGACCGTCGAAGACGTGCTTCCACGCGGCGGCGTGCACCCGCGCGGTGTCGGTCACCACGCCGTCGTCGAACACCACCGCGCCGATGGCCGTGAGGTCGATGCCCATGTCTCGGACGGTACGCGTCTTACGCCCTGCTCACCAGGCGACGGGCAGCGACTCCACGCCGTAGACGATCGCGAGCTTCCTGAACGGCACCTCGCCGTTGACCCGCAGGTCCGGGAAGCGGCGCAGCAGCGCGGGGAAGGCGATGCGCATCTCCATCTGGGCCAGCGGCGCGCCGATGCAGCGGTGCAGGCCGTGACCGAAGGCGACGTGCGAGGCGGCGACCTCGCGCTCGGGCAGCACGCTGTCCATGTCCCTGCCGAGGGCCGGGTCGCGGTTGGCTGCCGTGAGCGAGCACAGCACCATCTCGCCCTTGGCGATCTGCTGGCCGCCCAGCTCCATGTCCTCCTTGGCGAAGCGCGGGAAGGCGACCTGGACGACCGTCATGTAACGCAGCAGCTCCTCGACGACCTGGACGACGTAGCCGTCCTCGTCGCGCACGCGGGCGGCCTGCTCGGGGTTGTGCAGCAGCCACAGGGTGCCCAGGGCGAGCATGCTGGTGCTGGTGTCGTGGCCGCCGGTCAGCAGGCCGTCCGCCATGCTGGCCAGGATGCGGTCGTCGATCTCGTCGCCGTGCTCGCGCAGCAGCATGCCGAGCAGGCCGTCGCCGGGGTTCTTGCGCTCGCGGGCGACCAGGTCGGTGAGGTAGGTCATGGCGTCGTTGATCGCCTGCAGCGACGCCTCGGGGCCGGCCGTGAAGTCGAAGCGGTCGGTCGACAGGCGCAGGAAGTCGGCTCGCTCGTCGTACGGCACGCCGAGCAGCTCGCACACCACGAGCGACGGGATGGGCAGGGCGAACGCCTGCACCAGGTCGGTCTCGCTGCCCTGCGCGGCCATCCGGTCGAGGTGCTCCTCGACGATGGCCTCGATGCGGGGCTCGAGGCGCTTGAGGCGGCGCATGGTGAACTCGGGGGTGAGGAACTTGCGCAGCCTGGTGTGCTCGGGCGGGTCGCGGAAGCCGAGGCCGCCGGGGTCCTCCTGGTTGGAGCCCATGCCGGTGATGTTGCCGAAGTCGTTGCTGAACCTGTCGGAGTCGCCCAGCACGGAGCGGACGTCGTCGTACCTGGTCGCCAGCCACACGGTGGAGCCGCCGGGGATCTCCATCGGGAAGATCGGCTGCTCGGTGCGGATGCGCGCGAGTTCAGCCACGGGGTCGAAACCCTCGCGCATGAACTGGACGAGTGGGAACTCTGTGTCTGACATCGAATCCGTCCTGCGGGAGACATCGCATGTTTTTGAGGGATAAATCCCTATAGAGATGGTCCCATCTGGACAGACGGCTTTTCGCCACCCCCAGGCATGAGTCTTCCCCTCGTCCCTGCGCATGAGACCCCCGCCCACTGGCAGGGTGACACACCCCACCCCGCGACGCCACGCCCCTGCCACTTCCGGCAGGCCCGCGCCTTAGGGGGCCCAACGAGAAAAACCCCAGGGAGGATCGCGAGTCTCGGTCCGCGGCCCGGGAGCCGCGGGCTGGGGTTTTTCGGGGCTCCGTGGGCGCGAAGGGGCTGCGGGAGAGGGCCGGGGCGCTGGGAGTGTTGAGGGGCTATGGGAGGGTTCGGTCAGCGGCGGCGGAGGAGGCGGAGGGCTACGGCGGCGCCTGCGGCGAGGGTTAGGGCGCCGGCGGCTACCAGGCGGCGTTGGTGGGCTATGCGGCGTTCCACCTCCGCGTACGGGACCGTACTGAAGGAGACCAGCTCGTAGCGCGACACGTACCGCCCAGGAAGCACGCGCTCCAACGCGTGTTCCACCCGCTTCTGCGCGAGAAACATCCGCGACGCCACCTTGTCCCGCATCTCCACGAAGTTGTCCAGCGCCAGAGACGCGATCGTGTCCGCGTTCACCTTCCGCCGCGACTCGAACAGCGCCAGCGCCGCCCCGAAGTCGTCCCCCGTAGCGTCCAGGCACCGGTCGAGCTCCACGCAGTCCTCGAACCCGCAGTTCGCCCCCTGCCCATAAAACGGCACGATCGCGTGCGCCGCATCCCCCACCAGCCCCGCGACCAGCCCAGCCCCCGCCACGTGCCAGGGCGAGCAGCGTACGGTCACCAGCCGCCCGACCGGGTTGGCCGCGTAATCGGCGGACAGGTCGGGCATCAGGGCGAAGGCATCCGGATACACGGACGCGAAATGTCCGGAAATATCGTGAATACCGAAGTCGGCCAGCGGCCAGAACAGCGTGCACGTGAACGACCCGTCCGGGTTCGGCAGCGCGATCATCATCGACGACCCGCGCGGCCAGATGTGCAACGCCCCCTGCGACAACCCCGACCCCGGCGGGATCGTCAGCTCCTTGTACCCGTAGTCCAGATACTCCTGGCTGTAGTCCACCCCCGGCAGGTTCCGCAACCGGGCCCGTACGGCACTGAAAGCCCCGTCCGCCCCCAGCACCACGGACGCCTTCTCCACGACGGACCCCGACGGCGTGTCGAACTCCAGCCGCCCCGTCTGCTCGTCCATGGAGGTCAGCCGGTGACCGAACCGCACCGTCACCCCGGGCTGCGCCGCCGCCTCGTCCAGCAGCAACCGGTTGAGGTCCCCCCGGCTGATCGAGTTGATGGACCGCCTGCCGTCCGCGCTGTAGGGCTGGAAGGTGAGCTCGCCGTCCTGAGCGTGCATCATCCGCCCCGACATGGGCAAAGCCGCGGAAAGGACCCGCTCCTCCAAGCCGAGCCGGCGCAACGCGTCCAGCCCGCGCTCGGAGATCGCCAGGTTGATCGAGCGTCCGCGCTCCGCCCCCGCCTCGCGCGGGTCCGGCCGGCGCTCGTAGAGGGTGACCTCATGGCCGCGGCGGGCCAGATAGCAGGTGAGCAGGCAGCCGACCAGTCCGGCGCCTACGACGGTGACCTCCACGGGAACACTCCTTACATGCGGGTGCGGGCCGACCACAGCTCGGGGAAGATGTCGCGGCGCATGCTCTGCTCCAGGAAGCGCAGCCCGTTGGACCCGCCGGAGCCCGGCTTGGCGCCCATCGACCTGCGTACGGCCAGCACGTGCCGGTAACGCCAGTCGGAGAACTGCACGGCCAGGTCGATCAGCGCCTCGGCCAGGTCGGCCAGCTCGCCGTCGCGGTAGGCGGCCACCCACGCGTCCTCGACCAGCGGGTCGGGCTCAGCGTCCTCCTCACGCACCCCGTCGGGTACGGCGAAGCCGCGCCTGGCCAGCAGCGACAGCACCGAGTCGTAGAGGCTGGGCGCGCGCAGCGCCGCCTCCAGCTCCTCGTGCACCTCGGGCACCCGGCGGTAGGGGCGCAGCATGACGCTCGACTTGTTGCCCAGCAGGAACTCCACGTGCCGGTACATCGCCGACTGGAACCCTGACGCCTCGCCGAGCGCGTCCCTGAACCCGTTGAACTGCTCGGGGGTGAGCCAGCTGAGCGAGGCCCAGGCGGCGTTGAGCGCCTCGAAGTGCCTGATGCTCCGCCGTACGGTCAGGGTGGCCGCGGCGACGTCGGCGGCGTCGAGCTGCGTCTGGGCCAGCCGCCACTCCGACCTCAGCAGGCCGAAGTAGAGCTCCATGACCTGGGTGGTGACGAGGAACGCGAGCTCCTCCGGCGCGTCGGTGACGGTGTGCTGGAGATTGTGCAGGACGTCGGTGCCGACGTAGACGTCATAAGGGGTCGCGCCGTCGAAGGCGAGCGTCGGACTGCCCTGGTTCGCCGCTGCGCGGGCGTCGCGTTGCGTCGCGGTGCTCGGCGTGATCATCGTCCCCGGCCTTTCCTGGTGCGGGTTGGTGCCCCTTCATCTTCTCTCCCCCGATTGCGGCTTTGAAGGCCGGTCGGGGCGCAGGGCGGCCGATTGGGTTTACGATCGGAAGCCATTCATCCCCTTTGACCTGTGATGTGGCGGAGAGTAGTCATGGACGCGATGGACTGGGCCCTTCTGGCCGAACTTCAGGCGGACGCACGGCTGTCGTACAGCGAGCTGTCCCGGCGCGTGCACCTGTCGGCGCCCGCCGTTGCCGAGCGGGTGCGCCGGCTGGAGGAGTCGGGGGTCGTGGCCGGCTACCACGCGCGCATCGACCCGGCGCTGGCCGGGCGGCAGGTCAACGCGATGATCCGGATGTCGTGTTACGGCCCGCTCTGCGTGCTGCGCTCGCCCGAGGTGCTGGCTTGGCCGGAGATCCTCCAGGTGGACCGGGTGACCGGCGACACGTGCTGCCTGCTGCGGATCGCCACGACCTCGATGACCGCCTTCGAGGAGCTCATCGACCGCCTCGCCCCGCACGGCCAGCCGTCCAGCACCATGATCCTGTCCACGCCCGTCCCGTGGCGCGCGGTCACCGGCTGAGGGTCTGGCCCGCTTCCACGGCGTCCCTGACGCTTCTGGCGAGGGTGGTCTCCAGGGCCTTGCTCTGCGCGTTGAGCTCGCGCATGCCCTGCTCGTCGTCGGTCTGGGCGAGCAGGTCGCGGTACTTGTCGTTGTTGGCCAGCGCCTCGCGGGCGCGCAGCGCGGCGTCGGCCTCCTGTACGCGGTAGGCGTAGCGCTCCAGGCCGCTCACCCGGGCGGTCACCGCGGCGATCGAGCGTTCCAGCGCCGCCTGCTGCGGCTCCAGGACCGCGCGCAGCTCGGGCGTGACGACGCCCTGCCTGGCCTTGCGCTGCTCCTGGCGCAGGTGCGTCTGCGCGCGCAGGATCCTGGCGATCTCCCAGAGTTGCTGCGGCAGGATCAGGTCGTTGGCCACGTCGTCCAGCAGGTGCTGCCGCTTGACCTCGGCGGTGTTGACCGTGGTGACGGCTTTCCTGGCCCGGTTCATGAGGACCTGCGAGGGCGCGGACAGGTCGGTGACCACGACGTAACGGTCCGTGTGCCGCAGAGGGGGACGGATGTGGCCGTCCACGATCTCCAGCGTCTCCTCCGGAGTCAGCGCGGGGTCGAGGACCATGTCGACGCTCTCGCGCACCATGGCGCGTTCCTTCTCCAGCCACCGCCGGGCCGCCGCGGCGTCGAGCCGCCGCCGCCGGACCACGGCGAAGATCACGGCTCCGCTGGCCACGGATAACAACAGGAGGGCGAAGGCGATCAGGCCTTCCATCCCCAGCGTCCCGGCCCCCTCGTAGACGGAGCTGCCCACCCACAGGATGCACCAGGAGGCGGGAAGTGCCGCCAGCATCAGCACGCATCCCGAGCGACGTCTGGCCACGCGACCCCCTGGAGCGAGATGCGTGTCAGTATAGAGCGCGCATTCGGGCGATTTCGACCGTTTGGCCGCTGGAAACGTCGCGCGCCATCAGCAGCATCCGCCGGTCCCGCCCCGCCTTCAGCTCCTCGACCGCCATCCGGACCGCACCCTGGTGGTGCCTGATCATCAGGTCGAGGAACATCCGGTCGAAGGCCGTCCCCCTGGCCGTCCTCAGCGCGTTGAGCTCGTCTTCCGAGGCCATGCCGTACGCATCAGAGCCGCCGTGGTGCCCCGCTGGGGCCTGCCGTCCCAGGGCGGTCAGCCACGAGGTCATCGCGTCGATCTCGGGCCGCTGGGTCAGGGCGATCTGCGCGGCCACCGCCCTGATCGCGGCGGTCGTGGTGCGTTCCGGCGCCAGCCCTGCCATCTCCAGCGCCTGGCGGTGGTGCGGGATCATCGCCTCGGCGAACCGGACGTCGGCCGCCGCCACCTCCGGTGTGGAGCCGATGCGCTCGCCGGGCGTCGCCGTACGGGCTGGGGAGCCTGGACCGCCGGGGACGATCACCGGCGTGCCCGTGCCCACCGGCGACCGGACGTCGGTGGCGGGCGAGCAGGCCGCCACGGCGAAGAGCAGAACCCACGCCTGGATCCTTGGTGGCATAGCTTCCATACTGGGCCACACAACCTAGGGGGCGTCCGTTGAACTCTGCGAAGCTGCGTGTCGGGGTGGTCGCGTTGCTGCTGGTGTCGGCCTGCTCGGGGCCCACGGGCACGGCGTCGCCCCCTCCCTCCCCCACGGTGTCGGCCCCGGCGACGGCAGCGACGCCGTCGGCGAAGCCGTCCGAGGACGTGCGGACCAGCGCCAACGTCAAGCTGGTCGCCGAGGTCAAGCGCGCTGCCCCGCTCGACGGCCCCGAGTCGTGGAACAGCGACCTGGCCTTCCAGGGCGACTACGCGTTCGGCGGCAACTTCTCCGGCTTCACGATCTACGACATCAGCACCCCGACCGCGCCGAAGGTGGTCAGCAGCGTGTCGTGCCCGGGGGCGCAGAACGACGTGTCCGTCTACGGCGACCTGCTCTTCCTGTCCGTCGACGAACCCCAGGGCGACGACGCCTGCAAGGGCAAGGAGGGCGACGACTGGGAGGGGCTGCGGATCTTCGACGTCAGCGACAAGAAGGACCCGAAGTACGTCACGTCCATCGCCACCGAGTGCGGCTCGCACACGCACACCATGATCCCCGGCGCCGACGCGGACACCCTCTACATCTACGTCTCCTCGCCCGGCCCCGAGCCTGACTCGAAGACCTGCCCGGCGCCGCACGAGCTGATCCAGGTCGTCAAGGTGCCGTTGAAGAACCCCAAGGACGCCAAGGTGGTCGCCAAGCCGGACATCTTCCCCGGCGGGCAGAGCCAGGAGAGTTACTCCGCCGGGTGCCACGACGTGACCGCCTACCCGGAGAAGCACCTGGCGGCGGCCGCCTGCTTCGGCGACGGGGTGCTGCTCGACATCACCGACCCGGTCAGGCCCAAGGTGCTGCAGCAGGTGCGCGACTCGGAGAACTTCCAGATCTGGCACTCGGCGACGTTCAACAACGACGCCACCAAGGTGGTCTTCAGCGACGAGCTCGGCGGCGGCGGGATGCCGACCTGCGACAGCAAGACGGCCAAGACCAGGGGGGCCAACGCGATCTACGACATCGTCGGCGGCAAGCTGGAGCGCAGGGCGTACTACAAGATCCCGCGCGAGCAGACCACCACCGAGAACTGCGTGGCGCACAACGGCTCACTGGTGCCGGTCAAGGGCAGGGACGTCATGGTCCAGGCGTGGTACCAGGGCGGGGTGTCGATCTGGGACTTCACCGACTCCAACGCGCCCAGGGAGATCGGCTTCTTCGAGCGCGGCCCGTCCCACAGCGGCTCGCCGATCGCCGGGTCGTGGTCGGCCTACTACTACAACGGCTACATCTACTCCAGCGACATCCTGGAGGGCCTCGACGTCATCGAGATCAACGACCCGATCACCGACCCCGCCAAGCAGGTCACGATGGACGACTTCAACGTGCAGACGCAGAAGACCTACTAGGTAGGGGTCTACTCATGTGACCACCCGCCTCCCCTCCGCACACTGCCGGTGGAGACGAGAGGGGACACACGATGTTGCAGATCACCGCGGAGCTGTTCAGCGGACGGCCCAACCCCACCTGGATCATCACGGACGAGGACGCCGCGCGCGAGGTCATCGGCGCGGCCGGGGAGTCCGCCGAGCTGACCGGCGCGCCGGGCGCCGGATATGACGGGCTCGGCTGGCGCGAGCTCGTCGTGACCTCGCTCGACGACGACGAGGACCGCTGGCCGGAGGGCCTGTCGCGGACGTTCGCGCTCGGCACCCTGGCCGCGCGCGACCTGCGCCGATCCGGCGAGCTGGCCCAGCGGATCGTGACGGACATGACCCGCTACGCCGACATCATCCGCCCCGAGCACGATCTGACGCCGATCGACGGCGAGATGCGCGACCTGGTCCTGTCGTGGCTCGACCGGTTCCTGCGCGAGCCCCCCGAGTGGGTACGGCCGGACATCCTGCCTCCGCAGAACCCGCTGCGCACCACGGTCCGCGACCGGCGCTGCGACCAGTGCACCTACGAGGTCAGCCAGTTCAACCCGGTGTTCTGGAACCGGCTGCAGGTCCAGCCGCGCAACAACTGCTACAACTACGGGCGGAACTGGCGCACCGACACCTTCGCCCAGCCGGGGCGGGCGCACGGGGCGCAGACGCGGGTGATGAGCTGCCCGACGGTGACGGCCGCGGCGCTGGCCGACGGGCTGAAGCATCGGTGCGACTGCCTGCCGGACGGGGAGTACCCGCGGCGGCACGTGGCGCTGGTGGTGGCGCCTGGCGGGGACTACCACTGGTACCGGGAGCAGCGCGACGGCTTCTGGGGGCACAAGCCGGGGCCTACGGCGGCGCGGAACACCGACAACAAGGGCGTCGTGATCACCGATCCTGAGTCGTGCGACCGCGGGTGGTACACCGACTTCTGCGGATACTTCTACGCGGGGCGATCGGTGGTCATCAGCTAGATGGTGGTGGAACTGGACGTGTTCAGCGGGAGGGCGAACCCCCGGTGGACGGTGGCCTCCGGCGATTTCTGGATATTTCTGGACTCGTTGGGGCCGGGGTCCGCGCCGGAGCCGCCCGGCCTGGGATACCGGGGTTTCGTCTGCCGTGACGGCGCCCGGTGGTGCCGCGTCTTCCACGACCGGGTGGACGGCTCCTCCGGCCCTCGCGCCGATCCCCTGCTGGAGGCGGAGCGGCGGCTGATCGCCACCATGCCGGACGAGTTCCGGAGACTCGTCGGCTGACCAGATGCCTTCCTCAGCCGGATTTGCCGTCATCCCAGGTGTAGAAGAGATCGTAGACCCGCGCCTCCGAGTACTTGCAGAAGAACGCGTCCCAGTGGCGCTTGGCCTTCAGTTTCCCTCCGGCCTTCCAGCACGCGCCCCATCCCGGATAGGTGGCGTAGTGATGCCAGACGGTGGGCGGCTTCGCGGCCGCCCCCGCCGTGGGTGCGAGGGAGCCGAACGCGGCTCCGCCCACGAGTAAAGCGATGGCCAGCCTTCTGATTCGCATAACCGCTCTCCCTCTCCGCGCGGACGGTTCCCGTCACCCAGAGCTATCCCAAAGTGGTCAGAGCGACAAGATCCCGACCTACGTGAATGTCGCCCACGGCACTGACCTCGAACGCGGGCCACAGCTCGGCGGCTATACGGAGAGGGGGTAACCCGGATCAAGGTTCGCGGCAGGGGCCCGCGCGAACCCACCTTCGTTGGCGTAGCCCGTCTCCTTAGGGGCGACGTTAGGGTGCGGCGGCCTGTTCGGTGGGCTACAGTGTGCGGCGATGACTCCCGGGATGGCCTCGCGCCGCACACAGTTGGGTGACCCGGTGCTCTTCTGAGCGCCGGTGCGGGCCCGCTGCCCCGCGCCCCGCCTCCCTCGTGTTGATGATCACAGTTGCACCCCATCAACCACGACAGGAGAGCTCATGCCCACCAAGAACCTGCACATCCCCACCCAGGACGGCCAGGCCGACGCCTTCGCCGCCTACCCCTCCGACGGCGAGCGGCACCCCGGCGTGCTGCTGTACACGGACGCGTTCGGGATCCGCCCCGAGCTGGAGAACAAGGCTCGCGAGCTGGCCGAGCACGGCTACTACGTGCTGGTCCCCAACCTCTACTACCGGCACCGCCCGGCCCCGGTGCTCGACCTTCCCGAGTACATCGGCGAGGACCTCCGCCCGGGGTTCATCGCCGAGGTGATGCCGCTGGTCCAGGCGCACACCACCGACCGCATCCTGCGGGACGCCGAGGCCTACCTGGGCTTCCTCACCGCCCAGCCCGAGGTGAGCGCGGGGCCGTCGGGGGTGGTCGGCTACTGCATCGGCGCGGCCCTGGCCCTGCGCACGGCCAGTGCCCATCCCGGGCAGGTGGCCGCCGTCGCCGGGTTCCACCCGGGCTTCCTGGTCACCGACGCCCAGGACAGCCCGCACCGCCTCGCCCACAGGCTGACCGCCGAGGTCCACATCGGGCTCGCCGTGAACGACATGACCCCCGAGACGATCACGGACCTCACGAAGGCCTTCGATGCGGCGGGTGTGGAGCACACGATCGAGATCTACCCCGGCACCATCCACGGCTTCACGATGTCCGACACGGCGGCCTTCAACCCGTCCGCGCTGGAGCGCCACTGGGACCGCCTCCTCCCCCTCCTCACCCGCACCCTGACCAGCGGCACGTGAGACCGGCCCGCCCTTGAGCCGACGTCCGGAAACCGCCCGGGTGGAGCGGCTTCCATCTCGAAATCCTCTGGGGTGACGGTGAGAGGCCGCGCCGGGCGCGGAGATGGCCGTGGACAGCCCTCGCGAAGGTGAGCCTCGTGCCGGGGCGTGACCCCCGGCCGAGATGGGCTATCGGGGGTCGAGGTTCTTGCTGGAGCGGTCGGCGAAGATCTCCATGGCCTTGGCGGTGATCGGGCCAGGATAGGCGGGCAACACCGTGTCGTCGACCAGCCGGATCGGCTGGATGTCGCGGGTCGTGGAGGTCAGGAACGCCTCCTCCGCCTCGTACAACGCCGACAACGGCACGTCCTCCTCGTCGCCCCCGCACCACTCCAGGGTCAGCGCCCGGGTCACCCCGGCCAGCGGACCGGCCTCCAAGGTGGGGGTGAGGAGCCGCCCGTCGCGGACGATGAAGATGTTCGAGCCCGTCCCCTCGCACAGGTTCCCGGCGAGGTTGCCGAAGATGGCCTCGCCGCCGCCCCGGGCCTTGGCGTACGCCAGGGCCTTGGCGTTGTCCCCGTAAGAGGTCGACTTGACCCCCGACAGCGCCCCGCGCTCGTTGCGCGGCCACGGCACGACGGTGACGTTCGCGCTGGCGGGGAACGGCTTCTGCTCGTCGACGATCACGACCGCGGTCGTGCCCTGGTCGCCGCGGTCGGACCCGAGGGGGCCTGGACCGCTGGTGTAGGTGACGCGGATGCGGCCGAGCGCCCACTTCGGGGCGACGGCCAGAACGCGCAGAATGCCGTCCGCGATGGCCTCCACGTCCGGGTCGGGCAGGTCCATGCGCTGCGCCGACAGCGTGAGCCGGTCGAGGTGGCGGGTCAGCGCGAAGGAGACGCCATCGACGATCTTGATGGTCTCGAACACGCCGTCCCCGACCATCAGCCCGTGGTCGAACACCGAGACGCTTGCCTGCGCCGGGTCGAGCAGTTCCCCGTTGACCCACACGGGAACGTTCATTCCATGCCTCCTGAGGATGCCAGTGCGATGAGTCTGGACGCCTTCAACTCGGTCTCGCGCCATTCACGCCCGGGGTCGCTGCCCCAGGTGATGCCCGCACCCGTGCCGAAGCGGATCTCCTGACCGGATATCCAGAAGGTGCGAATGCCCACTGCGAGCGCCGCCGTGCGCCGGTCGGCGTCGACCCAGCCCACTGCCCCACAGTACGGCCCGCGCGGCTCGGGTTCGAGCTCATTGATGATGCGCAGAGCAGAAGATTTCGGGGCACCTGTCACCGAACCCGGAGGAAATGTGGCAGCGAACACCTCAGGCCACCCGATTCCCGGCGCCAGCCTGGCGCGCACGGTCGAGACGAGATGCACGGAACCGGGGTATTCCTCCACGGCGCAGAGCGCGGGGACCTCGACGGTTCCGACGGCGGCGACCCGGCCCAGGTCGTTGCGGACCAGGTCGACGATCATGACGTTCTCGGCGTAGTCCTTGTCCAGCAGGTCGTCCTGGGTGACGCCGGTGCCCTTGATGGGGTGCGACTCGACGACGTCGCCGTCGCGCGACAGGTACAGCTCGGGCGAGGCGGACACCACGCACAGGCCTGGGACGTCGATATAGGCCGCATAGCGGGCGGGGTTGCCGGAAGCGAGCCGATTGGCCAGAGCGAGAGGCTGGGCGTCGGCAGCCAAAGGCGCCGTGAGGACTCTGGTGAGGTTGGCCTGGTAGACCTCGCCCTGCTCGATGTAGGAGCGGATGCGCTCGACGCCGTTCTCGTAAGCGGCCTGGTCGAGAGAGGTGCGCCAGTCGCCGGGCCTGGGTCCGTGCCAGGGACCGGCGGCGGGCAGCGGCGCCTGCCGTACATCGTCGAAACGCGCGCACGTGACCTTGCCCTCGTAGTCGACCACGACGGCCCACCAGCCCTCGCCGTCGAGCGCGGCGAGGTCGGTCGTCAGGTCGCGCAGACCCGTGGCGTGGAGTCCTGCGACGTGGGCGAAGCTGTCATGCACCGGCCCATTGTCCCAGCACCCCGACGAACGCGAGCGCGGCGGGGGACGGAACGTCCGGCAGGGCGGCGTAGACGTGCCGCCGCGGCGCGTGCTCGCCCAGCGGGCGCAGCACCACGTCGGCGGGTACGGCCCGCGCCGCCAGGCGGGGCACCAGCGTGACGCCGAGTCCGGCGGCGACGTAGCCGAACTTGCCCGACCACTCGGCGATCCGCAGCCCGCTGCGCGGCGTGAACCCGGCGGCGGCGCAGGCGGCGACGAGCAGGGTGGGCTGGCCGCGCGGCGCCGCCTCGATCCAGTTCTCCCCCGCCAGGTCGCGCAGGTCGACGACGTCGTGCGCGGCGGCCGGGTGGCCGGCGGGCAGGGCGACGAGCAGCTCGTCGTCGGCCAGCGGCACGATCTGGCCGCCCTCGGGCAGCCCGGCCGGGTAGTCGCTGATCACCGCGAGGTCGAGCGCGCCCGCGCCGAGCCTGTCGAGCAGCCGGGGCGTCAGCCCCTCGGTCACCCGCAGCTCGACGCCCGGGTGGCCGCTCGCGAACGCCTTGAGCGCCCTGGGCACGAGATCGACGTTCGCGGTGGCGAACGCGCCGATGCGCAGCGTGCCGCCGCTGCCGCGGTGGATGGCCGCCAGCTCCTCCCCCGCCCGGTCGAGGCGTTCGAGCACGGCGACGACGTGGCGGTGCAGCGCGACGCCCGCCGGCGTGAGCCGTACGCCCCTGGCCAGCCGCTGGAACAGCGGCCCGCCGGTGGACTTCTCCATCGCGGCGACGCGGCGGGAGACGGCCGACTGGGTGTATCCGAGCAGCTCGGCGGCTGCGGTGAACGATCCGCTGCGGGCGACCTCGTCGAACAGTCGCAAGTCATTCGATTCAAGCATGGCTGATATGCAATCTAGTTGTTTGTGGAATGACTCGCATCCCTGGAGGATCGTTGACGTGATTGCATTTCTCGGACAGGGACGCATGGGCGTCCCCATGGCCAGGCGGCTCCAGGACGCCGGGCACAAGGTGACGGTGTGGCGGCGCGGCACGGGCGTGCCGGTCGAGGAGGCGGTGGCGGGCGCATCGGTGGTCATCACGATGCTGCGGGACGGCGACGCCGTCGTAGAGGTTCTGAAAAAGGCTCTGCCGGGGTTGTCGGCGGGGGCGACGGTGGTGGAGATGTCCACGATCGGCCCCGAGGCGGTGCACGCTCTGCGGCGGCTGCTGCCGTCCGAGGTCGAGCTCGTGGACGCGCCGGTGCTCGGCAGCGTGGCACCGGCCGAGCAGGGGACGCTGACGGTCCTGGCGGGCGGTTCCGTGGACGGCGTGCGCGAGGTGCTGGAGGTGTTCGGCACCGTGCGCGAGTGCGGGCCGCTGGGGTCGGGGGCGGCGCTCAAGCTCGCCGTCATGAGCGCGATCGTGCCCGCCCAGGTGCTGCTCGCGGAGACCTTCGCGTACGGCGAGGCCCACGGCGTGCCGCGCGCCGTACTCCAGGAGGTTCTGTCGGCGACGCCCCTGGGCGCGGCGATCAGGGAGCCGTCGGCGGAGACCCGCTACGCGCTCGGCCTGGCCGCCAAGGACGTGCGGCTGGCGGCGTGGGAGGGGTCGACGCTGGCGGCGGCGGCGCTGGCCCGCCTGGAGGAGGCCGAGGCGGCCGGGCTGGGCGACCGGGACCTGACCGCGATCGGCGAGCACGTGCGCGCGGCGAGGGTGCACGCGGTCAACCCGCCGTCCGTGCCCGCCACCAACGGCATGTACTCCCACGCGGTCAGGCACGGCAACACGCTCTACGTCTCCGGCCAGGTCGCCCTCGACGAGCACGGCCAGGTGATCGGCGCGGGCGACATGGCGGCGCAGTCCGAGGCGGTGTTCGACGCGCTCGGCAAGATCCTCGCCTCCCAGGGCGCGACGTTCGCCGACGTCACGTTCATCAGGACCCACCTGACCGACATGGACCAGATCCTGGCCTATGGCGGGGTGCGCAGGCGCTACATCACCGGCACACCCCCGGCCAGCACGACAGTGGAGGTGTCGCGCCTGTTCCGTCCTGGCCTGATGGTCGAGGTGGATGTGATAGCGGCCCTCTAGTTGAGCGGCCCGGTCACCGACTCCGCTGCGGCCACCACGGCGCCGTCGGCCACCAGGCGGACCACGGACTCGATCTCCGGCGCCAGGAACCGGTCGGGACCGGGCGCGGGAACCGTCTCGCGCAGCGCGGCCACGACGGCGCCGGTCGCGGGGGCGGGCACCAGCGGGGCGCGCAGGTCGAGCGCTCGGGCGGCGGTCAGCACCTCGATCGCCAGCACCCTGCTGAGCCCGTCGACGGACCTGCGCAGCTTGCGCGCCGCGCTCCAGCCCATCGAGACGTGGTCCTCCTGCATGGCCGAGCTGGGGATGGAGTCGACGCTCGCCGGTACGGCCAGCCGCTTCATCTCCGACACGATGGCCGCCTGGGTGTACTGGGCGATCATGTGCCCGGAGTCGACCCCCGGGTCGTCAGCCAGGAAGGCGGGCAGGCCGTGGTTGCGCGAGACGTCGAGGAACCGGTCGGTGCGCCGCTCCGACATCGACGCGACGTCGGCCGCGACGATCGCCAGGAAGTCCAGGACGTACGCCAGGGGCGCGCCGTGGAAGTTGCCGTTCGACTCCACCCGGCCGTCGGCGAGCACGGCCGGGTTGTCGACGGCGCTGGCCAGCTCCCAGGTGGCGACGTTGGCCGCGTGCGCGACGGTGTCACGGGCAGCTCCGGCCACCTGGGGGGCGCAGCGCAGCGAGTAGGCGTCCTGGACGCGGGTGCAGTTGTTGGGGTCGCGATGGCTGGCCATGACGCCCGAGTTCTCGAGGATCTTCAGCATGTTGGCGGCGGCCAGCGCCTGGCCGGGCTGCGGGCGCAGCGCCTGGAGCTCGGGGGCGAACACCGCGTCGGTGCCCAGCAGGGCCTCGACGCTCATGGCCGCGCTGATGTCGGCGGTCTTGAGCAGCCTGGTGAGGTCGTCGATGGCCATGATCAGCATGCCGAGCATGCCGTCGGTGCCGTTGATGAGGGCCAGGCCCTCCTTGGCGGCCAGCTCGACGGGCTCGATGCCCGCCTGCTTGAGCGCCTCCCCACCCGGCAGGACATTTCCCGATTTATCCCTTACGACGCCCTCGCCCATCAGGGTCAGCGCCACATGCGCCAACGGCGCCAGGTCGCCGGAGCAGCCGAGGCTGCCGTACTCGTGGACGATCGGCGTGATGCCTTCGCTGATGAGCGCGGCGAGCGCCTTGGCCGTGCCTGGCCGTACGCCCGTGTGGCCGGTGGCCAGGGTGTGCAGGCGCAGGAGCATCAGCGCGCGCACGACCTCGGCCTCCACCTCCGGCCCGTTGCCCGCCGCGTGCGAGCGCACCAGCGAGCGCTGCAGCTGGGCGCGCAGCGACGGGTCGATGTGCCTGGTGGCGAGCGCGCCGAAGCCGGTGCTCACGCCGTACGCGGGCACGGGGCTCTCGGCCAGCTCGTCCACCCGCTGGCGGGCGGCCGCGATGGCGGCGACCGCGTCGTCGGTCAGATGTACGGCTGCGCCGCCCCTGGCCACTCTGATGACGTCGTCGAAGCTCAGCGGCTCAGGACCGACGTTCACGACTCCGTTGTCGCGCATGCTGCCACTCTCTCGCATCTAGGTAACCGGCAAATGCGATGTTAGCTCCTTACCGGAGAAGATCGCAGCCAGCCCCTCCCTGCCCGTGTCGGTGAGAACCACCGCGCGTGGCGTGGTGCCCCGCTTGTACCATCCCCTGTCCAGGAGTGCGCTGGTGAGCGCCGCGCCGAGGGCGCCGCCGAGATGGGCCCGGCGTTCGGTCCAGTCCAGGCACTCCGGTGCGAACCTCCGCCTGGTGCTCCGTACCCGGTCGAGGTCGACGCCCAGGGCGTTCATCACCTTCTCCCCCTCGGCGGTGACGTCCTCGCCGGTCAGGTAGACGTGCGTGCGCAGGCCGTCGAGCAGCCCGACGCCCGCCCGGCCCGCGAGGTGGTCGTAGCAGGTGCGCGCCTCCTCCAGCATGCGGGCCTGCCTGGACTGGCGCAGCGAACGGATCGGCGGGCGGGTGCCGAGCCTGGCCAGCACTTCCAGGACCTCGGCCACCTCGTGCCCGGCGAGGCGGTAGTAGCGGTGGCGGCCCTGCTTGACCACGTCGACCAGGTTGCCGTCGAGCAGCTTGGCCAGGTGGGCGCTGGCGGTGGCGGCGCTCACCCCGGACAACCTGGCCAGCTCGCCCGCCGCCAGCGCGCGGCCGTCGAGGAGCGCGGTGAGGATGGCCGCCCTGGTCGGGTCGGCGATGAGCGCCGCGACGGGCGCGATGTCGGCGTCCTGCACGATATGTTCCACGCCTCCGACGCTATCCCCGGAACACTTCGCCCGGCGTCGAAGGATGGCTCGGTTTGGGGACTGGGCGAGGATTCGCTAGAGTTCTCTCCGTCGCCGTGAACGAACGGCAACGCGGAAGTGGCTCAGTGGTAGAGCATCACCTTGCCAAGGTGAGGGTCGCGGGTTCGAATCCCGTCTTCCGCTCGCAGGTCCCGGGACGATTAGCTCAGCGGGAGAGCACTTCCCTGACACGGAAGGGGTCACAGGTTCAATCCCTGTATCGTCCACCAGCGCGAAGCCCCAGATCGGATGATCTGGGGCTTCGCTGTTTCTCACGGCTCAGGGATGAAGGACAGGACCTCGGTGCAGAAGGTCCGCCAGTCCGGCGTCACCTCCTTGAAGATCACCTCGGCGTCCGGGAACGGGGTGCCGGCGACGGTGTAGTCGTCGCGGATGTACGCGACGCCGTCCGACGAGGGAAACCCGGGGAACGCGGCCAGCTCGGCCATCGGGTAGGCGCGGGAGTAGTGGATGGCCACCCGGGTGCTCACGCCGTGGCCTCCATGCGCCGCCGCAGGCTCAGCGGACGCATGTCGGTCCAGACCTGCTCCACGTGGTCCAGGCACTCCTGCTTGGTCCCCGCGACCCCGACCCCGCGCCATCCGGCGGGCACCTGCCGCCCCTGGGGCCAGATCGAGTACTGCTCCTCGTCGTTGATCACGACCTGGTAGGTGTCAGACATCGTGCTTTCCTCTCGATCGGATCGTTGAACGGGTGGCGCTTCCCACCCATGCCCCGGACGCGGTCAGCAGCGCGCCGACCGCCACGGTTGCGGCGATGACCACCGGGCCCGAGCCCAGCCCCGCCAGCGAGGCCACCACGCCGGCCAGGTGGGCCACGTCGGCCTGGGTGGCGAGGAGGGCGAGCGGGACGCCCCACCCCGCCGCCCCTGCGAGGACCGCGACCACCGGTACGGCCCAGCCGCGCGCGACCAGCCCGATCGCCACGCCCACCGCGAGGGTCAGCTGCCAGAGGCCCACGTACCCGGCGAGCCACACGGCCACGGCCGCGCCGATGGTGCCCAGGGTGAGCCAGCGTGCGGTGCCCCCGCGGGGCGCCGCGCCCGCGGGTGCGGGCCTCCTGGTCAGGGTTGCAGTGTCCATGTCCGTCCCTTCGTGTAGGTTCCCGCGCCGTCGTGCAGGGGCTCGTAGGCGCCCGCCCGCCAGCCGGGGTAGAGGTTGCGGTACCAGGGGGAGACGGGGTTCTCGCTCTGGCCGCCGGGCAGCGCGGCCACGGCCTGGCCGGTGCCCCAGTCCATGACGAACCGCCAGCTGGAGCCGCCGATCACGATGCCGTGTCCCGGTGCGGCGCCCGGCCGCAGGAGCACGCCGGTGGCGACGTTGATGGTGCGCCCGTTGCCGTCGGTGGGCACCGGCGGTTCGTCGAGCGCCTCGATCCCGGCCAGCGAGGGCAGCATGCGCTGGTTGGCCAGGCCGTAGTTCCACTTCGACGCGTCCTTGCCGAAGTCCTTGGCCAGGTCGGCGACCATGGTGTGGAACGACTGGCGCATCGCGTCGACGGCGTTCCGCTTCGGGGTGCCCGGCGAGGTGAAGGCGGGGTTGTCCTGGTCGGTGAGAATCCAGTGCGACAGCGTCTCGCGCAGGACGGTTCCCGGCTGGGAGCCCTCGTAGGGCGCCAGGATGAGCGCCTCGCGCTTGGGCATCTTGGACCACGTCCACCAGGGCTGGAAGACGTCGTAGCTGAGCCGGTTGGCGAACCGCTCCCAGGCCAGCGGGGCGAGCTGGTCGGCCTTCATGGTCAGGTCCCAGGTGCGCAGCCGTTCGACGACGAGCTTCTCGTCGGCGGTGAGCTGCTGGCCTTCGAGCGCCTTGAGCAGGCTCGGCAGGACCATGCGGGCCTGGGTGTCGTGCGTGTCGAGCTGCAGGCGCTGGGTGTCGGCCGCGGTGAGGCCGCGCGCGTCCTTCAGCTGCCTGGTGAGCTCGGCCGCCCGCCAGCCCGGGTCGTAGAAGTCGTAGTTGCTGCCGAAGAAGTAGGGGTAGTCGTCGCTGACCTCGCGCTGGTTGGCGGTGATCACGACGCCGCTGTCGGGGTTGTAGACGGTGGGCATGGCGTCGTAGGGGACGGTGCCGATCACTTCGCTGCCGCCGCTGCCGGGCATCATCCCGTTGGGGTCGCCGCTGCGCACCTGCGCCGCGATGCCTGCGGAGACGGCGCCGATGTTGCCGGCGCTGTCGGCGTAGACGAAGTTCTGGGCGGGCGCTCCCCAGGTGCGCAGGGAGGAGCGGAAGGTGGCGAAGTCGGTGGCCTTGACCGCGCCGAGCATGGCGTCGAGGTTGTTGGAGGCGACCTGTCCCGCCCACCACACGGTGACGGTGCGGCCGTCCTTCTCGCTGATGACCGGGCCGCTGGCGGTCTGCCTGACGTTGTAGTCGACGTCGGCCTCGCCGCGCACCTTGATCTTCTCGGCGATCTTCTGCATGGGACGCCAGGAGCCCTGGTAGAAGTACTGGTCGGGGCGCGCCTTGTCGGTCTTCTCCAGGTAGAACAGGGTCTGCGTGTGCTGGGAGTTGGTCAGGCCCCAGCTGATCCTGTCGTTCTTGCCGATGAGGATGATTGGGATGCCGGGGATGCCCGCTCCGGAGAAGCGGTAGCCGGGCGACCGGGCGGACAGCTGGTACCAGTAGGCGGGCAGCGTGGTCTGCAGGTGCGGGTCGCTGGCCAGCAACGGCTTGCCGCTGGCCGTACGGGTGCCCGAGACGGCCCAGGCGTTGCTGTTGGAGATCGTGTGCATGGCGGTCTGGGGCAGCGTGTCCATGCGCGCGAACAGGTCGCCGATGGCGCGGACACCGTCCTGGCCGGTGTCTCCGCTGCCCTGGGCGCCGGACGAGGGAACGGCGACCACGCCGTCCAGCCGCTGCGGCGCCGGGTCCAGCGGCAGCTTCTTGTACGGTCCCCGGTCGAAGGGGTAGTAGAGCGCCGGGCCGTTGATCGGCAGCCACTCCCTGGCCCGCTCCTTGCCGAGCGCCTCGGCGACGAGCTGGTAGTTGAGCGCGCGGGCGTGGTAGCTGAGCTCCTGGGCCATCTCGCGCTGCACGACGAGCGAGTCGACCGGCGTCCACGGCCGGGGCTCGACGCCCAGCAGCTTGAACATCATCGACAGCTCGCCGCTGCCGCGCAGCTCATCGATGCCGGCGTTGACGCCCGCCGCGTAGTCGACGAGGACCTTGCGCGAGGGGGCGTCCTGCGGCAGTGCCGCCCATTCCGCCTCGGCGGAGCGCAGCAGCCCCAGGTCGCGCTCGAACTTGTCCGAGGCCACGCCGTCCGGGCCGAGCACCTCGGCCAGCTCGCCCCGGCCCCTGCGCCGCTCCACCTCCATCTGGAACAACCGGTACCTGGCGTGCAGGTAGCCGACGGTGCGGAAGAGGTCGGCGTCCGTGCCCGCCTTGATGTGCGCCACGCCGTTGGCCTCGAATCCCACCTCCGCCGGTCCGTCGAGGGCGGGAAGCTGCAGTGTGGCGTCACGTGGTAGTTGCGCGTCGCGTCCTGTAGCCCACACACCAGTCTGTGGGTTCGTCACAGAGCCGAGGGCGGGGACGGGCCCCACGCCCTGCACGGCGACGAGCATGGCCACGACGCTGGTCGCCAGCGCCACAGCCAGGCCTGCTCCTGATCTGACTGTTCTTCTCATGCCCCAAGTATCGTCACATATGACGATACAAAGCAATACACTCTTGCCATCGTAGTGCTACATGAGCGAAGCTTTGTAGCATCACAAACGTAGGAGATGTCATGACGGAGCTGACACCAGACCGATGCCTGCACGAGCTCTTCGAGGAGCGGGCCAGACTCAACCCCGACGCGCTCGCCGTGGTGGACGCGCGCATACGGGTGACATATGCGGAACTCGACGCGCTGGCCGACCGGGTCGCGCGCGCTCTCGGCGAGGTGGCGCCGGAGACCCTCGTCGGGGTGCTGGCCGACCGCTCGGTGCACGCGGTGGCCGCCTTTCTCGGGGTGCTGAAGGCGGGCGGCGCGTACGTGCCCGTCGACCCGGCCAACCCGCCGCACCGGCTCACCTACCTGCTCGCCGACGCGGGCGTGACGACCGTCCTGTCACGCGGCGAGCACCAGGTCCCCGAGGGACCGTGGGCGGTGGTCCGGCTCGACGCCGACCTCCCGTACGGCGAGCGCGGGAACACCGCACACCAGGACAACCTCGCCTACGCGATCTACACCTCGGGTTCCACCGGCGCCCCCAAGGGCGTGCTGGTGTCGCACCGCCAGATCGTGCTCTCGACGCTCGCCCAGTTCGCCTACGACCGGCCCGACCCCGGGGTCTTCCTGCTGCTGCCGTCCCTGTCGTTCGACGCGGCAGCCGACGGCCTGTACTGGACGCTCCTCTCGGGCGGCACCGTGGTGCTGCCCGGCGAGCAGATCCTGCTCGACCCGCTGGCGCTGCGTGACCTGATCGCCCGCGAGCAGGTCACGCACTCCGACTGCACGCCGTCCCTCTACTCGCTGATCCTCGGCGAGGACGCGGCGGGGCTGTCGTCGCTGCGGTGCGTCAAGGTCGGCGGCGAGGCGTGCCCGCCCGACCTGCTGCGCCGCCACCACGCGCTGCTGCCGGACGCGGTGCTGGTCAACAACTACGGGCCGACCGAGGCGACGGTGTGGGCGACCACCTACCTGAGCCGGTCGGCGCGGCTGCCCGGCGCGACGGTGCCGATCGGCGCGCCGATCCCGCACGCCCGCGTCTACCTGCTGGACGACCGCATGGAGCGGGTACCCGCCGGGGAGACGGGCGAGCTCTACATCGCCGGGGCCGGGGTGGCCCGCGGCTACCTGGGCCGGGGCGGGCTGACCGCCGAGCGGTTCCTGCCCGATCCGTTCCACGGGGGCGAGCGGATGTACCGCACCGGCGACCTGGCGCGGGAGGGGGCGGAGGGGCTGATCGAGTTCGCCGGCCGTACGGACGACCAGGTCAAGATCCGCGGATACCGCATCGAGCTGGGCGAGATCGAGAACGCGCTCACCGAGCACGAGCAGGTCCTGGTCGCCGCCGTCGTGGCGCACGACCTGGACGGCGCGACCCCGCAGCTCGTCGCCTACGTCCAGAGCACGGCGGACCCGGAGACGCTCAGGGACTTCCTGTCCGACCGGCTGCCCACCCACCTCATCCCCCGGCACATCGTCGTGGTCGAGCGGTTCCCGAGGACGGTCAGCGGCAAGGTCGACAAGGCGGCGCTGCCCAGGCCGGAAGCGGTGCGCGAGTACGTCGAGCCCAGGACCGAGCTGGAGGTCAAGGTCGCCGCGATGGTCGGCGAGATCCTCGAGCTCCGCGGCACCGAGCGGGTCGGGCTGACCGACAACCTGTTCGACCTGGGCGCGAGCTCGCTGCACATCTCGCAGCTCGCGCTGCGGATCTGGACGGAGCTGGGCGCGATGGTCGCCGTCCACGCGCTGTTCGAGATCCCGACCGTGGCCGGCACTGCTCTCGCCATCGAGGCGCTCGCGCTCAAGGACACCAACGCGTGGGACCTGGACAGGCTGGCCGAGGAGTGCGCGCTCGACCCGTCGATCGACGCCACCGGGCTGCCGCACGCGCGGCTGACCGATCCGCGCACCGTCCTCATGACGGGCGTGACCGGCTACCTCGGCGCGCACCTGCTGGAGCGGGTGCTGCGCACGACGCGGGCCGAGGTGTTCTGCCTGGTGCGGGCGTCGGATCCGGCGGCCGGGCTGGTCAGGATCCGCGACACGATGGCCGCCTACCGCATCGAGGCGGATCTGGACCGGGTCCGCGTCGTCGTGGGCGACCTCGGCGAGCCCCGGCTCGGCCTGAGCGAGCGGCTGTGGGACGAGCTGGCCGAGCGCGTGGACGTCATCTTCCACAACGGCGCCCTGGTCAACTTCCTCTTCCCCTACTCCAAACTCAAGGCGCCCAACGTCGAGGGCACCGTGGAGATCCTGCGCCTGGCCTCGACCACGACGGTCAAGGCCGTGCACTACGTCTCCTCGATCGACAGCTTCCTCAACACCGGCATCAGGCGGCCGTTCCTGGAGGACCCGCCGCTGTCTCCCGCCGAGGTGCCCGACGGGTATCCGCGCAGCAAGTACGTCGCCGAGCAGCGGGTCATCGCGGCCCGCGAGCGCGGCATCCCGGCCTGCGTCTACCGCACCGGCATGATCATCGGCCACACGGTGAGCGGCGCGACCGCGCCCGACTACATGCTGCTCCAGATCAAGGGAATGCTGATCTTCGGCGTGGTCCCGGCCGCTGAAGGGCTCGTGGACGCCATCCCCGTGGACTTCGCCGCCCAGGCCATCGCCACGATCGCCTCGCGCCCTGACTCGCTGGGCCACTCCTTCCACCTGTGGAACCCGCAGATGACCACGTTCGAGCAGGTCTACGAGTGGATCCGCTCCTATGGCTACATCTTCGAGTCCGCCTCCGAGCAGGCCGTGATGGAGAAGGTGCTCACCATCGAGCTCGACAACCCGCTGTTCCCCCTCCTGCCGCTGTACGCGGACCCGAAGTGGCGCGACCAGCCGGAGGACCTGCAGCCGGCCAGGGCGGCGCAGGTCGACGTCCGGCAGGAGCTCGCCAACACGCTGCGCGCGATCGAGGGCACCGGCCTGGTCTGCGCCCCGCTCACCGAGGAGTACGTGCACGGCTCGATCGACTTCATGGTCGAGACCGGCTTCCTCGACGCCCCCCAGGTCCAGCGCGCCAGGCTCACCCGAGGTGACTGACATGTACGAGTTGTTCCTGCTGGAGCCGGCCGATCTGCCCAGCGACCAGGAGTCCCTGTCCAGGGCGGTGCGCGCGGCGCGCGAGCCGCACGACCACCCGGCCATCTCCGACGCCGAGCTGCTCGGCCACATCGCCGCCGCGCTGCGCGAGGAGCCCGCCCTCGTGCCCGTCCCCCAGTCGACCGAGCAGATCGGCGGCAAGACCGGGCCAGGCGCGCTCGCCGAGCACGACTTCTACTTCCTGGTGCACCGGGTGCAGGGCGACCCTGCGGCGGTCTACCGGCACAGCGTGCTGCTGGCCTACCGGGAGCTGCTGGAGAGCGCCCGCGAGATGGGCTCGACCATGGACGACGGGCCGTGGTGCGCGTTACGCGACGGCTTCGACGCGATGTTGCACTACATCGGCGTGCCGTTCGCCGGGTTCGCCTGCGGGCGCAGACCGCAGCCGGCGGGCGAGCTGACCGCGGGCGACTACGACCCGCACCGGCGCTGGCGGGCCGGGCACCACCTGTTCTTCGTGCAGATCCAGAGCCTGGTGATCGCGGTCAACTGCCTGACCAGGGCGTTCGACGAGGACGACCTGGCCGGGGCCGAGTCGGCGCTGACCCTGATGACGGTGCTCATGGCGAGCTCGGCCGCCACGCTGCGGTTCGCCGCCGACTTCTCCCCCGCCGACTACGACGAGCTGGTCGTGCCGTCGATGAAGCCGCCCTACCTGGAGCCGGGTTTCAGCGGCATCCAGTCGCGCGACCACCTGTACCTGGTGCGGCTGCTCATGAAGCTCAAGCCCAGGTTCAGGACGCTCGACCCGCGGCTGGCGCCAGCGCACCAGCGGTTCGTCGAGGCGCTGGCCGACGCCTACGACGCGCACGCGCTGGTGTGCTCGCGCTTCGGCGGCGAGGACCGGCCGAGCCTGCTCATGGCGGGCGACGCGCCCCAGCTGGCCACCCAGGCGATCCGCAGTCTCAAGCGCAACAGACTCAGGACGGTGAACCCATGAGCTTCTCCAGCATCCTGCGGTCCAGGGCGGACGAGCGCCCGGACGGCGAGGCGTTCACGTTCCTGCTGGACGGCGACCTGACCGAGGTCACGGTCAGCTACGGGGAGCTGGACCGCCGGGCCAGGAACATCGCCGCCCTGCTCCAGGAGCGCGGCGGGCGCGGCCAGCGGGTGGTCCTGCTGTACCCGCCCGGACCCGACTACGTGGCCGCGTTCTTCGGCTGCCTGTACGCCGGGGCGATCGCGGTGCCGGCGTACCCGCCGCTGGAGGAGCGGCAGATGCCCAGGCTGCTGGCCATCGTGGCCGACTGCGACCCGGCCGTGGTACTGACCGTCAGCGCGTTCCGCGGCCTGGCCCAGGGTTCGCTGGCGTCGCTGACCTGGCTGGAGACCGACGGGTACGGCGAGGCCGAGCCGTCCCTCGTGGCCGCCGGGCCCGAGGACGTGGCGTTCCTGCAGTACACCTCGGGATCCACCGGCACCCCCAAGGGCGTGATGGTGACGCACGGGAACCTGCTGCACAACTCGGCGATGATCAAGGAGCGGTTCGAGCACACCGGGGAGAGCCGCGGGGTGATCTGGCTTCCGCCGTACCACGACATGGGGTTGATCGGCGGGATCCTGCAGCCGATCTACGCCGGGTTCCCGGTGACGCTGATGTCGCCGCTGGACCTCCTGCGCCGGCCGTACCTGTGGTTGAAGGCGGTCTCGCGGTTCGGCGGGACGACCAGCGGCGGGCCCAACTTCGCCTACGACCTGTGCGCGCGCAAGGTCACCGAGGAGGAGCGGGCCGGGCTGGACCTGAGCAGCTGGCGGGTGGCGTTCGACGGCGCCGAGCCGGTGCGTACCGAGACGATCGACCGGTTCTGCGCGGCCTTCGAGGGGTCCGGGTTCCGTCGCGAGGCGTTCTACCCGTGCTACGGGCTGGCCGAGGCGACGCTGATCGTCACCGGCGGCCGGGTCTCCGACGTGGCGGTCACGGCGTCGCACGAGGGCCGTACGCACGTGAGCTGCGGGACGTCCGCCGGCGACCAGTCGGTCGTGGTGGACGCGGCCGACGGCGAGGTCGGCGAGATCTGCGTGCGCGGGCCGAGCGTGGCCGCCGGGTACTGGGGCAATCCCGCCGAGAGCGCCGCCGTGTTCGGCGGCGGGTACCTGCGCACCGGGGACCTGGGGTTCCTGCGTGACGGCGAGCTGTTCGTCACCGGGCGGATCAAGGACGTCCTGATCGTGCGCGGGGTCAACCACTACCCGGACGACATCGAGCGGACGGCCGCCGAGGCGCATCCGGCGCTGCGTCCCGGGTGCGGGGCCGCCTTCCAGTCGGGCGACCGGCTGGTGCTGGCCTTCGAGCTGGACCCCAGGGCGGACGCCGATCCGGCCCAGATCACCCGCGCCGTACGGCAGGCCGTGTTCGCAGCGCACGGCCTGCACCTGGACGAAGTGGTGCTGCTCGCCAAGGGCGCGATCCCCAAGACGTCCAGCGGCAAGGTCAGGCGCTCGGCGTGCCGCGACACCTACGAGTCCTCCGCGGCCGGCGGTGCGTTGTTGCGTATCGCCCGTGAGGTGCTGGAGAGCGACGACGTCACCCCTGACGAGCCGCTGTCGTCGTTCGGGCTGGACTCGTTGCGCGCCATGGAGTTCTGCGCGCGGGCCGAGCGCGAGGTCGGCGTGGTGGACATCGCCGACCTGCTGAGCGGCTGCTCGGTCGACGACCTGGCCGGCCGGGTCAAACCGGTCACGACCGCGGACCAGCCCCTGGATGGGGAGACGCGGCTGACCGAGGGTGAGCAGGCCATGTGGTTCCTGCACCACCTCGCGCCCGCCAGCGCCGCCGCGTACCGGATCACGGTCGCGGCCGACGTGACCGGCGACCTGGACGTGGAGGCGCTCAGCCGCGCCTTCGACACGCTGGCCGCCCGGCACCCGGGCCTGCGCACCCGCTTCCCCCTCGTGGACGGCGAGCCGGTGCGCGTCGTGGACCAGCGGTTCCACCTGACCGTGCACGAACCCGTCCCGCTGGACTGCCGGTCGCTGGGGGATCCCGACCCCTACGACGTCAGCGTGCCGTTCGACCTGCAGAACGGGCCGCTCTGGCGGGCCGACCTCCACGTGCGGGGGCCGGGACGGGCGGTGCTGGTGATCAGCGCCCATCACATCGTCAGCGACCTCTCCTCGCTCGGCCTGCTGTTCGCCGAGCTGCGCAGCCTCTACGAGGGCGACGGGGCCGCGCTGCCCGAGCCGGGCGACCCGCGGGCGAGCGTCCGCCGGGAGCGGGCGCTGCTGTCCGGGAGCGGCCCGCTCGTGGAGTTCTGGCGCGACCGGCTCGACGAGGCGCCGGCCGCGCTGGAACTGCCCGCCGACCTGCCCCGCCCGCCCGTCCAGACCTACCGCGGCGCCACCAGGACCGTCACCCTCGGCCAGCCCGTCCTGGACGCGGTGCGGCGGGCCGGGTCGGGGGCCACTCAGCACGCGACCCTGCTGGCCGCCTACGCCTGGCTGCTGCACCGCTTCACCGGGCAGGACGACCTCGTCATCGGCACCCCGTCGGCGGCGCGTACCCACCACGACGTCTCCAGGCTGGTCGGCTACCGGGTGAACCCGCTGCCGATCAGGGTCGGCGTCTCCTCCCGCGAGCCGTTCGCCGCGTTCGCCGGGAAGGTCCAGGAGGCCATGGCGGCCGCGCTCGCCCACCAGGACCTGCCGTTCCCCGTCCTTGTGCAGGAGCTCGCGCCGCCGCGCGACGCCTCGCGCACGCCGGTGTTCCAGGTGTTCTTCGCCTCCCAGGACCTGCCTTCCGCCGGGGCGCTCGGGCCGTTCTCGCTCGGTGCCGGCTCGCTGCGGCTCGGCTCCGCCGTACTGACGCCTCGTGCCGGGGAGCCGGCCACGGCGCAGATGGACCTCATGCTGGAGGTGGCGTCCGGCGCTGACGGGCTGACCTGCAGGTTCACCTACAACGCCGACCTGTTCACCCCTGCGGTGATCGACCGCATGGTGGCCGCGTGGCGGACCCTGCTCACGTCGGTGGACGCCTGGATGCGCCCGCTCGACCTGGACCTGGTCGGCGACAGGGCGGCGGGCGCGCCCGTCGTCGCGGTCGACCTCACGAAGCCGCTGCACACGCTCGTCGAGGAGCAGGCCGACCGGACCCCTGCGGCCCTGGCCGTGGGCACGCTCACCTACGCCGAGCTGGACCGGCGCGCCAACCGGGTCGCCGCCGCGCTGCGCGAGGCGGGCGTGGGCGTCGAGGACCGGGTCGGGATCCGCATGCAGCGGGGCGTCTCGATGATCGTGACGATGCTCGGGGTGCTGAAGGCGGGCGCGGCCTACGTGCCGCTCGACCCGGGACTGCCCGAGGCCCGGCTGGCGTACATGGTCGAGCAGGCGGGCGCCAAGGTCGTGCTGACCGGCGAGCCCGAGCACGCCTGCGACGAGCGGGTGCCCGTCCAGGTGACCGGCGCGAACCTCGCCTACGTCATGTACACCTCGGGCTCGACCGGGGAGCCCAAGGGCGTGGCCGTGCCGCACTCCGGCGTGGTCAACCTCCTGGCGGCCTTCGACCACGTCGAGCCGCTGGAGCCGGGGGCCAGGTGCGGGTGGTGGACGAGCTTCGCGTTCGACGTGTCCGTCCACGAGATCTTCAGCGCGCTGTGCTCCGGCGGGTCGGTGCACGTCGTGCCCGAGGAGGTACGGCCCGACCCGCGCGGGCTGCTCGGCTGGCTGGCCGAGCAGGCGATCGAGGTCGTCTACGTCCCGCCGTTCCTGCTGGCCGACCTGGCCGGGCTGCTCGCGGCCGGTGCTCCTGCGCCGCCGCTGCGCCGCCTGGTCAGCGCGGTCGAGCCGATCCGCGAGCAGGTCGTCGCGACCCTCCTGGAGCACCTGCCCGGGGCCAGGTTCGTCAACGGCTACGGACCGACGGAGGCCACCGTGTACGGCACGGCCCACTGGACCGGCCGCTCCGGCCTCGGCGACGGCAACCTGCCCATCGGCACGGCCCTGGCCAACGTGCCCGCCTACATCCTCGACGCCGACCTGCGCCCGGTCCCGCCGGGCGTGACCGGGGAGATCTACCTCGGCGGCGCAGGGGTGACCCGCGGCTACCACGGCAAACCCGGCCTCACCGCGGAACGGTACCTGCCCGACCCGTTCGTCCCGGGCGGCCGCGTCTACGCGACGGGCGACCGGGCCAGGCATCGGGCCGACGGGGCCATCGAGTTCCTGGGCCGCTCCGACCAGCAGCTCAAGGTGCGCGGGCACCGGGTGGAGCCGGGCGAGGTCGAGCAGCTGCTCGTCCGCCACCCGGCCGTCCACGAGGCGCTCGTCCTGCCGCGCCCGGGGCCTGACGGCTCCACGCTCCTGGTGGGGTACGTGCGGCTGCTGTCGGCCGCCGACCTGGTGTCCTACCTGCGCGAGCACCTGCCCGGCTACCTGGTGCCGAGCGCCCTGGTCGAGGTCGGTGAGTGGCCGGTGACGCGCAACGGCAAGCTCGACCGCCGCGCCCTGCCCGACCCCGACTGGGGCTCGGGCACGTTCACCGCCCCGCGCACCGAGGCGGAGCGCGCCGTCGCCGACGTGTGGCGCGCCCTCCTCGGCGTCCCCAGGGTCGGCGTCGACCAGGACTTCTTCGCGATGGGCGGCCACTCGCTGCTCGCCGCCCGCGCGGTGACCGAGCTGCGCGAGCGGCTGCACGCCGACCTGCCGATCACCGCCGTCTTCGAACATCCGACCGTGGAACGGCTGGCGCGCGCCATCGGCGCCAGGCCGCAACTCCCTCCGATCACCGCGCTCCCGCGCAGAAGGGTGATGGCGCCATGACCGAGGACGTCTTCCCGCTGTCCTACGCTCAACGCCGGCTGTGGCTGGCCGAGCAGCTCGCCCCGGGCACGGCGCGGTACGCGGTCCCGGCGGCGCTGCGGCTGCGCGGCCCGCTGGACGCCGTGGCGCTGCGCCGGGCGTTCGACGCCGTGGTGGCCAGGCACGAGGTGCTCAGCACCACGTTCGGCGACCAGGACGGCGAGCCGGTGCAGTTCGTCGGCGGCTCCCCCGCGCCCGCGCTGGAGGTGGCGGAGCTGCCGCTGCCCGAGGCCATGGCCGCGCTGCGTGACCTGGCCGCGCAGCCGTTCGACCTGGTGCGCGGGCCGCTGGTCAGGGCGCGGTTGTGGCGGGTGGCCGACGACGACCATCTGCTGCTGGTCTGCCTGCACCACATCGTGGCCGACGCCTGGTCGCTGGGCGTGCTGCTGTCCGACCTGGCCGCCTGCTACGAGGGCCGGGACCTGCCCGCGCTGGCCGTGCAGTACGCCGACTACGCCGCCTGGCAGCGCGCGCACGTGACCGGGCAGGCGCTGGAGGGGCAGCTCGCGCACTGGCGGGAACGGCTCGCCGACCCTCCGCTCAGCCCGCCCAGGGAGAACGACCCCGGGTTCGCCGCAGCCACGCTGCGGGTTCCGCTGCCTCCCGCGTTGGAGGAGGCGGTGGGCAGGGTGGCGCGCGCGTCCGGGGCCACGCCGTTCGCGGTCGTGCTCGCGGCGTTCGCCGCGCACGCGGGGGCCGACGACATCGTGATCGGCACGGCCACGTCCGGGCGGACACGGCCCGAGCTGGAGCCGCTGGCCGGATATTTCGTCAACACGCTGGCCGTACGGCTGCAGGCCGAGGATGACCCGTCGTTCTCCTCGTTCGTCACGCACGTCAAGGAGCGGCTGGTCGACGCCTACACGCATGACGCCGTGCCGTTCGAGGTGCTGGTGGAGGAGTTGCGTCCAACGCGGCGGGCAGGGCGTGACCCGCTGTTCGACGTGATCGTGGCCGCCCGTGAGGATCCGCTGTCCGTCACCGGGATCGGTGCTGCCTCGCTGGAGCTGATCGACCTCGACACGACCCAGGCGAAAACGGACCTGACGGTGGAGCTGCAGCGTCTCAACGGGTCGAGCGTGTTGCGGTTCGACTACGCGACCGGGGTGTTCTCCTCGGCCGCGATCGAGGAGCTGGCCGCCGCGCTGCTCGCGGTGCTTTCCGCCGCGTCGTCTGATCCGTCGGTGCGGCTGTCGACGCTGCCGACGCTGTCGCCGTCCGAGGCTTTCGAGGTCCTGCACGCCTGGAACGCGACGTCCCGGCCGCTGCCGCCGGTGCCGACGATTCCCGCGGTGTTCGCCGATGTGGTGGCCGAGCGGTTCGGCGAGGTCGCGGTGGTGGACGGGGCGGTTTCGCTGACGTACGGCGAGCTGGACCGGCGTTCCGACGCGCTCGCCGCGGTGTTGCGCGAGCGTGGGGTGTCGGCGGAGAGCCCGGTGGGCGTGTGCCTGGAGCGGTCGGCGGACCTGATCGTCGCGCTGCTGGCGGTGGTGAAGGCCGGTGGGGCCTACCTGCCGCTGGATCCCGCCTATCCGGCGGACCGGCTGTCCTTCATGGTCGCCGACGCGGGTGCGCGGCTGGTGGTGACGTCGTCGCCGGGTTTCCCCGCCGACGTGCCGACGATCGTTGTCGGGCAGGAGCACCCTGTACCGGCCGTTCCCCTTCCTGTCGCCGACCCCGACGGTCTGGCGTACGTGTTGTTCACCTCCGGGTCCACCGGGACGCCCAAGGGGGTCGGGGTGACGCACCGCGGGGTGGTGCGGCTGGTCCGCGACGTTGGTTATGCGCACCTCGACGCCACCCGCACGATGCTGCACATCTCGTCGATCTCCTTCGACGCCGCCACCTACGAGATCTGGGGCGCGCTGCTCAACGGCGGCAAGCTGGTCGTGGCCCCGCGCCAGGCCTACAGCCCGGCCGAGGTCGGCGCGCTCGTCCGCGCGCACGGCGTCACGTCGGCGCTGCTCACCACCGCGCTGTTCAACACGATCGTGGACGAGGATCCGGAGGCGTTGCTGCCGCTGGAGGAGATCCTCACCGGCGGCGAGGCCGCCTCCCCCGCCCACATGGCGCGGGCCGCGCGGGCGCTGCCCGGCACGAGGATCGTCAACGCGTACGGCCCGGCCGAGATCACCGTGATCGCCACGACCCACCCGGTGGCGGACACCGGTGGCGCGATCCCGATCGGGCGGCCGATCACCAACACCCGCGTCTACCTGCTGGACGCGCACCTGCGGCCGGTCCCCACGGGTCAGGTCGGGCAGGTGTACGCGGCAGGTCCCGGGCTGGCGCGCGGGTACGTCGGCCGTCCTTCCCTCACCGCCGATCGTTTCCTCCCCGACCCGTACGGCTCGCCGGGCGACCGGATGTACGACACGGGTGACCTGGCCTGCCGCACCCCCGAGGGGGAGCTGGTGTTCGCCGGGCGGGTGGACGACCAGGTGAAGATCCGTGGCCGCCGGGTGGAGCTCGGCGAGATCGAACACGCCCTGACGCGGCTGCCCGGCGTCTCCCAGTCCGTCGTCGTCGCCCGGCCCGCCCAGGACGGGACCCTGCGGCTGGACGGGTACGTGGTCGGCGACGGCGCCACGGTGCTGGCGCGGCTCGCCCGGGTGCTGCCCGCGCACATGATCCCGGCGACGCTCACCGTGCTCCCCGCCCTGCCGGTGACCACGGGCGGCAAGATCGACCGCCGCGCCCTCCCCCTGCCCACGACCGCGACGGCCCGAGAGGCCACGGGCTTCTCGGGGACCGCCCATCCTGGCGAGGTCGCGTGGGCGCCTGGGACGGCAGCCGAGCGAGCGGTCGCCGCGGCCTTCTCCGACGTGCTGGGGGTGGAGGCCGGCGGGGATGACGACTTCTTCGCCCTCGGCGGCCACTCGCTGTCGGCCTCCCGTGCCGTCTCCCGCATCAGGGCGGCCCTGGGCGCGGACGTCCCGCTGCGTGCGCTGTTCGAGCACCCCACCGTCAGGGAGCTGGCCGCCTGGGTGGCTGCGGAGAGCGCCGCCGCCACCGGTCCCGAGCTGGTCAGGCGCGCGCACGACGGCGACGCCGAGGCCTCGTTCGGGCAGGAGCGGCTGTGGTTCCTCGACCAGCTCTCCGCCGACCCGTCCGTGTACGTCGTCCCCATGGGTCTCGACGTCGAGGGTGACCTCGACCTCGCCGGGCTCACCCGGGCCCTGGCCGGTGTCGTCGACCGGCACGAGACGCTGCGCACCTCGTTCACCGTCGCCGACGGCGTGCCCAGGCAGCGTGTGCACAGCGAGGTGACCGTCCAGGTGACCCTGGCCGACCTCCAGGGCCTGCCGCCGCAGACCGCGGCGGAGCACCTGGACAGGCTCACCGACGACCAGGCCGCGCGCGCCTTCGACCTGGCGCACGCGCCCCTGATCCGGGTCACCCTCGTACGGCTGGCGAGGCAGCGGCACGCGTTGCTGTTCGCCGCGCACCACCTCGTCTTCGACGGCTGGTCGGCGGCGGTCCTGGCGCGCGACCTGGTCGCCGGGTACCTGGGCGAGGGGCTGCCCGCCCTGACCGTCCAGTACGCCGACTTCGCCGCCTGGCAGCGCGCCTGGCTCAGCGACGACGTCCTGGAGGGGCAGCTCGCCTACTGGCGCGACAAGCTCCAGGGCGTCGAGCCGCTGGAGCTCGCGGCGGACCGGCCGCGGCCCGCCGTACCCACGCATGCGGGGGCCACCGTGCCCGTGCACCTGGGCAGGGAGCGGGCCGAGGCGGTCCGTGCGGTCGCCGAGCGGCACGGGGTGACCGCGTTCATGGTGCTGCTGGCCGGGTTCGCCGTCCTGCTGGCCCGGCACTCCGGGCAGCGGACGGTCACCGTCGGCACGCCGGTCGCCGGGCGGCCTCGCGCGGAGCTGGAGGAGCTGATCGGGTTCTTCGTCAACACGCTCGTGCTGCGGGTGGACACCGGGGGCGAGCCGACCGTGGCGGAGCTGCTGGCGCGGGTCAGGGAGGACACGCTGGGCGCCTACGCGCACCAGGACGTGCCGTTCGAGCGGCTGGTCGAGCAGCTCGCGCCGCGGCGTGACCTGTTGCGGTCGCCGCTGTTCCAGGTGATGTTCGCCCTGCAGAACAGCCCTGGGGCGGTGGTCGAGCTGCCCGAGCTGACGGCGACGTCGATCGTGGTGCAGCCGCGTACGGCCAAGTTCGACCTCACGTTGTCGCTGATGGAGGAGGACGGGTTCCTGGAGTACGCCACGGACCTGTTCGACGAGGACACTGCTACGGCCCTGGTCGCCAGATACCTGCGGGTCCTCGACGGCATCGTCGCGGAGGGCGCACTCGACCTGCTCGGCGCCGAGGACCGGACCCTCGTGCTGGAGACCTGGAACGAGACGCGCGCCTTCTACGACCCAGAGACGACCCTGCACGCGCTGGTCGCCGCCCAGGCGGCCCGCACCCCTGACGCGGTGGCCGTACGGTGCCCGGCCGAGCTGCTCGACGGGCCCGACTTCACGCTCACCTATGCCGAGCTGGAGGAACGGGCCGATCGTGTGGCCGGATACCTGGCCGGGCAGGGGGTCGGGCAGGACGACGTGGTGGCCGTGTGCCTGCCTCGCTCCCCCGACCTCGTGGTCGCGCTGCTCGGGATCCTCAAGGCGGGCGCGGCGATCCTGCCGCTCGACCCAGAACATCCCGCCGCCCGCAGGGAGTTCATGGCCGCAGACGCCGGGGCGAAGGTCGTCCTGGGCGCGCCGCAGTACGGCGCGGCGGAGCCGTACGAGAGAGCCCTGCCGCAGTCGGGGGCGTACGTGATCTACACCTCCGGATCGACGGGGCGGCCCAAGGGCGTGGTCGTGCCGCACGCCGCCATCGCCAACAACCTGCTGTGGATGCAGCAGGACTGGCCGCTCGCGCCGGGCGACCGGCTGCTGCAGAAGACGCCGATCACGTTCGACGTGGCCGTCAAGGAGGTGTTCTGGCCGCTGATCGCCGGGGCGGAGCTGGTCCTGGCCAGACCTGGCGGGCAGCGCGACCCCGAGTACCTCGCCGAGCTCATCGGCCACGCCGGGATCACCGTCGCGCACTTCGTCCCGTCCATGCTGGACGCGTTCCTCACCGTCGCCGCGCACCGCCCGGCCGGGCAGACGCTGCGGCTGGTCATGTGCGGCGCCGAGACGCTGTCCGTCGCCACCAAGGACCGCTTCTTCGACCTGCTCGACGCCGACCTCCTGCACATGTACGGCCCGACGGAGACCGCGATCGCGGTCACCGGCTGGCTGTGCGGCAGGGACGCGGCGGACGAGCGGGTGCCGCTCGGGGGGCCGATGCCCAACTCGCGGCTCTACGTGCTGGATGAGCGGCTCGACCCGGTCCCGCCGGGCGTGTGGGGCGAGCTGTACGTCGGCGGCACCCCCGTCGGCCGCGGCTATCTCGGGCGGCCGTCGCTGACCGCCTCGTCCTTCGTCCCCGACCCGTACGGCCGGCCGGGCGGCCGCCTCTACCGGACGGGCGACCTGGTACGGCACCGCCGTGACGGGCTGCTGGAGTTCCGCGGCAGGGCCGACCACCAGGTCAAGGTGCGCGGCTTCCGCATCGAGCTGGGCGAGATCGAGGCCGCCCTGCTGCGCCACCCCTCGGTACGGCAGGCCGTCGTCATCGCCCGCGGCGAACCGACCCGCCTCGTCGGCTACGTCGTCGCCGACGGCTCACCCGACCTGCGCGGGCACCTGGCGGAGACGCTGCCCGACTACATGATCCCCAGCCGGATCTGCGTCCTGGACGCCTTCCCGCTCACCACCAACGGCAAGGTCGACCGGGCGCTCCTGCCGGAACCAGCGGAGGAGCGGCCGGAGCTGTCCGCCTCCTACGCGGAGCCGGCCGACGACCGGGAGCGGCGGGTCGCCGCCGTGTGGAGCCGCCTGCTGGGCGTGGCGCGGGTCGGCAGGCACGACGACTTCTTCGAGCTCGGCGGGCACTCGCTGCTGCTCACCCAGGTCGCCGCGGGGATCCGCGCCGACTTCGAGGTGGAGCTGGCGCTGCGCGAGCTGTTCGAGGCGCCGACGGTGGCCGGGATGGCGGCTGCCGTCGCGCGGTCTTCCTCAGGTCCGGCCAGGCCGTCGATCAAGCGGCTGTCCAGGGCGGCCTATCGCACCCAGCAGGAGGTGAGCGTCCTATGACCGTCATGGCTTCCACCTACGAGTTCCCGGCGTCCTTCCGTCAGGAGCGGCTGTGGCTGCTCGACCGCGTCGGCGGGGGCCAGGTGTACCTGGTGCCTCTGGCGTTCGCGTGCGAGGGCGAGCTGGACGTGCCCGCGCTGGCCTCGGCGTTCGCGGCGCTGGTGGACCGGCACGAGTCGCTGCGCACGGCGCTGCGTCCCCGCGACGGCGCCTGCCGCCAGGTCGTCCACGACGACGTCACCCTCCGCTTCGACGTCGTCGACCTGACCGCCCTGGAAGGGGCAGAAGGGGTGGCGGATGCGTTGATGGCGGCTGAGGGGCGGCGGGGGTTCGACCTCGCCGAGGCGCCCCTGCTGCGGGTCGTGGTGGTACGGCTGGCCGGGGCCAGGTCGCTGCTGCTCGTCACCCTGCACCACGCGGTGTGCGACGCCTGGTCGGTCGGCGTGATGCTGCGCGACCTGGCGGCCCTCCACGGGGGCGCGGTCCTGCCCGATCCTGCCGTGCAGTACGCCGACTTCACCGTCTGGCAGGACGAGCAGTTCCACGGCGGCGGCTTCGACCAGCAGCTCGCCTACTGGCGCGACCGGCTGGCCGGGAGCCCGCCCACGCTCGAACTCCCCACCGACCGGGCCCGCCCCCGCCTGCCGTCCCACCAGGGGGCCGCGCTGCCGTTCGCGCTGCCGCCCGAGATGGCGGAGCGGGTCAGGCGGGTGGCCAGGGCGCGCGGCGCGACCCCGTTCATGGTGCTGCTGACCGCCTACGCGCTGGTGCTCGGAAGGTATGCGGGCACCGAGGACGTGGTGATCGGCTGCCCGGTGGCCGGGCGGACCGACCCCGACCTGGACGACCTGGTCGGGTTCCTGGTCAACACCCTGGTGCTGCGCGTGGACCTGGGCGGGTCGCCGAGCGTGGCCGACCTGCTGAAGCGGGTCAGGACGACCGTGCTCGACGCCTACGCCCATCAGGACGTGCCGTTCGAGCGGGTCATGGAGGATCAGGGGCGGCCGCCCAGGCTGTCGGTGCTGTTCGCGTTCCAGCTGCTGTCCGCCGGCGGGTTCACGCTGGGCGGGGTACGGCTGCGGCCGGTGTCGACGCACACCGGGGGCGCGCGGGCCGACCTGACGCTGTCGTTGCACGACGGGGCGGGTGAGCTGGCGGGGATCATCGAGTACGCCACGGACCTGTTCGACAGGGAGAGCGTGGCGGGGCTGGCGTCGAGCGTGCGGCACGCGCTCGTGGGGTTGCTGGACGCGCTGGAGCACGACCAGACCCGGCCTGCTGGCGACCTCGACCTGGCCGGTGACCTCGGCGCGCACCTGACCGCCTGGGAGACGGGCGCGGCCCCCGCAGCGTGGGGCGGCCTCGCCGTACCCGACGCGCTGGACCACATGCCCAACACCAGGATCATCTTCCCGGACGCGAGGGCTGACGGGGCGGTCGCGTTGGGTGACCTGCTGGCCTGGGCGGACGGGCTGGCGGCGCGGCTCGTGGAGCTCGGGGCGGGGGCCGAGTCGATCGTCGGGATCTCCTGCGACCGCTCCCCAGCCATGCTGGCCGCCGCGCTCGGCTGCTGGCGGGCCGGGGCCGCGTTCGTCCCGCTCGACCCCGCCTTCCCCGCCGACCGCCTGGCCTACATGGCCCAGGACGCGGGTGTGCGGATCATCATCAGCGACGGCGACCACATCCCGTTCCCCTGCGACCACGTCGTGGTGGCCGACCGGGTCAGCCCTGGCCCGGCCGTACCCAGGGAGCCGCTCGCGGCGGAGGCGCTGGCGTACGTGCTCTACACCTCCGGGTCGACCGGCCGTCCCAAGGGCGTGCAGATCAGCCACGGCGCGCTGACCAACTTCCTCGAGTCCATGGCCGTACGCCCGGGCCTGCGCGCGACCGACACCCTCGTCGCCGTCACCACGCTCGCCTTCGACATCGCCCAGCTCGAACTCTGGCTCCCCCTCCTGACCGGCGCCCGGCTGGTGGTCGCCGGGCGCGAGACCGCCACCGACGGCGCGGCGCTGGCCGGGCTCCTGACCACCTCCGGCGCGACCGTCATGCAGGCCACCCCCGCCACCTGGCGCATGCTGCTCGACGCCGCCTGGTCGCCGCCCCCGGGGTTCCGCGTGCTGTGCGGGGGCGAGGCGTTCCCGCCCGACCTGGCCGACGCGCTGCTGCGGGCGGGCGCCGAGGTGTGGAACCTGTACGGCCCGACCGAGACGACCGTCTGGTCCACCACCACCAGGGTCGACGACCCCGCCGCCATCACGCTGGGCGCGCCCGTCGCCAGGACCGCGATCCGCATCCTGGACGCCCACCTGCGCGCGTCACCACCCGGCGTGCCGGGCGAGCTCGGCATCGGCGGCGCGGGAGTCGCGCGCGGGTACCGCGACCGTCCGGCGCTGACGGCCGACCGGTTCGTCCCCGACCCGTACGGCCCGCCGGGCGCCCGCCTCTACCGCACCGGCGACGTCGCCCGGATCACCCACGACGGCCGCCTCGAATACCTGGGCCGCGCCGACAACCAGGTGAAGCTGCGCGGCTACCGGATCGAGCTCGGCGAGATCGAACACCACCTGGCTGCCGTGCCCGGCGTCGCCCAGGCCGTGGTGACGGTGACCGGCGAGGGCGCGGCCGACGCCAGGCTCGTCGCCCACCTGGTGCCCGCCGCCGGGCACGACCCGCACGACCTGACGCTCGCCGTGGTGAAGGGCGCGCTGCGCGACGCGCTGCCGCCGTACATGCACCCGAGCGGGGTCCTCGTCCACCACGCGCTGCCGCTGACGCCGAACGGCAAGCTGGACCGCAAGGCGCTCGCCGCGATCTCGGTGCGCGTCGGGCAGGTGCGGGAGGTCACCGGGCCGCGCACGCCGATGGAGGAGGTGGTGGCCGCCGCGTTCGCCGACTGCCTGAACGCGGGCGCGGTGGACGTGGAGGACGACTTCTTCGCCCTCGGCGGCACGTCACTCACCGCGTCGCGGCTGGTGGACCGGTTGCGCACGGCGCTGGGCACGGACCTGTCGCTGCGTGCCTTCTTCGAACAGCCGACGGTGGCGGGCGTCGCCGTCCTGCTGCAGCGAGGCCTGGGACACGCGGCAGCGACCATCCCCCGCGCCGTCCACGGCGACGGCGCGGTGCTGTCGCCGGGGCAGGAGCGGCTGTTCGTGCTGGAGCGGTTCGGCGACGCGTCGTACCACCTGTCGATGCGCCTGGAGCTCACCGGCGCCCTCGACGTCCCCGCGCTCGCCAGGGCGCTGGGCGAGGTGGTGGACCGCCACGAGATCCTCCGCACCGCGATCACCATGGACGGGCCGGAGCCGCGCCAGCACGTGAGAGCCGACGTCACCCTCCCCTTCGCGGTGATCGAGGCGAACGGGCCCGTCGGCCCGGTGTTGACGGGGGCCCCGTTCGATCTGGCTGAGCCGCCGCTCATCAGGGCCGCACTCGTCAGGCACGGTCCCGCGCGCCACGAGCTGCTCCTGACCGTGCACCACATCGCGTTCGACGGCTGGTCGGCCGGGGTCTTCGCGCGCGACCTGCTCGCCCGCTACCAGGGCGAGCACCTGGCGCCCCTGCCCCTCGCCTACGCCGACTTCGCCGCCTGGCAGCGCGGGGCGGACCCGGCTGACCAGGTCGCCTACTGGAAGGAACGGCTCGCAGGCGCGGAACCGCTGCGGCTGCCCACCGACCGGCCGCGCCCGGCTGTCGGGTCCGGGGTCGGGGGGTACGTGCCGATCCGCCTGGACCGGGCGCTCACCGCCCGGCTGCGCAAGGCGGCCGCCGACCATGCGGCCACGCCGTACATGCTGCTGCTGGCCGCGTTCGCGCTGCTGGCCGGGCGGCGGGCGGGGCAGGACACGGTCGTCGTCGGCACCCCCGTCGCCGGCCGGCCGGTGCCCGAGCTGGCCGACCTGGTCGGGTTCTTCGTCAACACGCTCCCGATGCGGGTGGACCTCGCGGACGGGGCCACGGTCGGTGAGCTGCTGGGCGGGGTCAGGCGGTCGAGCCTGGCCGCGTTCGCCCATCAGGACGTGCCGTACGAGCGGCTGGTGCACGAGCTGGGGCTGCGCCGGGCTCCGCTGGTGCAGGTCATGCTGGCGCTGCAGGACCGGCCGGTGCCCGAGCTGCGCGCCGGTGACCTGGTCGTCACGCCGTTGCCCGCGCACTCGGGGGGAGCGAAGTTCGACCTGTCGGTCTGGTTGCAGGACGGCTCGGACGAGATCGAGGGGATCGTCGAGTACGCGGCCGACCTGTTCGACGCGGCGACGGTCGAACGGCTGGCGGCCGACCTGGTCGAGCTGGTCGAGGCGATCACCGGCGACCCGACCCGGCCCCTGGCGACCTTCGCCGCCGACCCGCACCAGCCCCTGCCCGAGGCGGGAGAGGCGGCGGAAGCAGGGCCGGGTACGGCGGAGTGGGCTCTCACGCGGCGGGTGGGGCGGGTGATCGCCGAGGTGCTCGGCCTGCGGGACGTCACGCCCGAGGACGACTTCTTCGAGCTCGGCGGCACCTCCCTGGCGGCGGTCCGGCTGCAGAGCGCCATCAGGGCGGCCGAGGGCGTCGACGTCCCGCTCAAGCGGCTGATCGCCTGGCCGACCGTCGCCGGGATCGCGTCAGCCGTCGGCGGAGCCGTACAGACAGGTGGCGATCCGCGGGAGGACGGCGTGCTGGAGCCCGGGATCACCGCGGCCGGGCTGCCGGGGCCGAGGAGGTCGCGACCTGCCAGGGTGATGCTCACCGGCGCGACCGGTTTCGTCGGCGCGTTCCTGCTGCGCGAGCTCGCGAAGGAGGCCACCGTCCACTGCCCGGTCAGGGCGGCCACCCCGCAGGAGGGCCTGGCCAGGATCGAGGCCGGGATGCGCGAGCTCCTGCTGTGGGACGACGACCTGCGCCACCGCATCGTGGCGGTGCCCGCCGACCTCGCCAAACCACGGCTCGGGCTCGCCCAGGACGACTACGACGAGCTGAGCGCGGTGGACACGATCTACCACAACGGCGCCCACGTCAGCTTCGCCCTGCCGTACAGCACCCTGCGCGCCGCCAACGTCGGCGGCACCCGCGAGGTGCTCAGGCTCGCCACCACCGGCCACGTCAAACCCGTCCACTACGTCTCCACCCTCGACCTCAAGACGGAAGGCCGCATCACCGAGACCCCGCCCTCGCTCACCACCGGCGACACCTTCGGCTACACGCTCAGCAAGAAAGTCGGCGAGCTGCTCGTCCTGGCGGCGGGCGAGCGCGGCGTCCCGGTGAGCGTCTACCGGCCGGGGCTCATCGGCGGCGACACCCGCACCGGCGCGGGCAACCGGCAGGACTACCTGGCGCTCGCGCTGGAGCAGAGCCTGCGCACCGGCACCCTGCCCGACCCCGCCCAGCTCCGCGTGCACGCCACGCCCGTCGACTGGGTGTGCGCCACGATCGCCGCCAACACCGCCACCGGCATCTTCCACCTCTACGACCCCGGCCCCACCGACCTCACCGCGCTGCCCGGTGCGCTCGCCGCACACGGACACGACCTGACGGTGGTGGACCTCGCCGACTGGCTCGGCGGCGCGGAAGGCGCCCTGTCGGCCTACACCGGCCTGGTCACGGAACCCGACGTCGCCCTGCGCGCGGAGCTCACGCCGCCGCCCGCCCCGGCCGCCTACGTACGGCAGTGCATCGCTTATCTCCTCAGCAGGAAGGACCACGATCATGGCCACTGACCTGGCCGTCCAGCCCGCCCCCGGGCTGTTCACCGCGTTCCGCCACAGGGACTTCAGGCTCCTCGTGGCCGGGCAGACCTTCTCCACGCTCGGCGACCTGTTCTTCGCCGTCGCCCTGCCGTTCCTCGTGCTGCGCAGCGGCGGCGGGGTCGGCGAGCTGAGCCTCACGCTGACCGTCATGGGCGCGGCGCGGCTGGCCAGCACGCCGATCGGCGGGATGGTGACCGACCGGCTCAGCCCGCGCACCGCCATGATCGTCTCGGACGTGGCGCGCGCGGTCATCCTCGTCGCCCTGGCCTGGCTCGGCAGCGCGGGGCAGATACCGCTGGCGCCGCTGCTGACCGTCGCCGCGCTGCTCGGCGTCTTCGAAGGGGTGTACCTGCCCGCCTACCGGGCCATCACCCCGTCGGTGCTGCCCAAGGAGGAGCTGCAGAAGGGCAACTCGGTCGGTGAGGCCTCCTACACGGTCGCCGCGATCGCCGGACCGTTCTGCGCGGGCTTCGCCGTGGCGTGGTTCTCGGTGAGCGCGGTGATCCTGCTCGACGCCGCCACCTTCGTCATCTCCGCGATCACCGTGGCCGCCATGCGGCGCGTCGTCGCCGTACCGGAAGAAGAGGAAGAGCAGGGGGACGGCGCCGGGTTCTGGGCGTTCTTCCGCAGGTCCGCGCTGATGCGGGTGGTCCTGCTGATGACCGGGATGGTGGCGATCACCGCGACCGGCACCATAGCCGTCGCGCTGCCGCTGCTGGCCGAGAGCCGCTTCAGCGACGGCGCCCAGGGCTACGGGATCTTCCTGGGCGTGCACAGCATCGGCATGCTCGCCGGGGCCCTCGGCGCGGGCGCGCTCGCCGGTTCCAAACGGCGCGGGTACATCTCGCTGGCGCTGCTCACCGGGCACGCCCTGGCGCTCATCTCGCTGCCGCAGCTCGTCGACACGCCCGTCGCGATGTTCGCGGTCATCAGCGTGCTCGGCCTGGTCGACGGCGCGCTCGGCATCCTGGTCATGACGCTGCTGCAGCAGATCGCGCCGCCCGGCGTGCTCGGCCGGGTCATGGCCGCCTTCTCCGTCGTCGGCGTCGGCTCCTACCCGCTCGCCGTCGCGATCGCCGGCGTCGTGGTGTCCCAGTGGGGCGTCGGCCCCATGTTCCTGTTCGGCGGGGTCGGACTGCTGTTCGTCGCCGCCTTCGGCCTTACCCAGCGTCCCGTGAGGAGTATCTGATGAGGTTTCGCCCGGTCGACGCCGTCGACCACTTCAACACCATCGCCGACGCCTACGACAGCCGCTTCGGCGACGACTGCGCCCAGTTGCACGACCTCGTCCTCGACCGGGCCTCCGCCGACGGCGTCTCGCCGTCCACGGTCCTGGACGTCGGGTGCGGCACCGGCAGCCTGCTGGCCCGCGTCGCCACCGACTTCCCCGAGGCCACGCTGGTCGGGCTCGACCCGGCTGCCGCGATGGTGGCGGTCGCCGCCGAGCGCGTGCCCGGGGCCGTCCTGCACGTGGGGCGGGCCGAGGAGATCCCGGTGGCGTCCGGGACGATCGACGTGGCGTTCTGCACGACCTCGTTCGCGCAGTGGTTCGACCAGCGGGCCGGGCTGCGCGAGGTCGCGCGGGTGCTGCGGCCGGGCGGGCGTCTCTACCTGGCCGAGCACCTGCCGCCCGGGTGGCTGACGCGGCTCGTCTACCGGGTGCCGCACTTCAGGACCGCCGACCAGCTCAGCGGCCTGCTCGCGCAGGCGGCGCTCCGTGCCGAGCGGATGGAGACCGTGCGGTTGCCCTCGATCGACGACGACGTGCTCGTCGTGACGGCCGTCTCGCCATGAGCGGATGGCTGAGCCCAGCCGCGGGCGTGTCCTCGGAGACGCGCCTGCGGCTGTTCTGCCTGCCGTACGCCGGGGGCGGGGCCGGAGTGTTCCGCGCGTGGCGTGACCTGCTCGGCCCCGCCGTCGACGTGCGTGGCGTCTGCCTGCCCGGCAGGGAGAGCCGCTTCACCGAGCCCCGGTACAGGAAGATGGACGAGCTGGTCGACGACCTGGTCAAGGCGCTCGACGAGCACGTCACCGGCCTGCCGTACGCGTTGTTCGGCCACAGCCTCGGCGCGCTGGTCGCCTACGAGCTGGCCGCGCGCCTGGCCGTGCCGTCCGTGCGTCTCATCGTGTCGGGCAGCAGGGCGCCCAGGTTCGCGGGAACCGAGCGGCGGCTGAGCGACCTTCCGGACGGCGCCCTGGTCAGGGCGCTGACCGAGCTGGGCGGGATGCCGCCGGGGGTCCTCGCCGAGACGGAACTGCTGGAGACGATGTTGCCGATGGTCCGCGACGACCTGGCGCTGGCCGACGACTACCGTCCCGCGCCCCGGCCGCCGCTCTCGTGCCCGGTGACCGCGCTGTGCGGCGACGCGGACGGCAGCGCCCCGCCGTGGTCGATGACCGCCTGGAAGGAGGTGACCACAGGCCCGTTCACCCTGCGCGTCCTGCCGGGAGAGCACTTCTTCGTCCACGACGACCGGATCGTGCACGAGGTCCGGCAGAGCCTGTGACGCGAAGAGACCCTCACCCCTTTCGTCAAGGGGGTGAGGGTCTCTTCGCGTTCAGCTCACCGGCTGGTGCATCCGCAGCGGGCAGGTCTCCCCCGACGGGTCCGCGGTGTCGGCGATGAAATACTGCTTCCACTCGAAGTTCGACGGATCGCCGTAGGACCCCATGACGGGGTGCGACTCGATGGAGTCCCACGTCAGCAGCTTGTCGCGGATCCGACGGCGGGCGGCGGATCCCGCCGGGGTGCCGCCCTCGATGCCACGGAACACCCGGCGCGGCTGGAACAACATCAACATGCCGGGCCCGAGATTACGGCTGCGCCGCATCCGGTGCGTCGGCGCGGCCGCGAAGACGAACATGGCGGTTCCGTGAAAGCTGAACTCCCATTCCGGCTCCTCTGGGCGCCCCGGTATGTCCTCCGGCCAGGGCCTGGCGTCATGGTCGTGCAGGTACTGCAGCACGTCCCAGAAGGACCGCTCGTAGTGGTCGTGCTCCTTCCTTCCCTCCTCCGGCGGGAAGAAGGCGGCGAAGACGTTGCGCCGGTTCGGCTGGGTGGCCGCGAAGTCGAGGAACTCGCGCAGCTGACCGGCCAGGCGCTCCAGCTCCCCGCCCTCGGCGTACGAGCAGTAGAGCTCGTCGAGCTGGAGCGCCCGCCTGCCGAAGTAACACGGGTAGTCCCTGTCGCCGATCTCGGCGCGGAACCGGGCCAGCGCCCGGCCGAACCAGTCGGGACCGGGCACGTCCCCCGTCGCCAGGTGCACCGCGTGCGCGGTCAGGTCCGCGGTCTCAGCCATAGCGCCTGTCGATCTCTTCGGTGATCACCGGCTGGTGGTAGACGCACTCGCCCGACTGGACGACGGATCCGTGCAACCGGTGCTTGGGGATGAACATCATGTCGCCCGGCTTGAACTGGTGGGTCGCGCCGAAGCAGTTCCAGAACTCCATCTCGCCGCTCTCGATGATGAGCAGGCGGTCCTCGTCGTGCACGTGCGTGGTCGAGCACTCCTCCCAGGACTCCACGAACGTGTCGAGCTTGACCTGGATGCCGTTCTCCCTGATCGCCCGCTCCAGGCGGCGGGCCTTGTCGACGTAGTGCTGGGTCGAGTCGATCCAGCGCAGCTGCGTCATCAGGTCGCCGTCGTGCACGTCCTGGAGCACGGTGTACTCCTCGACGCCGCGGGCGATCTCGGCCAGCGCGTCCGGTCCCCAGCGTTCGGCGAGCGGGCGCACAACGCCGTCGACCAGCCCCGACACCACGTCGTTCGGCGCCGCTGCCCTGGCCGGCCTGTCCTGGCCGCCCAGCAGGGCGGTGAACATGGGCGCGTACGGCGGGAGCAGTGCCGTGGAGTCGAGCGTCCTGGCGCACATGGCGCCGATGAAGCGGAACGCGCGGGTGTGGTCGTAGTAGGCGGCGTTGAGGTAGTTCATGATCGCCAGCGTGGACGGCAGGTAGTACTGGAAGTACCAGTGCGCCTGGAAGTCCAGCCCGGCGGCCGCGGACACGCCCCGGGCCAGCTCGTCCAGCTCGCCCCGGTGCACGTCGAAGCCCTGCACGTCGACGACGTCCGTGCGCAGCCGCATGGGCGCGTTGAGCGCGGACGCCTGGAGCTGCAGGGTCATCGTGGTCGCCGCCCTGACCGGGTCGGGCGACCCGGCGACGTAGGCGCTGAGCCCGGCCGCGTGTCCCTCCCGCCGGTCCCTGATCGCGGCCAGCCGTACGGCCAGCGCCTCGACGTCGCCGGGGACCTCCTGCACGGCCTCGGTGACGTAACCGAAGACGTGGCGCTCCAGGAAGGGGCGGACGGCGTCGCCGAGCAGCCGGTTCTGCTCGGAGTAGAACATCCGGTAGTCGGCCCAGCGCTCGGGGGTGAACGTCACCGGCAGCAGCAGCCGCCTGGTGTCGTAGATGTTGAGCAGCATCCGGTGCGCGATGAGGCTGCTCAGCTCCATCGCCCGGTCGCGGGTGATCGGGGTGCTGTAGTCGATGAACGTGAGGTCCTCCGGCCGGACCGGCCGGCGGTAGGGGTTGTCGTCGATGACCAGCTCGCTGAACTGCGCGCTTCTGAAGAGCGGATTCTCCGCGTAGACCTTCAGCGGATCGGTGACGCGCTCGACGTCCAGTATCGGGGTTGGCGCCATGACTCCTGCCTCTCTGGATGACACAACTTTCGACACCATTGTGCTACTTGTAGCGCTACATGAAAAGGTATCTGTAGCGAATATGTGTGATGCTGTACGCTATTGACATGACCACGCCGTATGCATCATGGGAGTCGGCTCGGGCACAGCTGGTGCGCTCGGCGGAACAGCTCGAACACCAGGCGGCTCAGGTGCGCGCGCTCATCGCCCAGGGCGACAAGCTGTTCAGCGAGGCCCAGGCGGCGCTGCCTGGGCTGCCGTGGAGCGATCCCGATGTGACCACACAGTCGCGGCCCACTGTCGCGGCCCGGCTGGAGCAGCTGATGCGCGAACGGCCGGGTCACGAGTTCTCCGTACGCGAGCTCACCGAAGCCCTCGGTGACGCCCGTAGCGCCACAGTCAGGCAGACCCTGCTACGTATGGCGGAACGGGAGCAGGGGATCGAGAAGGTGGACACCCGGTTCAGGTGGTCGCCCGTCGAAGAGGGCTAGCACCTCGGCGACCAGCGTGTGCGACTCGGCGAGCGTGCGCTCGGCCTCGGCGAGCAGTGCTGCCACCCGGTGGTCCAGGTCGTGGTCGTGCATGGTGCCCCCTCGTTCAGGTTGGTAAGGCGATCCCGCGCCGATCGAGCAGCGCCGCGCGGCAGGCCTCCGTTGCCAGCGCGACGTCCAGAACGGCCGGGCCGTACGGGCAGACGAGGATGACCGCCTCGGGGTCGCGCCGGCCGGGATGCGCCCCGGCCAGCACGTCGCCGAGGCCCGCGCCCTCGGCGTCGAGCTCGCCCGCCGCGCGCATCCGCCCCAGCACCCCGGTCACCAGGCTCCAGTCGTCGACGAGCAGCAGGTCGGCCTCGTGCACGACGCAGGGCAGCACGCCGTCCGTCGAGAGGTCCACCACCACCGCGCCCGGACTCAGCCAGGAGTGTTCGATCGCGCCGACCGCGCCCCCGAGCGCGGCCACCACGAGGTCGGCGCCGAGCACCGCCTCCCGTGCGGACTCCGTCAGCGACAACCGCACCCCGTGCCGCCACAACAGGTCGGCCGTACGGTCCCGCATCCGCTCGGCCAGCTCGGCGTCCGGGTCGTAGACGGCGATGCCGGCCACCCCGGTGAGGGTGCTGGCCAGCAGCTCGACGTTCGCCACCGCGGCCTCTCCCGCGCCGACGACGCCGACGGTGATCACCGGCTGGCACAGCAGCGCCTGCGCGCTCGCCACCGTCACGGCGGCGGAACGCACCTCGGCGACGGGTGTGGCGGCCATCACGCAGCCGGGGTCGACCAGCACGATCAGCCCTCCGGCTCGGCCTCCGGCCGGAGGCCGGGGGGAGCGGCTCGTGAGCGTCGCACGGACGATCTCCACGGAGTCGATCCGCCCACACGCCCACCGCGTGTCCGCCTCGCTGAGGTACCAGAGTGTCTGCACGCTCCGCATCGTGCGCGCGCCCGCTGCCAAGACGGTTTCAAGCCGCCAAGTCCCGGTGTTGGCGAAGACTTAGCGGGGCGGCAGCGTTTTGACGGCGGGGTCGTCTTCAGTGGGAATCACCAAGCACCGGACGTGAACGAAAGCAGGCTCCCATGCAGAAGCGACGCATCACCGCCACGCTCATCGCGGCCACGCTCGCGCTCCCTTCCAGCGCGGCGCTCGTGTGCCTCTTCTCCCCCGCAGCGGTGGCCGGTCACGTGCTGGCGTCCGGCCCCACCGACGACAACACGCACTGGGGCGTCGACGACCCCGACAACCCGTGATCGCTCACCGGCCCGGGGGAACGTACCGGTGGAGGGAAAGGCGGTCGCGCAGCCGCTTCGCCTCCACCGAGTCCAGCCCCTCCAGCAACCTCCACGCCTCAGCGGCGATCCGGTCGGCGTCGGCCGGATCGTCCGCCTCCTTGGCCTCGGTCAGCACGACCAGGGCCAGCGCCTGCCACACCGGCAGGTGCAGGTCGCGGAAGATCTTCGCCGCCTCCTCCAGCCGCACGACGCCCTCGGCCGGGTGGCGCCTGGCCAGCTCGACCTCGCCCTGCTCGTACCGCACCCGCCCCTCGACCAGCCGCTCCCCTATCCGGCAGGACACGGCCAGCGCCTGGTCGAGGATGGTGTACGCCTGCTCGTAGCGGCCCTCCCTGTTGTAGACGCGGCCCAGCCCGTACAACGCGTAGGACTCGCCGATCCGGTCGCCGCCGTCGCGGACGATCCGCAGCACCCAGGTGAAGGCGTTGCCCGCCTTGTCCAGCTGGTCCTGCTGCAGCGCCGTCTCCCCCACCCGGTAGAGGACCTGCGCCTCCAGGCGCCGGCTCCCGGTGTCGCGGGAGATGCGCAGCGCCGTCTCCAGCAGCTCCTCTGCCTTGCCGTACTCCCCCTGGTCCAGCAGCGAGCGGGCCATGTTGCTGAGGACGTGCGCCTCGCTCGTACGGTCACCGACCGCCCTGAACACCCGCAGCGACTCCTCGTACTTGCGCAGCGCCTCGGCGTCGTCCCCGCGCAGCGAGTCGATGAAGGCCAGGTTGCGCAGCACCAGCGCGCACCCGTGCCGGTCGCCCAGCTCGGTGAAGAGGGCCAGCGCCGGTTCCAGCGCCTCGGTGGCCGCGTCCGGCTGCAGGTCGAACAGGCGCAGGCTGCCCAGCGAGTAGAGGGTGGCCGCCGTGCCGCGGCTGTTGCCCGCTCGCCTGACCGCGGACAGCGCCAGCTCGGTGGTGGAGCGCCAGTCGTCGAAGTAGCTCTTGGCCTCGAACAGGGTGACGGCGGTGAGCGCGAGGTCCCAGCACAGGTCGTCGCAGCCGAGCGCGGCCGCCTGCCGTACGCCGGAGACGAGGGCGGCGTGCTCGCCTTCGAGCCACGCCATCGGGTTGGCCAGCAGCCGGTCGGCGAGCGCGGCGGGCGGCGGCCACAGCGGCTCGTCGCTGTGCAGGATCGTGTAGTCGCCGCCGTAGGCGCGCCGGTGCGCGTCACCGGCCAGGGCGAGCCACGCGGTCAGCGCCCGGCGCAGGCTGGCGCCCCGGTCGTGGGCGCTCTCCTCGGCCAGGGCGCGGCCGCGGGCGAACGCGCGGACGAGCTCGTGCATGCGGTAGCGGGGCGCGCCCTTGGACCTGCCCGCGGTGCCCGCCTCGACGAGCTGCGCGTCGACCAGCTCCTCCAGCAGGTCCTCCGCCTCAGCGAGCCGCTCGTCGAGCAGCGCGGCGCCCACCCAGCTCGGCACGTCAGGAGTCTCGAGTACGGCGAGCAGCCGCAGCAGCCGCTTGGCGGGCGGGGCGAGTCCCTGGTAGCTGAGCTCGATGCTGGCCCTGATGCCGAGATCGCCGTGTTCGAGCTCGTCGAGCCTGCGGTTCTCGTCGTCGAGTCGGGCGGCGAGCTGGCGCAGCTGCCAGTGCGGGCGGGAGGCGAGCTTGGCCCCGGCGATGCGCAGCGCGAGCGGCAGGTTGCCGCACAGCTTGGCCAGCAGGGCCGCCTCCGCCGGTTCCTCGCGCACCCGGCGCTCGCCGATGATCCGCTCCAGCAGCGTGATCGCCTGGTCCTTGTCGAGCGTGCCCAGCTCGACCCGGTGCGCGCCGGGCAGCCCGGTGAGCCTGGTGCGACTCGTCACCAGGACGGCGCAGGTGGAGCTGCCCGGCAGCAGCGGCGTCACCTGCGCCTCGCTCATGGCGTCGTCGAGCACGACGAGCATGCGCTGGTCGCCCAGCCTGCTGCGGTACATCTCGGCGCGGGCGTCGAGCCCGTCGGGGATCGCGATCCCCGCCACGCCGAGCGCGCGCAGGAAACGCTCCAGGATCTCCAGCGCCGCGACCGGCTGACCGTTGCCGCCGCGCAGCTCCGCGTAGAGCTGACCGTCCGCGAAGTGCTCGCGCACGGTGTGGGCGACCTGTACGGCGAGGCTCGACTTGCCCACGCCGCCCTGCCCGCTGATCACGATCACCGGGACCGACCTGGACGGCCCCTCCATCGCGGTGAGCGCGCCGACCATGTCGGTGACGTGCTCGGCGCGCCCGGTGTAGTCGGCGATCGCGGCGGGGAGCTGGCGGGGGACGACCTGCATCCAGCCGGGGGTCTCGTGCGCCGGTGCGGGGCCTTCGCGTGCGGGGGCGGGGCCCACCCTGCCCTCGCCGCGCAGGATCGCCTGTTCCAGGGCGCGCAGCTCCTCGCCTGGCTCGATGCCCAGCTCCTCGACCAGCGTGGCGCGGGCCCTGCGGTAGGTCTCCAGGGCCTCGGCCTGCCGTCCGGCGCGGTGCAGGGCGACCATGAGGTGGGCGTGCAGCGTCTCCCTGAGCGGGTGTTCCTGCACCAGCGCGGTGAGGTCGCCGACCAGCTCGCCGTGCCTGCCGAGGGCGAGTTCGAGGCGCATGCGCTCCTCGACGGCCGCCAGGCGGCGTTCCTCCAGCTGGTGCGCGCTGCCCCTGACCACGCGGCCGGGGATGCCGTCGAGGGCCGTGCCGTACCACATGTCGAGGGCGGCGCGGAGGGAGGCGGCCGCCTCTTCGAGCTTGCCGCTCTCGGCCAGGGCGCGGCCCCTGGCCACCTCCCTGTCGAAGACCTGCGCGTCGACGCTGTCGGCCGGGATGTCGAGGACGTAGCCGGGGGCGCGGGTGACGATCACCTCGGACAGCCCGGCTTCGGCGAGCATGCGGCGCAGCGCGGAGACGCAGAACTGGATCTGGCCCTTGGCCGTGCTGGGCGGGTCGTCGTCCCAGATGGCCTCGGTGAGGCGCTCGTTGGACACGACGCGGTTCGGCTCCAGCGCCAGCATCGACAGAATCACCGTCGGCCTGGGTCCTGGTAGCTGTAATCGGCGCGTGCCGACCAGCACCTCCACAGGCCCGAGTAACCGGACGTGCACGACGTCCCCCCTGGGTAGCATCGCATTTCACTATAAAGGGGTGACGAGACGTTAATCGTTTACACCACGTTATTGCGACAATGTTGCTTTTTACTGGAATTGCCGACTATGAATGGCGAGAGTTTGTCAGATTCGGCTATTTCTGGTTATCTCGGCGACCAGGGGGTCGGAGCCACAGGTGAGGTACGGGTCCCAGGCGTAGGAGACGACCTTGACCACCTGATCTGCGGCGGCGGCGAGCTGGCGGTCCACGCGGGCCTTGGTGGTCCTGCCGCGCTGCGGGCCGTCCTTCCTCGGGCAGGGACCCGCCTCCGGCGACGGTTCGAACACCTCCAGGTTCATCCACAGCTGCACCCCTGGGGGCACGTGGCGGGCCGCGGCGACGAAGTAGTCGCGGGTCGGCGCGTAATAGCCCTGGCTGTTGGTGACCTGGCCGACGACCGGGACGAGGCCGGGGTCCACCGGCGCGTCGGCCTCCTCCGGGGTGTAGACGGCCGCCTTGCCGGTGCCCCTGCCGTCCTGCACCGCGACGATCATGGGCGCGCCTCCGCCGACGGCGGCGAGCTGGGCCATCCCTCTGGCGACCAGGCCGGGCGGGAAGCCGTTGCCGCGCCTGGCGTCCAGGTAGGGGCTGACGAGAATCGTCGTGCCCGGCGCGGTCGCGGCGACCACGGCGTGCTGCGCCTTGTAAAGGGCGAGCACGGGGTCATTGGCCGGGCGGCGCTTGAGCGCCATCTCGAACGACTGGTACACCCCGGCCAGGCCGGTGGCGCGCATCCGCCAGTCCTTGAGCACCTGCCCGGTCAGGGCGTTCAGCGGGCCGGCGAGGTCGGGGATCCACGGCTTGGCCGGGTCCTGCGGCGCGGCGGGCAGCCCGGCGTAGACGCGCATGCCGTACGCGGCCGCCTCCCTGACCAGGTGGCCGAGCCCGTCGTCGGCGACACGGACCACGACCAGGTCGTAGGTGCCCTTCGCGCACGAGCTGCCCGCGGTCGGCACGTAGAGCAGGTGGAGGTTCCCCTGGACGCGGTCCCTGCCGGGACACTGCAGCAGCCCGGGACCGACCTGCTCCCGCACCTCGTAGCTGTAGACGCGGACCACCTCGGGTCCGCGCCTGACGCCCTCGTAGCCGGGGTCGGGCAGGCCGTCGCGCAGCAGCCTTCCCTCGGCGTCGACGTCGCGCGGCTCCAGCCTGGGGCCCATGGTGATCAGCGTGTCCGCCCCCAGCCGGTGCGCGGCCTCGACGGACCTGCGGGTACGGCAGGCGTCCTCGTCCGGGGTGATCCAGTAGCCGGTGATCGCGTAGCGGGCCATCACCTTGGTGTCGCGCGGGGCGCACCCCGTGTCTCTTGTCGTCCCTGGTACGGAGCACCCGGACAGAAGCAGCACGACGGCCAGGAGGAGCCGCGTCAAAGCGGCACGGGGCGGTAGGTCACACCTCTACGGTAATTGACCGCCACCAGAATGACGTTCTAGTGTCCGAGGCATGCTGATCCACGCAGCCGTGCTGCGCGCAGCCGGCGAGCCGTACACGATCGAGAAACTCGAGCTGGCCGGGCCAGGCCCGGGACAGATCCTGGTGCGGATCGCGGGCGCCGGGTTCTGCCACACCGACCTGCTCGGGCGGGTGCCCGGCGACCTGGTGCCCAAGCCGGTGATCCTCGGGCACGAGGGCTCGGGGGTGGTGGAGGCGATCGGCGCCGGGGTGAACGGCGTGGAGGTCGGCGACCACGTCGTGCTGTCGTTCGACTCGTGCGGCGGGTGCGGCACCTGCCTCAGCGGGCGGCCCGCCTATTGCGACACGTTCTTCCCGCGCAACCTGGGCGCGGCCGAGGGGCCGATCGCCGGGGTGCTGACCGGGTGGTTCGGCCAGTCGTCGTTCGCCACGCACGCGATCACCGGGGTGCGCAACGTCGTCGTCGTGGACAGGGACGTGCCCCTCGAACTGCTCGGGCCGCTCGGCTGCGGCGTGCAGACCGGGGCGGCTTCGGTGCTGCTCGCGCTCGGGGTCACGGCGGGTTCCAGCATCGCGGTGTACGGGGCCGGGGCGGTCGGGCTGTCGGCCGTGATGGCGGCGCGGGTGGCGGGCGCGACCACGATCGTCGCGGTCGACCTGCACGAGCACCGGCTGGAGCTGGCGCGCTCGCTGGGTGCCACGCACACCTTCACCGACGCCTCCGAGGTCCCGCCGGTGCTCTTCGGGTTCGACACGACAGGCGTGCCGTCCGTGATCGCCGCCGCCGTCGGGGCGTTGCGGCCGACCGGGGTGCTGGGGCTCGTCGGGGTCGGGCAGGGCGACCTGGTGCTGGACGGCAACGCCCTGGCGTCGGGCAAGACGATCATGGGCATCCTGGAGGGCGGGGCCGTACCTCAGACGTTCATCCCGCGGCTGGTCGAGTTGTGGAAGCAGGGGCGGTTCCCGTTCGACCGGCTGATCACCACGTTCCCGCTCGGGGACATCAACGCGGCTGAGGCGGCCACGCTCAGCGGCGCGGTCGTCAAACCGGTGCTGCTGCCTTAGAGAAGAGACCGTCCGCCCTCTCTTTGTAAGACCTCCTAACAGAGAGGAGACCCTCCCATCTCTGCTCCTCGCTCCTTGTGAGAGGAGAGATGGGTGCTCATTCCGTTAGGAGCTCTTTGTCAGGTGTTCCTAGGAGGTTGTTGTGCAGACCATGACCATCGGCGGCGTCGGCGTCTCGGCGCAGGAGACGTTCGGCGTCGTCAACCCGGCCACCGGCGAGGTGCACGCGCAGGCGCCCTCGTGCGACAGGGACCAGCTCGACCAGGCGATGTCCGCGGCCGCCTCGGCGTACACCACCTGGAGGCGGGACGAGGCGGAGCGGCGCAAGGCGCTGCACGCGGCGGGCGACCTGCTCATGGCCAAGGCGGCCGAGCTCGCACCGATCCTGACGGCCGAGCAGGGCAAGCCGCTGCAGGACGCGACGTTCGAGGTGATCGGCGCCGGGATCTGGCTCAAGCACTTCGCCGACCTGGAAATGCCCAGGGAGGTCATCCAGGACGACTCACGTGCGCTCGTCGAGGTGGTGCGGCGGCCGATGGGGGTGGTGGCGGCGATCACGCCGTGGAACTACCCGCTGATCCTGGCCTGCTGGAAGATCGCGCCCGCGCTGCTGGCCGGGAACACGATGGTGCTCAAGCCGTCCCCCTACACGCCGCTGTCGACGCTGGCGATGGGGACGCTGCTGGCCGAGGTGCTGCCGCCCGGGGTGCTCAACGTGGTGTCCGGGGGCGACGCGCTGGGCGGGTGGATGACGGCGCACCCGGTGCCGCGCAAGATCTCCTTCACCGGGTCGGTGGCGACGGGCAAGAAGGTCGCCGCCTCAGCCGCGCCCGATCTCAAGCGGTTGACGCTGGAGCTGGGCGGCAACGATCCGGCGATCCTGCTCGACGACGTCGATCCCGCCGCGGTGGCGGCCAAGCTTTTCGCCGGGGCGTTCCAGAACAACGGGCAGGTGTGCTCGGCGATCAAGCGGGTTTACGTGCCTGAGCGGTTGTACGAGCCGGTGGTGGAGGCGCTGGCCGCTCATGCGCGTGCTGCGAAGGTCGGGGACGGGATGGCGGAGGGGGTGCAGTTCGGGCCGATCAACAACCGGCCGCAGTTCGACCGGGTGAGCGAGCTGGTCGCCGACGCGCTGGCTCACGGGGCTCGGGCGGCGGCCGGGGGGAGACCTGTCGACGGGCCTGGCTACTTCTTCGAGCCGACGATCCTGGCGGGGGTGTCGGACGGGGCACGGATCGTGGACGAGGAGCAGTTCGGGCCTGCGTTGCCGGTGGTGGCTTATCGCTCGGTGGACGAGGCGATCGACCGGGCGAACGGCACGCATTTCGGACTCTCGGGGTCGGTGTGGGGCACGGACACGGACCGGGCAGCGGAGGTGGCGGAGCGGTTGGAGTGCGGGACGGCGTGGGTCAACACGCATCTGGCGCTCTCGCCTGGGCAACCGTTCGGCGGCTTCAAGTGGAGCGGGGTGGGCGTGGAGAACGGCACGTGGGGCTTGCTGGGCTTCACCGAACTCCAGGTAATCCACCGCGCCCGCTAACCCACCCAGCCCACTAACCCACCGCGCCACCAATCCACCAAGCCCGCTAACCCACCCAGCCCACTAACCCACCGCGCCACCAACCCACCGCGCCCGCCAATCCACCAAGCCCGCTAAGCCACCGAGCCCGCTGACCCACCCCCGGCACCCGGCCACACGACCACGTCACGTTGCGCCTTGCGACCTCGCGACCCACAAGGGCCTCGCGCCCTTTCGACGTCGAGTGGTCGCGACATCGCGGCCACCCGATCTTGCGACCTCACGACGCCCAACCTGCGACCACCCGACCTCGCGACCTCGCGACGCCCGACCGCCTGACCTTTCGACCGCCCGGCCTTGCGGTCGTCCGCCCTCGCGACCTCGTGCTTCCTCCTTTTGAAGTAGCTCTTTCCTCCTTCAGGAGTTCTGGATACCTCCTACAGGAGTTCCGAGATGCGTGCGCGGATGTCGGCGGTGTCGAGGCCGCGGACGGTGAGGGTGGTGCGGCGGCGCAGCACGTCGTCCGGGGTCGCCGCCCACTCGTGGTCGCGGGCGTACACCGCCTGCGCCCAGATGTCAGGACCATCAGGATGGATACGCTCCCCCAACGCGGGATCGTCCCTGATCAGCCGCGCCAGGTCGAACGCGATCGACCCGTAGTGCGACGCCAGGTGCCGCGCCACCAGCGGGTCCATCCGCGCCCCAGGCTCCCGGTCCGACCACAGCCGCATCGCCACCGCGTCCGGGCTCGCCAGCCCCGGCAGCGGTACGGCGGGCAGGATCGTCGCCAGGTCGTCGCCGCCGAGCAACTTCCCGAGCGTCTCCAGCACCACCTTCCCGATGTGCCGGTACGTCGTCCACTTCCCGCCCGCCACGGAGAGCATCCCGCCGCTCCCCGTCGTGACGACCGTCTCCCGCTTCGCCGCCGTCACCTCGCCCGGCCCGCCCGGCAGGACGCGCAGCCCGGCGAACGTGTACGTGATGTCGTCGCGCGACACCCCGTGCACCGCCGTACCCGCCTCTGCCAGGATCTGGTCCACGTCCTGCGGCGTCGCCCGCACGTCGGCCGGGTCGCCCTCGTAGGCCTCGTCGGTGGTCCCGAGCAGCAGGTGGTCCTCCCACGGGATCGCGAACGACACCCGGTAACGGTCGACAGGGATGGTCAGCGCCGCCTTCCACGGCCGGTCGCGCCGCATGACGACGTGCGCGCCCTTCGACAGCCTGATGCTCGGCGCCGCGTCCGGGTCCTCCATGCGCCGCAGATGATCGACCCACGGGCCGGTCGCGTTGAGCACCAGCTTGGCGTCGACGCCGAACTCCGACCCGTCGAGCCGGTCGCGCAGGTCGGCGCCGGAGACCGTACCCCTGGTCGTGCGGAGGCCGACGACCTCCGCGTGGTTGAGCACGACCGCCCCCGCGTCGACCGCCGCCCGCACGGTCATGACGGCGACGCGGCTGTCGTTCATCTGGTGGTCGCCGTAGACGGCGGCTGCGCGCAGGCCTTCCATGCGCAGCGCGGGCACCATGGCGTGGGCCTGGCGCGGGCTCATGATCCGGCCCAGCTCGGCGGAGAGCGCCGAGTAGAGGAACACTCCGGCGCCGAGCTTGGCCGCGCCGTGCGGGCCGCCTTTGTAGACGGGCACGAGGAAGGTGAGCGGCTTGACCAGGTGCGGGGCGATGTCCCCACCCAGGGCGCGCCGTTCGCGGTGGTTCTCCGCGACGAGCTTGACGTTGCCGGTCTGCAGGTAGCGCAGGCCGCCGTGGACCAGCTTGGAGGAGGCGCTGGAGGTGGCTCCCGCGAAGTCGCCCGCGTCCACCATCGCGACCCGCAGCCCGGCCTGGGCGGCCATCCAGGTGACCGAGGTGCCGAGGATGCCACCGCCGATGACCAGGAGGTCGTAGGTGACCGTACCGAGCTCGTCGCGGGTCCGCGCCCTGGCGTCGACCGTTGCCGTGGTCATGAGCCCTCCGTCGTCGATACCTCGACAAGCTCGGTCATGCTGGCTCCATCCAATCGAGGGTGCGTTCGACGGCCTTGCGCCAGTTGCGGTATTCGCGGCTTCTGGCGGTCTCGTCGATCGCGGGGTGCCATTCGGCTGCCTTGTGCCAGTTGGCGCGCAGGCTCTCCGTGCCCGGCCAGTGACCGGTCGCGAGGCCTGCTGCGTACGCCGCGCCCAGGCAGGTGGTCTCGGCGACCATCGGCCGCACGACGGGTACGGCGAGCACGTCGGCGAGGATCTGCATGAGCAGGTTGTCGGCCGTCATGCCGCCGTCGGCGCGCAGGGTGGTGAGCGCGATGCCGGTGTCGGCGTTCATGGCGTCGACCAGCTCGCGGGTCTGCCAGGCGGTCGCCTCAAGGACGGCCCTGGCGATGTGGCCCTTGGTGACGTACGCCGTGAGCCCGGCGATCACGCCTCGGGCGTCGGAGCGCCAGTGCGGGGCGAACAGCCCGGAGAAGGCGGGCACGAAATAGCAGCCGCCGTTGTCGGGGACGGTCGCGGCGAGCGTCTCGATCTCGGCGGCGCTGGAGATGAGGCCGAGGTTGTCGCGCAGCCACTGCACGAGCGAGCCGGTGACGGCGATGGCGCCCTCGAGGGCGTAGACGGCGGGTTCGTCGCCGATCTGGTAGCCGACGGTGGTGAGGAGGCCGTGCTTGGAGACGACGGGTTCGTGCCCGGTGTTCATCAGCAGGAAGCTGCCGGAACCGTACGTGCTCTTGGCCTCGCCGGGTGAGAAGCAGGTCTGGCCGAAGAGCGCGGCCTGCTGGTCGCCGAGCGCGGCGGCCACGGGGATGCCGTCGAAGTGCCCGTAGACCTCCGCTGAGGGCCGGATCTCGGGAAGCATGGCCCGTGGGATGTCGAGCGCCGCCAGGAGGTCGTCGTCCCAGGCCAGCGTGTGGATGTTCATCATCAGCGTACGGCTGGCGTTGGTGACGTCGGTGACGTGGCGGCCGGTGAGGTTCCAGATCAGCCAGCTGTCCACGGTGCCGAACAGCACCTCGCCCCGCTCCGCCCGCTCGCGGAGCCCGTCGTGGGCGTCGAGGAGCCATTGGAGCTTGGGGCCGGAGAAGTAGGTGGTGAGCGGGAGGCCCGCGCGCTCGCGGAAGAGCTCGGCGTGGGGGGCCAGGTCGCGCACGATGCCGTCGGTGCGGGTGTCCTGCCAGACGATCACGTTGGCGACGGGGCGGCCGGTGGCTTTGTCCCAGACGATGGTGGTCTCGCGCTGGTTGGTGATCCCGAGCGCCGCGATGTCGAGGCCTTCCACGGCCTCGTGCATGACTTCCTGTACGGCACGCCAGATCTCGTCGGCGTCGTGCTCCACCCAGCCGGGTTTGGGGAAGATCTGGCGGTGCTCGCGCTGGGCCACGGAGACGATGCGGCCGTCGGCGTCGAACACCATGCAGCGGCTGGACGTGGTGCCCTGATCGATGGCGGCGACGTACACGACACTCCCTTGGTGTTCGACAATGCCGAACGATTCTCCAGTCGTTTGTACTGACATGTCAAGACTCCCCGACCCGGGGAACGGACAGTACCGCCAGGGATTGCCAGCCCTAGCAGAAGGCGGGCGGGCCGTGGGGGCGCCGCGGAGGGAGGCGTGGCGGGGCGGGTCCAGAGCGACGAGGAGGGGCGACGGGCAGAGACCAGAGCGGGCGGAGCGGGAGCGGGGGGCGGGGTGGGTGAGGGCGGAGCCGGTGAGGGCGGGTGGAGGGCGCGGGCAGGGTGGGGGCGGGGTGGGGTGGGGGGAAGGCGGATTAGGGCGGGTTAGGGCGGCGAAGGGCGGGTGGGTTAGCGGGTTAGGTCGCGGGTTATGGCTCGGGCGGCGTCGCGGACGTAGGAGATCATGTCCTTGCGCGGATCCCCGTCCTCGGTCAGGCGTTCCACCGCGCCCCGGATGCCGATCGCGCCCACCACCAGGCCCCTCGCGTCGCGGATCGGGGCGGCCAGGGAGACCTCGCCCTCCACCCACTCCTCCACGTCCGCCCCCCACCCCCTCGATCTCACCAGCTCCAGGTCCTTCGTCAGGTCGTCGGGGGTGACCAGGGTCCGTGGAGTGAAAGGGGCCAGGTCGCCAGGCTCGCCGTACGGGTCGAAGGCCAGCAGGACCTTGCCCAGCGCGCTGGCGTGCAGCGGCAGCAACGCCCCCACCTGCAGCACCTGCATGCTGTCGTCGGGCCTGAACACGTGGTGCACCACCAGCACCTGCCCCTCGTGGCTGGTGCCGATGTACACGCTCTCCCTGCTCCGCCCCGCCAGCGCGTCCGCCCAGTTGAGCGAGCGGGTGCGGAGTTCGTTGACGTCCAGGTAGCTGCTGCCGAGGTGCAGGAGGGTGCCGCCGAGGCGGTACTTGCCGGTGGCCGGGTCCTGCTCGACGAAGCCGACGTGCACCAGCGTGCGCAGGATGCCGTGCAGGGTGCCCTTGGGCAGCCCCATCGCCCGCGCGAGCTCGGCGACGCCGAGCTGCCTGGGACCCGAGGCGAGCAGCCTCAGGATCCCGGCGGCGCGCTCCACCGACTGGATCGTCTCTCCCATGGGGCAAGACTAGCGTCGTTCGATATTACCGAACACCTTCGCGACGAGGGCGGGGAGGCGGGAGGGGTGCAGGCCGGTTCCCGGGTAGCGGGCCAGGCGGCTGAGGGGGACGGACCCGATGGTCCTGATGTAGTCGTCGGTGAGGAAGCGCGATCCCGGGCTCATCTCGTCGGCGAGGACCGCGCGTCCTACGGGGACGGCCACCCATTCGGCCAGGGACGACTCCTCGGTGAGCACGGGGAGCGGCGGGGTGATGTCGAGTTCGGCAACCCCGGAAAGGCGCAGGTCGCGGGAGGACGCCCCGACGTGGATCCCGACAGGCCCGCCCTCGGCCGTCCAGCCAGCAGACGGATCAAAATAGGCGAAGTCCCGAAATTTCAGGGTGAAGCGGAGCGCCACGCTCTCGCCGGGCGACAGAAGCGTCTTCGACCAGGCGCGCAGCTCACGGACGGGGCGGCGCACCGCCTGGCTGGGCGCGCTCACGTAGACCTGCGCCACCTCCGCCCCCGCTCGCGAACCCGTGTTGGTGACCGTGAAGGAAACGGTCACCGTAGCCTCCTCGTCGCGCCCGTCGGTGGACAGCGTCAGGTCGGAGTAGGAGAAGGTCGTGTAGGACAGTCCGTGGCCGAACGGATAACTCACCTCACCCTCCACCGCGTCATGGTGCCGATATCCCACGAACACCCCTTCGGCGTACCTGACCCGGTCGAACTCCCCGGGAAAGGTCAGGTACGACGGAGTGTCGGCGAGTCGCACCGGGATCGTCTCGGCCAGCCGCCCCGACGGGTTGACCACCCCGAACAGCAGGTCCGCGATGGCCCCGCCGCCCGCCTGCCCCAGCAGCCACCCCTCCAGGATCGCGTCAGCGTGGTCCTGCCACCCCGACACGGTCACCACCCCGCCGTTGGCGAGCACCACGACGACCCTGGTCCCGGTCGATGCGACAGCGGAGAGTACGGCCAGCTGGTTGGAAGGCAGGTCGAGGTGCTCCCGGTCGAAGCCCTCCGACTCCTGTGAAGCGGGCAGCCCCAGGAACACCACGGTGACAGAAGCGCCCGAGGCGACCTGGCGCGCCTCCTCCTCCAGCAGCGGGTCAGGCGACGAGGTGTCGAGCCGGTATCCGGGCGCGAAGGGCACGTCGCCCAGGAAGGACAGCGTGTTGTCGAGCTGCGTCGGCGTCAGTTGCGAGCTTCCCGCCCCCTGGTAGCGCGGGCTGCGGGCCAGCTCCCCCACGACCGCGATCGAGTCCCCCGGGGTCAACGGCAGCACTCCGTCGTTCTTGAGCAGCACCGCGCACTGAGCGGCGACCTCCCGAGCGAGGGCATGGTGCGCCACAGCGTCAAAGACACCAGAACCAGGGGATGACCGTTCGACCAGGGCGCGCACCCGGTCGGCCGCCTGGGCGACCAGCTCCGCGGGCAGCTCGCCCCGCCGTACCGCGTCGACGAGTTGCGCGTCGGTGAAGCCGCCCGTCGTCGGCATCTCCAGGTCGAGCCCCGCACGTAACGCAGCCACCCGATCGTTGACCGCCCCCCAGTCGGACACGACGACCCCGTCGAACCCCCACTCCTCCCGCAGCACCTCGGTGAGGAGCCACCGGTTCTCCGAGGCGTATTCACCGTTGACCCGGTTGTAGGAACACATGACCGTCCACGGCTGGGCGGTCTTCACGATGTGCTCGAAGGCGGGCAGGTAGATCTCCCGCAGGGTGCGTTCGTCGGCCTCGGAGCTCACCCGCATCCGGCCGGTCTCCTGGTTGTTGGCGGCGAAGTGCTTGACGCAGGCGCCCACGCCCTGCGACTGCACCCCGGCGACGAGCGCCGCCCCGAGCACCCCACTCAGCCTGGGATCCTCGGACAGGTACTCGAAGTTGCGCCCGCACAGCGGCGACCGCTTGATGTTGACGCCCGGCCCGAGCAGCACCTGCACGTCCAGAGCGCGAGCCTCGACGCCCAGGGCCTCGCCGACGCGCCGCAGCAGCGCCGGGTCCCAGGAGGAGCCGAGCGCCACGGCCGGCGGGAAGCACGTGGCGGGCGAGGTGTGCCGCACGCCGTGCGGCCCGTCGGTCAGCGTGATCGAGGGCAGCCCGGCCGTCGCCTTGGTGGTCCACAGCCCGTCGCCCGAGGTGAGGGCGGCCTGGTCTTCCAGCGAGGAGGTCATGCGATCGTGTCCAGGTAGCGCGAGAGCTCCCCCGCCAGGTCGAACGAAGGCTCCAGCAGCCACTGCACCTGCAGCCCGTCGAGCACCGCGATGAGCTGCGGCCCGCTGGCGCGCGAGTTGACCTCACCCCTGGCCTGCGCCCGCTCGATGGTCCTGGAGAACAGCTCGCGGCTGGTCCGGTAGCGCTTGACGAAGAAGTCGTGCGCCGGATGCGTGGGGTCGGTCGCCTCGGCGGACAGCGTCACGAACAGGCGCACCATGCCCGGGTCGGCCATGTTGCGCCCGGCGAGCTCCATCATGGTCTGGCGGAAGCTGCCCGTCTCCTCCCACCGCTGCTCGAACCACGGGACGCTGGTGTCGGTGCGCTGCTGCAGCACGGACTCCAGCAGCTCCTCCTTGGACGGGAAGTAGTGCAGCACCCCGGCCAGCGTGAGGTTCACCTGCGCCGCCACGTCGCGCATCGAGGCGCCGCGGTAGCCGCGCACACTGAACAACTCGCCTGCCGCTTCGAGGATCTGCTGCCGCCTGGCGATGCCCACGGCGTACGGCTTTTTCGTCATGAGGGAGAGGCTAGCAAACACGACCAATCAGTTGGTAGGTTTTTGGCCATGCCTCTTGATCCTCTGATCGCGCCCCTGCTCAAGGTCGTGAACGAGCGGCCCAGACCCGAGTGGACCGGCGACGCCGCGGAGCGCCGCCGCCAGTTCGCCCAGCGCCCGGACAACCCCTACGCCTCCTTCGCCGAGGTCGAACCCGAGACGGACATACAAGTCGAGGGAAACGTCCGCATCTACCCCACTCCGGGGGCGAGAGGTGCGCTCGTCTTCTTCCACGGGGGCGGCTGGTGGCTCGGCTCGGCCGCCGACTCCGACATGCGGTGCAGGGCGTTCGCCGCCCGCGCCGGTGTCACGGTGTTCAGCGTCGACTACCGGCTGGCGCCCGAGCACCCCTTCCCCACCGCGCTGGAGGACTGCTACCAGGCGTTGACCTGGGCGGTCGACCAGGCGGACCGGTTCGGCTTCGACCCGGAGCTGGTCGCGGTGGCAGGGGAGAGCGCGGGCGGCAACCTGGCCGCCGCCGTCGCGCTGCTGGCCCGCGAGCGTGGCGGGCCGTCGCTGAAACTGCAGCTGCTGGAGATCCCCGCGCTGGACCTCACGCTCTCCTCGCCGTCCATCGAGAGGTACGCCAAGGGGTACGTGCTCAGCGCCGAGGATCTTCGCTGGTGCGTCGAGCAGTACATGAAGGGCCACGACCCGGCCGATCCCCTCGTCTCGCCGCTCCTGGCGGAGGATCTGACGGGCCTGCCTCCGGCGTACATCGCGGTGGCCGAGTTCGACCCGCTCGTCGACGACGGGCACCGCTACGCGGAGCGCCTGAAGGAGGCGGGCGTGCCGGTGACGCTGCGGGTGTTCGAGGGGCAGGTGCACGGCTCGCAGTCCCTGACCGCGCTCCTGCCCGCCGCCCGCGAGTGGCGGGACAGCGTGGTCGGCGCGGTCAGGGAGCACCTCAGTCCCGCATGAGCGCCAGCCGTTCGGCCGAACGCTCGGCCACGGCCCGGTTGATCGGGTAGGCGAGGAACGCGAGCGCCCCGACCACGCCGATCCCCGCAGGGATGAGGCTCTGCGCGAGCAGGATGCCGCGCAGGGCCTCTTCCGTCTGCTCGACGCCGCCGCTCCGGTAGCCGGTCAGCGCCAGCATGTAGCCCATCAGCCCGGCGCCGAGCCCGCCGCCCGCCTTGGTGGCGAACGACGTCATGGCGGCCAGCGACGCCTCCGTGCGGAAGCCGTACCGCTCCTCGGTGTAGTCGGTCAGCTCGGCGAGCAGCACCAGCCCGAGCGCGACCGCCCCGCCGAACCCGACCCCGGTCAGCGCGAAGCAGGCCAGGATGTACACCGGCTCGGCCGGGACCACCGCGATGGCCGCCAGCCCCGCGATCGCCAGCCCCAGACTGACCAGATAGTACGGCTTGGCCCCCGACCGCCTGGCCAGCCGCGGGATCACCAGCGCCCCCGCCACCATCGGCCCGGCCATGACGATCGCGACGATCGACAGGTAGCCGCGGTCGCGCAGGTAGTAGAGGAAGAAGTAGGGCAGCGCCGCCGTGAGCGCCCCGCTGGCCGCCTGCACGGTCACCTTCGACAGCAGCAGGATCGGTACGGCACGCCCGGAGAAGAAGATCCGCCGCACGTCGGCCAGCCGGTACCGCTCCGGCGAGACCGGCACGACCCGCTCCCGCACCTTGACCGCCATGAACGCCACCAGCGCGAACCCGAGGACGGCGAACAGCGTCACGTACGCCACCCAGCCGCCCCGCCCGCCGCCGAAGAGGTCGACCAGCGGCAACGTCACCCCGGTGGTGACCGCCCCGGCCAGCAGCCCGGTGAACCCGAACACCCCGGCCAGCTGCGCCCGAGCCTTCGGGTCGTCGGTGATCGCGGGCAGCAGCGCGGTCGCCGGGATCTGGAACAGGTCGAGCACCAGCCCCCACAGCAGGTAGACCACCCACGCCATGACGAGCGCGCCGGGCAGCCAGGCAGGTGCGGCGAACAGCGCCACCAGGCAGATCGCGCACAGCGCCCCGCCGATGAGCACGTAGAGGCGGAACCTGCCCCACCGGGTGACGGGCAGGTGGTCGACGACGTACCCCATGACGGGGTCGCTGGCGCCGTCGGCGATCCTGGCGACCAGCAGCAGCGTGGCCACGGAGGCCGCGCCGAGCCCGATCACGTCGGTGAGGTAGAGCAGGAGGAAGCCGGACACGCCGCCCATGAGCGCGCCGCCGAACACCCCGGAGAAGAACGCGAGCTTCTCCCCCGCCCTGGGCACGTCGCGAGTCATCGTGCGGTCCACGCGACCCCCTGAGCCGTGACCAGGTCGGCGAGGTTGCCCGAGTCGACGTTGAAGTCGACGGTGTGCAGCCCCAGCGGGAAGCCGGACTTCTTGAGCTCCTCGGCGCCGTCGACCTGCAACCAGTTCACCTGGCCCTTGGCCCCGGTGGCCTGGGCGCAGTGCCCGGTGACCCGCCCGGGGTACCCGGCGAACCCGGTGGGTACGGCAGGCGCACGGTAGTCGCCGAGAAGCAGCGTGAGCGAGCCGTTCGGGGTGAGCGCGTTGCCCCTGAGCAAGGGCCTGGCGGGCAAGTAGGGGCGGAACGCCGTGCCGCCGGTGAGGAGCTGCGCCGGGTTCACGCACAGCACCGGCTGGGCCGGGTCGGCGGTGCGGCCGAGCGCCGTCCTGTCGACGTCGGCCGGGTCCATGTCGTAGGCGGAGTAGGCGACGACGCAGCCGGTCGGCACCGGGTCGGCCGGACTGGGCCTGGCGCACGCGGGCAGGTGCTGGAAGGTCGAGGTCTTGACGTCGGCGCCGAGCAGGAAGGCGGACACGAGCTGCTCGCTCTTGGGCGTGCCGTCGAACTCCTCCTGGAGCAGCCTGGCCATCTGCGCCGCGCCCTGGGAGTGACCCAGGACGACCACGCCGCGCCTGCCCTGGTTCTCGGTGTTCCAGTACTCGGTGAAGGCCTGCTTGAGGTCCTGGTAGCCGGTCTCGAAGTCCTGCGGGAGGAGCAGGCCGAGCACGTAGGCGGTCAGCGGGGCCTGGCGGTAGAGCGGCACGAACATCCTGCACCGGCCGGTCAGCCTGCCGACCTGGGTGAGGGTGACGGCGACCTCGGCGTCGCGCGCCACCGGCGGGTTGTCGCCGATCGGGAGCATCGGATTGGGCAGCAGGTTGACCGTGGGATAGGCGTAGAAGCAGTCGATGGGCGGGTCGTCCGTACCCTCCAGGGGTTCTGTGACGCCGTCGACGGTGGCGTCGAGGTCGGTGGCGTAGCCGTCGGGGTAGCGGCCCTCGCAGACGTCGCCGGGCAGGCCCGGCTTGCAGAGCCAGACGGGTTTCTTCAGGGGGGTCGTCGCGTGCGCCGGGGCGCCGGGCACGAGGCAGGAAACGGCGACCACCAGGGCCAACAGGACTCTACGCATGAGCGGCTCCCAGAAAACCTACCAACTGATTGGTAGAGTTCAGGCTAGAGTGACTCCGCTCACACCGTCAATGGCCGGAAATTTCACCACTTCTGCCCCAGGAGTTGACTCACGTCTGTAGGGTTCGTTAGGAAGCTTTCCTAACCCCCAGAGGAGCCTCCGTGCAGACGCGACGTACCGTCCTGCTCACCCTGCTCGCCGCCGCCCCGGCCATCGCCCTCGCCGCCCCCAGCCAGGCCGCGGCAGCCAAGGACCTGTCCGACCCGCACATGAAGGACATCGCCCTGCAGATCGTCTCCAGCGCGGAGAACTCCGACCTCGCCTGGCGCGACTACTTCAAGTACATCGAGGACATCGGCGACGAGCGCGGCTACACGGCGGGCATCGTCGGCTTCTGCTCGGGCACCGGCGACATGCTCGAACTCGTCGAGCTCTACACCCGGCGCAAGCCGGGCAACGTGCTGGCGAAATACCTGCCCGCGCTGCGCAACGTCAACGGCAGCGACTCGCACAAGGGCCTCGACCCGGGCTTCAAGGGCGACTGGGCGAAGGCGGCCAAGGATCCCGACTTCCAGAAGGCGCAGGAGGACGAGCGCGACCGCGTCTACTTCAACCCGGCGCTGCAGCAGGCCAAGGCGGACGGGCTGCGCGCCCTGGGCCAGTTCGTGTACTACGACGCGATCGTCATGCACGGGCCCGGCACGGACAGGGAGAGCTTCGGCGGGATCCGCAAGGCGGCGCTGAAGAAGGCCAAGCCGCCGTCCCAGGGCGGCGACGAGGTCAAGTACCTCAACGCCTTCCTGGACGCGCGCAAGGTGATCATGAAGGAGGAGGACGCGCACGAGGACACCAGCCGCGTGGACACCGCGCAGCGGGTGTGGCTCAAGGCGGGCAACCTCGACCTGAACACGCCGCTGAAGTGGAAGGTGTACGGCGACAGCTACACGATCAAGAGCTGATCGAGCACGCTCGCGAGGTTGTCCCCCAGCGGGAGGGCCGAGTCCACCACGAGGACCTGCTCGGGCCACGGCCGCCACTCGGCCCGCCTGCGCAGGACCGACGCCCAGGTGGGCTCGGCGAAGGCCAGTCCCCGCTCCCTGGCCTCCAGGCGTTTCCTGTGGAGGTCCTCGTCGGAGCACACGCACTCGACGACGCGGAGCGGGACTCCGGCCGCGACCCGCCGCCAGCCGTCCCGCGCCTCCTCCACGTCGTTGACGGCGTCGGCGACGACGGTCAGGCCCAGCGCGAGGTGATCCGCGGCCAGGCGCTGGGCCACACCGTACGCGGCCAGTCCGGTGGTGAAGCCGTGCTCCAGCCCCGCCTCGATCATCACGGACTCGATCGGGTCGACGGACAGCACGGGAGCGCGCAGGGCGCGGCCGAGCGCCTCGCCCAGCGCGCTCTTCCCCGTCCCAGGCAACCCGGAAAGAAGGATCAGCACGTCAGATCACCGGCCAACCTGAAAGAAGGATCAGCACGTCAGATGGCCGACCAGCCGCCGTCGACGGGCAGGATGACGCCGTTGACGTTGCTGGCGGCGTCCGAGGCCAGGAAGACGATCGCGGCGGCGATCTCCTCCGGCGCGGCGACCCGCCCGACCGAGGCGTGGAACGGCCCCAGGACGGCCAGCCCCCGCTCGTCGAAGGACAGCCCGGTCATGATCCCGGTGGCCACCCCGCCGGGCGCGACCGCGTTGGTGCGGATCCCCCTGTCCCGGTAGGAAACGGCGAGCGACCTGGTCAGCCCCACGAGCCCGTGCTTGGAGGCGGTGTAGGCGGCACCGGCCGCGCTCCCCCGCAGCCCGGCCTCGGACGCGACGTTCACGATCGCCCCCTTCCCGCGCTCCAGCAGGTACGGCAGCGCCGCCCTGGTGACCAGGAACGGGGCGGTCAGGTTGATCCTGATCACCCGCTCCCACTCGGCGTCCGTGACATCCCCGGCGAGCGCCATCGTGTCCATGACCCCGGCGTTGTTCACCAGCACGTCCAGCCCGCCGAACTCCTCGGCCGCCGTCCGCGCCACCCGCTCGGCCACCTCGGGATCGCTCAGATCCCCCACGACGGCGACGGCGCCGTCGAGCGAGTCGGCGACGGCCTTGGCCGCCTCGGCGTTCAGGTCGGCGATGAGGACGCGGGCGCCCTGCTGGGCGAAGGCGGTGGCGGTCGCCCGGCCGATGCCTGAACCCGCCCCTGTCACGATCACGTTTACGCTCATGGAAGGACCCTAACCGGGTGCTTTTCCAACGGCGCAAATCCCGATAGCTTGATCTGTCTGACGACATACGGGGTTGAGAGATGTCAAACGGTGCTCGTCACGCGCTCGGGGTGATCGCGGGGCTGATCCTGACGCCGGTGCTGGCGGCGGGGCTGAGCTACGGCTCCAGCGAAGTGATCATCACCTGGCAGCGCACACTCGCCACCTCCTGGATCGGCATCGGGGTGGTGGCCGCGTGCGGCGTCCTGCTCGCCCTGATGGCCGGGTCGCGGCTGTCACCGGTCGCCTCGCTCATCGCCGGGCTGGCCTTCACGCTCGTCGGGGTGGCCTCGCCGGTGGCGCAGACGTTGCGCCTGGACTGGCCGGTGGTCCCCGCCGGCATGCCCAGATGGCTCCCTAGCTGGCTCGCCATGGGCTACAGCACGCTGATGTACAGCGGGATCTTCTTGTTCCTCGGGGTCGCGCTGCTGGTGGCGTCGATGTTCCCGTCGCGCTGGCGCTCCAGGCGTCCCGCTCCGGTGCCGCAGCAGTCCTACACCCCGGCTGAGCCGTACCGGCAGCCTGACGCGTTCCAGCAGCCCGCCTACCACCAGCAGCCGGACCCGTTCCAGCCGCCGCCGGAGCCGTACCGGCCCCAGCCCGAGCCGTACCAGCCCCAGCAATATCCGCCGCAGGCCCAGCCGCAGCAACCCCTCGCCCAGCCGCAGCACTTCACGCCGCAGCAGGTCACGCCGCAGCAGGTCAAGCCGACCCAGCACCTGCCCACCTTCCCCGCGCAGCCTCCGGAGGACCCGGAGGACAGCACGCGGCCGATGAACCGCGACTGACGTGGGCCTGTGGACCTGCCCCCAGTGCGACCGGGAGTTCGCCCGCGCCGGCCAGTCGCACGTGTGCGTGCCGGGTTGCACGGTGGACGAGGTGTTCGCCCCCTGGCCCGAGTCCTACCGGGAGATCTACGACCGGCTCACCGAGCACCTCGGCCCCGTGCACGAGGACGCGGTGGGCGTCGGCGTGTTCCTCAAGTCGGCAGGGAAGTTCGCCGAGATCAGGCCCAAGGCGCGCAGCGTGTCCCTGCTGCTGAAGCTGCACCGGCCGGTCACGCACCCCCGGCTGGGCAGGTCGTGGCCCATGTCGGGTGGCGGGTACTGGCACGTCTTCAAGCTGACCCAGGTGGAGCACGTGGACGACCTCCTCCTGGAGTGGATGGCGGAAGCCTGCGACGGCTCATGAGGGAAGGAAGTACGTGAACGTCTCGCTCAGGAAGATCAGCCTGGCCGACCTCGACCTCTTCGAGGAGCACCTGGGGTCCGCCGAGGGCACCGGGGACCTGCAGTGGTTCGGGCTCAGGACCTCGAACGCGATCAGGCGCCAGTGGGCGGAGGACGGGCTGATCAACTCCGAGGGCGGGCGGCTGACCATCGAGGCCGACGGACAGACCGCCGGGTACATCCGCTGGTCCAAGGCCATCTGGGGGCCGCCGGACAGCTCGTGGAACTGGCACCTGGGGATCCTGGTGCTCCCGCACGCGCGCGGCAAGGGGGTCGGCACCCAGGCGCACATCCTGCTGGTCGACTACCTGTTCGCGCACACCCGCGCCGAACGCATCGAGGCGACCACCGACGTGCGGAACCTCGCCGAGCAGCGGGCGCTGGAGAAGGCCGGGTTCGAGCGCGAGGGCGTGCTGCGCCGGGCGCAGTGGCGCGACGGCCGCTGGCACGACCAGATCATCTACTCAACCTTGCGAAATAACGCAGAGTAGCCGTCACAATGTGATGCGTGATCGTGCCCCTGATGCTCACCGCCGCCCTTCTGACGGCCCCGAACGCCAGAACGTTCCACGAGTACGTCGCGCTCGGCGACTCGTGGAGCGCCGACGTGTCGCTCACGCACCTGACGACCGAGCACGTGCCGAGCGGCTGCGCGCAGAGCAGCTACGACTACCCCAAGCAGGTGGCCGCCGCGCTCGGCGTCGCGGTGCTGCGCGACGCGACGTGCGGCGGGGCGACCACGAAGAGCATGACCGAGCCGCAGAACGTCGACTACGTCAAGGGCGTCATCGGCGGGGTCAACGCGCCGCAGTTCGACCGGCTGAGCGCGGACACGGACCTGGTGACGCTGGGGATCGGCGGCAACGACATCGGCCTGGCCGCCGCGGTGGCGCAGTGCGTCAACCTGCTGCCGACGCTGACCGTGGTGCCTGGGGCGCTGCTCCCCGCGCCGCTGGGCGCGCCGTGCAAGCCGAGGTGGGTGTCCGGCGGGGTGGACCGGATGTCGGAGCGGATCGTCGCGGCCGAGCCCAAGGTGCGGGCGGCGATCGAGGGCGTCAGGGAGCGTTCGCCGCACGCGTCGGTCCTGCTGGTGGACTACCTGGCGGGGCTGCCGGAGGTCGGGGGCTGTTATCCGTACGTGCAGGCGACCGATCTGGACATGGACTGGCTCGGGGACAAGCTGGTGGAGCTCAACGCCATGCTGGCCAGGGTGGCGCGGGCGAGCGGCGTGCAGTTCGTGGACACCTACACCTCCAGCCGCGGGCACGACGTGTGCCAGTTGCCCGGCGTGAAGTGGGTGGAGGGGCTGCTGCCGCTGTCCACCGACCCGCTGGGCCCGGCGATCCCGTTCCATCCCAACAGGCTGGGCGCCGACCACCAGGCGCGCGTCGTGCTGAAGACCCTGGGGGTCAGTACGCTTCGAGGCCGAGTTTGACGGCGATGCCCAGCCCGCACGCCGCGGCGAGGTAGCGCAGGCTGTTGCCCGGCATCCGGCGGGCGATGCCGGGCCCGATCCAGCCGCCCGCCAGGAACCCCAGGCCCAGCGGCAGCACCGCCCACCACGCCACCGGGCCGAAGAGCGCGAACCCGGTGGCGGCGACGAGGTTGGCCAGGCCGGACAGCACGTTCTTGATCGCGTTCACCCGCGCGGGTACGGCGTCGATCATGGCCGACAGCACCGCGAACATCAGCAGCCCGCCCGCGGCCCCGAAGTAGCCCACGTAGACGGCGACGGCGAACAGCCCCACCTTCATGTACCACCCCTCGTGGTGGTGCAGGGACGGCCGCCTGACCAGCAGCAGCGAGGCGAGCCCGATCAGCCACGGCGCGATCAGCTCGAACGAGCGGGACGGCGTGAGCAGCAGCAGCCCGGCACCGGCCGCGCCGCCGAGCGCGGTGAGCCAGCCCAGGCGCAGCACGGTGGGCCGCTGCCCGGTGAGCTCGGGACGGGAGCCGAGGATCGACCCGACGGCGGTGAAGACGAGCGAGACGGTGTTGGTGACGTTCGCGACCAGCGGCGGCAGACCGAAGGCGAGCAGCGCCGGGTAGGAGATGATCGAGGCCAGGCTGACCAGCGTGCTGGCCACCCCGGCCGCGACGCCGACGGCGAACAGCCCGAGCGCCTCGCCGATGTCCACCGCGCCAGGCTACTCGGCGCGGTCAGGCCGTTCTCGACTGGCTCAGCCCCAGCAGCCCCATCGCGGTCTCGCGCATCTCCACCTTGCGGATCTTTCCGGTGACCGTCATCGGGAAGCCGTCCACGACGTGCACGTAGCGCGGGATCTTGTAGTGGGCCAGCTTGCCCGCGCAGAAGGCCCTGACCGCGTCAGCGGTGAGCGGTGTGGCGCCCTCGCGCATGACCACCCAGGCCATCAGCTCCTCGCCGTACTTCTCGTCGGGCACGCCGATGACCTGCACGTCGGCGATGTCGGGGTGACGGTAGAGGAACTCCTCGATCTCGCGCGGATAGACGTTCTCGCCGCCGCGGATCACCATGTCCTTGATCCGGCCGACCACGTTGACGTAGCCGTCGGCGTCCATGGTGGCCAGGTCGCCGGTGTGCATCCAGCGGGCCGCGTCGATCGCCTCGGCGGTCTTGTCGGGCTCGTTCCAGTAGCCGAGCATGACCGAGTAGCCGCGGGTGCACAGCTCGCCCGGTTCGCCGCGGCCGACGGTCAGGCCGGTCTCGGGGTGCACGATCTTGACTTCGACGTGCGGCATGACGCGGCCGACGGTCTCGGTGCGGCGCTCCAGGCCGTCGTCGGACCTGGTCATCGTGGAGACCGGGGAGGTTTCCGTCATGCCGTAGCAGATGGCGACCTCGGCCATGTTCATCTCGCTGACGACGCGCTTCATGACCTCGACCGGGCACGGCGAGCCGGCCATGATGCCCGTTCTCAGCGACGAGAGGTCGAAGTTTCCCGCGATGGCGAGTTCGGCGATGAACATGGTCGGCACGCCGTACAGCGAGGTGCAGCGCTCCTGCTCGACGGCGCGCAGCGTGGCCTCGGGGTCGAAGCTGGGGGCCGGGATGACGATGCAGGCGCCGTGCGAGGTGGCGCCCAGGTTGCCCATGACCATGCCGAAGCAGTGGTAGAAGGGCACGGGCAGGCAGACGCGGTCGTTCTCGTCGTAGTGGATGAGCTCGCCGACGAAGAAGCCGTTGTTGAGGATGTTGTGGTGGCTGAGCGTCGCGCCCTTGGGGAAGCCGGTCGTGCCCGAGGTGTACTGGATGTTGATCGCGTCGTCGGCGGACAGGCCTGGGTCGGGATACGGCTTCTGCTCGGCCCTGAGGGCGTCCCAGCTGTCCTCGCCGAGGTAGACGACGTCCTGGAAACCGATCTCGTCGACCATCGCGCGGTAGTCGCTGGTCTTGTGGGTGACGGCGCTGACGAGCAGGCGCATGCCCGACTGCTTGACCACGTACTCCAGCTCGTGGCTGCGGTAGGCGGGGTTGACGTTGACGAGGATGGCGCCGAGCTTGGCCGTGGCGTACTGCACGAGCACCCACTCGGCGCAGTTGGGCGACCAGATGCCCACCCGGTCGCCCTTCCTGATGCCGCGCGCGTGCAGGGAGCGGGCCAGGGCGTCCACGTCGTCGTTCAGCTGGGTGTAGGTCCAGCGGCGGCCGGTCGGGACGTCGACCAGCGCCTCCCTGTCGCCGAAGCGGCGTACGGTGCGCTCGAGGTTCGCGCCGATCGTCTCGCCCAGCAGCGGGGTGTCGGCGGCGGCGCTGGAGTAGGACAGCATGGGGCCAGTCTGCGACGCCGTCCCCACGCGCACTACCCTCGGGGTTGGATCGATTCCATGTTCAGGCAAGACAACCTCCAGAAGGCGTGGTTTTCTGCGGCGCCGTGAGCGCGGGCACGCGGCCCGCCGCCCAGCGGCTCGGACTGCTTTCCCGACCTACTCGAAGATCAGCTTCTCGGCGGGCAGCGGGTGGCCGCTGACGAAGCGCACCCAGGTCCCGTGCATGGCGTCGGCCAGCGCCTGGGGCGGGGTCCCCGCCGTGCGTGCCACGCCGGGAGCGTCGAGCACGTCGAAGACGAACGGCAGGTCGAGGTTGTGCACCGCGCCGACCCTCCCGCCGCCGACCGGGCTCTCGACCGGCGACTCCCAGCGGAACTCGTAGGTGTGGGCGGGCCGCGCCTCGGCGATCCACTGGGTCTCGCGGCCGAACAGGTGCCGGGTGACGGCCTGCGCCGCCGCCTCGTCGAAGCCCGCCCGCCTGACGAACAGATCGGCCTCCTGGGAGGTGCACCCCACCAGGAGGGGCACGTCGGCGCGCAGCGCGCCCAGAGGCGGGCCGTGCAGGAGGTCGCCGTCCACGACCGGCTTGAGCGGCACCGACTCGTTGAGCCCGCCCGCCTGCCCGGTCAGCGGCGGCGGCTGGGCGTCGACCAGCGCCTGGGGCGTCAGGGCGGCGAAGTCGTCCCTGGTCGGCCTGATGCCGAGCCTCGCCGCCACTTCCTTGGCGTACGCCTCGGCCTCCTCACGGGTGGCGACCAGAGTGGCCGAGCCGCTCATCACGATCGCCCGGTGGAAGAGGTCGGCCGCGCGCGGCATGGACATCAGGGTCGCGACGGCCGCGCCGCCCGCCGACTGCCCGGCGATCGTCACCCGCGACGGGTCGCCGCCGAAGGCCGCCACGTTGTCGCGCACCCACTCCAGGGCGGCCAGCCAGTCGAGCACGCCCCTGTTCAGCGGCGCGCCCTCCAGCGCGAGGAACCCCTCGAAGCCCAGGCGGTAGTTGATCGCCACGCAGACGACGCCGTCGCGGGCGAAGCGGTGGCCCTGGTGCCAGGCCGCGCTGTTGGCCCCGATGGCGAAGGCGCCGCCGTGGATCCAGACGAGCACCGGCAGCCCCGCCGACCCCGGATCCGGGGTGTGCACGTCGAGGTTCAGGCAGTCGTCGCCCACGGCGAAGACGTCGGGGGCGAACAGCCCGATGTCCGTCGAGGCGGGCTGGGGTGCTGCCGGGCCGTGCGCGACCGCCTGCCGTACCCCCTCCCACGGGACGGGCGGCGCGGGCGCGGCGAAGCGGTGCACGCCGAACGGCGGGGCGGCGTACGGCACGCCGAGGAAGGCGTGCACACCCTCGGCGACAGTGCCCTCGACCTGCCCCGAGGTGGTCCTGACGATCACACCCATCCCGCTGTCCCTTCGACGATCCTGATCGCGGCCCTGGTCAGTGGTTCGAGGCTGGGTTCGTGCACCTTGTCCAGCGTGTCCGCGGAGTCGAACAGGTACATGGGCGCGGCGAGGAAGTGCACGAGCGGCACCCCCTCCGGGTGGAAGAACGCTCCGTCGGTGGGCGGCATCGGGGAGAACAGGTCGGGCGGCAGCACGAACGAGCGCCGCAGGTCCTCGGCCACCAGCGCGTCGTGCACCAGCTTCTCCAGGCGCGGCTCGCGGGTGGTGAACCACCAGCGCGGCTCCGGGTCGTCGGTCGGCACCAGCTCGCCGTCCACGCCCACGCACTGCCTGGCCGCGTGCTCCAGGTGGAGTTGCAGGACCACGTCGGGCAGCAGCGCGCGGTTCTCCTCGATGAAGGCCCTGGTGCCCGCCGCGTGTGCCATGTGCCCGGCGGTGAGCAGGAAGAGCAGGTTGTGCGGCCGCTCCTCCTCCGGCACGCTCGCCCAGTGCTTGGCCGCGGCCAGGACCAGCGCGACGCCCGAGGCGTCCTCGACGGCCGACGCCCAGGGCGCGTCGTGGTGCGAGCCGATGATCACCCACTTGTCCGAGCGGCCGGGCAGGGTGCCGATCACGTTGTGCGAGGTGGCCTGACCGGTCTCCGACTCCACGTCGAGCACGCCCGTGACCGGCCCCTCGTCCATCAGCGCCAGGATCCGCCGCGCGTCGGCGCCGGACAGCCACACGGCGGGCAGGTCCCGGTGCACGGCGTCGTAGGGCACGTAGTAGTCGCGCGTCTCCCACGGCACCCCGGTCAGCGCCCCGGCGAACCCGGCGGCGCCGCCCTCCAGCGCGCCGCCGATCACGTCCAGGTAGTCGAGCTGGAACGGCAGCACCTGCACCAGGTCGTCGAAGGCGCCCTCGGGGTCGTGCACCGAGGTGGCCGCGTCACGCAGCGCCGCCTGCGGCAACTCGGTGAAGGTGTACTCGGGCACCACGATGTGCCCCGGCACCACCTCCCGGCTCAGCGGCGCGGTGACCCGCGCCCTGGCCCTCGTGTACGGCAGAGCGAAGGCGGCCACCTCGACCTCCCCGGCGGTGAGCGTGGCGCGCACCGGCTTCCAGTAGGGCAGCTCGACCGGCGCCAGCCGTACCCCCTGCAAACCGAACCCGGTGAACAGGTCGGCGGCCCACGCGGCCACCCGGTCGTCGGCCGGGTAGCCGGGACGCCGCACCCCCTGGGCGACGATCGTCTCGATCCACCCCATGATCTCGCTCATCGCTTCACGCCTCCGAAGGTCAGACCCGCCACGTAGTACCGCTGCAACGACACCATCAGGATGAACGGTGGCACAGCGGTCACCAGCGCGGCAGCAGTGGTCAGGTGGTAGCTGAGACCGTGCTCGCTCTGGAAGTTGGCCAGCCCCACCGGCAGCGGCCACAGCGCGGGGTCGTTGGCCACGATCAGCGGCCACAGCAGGTTGTCCCACTGCGCCAGGAAATGCACCAGGAACAGGGTGACCAGGGCGGGCTTGAGCAGCGGCACCGCGATGCGGGCGAAGATCAGGAACTCCCCCGCCCCGTCGACGCGCGCCGCCAGCAGCAGCTCCTTGGGGATGCCGAGCGCGAACTGCCGCACCAGGAACACCCCGAAGGCGCTGATCATGCCGGGCACCATCATCCCCTGGAAGGTGTCGATCCAGCCCAGCTCCTTGACGATGAGGAAGACCGGGATGACCAGCACCATCGGGGTCAGCGCCAGCGTCCCGACGACCAGCGCGAACAACGCGCGGCGCCCGGGGAAGGAGAGCTGCGCCATCGCGTAGCCCGCCGCTGCCGAGAAGACCACGTCGAGCCCGGCCGTGCCGAGGCACAGGATGAGGCTGTTGCGCACGTACAGCGGGAAGTTGCCGTCGCCGAACAGCAGAGCCAGGTTGTCGAGCAGGTGGAAGCCGTTGAACACCAGCCCGCGCAGATCCGTGTCGTCGGGCGCAGAGGCCACGACCAGCATCGTGTAGATCGGCAGCAGCATGAAGCCGACGGCGGCCACCAGCCACGCGCCGCGCAGTACCTTCACGAGTCACCACCACGGAGGAAGCCGAACTGCAGCGCGGACACGATCACCATCACGGCCAGCAGCACCATGCCCATCGCCGAGGCGTAGCCCAGGTGCTCGTAGGGGAAGGCGTTGGCCCAGATGTAGTACGGCAGCACCTGGGTGGCGTCGGCAGGACCGCCGCCGGTGAGCAGGAACGCGGGCACGAACGCCTGCATCGCCCCGGCGACCGAGATGACCAGCACGAACAGCAGGGTCCTGCGCAGCAGGGGCAGGGTGATCCTGACGAACGTGCGCGCGGCCCCCGCCCCGTCGATGGCCGCCGCCTCGTACACCTCGCCGGGCAGCGCCTGCAGCCCGGCGGTGAGGATGATGACGAACAGGCCCATGCTCTTCCAGACCACCATCACCACCAGCGCCCAGATGGCCAGGTCCGAGCTGGTCAGCCACGACTGCGGCGCGACACCGAGGAAGCCGACCAGCGTGTTGGCCAGGCCCTGGTCGGAGTAGATGATCACCCAGACCATGGACGTGGCCGCCAGCGGCATGACGGCCGGGACCATGATCAGGGCACGCAGCCCGCGGTTGAGCCGTCCCGGCTTGCTCAGCGGCACCGCGACCAGCAGGGCGAGCACGATCGTGGGGACGACCGTGCAGACGGTGTAGATCGCGGTGATCCCGGCGGAGTTCCAGAAGCCGGGGTCGTCGAGCATGCGCCGGTAGTTGTCCAGCCCGATCCAGCCGGGCGTCCCCGCCATCTCGTAGTCGGTGAAGCTGAGATAGACGGCGGAGACGAACGGCACGAGCCAGAACACGACGAAGAACACGGCCACCGGGAAGGTGAGGAGAACGCCCGCTTTCGACTGGCTCACAACACCGGCCGGACGGTCGCGTCGAAGGTGCGCGCGGCCTCCTCCGGACTGGACTTGCCGTGCGCGACCGCGTCGACCGCGCTGGATGCGGCCTTGGCCAGCTCCACCGTGCCGGGGATCACCGGGCCGAAGTCGACGTGCGGCAGGCTGTCCGCGACGAGCTTCATGATCTCGGACTTGCCGCGCGGCCCCGCCTCGCGCCAGCCCTTCACCGGGATCACGATGCCGCTGTCCAGGTTGGCCGCCACCGACTCGGCCCCCTGCAGGTAGTCGATGACGTGCCAGGCGGCCTGCTGGTCGGGCGAGTCCTTGGCCACGCCCCAGCCCCAGGTGTAGGCGGGGACGACGGGGGTGCCGCCGTCCCAGGAGGGCATCGGGGCGACGCCGTACTCCTTGCCGTAGGTCAGGGTGCTCTTGCCCAGCTTCTCCAGGGCGGGGCCGAGGAAGGCGCCGCTGATGACCATGGCGGCCTCGCCGGAGTAGAACAGGCCGAGCGCGCCCAGGGGGTTGGCCAGCTTGGGGTTGCCGAGCCCGGCCATGTACCTCAGCGCCTTGATCCCGTGCTCGGTGGCCAGCGACGCCTTCGCGCCGTCGGCGCTGACGAGCTCGCCGTTCCTGCCGCCGATGAGCGCGGTCAGCGCCATCAGGGCCCACTGCGGGTCACCGTACAGCCATTGGATGCCCACCTTCCTGCGGTCGGCAGAGGTGAGGCGGCGGCTGTAGTCGGCGAGCTCCTCCCAGGTGGCCGGGGGCTTTTCCGGGTCGAGCCCGGCCTGCTTGAAGCGGTCCTTGCGGTAGTAGAGCAGGCAGGGGTTGAAGTCGATCGGCACGCCGTACTGCTGCCCCTTGTAGGACAGCGGGGTGAGCGTGCCCGGCTCGTAGCGCTGGAGCTGCTCCTTGACGGTCGCGGGCGCCAGGCGGCCCTTCCTGGCGTGCGAGGGGAAGCTCCAGTGCCCGATCTTGAAGACGTCTGGCGGGGTGCCGCCGCTGAAGGCGGTCAGCAGCTTGGCGTCGAGCTGCCCGACCGGCAGGTACAGCAGCTTCACGTCGACCTTGAACTCGGCGATGTAGCGGTGGACGAGCTGCTGGAACTGCGCGCCCGTCTCCTGCGAGCCGTGCAGCCAGACGGTCACCGACGCCGGGCCCTTGGCCGGGGTCCGGGCGCCGCAGGCGGCCAGGGAGAGCGCGCCTGCGGCCAGAAAGCCTCGCCTGGTCAGCGTCATGCCAGGCCCTTGGTGGCCTGGTCCTGCCAGGCGGTGTCGGCGAGGAGCTGGGGCGGGCTGCCCACGAAGGCGCCCCTGGCCAGTGCGTCGCCGCGCAGCTGGTACATCAGCCACGCGGTCAGGTAGCCGAGGAAGCCGCCGCCGGTGTTCTGGATGTCGTTGTGGCCCGCGCCCTTGAGCATGGCCTTGGCCGCGCCGTGCGCCGCCTGGTTGTAGTAGCCGGTCACGGCGGAGGACGGGGAGATGATCCAGTCCGAGGTGCCCGACATGAAGAAGACGGGGCACGGCAGCGCGGCCACCGAGAAGGCGTCGCCGGGGCTGACCCAGATCGGCGCGGGCAGCGCGATGGGCACCACGGTGGTGACCAGGCCGCCGGACAGGTTGGCCGCGTTCACCGAGCCGCCCGCGCCCTGCGAGTGGCCGACGGCCGCGACCTTGGTGACGTCCAGCTTGCCGTGGAAGGGGCTGGACGGGTCGGCGTCGAGGCCGACGAGGTGCTGGAGGGCGGCCAGCATCTCGGTGCCGGTGCCCGTCGTGGTGTCGGTCGAGGCGACGACGGCGAAACCCCAGGAGGCGAGCCTGTTCAGCAGGCCAGGGTAGTTGTCCGGGGTGGCCGCCGTGCCGTTGCCCCAGGTGACGATCGGGTGGCGCAGGCCGCCCGCGCCGAGGTCGGCGGGGTGGTACAGCCGGTGGCCGCCGGAGGTGCCGGTGGCGACCGCCCACGGGCCGGGGACGGCGAAGTGCGCCTCGATCGTCCCTGCCTGGGCGGCGGTGGTCCTGGACAGCAGCCCGGCTGACACCGCGGTGAGGAGGCCGGCCTGGAGGACGCGCCGGCGGGAAAGGTCTTGCATGGTCACCTCGTGGGATTCTTTGGAGACGTGAACGTCTCCCGATAGAGGGAAGTACGATCGGGGGGCGATGTCAAGACCACTTCCTCGCGGCAGGCACGGGCTCTCGGCGGAGACCGTGCGCAGCTCACAGCGGGCGCGCCTGATCGAGGCCATGCTGCAGCTCGTGGCCGCGCGCGGCTACGCCGCCACGACCGTTCCCGACGTGATCGCCGCCGCGCGGGTCTCGCGCAACGCCTTCTACGCCCAGTTCGCCGACAAGGAGGCGTGCTTCCTCGCGGTGTGCGAGCGCGACCTTCCCGAGATGGTCGCGTCGATCTACACGGCGACCGCGGGCACCGACGCGAGCTGGAGTGACGCGCTCTCGCTGGGGCTGACGGCCTACCTGCGGTGGTGGCAGGAGCGGCCCGCGTACGCCCAGGCGTACTTCGTCGAGCTGCCCAGGGCGGGCGCTCGGGCGCTGGAGCAGCGCGACGAGGCCTACCGGCCGTTCCTGCACATGATCGGGGCTCTGGCGGTACGTGCCCGCGCCGAGCCGTTGCCGCCGGCGGTCCCGCGGTTGATCGTCTACGGGATCACCGAGTTCATCGCCGCCGAGGTGCGCGAGGGCCGGGTGGGCGACCTGCTCGCCTCTGCGGACGACCTGCGGCACTTCGCCGTCACGCTGATCACGGCAAGCTGACCACCCCCTCTGCGCGGACGGTCCAGCCCTCCGGGAAGCACCGCTCGGCTGCCAGGTGCGCGACCGCGGTCAGGAGTCCGCCGTTGCCCGGCAGGTAGGCGGGCAGGTACTCGGGCCACTGCCGGTTGTGCCCGTTGACCAGGTAGGTGTTCTTGGGCACGTCCATGAGCAGCGCGCGCACCGCCGTCTCGGGCTCACCGAGCCGGGCCGCGCACAGGGCGAGCATCGGGTAGTCCCAGCCCCAGGTGCTCTCCAGGTCCCAGTCGTCCAGCACGTCGTGGAGGGTGGCGCGCATGGTCTCCGGGTCGATGAGCGGGGTCGGCGGCACCACCCCCAGGGCGCCCGTCATCGACGGGTGGTCGGTCCTGATCGTGTACGGCTCCGCAGCGATGGCCGCGTAGACGCCGTCGCGCACGCACGGCCTGGCCAGCCCGTCCTGGACCCGCGCCCACTCCTCGTCGCGCCCGAGGCCGAGCAGCTCGCGCCACCGCTGCGCGGTCTCCAGCCCCCACCACCAGTAGGCCAGCTCGAAGGTGGGGTTCACCACCCGGGCCCGGTCCTCCCAGTACGACTCCTGCGCCGGGACCAGCGGCGGCCCGAGCGCGTAGGCGCCCTCCTCGCGGCGGGGGAAGGACGCCATGAAGGCGGCGCTTTCGAAGACCAGGTCGCTGTAGTCGTGCAGCGCCTCCGGCCGGACCCTTCTGACCAGCTCGGCCAGGTAGATCGGGTGCGGCTGCTGCCAGAGGATGAACGCACCGATCGGGCTGGGACTCTCCCTGCCGTCGGGGCTTGTCTGCTTGGGCCAGCGCACGCCCGCGTAGCCCTGCCGCTCCGCGGTCGCCCGCGCGGCGGGAAGGATCCCGCGGTACCAGCCGAGGCTGCGCTCCAGCAGGTCGGCGCGGCCCCAGAGGGCGAAGTGGGCCGCGTGCCACCAGTGCATCTCCAGGTGGAACTTGCCGCCCCAGGAGTTCTGCAGCAGGCCGGTCTCCTGGGGCGGGGTGGAGCCCGCGCAGTGGATCGCGGTGAGGTACTGCGAGAGCACCACGCGGCGTTCCAGCTCGGCGGCCTGCGGCGGCCCGTCGAGCTCGACCGCTCCCCCGGTGCTCCAGAACCGCGCCCAGTGCTCGGCTGAGGCGGCCTTGACCTCCTCGAAGGAGGGCAGCTCCTCGCGGTTGTCGAACGCGATCACCACCTCCGGGCCGTCGAAGCGGAAGAGGTGTTGCCCCAGCCGCTCCCCCGCCGGTTCCGTGGTCACGTGGTAGCGGTCGTCGTCCAGGACGCGGGTGAGGTGCCTGCCCTCTGCCAGCGTGGTGTGGCGGTCAGGGCTGTCCCAGTCGGCCGTGGTGTGCCAGCCGTCGCTGGCGTAGGGAAAGGCGAGCGTGACGGGCGCGCCTCCCTCGACCCTGACGGCCAGCAGGTCGCGTGCCGGATGGCAGACGGTCTCGACCGTGTACGGCCTGCCGTACACGGTGAAGCAGCTGGTCAGGAGGCCGGTCCACAGGTCGAGCGTCTGGCGGGTGCCGGACAGGTCGGCCGGCGTGGCGTCGCCCGGGTCGAGGGCGATCCTGCCCAGGTGCAGCCGTTGCGGGTTGACGTGCAGCCAGGTTCCCGCCGCGTGGCCGCCGTGCAGGTCGGGGTAGCCGACGCCGTCGTAGTCGGTCAGCGCGTCGGCCAGGGTGTGGCCTTCAGGGTTGGGCATGGTGTGCCAGCCCCACTGGGCCTGCGTGCCGTACGGAACGAAGGTCTGCAGGCCCGTGACGTCGGCGGTGAAGGCGAACTCGCCGTTGCCGACGCTCAGCGGCGACTCAGGATCCGGCTCGGTCACCACGATGGTGTGGCGGGCGACGAGCGCCCGCCGGTCGATGCTCACGCGCAGCCCGGGGTGCCCGACGCCCGCTGGGTACGCATGTAGGTGACGTCGCCCGCGACGTCCTGCTGCGCCATGGGGCCCAGGTCGAGCACCACGTCGGTGAAGGCCAGCGACGCCTTGCGCATCACCGCGAAGTCGATCGCCTCGACCCCGAACTGCGGCGAGAACAACGTCTTGGGCGCCGCGATGGCCGCGACCGTCGGCAGCAGGTGCTGGTTGTACGGCGTGCCCTCCCCGCCGAAGCCGCAGTGGTGCGGCACGGTCCCGAGGTCTGCCGCCGACAGGCCCTTGAGAATGGCGGTGCGGCGCACGTCCCGGTACACGACGTGCTCCTTGACCAGCTCGCGCAGCGGCGTGCTGTCGGTCACCGGCACCCACAGCAGCTCGGTCAGCGCCGGGTCGGCGACCAGCCGGCCGTTCGACGCGAGGTCGTACTTCTTCGCGCCCAGGTGCTCCAGGACGACGACGGAGGACACCTTGCCCTGGTCGTACTCGGCGTCGAGCAGCGCGGCGAGCTGGCCGGCCCCGCCCTCGCGGACGGCCGGCCCGGTGAGGTGCTGGTAGAGGTGGCCGGTGACGAAGGCGAACTGGATCGTGCGCGGACGGCACGCGACCGGCAGCGCGGCGAGGTAGCGGGCCATCTCGATCATGGTGAGCGGGCCGTTGTCCCAGATCGGGCTCATGCCGTCGGTGTGGCTCTCCACCACGATCTTCTGCGCGCTCGCGCCGGGCAGCGTGGCGAGCACGGTGCGGGTGGTCGTGGGCGTCCAGGCCGCGTTCACGGTGAGCGTGGCCTGCGCCGCCGCCTTGAGCTGCGCGCCCTCCACCGCGCCGACGTAGATGCCGGGCAGGTCGTACGGCAGGCCCTCGTAGGGGGCGTACATGCCCTCGATCTGGTCGTGCGGCAGCTTGCTGACCTCGATCACGCCCTTGGCGCCCGCCGCCGCTGCCGCCTTGAGGTCGGCGTCCGCCGCCGCCGGGGCTTCGAGGGATTCCGAGCCGAGCGGGTTGATCGTGTGCGCCGGGTCGTACATGTGGTAGCCGAGCATCAGCGGGTAGAACAGCGCGTTCGGCACCGACTGCCAGGGCAGGTCCCTGATGACGATCTTCCCGGCCGAGTTGGCCGCGGTGATCGCGGTGCCCGCAGGCACGTGCACGAGCGGCGCGGTGACGCCGCCTGGACCGGTGGATTTCGAGAACGGGATCGGCGCAGCAGCGCGGCCCGGGGTGACGGCGGTGGACAGCGAGTCATAGCGGTCGATCTGGTACGGCAGCGCCGACAGCTGGATGCCGGGAATGGCCCCGACCTCCTGCTCCAGCCAGTTGACGTAGTTCGCGTGCGCCGCCGAGCCGGTGGGCCGGGGACCGAACGCGCCCTGCTGTTGCGCCAGGTCCTTCAGCCGCTGCTCGGTGGCGAAGGCCGCCGGGTCCACCCGGACGGGACAGACCGTGGCTTCGGCGGGAGACGGCACCGCGACCAGCAGCGGAGCCAACAGGGCGAGGAGAGCCAGTCGTTTCACAGGAGGATCCCTTTCTTGTTAAATCGTTTTAATCTCAGGCAAGGCGATCCCCCGATTCGCTGTTTCCCTAGGAGCGCGGAGGCCCCGTCGTCCCGCGCACGATCAGACCGGGCGACACCGAGGACACGACCGCGCTGTTGCGCCCCTCGATGCGCTCCACGAGCAGCTTGGCGGCCGTCGCCCCGATCACCCGGCCGTCCTGGTCGACGCTGGTCAGCGAGATGCGCTTGAGCGAGGCGATCCCGATGTTGTCGTATCCGGCGACCGACAGGTCGTCAGGCACCGACAGCCCGGCCTCGTCCGCGGCGCGCAGCACGCCGAGCGCGGCCACGTCGGCGCCCGCGAAGATCGCGGTCGGCGGGCGGTCGCTCGCCAGCAGCTCCAGCGCTCCCCGGTAGCCGCCCTCCTCACTGAAGGAGGTGGCCACCACCTGGGGTTCGAGCCCTCTGGCCGTCATCGCCTGCCGGTAACCCTCGGCGCGCACGGCGTGCGGCAGCCCGTGGGCGCGGCCCCTGTCGAGGTGGGTGATGTGGCCGATGGCGCGGTGCCCCAGCGCGGCCAGGTGCTCGACCACCAGCCCCGCGCCCATGACGTCGTCGTCCACCACGGCGTCGTAGGCGGACGCCGAACCGTGCCGCCCGACCACCACGACGGGCACCGCCGCGGCGAGCGCCGCCAGGTCGGCGTCGGCGATGACCGGGGAGATGAGGACGAGCCCGTCCATACTCCTGTCGATCATGGCGTCGGTCATCCTGGCCTGCGTGGCGGGTTCGACGCCGCCGGGGCCGAGCAGCACCTGGTACTCGGTGTCTGCGAGCTGCTCGATCAGGCCCTCGATGATGTCGGGGAAGAACGGGTTCCTGGTGTCGGACAGCAGCACGCCGAGCGTGTAGGTGCGCCCGCGCATCGCCCTGGCCGCCGCGTGCGGGCGGTAGCCCAGCTCCTCGATGGCGGCCCGCACCTTGAGCTGCATGGCCTCGCTCACGCCGTAGGCGTCGCGCAGCACCTTGGACACCGCGGCCGTCGAGACCCCAGCCCGCTTCGCCACGTCGGCGATCGTCACCCGCCCGCTCGACACATGATTCCTTTCGTAGAACGAAACACGAATGTACCTCACGGATGGCTCTTGTCAACGGTGAGCACCATGCTCTAGGAATGGAGAACGTTCTACACATCACTTGTTGAAGGAGTGCGGCGTGAGAGCTCCATCCCGTCTGCTCGGTGCGGCTATCGGCGCCGTCCTCGTCCTGTCCGGCTGCTCCACCTCGTCTGATTCCGCTGTTTCGCTGAAGCTCTGGCACAACAGCGCCGACCCGGCCCCCCTGCTGGAGATGTACAAGAAGTTCGAGAAGCAGTCCGGCGTCAAGGTCGAGCTGGTCTCCATCCCGTCCGACGGGTTCGAGGACACCACCCAGACCAAGTGGGCGACCGGCGACCGTCCGGACATCCTCGAATACCACGCGACGACGAGCGGCCTGCTCGCGCTCAATCCCTCCCAGAACCTCCGCGACCTGTCCGGCGAGGCCTACATCGCGAAATCGGGCGATCTCTACAAGTCGGCCGGGTCGGTCGACGGCAAGGTCTACGCGGCAATCACCGGCTTCCCGCAGGTCTTCGGCCTCTACTACAACAAGAAGCTCCTGACCGAGCCGCCGAAGAGCTTCGCCGACCTGGCCAAGGCCTGCGCCACGCTCAAGTCCTCGGGCGTGACGCCGATCTTCGAGGCGGGCGGGTCGATCTGGCCGGTGCAGATCCTCCCCATCCTCTACATGGCCAGCGCCAACCAGGGCAACGCGTACGGCAAGGCCGTCGCGGGACACACCGCCTCGCTGGCCGACTCGGGCTCCCCGTTCGTCGCCGGGCTCAGCGCCTACGCCGGGCTCAAGAAGGACGGCTGCTTCAACAAGGACATCGTCACGGCGACCTTCGAGGACTCGATGAAGGCGCTGGTGTCCGGCAAGGCGGCGATGGTCGCCCAGCACTCCGACATGCTGCCCGCCCTGCTCGCGGCGGCCGGCGGCGACCAGAAGGTCGTCGACGACACCGTCGGCTTCGTCGGCCTGGCCGGTGACACGCCCCTGGCCACCTACGCGCCCGGCCCGATCGGCACGTTCTACCTGCCGAAGACCGGCGACCCCGCCAGGGAGAAGGCGGCGCTGGACTTCGTCAGGTTCATGACCGGTCCCGCGTACGCCGACTACGTCTCGGCGGCCAAGACGTTCCCGGTGCTGGACGGCGTGCCTGACCCGCAGGGCGTGTCCACCGTGCTGCAGGACGTGAAGAAGGCCTACGACACCGGCGCCGTCATCGCCTTCAACTCCGACATCCCCGGCGTGGGCGGGCTGGCCACGCTGATGGCCGAGCTGATCGCAGGGCAGAAGGACCCGCAGCAGGTCGCCACCCAGTTGCAGGGCCAGGTGGAGCAGGCGGCCAAGGCGGCGGGGCTGAAGGGATGGTGAGATGGGCGCTCCCCGCGAGCGTGCTCGTCGCGGTGTTCTTCACCGTGCCGTTCCTCCTGAACGTGCGTTTCGCCTTCTCCTCGTGGACCGGGTTCAGCGAGGGCATCTCCTGGAACGGGCTGGACAACTTCGGCCTGCTCATCGAGCAGGGGCTGCTGTCCAACGCCGTCACCGTGACCGTCCTCTACGCGGTGGTCTGCATGGCCATCCAGAACACGGTCAGCCTCAGCCTGGCCCTGGCGCTGCAGCGCACCAGCCGGGTGAACACGGTCTTCCGTTCGCTGTTCTTCCTGCCCACGCTGGTGTCGCCGCTGGCCGCCGGGTACATCTGGCGCGGCATCCTGGCCCCGCACGGGCCGCTCAACTCGGCGCTCGGCATCGAGTGGGCCTGGCTCGGCGAACCCTCGACCGCGCTGGTGTGCGTGGCGTTCGTCGACGCGTGGAAGTGGAGCGGGCTGATCACGCTCGTCTACATCGCGGGGCTGAACGCCATCCCGCGGGCGCTGACGGAGTCGGCGATCGTGGACGGGGCCGGTGCGCTGACCAGGTTCAGGCGGGTGACGTTCCCGCTGCTGGCCCCTGCGCTGACCTTCAACGTGGCGGTCACGCTGGTGGGTGCGCTCAGCGCCTACGACGTGATCGCCGCCACCACCGGCGGCGGTCCCGGCGACCACACGCGGGCGCTCAACATCGTCATGCGCCAGCAGTGGGGGCAGGGCTTCTTCGGCTCGGCCAGCGCGCTCGGGTTCACGGTCACGCTGCTGGTGATCTGCACCGCCGTACCCCTGGTGTGGTGGCTGCGCCGCAGGGAGGTCACCGCATGAGGAAGTATCTGCTGCTGTCGGTCTTCGCCGTGCCGTGGGTGCTCGTGCCCATCTGGCTGGTCGTCGTCAACTCCGCCAAACCCGCCGGAGAGGCGGCCGAGCTGTCGCTGGCGCTGCCGCGCGAGTGGGCGCTCGCCGAGAACTACGCGATCGTGTTCGAGCGCGGCGGCTACCTGACCGGGCTGGCCAACAGCCTCATGATCGCGGTGCCCGTGGTGCTGGCCGTCGTGCTGCTGGGGGCGGCCGCCGCCTGGGCGTTCGGCAGGAGCAGGTCGCGGTGGCTGCAGGGCGCCTACTTCATCATGGGCCTGTCGGTGCTGATCCCGCCGTCGATCATCCCCACCGTCTACCTGCTGCGCACGCTGAACCTCGACGGCACCACGCTCGGCTACCTGCTGACCATGGTCGGCTGCCGGATGGGCATCGTGGTGTTCCTGGCCACGGGCTTCGTCAGGGCGCTCCCCCGCGACCTGGAGGACGCCGCCGCCATCGACGGCGCCTCCCAGGGACAGGTGTTCGCCAGGATCCTGCTGCCGCTGCTGCGTCCCGTCCTGTTCGTGGGCGCGGTGATCCTGATCATCAACGTGTGGAACGACTTCTTCTTCGCCCTGTTCCTGCTGCACGGCAGCGAGCGGGCCACGCTGCCGCTCAGCCTGTTCCAGTTCGCCTCCGGCACGTTGCAGAGCCTGAACTGGAACCTCGTCTTCGCCCACGTGCTGCTCACCACGCTGCCGCTCGTGGCTGTTTATGTCGTCGCGCAGAAGCGCGTCCTGGCCGGACTCACGGAAGGTGCCATCAAGGGATGACCTCGCACAAGATCGCGTTGGACTGGGTGCGGCGGGAGGTCGACTCCGGGCGGCTGCCGTGTGCGGTGTTCGGCGCGGCGACCTCCTCGGGGATCGAGGTCCTCGAGGCGTACGGCACGCACGACGGCCGCGCCACCCGCGTCGACGACCACTTCGCGCTGTTCTCCGTGACCAAGCCGATCGTCGGGCTGGCCGCGATGCGGCAGGTGGAGCGGGGGCTGATGTCGCTGCGGCGACCGCTGGCCGAGGTGCTGCCCGGCTTCGCGCGCAAGGACGTGACGCTGTGGCACCTGCTCACCCACACCAGTGGCATCTTCGAGCAGACGCTCAACCCGGACGACCTGGTCGAGCACCTCGTCACCGCGCCCTCCCTGTTCGAGGCCGGGACGCTCAGCCACTACAGCAACCTGGCGTTCACCGGGATCGCGGAGATGGTCAGGGACGTCACCGGCCGCGACGTGGCCTCGGTGATCGACGACGAGCTGAACCCGCTCGGCGGCCTCACCTTCGACCCCGACTGCTCTCCGGCCGAGGTGCACGGGCTCGACCTGTTCGGGCCTGGCTTCGACTTCCCGGCCTTCATCCGGCTGCGCCACCCGGCCGGGGCCTTGTTTTCCCGGGCTGAGGACCTGCTGGAGCTGGGCAGCGCCTTGCTGCGTGGCTCCGTCGTCCACCCGGTCACCCATGCGGCCATGACCACGCCGCAGACGACCGGGTTGGTGAAGCTGCAGCCTGATCCGGTCAACGCCGGGCAGGACTGGGGGCTGCCGTGGAACCTGCGCCACTCGGCTCCCGGGCTTCTTGAGCGTCGCCTTTACGGACATGGTGGGGCTTCGGGGTGCCAGTGGTGGATGTATCCCGACCATGACGCGTGTTTCGTGCTGCTCATCAACGTGGTGGCGCCGAGCCTGCGTGGCGTGGACATCGACAACCTCCACAACGCCTTCACCACCGGCCTCCCCACCACCCCGTTCAGCGCCGCCGCTCCCGATGCCCTCGCGTCCGGCGTCGCCCCTTCCGCTGCCTTCGGGAGCGGCGCGTGACGCGGTCGCCCCTGCCCTCCGACGGGCCTGTGCCCGCCATCCCTCCCCCGCCCACTGGTCACCTCGCCGGGCTCACCTGCGGCCTCGCCGACCCCGTGGGCGTGGACGAGCCGTCACCTCGCCTGTCGTGGCCCGCCCTCCTGGACCGCCCTTCCTTGGTGTCCGTCCGCTCGGCGGTCGGAGAGGTCTGGCGCCAGGAGGTCCCCGAGGGCGCGAACCACGTCGACGTCCCCGCCGACGTGCTCGCCCTGCTCACGGCGTACACCTGGACGGTCGGCGAGCAGATCAGCGGGACCTTCACCACCGGCCTCCGAGCGGACGGCGCCTGGGACGCGCCGTGGCTGGTCGGAGACCCGACCGCCGCCGTGAGCCTGCGCTGCACCTTCACCCCGGGGGACGCCGCCGAGGTGTGGCTGGCGGTCACCGCGCTCGGCGTCTACCGCGTGCTGCTCAACGGTCACCGGCTGGGCGACGAGGAGCTGGCCCCGGGCTGGACCGACTACACGGTGAGGGTCCGCTACCGCCTCTTCGACCTCACTCAGCTGCTCTTGCCCGGAGCGAACGAGCTGGAGATATGGCTGGCCCCCGGCTGGTACGCGGGCCACGTCGCAGCGAGCGGCCCAGCCAGGTACGGCGACCGCCCCCTCGCCAGCGCCCAGATCCGCACCGACGGCAACCCCCTGCCCCTCGACTGGACCCTGCACCCCCTCGGCCGCCCCCGCGCCGACCTGGTGATGGGCGAAACAATCGACGCGCTGGAAACCCGTGACACCGATTCACGACCAGCGGCGCGGGACACTCACGAACAGCCCGCCGTACCCGAGACCCGGGTTGTCGGCGGGCTGGTCGTGGAGGCCGATCCCGCGCCGCCCGTGCGGGTGATCGGGGTCGTGCGGCCGGTGCGGGTGACCGAGCCCGTCCCCGGCGTGCAGGTGCTCGACCTGGGGCGCAACGTGGTCGGCAGGCTCCGGCTGCGGGTCACCGGGCCAGCCCATCTGGTGGTACGGCACGGCGAGGAGCTCACCGCCGCCGGACGCCTCTACACCGACAACCTGCGCACCGCCGAGCAACGCGACGAGTTCCACGTCGGCCCGGGAGACCACGTCGTCGAGCCCGCCTTCACCGTGCACGGCTTCAGGTACGCGGAGATCACCGGCTGGCCAGGCGCGCTGCAGCCGTCCGACGCCGAGGCCGTCCTCCTGTCGTCCGCCCTGGAGGTCACCGGCGAGCTGACCGCCGACGACCCGGCGGTGCGCCAGCTCATCGCCAACATCACCGCCTCGGCCGAGGGCAACCTCGTCTCGATCCCCACCGACTGCCCGCAGCGCGACGAGCGGGCGGGCTGGACGGCCGACATCTCGGTCTTCGGCTCGACGCTCAGCTTCCTGCGGCACTCGCAGGCGTTCCTGTCGGGGTGGGTCACCACGCTCATCGACGGCCAGCGGGGGGACGGCGCGGTGCCGCATGTCGCGCCGGTGCTGCCCGAGTACGGCTACGACTCGCCCGTCTGGTCGGACGCGCTGGTCGAGGTGCCGTGGCTGCTGTGGCGGCGCTACGGCGACGACCGTACCCTGCGCCGCGCCTACGACCCGATGCGCCGCTGGGTCGACTACTGCCTGGCCGGGGCGCCGGACGGGATCCGGCAGGGGCGGGCGCTGGGCGACTGGCTGGCGCCGGGCACCGTCGAGACGCCCAAGAGCCTGATCGCCACCGGGGCGCTGGCCCGCAGCCTCCGCCTGGTGGCGCAGGCTGCCGACGTGCTCGGGGAGCCACACGCCGAGGAGTACGGCGAGGCGGCGGCGAGGGTGGTGGAGGCGTTCCGGAAGGCGTTCATGGACGGGCACCGGCTGCGCGTCGAGACCCAGACGGGCTACGCCGTGGCCCTGGCCTGGGACCTCGTGCCGTTGTCGGATCGGGACGCCGTGGCCGGTGCGCTGGCCGGGCTGGTCGTCGCCGACGGCCACCGCCTGATGACCGGGTTCGTCGGGACACCACTGCTGCTGCCCGTCCTTTCCGACACCGGCCATCACGACCTGGCTTGCCGGATCTTCAACCAGGAGGGCTACCCGTCGTGGCGCTACCAGCTCCGGGCCGGGGCGACGACGTTGTGGGAGCGCTGGGACTCGTGGCATCACAGGAACGGGCTGCAGACGCCGTCCATGAACTCCTTCAACCACTACGCCTACGGCTGCGTGGGCGACTGGCTGTTCCGGCACGTGGCGGGCATCGGCGACGACCCTAGGGGCGTGAGCGGCGGCTTCACCGAGCTCTTGCTGCGGCCGGGGCCGGTGCCGTTGATGCGGTCGGCGAGCGCCCGGTATGCGAGCGCCGCCGGGGTGGTGGAGTCCGGGTGGCGCGCGGAGCCCGACGGCCTGCAGTTCACCTTCACGGTCCCCGTCGGGGTGTCGGCCCGCGCGATCATGCCGGTCGGGGGGACGTGGGACGGCATGACCGTCAACGGCGGCTTCCTCATGGGCTTCGGCGAAGACCTCCCGGTGACGCGCCTGCCAGACGGCTCGTGCTCCCTGCACCTGCCCCCCGGCCGCTGGTCCTTCACCGCCCCAGCCGCAGCCGCCACCCCCCTCCTCGCCCCCTGGGACGACCTCTAGCGAGACGCCTTCCCAGCGCCGAGAGCGACGGCTTCCGGCCATGAACTGGCGGCTTCCGATAAAAGAACCATCAGCTTCTCGCACGAGGAGCGATGACCTCCCGCGATAGAACCGCGCACTTCTCGTGGGAGGACCGCCATCCTCGCGCGGGAGGACCGGCGGCTTCGCGGGAGGACCACCTCACGGGAGGAGCGTCAGCTTCTCGCCGGGAGGACCTCCCGCTTCCTTCAGGGGGTCCTTCTAGCGGAGGGCGTCGGCGATGGCTAGGGCGGTGGTGCGCCAGATGGGGGTTCTGGGGTCGATCACTGCGAAATGGTCGCCGGACATCTCGAGGTACGTGATGGTGTCGCCGCCCTCCTTGGCGGCCCTGGCGTAGCGGCGGCCGAAGTCCACGAGGTCCAGGTCGTCGCTCGACCCCTGCACGATGAGCTGCGGCACCTTCATCGGCAGCCGTAACAACGGGCTGGCCCCCGCGTGCACCTCGTGCGGCGTCGTGGCGTGGCCCAGGGCCGCCGCCACGGCGCCGGAGCTGAGCCACCGGCGTTCGCCCTCGACCAGGTCGAGCACCCCGGCCAGCGACACCGCGAGCGCCACCCGGGAACCGTCGGCAGCGGCGCGCAGGGCGAGCTGCCCACCGGCCGAGTGGCCGACGACGGCGACCTTGTCCAGGTTGAGCGGCGCGTCGACGGTGGACAGCGCGTCGAGCCCGGCGGCGACGTCGGCGGTGGTGGCGGGCCAGCCGTGGAGGTCGGGGCGGCGGTACTCGAGGTTCCACACGGCGAACCCGCGGGCGGCGAGGTCGGCGCAGAGGGCGTCCATGAGGTCGGCGCCCCAGATGGACCGCCAGTAACCGCCGTGAATGAGCGCCACCACCGGCAGGAGGCCCTTCGCCTCGTCGGGGAGGTGCAGCTCGGCCCACTGGTCGCGGTGCGGGCCGTACGGGATGCGGCGGCAGGGCCGTTCCGCGCGGTGTACGGCGTGCCTGATCGCCCAGGTGAGGCCACTGATCCCACGACCGTGCAGGTGAACCGCCCCCTCGGGGGCGTCGTCCTCACGGGTCAGATCCACCCAGACGACCGGCCTGGCGGGACCCGCCATCAACTGGCGCACCTCATCACTCGGCCCAGGCACCACCACAACAGCCGTCGCCCCACCCTCGGACGCCCCATCGACGGGTGCGGCTGTCGCCGGATGAGACGACCCGACGGGTGACGTCGACCCGACGGGTGACGTCGACCCGACGGAGGGCGGGGTCGCCCCATGAGTGGGCGTCACTCCGTGGCCGGACGAAGCGGGCGAGGTCGCCCCAGGTGGGGCCAGCCCGACGCTCGACGCGGAAGGAGGAGCCGACCGAGCCCATGGCGCCGCGGGTGATGGCGGCTCGGCGGTGGAGGGGGCGGGTGGGGTCACCCCGGGTGAGGTCCCCTCGGGTGAGATCGCCCCAGGTGGGGTCGCCCCAGACGGGGTCGCTCCCGGTGAGGTCGACTCAGGTGAGGTCGCCCCGGGTGGGGTTGGCCCAGGTGCGCTCGCCCCGGATGGGGGCAGCCCAGCGCTAGGTGAGGCGGGCTCGGCGGGGGGCGGGGTTGGTTCGGGGTTGGGCGGGGTGGTTTGGGGTGGGAGGTGGGATTGGACGTCTTCGGCGGTGTGGGCGTGAATCATTCGTCCCGACACGCCCAGGGCGGCGAACTCGCGCTCCGCCACCTCGCCGAGCAGCGCGCGATCGGCCACGACGCCGGGGCCGACGATCACCAGCACGTCCATCATGACACCCGACAGTACCCCTCAAACGGTCCTTTTCGACCCCACCGGCCGATAGCGTGACCCGGTGCGTGTCGATCATCTTCACCCCTGGCCGGTCACCGTCGAGGAGGCGGAGGAGGTCCAGCGCCGCCTGCGCCCGATGGTCAGGCTCGACGGGCCGTCGACGTTCGGCCGCGTGGCCGGGCTTGACGTGCACTATCGCGGGGATGACGAGCTGACCGCCGCCGTCGTGGTGCTCTCGGCGGACACCCTCGAGGTCATCGAGCAGGTGGTCGTGCACGGCAGGACGACCTTTCCCTACGTGCCGGGGCTGTTCGCCTTCCGTGAGGTTCCGGCCCTGGTGGAAGCGCTCGAACGGCTGGCCGTACCGCCGGATCTGCTGGTCTGCGACGGCTACGGCCTGGCCCACCCCCGCCGCTTCGGGCTGGCCTGCCACCTGGGCGTCCTGACCGGCGTGCCCGCGCTGGGCGTCGGGAAGACCCGCTTCACCGGCGAGAACGACCTCCCGGACAAGGAAAGGGGCTCCTGGTCGCCCATCACGATGGACGGCGAGACCGTGGGCCGCGCCCTCCGCACCCGCGACGGGATCAAGCCCGTCTACGTGTCCCCAGGCCACCTGATCAGCCTCGACACGGCCTGCGACCAGGTCCTGCGCCTCGCACCCCGCTACCGCCTCCCCGAGCCCATCCGCCTGGCCGACCACCTCGCGAGGCACGGCACCCTCTCCTGATCTACGCTTCCCTCATGGTGTGGCCGTTGGTGGGGCGGGAACCGCAGCTGTCCATGATCGACAGCGCCCTGAAAGGGCATGGCAGCGTGGTGGTCGCCGGGCCCGCCGGCGTGGGCAAGAGCCGCCTGGCCCGCGTCGCCGCGAAACGTTCCGGCCGGGCCGTACTCCAGGTCAGCGCCACCGAGGCGGCAAGACCCCTCCCCCTGGGCGCGATGGCGGCGCTGCTCCCCGCCGGGCCGGCCGGGGACAACCTGCTCGGCTGGGCCGCCAGGGAGATCCTCGCCAAGGACCCCGGCCTCCTGCTGGTGGACGACGCGCACCTGCTCGACGCCACCTCGGCCGCCCTCGTGCACCAGCTCGCCGGGCGGGTCCAGCTGGTGGTCACCGTACGCACCGGCGAGCCGTGCGCAGACTCGGTGACCGCGCTGTGGAAGGACCGCCTCGCCGAGCGCATCGACCTCGGCCCGCTGCTCAAAACCGAGGTGGGCGAGGTGCTCGCCCAGACTCTCGGCGCCCCCGCCGACCCCGCGACCGTCGACAGGCTGGCCGACCTCAGCCAGGGCAACCCCCTCTACCTGCGCGAGCTCATCACCTCCGGCGCGCTCACCCGGACCGGCAGGTGGCGCGGCGAGGTCGAGCTGCCCACCCGGCTGATCGAGCTGATCGCCGCCCGGATCGGCACCCCCGACCAGGCCCTGGAGCTGGTCGCCTTCGGCGAGCCCCTGGAGCTGCACGCCCTCACCAAGGCCACCGGCGAGGCCCCGGTGGAGGACGCGGAGGCCCGCGGCCTGGTCAGGATCGTCCAGGACGGCCGCCGCACCACCGTCCGTCTCACCCACCCGTTGTACGGCGAGGCCGTCAGAGCCGCGTGCCCCAGCCTCCGCACCAGGCGCCGCTACCGCGAGCTGGCCGAGGCGATCGAGGCCACCCCCGCCCGCCGCAGGCACGACGTGCTGCGCCTGGCCATGTGGCGCCTGGAGAGCGGCACGACCGAGGACCCCGAACCCCTCCTCGCCGCGCTGCAACTGGCCTGGGCCGCCCACGACTACCCCCTGGCCGAACGCCTGGGCAGGGCCGCGCTGAACGCGGGCGCAGGCCCGAGGGCGGCCGTGCTGCTCGCCCCCGTCCTGGCCTTCTCCGGCAACCCTGCCGAGGCGGAGAGGGTGCTCGCCGCCGTCTGGGACCAGCCGTGCGACGAACGCACCCGAGCGCTGCTCATCTCCACCAGGATCAACGTGCTGAGCTCCAGCGGCCGCATCCCCGAGGCCGTGCGCCTGCTGGAGGAGGGTGAAAGGACGCTCAAGGAGCCGGACAACCTCCAGGAGATGGCGTTCTGGCGGGCCAGCTACCACCTGGCGCTGGGCGAGTTCGCCGACGCGCTGCGCGTCGCCGACGCCATCGTCGCGGCCCCGTCGGGCGACGGGATGCTGGCGCAGGCGCTGATGATGCGCGCCTGGGTGCTGCTGTTCACCGGCCGCCCGCTCGACGCGGTCGAGATCACCGACCGCGTGCTGGCCATGCGGGAGCGCTGGGAGGGCGCGGTGCCGGTGATCTTCCGCGGGCTGTACGAGATCAGGCGTTCTGCCGCGATGTTCGCCGGTGACCTGCCCGGATACGCTGCCGCCACCGAGGAGCACGCCGCGCTCGTCGCCGACGGGCACTGGGAGCTGGCGGGCGTGGAGCTGGACCTGACGCGCGCCGTCCTCGCCCGGATGCGCGGCGAGGTGACGAAGGCCAGGACCGCCCTGCACCGGGCCGAGGTGTCCGGCGCGCCCGGACAGTACCAGGCGCAGGTCTGGGTCGAGCTGGCCCACGCCTCGGCGCTCGCCGGTGACGCGAACACCACGATGGAGCCGGGCGGCGCCCAGGTGCCGCCGGTGACGGCGCGGTTCAACGAGGACCTGGTCCGGCCGTGGGTGGCGGCGGCGCGCGGCGAGGGCGCCCCGGCGGAGCTGGCGATCGCCGCCGCCGACCGGATGCGGGAGTACGGCGCGCTGAGCCAGGAAGTGATCGCCAGGCACGACGCGGTCAGGCTGGGCGCGGCGCCGTTGGTCGCCGACCGGCTGGCCGAGCTGGCGGACGAATGCCAGGGGTGGTACGCCGAGGCGGCCGCGGCGCACGCGGCCGCCTGGGGCGACGGGGCGGCGCTGCTGACCGCGTCACAACGGTTCGAGGAGCTGGGGTTCGCGCTGCACGCGGCCGAGGCGGCGGCGCAGGCGTCGCGCGCCTTCGAGTCGGCGGGCCGTACGGCGTCTGCCAGGTCGGCGGGCGCCCGCGCGTGGACGCTGGCCGCGCGGTGCGCCGGAGCGCGCACCCCGGCGCTGTCCAGGTTGCAGGCGCCCGGCCTCACGTCGCGCGAGCTGGAGATCGCCCAGCTCGCCGCGGCCGGGCTGACCAGCAAGGAGATCGCCGGACGGCTGGTGATCTCGATCAGGACGGTGGAGAACCACCTGCAGATGGCGTACGGCAAGCTCGGCGTCACCGGCCGCGGCGAGCTCGGCGGACTGCTCTGACCTAGTGGTCGAAGGTCTGGGTGAAGGCGTCAGCGGGCTCGGCGAGCGTCTCCCTGACGGCCGCGTCCATGATCTCGTTGAAGGTCCTGAACGCCGCGTCGTCGCCGGGCCGCATCGTGCACGCCTGGATGCGCCGGTACCAGTACCGCTGCTCCTCCTCGATCCTGGCCAGGAGCTTGTCGCGGGTGAGGGATCCGGCCTCCTCGACGGTGAGCCGCTTGAAGCGTCGCATGCGGCGATTGTCGCACCCGTCACGCCTGCCGTACGGCCGCCCGCTCTCCCGAGCGCCACGCCCAGGTGACCAGCCACACGGTGATGCCGAACAGCGCCATCCCGAGCGGGACGTGCACGGCCGTCGCGCCGCTGCCGCCGAGCGCCGACTGCACGAAGCCCAGCAGCATCGCCACCAGGCTCGCCACCGCGGGCCAGAGCGGCCCGCGCCCTGGGCGCCACACCAGGACGGCGGCGACGAACGTCAGCAGCTGGAGCAGATGGACGGCTCCCGCACCCGTAGCGTGCATGCCGGACGAGCCGCCGCTGATCAGCTGCCCTGCCGAGACGGCCTGCACCAGCACGGCGACGCCGGTCAGCGAGATGAGGTACTTGAAGGCGGTGGTCACGCGATTCTCCTCTGGTCGGGGGGCCACCAGAATCGCGCGTACGGCGGCGCGGGACATCCGCCCCGCGTCGTCGTCCGTACTACACCGTGGGTTGTACGAAGAGCTCCTCGAGAACCGCGGCCACACCGTGCTCGTCGTTGGACAGCGTGTGCCGCGGGATCGCGGCCAGGACGCTGGGGTGCGCGTTCGCCATGGCGTACCCGGCTCCGGCGAACGCCAGCACGGCCAGGTCGTTGGGCATGTCGCCGAACGCCACCACGTCCGCCGGGTCGATGCCGCGCTCCTCGCAGAGGACGGCGAGCGTGCCCGCCTTGGTGACGCCGGGCGCGCTGATCTCCAGCAGCCCGCGCCCGCCGGAGTGGGTGACCTCCGCCCGCCCCTCCACGACCGCGACCGCCGCGGCGAAGGCCTCGTCCACCGAGTGCGTCGGCGACCAGGCGAGCAGCTTGGCGATCGGCTCCCCGCTGACCCACAGCCGTTCGAGCTCGGCCAGTTCCTCCCTGACGTGGTCGTCCCACGGCGTGGGCCTGCCGTACTCCGGCTCGGCCAGCACCCGCCACCCGGTCTCCACCGCGAACCCCAGGCCGGGCAGCACCTCGCGCAACGTCTCCGCCACCTTCCGCGCCGCCCCTGGGTCGAGCGCGTAGGTGGCGGTCACCTCGCCCTCGTCCAGGTCGAAGACGAGCGCGCCGTTGCTGCACACGGCGGTGCCGCTGACCCCTGCGGCCTCGGCGAGCTGGCGGATGCTGCGCGGCGGCCTGGCGGTGACGAAGACGACCTCCGCTCCCGCCTCCGTGGCGTGGCGCAACGCGCGCCGCGTGCGGGGCGACACGGCGCCCGTGGAGTCGAGGAGGGTTCCGTCAAGGTCGGTGGCGATCAACCGCGGGGAGGTCATAAGTGGATTATTCGCCACAGTAAGCTGCCCGGGTGTCAAGTGCCCTCCGGTTCATCACCGAGCTCGTCGCCTGGGTGGCCGCCCCCTGGGCGCTGGCCTCCCACTCCGTGCTGCTGGCCGTCCTGTCGGTGGTCGTCCTGATCGGCCTGCCGACGCTGTTCTCGACGCCCGGTGACAAGAACAGCGTCATCGTCGCGGTGCCCGGCTACGTGACCATCGCGCTGGTGCTGCTGCAGCTGGTGGTCGCCGTGGTGGCGTCGTGGATCGCCTGGTACCCGGCCGTCGCCGTGGTGGTGACCGTCCTGGCCGCCGCCACGGTCGTCACGGAACAACCCCGCTGGCGCAGGCTGCTTAACTAGAGGCGCATTTCGGATGGCATCAGCCGGTCGGCCTCCAGCAGCTCCACCCCGAGCAGCTCCCCCGACTCGGCGAAGTCGAGCACCACGTCGTCCACGACCTTCTGCCGCACCGCCTCGCCCACCGCGATCTCCCGCTTCATCGCGATGTAGGCCACGTCGTTGTCCTTGTCCCAGCTCACGTAGACGCTCTGCGGCCCCTCGACGTCCACGTCCAGCAGTCCCTCGCGCGCCTCGTGCGATCCGGCGAGCGCGCTGCGCACGACCACGAGCACCAGCTCGACGGCCTGCATCGAGTCCACGCCGGTCACCTTGCGCTCGTGCTCCCAGCCGTCGAGCCCGTCGATCCGGTAGGGGCACGACCACTCCCCCGTCGGCTCCTCGTACGGCAGGCCGATCGTGACGCACACGTCGCGCGCGGGGTCCGTGTGCAGCGACAACATGCGCTGGGCGATCTCGTACATGTCACGGGATCTACCCACGGAAGAGTCCATGCGAAGCTAGGGGATCGTGAAGAGAGTTCTGGTAACCGGGTTCGAGCCGTTCGGCGGGGAGCGCACCAACCCGTCCTTCGACGCGGTGCGGCTGCTCGACGGGGTGGTGGCGGTCGAGCTGCCGTGCACGTTCGCGGGGGCGCTGCCCGCCCTGCGCGCCGCGATCGCCGAGCACGAGCCCGATCTGGTGCTCTGCGTCGGCCAGGCGGGCGGGCGCGCGGCCGTGACGGTGGAGAAGGTGGCGGTGAACCTCGCCGAGGCCCGCATTCCGGACAACGCGGGCGCCCAGCCGTCCGACGAGCCCGTGGTCGAGGGCGGGCCTGCGGCGTACTTCGCCCATCTCCCGGTAAAGGCGATGGTCCAGGCGGCGCGCGCCTCCGGCGTTCCCGCGCACGTGTCCTATACCGCGGGCACGTTCGTCTGCAACCAGGTCGCGTACGGCCTGGCCCACCTGATCGAGACCGAGCGCCCCGGGTTGCGCGGCGGGTTCGTGCACGTGCCCTACTCCCCGGACCAGGTCGTGGACCAGGCGCAGCCGAGCATGGACACCGCCGTCGTCGCCCGCGCGCTGCGCGCCATGATCGCGGCGGCGCTGGAAACGGCCGGCGACCTGGCCGTCCACGCCGGGGCGACGCACTAGACATGTCGGTCACCGATCAGACCATCCAGCAGATCAAGAGCTCCATCGTCACGGGCGAGTTCGGGCCGGGCCAGCGCCTGCCCACCGAGCGGGAGCTGGCCGCCACGCTCGGCGTGTCGCGCAACACGCTGCGCGAGGCGATCAGGGCGCTGACGCTCGGCGGCATCCTGGAGTCGCGGCAGGGCGACGGCACCTACGTCACCAGCCTGGCGCCGGGCCGCCTGCTCGACTCCTTCGCGCTGCTCATCGAGATGTCGCAGGACGCCACGGTCCTCGACATGCTGGCCGTACGCAGGGTGCTGGAGTCGGAGGCGGCGGCCAGGGCGGCGGCGCGGATCACCGGCGAGCAGCTCGCCGAGCTGGCGGAGTGCCTGGCGGCCATGCGGCGCGACCCGCAGGCGGGCGACGGCAGCGTGGACGACGTGGTCGCCGCCGACGTGCGTTTCCACGAGGTGGTCATGGAGGCGGCGGCGAACCCGGTGCTGGCGGCGCTGGTGCAGTCGCTCAGCGGGCGCACGCTGCGGGCCAGGGTGTGGCGCGGCCACGCCGACCAGGGCGTCTTCGGCCGCGCGATCGGCGAGCACGAGGCCGTCTACCGCGCGCTGCTCGACCGCGACCCGTCCAGGGCTGCGGCCGCGATGGCCACGCACATAGCGGCCGTTGAGAGTTTCCTGCGTTCGACTAGTCTCGAACCGTGATGACTGAGTCGTTCGGTGAACGGCTGCGCGCCGGTCTCGACAAGCGCGGGCCCCTGTGCGTGGGCATCGACCCGCATCCCGGCCTGCTGCACGCCTGGGGGCTCGACGACTCCCCCGCCGGGCTCGAACGTTTCTGCCGTACGGTGACCGGCGCGGTCGGCGACCTCGCCGCCGTGGTCAAGCCGCAGTCGGCGTTCTTCGAGCGGTGGGGCAGCCGCGGCGTCGCGGTCCTGGAGGAGACGATCGCCGACCTGCGGGCAGCGGGCGCGCTGGTGCTGCTCGACGTCAAGCGCGGCGACATCGGCAGCACGATGTCCGCGTACGCCGAGGCGTACCTCGACCGGGGCAGCCCGCTCGCGGTCGACGCGATCACGGTCAGCCCCTACCTGGGGTTCGGGTCCCTGCGCGTGGCGATCGCCTCGGCGCTGGCCAACGACGCCGGGCTGTTCGTGCTGGCCCGCACGTCCAACCCGGAGGCGGCGGAGCTGCAGGCCCTGGTGGCCGACCAGGTCTTCGCGGGCGTGACCGAGGTCAACGCGGGGGCCAGCCCGATGGGGTCGATCGGCGTCGTCGTGGGCGTGCCGCAGGACCACCCGCTCGAGCGGCTGAACGGGCCGATCCTGGCGCCCGGGTTCGGCGCGCAGGGCGCGACGGCCGCCGACCTGCCGGGGATCGCGGGAGCCGCGTCGCACAACCTGGTGCCGTCGGTCTCCCGCGCCGTGCTGGACGACCCGGCCCTGATCAGGGAACGGGCCGCCCGCTGGCGCGACGACTTCGCCGAGCAGCTCTGAGAACACCTGGCGGATTGCCCCTCAAGAGCGCTCTTCTTCAGGCACTACGCGGGCGGATGAGCAGCACCCCGATCACGCCGCCCGCGACCATGAGCCCGCCCGCCAGGTCGAAGGCGGTGCCGAACCCCGTGGCCGCGTCCGCCGCCCGCTCCACGATGCGCCCGGTGATCACCGGGGCGAGCACGCCCGCGACCGTCGCGATCGCCTGGGTGATGCCGAGCACGGCGCTGCGTTGCGCGTCCGGGGTGATCTCGGCGAAGACGGCCTGGGTGAGCGGGAAGACGATGTAGCCGAGCGAGGCCGACAACGTCAGCAGCACCAGGTGCAGGGCCGGGCTGCCGGCCCGCGTCATGGCGACCGTGGCGACCCCGGCGACCATGACCGCGACGCCCGCCACGCCGCCGCGCGCGATCCTGCTGGACACGCCGCGCTTGAGCAACCGCTGGGTGATCAGCCCGGTGCCCAGGATGACGACGAGCCCGGCCACGTGCCACACCACCGACAGCAGCCCGACCTGCGGCAGCGTGTAGCCGCGCGCCTTCTGCAGATACTGCGGGAACCATGTGAGGGCCAGCGCGAGCGTCCAGTAGACGGAGAAGGCGGCCGCGGTGCCGCCGACGACCGTGCGGTTGAGGAGCAACTTTCGGTACGGCACGCGCGGCCCGGCCTCGGCCTTGGACGCCACGCCGTACGGGCCCTCCTTGCCCCAGCGCAGCCACACCGCCAGCCAGACCAGCCCGATCAGCGCCGTGGCGCCGAACGCCCAGCGCCAGCCGTACGCCGTGATGATCCACGTGAGCAGCGGCGCGCCGATCGTGACGCCCAGCCCGGCGCCCAGGGTGAGCACGCTGCTGGGCAGGTTGCGCTCCTTGTCGGGGAACCAGGTGAACGCGGCGTGGTTGGAGATCGCGTAGGCGGGCCCCTCGGCCGCGCCGAGCAGGACGCGGGTGCCCAGCAGCATCCCCGCGCCGGCGGCGGGCAGCAGCATCGGGAACTGCGCGACGCACCAGCCGACCATCATGGCGGCCAGGATCCACCGGGAGCTGATCCTGGTGGCCAGCCCGCCCACGACCGCGCCGGACACGCTGAACAGCAGGTAGAACGCGCTGCCGACGGCGCCGAACTCGGTGGCGGTCAGCCCGAGCTCCTTGATGACCGCGGTGCCCGACAGGCCGAGCACGGTCTTGTCCATGAAGTTGACCAGCATGAACCCGAGCAGCATCGCGACGACGGCCCACGCCTTGCGTCGGACCTCCGGCAGGGCGGTGGTTGTCATGGCCCTCACTGTGCGGGCACGGCAGGAGCCGGACAATCGCCCCCTCACCCACCCCCGCAGCTCCCAGATTGTGACATGTCACAATCTGGGGATGAGTGAGGATCCGGCCGTCGTCGCCGCGCGCATCGCCGCCCGCTGCGAGTCCGGCGTGAACCGGCTGGCCAGGCAGATCGTCAGCGAGCAGGAACGGATGCTGCCGATCATCGCCGAGCTGCCCGCCGAGGTGCGCGACGTGGAGATGGCCGGCACCTCCAGGCACGCGTTGCGGCTGTTCCTGCGCACCGCGCAGGGCTACCGGGCCACGCAGGAGGACATGCGGCTGTTCAAGGACAGGGCCGCGCAGCGGGTCAACGAGGGCGTGCACCTGGCGCCGCTGCTCAGCGCCTACATGGTCGGCAACCGGCGGCTCTGGCAGGCGCTCTGCGAGGTGACGCTGCCGGGCGAGGAGGCGGGGCTGCGCCACCTGGCCGACCTGCTCTTCGCCAGCCTGGAACGGACGACCGCCGCGGTGTGCGAGGCCTACCTGAGCGAGGTCATGCTGGCCGAACGGGGCGAGGCGCTGCGCGCCGTGGCGCGGGCGCTGCTGTCCGGCCAGGGCGCTTCCGACGTCGCGGCCAGGCACGGGGTGGAGCTGGAGCCCGCCTACCGGGTGGTGGCGCTGGTGCTGGCCGCGCCGTCCAGCGCGGTCGGGGTACGGCGGCGCCTGCGCGCGGTGGAGGCGGAGCTGGAGCGCTATGCGGGAGCGCCGGTGCTGGCCACGCTCGACGAGCACGGCGGGCACGCGTTGCTTCCGCTCTCGTCGGCGGAACCGGGCGAGCGGCTGCTGCGCAGGCTCGGTGGCGACGTCCACCTCGGGGTGAGCGCCGCCTGCCCGGTGTCCGGGATCCCCGAGGCGGCCAGGGAGGCGACGCGGGTGGCCGAGGTCGCCAGGGCCACCGGGCGTCCCTGCGGCGTGTACGGCCTGCGCGACGTGCTGCTCGACTTCCACCTCAGCACGCCGGGGCCCAGCGGCGACGCGATCGCCGCGCTGCTGGACCCGCTGGACGACGTGCTGGTCGAGACGCTGGAGGCGTACGTGGCCGCCGACCTCGACCGGCGGGCCACGGCGCTCGCCCTGGGCGTGCACCCCAACACGATCGACAACCGGCTGGCCCGCGCCGGCACCCTCATGGGCACCGACCTGCGCACGTCGGCCGGTCTCCTGCTGCTCGCCACCGCTCTGGCGACACGCAGGACCGGTTAGAGCGCGGCGTCGATCTCCTCGCGGGTCGGCATCGACGTGCTCGCGCCCGCCCGCTGCACCGACAGCGCGGCGGCCACCGTGGCGAAGCGCAGCGCCTCGGCCGGCGCCTTGCCCTCCGCGCGGGCCACCGCGAGCGCGCCGACGAACGTGTCTCCTGCCGCCGTGGTGTCGACCGCCTCCACGTGCTCACCCGGCACGCTCACCCGCTCCCCCGAGCGCGAGCCGTACAGGCAGCCCTTGGACCCGAGCGTGATCACCGCTTCCGGCACCCTCTTCAGGAGCGCCTCCAGTGCGCCCGCCGCGTCGGCGACACCGGTGATGGCCGCCGCCTCGTGCTCGTTCGGGACGATCAGGGTGACCGCGTCGAGCAGCTCGTCCGGCAGGGGCCGCGCGGGCGCCGGGGTCAGGATGACCGGCGCGCCGGACACCTGGGCGGCCTGCGCGGCGGCGGTGACCGCCTCGATGGGCAGTTCGAGCTGCAGCAACAACACGTCCGACCCGGCGATCATGGCCAGGTCGTCGCCGGACGGACCGGTGACCGTCCCGTTGGCGCCGGGGACGACGATGATCGAGTTGTCTCCCGCGTCGTCCACCACGATGTGCGCGATCCCGCTCGAACCGTCCACCTGGCGCAGCAGCGACACGTCCACGCCAGAGTCCACCAGGGTGGAGCGCATGGTGATGCCGAACCCGTCCTCGCCCACCGCGCCGATGAACGCCACGTCCGCGCCGGCCCTGGAGGCGGCGATCGCCTGGTTCGCGCCCTTGCCGCCGGGGATCGTGGCGAAGGTGCGGCCGGTGACCGTCTCACCGAGCTTGGGCGCCGTGGCGGTGTAGGCCACGAGGTCCATGTTGGCGCTGCCGAAGACCGTGATCATGACTCCATCATCCTCTGTGTGCGGTCGGCCAGCTCGTCCAGCCCGATGCCGTCGAAGCCGGTCAGGCTGCTGGCGAGGCTGTTCCTCATCGTCCACTGCCCGGGTACGCCGCCGTTGAGCGCCCCTACCACAGAGCCGACCGTCGCTCCCGCTGAGTCGGTGTCCCATCCTGCGGCGACGGCCATGGCGATGGAGGCGGTGAAGTCGCCGTCGCCGTGCACGAGCGCGGCGGCCACGACGGCGGCGTTGTTGATCGTGTGCACCCAGTGGAGGTGGCCGTGCCTGGCGTGCAGGCGGTCGATGACGCGCTCGGCGTCCCGTTCCTCCGTGGCGTCCTGTACGGCGAGCCGTACCGCCTCGGCCAGCCTGGACTTCTCGGGGACCACGGCGAGGCCCGCCTCGACGATCTCCCGCACCGACTCGGCCACCAGCGACCGCGCGCACATGGCGGCCACGAACATCGCCCCGTAGACGCCGTTGGCGGTGTGGGTGAGCCTGGCGTCGCGCCACGCGTACTCCGCGGCCGTCGCGGGGTCGCCCGGGTTGACCCAGCCGTAGACGTCCGCCCTGATCAGCGCGCCGATCCACTCCCTGAACGGGTTGCGGTAGGTGGCGGTGTCCGTGGGTTCCAGGCCGTCGAGCAGGTTGCGGTAGGCGACCCGCTCCGCGGTGAACGTGCGGCCCGCCGGGAGCTCGTCCAGCCAGAGCTTGGCGACGTCCTCGGTGGTGAAGCCGCGCCCGTGGCGCTCCAGGACGGACAGGGCGAGCAGCGGGTAGTTGAGGTCGTCGTCCTCGGGGATGCCGTCGACGTTCTCGGCGAGGGAGTTGACGGCGCTGCGGCGGTTCCACGGCCAGCGCTCGCCGATCTCGGGCGGCAGGCCCTTCGCGGTGAACCAGCCGCTGATGGGCCAGTTGCCGGTGGCCTCGGCGATGGCCCTGATGCCCTCGCGGGGGATCTTCTCGACGGGCTTGCCCAGCACGCACCCGGCCGCCCTCCCCTGCCACGCCCCCAGCACCCGCGCCCGGTCAACACGCGCGCGGGCAGCAGGCTCGCCGAGAGGTGCGGCGAGCTCGTCGAGGGGCGTGGGCAGTGCGGACAGGCGGTCGAGGAGCTTCTCCGCCAGGCCGCGCAGGTGTGCGGCGTCTCCTTCCGAGGCGCCCGCCCGCGGCGGGGCGTCGTGCCCTCCGGCCGCGTGCCACTCCGCGGTGATCGCGGCAACCTCCACGGGGTCCCGGCCGTCTTCTGACGCCTGGCGGAGTTCGTGGCCGAGCAGGTCCTCAGGCTGGACCCAGGTGAGCCTGATCATGAGCCGAGCAGCCCCTCGAACGCCGATTCGTGCGCCCGCCGCCGCGCCACGTCAGCCGCGTGCACCCGCCGAGCGACCTCGGCGATCGCCCGGCCGGGCGCCACGATGTCCGTACGGCTGGCCGTACCGATCTCCTCGACCCACTCCGACGGCACGGACGCCAGCCCGCCCAGGGCCCCGGCGATCGCCCCGCCCATGGAGGCGATCGAGTCCGCGTCGCGCCCGTAGTTGACCCCGCCCAGCACCGTCTCCCTGACGTCTCCCTTGGCGATCACCAGGAACGCCAGCGCCAGCGGCAGTTCCTCGATGCTGTGGATGCGCGACGGCCGCCGGGCCCCGAGCCCCTGGTCGCGGTAGGTGTCGGCGACCGTGTCGAAGGGCCGCATGGCCGCGCGCAGCGCCGAGAAGGACCCCTCCCAGTGCCCGTGGTCGCGGGCGGCCGAGCAGACCGCGTCGATGGCCGCCCTCGTCCCGTCCTTGGCCAGGCGCAGGCACGCCGCGATCACCGAGTCCACGGTCGCGCCCGGCCGCATGGCCTCGGCGACGGCGGCGGCCATGACCCCGGCCGCCTCGCGCCCGAAGCTCGACTGGTGCGCCCCGGTCAGGTCGATCGCCTCGGCGTAGGCGGCGTCGGGGTCGGCCGCGTTGACGATGCCGACGGGGGCGACGTACATGGCGGCGCCGCAGTTCACGATGTTGCCGACCCCGGCCTCGCGCGGGTCGACGTGCCCGTAGTGCAGCCTGGCCACGATCCACTTCTCGGCCAGGAAGATCCGCTGCAGCGGCAGCGCGTCCGCCTCCAGCTCGGGGATCCACACCCGCTCGCCCATCAGCTCGGGCACCAGCAGCTCGGCCATGGAGTAGGCGTCGAGGTGGCCGCCCGCCTGCTCGTACACCCTGATCAGCGCGTGCGTCATGAGGGTGTCGTCGGTGATGTGCCCGTCGCCCTTGTGGTAGGGCGCGATGGGCCGCGCGTTGCGCCAGTCGGCGTTGTAGGGCGGGACGATCCCCTCCACCGCCCCGCCGTACCTGGCCACGATCTGCTCGGGCGTCCAGCCCTCGGTGGCGCCGCCCAGGGCGTCACCGACCGCCGCTCCCGCCACGCATCCAGTGGCCTTGTCCTCAAGCGGCGTCATGCGATTCCCTCCACGATTTCCATAAGGTCTCTGCCGGCGAGTTCCGGCAGGCAACATCCGGCGAGCGTGCGCGCCGACGCGGTCCATCCCTCTGGGACCGCTTCGTACCCCCCGCAGGCTCCCGTCAAAGCGCCCGCGAGCGCGGGCGCGGAATCGGCCAATGGCGCCAGGCACACGGCAGCCGGTACGGCGGAGCCGATCCTGCCGCGCCCGGCCAGCGTGAGCGCCAGCGCCACGGGCACGGTCTGCGCCGCGCCCACCGCGTAGCTGTAGACGTGGTCCAGCAGCGCCGCGTCGAGCGCGGGGACCACGGAGAAGGCATCGTTCTTCCCGACGAGCCCGACGGCGAGGCGGGCGTTGTGCCCGATGGCGGTGTCCTCGGGCAGCGCGGCGAGCGCGGCCTCGACGGCCTTGGCGGCCGAGCCCGTGGCGACGGCCTCGGCGATCGCGGCCGCCATGGCCTGCGCGCCGAGCACGCCGTCGCCGGAGTTGGTGACCTGCGCGTCGTCGGTGGGGTCCCAGCCGAGCACGCCGAAGGCGACGGCTCTGACGGCTGCGGCGTCGTCGAAGAAGTGCGGGTTGTCGTGGCCGCTGGCCGGTGGCTCGACGCCCTTGGCGAGGTTGTCGAGCGCGGTGGCGACGGAGATGCGGGCGCGGAGGTCCTCGCGCCCGGCGAGCGCCAGGAAGGCCTCCGTCCGCGAACCGCCGAGGCCGAGGGCGGTCCAGGCCAGCCACTCCGCGTCGTCCGACGGCCCGATGCCCAGCGGCGGCTGGTTCAGCGCGAACGGCACCGGCAGCGTCGTGACCCGGTGCTCCTCGGCGAACGCGTCCAGCTCGCGGTAGAGCCGTCTGCTCCACGGCGCGTGCAGCGCCGTGCGATGCCGCGACGCCGGCCAACCGGCAGCGTCGCCTGCGGCGAGCCCGATGAAGGCTCCCCGGATTCTGTCCCCCGACATGCTCGTTAGAGTCCTCTCGCCAGTTCGTCGGCGACGTCCAGCACGTGTTTACCCGCGACGACCGGCAGGCACTTGCCCGTCACCGGCCCGATCCGCGCCGCCCAACGCGCGGGCACGCCGCTCTCGCCCTGGCCCGCGCCCGCCACCGCGCCGGCGATGGCGCCGATGGTGTCGGCGTCGCGGCCGAGGCTGACGGCGTACGTCACGGACTGCTCGACGTCACCCTGCCCGGCCAGGTACGCGGCGAAGGCCAGCGCGACGGCCTCGGGGGCCAGGTCGGTCCAGGGGTAGTGCTTGACGACGACCGCCTCGTGCAGGGCTTCTTGCGAGCCTCCCGCTGAGACGAGGTCGCGCACCCGCATGATGTTCCGCGCCGTCCACGAGTCGGTCGGCACCGCCGCGAGCCCGAAGGCGACCACCTCGGCGGGCGGCGCCCCGGTCATCGCCATGGCCACGGCTGCGGCGACGGCGCGACCGCCCAGGATGCCTTCGCCTGAGCCGCTCACCAGGCCGTCCTGCTCGACGAGCCTGGCCGCCTCTGCCGGGTCGCCTGGGCAGAAGATCCCGTACGGCGCGGCCCGCATGGCCAGGCCGTCCGACCAGCCGTGCGCGTGGACGTGGCCGGTCAGCGGCGGTTCTACGCCCCTGCGCAGCGCCTCGACGGTGCCGAGTTCGGAGAACCCGGCGCCCTTCATCGGCCCGTCGATCAACGGGATGATCTCGTCCCTGTACGCCTGGGCCACGTCGGCTGGCGTCAGGTCGTGGCCGTGCTTGACCAGGAGCGAGGCGGCGAAGATGGCGTACTCGGTGTCGTCCGTGCCGCCGCCCTCGATCTCGGTGAGCCTGCCCCAGCGGCGGACGATCTCCGCCGGGGTGAGGTTCTCCGCCGGGGCCCCGAGGGCGTCGCCGGCCGCCAGGCCGAGCAGACACCCCCGGGCGCGATCGTGGTAGCTCACTTGTTGTACCGCTCGAGCACCTTGTTGCCCTCCTCGACGAGCTTGGCCGCGGCGTCGTCGAGAGAGATCTTGTTGGCGTAGTACTGCTGCAGGACCGGCGTGGCGACCTTCGTCTTCCACTCGTCGTACCCGTTGACCTTGAGGAACGGGGCGACGACCAGGCTCTTGGCCGAGGCGGTCGCGACGTCCCAGCCGTTCTCCGTCGTGGTGATGGAGGCGTCGGAGGCGGCCTTGGTGGAGGTCGGCAGGAGCCAGTCGCCCTTGGCGAGCTTGGCCTGGTTCTCACCGTTCAGGAAGTAGGAGATGAACTTCAGCGACTCTTCCGGGTGCTTGCTGTCCGCGGCGACCGACAGGGTCTGGGAGACCGCGCCCTGCTCGGTCGTGGTGCCCTTGAGCGGCGGGAGGGTGATCCACTCGAAGCCCTTGGGCGCCTGCTCGGCGACCTGCTGGCGCAGGTAGACGCCGACCGGCAGCAGCGCGTACTGGTCCTTGTAGAAGCCGGGCAGCGGGTCGGCGGTGCCCATGCCGAGCGCCTTGGGGTCGGCGGACTTGTCGGTGTAGAGCTGGTTGTGGATGCGCTGGAGGACTTCCTTCTCCTCCGGGCCGACCTTGACGGTGGTCTTGCCGTCGGCGCCGGTCTGGAAGAAGGTGCCGCCGAAGTTGAGCGCCAGGTTCAGGGTCTTGTTGACCGGCGACTTCATCGGCCACGCGACGCCGAACGTCTTGTCGTTGGTCAGCTTCTTGCTGATCTCGGCGAACTCGTCCCAGGTCCACGGGTTGTCCGCGGTGGGGATGCGCACCTTGGCGGCGTCGAGCAGCTTCTTGTTGCCGATGATGACGGTCGACTCCTGCAGGAACGGCACGCCGTACACGCCCTGGCCGCCCTTGCCGTCACCGAAGGTGGTGGTGTCCCAGGCGCTCTGCGGGATGTCGCTCTTCAGGTCGGCGGGGATCTTGTCCTTGAGGTCGAGCAGGTAGCCGTCGGAGGCGAAGCCGGACAGCGCGGGCGAGTCGTTGTGGATCACGTCGGGCGCCGTGCCGCCGGCGAACTGCGTCACGAGCTGGTCGTTGACGTTGTCCCAGCTGCCCTGCACGTAGGTGACCTGGATGTTCGGGTTCGCCTTGTTCCAGGCGTCCACGATCTCCTTGTTGGCCGCCACGGACTCCTTCTGCCAGGCGAGGCTGAGGAAGTTCAGCTTGACGGCCTCGCCGGGCTTGGCGGCCTCTTCCTTCGTGCCACCGCCGCCCGAGGTGCCACAAGCTGCGGCGAGCGCGACGATCGCCGCAGCCGCCAATGCGGACTTGATTCGCATATGAGCCTCCTAGCCCTTGACGGCGCCGGCCATCAGGCCGGACTTCAAACGCCGCTGGATGATTGCGAAGAAGATCAGGCTCGGGATCGTCGCCATGAGCGACGCCGCCGCCAGCGGTCCGAGCCTGGCCACCCCCTCCGGGCCGGTGAAGCGCACCAGCGTCAGGGGAAGCGTCATCACGCCTGGCTCCTGGAGGATGACCAGCGCGAAGAGGAACTCGTTCCACGAGGAGATGAACGAGAAGAGCAGGGTCGCCACCACGCCGGGGGCGAGCAGCGGGGCCACGACGCTGACGATCGCGCGGAAGCGGCTGGCGCCGTCCGTCGACGCCGCCTCCTCCAACTCGACCGGCACCGAGCGCACGTAGCCCTGCAACATCCACAGCGCGAACGGCAGGGTGAAGGTGACGTGCACGATGACCAGGCCGGGCAGCGTGTTCACCAGGCCCATGTCCCGCAGCACCATGAACAGCGGAATGATGATCAGGATGAACGGGAAGACCTGGCTGACCAGCACCCACCCGATCGCGATCCTGTTGACCAGGCTGCGGTAGCGGGCCATCGCGTAGGAGGCGGGCAGCGAGATCACGACCGTGATCACGCTGGCGAACAGCGCGACGATGAGGCTTCTGGTGGCCGCGCCGACGAGGTCCTGCTCGCCGAACGCGTCGCTGAAGTTGGCCAGCGTCGGGTCCCTGGGGATCCAGGTCGGGTCGAGCGAGGCCATCTCCTGTGGCGTCTTCAGCGCGGTCGACAGCAGCCAGACCAGCGGGAAGGCGAGGAAGACGATGTAGGCGAGCAGCGCGAGATATTGCGGAACGCGTTTCACTTGGCCTCCCTCATCTGGCGCCACAGGTACAGCCCGAGCACGGCGAGCACGACGATGGCGAAGGCGATGCCCAGCATCGAGGCGTAGCCGAAGAAGCGGTAACGGAACGCCTCCTCGTAAGCGAAGATCATCGGCAGTCGCGTCTGCCCGCCAGGCCCGCCCTGGGTGAGCACGTAGACCAGGCCGAACTGGTTGATGTTCCACACGAAGTCGAGCGAGGTGATCGCGATGATGACCGGGCGGAGCTGCGGCAGCGTGATGTTCCAGAACCGGCGCCACCGGCCGGCGCCGTCCACCTCGACGGCCTCGTAGAGCTCCTTGGGGATGCCCTGAAGGCCCGCCAGCAGCACGACCGTGGTCTGCGGCATGCCCGCCCAGACGCCGACCACGATGATCGCGGGCAGCGCGAGCGAGAAGTCGGCCAGCCAGTCGATGTCGGTGCCGAGCATGCCGTTGAGGATTCCGGCGTCGGCGTGGTAGACGAGCTTCCACATCAGGCCGATGCACACCGGCGGCATCGCCCACGGCACCACGGCCAGCACCCGGGCCACGCCCCTGAACCGGAGGTTCTGGTTGAGCAGCAGCGCCAGGCCGAGCGCTGCCAGGAACTGCAGCACGGTCACCGAGACCGACCAGATCAGGCCGATCTTGAAGGAGGCCCAGAAGTCGCCGTCGCCCAGGAGCTGGGTGAAGTTCTCCAGGCCGGTGAAGCTGATCTCCCGGTTGCGCCCGGCGCGGGCGTCGGTGAAGGCCAGGCCGATGCCGTACAGCAGCGGGCCGACGCTGAACAGCAGGACCGGCACCAGCGCGGGCAGCATCAGGTAGAGCATCTCGCGGTTCTTGCGCGACCTGACCTTCCTGCGCTGCTTGGCCGAGGTCGTCGGCGGTCGCGTGGCGGTCGCCGTCATGAACCCTCCTCCGTCCTGCGTGCCTCTGCGTAGGGTGCCTCTTCCGAGGAGGCGGGCGCCGGTTCCGTCGCCGACGTCGACGCCCTGATCACGAGCCTGGGCTGGACGGTCACCACCCGAGGCGGCGCGTCACCGCGCTCCAGGCGGTCGAGCAGCAGTTGCGCCGCCGCCCTGCCACGCTCTGCCGCGCCGAGGCTGACGCTGGTGAGCGAGGGCCAGGAGGCGGCCGCGAGGTCGGTGTCGTCCATGCCGACCACGGCCACGTCGTCCGGCACCTTCCTGCCCGCCTTGCGCAGCACGTCGAGCGCGCCCAGGGCGATGAGGTCGTTGGCGCACACGAGGGCGTCCACGTCACCGGCCCTGGACAGCAGCGTCTCCACCGCACGGGCCCCGTCCGCGCGATAGAAGTCCCCGATCTGCACGATGGTCTCGTCGTACGGCAGGCCGAGCGCGTCGAGCGCGTCGCGGTAACCGGCGGCGCGGGCGTGGCCGGGCACGGTGTCGAGCGGGCCGTTGACCAGGCCGATCCGTCGGCGGCCGAGCGCGTACAGGTGCTCAAGCGCCAGCCTGATGCCGGTGCGCGAGTCGGTGCGCACGTTGTCGACCTGGGTGCCGTCGGGCACCGAGCCGATGATGACGACGGGGGCGCGGGCGGTGGCGATCATGCGCAGGTGCTCGTCGGTGACGCGCAGCGGGCTCATGATCAGGCCGTCGACGTAGCGCTCGCCGAGGCTGTGCAGCACGTCGATCTCGTCGGCGACGACGGCGTCGGTGGAGTGCAGCACCAGGCGGTAGCCCGCGGCCTTGAGCACCGGCTGGATCTGCCTGACCATGGCCAGGTAGTTGGGGTTGCCGATGTCGGCCATCGCGAAGGCGACCTGGTGGGTGCGGCGCGACTTCAGCGAGCGGGCCACCGCGTTGCGCACGTAACCGAGCTCTTCCGCCGCCGTCATGACCTTGCGTACGGTCTCCTGACGGGTGGGCAGGCCGTTCAGCACCCGCGACACCGAGGCGATCGAGACGCCGGCACGTTCGGCGATCGTGTTGATCGTGGGTCCGTTGGCCAAGGCTGTCCTTCCAGAAGTGCAAACGCTTCACAGAGCCCCGGCTGTAAACGTTTACGGCGATGGGGTTATGAAACATGTATGTTACTTCTGGGTCAAGTCACGATCCCATAACACCAGGTCAGAGTATATGTCGCTACAAACTGTGACAAGAGCCCACTTGTAGCGAGGATGACCTCTTCCCTTTCTCTACTCGCCGACGTATATTCGTAGACGAGTAGACAGTTTCGTGGGGAGGCGACGGTGGCGAAGCGGCGGCGGGTCGGCAATCTGCTGGCCCTGGCGGTGTTGTCGGTGGTCGTCCAGCGCCCCATGCACCCCTACGAGATGGCCTCGGTCATCCGCGCGCGCGGCAAGGACGAGGACATGCCGATCAAGTGGGGCTCGCTCTACACCGTCGTCGGCAACCTGGAGAAGCACGGGCTCATCGAGGACGCGGGCAGCTCCCGCGAGGGCGCGCGCCCCGAGCGCACGGTCTACCGGATCACCCCGGAGGGCCGCGAGGAGCTGGCCGACTGGGCGCGCGAGCTGGTCGGCACCCCGCAGCAGGAGCACCTGAGCTTCGAAGCGGGGCTCTCGGTGATGGGCATCCTCGGCCCCGACGAGGCGATCTCCCTGCTGGGCGTACGGCTGGGCCTCGTCGAGGCCGAGATCGCCCGTCGCAGGGCGGCGCTGGAGCGCGACGCCGCGGTGCTCCCGCGGCTGTTCCTGCTGGAGAACGAGTACGACCTGGCCGTCCGCGAGGCGGAGGCCACCTGGGTGCGCACGCTGCTGGAGGAGCTCACCAGCGGCGCCTTCCCCGGCCTCGACGGGTGGCGGGCCTACCTGGCCACCGGCGAGGTGCCTCACGACCTGACCGGCCTTTGAGCGAAAGGGCCCGGCCCGGTGTTGCAGCACCAGGCCGGACCCGTGATCCCGGAACCACATCCACCGAGGGACCCGGCCACGAGATGGCAACCGTAAGGATAGCCGGGCTCCCGATCCCCCCATGGGAGCGACCATGCCCACGACCACTTCCACCGATGGCACCACCATCGCCTACCTCCAGCTGGGCAGCGGGCCCGGCCTGATCATCCAGCACGGCGCGATGCAGACCTCGGCCAGCCAGCTCGACCTGGCCCGCGAGCTGTCCGCCGACTTCACCGTGTACCTGCCCGACCGCAGAGGACGCGGGGACAGCGGGCCTGTCGGGGACGACTACGGCGTCCGGCGCGAGGTCGAGGACCTCGGCGCCGTCGTCGCCGCCACCGGCGCGCGGTTCGTCATGGGGGTCAGCTCTGGGGCGATCATCAGCCTCACCACGATGCTGTCCAACCCGGCGATCACCAGGGCGGTCGTCTTCGAGCCGCCGTTCGACATCGACGGCTCCAACGGGACCGGCTGGGTGCCGCGCTTCGAGCGGGAACTGGCCGCGGGCAGGGTCTACGCGGCGCTGGTCACCAGCATGAAGGGCACCAAGCTGGGGCCTCCGGGGATCAACGCGATCCCCCGGCCGATCCTGGAGTTCCTGTCCAAGCGGATGGGCGGGTCGTTCGCCGGCCTCGCCCCGACGCTGCGCACCGACATCCGGGTCGTCGAGGAGACGGCGGACACGATCGAGTCCTACGAGCGGGTCGAGGCCGAGGTGCTGCTGATGGGCGGGGACCGGAGCGCCGACTACCTCAAGCTCGCCCTCGACCGCCTGGAGAAGGTCCTCCCCCACGTCAAGCGGGTCACCTTCCCCGGCCAGGGGCACAGCGTGACGGGCAACAGGGCGGACCGTGGCAACCCCGCCCTGGTGGCGGCGGAGGTCCGCCGCTTCCTCACGACCGCTTAGACCTCATTCCGCTATGAGCTCCTGGACCTTCACGGGCTCCCTGGTGGTGAGGGCGCGGATCGCCGGGGTGCCCGCCAGGGTGATCACGGCGGCCAGGACCGTCGGGATGATCAGCGCCACCGGCAGGGAGGTGTGGTCGGCGACGAAGCCCAGCGTCGCCGGTCCCATCAGCAGGCCCGTGTAACCCGCCGCGGTGATCTGCGACAGGGCCTTGCCGACCGCGCCGCCAGCCGCGCCGACCGCGCTGAAGATGACCGGGATGACCGTGGCCAACCCGATCCCGGTCACCGCCCAGCCGATCCAGGCGAGCGGCAGGCCGAGCGCGTGCGGCACCAGCGGCGACGCCAGCACCAGCAGGTAGCCGCCCGTGCCCAGGACGCCGGAGAGCCGGATGGTGCGCACCGGGCCGAGCCTGGCCCTGATCGGGTCGCCGAACAGCCGCACGGTCGTCATCGCCACGGCGTAGACGGTGAACGTCAGCGGCGCGAGCGCGGGCCCGGCCCCGAGGATCCACTTGGCGTGCAGGGCCGTCCAGTCCATGGCGGCGCCCTCGCTCAGGTGGGCGGCGAACGCGGCCAGGCCGAGCAGCGCGATCAGCCCCCAGCCGAGCGGGAAGCCCTTGGCCGCTGCCCCCGGCGTACCGTCCGCCTCGACGGGCTCGGCTGGCAGCAGAACCCTGGCCGGCGCGATGCACAGGAACGGGATCAGGATGCCTCCAGCCACCAGCAACGCCTGGCCGTTCACCCCCAGGCTCAGCAGCGCGGCCGTCAGCCCCCCGGCGGCGGCGCCGCCCAGGCTCCACGCGCCGTGGAAGGCCGAGATGATCGGCCTGCCGTACCTCCGCTCCACCTCGACCGAGTGCGCGTTGATCCCCACCTCGCTGATGCCGATGCCCACGCCGAACAGCACGGCCAGGACGCAAAGCTGCAGGTAGGTCGCGGCAAGAGCCGGGCCGAGCAACACCAGGGCGGAGAACGGCCCGGAGAACCAGCACACGACCCGGCTGGAGTACCTGTCCACCAGCGGCCCGGCCAGCAACATCGACACCAACGCGCCAGCCGAGACGAGCAACAGCGCCGCGCCCAGCTCGCCCGCGCTCAGATCGAGCCTGGCGCTCAGCGACGGCAGCCCGGCCGCCCACAGGCCGACGACGAGTCCCAGGAGAACGAAGTAGGCGAAGAGCCCGGCTCTGGCACGCTTCGCTGTGAGGTCTGGCAGCATTTTGTTCACGGCAAGAGCATAATGAGTCGAAGGAGGTTCGACAATGGGGGCGACCACGAGTGCGGAGCTGCGTGCGCACAACCGGGCGCGGCTGCTGCGCGCGGTGCACGACTGCGGCGCGAGCCGTACCCGGTCGCAGCTGACCCGCGACCTGGAGCTGGCCAGGGGCACGGCGTCGGTGCTCGTCGGCGAGCTGGCGGCCGACGCGCTCCTGCACGAGGAGCCCACCGAGGGGCACGGCAGGGGGCGGCCCACCCAGATCCCAGGACCGCACCCGGACGGGCCGCTGGTGCTCGCCGCCGACCTGCGCGAGGACGCGTGGGAGATCGCGGCGTGCGAGCTGGGCGGGCGCATGACGGCGCTGGAGACCAGCGGGCACGACGGCACCCCTTCCGGCGTGCTCGGGCCGCTGGGCGCCGCGCTGCGGCGGTTCACCGGTCCCCGGGTGGTGGGGGTGGGGCTGGCGGTGGCTGGGCCGGTACGGCACGACAACACCGTGGACATCGCCCATCTCGGGTGGGGGGAGGTGGATCTCGGCGAGCCGCTCGGGCTCGGCGTACCGCTGCTGGTCGGCAACGACGCCAGGCTGGCCGGGCTGGCCGAGGCTCGGCGCGGGCGGCTTCAGGGGGTGGGGGTCGGGCTGCACCTGCACGTGGACTTCGACCTGGGCGGGACGCTGCTGGTCGGCGGGAGCCCGCTGACCGGCGCGTCCGGCACCTCGGGCGAGTTCGGGCACATGCCGATGGGGGGCGATCCCTCGATCGTGTGCATGTGCGGGGCTCGGGGGTGCTGGGGGCAGCTCGTGGGCTCCAACGCGCTGCTGCGGGCCTTCGGGATGGAGGCTGGGTACGGCAGGGGGCGGGAGGAGGCCGAACGCATCCTGGTCGCGGCGGCTCGGGGGGACGCGGCGGCGATGGCGGCGGTGACGGAGAACGCGCGGGCGCTGGGGGCGGGGGCCGGGGCGCTGGTGAACGCGCTGGACCCTGAGGCGGTCACGTTGTCGGGGACGGCGGTGGAGGTGTTCATTCTGGCGGGTACGGCGGTGCGGGAGGCTTATGTGGAGGGGCTGATGGCGTTCCGTCGGTCCAGTCCTGCGCCGATCTCGACGTCGGCGCTCGGGCGGCGGGGGCCGTTGATCGGGGCGATGGAGTCGGTGTTCGACGCCTTTCTGACGCCAGAGGGGGTCGAGGGGTGGCGCGCGAAACAGTCCTCGTGAGGGTCCTCAACCCCTTGAGGACCCTCAGGACCCCAGCCCCTCGTGGACCTTGAGGACCTTGAGGACCTTGAGGACCTTGAGGACCTTGAGGACCTCAACCCCCTGAGGACCTTGAGGTCTTCCGGACCCTCAACCCCCTGAGGACCCCCAGGACCATCAGGACCATGAGGACCATAAGGACCTCCAGGACCATGAGGACCTCAACCCCGTGAGGACCTTGAGGTCTTCAAGGTCCTCACGGGGTTGAGGTCCTTGGGGTCTTCGGGGTCCGGCCTCTGGTAGAGGCCTTGGGGGCTGGCCCCTGGAAGGGTCGTGAGGGGGTTGCGACACGCCCGGGGGGCAATGTGTGACGAACGACACTTTTGACCGGTTACGGGCTATCTGGTGGCTTGCCGTACCAGATGGGGTTGTCGTTCCGGCGGGGATCTTGCGGGGTGGGCAGTGAGGGCTGTACGCATGGTCACGAAATCGCCGGAAATTTCGGGACCTTGAGGGGTATTGCGTGAACCTTGAACTCGCCCTCCGCATGTGCGAGGCCGCCATCAAGCAGGCGGCCCGCGAAGGCGCGCAGGTCTCGGTCGCCGTCGTCGACTCCGGCGGCCATCTGGTGACGTTCCAGCGTATGGAGGGTGCGGAGATAGCCGGACCGGTGCTCGCGCCGGGCAAGGCGTACACCTCGGTGGCCAACCGCATGTCAACGGCCGATTTGGCGCCGCTGACCCAGCCGGGAGGGGAGCTCTACGGCCTCGCCGGGGACCGCTTCGTGTGCTTCGGAGGTGGCATTCCGCTGTGGGCGGACTACGGTGAGGGAGAACGCGTGGTCGGCGGCGTGGGGGTCAGCGGAGGCACCGTGGCCCAGGACGTCGCGTGTGCCGAGGCGGCCGCTTCGGTGTGGCGCACACGTTGAGCGGGCGCTTTCCGCAACAAGCACCCCTGGTATCCGCCATGATTAGCCGCGGCACTACGGGTAACAGAGTCCCGAATCCTTAACTCCCCGAGGAGAGAAACAGATGGCACTTCCTACTCTCACCCCCGAGCAGCGCAAGGCGGCTCTGGAGAAGGCCGCGGAGGCGCGTGCCGCCCGCACCGCCCTCCTGGCCAAGGTCAAGGCCGGCGAACTGAGCTTCGCCCAGCTGCTCGAGCGTGACGACGACATCGCGAAGAAGATCAAGGTGTCGCAGGCGCTGCGCGCTGTCAAGGGCGTCGGCCCCGCCAAGGCGACGGCCCTGATGGAGGAGGCGGGCGTCGACGAGAAGCGCCGCCTCGGCGGCCTCGGCGCCCAGCAGCGCAAGAAGCTGGTCGACGCGCTCGGCTGATTCGACAGAGCCGACTGCCAGGCCCGCGCGGGCGACCGCGCGGGCGTGCAGCTCCCTTCAGGAGCGCGGACAGATCAGTACGGCTCCGATCAGGAGCGCAGGTAGGTAAGTACGGCGAGCACGCGGCGGTGCTGGTCTCCGTCCTCGGCGTAGAGGCCGAGCTTGGCGAAGATGCTCCTGATGTGCTTCTCCACGGCCCCGTCGCTGATGACGAGCTGGCGGCCGACCGCGGGGTTGGACTTGCCCTCGGCCATCAGCCCCAGGACCTCGCGCTCGCGGGGGGTCAGCTGGGCCAGCGGGTCGTCCCTGCGCCGCCGTACCATGAGCTGCGAGACCACCTGCGGGTCGAACACCGTCCCGCCGGACGCGACGCGGCGCAGCCCCTCCATGAACTCCTCCACGTCCACGACCCGGTCCTTGAGCAGGTAACCGACCGCCCCGCGGGCGTCGGCGAGCAGGTCGTCGGCGTAGGACACCTCGACGTACTGCGACAGGATCAGCACCGGCGCCCCTGGCACCCGGCGCCTGGCCTCGACGGCGGCGCGCAGCCCCTCGTCGGTGAACGACGGCGGCATCCGCACGTCGACCACGGAAACGTCCGGCTTGTGCAGCGCGACGGCCTCGACCAGGCTGTCGCCATCGCCGACCGTCGCCACCACCTCGCAGCCGAACTCCTCGAGCAGGCGCACCAGGCCTTCCCTGATCAGCACTGCATCGTCGGCCACGACTACACGCACGGAACCTCCGCCACGATCACTGTCGGCCCGCCGTCCGGAGAATTCACCACCAGCTCGCCGTCGATTGCGCGAAGCCGGTCGGCCAGCCCGGCGAGACCGTGTCCCTTGGCGACGTGTGCGCCGCCGACACCATCATCCCCGATGGTCAGCATGAGGGTGTTACTGGCATGGCTGAGCTGGATCGTGCACACCGTGGCGCGGCTGTGCTTGGCGATGTTGGTGAGCGTCTCGGCGACGACGTAGTAGATCGCGTTCTCGACCGCGGCGTTGAAGCGCCGGTCCACCTGGATGTCGAGCTCGACGGGTACCGTACACCGCCCGGCCAGCGCGGCCAGCGCTGGAGCCAGGCCGCGGTCGGCCAGGATGGGCGGCGCGATGCCGCGCGACAGGGCGCGCAGCTCGTCGAGCGTCTCGCGGGTGGCGGTGATGGCCTGGCCGATGGTCGCCTGCGCGGCCTCGGGGTCCTTCTGCAACTGCCGCTGCGCCCGCGACAGCTCCATGGCCAGCGACACCAGCCGCTGCTGCGGCCCGTCGTGGATGTCGCGCTCCAGCTTGCGCAGGGCGTTCGCCTCGGCGGACACGGCGGCCGCGCGGCCCTCGGACAGGTCCTCGATGCGCTCGCGCAGCTCGGCCACGCTGGTCAGCAGCGCCCGGCCGAGTCCGGCGCGCAGCATGGCCGCGCCGCGCACGGCGAACGGCAGGACGACCGTGCCGACCACGCCGAGCACGAGGTAGAAGATCGTGTTGGGCCAGTAGCCGTCGCCGAAACCGAGGATCTCGGCCAGCGTCGTCCCGTCGGTGTTGACCATGATCCAGCCGTAGAACGGGAACGTCAGCGAGAAGAGCGGGATCGCCCAGAACACCACGGTGATCACGAAGGAGACGATGGCGAACGGGAAGACCAGGATGCCGTGCAGCAGGTCGAGCCACGACTGGCCGCTGGTCATCGGGTTGACCATCCTCCTGAACCGCCCCGCTCCCGCCGGCGCCGGCTTGTAGCGCGGCCGTACGGCGGGCCTGCCCAGCACGTCCGACAGCCAGCCGCGCTCGCTGTCGGCGAACCCCCTGGCCACCATGAGCGTGCCGACGAGGATCGGCACGCCGATCCACACGACGGCGGTGCCGATGCCGGCCGCGAGTCCGGTGACCAGCAGGACGAAGCCGATCACCGCCGTCGGGAAGCCGACGATCAGGTAGCGCGTGTCGAGCAGGACACGCCTCATCAGGGAGCGCATGCCGTCAACGCTACGGCCAGGCGCGACGCCGATCGACCCGGTGCGCGGTAATCCCGGGGTAGGGCCAGCCCTACCACCGGGGGTAGTGCGATCTTGACCGCAAGACGGCGGCCCGCGTCACTGTGCCGGGAGGCGTTTCGCAAGAGCCTTGATGGCATGAGCCTCACCACGACCGCCGTGCTCGACCGCCCCCGCGTTCCCGTACAACGCCCGGCCCCCGCCAAGACGGCGCGCGACCCGTTCATCGACGTCCTGCGGGTGTTCGGCATGGCCCTGGTGGTGCTGCAGCACTGGACGATCCCGGTGCTGGCCTTCGACGGCGGGACGCTGACGACGGGCAACGCGCTGGCCACGCCGGGCGTGTGGGTGGTCACGTGGATCAGCCAGGTGATGCCGCTGGTGTTCTTCGCCGGCGGCGCGGCCAACGCGATCAGTTACGGCCGCGCGGTCTCCGGGGCTCCCGCGTGGATCTCGGTACGGCTGCGCCGCCTGGCCTGGCCGCTGCTCCCCCTCGCCGCCGTGTGGATCCCGCTGCCGCAGCTGCTGGCGAGTTTCGGGGTGCCTGAGCAGCCGCTGGAGGTCGGGTCCAAGCTCACCGGGCAGTTGTTGTGGTTCCTGGCCGTCTACCTGATCGCGGTCGTGGCCACGCCGTACATGACGCGGTTCAGCTGGCGGATCCTTCCGGTCCTGGTCGCCGGGGCCGTGGTGACGGACGTGGTGCGCTTCTCCACCGGGCTCGACGCGGTCGGCTACCTCAACATCGTGTTCGTCTGGCTCGCCGTGCACCAGCTCGGCTTCCTGTACGCCCAGGGCAGGCTGCGGCTGCCTCTGGTGTTCGCGGCCGGCGGGTTCGGGCTGGCCGCGCTGCTGGTGGCGGTCGGCCCCTACCCGGGCAGCATGATCGGCCTGCCGGGCGCCGAGGTGTCGAACATGGCGCCGCCCACGCTGGCGATGCTCGCGGTCGCCTTCGGGCAGATCGGGCTGGCGCTGGTGCTGCGGCCGCTGATCGTGCGCTACCACCCGCGCAGGGTGCTGGCCTGGGCGAGCACGCGCATCATGACCGTGTACCTCTGGCACATGCCCGCCCTGTTCACGGTGACCGGCGTGGTGGTCGTGGCGCTCGGCCTCGACAGCCCCGAGCCGCTCAGCGCCGGGTGGTTCGCCGGGTGGCCGCTGTGGTTCGGTGCGCTGTGCCTGGTGATGTGGCCGCTCCTGCGGGGGTTCGCGCGCTTCGAGGAGCCGCCGGCCCTGCCGTACGGCAAGGCCACCTGGGGCACTGCGCTCACCTCGGCAGGCCTGGTCGGCGGCGGGCTGCTGACGCTGACCGTGGCCGGGTTCGCGCCGGGCGCAGCGCCGTTCCTCGCCACGGTCGCGATCCTGGGCGGGCTGCTGCTGACCGGGCCGCGCGCCCGGGTCTGACTCACCCCGTGGACTGGCCCGCGTCAGTAGGCTGCTCCGTCGCCGTTGATGAGGGTGTGGTCGTCGGCACCGGGCTCGGCGGGTCGGTGCGCATGTGCGGGGCGAGGAGCGTGCCCCAGGCCCTGGCCATCTTGTTGTACTCGTCCTCGCACCGCATCGCCCGCCCCACGGGCAGCTCGCCGTCGGCCACCAGCGGCAGGAACGCGTTGTGGTTGGAGCCGTACAGGTAGCACATCATGTTGTAGTAGCGCTGACCGCTGAGCGAGTGCTCGTCGGCGAAGACGCCCTGGTCGAGCGGGCCGGTCTCGCTCTCCTGCGACATCCGCCCCCACGCCTCGATGGTGCTGATGATGTCGCGGTAGTCCTGGTTGTCCTCGGCGTTGCCGATCATCACCAGGGCGGAGAGCTGGTCGACAGCGTCCTCCTCCTTGCCGGTCGTCGGCAGGTCGTAGAGGTCGATGAGCGCGTGCCCCAGCTCGTGGTAGTAGATGCCGTTGAGCGCGCCCGCGACGCTGTCGTCCACCTCGCTCGCGCTGGGCGCGGCCTCGCCCTGCTCCGGCTTGGCGAACAGGTCCTGGAGGTAGTCGGTCATCTCGTAGCACATGGTGATCGACTTCTCGTCCGGGCTGTAGAACGCGTTGACGGTGTCGCACTGCTTGGCCACGACCGGCACGTTCACCGGCGGGATGAACCCCGCGTTGGTCACCTCAGCCCACTGCTGGACCAGCTTGCCCTCGCGCATGAGCTTCTCCGCGCCGAGCAGCTTCTTGTCGGTGGGCTGCTCGTAGGCGGCGGTGAAGGAGAACGTGGTCGTGGGGCTCGGCACGGCCTGCCCGCCCGCCTGGCCGCTCGCCTGACTCCCCGAGGGGCTGGGCGTTCCCATCGCCTTCTGGGGGCCGTTGCCGCAGGCGCAGAGGGCGAGCGCCAGCAGCCCGACCACGAAGAGTGGAGATTTCATAACTCTATGTAATCATTCGGGTTCGGCCGGTGTTCATGGACCCCTGTTGACTGCGGCAGTATGGGTTCCGTGAGCCTTCTCGTAGACCGTCTGCCCGATGACATCGACGCCGACCCCGACGCCATCTTCGACGCCTTCGTCGGGTGGAACGCCGAGCGGGGGCTCACCCTCTATCCCGCCCAGGAAGAGGCGCTCATCGAGGTGCTGTCCGGCAGCAACCTGATCCTGGCCACCCCGACCGGGTCGGGCAAGTCGCTGGTGGCCGCGGGCGCGCACTTCGCCGCGCTGACGCGCGACGTGCGCACCTTCTACACCGCGCCGATCAAGGCGCTGGTGTCGGAGAAGTTCTTCGACCTGTGCGCGGTCTTCGGTACGGAGAACGTCGGCATGATGACCGGCGACGCCAGCGTCAACCCGGGCGCGCCGATCATCTGCTGCACCGCCGAGATCCTGGCCAACGTCGCCCTGCGCGACGGCGCCGCCGCCGACATCGGCCAGGTCGTCATGGACGAGTTCCACTTCTACGCCGAGCCCGACCGCGGGTGGGCGTGGCAGGTGCCGATCCTGGAGCTGCCGAACGTGCAGTTCATCCTCATGTCGGCGACGCTGGGCGACGTCTCCATGTTCGAGGAGGACCTCACCCGCCGCACCGGGCGCCCGACGTCCGTGGTCAAGCACGCCGAGCGGCCCGTTCCGCTGATCTACACCTACCGCATGACGCCGCTGCACGAGACGCTGGAGGAGATGCTCAGCACCGGCCAGGGCCCCGTCTACGTCGTGCACTTCACCCAGGCGGCGGCCATGGAGCGGGCGCAGGCGCTGATGAGCATCAACATGGCGACGAAGGCGGAGAAGGAGGCCATCTCCGCGCTGATCGGCCACTTCCGGTTCACCACCAAGTTCGGCAAGGCGCTGCAGCGGCTGGTCAAGCACGGCATCGGCGTCCACCACGCGGGCATGCTGCCGAAATACCGCAGGCTCGTGGAACGCCTCGCCCAGGCCGGGCTGCTGAAGGTCATCTGCGGCACCGACACGCTCGGCGTCGGCGTCAACGTGCCGATCCGCACCGTGCTGTTCACCGCGCTGTCGAAGTACGACGGCAACAAGGTGCGCAGGCTGCGCGCCCGCGAGTTCCACCAGATCGCCGGGCGGGCCGGGCGGGCCGGGTTCGACACCATCGGCTACGTCGCCTGCCAGGCGCCCGAGCACGTCGTCGAGAACGAGAAGGCGCTCGCCAAGATCGGCGACGACCCGAAGCGGCGGCGCGGCTACGCGCGCAAGAAGCCGCCGGAGGGGTTCGTCGGCTGGAGCGAGGAGACCTTCGAGAAGCTGCAGACCGCCGAGCCGGAGCCGCTCAACTCCCGCTTCAAGGTCAGCAACGCGATGCTCCTGGCCGTCATCAACCGGCCGGGCGACTGCTTCGCCGCCATGAAGCACCTGCTGACCGACAACCACGAGGACCGCAAGTGGCAGCGGCGGCACATCAGCCAGGCCATCGCCATCTACCGCTCGCTGCTGGCGGGCGGCGTGGTCGAGCAGCTCGCCGAGCCCGACGAGCAGGGGCGGCGCGCCCGACTGACCATCGACCTGCAGGAGGACTTCGCGCTCAACCAGGCGCTGTCCACCTTCGCGCTGGCCACCTTCGACCTGCTCGGCACCGACCAGCCCAACTACGCGCTCGACATGGTCTCCATCGTGGAGTCCATCCTCGACGACCCGCGCCAGATCCTGTCCGCGCAGCTCAAGAAGGCGCGCGGTGAGGCGATCGGGCAGATGAAGGCCGACGGGATCGAGTACGAAGAGCGCATGGAGGCGCTGGCCGAGGTCATGTACCCGATGCCGCTGGCCGACCTGCTGCTCGGGGCGTACGAGACCTACCGGCGCGGGCACCCGTGGGTGGGCGACTACACGGTCAGCCCCAAGTCGGTGGTGCGCGACATGTACGAGCGGGCGATGACGTTCGGCGAGTACATCCAGTTCTACGAGCTGGCGCGGTCCGAGGGGACGGTGCTGCGGTACCTGGCCGACGCCTACAGGACGCTGTCGCGGACGATTCCCGAGCACCTCAAGACCGAGGACCTCATCGACCTCATCGAGTGGCTCGGGGAGCTGGTGCGGCAGGTGGACTCCTCGCTCATCGACGAGTGGGAGAAGCTGGCGAACCCGTCGGAGGCGCTGGAGCGGCAGCAGGAGCTGGAGACGTCGGTGCGGCCGGTCACGGGGAACGCGCGGGCGTTCCGGGTGCTGGTGCGCAACGCGATGTTCCGGTTGGTGGAGCTGTGCGCGCTGGATCGGCAGGAGGAGCTGGAGGAGCTCTATCCGGACGTCGACTGGGGGTCGATGCTGGACGCTTACTACGAGGAGCACGACGAGCTCGGGACGGGTCCCGACGCTCGTGGGCCGGCGCATCTGCGGATCACCGAGGAGGCGGGGGTGTGGCGGGTGCGTCAGGTCGTGGTCGACCCCGCCGGGGACGGCGACTGGGGGATCGACGCGGAGGTCAACCTGGCGGCGTCCGACGAGGAGGGGCGCGCGGTCCTGCACGTGCTCGGCCTCAACCGCCTCTGACCCTCATGAACGCGGGGCCCGCCCACCCGGGTCTCCGCGCCCTCGTACGGACCACCAGCCTCCCTCGTGGGGGCCACTGGCCTCCCCTAAGGGCCACCTGCACCCTGGCGCCCGCCACCCTCCGGCCCGCTATTGGCGCTCCTCCCTAGTGGAGGGAGAGCCCCGAAAGGCGGGAGGCCCGATGAGGTGAAATGCCTCTTTATGGGCGGCCGGGCGGCGCGGCGGCTTCGCCGTACAAGGAAAGTAGGTGGCGTGTGCCGGCGCGGACTGGCAAGGACGCCCCGGCACACGTGACACCAGTGTCCACGTGCGAGTTTTGAGGTCTTGTCATGACCACGTCTCAAGATCGTGACATTTCGCCGAATCGACCCTCTGGAGAAAGTCTCGAAGCCACGTCAACCTGCGACAGAGGCCCGGGAGTGTCAGTGGTAGCTGGCACCGACCGAGAGGAGACCGGGTGGACGCGGACTTCGTGGCCTTCGTGCGACGACGAGGAGACCATCACCTGAGAACGGCGGTCCTCCTCACCGGAGACTGGCACGCCGCCGAGGACCTCACCCAGTCCTGCCTCGGCAAGCTCTACCGCGTCTGGCACCGCCTGGACACCACCACCGACCCGGACGCCTACCTGCGCCGCATCATGGTCAACACGCACCGCTCCTGGTGGCGGGCGCGCTGGCGGCGCGAGGTCCCGCGTGCCGACCTGCCCGACCTCCCGGGCCCGCACGACCTGGGCGAGGCGAACGCGGTCGCCGAAGACGTGCGCGCCGCGCTGGCCGGCCTGCCGGTGCGCCAGCGTACGGCGCTGGTGTTGAGGTTCTTCGCCGACCTGCCAGAGGCCGAGGTGGCCGACCTCATGGGCTGTTCGCCTGGGACGGTGAAGACGCACACCCACCGAGGGTTACAGGCCATGCGGCGGCTGATCCCGCCCGCCACCGACGTCAACCGAACCGAGGAAGAAGGGAGTGGGATCCGGTGAGACACCAACACGAGGAGCCGTTCATGTCAGAGCGAGAAGTACGCGCCCTGCTCGTCGCCGCCACCGAGGACCGTCCGCACGGCATCGACCTGATGCCCGCGCCGCGACGGCGCCGGGTCCTGGTCCCAGCGCTGGCCGGGCTGGGGGTCGCTGCCGCAGCAGGGGCGATCGTCCTGCTGCTGCCGGGGGCGCAGCCGTCGGCTCAGGCGCAGGTGGCCGCCGCGGTGGCGAACACCAGCGGGGAGAGCTTCCACCTGCACGTCGGGGCCGGGGCGAAGAGCTTCGACGGGGCGTTCGACCCCAGCAGGGGGGTCGGGATCATCACCGAGGCGGGGACGGGGGCGGAGACCCGGTTCGTCGACGGCCAGATGTACGTCAAGGAAGGCGCTGCGGGGAGCTGGGTGGTCTACCCGCGCTCGTCGATCTCGATGAAGAACGTTCCCGCGGCGACGGCGCTGGTCAAGTCGGCTCCGCTGGATCCGCAGGCGGCGCTGGAGCGGCTGCGGTCGGCGACGGACGTCAGGGAGGACGGGACCGCTTCCGGCGAGGGGTGGACCGGCCACCGGTTCAGCTTCACGCTGACCGACACGGACGCCAAGGCCGGGAAGACGGAGGCGGCGTCGGGGTCGGTGGACGTCGACGACCAGGGGCGGGTGCGGCGGCTGGAGGTCGTGTTCGCCGACAACGGGCAGCGGGACGTCATGGACTTCACGGCGTACGGCACAGCCGTGTCGGTCACGGCCCCGCCCGCCGACCAGGTGGAGCAGCCCAAGGAGGACAGCAGCGGCAAGAAGCCCGGCGACGGCTCCTGACCGCACCCTCCCCTGCGCCCCGGCCCCTCGGCCGGGGCGCACCGCCGTGTCAGGGGTGGAGGCGGAGTCGGAGCCAGGTGGTGAGGCGGGTGTCGGGGTCGGCGAGGTCGAGTCCGGCGCTGGCGAGGCGTTTGACGCGGTACCGCAGGGTGTTCGGGTGCACGCCCAGCCGTTCGGCGGCCGCGCGCACGTCGCCGTGCCCCTCGATCCACGCCAGCGCGGACTCCTCGGTGTCGGTGGGCCAGGGCTCGTGGAGGAGCAGGTCGGGGTGGTCGTCCACCAACCGCCCGAGCTCCAGCAGCGTGGCCGCCGCCCGCACGTCGTCGATCGACGCGACAGCCGTACCGGAAGAGGGCGCTGAGCGGGACTTCAGGACGGACATCGCGAGGTCGGCGTGGCGGCGGGAGCGGGGCAGGTCCTCGGCGGCCACCCGCGCGCCCACCGTGGCGGCGAGCCTGCGGCGCAGGCCGAGTCGGCGCGTGAGGTCGGCGGCGGTCTCGCGGAGCACGGCCGGGTCGGGCGCGGGGAGCAGGCAGTAGACCGTGTCCCCGCGCAACACGCACGCCGCCGACCGGCGGTAGGCGTCGAAATACGTCGCCACCCCGTCCAGCAGGTGCTCCCCCAGCGGCGTGTCCCCGTCGACCAGCGACGCCACCGCCATCACCGCGATCCCCGCGTCCGGGTCGAGCCCGAGCCGGTGGCAGGCGGTGCGCGGGTCGCGCCCGTCGAGGGCCTGCCCGACCAGTTCGCCCCGCCGCTGCCGGTCCGCGCTGCGTGCCGTACGCATGCGCAGCAGATGCGCCCCCGCCAGCCGCGCGAACTCCTCCACCAGCACCAGCCGGTCGTCGGGCAGCTGCTCCTCGCCTTCGAGGATCCACAACATGCCCAGGGGTTCCGGCCCGCTGCGGATCCCGGCCCCGATGCGCCAGATGCGCCGCTCCTCGTCGTCGTACGGCGGGCCGGTGTAGAACCGCAGCGCCCGCTCGCTGGTCAGCAGCAGCCGCCGCGTCTCCAGGGGAGCGTTGCGCGGCGGCACGGTCTTGTTGAGGATGACGTCGCGCTGCAGGTCGTCGTTGACCTGCCCGGGGACGGCCGAGTAGGCGAGCAGCCGCCACTGCGTGTCCACGATGCCGACGGGCCGGTCGATGGTCTCGGCGATGGCGTTCGCGAGGGCGTTGAGGTCGCCGACGGCGACGCTGCCGAGGTCGGGGCTGGGCGCGGCGACGAGGCTGTCGCCGAGCAGGACGGCGTCCTCGACGAGCGTGTGCAGGTGGCTCCACGTCATGGTGCCGGGCAGCGCGAGCAGCGCCACCCCGGCCTCCGCGGCGGCGGAGGTCAGCGGCTGGAGGTCCTCCGGCGCCCCGCGCAGGACGGCGGCCGCGGCACCGGACAGCCCGGCGAGCACCGGGGCGGCGTCGGCTGGGCCGATCCCGACGAGCAGCACGATCGACCCGGGCCTGGGCGGGGCAGAGCCGATCGGGTCGTGGATGGACGGCCCGGCGATCGGCACCTCGAGCCCGCGCGGCGCTGCGACGACGCTCAGGTAGTCGGCGCCGACGCGCTCGATCACCTGGGCGAGGGACGGCTCCAGATACTCCACGTGGTCCATCGGCCAAGGCTACTGCCAGATCCCTGTCTGATCGGACAAGGCGATGGAGAGGGCGTTCGCCCACTCTTGGCTCATGGACACTTCGTGGGGCTCGGTGGCGACGCATCGGGACGCGTACGGCACGCCGTTGCTCGACGCCACCAGCGAGCCCGCCGCCTACTTCGGTCTGGGCTACGCGCAGGCGCGGGACGACCTGGACGGCGTGCTCAGGCAGTACGCGCTGGTGCGCGGCGAGACGGGCGACGGGGCGCGCGACGCCAACCAGCGGCGCTGGCAGGTCCTGGAGGAGGCGCGGCGCGGCTTCGACAGCCTGCCTGACGATCTGCGGGAGTGTTACACCGCGTTCGTCGCGGGGGTCGCGGCGTGGATGGACGAGCATCCCGAGCGGGTGCCCGGCTGGGCGCCGCCGCTGGAGCCCGCGCTGCCGATCGGCGTCAACCGCACGGTGATGTTGTACTGGGTGATCAGGGATGCCGTCGACGCGCTGAACGCGGCTCAGGTCCCCCTGCCTGGTGTGGTCTCCGAGCTGGACGTCGCGATGGCCACCCCGGGCTCCAACGCCTGGGTGCTCAGGCCGTGGCGCACGTCGGACGGGGAGACCTTCCTGGTCAGCGACCCGCACCTGCCGTTCGGCGGCACGTTCGCCATGTACGAGGCGACGGTCAGGGCGGGCGAGCTGCATTACACGGGGTTCAGCTTCCTCGGCGCGATGCTGCCGCCGCTGGCGCACAACCGCCACGTCGCCTGGGGGGTGACGACGGGCGGGCCGCGCGTGTCCGACGCCTACCGGATCGCCGTGGACGGCGACGTCTACCTGGTGGACGGCGAGGTCAGGAAGGTCCTTGAGCACGACGGCCACCCGTACGTGATCCACAACGGCGTGTTCGCACCCGTGGTGGCCAGGGACGAGCTCGCGATCTACGTGGTGTGCTCGCCGTACATGGGGCTGGCCGGCGAGACGGAGCGGCAGTTCATGGCGATGGTGCGGGCCAGGAACGCGGGCGAGCTGCGCCAGGCGCTCGACGCGTGCGCGTTCCCGCCGCAGAACCTGCTGGCCGCGGACTCCGCTGGGGACTGCTTCTACCTGCGCACCGGCCGGGTGCCGATCAGGGACGGCGTCGGCGTCCTGGACGGCAACACCTCGGCCACCGCCTGGCGCGGGATCCGGGACGCGGCCGAGCTGGTGCAGGTCGCCAACCCCGCGTCCGGGTATCTGCAGAACTGCAACACCGCGCCGGACACCGTCGCCCCCGACGAGGCCCTCGGCGCCGAGCACTGGCACCCCGACGTGTTCAACGACGAGCCGGGCCGTACCAGCAGCAGGGGCAGGCGGAGCGTGGAGCTGCTGCGGCGGGCCTACGCCGTCGACGTGGACGAGATCACCGCGTGGGCGGTGGAGGACTACTGGGTGGACACCCCTGCCTGGCAGTCGAGGCTCGCCGAGGCGGCCGAGGCCGAGCCGGAGCGCGTGGCCACCTGGCCGCGGGAACGCCGGGCTCTGCTGCGTACACTCCTCCACTTCGACGGGCACGCCTCGCCGGGGTCGCTGGACGCGACGGCCTGGCTGGCCTGGCGCGAGAGCGTCACGACGGACCTGCTCGGCGCGATCGAGCAGGTGACCGTACCCACCCGGACCTATGGGGAGCTGCACGAGATGGCCCCGGGGGTGCCGGGGCGCGGCGGGACGATCGGCGACCTGGAGGCCACGCTGCGCGCCACGTACTTCGCCGGCGGCAAAGCCGTGTTCGGTGGGCCGTGCCTGCGTATCGTCGCTTTCGGCGCGTACGGCATGCGGTCGTGGAGCGTGTCGATGCCCGGTCAGGCCTCGTTGTACGGCGGTGCCACCGTCAAACCGATCATGTTCGACCCGGTATGAGAGGGAGACCTTCGTTGTCCAACGTCTTCGGCGAACCCGGCTTCGCCACCCTGCCCGACGGGCGGCGGCTCCAGTACGTCAGCCAGGGCTCCGGGGGGCCGGTGGTGGTGCTGGAGTCCGGGCTCGGCGCCTCGCGCACGGAGTGGGGGCTGGTCATACCGTCCCTGGGGGAGCACACGCGGGTGGTCGCCTACGACCGGGCCGGGTACGGCGGCAGCGACCCCGACCCCCACCGCCGCGACCTGGCGAGGATCGTCGAGGACCTCCACCACCTGTTGAGCCACCTGGGCGCCGAGTCGTACATCCTCGCCGGGCACAGCCTGGGCGGCCCGATCATCCGCTCCTACGCCGCCGAACACCCGGAGCGGGTGGCAGGACTGGTCCTCATCGACCAGGCGGCCGAGGACCTCGACTTCTATTACGAACGCCCCCGCCGCGCCCTGGCCCTGACCATGCAGTCCGCCATGATCGCCCTGGCAAAGGCAGGCATCAAGATCGTCCCAGCCGAGGTGAAGCGCGTGATCGCCCTGTTCCCACCCCAGATGCGATCCGTGGCGATGCACGAGATGACCAGACCATCGGAGATCCGCACAGCCAGAGCCGAGTTCTCCGCCCTGGCGGAGGGCTTCGCCCAGCTACGCGACCACCCGGGCGTGTTGCCCGACGTCCCGATCACGGTCATCACCGGCACCCTCGCACCCACCAGGTTCGAACAGAAGGCCCGCCCCGTCCTGCTGGCCAGCCATCGCAAGGTAGCCGAGGCGGCACCCCAGGGAAGGCACGTGCTGGCGGAGCACGCAGCCCACATGGTCCCCCAGGACCAACCCGAGATCGTCATCGACGAGATCCTCCGCCTCCTCCCCCGACGTTGACGTGTTGTCAATGTCAGCCGCCTAACCTCCCGTTTCATGGCTAATGGGATGAACAGGTTGCGTAGGACGTTGGGTGAGGGCAGGGTGCTGCTGCCGGGGGACGCCGGGTTCTCGGCGGCCAAGACCGGCTTCAACCTCGCCGTCCAGCACCAGCCCGTCGCGGTCGTGCTGCCCTCCTCCGCCGAGGACGTCGCCGAGGCGGTCCGGGTGGCCGGCGCAGCCGGGTGGCCGGTCGCGGTGCAGACCACCGGGCACGGGATCGGGGTCCCGGCCGCCGGTGCGTTGCTCGTCAACACGCGTGATCTCGCCGGTGTCGCCGTCGATCCCATTGAGGGGACGGCGACTGTGGGGGGCGGGGTGCGGTGGCGGGCGGTGGTTGAGGCGGGCGCCACCTACGGGCTGGCGCCGCTCAATGGCACTGCGGTGGATGTGGGGGTTGCCGGGTTCGTCGCCGGTGGCGGGTTGCCCGTGCACGGGTCGCCGTACGGGTATGGGAGTGACCACGTCAGTTCGTTCACTCTGGTCACGGCGGACGGGCGGGTCAGGCGGGTCGACCGTGAGACAGAAGAGGACCTCTTCTGGGCGGTGCGTGGCGGGAAGTCGAACTTCGGGATCATCACCGAGGTCACGATCGGGCTCATGCCGCTGTCCACGATCTACGGCGGCACGCTCACCTTTCCCGGTGCGCTCGGGCCGCAGGTGCTCGCCGCCTGGGCGGAATGGCTCGCCGCACAGCCGGACGAGATGACCACGGCGATCAGCTTCTCCCGCGTGCCCGACCTGGAGCGGGTGCCGCCGGAGATGCGCGGCCGGCACCTGGTCAGCGTCCGCGTCGCCTACACCGGCGACGCCGCCAAGGGCGAGCACCTGGTCGCGCCGCTGCGCGCGCTTCGGCCGATCCTCGACACCGTCACCGCGCGGCCGTACAGCCGGGTGGGCGAGATCGCCGCCGACCCGACCGACCCCATGCCGTCGACCGACAGCTCAGGGCTGATGGACCGGCTCGACGCCGCCGCCATGGCCGCCGTGCTGGAGGTCACCGGTCCGGACGCCGCGCACGCCGCCGCCACCGTCGAGCTGCGCGCGATCACCGGCAGGCTGGCCTCGCCAGGACCGGTTCCCAGCGCGCTGGGGCCCGTGCGCGAGGCGGGGTTCACGTTCTGGATGGTCGACCTGCTGCTGCCTGGACGCGCCGAGGAGGTGGCCGCCGGGCACGCGAAGACGATGGAGACCATGGCGCCGGTGCTCAACGGGCACCGCTTCCCCAACCACCTGTCGCCGTCCGACCGGGCGGCCGAGGTGGTGGCCTCGTGCTACCACCCCGCCGACTACGGCAGGCTGCGCGCGATCAAGAAGGCGGTCGACCCGGGCAACACCTTCCGCGTCAACCACAACATCCCGCCCGCCGCCTGACGTCAGCAGGCGGCGATCCGGCAGACCTTGTCCACCATCTTGCCTTCATAGGCGCGCAGGTAGAGGTGGACGGCGAACGTGTCGGTGGAGCCCCACCTGTTGTCCCAGTCCTGGGCGCTCAGCACGCCGCCACTGTGCAGATCTTGGCGAGCATCCTCGTCGCGTCCTTGGTCTGCCGGGCGAAGTCCGCGGCGGCCGGCTTGCCCCACTCCCCCGCCTGCGTGTAGACGACGAGCGCGTTGGCCCGCCGTACCACGATCGCGCGCTCGCCGCCGATGGCGGGCTTGCCGCCCTGGTAGCTCTGCCCCGTGATGGCCTGGCCCTCGTCGCCGAGGGCGACGGCCCTGGTGGCGTATCGGTAGTCGGGCTTGCTGCACTTACGTACCGCGGCCTTGAGGTCGGCGAACGCCCTCGCGGCGGCCTCGTCGCCGGTGAAGAGGATGATCTGCTCGGACTTGGAGTAGTCGGGCACCGCGGTGTAGGTGATCGTCTTGGCGGCGGTGCGCCCGGCGCGGCCCAGCGCCGCCCTGTCGCACGGGTTGACCACCAGCTTGGCCGTCACCTTGGCGCTGACCGCCCAGCTCGTCTCCGGGTTGGCGTCCTTCTTGGCCGCGTCCTTCTCGTACAGCAGGAAGCCCTTGGGGACGGGCGCGGCGGCGAAGGCGGGGGACGCGAGGGCGGCGACGGTCGCGGCGGTCACCGAAAGGATCTTCATCATCACGAAAATGAGACGACTGGCGGCCGTGGATGGTTCAGACTGTCCCGGTGAAAGATGAAGAAATCCGGCGCGTTTTCGGTCTGCTCCACCAGGAGGAGACGCTGCGCGCCTTCGCCGCCCTCGTGCTCGGTACGGCGGGCGAGCCGTCCGAGAAGGTCCTGGAGCGCCTGGAGCGCGGTGGGCTGGCCGAGCGGGGCGCGGACGGGACGTGGCGGGCCAGGCCGGAGCGGTTCCGCGAGCTCCTCCAGGCCACGGCGGAGCCGGCGCGCAAGCTGAGCGCCGAGGAGAAGGTGCTGGAGACGTTCCTCGTGGACGGGCGGGTGCGCGAGTTCCCGGTGAAGCACGAGAAGCGGATGATCCTGCTGCGCCACATCTCCCGCGTCTTCGAGCCTGGCGTGCGTTACCCGGAGAAGGACGTCGACGTGGCGTTGCGCGCCTTCCACGACGACTACCCGGCGCTGCGCCGCTACCTCGTCGAGGCCGACCTGCTCAGCCGGGAGAACAACGTCTACTGGCGAGCGGGCGGCCCCGTCGACCTCTGAGAACAAAGACCTCCCACACCCCTCTCCCCTCAAAAGGAGAGGGGCACAGGTTTTTCTGGGCGCTTGGGAGCCCTAGGCGGAGCCCAGGTAGGCGTCCAGGAGGCGGGGTTCCGCGCGGAGCTGCGCGGACTCCCCCGACAGCGCGATCCTGCCGCGCTGCAGCACGATCGCCCTGCTGGTGATCTCCAGGGCGCGCCTGGCGTTCTGCTCGGCCACCAGCAGGGTGAGGCCCGTGGCCGCCAGGTCGCCGAGGGTCGCGAAGACCTGGGCGACCAGCAGCGGGGCCAGTCCGCTGGTGACCTCGTCCACCAGCAGGAGGCGCGGCCTCGCCATCAGCGCCCTGGCGATCGCGATCATCTGCTGCTGCCCGCCCGACAGCAACCTGGCGGGCTCGCGCAGCCGTTCGCCCATGCCGGGAAACCGTTCCAGCACCTCCAGCATCTCCTTACGCGACGGCCTGCGCGGGAACGCCCCCATCACGAGGTTCTCCTCGATGGTGAGGTCGCCGTAGACGCGCCCGCGCTCCGGCACGACCGCCATCCCGGCCCGAGCCCGCCGCCACGGCGTCCACGTCGTGACGTCCACCCCGCCGAAGAGGATCCGGCCGGAAGCGGCCTTCTCCCAGCCCATCAGCGCCTTGATCAGCGACGTCTTGCCCGCGCCGTTGGCGCCCAGCACGGCGCTCGTGGCGCCCTCCGCCAGCTCCAGCGACACCCCGGACACCGCAGACACCGCCCCGTAGCGAACCTCGAGCCCCTCGACGGCCAGCATCACGCCTCCCCCAGGTACGCGGCGATCACCGCTGGGTCCCGCCTGATCTGCGCGGGCGGCCCCGAGGCGATCAGCGCGCCGTCCACCAGGACCAGGATCCGGTCGCACACCGACAGCGCGAAGTCCATCGAGTGCTCGATCAGCACCACCGTCCGCCCGCGGTCACGGAGCGACCGCACGTGCTCGGCCAACTCCTGCAACTCCACGTCGGTCAGCCCCGCCCCTGGCTCGTCGAGCAGCAGCAGGCGCGGCTCCATCGCCTCCGCCCTGGCGATCTCCACCCGCCGCTGCACGCCCAGGGGAAGCTGCCCGGCCCGCCGGTCGGCCACCGGCGCCAGGTGCAGGTCGGCCAGGACCTGCTCCACCGCCGGGTGCCTGCGCGGCCTGGGCGCCAGCGACGGCAGCAGCGCCCGGTAGCGGTGCACCCCGGCTCCGACGGTGACCTGCTCGCGCACGGTCATGCTGGCGAACGGCCGGACGATCTGGAACGTACGGCCGATGCCGTGCCTGGCGCGCCGGTGCGCGGGCACCCGGGTGACGTCGGCGCCGTCCAGCACCACGCGGCCGGACGTCGGCAGCAGGTGCCCGGCCACGCAGTTGAACAACGTCGTCTTACCCGCCCCGTTCGGCCCGATCAGCCCCACGATCTCCCGATGGTCGACCGTGAACGAGACGCCCGACAGCGCCAGGTTCCCGTCGAACCTCTTGGTCAGCGCCTCGACCTCGAGCAACACCGTAAAGCCTCCTGAGCGGTGACCCGTGGCCGAGCAGGCCCGCGGGCATGAAGCGGATGATCACCACGATCAGCGCGCCGTACAGGACGAGCCGCCACTCCTCCACGAACCGCAACTGCTCGGGCAGGACGGTCAGCAGCACGGCGGCCAGCACCGGCCCGGCCAGGGTGCCCTCGCCGCCGAGGATCACCATCGCCAGGATCGTCACCGACTGCACGAACCCGAACCCGCCGGGGAAGATGCTGCCGATGTAGTGCGCGTACAAGCATCCGGCCAGCCCGGCGTACGCGCCGCTGAACGTGAACGCCCAGATCTTCGTGGCCGCCACCCCGACGCCGGTCGCCGCCGCCGCGCCCTCGTCGTCGCGGATCGCCGTCAGGCGCAGCCCGAACCAGGTACGCAGCAGCAACCACTGGGTGGCCAGCGTCACGACCAGGCAGAAGAGCACCAGCCACATGGTCTCGACGGCGGAGAACGGCAGCAGCGGGATGCCGACGATGCCCTGCGAGCCGCCGAAGTAGGGCACGAACTGGAACAGCCCCACGACCACGAAGTTGACGCCCATCGTGGTCAGCACGAGGAAGTCGTGGCGCACCCGCAGCGCGGGCACCGCGATCAGGGTGCCGACCAGCGCCGTCACCAGGACGGCAGGCACCACGTCGAACGGGAAGGCGACGCCGTACCTGGTGCTGGCGATCGCGGCGGTGTAGGCGCCGACCCCGAACAGCGCGCCCTGCGCCAGCGACACCTGACCGGCGTAGCCGACGACGAGGTTGAGCGACAGCGCCAGGATCGCCATGATCCCGGCGGACACCAGGACGGAGGCCAGATACCCGCTCATGGGCGCCGCCCGTGTCTGTTGATCCGCTCGACAAGCTCGCTCATGCCCGGCTCACCATGCCCTGCGGCCTGGCCAGCAGCACCAGGATCAGCACCAGGAACGCGATCGCGTCGCGCGGCAGGAACGACCCGGCGTACCGGGTGGACACGATCTCGGCCGCCGCGAGCAGGAAGCTGGCGGCGACCGCCCCGGGCACACTGCCGAGCCCGCCGAGCACGACGATGACGAACGCCTTGTAGGAGATGACGTCGCCCATGCTCGCCGTGACGCTGTTGGTGTACACGGCGGTGAGCAGCGCGGCGACCCCGGCCAGCGCCGAGCCGATCGCGAAGTTGGCGGTGATGCCCGCGTCCAGGTTGACCCCGTTGCCCGCCGCCATCTGCGCGTCGGCGGTGATCGCCCGCCACGACAGACCCAGGCGGGTACGGCGGACCAGCAGGTATACACCGACAACCGCGAGCACGGCGACGACGACGATCGTCACCTGGATCGAGCTCAACCCGGCCAGCGCGGGCAGCCCCGAGGAGGCGGGCAGCGCGTGGATGTCGGGCCCGAGCAGGAACGGCCTGGCCAGCAAGGCGGTGATCATGATGAACAGGCCGATGCTGGCCAGCAGCGGGATGGCGCGCGGCTGCGCGAGCAGCGGCCGGTAGACCAGCCAGAAGATCGCCACCCCGAGCAGGGCGGCCCCCGCCGCCGCCCCGGCGAACGCCACCCAGAACGAACCCGTGAAGGTATACGCCGTATACCCGCAGTAGGCGCCGAAGGCGTAGACGCCGGCGTGCGCGATGTGCAACACCCGTAGAACGCCGTAGATCGTGGTGAGGCCGACGGCGACGAGAGAGTACGCCGCGGCCGTCACCACGATGTTGGCCAGGGTTTCCGGCAACCGTCAGTCCCCCACCACGTCCGCCCACGGCAGGGAGGCGAAGTGCGTCCACTTGCCGCCCTTGCCGACCTGCAGCGACAGCGGCCGTTCGAAGTCGCGGGCCGCGCTGACCTTGTCGACCGGCCCGGTGACGAGGTCGACGTTCGTCAGCCCCGCGATCGCCTTGTTGAGGTCGCCGCCCTTGGCCGCGGCCAGGGCCATCGCGGTCACCGCGTCGTAGGAGGCGGCGGCCACGATGTCCGGCTCCACGTTGTACTTCGCCTTGTAGGCGGAGATGAACGACGACACCACGGGACGGTCGCCGCGGTCGAAGTCGGTCGTCAGGTAGGCGCCCTCGGCCGCGTTGTCCTTGGCCAGCTCGAACACCTTGTAGGAGTCCGAGGTCGAGCCGAACACGAACGGCGCGGTCAGCCCGATCTCCTTGGCCTGGGTGAGCAGCAGCGCGGCGTTGTCGTAGTAACCGGCCGCGTAGACCGCCTCCGGCGCCGCCGCCTTGATCCGGCCGAGCAGCGGGCGGAAGTCGGTGTCCGCGAGGGCGAACTTGCCGCCGTCGAACACCTCCAGCCCCTCCTTCGTGGCCCGCGCCTTGAACGCCTCGGAGATCACGATGAGCGGGTCGAGGTCACCGGTGATGACCGCGACCTTCTTCGGCGGCCCTGGCAGCTTGGTCTTGGTGAAGACAGCAGCGGCCGCGCCCTCGACGGCCCCTGCCGGCCCCGCGCGGTAGATGTACTCGCCCGCCTGGGTGATCTTCGGTGAGACGGCGTAGGCCGACAACATCGGGATCTTCGCCTGCTGCACGATGGGCGCCGCCGCCGTGGTCGGCGGGGAGTAGGCGCCGCTCACGATGCCCGCGACCTGGTCCTCCTGGATGAGCTTGCGGGCGATGGTCACGGCCTGCTCGGGTTTGCCCTGGTCGTCGTAGGCGACCAGTTCGACCTTCTTGCCGCCCTTCTTGTTGATGTCCTCGACGGCCAGCAGCGCGCCGTTCTTGGCGCTGACGCCGTCCGCCGAGGTCGCCCCGGTGATCGGGGAGAAGAACCCGATCTTCAGGGTGTCTCCTCCGCTACCACCCGAGCCGCATCCGGCCGCGGCGATGACGACCGCCAGCGCGACCGCGGTCCTCCTGATCCACATATTTCCTACCTCCGGCTACTTGTTACGAGCAGGTCGGGCTCGGCCGCGGGGTAGCAGCCGTCCATACAGGCGCGGCAGAGCCGTTCGCCGGGCCGTCCGCTGGCGGCGATCAGGCCGGGCAGCGAGAGGTAGGCGAGCGAGTCGGCGTCCAGCGCGGCGCGGATCTCGCGCACGTGGAGGGCGGCCGCGATCAGCTGGTCGCGGGTGGCGAAATCCATGCCGAAGAAACAGGGCCAGCGCACGGGCGGGGAGGCGATGCGCAGATGCACCTCTTTCGCGCCTGCCCCGCGCAGCGCGCGCACGATGAGCTTCTGGGTGTTGCCGCGCACGATCGAGTCGTCGACCACCACGATCCTGCGGCCGCGCACGGCGGCGGCGATGGGGGCGAGCTTGGCCCTGATCGCGGCGCTGCGCAGGGGCTGGCCTGGCTGGATGAAGCTGCGGCCCGCGTAGGGGCTCCTGACGAACCCCTGCCTGTACGGCAGGCCGGACTCCTCCGCGTACCCGAGCGCCGCGGTCACCCCGGAGTCCGGCACGCCGATGACCAGCTCGGCGCCCTCCGGCGGGGATTCGCGGGCGAGCAGGCCGCCCGCCTGGAACCGGGCCTCGTAGACGCTGCGGCCGTCGATGTCGCTGTCCGGCCTGGCCACGTAGACGTACTCGAACAGGCAGCTGCGTTGCTCCGCCGGCGCCCATCTGACCCAGCGCACTCCGCGATCGTCGAGCACGACCAGCTCGCCTGGGCCGACGTCCCTGACCACTCTGGCTTGTACGGCGCGCAGGGCGGCGGTCTCGCTGGCCACCACCCAGCCGCCGTCGGGTAACCGGCCCACGGTGAGGGGGCGGAAGCCGTTCCTGTCCCTGGCGGCGATGACGCGGCCGCGCTCCAGCAGGACCAGGCAGAACGCGCCCCGCAGGTGAGGCAGGACCCCCATCAGCGCCCCCTCCAGCACCCCACCCCGCACCTCAGCGGCACCCCGCCCCTCCGCGCCACCGCGCACGTGAGCGCTGCCCCGGACGTCAGCACCACCCCGCACGTCCGCGCCGCCTCGCACCTCCGCGCCGCCCGCACCTGCGCCGTGTGGCCCGGCTCCAGCACCGCGCCAGGCGGGCACGCCCAGGCTCATCCCGTTGGCAACTGGCCCGCTCGTGGTCGGACCCGACTGTGCCGACTCGACCAGGGCCGCGCTGAGACGGTCGACCAGATAGCGGGAGTCGTTGTCGACCGTCGGCGGCACCTCGAGGAGGTGTCCGTTGTGTGCCAGGGCAAATCCATCCCCCGCGACCGGCTGCGCGTTGGCGATCGTGGGCGGGCCGCTCGTCGAGTAACGCGTGTGCCCGATCACCACGGCCCCCGACAACCCGCCGACCAGCTCCGCGGGCAGCGCCTGCCCGACCAGCCCCAGCCCGCGATAGACCCGCAGCCGCTCCCCGTCGTCCACCGCCAGCCCAGCCGACTCCTCCCCCCGGTGCTGGAGCGTCTGCAGGGCGGTCGCGGCGAGGGCGGGCGCGGCGGAACCCGGCGCGTACACGCCGACCACCCCGCACGCCTCCCGCGCCGCGCTCATAAGACCTCGCTCACAGGACCTTGCACCTCGGCCCGGCGATCGACAGCTGCAGCAGGCATTTCACGTCGTGTCCCGTGGCCTCCTTGATGCGCTGCCTGCCCTCGTACTCGACCTTCTCGGCGACGCAGACGATGTCCCTGATCCGGGCGCCGCACCGCTCGATGGCCTGGATCAGCGCGATCATCGTGCCGCCCGTGCTGACGAGGTCGTCGACGATCACCACCTCGTCGCCGGGTTCCACGCCGTTTAGGTAGATGCGGCCCTCGGCGTACTCGGACTCGAAGTCCACCGAGACCTGCCCCTCCAGCCCGGACGGGTACCAGCGGGCCAGCCCGAACGGCAGGCCGGTCACCATGGAGACGGCGGCCACGAGCACCCCGCCCTTGTCCTCCTCGCCGACGACCACGCAGCCTGCGCCGAAGTCCCCTGCGGCGGTGAGCTGCCAGGCGGCTGCGACGAGCAGCTCCGCCGTGGTCGCCGGTACTTGCTCGGTGAGCGGGTTGATAACGAATTTCCGCCCCTTGACCTCGACTAGCGGTCGCTCGTCGAACGCCGCGCGCAGTTGGTCGGCCGTGTTCACATGATCTCCAGTCGGCATCTGGTGTCCCTCAACCCGTCGAGCGGCGCCCGCCCCGGTCCTGTCACTCCACCCACCGCCGCCGAAGGCGGCACCACCTCGCCCATCCCGCCGAACCCCTGACGCGACGCCCTCACCACGCCGAGCTCCCGGCCCGGAACCCTCGCCGCACGGGTCTCCCGACGCGGCACCACCAGGCCGCCGAGCAGCCCCCGCCACGGCATCACCACTCCGCTACGCGACCCCTGCCGCGCCTGTGGAGACCTCGCCCCATCCGACAAAGGGGTCACCGCCCCCTCGGACGGATCCCCCCGAGGTGCCGTCGCCCCCTCGGGCGGGTCCCCACGAGGGAGCGCCGCCCCTTCGCGTGGGTCGCCACGGGGAGTCAGCGGGCGGATCTGCCGGGTTGTCAGCCTTTCGAGCAGCGCCCTCGCAGCCCCCTCGTCGATGGCGGCCGCGGCCCGCTGGATGCCTTCGTGCACCGAGGGAGCCACCTGGGCGGTCCACAGAGCGAGACCCGCGCACAGGAGGACCACGTCGCGGCGTGGTCCCGGTTCGCCCGTCAGGACGGAACGGCAGATGGCGGCGTTCACCGCCGGTGCGCCGCCGCGCAGGGCGGCGGTGTCCGCCTGGGCCAGGCCGTACTCGCCGGCGGTGATCTGGCGGATGCCGTCGCGTCCGTACAGAAGCGTCGGGCCGGTGAGCGTCGGCTCGTCGGTGCCCGCGCCGTGCACGACGCTCACCTGGGTACGGCCCAGCCGGGTCAGCGCGCCCGTCACCGCCGGGAGGGCGTCGAGCCAGCCCACTCCAACGATCTGCCCGGACAGTTCGACCGCGGGGTGTGCGATCGGCCCGGCCAGGTTGAAGATGGACGGGAAGCCCAGGGAGCGGCGCACCTCGTTCAGCTCCGCGGGGAAACGGTGGACGAGCGGGGTGGCGGCCACCGCGAAGCCGTACCTGTCGAGCTGGGCGACGACCCGGTCGGCGGGCGGGATCTCCACGCCCAGGGCTTCCAGCAGGTCGAGGCTGCCGCAGCGGCCGGTGACCGCGCGGTTGCCGTGCTTGATCACCGGCACTCCGCAGGCGGCCACGACCAGTGCGGCGACCGTGGAGATGTTGAACGTGCCCGCGCGGTCGCCGCCGGTGCCGCCGATGTCCACGACGGCGTATCCGGGGTCGAGCCGTACGGCACGCCTGAGCATCGCCCGCACGCAGGCCTCCACCTCGGCCGCGGTCTCGCCCCGGCGATGCATCTCGCGTAACGCTGCCGCCATCTGCTCCTTGGTCCGGCGCCCTTCGAGGATCGCGGCGAACGTCCCTTCCAGAGAGCCGGCGCGCGCAGGACCGGTGGAGGTGCTCGCGCCTTGGCAGCCGTCCACCCCTTCGGAGGTGGACGGCACGTCGGAAGCGGGCTGCGCGGAAGGAGCAGGTCGCGTGAAGGGACCGGGCGGCACGCCGGAAGCGGACCGCGTGGAAGGGGCGGGCGCCGCGTCAGACACGGGCCGCGCGGAAGGGGCGGGCGATGGGGAGGGGGTGGGCCGCCGCGCAGAAGGGGTTGGGCCTGGAGGGCCCTGCGCGGCGGGGCTCGGGGGCGGGGGTTCATCCAAGGTGCTTCATCGCCTCGTCGACGCCCAGGCCGTCGTGCACGATGGTCTTGATGGCCGCCAGCATCCGCGCCGGATCGTCCGCCTGGATGATGTTGCGCCCCATCACCACGCCGGAAGCACCGGCCGAGATCGCCCCCTGCACCATCTCCAGGCTCCCCCGCACCGTCTTGGTCTTGGGACCGCCCGCGATGAGGATCGGCACCGGGCACGACTCCACGACCGCCCGGTACGTGTCGGCCGACCCGCTGTAGTCCGTCTTCAGGGCGTCGGCGCCGAGCTCGGCCGCCATCCGGGTGTGGACCTTGATGACGTCCGCCTCCAGGCCCCGCCCCTCGGCCTTGGCGCCCTGCGCCATCGGCTCGATGATGTGCGGCATGCCGTACCGCTCGCACTCCCTGGTGACCAGGGCGTTCTTGGCGACCTCGTCGGCCTCGGCGTCCGCGTCGTCGTAGCCGACGAACATGAACGTCAGCACCGCGTCAGCGCCGTAGCGGACCGCGTCCTCGACGTTGGCGATGAGCCTGTTGCGCCCCTCGCGGTGGCTGAGCTCGCGGCGGAACATGTTGCTCCAGTCGAGCCGCAGGATGAGCGCGGGCGCGTTCTTCCCGGCGAACTGGTCGGCGCAGAGCCTGGCGATGCCCGGCGAGACGAGCACCCCGTCGGCGCCGCCTTCCACGAGCTTGGCCATGGTGGCGCGCGAGTCGATGTTGCCCGGCATGGGGCCGTCGTCGAGGCCGTGGTCGAAGGCCACGCACACGCTGCGCCCGGTCTCGGGACGTAGGATCCTGCCGAGCCTGATCTTCTTGCCGCACTCCGTTGTCATGGTTGCCCTTCCGAGATGACGGGACTTCCCAAAAAACGCAGAGATTCAGGGGTGGACGACTGCTTTGAGTGCGTCACCGCGCTCCAGCTGCTGGAGCCCGTTGACGACGTCGTCCAGGCCGAGGGTGGTGTCGATGAGGCGACCCGCGTCGATGCGGCCGGAGGCGATGAGCCCGAGGGCCGCGGTGTTCTGCGCGGGCGTCGAGGTGAACGAGCCCACCAGGGTGATCTCCTTGTAGTGCACGAGGTTCGTGTTGATCACCGCGGTCGGCGCCGACGGCGGGAGGCCGCCGAACAGGCTGACCCGCCCGTGCACCCCCGCCAGCTCCACGGCCAGCGCCTGCGCCTCAGCCGTCGGCGTCGCCGAGATGACCACGTCCGCCCCCCGCCCGGACGTGGCGTCCTTGACGACCTCGCGCACGTCCTCGTGCGCCGCGTCCACCAGCAGGTCGGCGCCGAACTCCTTGGCCCGCGCCAGCCGTACCGGATTGATCTCCAGCTGGATCACCTGCGAGACCCCGCGGGCCTTGGCCATCTGCACGTGCAGGCAGCCGATCGGCCCGGCCCCGATGACCACGACGTGGTCGCCGAGCTGGGTGTCGACGAGCTGCTGCCCGTTGAGGACGCAGGCCACCGGCTCGGTGCAGGCCGCCTGGTCGTAGGACAGCCCGTCGGGGATGGGGTTGACGCACCCCATGGCGATGACCTCGGGCCCGACCGGCATGTACTCGGCCAGCCCGCCCGGGTAGTGGAAGCCGTGCGCCATGATCTGCGAGCACATCGTCAGCCACCCGCGCCCGCAGGGACGGCAGCGCCCGCACGGCACCGCCGTGGCGATCTGCACCCGGGACCCGACGGCCAGCGTGCAGCCGGACCCGGCCACGGCGACCTCACCGGCGATCTCGTGGCCGATGATCCACGGCGTCTTCAGGTGGGAGCTGCCGTGCCGGTAGGTGCGCACGTCGGACCCGCAGATGGCGCACGCCCGCACCCGCAGGAGGAAGCCGCCGTCGGGCGGCGAGGGGTCGGCGACGTCGGTGACGAGGAGCTGTCCTGGTTCGTGAAATACGGCTGCGCGCATGATCTCAACCTCCGAGGAGCTTGCTGACGAAAGAGACGGGCGCGACGTAGCCGAAGACGTAGTCGATGTTCTGCAGCGCCGCCTCGTGCCTGGCCTCGGTCGTGCCGGCCACGCACTCGCGCGGCACCACGACCCGGTAGTCGAGCTGGTGGGCGTCCTGCGCGGTGGCGCGGACGCAGACGTCGGTGGCCGCGCCGGTCAGGACGAGCGTCCTGGCGCCGAGCGAGCGCAGCAGCAGGTCGAGGTCGGTGGCGAAGAACCCGCTGTAGCGCCGCTTGACCACCACGTAGTCGCCGGACAGCGGGGCGAGCGCGGGAATGATCTCGTCGCCCCCCGTGCCTTCGAGGCAGTGGGCGGGCTCGTCGTTGGACATCTCCAGGTCCACCCCGTCGGCGCGGTGGACCTCCCTGGTGTAGATCACGGGCACCCGCGCGCCCCTGGCCGTCGCCAGCAGATCCTGTACGGCGGGCACGATGTCGCGGGCGCCCGCGCACTCGATGGGCGCCCCCGGGTCGACGAAGTCGCGCTGCATGTCGATGACCAGCACCGCGGGGTGCGGCAGTGCGTCGAGCGGCGTTTTCATGACCCTCCTGCGAACTACGACACGAACAGCTGCCTTCTGTCGGCCTCGACTTCGAAAGCTTCGAGGCGTTGCTGAGCCCGCCTGGGCATGGCGTCGCACATCGCCTGCAGCAGCACGACGGACAGCACCATGGGCGCGGCCTGCGAGTCGAACACCAGCCCGGTGCCCACGGCCGCGGGCAGGACCACGTCGGACACGGCGGCGGCCGGGCTCATCTGGGCGTCGGTGATGGTGACCACGGTCAGTTCGAGCTCGCGGCAGTGCCGGAGCAACTCGATGGACTCGCGCGGGTAGCGGGGCAGCACGATCGCCAGCACCGCGCCGGCGCCGTCGGCCGCCGCCTGCTCCAGCCGGTCGGCCGCGACGGACCCGCCCTCGTCGAGGACCCGCACGTCGGGGTGGAACTTGGCGGCGAAGAACCCGATGTACCTGGCCAGCGGGGCCGCCACCCGCTGGCCGACCACGAGCAGCGGCCGGGAGGCGGCCAGCACCCGCCCGGCGTCCACGATGGGCGCCGGGTCGGACAGGGTGTCGGCCAGGCCGCGCAGGTTGGTGATCTCGGCGGCGACGGCGTGCTCGAACTCGTTGCGCCGCACCTCGCCCTGGTCCTCCTGCGGGTCGCCGCCGTCGGACAGGTGCAGCTCGCGCAGCCTGCGCCGCAGGTCGGGGTAGCCGTCGTAGCCCAGGGCCATGGCGAACCTGGTCACCGACGGCTGGCTGACGCTGGTGCGCGCGGCGAGCTCGCTGCTCGACAGGAACGGCGACTCGACCGCGTTCTCGATGAGCCACTGCGCGATCCTGCGCTGGGTCGGGGTCAGCCGGTGCCCTTCGAAGAGCTCCAGCATCCGAGCCGACGGGGTCGCGGCCATGGCGCGTTTCACCATGCCGGGAACGTCGCATGAAATCCAACGCTCATCAATACCTTGAATGAGAACTTTCACAAAATGTATTGACTTGCCGCTGGAGCCGGGACACGTTGCTCGGTGAGTGGAGGTGGCCATGCGCGACTCGACCCAGATCCTCGTCATCGGCGGCGGTCCCGCCGGTTCGACGGCGGCCGGGCTGCTCGCCCGCCAGGGCTTCCAGGTGACCCTTGCGGAACGCGAGCACTTCCCCCGCTACCACATCGGTGAATCCATCCTGCCTTCGATCATGACCGTCCTCGACGTGCTCGGCGCCAAGGAGAAGATCGCCGCGCACGGCTTCCAGCCGAAGGGCGGCACGTACTTCTTCTGGGGTCCCGACGAGTGGGACATCCGTTTCAACGAGCTGTCGGACGGCACGACCAACGCCTACCAGGTGGTGCGCAGCGAGTTCGACCAGATCCTGCTGGAGCACGCCAAGACGCTGGGCGTGGAGGTGCACGAGGGGGTGACGGTCAGCTCGGTGCGCTTCGAGGGCGACCGGCCCGTCTCTGCCACCACCTCGGAGGGCGAGATCTCCTTCGACTGCCTGGTCGACGCGTCGGGGCGCGGCGGGGTGCTGGCCAACAGGCACTTCCGCAACCGGCGCATGCACGAGGTGTTCAAGAACGTCGCCACCTGGTGTTACTACCGGGGCGGCAAGCCGCTGGACCGGGGCCCGGTGGGCGCGATCGCGGTGTGCTCGATCCCCGGCGGCTGGTTCTGGGTGATCCCGCTGCACGACGGCACCCGCAGCGTCGGCGTGGTCATGGGCCGCGACGCCTTCAACGAGGCGCGCTCCAGGCTGGGCGGCGAGGAGGCGGTCTTCATGACTGCCATGCAGGAGTGCCCGGCGGTGCTCGACCTGCTGGACGGCGCGACCAAGGTGTCGGGCATGAAGGTGGAGCAGGACTACTCCTACGTCGCCGACGCCTTCTGCGGCCCCGGCTACTACCTGGCCGGAGACGCCGCGTGCTTCCTCGACCCGCTGCTGTCGACCGGGGTGCACCTGGCCACGCTGAGCGGCATGTTGTCGGCCGCCTGCGCGGGCAGCGTGCTGCGCAAGGAGATCCCCGAGGCCGAGGCGCAGAGCTTCTACGAGACGGTCTACCGCCGCGCCTACGAGCGGTTGCTGGTGCTGGTGTCGGTGTTCTACGAGAGTTACCGGGGCAAGGACTACCACTTCCACCACGCCCAGAGCCTGACCAGGGGCGAGCGGCACCGGTTGCACCTTCATGAGGCGTTCCTGCACATCATCACCGGCATCGAGGACCTGTCGGACGCCAAGGACGCCGCCTACGACCTTGCGGCGCAGGAACTGGCCGGTTCGCCTGCCGACAGCCCGATGGACAGGTACAACAAGGTCAAGACGATGCCGTCCGCGCCCGACTCTCCCGAGCTGGCGGTGAACGGCCTCTACCTGTCGACCGAGCCTGAGCTGGCGTTGCGGAGGGTCACATGACGGTGCACGTGGTGTCGCGGGTGCGCATCCACGACAAGGAGGCGATGGCCCGCTACGTGGCCGAGGCCCCGGCGACCGTGGAGGCGTACGGCGGGCAGTACCTGTACCGGGGTGGTGACGTGATGGCCCTGGAGGGGAGCTGGGAGCACGACCGGATGGTCCTGCTCGCGTTCCCCTCCGAGGAGCAGGCGCTGGCCTGGTACAACTCGCCGGAGTACCGCCCCCTGCGCGACCTGCGCCAGGACAGCGCCGAGGCGGTCATCCTGCTGGTCGGGTGAGCCGCGCCCGCAGGCGGGTGACGTCGGCCCGGCCGAACCCGGCCCGCATCAGGTACGGCTGCGCCCCGCCGTACTGCTCACGCAGGTAGCCGAGGGTCTGGAGCATCGTCTGTACGGTGACCTGGGCGGCTGCCGCCGGTTCCATCGGCAGCCGCTCCGCGGTGCGCGCGTAGTCCACAGCGATCTCATCCGGCGACACGCCAGCCACGTCCAGGGCCAGCGCGACCACTAGCCCGGTGCGGTCCTTGCCCGAGTGGCAGTGCACGAGGACGCCGCCGGGCGGCGCCCAGGCGATCGCGGCGAGCACGCGCGCCAGGTTGGCGCCGCCGCGGTCGAGGATGGCGCGGTAGATGGCGGGCAGCCCGTCGGCCATCTCCTCCAGCACGGTGTCCTCGTCGCGCAGGACGGAGATGTTGCGGTAGGCGGGGTGCCCGGCCAGCGGGCTGGGGTCCACCGTGCACTCGGTGTGTGCCAGCCGCAGGTCAAGCACGAGGTTCACACCGTAAGCGAGAGCCGCGTGCACGGTCTCCCGACGCAGCCGGTCGGCGCGCACGAGCGCACCCGTCGTGATCTTGCCGCCCCACGAGGTGGGAAGGCCGCCCAGGTCACGGGCGTTGGCGCAGCCAGGCCAGTCCAGCGCGGTCACGACGCCACCTCGACGGCCTGCCCGAGCATGGTCACGGGGCCTTCCTCAGGTTGCTGGTCCACGCCTCGATCGTGGCCTGCCACGACACCGGGTCCTCCGGCCGGCCGGGCACGCCCGGCCGGGTCTGCCACGGCAGCGGCCCCTCCTCGTGCCGGTACTCCACCCCGATCGCGTCCAGACGCTCCAGATGGACGGCCAGCCGCCGCCTGAACCCGGGAAGGTCACGCTCCGCCGTACTCCACACGGTCTCGGAGAACGCCGACAGCCGGGGAAACGCCATGTAGTCCACCCGCCGGTTGGAGTCGATCAGCTCCGTCCAGATCCCGCACTGCGAGCCGAGGATGCGCTCGGCCGCCGCGTCCCCGTGCAGCTCGGCGGGGATCGGCTCGAACGCGTAGACGTCGTCAAGGGTCAGGACGGTACCGAAAGGCACCGGCTCGTCCTCCCCCGGTCCCTGCCGGTAGTCGAAATAGACGGACGTGTTGGGGCAGGTGATGACGTCGTGCCCGGCCTTGGCCGCCGCGACCGCGCCGAGGTCGGCCCGCCACGAGGCCACGACGGCCCCGGGAGCGAGCCCGCCCTCGAGGATCTCGTCCCAGCCGACCAGCCGCCGCCCGCGCTCCACCAGGTAGTCGTCGAACTGGTGGATGAACCAGCTCTGCAGCCCGTCCTCGTCGCGCAGCCCCAGCTCGGCGATGCGCCGCTGCGCCGAGGGGCTCTCGCGCCACTGGTCCTTGGGGCACTCGTCGCCGCCGACGCACACCAGCGAGCCGGGGAACAGCTCCAGCACCTCGTCGAAGACGTTCTTGAAGAAGGTGATCGTCTCGTCGGAGACGTTGAGCACGTTGGAGCCGATCCCCCAGGTGGTGCCCACCTCCAGCGGCTCGGACAGGTTGCCGAGCCAGGGGTAGGCGGCGATGGCGGCCTGGGTGTGGCCGGGCAGGTCGATCTCGGGCACGACGGTGATGTGGCGGCGCCCGGCGTAGGCGACGATCTCGCGGATGTCGTCCTGCGTGTAGAAGCCGCCGTGCGGGCGGCCGTCCATGGCGCCGTTCCACCCGGCCTGGCTCTCCTTGCGCCAGGAGCCGATCTCGGTGAGCCGCGGGTAGCGCCTGATCTCCAGCCGCCAGCCCTGGTCGTCGGTGAGGTGCAGGTGCAGGTGGTTGAGCTTGTGCATGGCCATCAGGTCGATGAACCGCAGCACGTCCGCCTTGGTCATGAAGTGCCGGGCGACGTCGAGGATCACCCCGCGATACCCGAAGCGCGGCGCGTCCTCGATGCGTACGGCGGGCAGGGTGAGCGGCCCCGACCAGGCCTTCCTGTACGCCGTGGGCGGGAGGAGCTGCCTGAGCGTCTGCGCGCCGTAGAACGCCCCCGCCGCTCCCCCCGCGTCGATGGCGACCCCGCCCGGCCCCGCCGTCAGCCGGTAGGCCTCGGGCGGGAGGTCGTCGAGCCCGATGGTGATCGTTCCCGGGCCCGGCCTGCCCGGCGGCAGCTCGCCGCCGGTGACCGGGCTGAGCTCGCCCCTTAACCAGGCCGCCACCTCGCTCAGCGCCGGGTCGGCGACGAGCGCCGTCCCTGAGTCGAGGACGAAGTGGCCCGGGAGGGCCTCGTGCGTGACGGGCTTGGGAACGATCATCAAGCGTTTCCTCCTAGGAACAGGTGATGGTGGCGTCGGCCAGGTCGGCGTGGTCCGAGGTGGCGTTGTCGCCGCCGTTGGTCACGACGAGCCGGACGAACCTGGCGCCCTGGACGGACGCGGTGACCTTCTTCGCCGGTTGTGCGCCGGTGACGACGCCCGAGTGGGCGGCGCGGCCGTCGTCGGCCCAGACCTCGACGTCGACCGACCCGGCGTTGCCCGTGTCGTCGTCGACGCCCGCCTGCAGCTCCACGGTGCTGCAGCGGCCCGCGGTGTAGAACTCGATCTCGGCGGGGGCGTGCGTGCCCAGCCCCTTGGGGTAGACCACGCCGCCGATGGTGATCGGCGGGCCGTCGCCCTGGCCCTTGCCGCCGACGCTCTGGTCGCGCTCGACGGGACCCCAGTAGTTGGCCGCCTTGGTGAAGGGCAGGTCGCTGAGGTACGTCCTGCCGGGCCCCGGCCCCTGGGCGACGCGGACGACGGCTGCCGACCCGATCAGGTCGCCCGCCTTCCCGGTGAGCTCGTAGAGCTGCTGCGCGGCGTCGGCCGGCGGGGTGACGGCCCACTTCACGGTGAACGTCTCCCCGCCCGCGAGGGCGCGGGCCCGCGTGGGCGTGCGCGCCACGACCTGCCACCCCTGCGGTACGGCGAGCGTCACGTCCAGGTCGCGCAGCCGGTCGGTGGCCCCCACGTTGGTCACCGTGGTGACGACCTCGCGCTCCTTGCCGGGCTCGAAGGTGGAGGGCCGGTTGTCGCCGAGGAAGGCGGGCGGGTCGATCTCGAACGCCGTCAGCGGCCTGGCCTGCTCCCGGCTCGCGCTGATCCGGTACATGACCGAGGAGTGCGCGGGCACGGCGGCGGCCAGGTCGCCGGTGGTGGACCAGACGGCCCCGGTCCAGAGGTCCTCGACGCGGTAGCGCCGCGCGTCGGGCAGCTTGAGCCTGCTGCCCTTGACGGAGATCGTCGCCTCCCTGTCGCTCTCGTTGAACAGCACGACGGCCCGGTCACCGTTCTCCAGCGGCTTGACCACGACGTGGTACCAGCCGTCGGTCTGGGCGAAGCGGCCCATCGCGCCCAGCGGGTCCTGGTCGACGGCGATCACCTTGGGGTTGGCCACGATCGAGGCGGGGGCGTCGAGCGACTGCAGGATGAGCGGGGCCGCGGCGACCGACCAGAGGCTGACCTGGCTGCGGTACTCCGCCTCGGTCATCCCGCCGCGCCCCGCCTGGATGAGGTCGGGGTCGGCCCAGCTGCCCTTGACGCCGTAGTCGGTGCGGAGCATGGCGGTCTCCCAGACGGAGAACATGCCCGCGTAGGTGTCGGCGATGGGCCTGGAGGCCAGGTTGGTGCGCCACGTGGTGGCCAGCTCGGCGCCCCACAGCCAGGGGACCGTACTTCCCTCCTCGTTGTTCATGGCGAACGCGACGCCGTCGCCGAGGGCCTGGCGCATGGGCGGGTAGAGGGCCTTGGCGATGTCCAGGGTGGTCTTGCCGGGGAAGTCGGCGAGCGGGATGTTGCACCAGTCGTACTTGAGGTAGTCGACGCCCCACTCCCTGATCTGGGCGCCGTCGGCCGCCTCCCGCTTGTAGGAGCCGAGGCCGCCGCCCGCGCAGGCCTTCGTGCCCGCCGACAGGCTGAGGCCGAGCTTGAGCCTCTTGCCGTGCAGGTAGTCGGCCAGGGGCTTGATGCCGTTGGGGAAGCGGGCGGGGTCGGGGTTGCCGTCGGCGCCGCGCCAGCAGTCGTCGACGATCAGGTAGCGGTAGCCGGGTGGCAGCCGGTCGGCCGCCTGCCGTACGGCCGCGTCCGAGACCGAGCAGCCGAGCGTGCGGCTGCTCCACCCCATGGGCGGGGCGTCGATCGGCGGTGGGGCGGCGTTGGCGCTGGATAAGGGCACGACGAGGAGGGCCGCCGTCGTGAGGGCGGCCGCGAGGATGCGCATGGGTGTCCCGTCAGGCTGGGTGGAGTGCCGGGTTTCCCGGCTCGACGACGAAGGAGCCCGAGGTGTAGGCGGGGGCGTGCGGCTGGGTGATGACGCGCAGGGAGCGGAAGTCGACCTTCATCTCGGCCTGGGTGAGCTTGGCGTTGACGTAGCCGCGCCGGCCGTTGAAGAACTTGACGTGCGGGTTCTCGTTGAGGAGCTGCTGGGTGTTGGGGTACTCGTCCAGGCCGTTGCCCGCGCTGGTGATGGAGGTGGTGACCAGCTCGACCCCGACCGACCTGGACGCGGGGTCCTGGTGGTCGCGCTTGAGCTCGCCGGCCCAGTGGGAGTGCACGTCGCCGGTGAGGACGACGCCGTTGCGCCTGTTGTCGTCGATGGCGGCGGCCAGGCGGTTGCGCGAGGCGGTGTAGCCGTCCCAGCCCTCGTTGGAGTAGCCCTTGCCCTCGCCGTTGACCCAGTCCATCTCCATCATGAACACCTGCTGGCCGAGCAGGTCCCAGGTGGCCTTGGAGCCCCTGAGCTCGCCCTCGATCCAGGCCTCCTGCTCGGCGCCGAGGATCGTGCGGTTGGGCGCCAGGCGCTCGGTGCACTCGGGGCCGACGGTGCCCGACTTGCCGGTGCACGCGTACAGGTCGCGGTACTGGCGGGTGTCGAGCAGGTGCAGGTTGGCCACGGCGCCCCAGCGGATGCTGCGGTACAGGTGCAGCGCAGGGCCGTCGGGCTTCTGCGCCCTGCGCAGCGGCATGTTCTCGTAGTAGGCCTGGAAGGCGGCCGCGCGCCTGGGCAGGAACGGCGGGTCCGGCTGCTCGGGGATGTCGCCCGCCCAGGCGTTCTCGATGTCGTGGTCGTCCCACACGACCGCCCAGGGGGCGATGGCGTGGGCGGCCTGGAGGTCGGGGTCGGCCTTGTGTTGGGCGTGCCGCAGCCGGTATCCGGCCAGGTCGAGGCACTCCCCACCGGCCTGGTCGCGCACCGGGTACTTGTAGTCGCCGTACTCGTAGAGGTAGTCGCCGAGGAAGGCGACCAGGTCGGGGTGGTCCTCGGCCATGCGCCGGTAGGCGGTGAACCAGCCGGTCTGGTAGTCGGCGCAGGAGGTGAAGGCGAGGTTCAGCTCCCTGCTCGTGGTGCCGGGGGCGGGTGAGGTGAGCGTGCGGCCGGTCGGCGAGATCTCGGTGCCGACGCGGAAGCGGTAGAAGTACTCCGCGCCCGGCTGCAGCCCGTCGAGCTCGACGTGGACGCTGTGCGCCGCCTCTGGGCGGGCCACCTCGGCGCCCACCCGGACGACTTTCCGGAAGTTCTCGTCCTTGGCCACCTGCCAGAGCACGGGAACGGGCCGGTCGGGCATCCCGCCGAGCCCGTCCAGGGCGACGGGGTCCATGGCCAGGCGGGTCCACAGGACCATGCCGTCGGGAGCGGGCTCGCCTGAGGCGACACCCAGTTGGAAGACATCGGATAAGGGGGCACGCCGGGCTGCCGCGCGCACGGGTGAGGCACCCAGTGCGGCGGTCAGGCCCAGGCTCGCGCCCCCGGCGAACAGTGCACGCCGGGTGATCATTGAAAGGGGCTCCTACTTGATGGTCGCGTTGCCCTCGGTGACGGCCTGCTCCACGCCCTGCTTGGGGGTGAGCTTGCCGAGATAGACCTCGTTGAAGATCGAGTTCAGCTTCTGCTCGAAGCCGGTCCAGCCGGTCACGATCGGCATGTTGAAGGTGGTGCCCTTCGACTCCTCCAGGTACGGAGTCATGTCGATCTTCTTGGCCTTCCAGAAGTCGACGTAGCCCTGCGCCAGGCTGTCACCGACCAGGCCGGGGAAGCTGAAGCCCTGGTCGGCCATCGACTTCTGGGCCTCCTCGCCGCCCAGGTACTTGGCCAGCTTCATGGCCTGCTCCAGGTGCTTGCCCTTGGCGTAGACGGCCTCGCCCAGGCCGTTGATGTTGACCGCGCGGCCCTTGGGGCCCTCGGGCAGCATCGCGACGCCGATCTCGAAGTTCACCTCGGGGGCGACGTAGGGCAGCAGCGCGTTGTTGGCCGGGAACATCAACACCTGGCCGGACTTGAACAGGTCGGTCGCCTTGCCGGTGGGCGGGTTGGTCTGGGTGGCGGGAGGCGAGACGTGGTACTTGCTGATCAGGTCGACGCCGAACTGCACGGCCTGCGCCGAGGCGTCGTCGTTGAAGGCGTACTTGCCGAACGGCTTGTCGACGAGCTTGCCGCCGTTGGACTCGATCCAGTTCATCCACTGGGTCTGGGAGTGGTTCCAGGAGCCGAAGCCGTAGGTCTTGACCTTGTCGGGGTTGAACCCGGCGTCGTCGGGGTGCTTGCCCGCCTCGTCGACGGTGAGCTTCTTGGCCAGCTCCACCAGCGTGCCGGTGCCGTCGGGGGCCCAGGTGAGCTTGTCGGGCATCTCGACACCGGCGGCCTTGAAGGCGTCCTTGTTGTAGAGGACGCCGGGCATGCCCCAGTCCTTCGGCACGCCGTACAGCTTGCCGTCGTAGGTGTTGGAGGAGACCACGTTGGGGTGGAACTTCGCGGTGTCCAGCCCGAGCGGGGCCAGGTCGGCGAGCACGCCCTTGGTGGCGAACTCGGGGAAGTAGCCGGGCGACATCCAGAACACGTCGGGCGCGCTGCCCGCGACGGCGTCGGCGGTGAGCTTGGTCCAGTAGTCGTCGTAGGGCATCACCTCGATCTTGACCTTGATGCTCGGGTTGGCCTTCTCGAAGGCGGCCATGACCTTGTCGTAGCCGACCTTCTGCTGCTCGTCCCACAGGCGGTAGGTGAGCGTGACCGTGCCACCCCCTTCGGAGGAGGAACCGCAGGCGGTGAGAGCGGCCAGCAGAGCGCCCGCGAGGGCGATGTGCGCGATTTTCATCGGGGGGTGCACCTTTCACTTCAAACCGGTCAGCACGACCGACCGGACGATGTAGCGCTGGAAGAAGATGAAGATCACGACCATGGGGACAAGGGCGATCAGCCCGCCCGCCATGACCTGCGTGTAGTCGACGCCGATGCCGACCTTGAGCGCGGCGAGAGCGACGGTGATGACCTTGGTCTCGTCGCCGCTGGTGATGATGAGGGGCCACATGAAGCTGTTCCACGACGAGATGACCGTGATGATCGCCAGTGTGCCCAGGGCGGGCTTGCACAGCGGCAACAGCACCCGGACGAGGATCGTCAGCGGCCCCGCGCCGTCGATGCGGGCCGCCTCCTCCAGCCCGGCGGGCAGGCCGCGGAAGAACTGCCGCATCAGGAAGATCCCGTACGGCGTGCCGAGGATGTACGGCACCAGCAGCCCGCCCCAGGTGTTGACCAGCTCCAGCTCCCGCATGATGAGGAAGAGCGGGATGACGGTGACCGCGACCGGGACCATCATGGTCGCCACGAACAGCCAGAACAGCACCTCCCTGCCGCGGAAGCGCAGCCGCGCGAAGGCGTAGGCGGCGAACGTGGTGAAGACGAGCTGCCCGGCGGTGAGCGCGGCCGTCATGAGCAGGGTGTTGAGGATGTAGCGCGGGAACTCGCCGCCGAGCAGCTTCTCCAGGTTGGCCGTGGTGGGCGGCACGCCGGGCAGCCACGGCTCGGTAGTGTGGAGCTGCGCGGGCGCCTTGAACGCGGTCAGGACGACGAGCAGGTAGGGGAAGACGCAGACGGCCGCGCCGGCGATCAGGACGGCGTAGAGGAGGACTCTCTTCATGGCTCCTCAGCTCATGTCGTAGGTGGTGCGCTTGCTGAAGAACCTCACCTGGGCGGTGGTGACCAGGAGGATCGCCAGGAAGAGCACGATCGACAGGGTCGAGGCGTAGCCGAAGTCGAACTCCTTGAACGCCACGTGGAAGATCTTGTAGTTGATGACCGTCGTGGACTCGCTCGGGCCGCCTGCCGTCATCGAGTAGATGGTGTCGAACGCCTGGAAGGCGCCGATCAGGTTGGTGACGGTGACGAAGAACATCGTCGGGTTGAGCAGCGGCAGCGTGACCCTCCAGAACCGCTGGCCGTTCGTCGCCCCGTCACAGGCGGCCGCGTCGTACAGCTCCTTCGGGATGCCCTGGAGCCCGGCCAGGAAGAACAGCATGTTGTAGCCGGTGTGCTGCCACACGCTCACCAGCGCCACGGCGGGCAGGGCGAGCGTCGAGTCGGACAGCCAGGCGGGCCCGGTGACACCGAACAGGTCGAGCGCCTGGTTGATGGCGCCGTCCTTGGGGTCGAAGATCCAGCTCCAGACGAGGCCGAGGACCATCGGGGTGGCCATCCACGGGATGACGTAGAGGGCGCGCAGGAACTTCACGCCCTTGAGCTTCTGGTTGAGCATCATCGCCAGGGCGAGGGCGAGGACGGTCTGCAGCGGGATGCAGAGCAGGACGTAGAGGATCGTGGTGCCCAGCGAGCTCCACACCGAGCCGTCGGCCGCCAGCTTGGTGTAGTTGTCCAGGCCGACGAAGACGGGGTCGGACAGCAGCTCCCAGTCGAAGAGGCTGAGGGCGAAGACGATGACGACGGGTAAGAGCAGGAAGGCGACGACGCCGAACAGGCTCGGCGCGACGAACAGGTAGGCGTGCCAGCCGCCCTTGCGCTTCACGACGGTTCCGTCGCGGTGGGGACCATGAGGCGGCGGGTGGTCTCCAGCCCCCAGTCGTCCAGCGCGGCGACGGGGTCGCTGGAGCCGCGCAGCCCGCCGGTGGCCGCGATGTGCGCCGCCCAGGTCTCGCGCGCCTCGACCTCGGGCCTGGCCATGATGCAGTCCGGGTCGTTGACCCACCACCTGGCGTGCAGGAACTCCCTGGCTGCCCCGGTGAGCCTGGCGCCGAGCTGGGAGGGCTGGCTGATGTCGCCCGCCTTGGGGTGAAGGGTGGGGGCGATGTCGGGGCTGACGCGCATGATGTCGACGAGGCCGATGCTGGGCAGCATGGGCGCGCCGCAGCCGTGCAGCGTGGCGTCCTGTCCCGCGCCCTCGCGGATCAACTCCAGCCCGCGCCGGTAGGCGGTGACGGGGTCGACGTCCTCGTGACGGCGGCCCGCCAGGGCTCCGGCGTAGATGAAGTCGAGCTTGAAGTGGGTGATGCCCTTCTCGGCGAGCGAGGCGAAGACGTTCACCAGGTGGGCGGCGGCGTCGGGGTGGGTGACGTCGAGGACGGCGAGGTCCTGGTCCCACATGCGCCCGGCCGACGCGCCGCCGACCAGCCAGTCGGGGTGCTCGGAGAAGAGCCTGCTGTTGGAGGCGGCCAGGAAGGGCGCGGTCCAGATGCCCGCGCGCTTTCCTGCGGCGGTGACCGTACCGACCGCTCTTTCGAGCGAGCCGAACGAGGGCTTGGTCTCCAGCCAGTCGCCGATCTCGGCCTCGTAGCCGTCGTCGATGAGGAACATGTCGGCGCCGAGCGAGTGCCGCTCCGACAGCAGCAGGTTCTCCACCACGTCGGCCTCGGTGACCTTGTCCCAGTAGCCGTACCAGGTGCACCACATGGGCGGCACGGCGGGAAACGTCTTGGGCGCGTGGCCCTCGGCCATGGTGGTGGCCCAGGCGCGCAGGGCCGCGTCCATGCCGCCGTCGACCGTCCAGTGCAGCACCGGCCCGTCGGCGGAGACTTCGAGGTGCGTGCCGGCCACCCGAGCCCTGATGGACGGCACGGCCAGCGGGTCGGGCGCCGACCAGATCGACACCGGCCCGCCGTCCCCCGGATCGACGGCCAGCAGCCCCTCCCCCTGGAAAACGCCGTCGGGAACGGGCGTCTCCGGCCGGTAGGCCAGGGTCTGGATGGTGGCGTCCGCCGCTCTGGGCGGCCGCTCGTCCAGCCGGTAGGTGCCGCTCGGACTCCACGACTGCCAGCCGTGCTCGAAGACGAGGGCGTGCCGGCGGTCACAACTGATCTCGCCGACGTCTGCGAACGGCATCAGGAACTCTTCCTCTCGCGATACTTACGAAGGAGCGCTTCATTACTAGCACCGCGGGAATCGGAGGGTCAACGGTCAATCTGGTGGCATACTGCTGAATTATCTAGGAGACCTACATTAGGGATGGCGATGGCGGACCTGGGACAGCTGCGCCAGCTCAACTCGCTGTCGGCGATCAGGGCGCTGCGCGGGGCGGGCCCGCTCACGCTGTCGGCGCTGGCCGAGCGGACCGGGCTGTCCCGGCCGTCGGCCAAGGAGGTCGTCGACGAGCTGATCGACCTCGGCTGGGTGGCCGAGGTGCCGCCCAGCATCGGCACGATGGGCAGACCGGCGCGCCGCTACCGGTTCAGGTCCGACAGCGGGCACCTGGTCGGGGTGGACGTCGGCGCGCACAACGTCCGCGCCGCGCTGGCCGACCTGGAGGGCCGGGTGCTGGCCGAGACGCGCCAGCCGGTGCTGCCCGACGCGCCGCTGGCCGACCGGATGGCCGCCATCGAGCGCGCGGTCGCCGGGTGCCTGGCGCTCAGCGGCAAGACCATGGACGACGTGTGGAGCCTGGCCGTGGGCACCAACGGCGTCGTCTCCCCCGAGGGGCGCGTCTCCTACTCGGCCGCCATACCCGCATGGCGCGGGCTGGACCTGGCCGCCGAGCTGCGCGCCCGCTTCCCGTGCGAGGTGCTGATCGAGAACGACAGCCGCATGGCCGTACTCGCCGAGGCCAGGCGCGGCGTCGCCAGGGGCGCGTCGGACGTGGTGTTCCTGCACGTCGGACGCAGGATGGGCGCCGCGCTCATCATCGGCGGCAAGCTGCACCGCGGCTTCGGCGCGGCAGCGGGCGAGATCGCGATGCTGCCCGAGTCGCGCTGGTTCGACGCGCCGGAGCACCTCACCTCCTTCCCCCTGGACGTCGACCCTGGGGACGCGGCCGGGCACACGCTGGCCGCCGCCCGCGACGGCGACCCGGCCGCCGTCGAGGCCGTCGAGCGGTACGTCGAGGACCTGGCCGTCGGCACCGCCGCCATGGTGCTGATCCTGGACCCCGAGGTCGTCGTGCTCGGTGGCGGCTTCTCCCGCTCGGCCGACGTCCTGCTGCCCCGGCTGCGCGACCGGCTGGAGCGGGTCTGCATGCGCCTGCCCGACCTGCGCGCCTCCACGCTGGGCGACGAGTGCGTGGTGGTCGGGGCGATCGACTACGCCGTCGACCACCTCAACACCCGCCTGTTCAGCACCGACCTGCAACCGGCCGGGCAGTGAGGCACCGGCCATCGACCGGCCCGGCTGTGAGGTCAGCGGTCGCCTGGCTCGGCCGGGCAGGGGTCGCCGACGTGCACGCGCGGCACCGGATACAGGATGTTCCTGCGCCGCTCGGTCAGCTCCTTGAGCCAGGCGTCCTCGTACACGTAGCCGTAGCGGCTGCCCGCCCAGACCGGGCCGTACCGGTAGATGACGACGCGCCGCTCGCCGGGGTTGGTCCGGGTGGAGCCGCCGTGCATGAGCCCGTCCACGAACAGCAGCGCGTCGCCCTTCTCCAGGTAGGCGGGGATCGCGCCGGGCAGCGCGTCCATGCGGTCGCCCTTGGCGTAGTCGCCGGCCAGGGGGTGCGGGAAGTTGGACTTGTGCGAGCCCGGCACCACCATCGTCGCGCCGTCGCCCTCGCCGATGTCGGTGAGCGCCAGGATGACGTTCACCTGGCCGCAGCGGAAGACGCCGTGGTCGTAGCGGTAGCCGCAGCGCAGCGCGGTCCGGTATCCGCCGGAGTGCACCGGGTGGTGCCCGCCGGACTCGCGGATCGAGGCGATCGTCTCGTCCACAAAGACGCCGGGGATGTAGCTGTCCTCCTCGCCCGCGTAGTGCCTGACCAGGTCGAACCAGCTCGGATGGTCGACCAGCTCCTCGAAGGGACGCCCGGCCGCGACCGCCTGGTGCAGCTCGAAGCCGGTCTCCGGGGTGTAGTCGCGCCGCTGCGCCCCCCGGTACCAGTCTCCGCGGGCCAGCTCGCGCGGGAACGCGTCGAACTCGGCGTTGAGCCTGGCCAGCAGGTCGGCGTCCACCGCGTTCTTCAGGATGAGGTAGCCGTTGAGATCGAACATGAAGTCGTCGAGTTCTGACATGCCGACCACTCTGCGCCGCCCGCCCCGATGAGGTCATCCGGGCCCGTCGGCGAAGGTGTCGCGAATCCCGCAGGTGAGCGGTCGCTCGCGCAGGTCATCGGGTTGCGCGCGTCCCACGTCGGCTCCGGCCCGATGCCCAGGTCGCACATCCACCCCGAGCTGGAGCTCAACCTGGCGGTGTCCGGCTCCGCCCGCTACGCGACCGTCTCCGGCTTCGTGGACCTGCCCGTCGGGCGGCTGGCCGTGTTCTGGGGCGGCTACCCGCACCGGCTGGTCACCGCGCACGGCGTGGACCTGCTGTGGGCGACCGTCCCGCTGGCCGCCGTGATCGGCCATCCGGTGCTGGAGCGGGCGCTGACCGGCGCCTTCCTGTACGGCGAGGCCGACGAGGGCCCGCACGACGCGTTCCTCATGCGGCGCTGGGCCGGCGAGGAGCCAGGCGAGGTCGCGCTCATGGAGATGCACGCCCGCCTGGCCAGGCTCGCCGCCGGACCCATGATCGGGGGCGGCGAGGGGCTGGCTCGCGCCGCCGAGCGCATGCTGGCGGTGGTGGCGCGGCACTACACCTCCGAGCTGACCGTCGCCTCGATCTGCGAGCGAGCCGGGGTGCATCCCGGGTACGGCGCGCAGGCGTTCAGGGAGGCGCTCGGCATGCCGGTCTGGCAGTACGTCACGCAGCTGCGCCTGGCGCACGCCCGCCGCCTGCTGTCCGGCACCTCGTGGGGGGTGGACCGGGTGGCGCACGAGAGCGGCTTCCAGAACAGGTCGAGCTTCTACCGCGCCTTCCGCGACGGGGTCGGCTGCACGCCGGTGGAGTACCGCCGCCGGTAGTCGCGCGGCGAGACGCCCAGCTCAGCGCTGAAGGTGCGGCTGAAGTGGAACGGGCTGACGAACCCGCACGCCTGCGCCACCTGGCCGACGTCCATGTCGGTGATCTCCAGGAGCCGCGCCGCGTGCGTCACCCTGGCCTGCCGTACGGCACGCATGGGCGTCATGCCGGTCTGCTCGGAGAACACGTGGGCCAGCCGCGACGGCGACAGCGCCACCGCCCGCGCCAGCGACGCCACCGTGTGCGGCGCGGCGGGTTCAGCCGCGATCAGCGCCTGCACCCGCCTGACCCGCTGGTCGCCACCGCCCAGCGGCCTGGCGGCCGTCGTGGCCAGCAGCAGCACCTCCTCGATCGCGCCCAGCACCAGCTCGCGCGCCTCGGCCACCACGGGCTGCTCCGGCCTCGCGGGCTCGGGCGGCTCGCCGTGCCCGGTCCAGCGCGCGTCCGCGGCCGCGCGCAGGAAGGCCTGCTCGACCCGGTCGAAGCCGACGCCGCGCAGCAGGTAGCAGCCCGGGGCCAGGGCGTGCGGCTCCAGCCACGGCAGCCACGCGGTCCTCGGCTGGAAGTGCGCCCACCAGAAGCGCCACCGCTCCTGCCCTGGTGCCGTCCTGTAGTGCTGCTCCTGGCGTGAGGACAGGACCACCAGGTCACCGGGCCGGGTCTCGGTCCGCGCGCCGCCCTGCTCGACGAGGCCGCCGCCCTCCTGCGTCCACATGAGCAGCCAGCTCGGCGAGCCGTCCCTGCGCCGGGTGGCGTAGCTCGGCGGCTTGTCGTAGTGGCCGACGATCACCAGCTCGGCAGCAGGAACAGACATGTCCTCGACGGTCACGGGCATACCTTCTCACGCTTCTTCTGCCTAGCGTTCATGGCATGAGACTCGACGACTTCCACACCCGGGGCTTTGTCATCGTGCCGGGGCTGCTCTCGCCTTCCGAGGTCCTGTCGCTGCGCGAGGAGTTCATGCGCATCCACGCGCAGGGGCCCATTCCGGGGCACTTCTCGCCCACGCCGCAGGAGGAGGGCCAGCCGTACGACGTGTTGCGCGACTTCCCGCGGGTGATGCACCCGCACCAGGTGAACGCGCTCGCCCTCCGCTACCTGCTGGACGCCAGGATCGCCGACATCCTGCGCACGCTGCTGCAGGAGGAGCCGATAGCAGCGCAGAGCATGTTCTACTTCAAGCCGCCCGGCGCGAGGGGGCAGGCGCTGCACCAGGACAACTTCTACCTACGCGTGTCACCGGGCACCTGCGTGGCCGCCTGGATCGCGATCGACAAGGTGGACCGGGCCAACGGCGGGCTCGAAGTGGTGCCGGGGACGCACCTGATGGACCTGTTCTGCCCTGAGGACGCGGACACGTCGCTGTCGTTCACTCGGGAGTACGTGCCGCCGCCGCCGGGGCTGGAGCGGGTGCCGGTCGACATGGAGCCAGGGGACGTGCTGTTCTTCAACGGCAGCCTGGTGCACGGGTCGGAGCCGAACAGCACCTCCGACCGGTTCAGGCGCAGCTTCATCTGCCACTACGTGGGGCGCTCCACCGAGGAGATCTCCTCGTGGTACCAGACCCTGACGATGTCCGGCGAACCCGTGGGCATCGCCGCGGCGACCGGCGGCGGCCCTTGCGGGACAGAGGCGTCCGGACCGCACTAGATTCGGCGGCATGGGGCTCAGGCGGTGGTTGCTGGCGTTATGCATCCTCGTGGCCGGGATCGGGGGCGGCGTCGCGTTGCGCGCCTACCGGCAGGCCCCGGCCCCTCCCTCCGCAGCGCCGGTCAGCGACCTCGGCAGGCGCATCCCGCTCGGTCCCTCGCCCGACGGGCCGTGGCTGATCGTCCAGGCGACCGGGTGCGGCTACCCCAACTACGCGGGCGGGCGGCCCCATCCCGACCGGCAGACCTGCCGCCCCATCGTGCTCCTCGGCAACCGGGGACCCACCGACCTGCGGATCTCGCCCGGCTTCCTCACCCTGATCGACGACCGGGGCGACCCACACGCCGCGGTGCGCGACACTCGCGAGCCGCTCCTGCTCGCTGCGGGCGCCCGCCTGGCCGACCCCGGCTTCAAGTACGGCCTGCCGAAGGAGCGCACGGCGGTCAGGCTGGAAGGGGTGCCGCTGGCGGGCGGGCCCAGGATCGTCGTCCGCCTCGGTCCCGACCCGGCCGCCGGACCCTTCCGCATGGCCACGGCCATGGCCTGTGACGACGCGGCGATCGCCGACCCGAACGGCCAGATCGCCCAGACGACCGGTTCCGGCGCGTTGTGGAACCTCGACCGCACCCCGCCCGCCGGCGGGACCGGGGTCGTGGTGGGCGGCGGGACCGGTGACCTGTCCTTCGTGCCCGGAGCGCTGGCCAGGGCGGACATCGACGGCGACGGCTGCGCCGACCTGGTGGTCGGCAGCCCGCACACCGGGCACCTTGCGAGCGACGCCGGTGGCGGGGCCGTCGTGCGGTGGGGCGGCAGCCCGAACTCGACGACCCCGCTGGTCCCCGCGTCGCCGTCGAGCCGCCAGGGCGCCGAGCCTGGGCGGCGCTTCGGCTGGTCGGTCGCGGCAGCCGCTGGAACGGTCGCGGTCGGCGCGCCGTACGAGGACGATCCGGCGGCGGCCGACGCCGGGGCGGTCTACGTGTTCACCTTCGACGGGCGCACGCCGCGCCCCGCCAGGCGGATCAGCCAGGACTCCCCCGACGTCAAGGGCAACAGCGAGCCCGGCGACCTGTTCGGCTGGTCGGTGGCGCTCGGGCGGCTCGACGAGGACGCGGGCGTCGACCTGGCGGTCGGCGCGCCGTACGAGAACAACGACGGTCCCGGCGCCCAGAGCGGCCCCGAGGTGGGCGCCGACGCGGGGGCGGCCACCGTCATCTCCCTGGCCACGGGCCGGAGCACCCAGTACCGGCCGACCGCGGGCAGCCTGTACGGCTACGCGATGGCGGCCGGTGACGGCACGCTGGCCGTGGGCGCGCCGGGCGGTGCGGGCGCGGTCGACCTCGTGTCCGCCGGCCTGCGGCCCCGCACCCTGCATCCGCCCGTCGGGGGCGGGTCCTTCGGGTTCTCCGTGGCGATGAGCGGGTGGGAGGTGGCGATCGGCATGCCGGAAGCCGCCGCCGTCATCCGCGTGGACACCGCCACCGGGCGGGAGCGCGTGCTCAGGAGCGGGCAACCCGACCTGTACGGCTGGGCCGTGGCGTACGCGGGTGACGGCTGGCTGCTGGCCGGCGCGCCCGACCACGGCGCGACCGGAGCGGCGGCACTGGTCTCTCCCGAGGGGGCGCAGCGATGGCTGGCGCCCGGCGACGGGACCGTCCCGCTACCGTCGAGCTCCGACCCGGCGCCGGGCCGCAAGCTCAGGACCTTCGAACGCGGCACCGCCGTGGACTTCGGGGCCGTCCTCGCCTGAGGTGGTCAGCCGCCGGAGATGTCGGATTCGGCGTCTTCCGTGACGACGCCGTCGTACGGGTCGTCCAGCCACCCCTCGGGCAGGTGGACGCGGTCGCGTTCGCCCGACTTGCCGCGCGGCGTGTCGGTGTTCGGCGGCCAGGGCTGCGACGCGTCCAGCTTGGCCAGGCTCTCGCGCAGCCCGTCCAGCGACTCAGCCGTGGCCAGCTCCCGCCGCAGCTCCGACCCCACGGTGAACCCCTTGAGGTACCACCCGACGTGCTTGCGGAAGTCGGCGATCGCATACCGCTCGATGTCGAAGCACTCGGTCAGCCCCTCCGCGTGGCGGGCCATCACCGAGGCCACCTCGCCCAGCGTCGGCGTCGCCCGCTCGGTGGAGCCGTTGAAGGCGTTCTCCAGGTCCCTGAACAGCCACGGCCGCCCCAGGCACCCGCGGCCCACGACGACCCCGTCACACCCGGTGCGCTCGACCATGCGCAACGCGTCGTCCGCGCTCCAGATGTCGCCGTTGCCCAGCACCGGCACCTCCTGCACCGCGTCCTTCAACCGCGCGATCGACTCCCAGTCCGCCACGCCGCCGTAGTGCTGCTTCGCCGTACGGGCGTGGAGGGCCACCGCGGCGACCCCCTCCTCCACCGCGATGCGCCCCGCGTCGAGATAGGTCAGGTGGTCGTCGTCGATGCCCTTGCGCATCTTCATCGTCACCGGCAGCGGCCCCGCGTTCGCGACCGCCTGGCGCAGGATCGACCGCAGCAGGTTCCTCTTGTACGGCAGGGCAGAACCGCCCCCGCGCCGGGTCACCTTGGGCACCGGGCAGCCGAAGTTGAGGTCGATGTGATCGGCGAGGTCCTCCTCGGCGATCATCTTCACCGCGCGCCCCACGATCACCGGGTCCACGCCGTACAGCTGGATGCTCCTGGGCTTCTCGCTCTCGGCGAACCTGATCATCTTGAGCGTCTTGGGGTTGCGCTCCACCAGTGCCCGCGTCGTGATCATCTCGCACACGAACAGCCCGGCGCCCTGCTCACGGCAGAGCACGCGGAACGCGGGGTTGGTGATGCCCGCCATCGGCGCCAGCACGACCGGCGGCCACACCTCAATCGGCCCAATCTTCACTCCCACAGTATTAGCGCACGAAGGCCCCCGAGCGTTATTCGCGGATAGGCTGTGACCTGGTATCGACAGGGGAGGCGACGGGATGCTGCTGCGACTGCGGATCGCGCTGCCCGACAAACCAGGCTCGCTCGGCCAGGTGACGCGCGCCCTCGGAGCGGCGGGAGCCGACATCACCCAGGTCCTCGTCCTCGACCGCGGCGCGGGCAGGGCGGTCGACGACATCACCGTCTTCTGCCCGGACACCACCTCCAAGGGCGACCTGGTGAGCGCGCTGGAGAGCGTGCAGGGCGTGGCCGTGGAAGGCGTCTGGACGACGCGCGAGGCGCCGGGCACCTACCCCGAGCTGGAGATACTGAAATACATCGCCACCGCGGGCGACCGCGCGCTGGCCACCCTGATCGACTCGATGCCGGTGCTGTTCAGCGCCGACTGGGCGGCAGCGGGCACCGAGAAGGAGCCGCGCACGCTCGTCTACTCCAGCTGGCGCGCCCCGCAGGACGTGCCGCTGCCCGACGCCACCCCGCCCAGGCCGGTCGCCTCGACGCTGGAGGGCGGGCTGCACATCATCAGCGCGCCCCTGCCGCCGCTCGCGCTGACCCTGCTGCTGGCCCGGTCGGAAGGTCCCGCTTTCCACCGCATCGAGGTGCACCGGCTCACCAGGATCCTGGAGATCTTCCTGACCCTGCCGTCCACCGAGCGCAGCGTGGCGCGACAGCTGCGCAAGTGAGCATCCGGTCGGAAAACCCGCTAGAGTTTTCCTTGTCGCCGCGAGGCGGCAGCGCGGAAGTGGCTCAGTGGTAGAGCATCACCTTGCCAAGGTGAGGGTCGCGGGTTCGAATCCCGTCTTCCGCTCTACGGTGGAGTGGCCGAGAGGCGAGGCAGCGGCCTGCAAAGCCGTCCACACGGGTTCAAATCCCGTCTCCACCTCCAGTTTTACAGCTCGGACGATTAGCTCAGCGGGAGAGCACTTCCCTGACACGGAAGGGGTCACAGGTTCAATCCCTGTATCGTCCACCAGCGAAACCCCAGGCCCACAGCCTGGGGTTTTTCTTTTCAGAACGGCACGGCCTGGGTGAGCAGCCCCTCGCCTGAGCCGCGCCCCGACAGGATCCTGCAGAACTCGACGGCGTCCACGACGATCTCCTCGCCGCCCTGTCCCCCCTCGAACGTCCCGCCCGCAGGGCCGATGAGCGTCAGCTTGTACGGCCTGCCGTGGCGTCTGGCCCATTCGGCCACCACGCCCGCCACGATCGCCCCGTCGTGCTCGGCGGTGAGCACCGGCTTGCGTCCCGTCGCGCGACTGACGTCGATCCGGTGCATCCAGGTGTCGCGGGTGAGGATGATGTCGAACAGGTAGCCCAGCCGCCACGTCTCCTTCACCCCGTCCACCTCGGTCGGCATCGGCATGAGCCGCAGCGGCGCGGGCAGCCTGCCGCGCGAGCGGGCGCCGCGCGGGGCGGCGCCGTCCAGCCGGTCCAGGAGCTGCTCGACGGTGAGCGAGGCGCGCTCGGCGACCTGCACCTCGGTCATGCCGTCGATCGCCGGCCGGTCACCGGCCGCCTTGCCGCCCGCCCTGACCACGTGCACGAACTCGCGGACCGAGCAGGTGAACTCCATCATGCCGAGCACGTGCGCGGCCATCGCCCGCACGTCCCAGGCGGGGCAGTCGGTCTGCCTGGTCCAGTCCTGGGGTTCGAGCGAGCGGGCGAGCTCGGCGAATCTCTGGTTCTCCGTCGCTGCCTGGGTGATGTTCACGGTTCATCACTCGCCTTCCGGCGTTCGGAGATGTGCGCGAAGTACATCTCCACGGCTTCGTCGACCAGGCGGGTCCAGCGGGTGCCGCCTGGTTCGTTGGAGATCTGCTGGGCGGTCAGTCCTGCGCCGACCGCGGTCAGCAGGTCGAGGGACCCCTCGTCGGTGATGCCGATCTCGGCGAGCTGGCGCCGCATCCTGTCGAGCCCGGCCACCGACAGGGCGAACGTCTCCGGCGTCGGTTCGAAGCCGGGGATCGTGCGCTGGTACAGCAGCTGGTAGCGGACCGGGTTGTCGGTGCAGAAGCTCACGAAGTAGCGCATGCCGATCTTGAGGTCGGTGAGCGGGTCGCCGGTGAACGTCAGGGCGTCGTGCCCCTGGAGGAACTCCCTGCAGCCCTGGGCGAACATCGCATCGTAGATCGCGTGTTTGGAGGCGAAGTAGGAGTAGAGGGACGGCGCCCGCATGCCGACGGCGCGCGCCACATCACGCAACGTCAGCCCGGCCAGGCCTTCCGTCCCCGCGATCCGCCACGCCACTTCGAGGATCTCCGCCTTGGTGCCCTCATGGCGTTCGGATCTTCTATCCCTGATCGGTTCTCCTAACATAGTTAGACCATCTCACCCGCCGACTCCCCCGTCAAGACACAACCCCCATGAAGACCCGCCCCTCACCCCTCGAAAGACCTTCGCGAAGAGAGGAAGGGCCGTCCGGTCCGGCGCTCTGAGAGGGGCGGTGGCGTTGACACCTGACTGCTGGCGGATCAGGATCGACTACCCCCGATCGAGCGAAGGCTGCGATGAGCTCAGACGAAGAGGCGCCCCCAGGAGTGGACTCGCGGACGCCGAGCATGGCCCGCATGTACGACTACGCCCTGGGCGGCAAGGACAACTTCGCCGCCGACCGGGCAGCCGTGGAGAAGCTGTTCGGCATGTCCCCGGAGAACAGGTTCGTCCCCCTGGCCAACCGCCGTTTCCTCGGGCGGGCCGTGAAATACGTGGCCAGGCAAGGCGTCACGCAGTTCGTGGATCTGGGGGCGGGGCTGCCCAGCCAGGGCAACGTGCACGAGGTCGCCAAGCAGGTCCGCTCGGACGCCCGGGTCGTCTACGTGGACCACGATCCGGTGGTCGCCATCCACGCCAGAGTGCTCCTCGCCTCCGACGACCCGACCGTGGCTGTGGTCCAGGAAGACGTACGGCGACCGGAAACGATCCTCGCCCACCCCGAGGTGGAAAGGCTGATCGACTTCGCCGAGCCCGTGTGCGTGCTCTTCGTCTCCGTCCTGCACGGCATCACCGAGGCCGAGGACCCGGCGCGCATCGTCAGGGAGTTCGCCGAGCGCATGGCGCCGGGCAGCTACCTGATCCTGTCCCACCTCACCCGCGAGGGCCACCCGGAGGACCTGGTACGCAAGAAGGAGGAGGTCTTCGCCAAGTCCGCGACGCCGTTCTCCTACAGGAGCCGCGACGAGATCCTCCGCTACTTCGACGGCTTCGACCTGGTGGAGCCCGGCCTGACCACGGTGACCGAGTGGCGGGCCGACGAGGTCGAGCTGGGGCTGGAGGCCGCCGGAGCCTGGTGGCTCGGCGGCGTGGGCCACAAACCCAGCTAGAGGCGCGCGAACGGCAGAGCCGCCTCCAGCGCGGTGGCGAGCCGGAACACCGTGACGTCGTCGTACGTGCGCCCGACGAGCTGCACCCCCGTCGGCACGCCGTTCTGCGCCACCCCGGACGGCACCGACAGCACCGGGCACCGGCTGGCGATGTTGAACGGCAACGTCATCGTCCCCAGCATGTAGTGCCCCATCTCCCCGCACACCGGCAACGGCCCGCCGTCGTGCTCGGCCGGGAACCCCGTCGAGGCCGTCGTCGGGCAGAGCAACGCGTCGTAGCTCTCCAGCAGCTCACCCAGCGGCCGGTACAGCTCGCCCTCCAGCGACAACCCGTCGTGGTAACTCAGCGAGGACCGGATCGCGGCGAAGTCACGCGTGTAGGAGCACAGCAGCTCCTCATCAGCGTCGCCCACCGACGCGCTGAAGATGGCCGCGAAGTGCGCGTCGGCCGCCGCCATGATCTGCTCCCTCGTCCACGGCAGCTCCACCTCCTCCACCACGGCCCCCGCCGTACGCAGCGCCTCGGCCGCCGCGAGCGTGTTGGCCACCACGGCGGGCTCCACCAGGTAGTCGCCGAGCGTCACCGACAGCGCGACCCGCATCCCCCGCACGTCCCCGTCCAGCGGCGGCAACGTCAGCTTGGGACGCAGCGAGACCACGTCCCACGGGTGCGGCCCCGCGATGACGTTCTGCAGCAGCGCGACGTCGGCGACCGTACGCGCCATGGGCCCGTCGTGGCAGTACTGGTCGAGGTTGAACGGCGGCAGCGCGGGCACCCGGCCGAACGGCGGCTTGAACCCCACCACCCCGCAGAACGAGGCGGGAATGCGGATCGACCCGCCGATGTCCGACCCGGTGGCCAGCAACGACGTCCCGGCCGCCAGCGAAGCGCCGGACCCGCCGGACGAGCCGCCCGGCGAGAACGAGGGGTTCCACGGGTTGCGCGTCACGCCCCACAACCGGCTGTGGGTGAAGGCCGCGCAGCTGAACTCGGGGGTCGCCGTGCGGGCGTGCACGATGCCGCCCGCCTCGGCGATCCTCGTCACGATCGGGTGGGTGACGTCGGCGACGGTGCCCTTGAGCAGGAGCGAACCCTCCTCGTGGGTACGGCCGGCGATCGGCTGCTCCTCCTTGACCGCGACCGGGATGCCTTCGAGCGGCCTGGCCGTACCCCGCAGGAAGGCGGTCTCGGCGCGGCGGGCCGCCTCCATCGCGGAGTCGTAGAGCTCCTCGGTGAACGCGTTCACCACGGGCTCGATCGAGGCGGCGCGGGCGATGACCGCTTCAAGCAGCTCGACGGGGGACAGCGAGCGCTCGGTCATGCGGGCGTGCGCCTCGGTGGCGCTCAGGTCGTGCGGCAAGGCGGTGAGCCCTTCAGTGCGGGACGGAGTCGAGGAGGAGCTGGGTGTAGGGGTGTTCCGGCGCGGTCAGGACGCGCGCGGTGGGTCCTGACTCGACGATGCGGCCGTGCCGCATGACGGCCACCTGGTCGGTGACGCATCCGACGACGGCCAGGTCGTGGGTGATGAAGAGGTACGACACGTCGCCGGACGCCCGGATGTCGGCGAGCAGCCCGAGGATCTGCGCCTGCACCGACACGTCGAGGGCGGCGACCGCCTCGTCGAGGACGAGCACGCGCGGCCTGACCGCGAGGGCCCTGGCGATGGCGACACGCTGGCGCTGGCCGCCGGACAGCTCCCTGGGCAGCGCGCCCGCCTCCCGCTGGCCGAGCCCGACCTGGTCGAGCAGCTCGGCCACCCGCGGGGCGTGCGGCTCGCGGGGGAAGTGCAGCCGCAGGACCTCGGTCAGTGCCTCGCGTACGGCGAGCCGCGGGTCGAGCGAGCCGAACGGGTCCTGGAACACGATCTGGATCAGCCGCGCCCTGGCCTTCCGGTCGAGCACGGCCAGCGGCGTGCCGGCGACGAGCACGGTCCCGGCGTCTGGCCGTTCGAGCCCGAGCAGGAGCCGCGCCGTGGTGGTCTTGCCTGAGCCGGACTCCCCGACGAGTCCGAGCGAGCCTCCGGCGGCCAGGTCGAAGGAGACATCGTCCACCGCGGCCACGGCGCCGTAGCGTCGCCGCAGACCGCGTACCTCGAGATCGTTCATGGGAGAGCCTTCACGCAGGCGACCCCGTCGACGAGCGGCGGGGGCGCGGCCGTACAGATGTCCATCACGTGCGGGCAGCGAGGGGCGAACGGGCAGCCGGGAAACGCGGTGAGCAGGTCGGGCGGGCGGCCCGGGATGGGCGGCGGCAGGACGCCGAGGTCGGTCACGCGCGGGGTGGCGGCCAGGAGACCGGCCGTGTAGGGGTGGCGCGGGTGGGACAGCGTGCAGGACTCCATGATGCGGCCCGCGTACATCACGTACACGCGGTCGCAGATCATCGACGCCAGCTCCAGGTCGTGCGTGATGAACAACATCCCAGAAGAGGCCCGCACCTCGCGCAGCAGCCGGATGATCTCCGCCTGCGTGGTGACGTCGAGCGCGGTCGTCGGCTCGTCGGCCAGCAGCAGCCGCGGCTTCCCCGCCAGCGCCGCCGCGATCACCACCCGCTGCAACATCCCGCCGGACAGCTCGTGCGGATACTGCCGCAGGTGCCGTTCCGACAACCCGACCTGCTCCAGCAGCTCGACGGAACGCTCACGCGCGGCGGAACGCGACAACCCCATGGTCTCGGCGAGAAACGCGCCCACCCGGCGGAACGGACCGATCGCCGCCCGCGGATCCTGGTAGATCATGGCCGCCGAGTGCATCCGGTGCTCGCGCAAGGCGGCGGGAGCCATGGTGAGCACGTCGGCCCCGTCGAAGAGGATCTGCCCGGAGACGGCTGCCGGCGGGAGCAGCCCGAGCACCGCGCGGGCGGTCAGCGACTTGCCCGACCCCGACTCCCCCACCAGCCCGACCGTCTCACCGGGCTCCACCCGCAGCGACACGTCGTCGAGCGCCGGACGGGCCGTGCGCGGGAGCCGTACGGACAACGCGGAGATCTCCAGCACGGTCACCTCCTGGAGACGCGGTCGGCGAGGCTCTCGCCGACGATGTTGAAGGCGATCACGCTGACCACGATGGCCAGGCCGGGCACCAGGATCGGGCCGAGCGCGCCCTGCAGCACCGCCGTCTGCCCCTCGTTGATCATGGCTCCCCAGTCGGCGGCCGGAGGCTGCACGCCGAGCCCGAGGAAGGCCAGCCCGGCCAGGTCGAGCAGCGCGTAACCGAAGTTGATCGTGGACTGCGCCAGGATCACCGGCGCGATGTTGGGCAGCAGGTGGCGCACGCACACGGCCAGGCCGCCGAACCCGAGCGCCCGGTAGGCGGCGATGTAGGGACGGCCCATCTCCGCCCTGGCCACGCCGCGCACCAGCCGCCCGACGAACGGCGTGTACGCCACGGCCAGCGTGATCATGGGACCGACCTGGCCCGGGCCGTACATGGCGACGACCAGCATCGCCAGCAGCAACCCGGGGAAGGCGAAGATCAGCTCCATGGACCGCGACAGCGCCGCGTCCACCCAGCCGCCGTGCCAGGCGGCGACCAGCCCGGCGACCACGCCGAGCACCGTCGACAGGACGACCACGCCGAGCGGCCCGAGCAGCCCGGTCCGCGCGCCGTAGATCACCCGGGAGAACAGGTCGCGCCCCGAGGCGTCCGCGCCGAGCAGGTGGTCGGCCGAGGGACCGGCCAGCGAGGCGGACAGGTCCATGGCGTCAGGGTCGGCCGGCGCGATGAGCGGGGCGAGCACGGCGGCCAGCACCAGCAGCGCGATGACCACCAGGGCCGTCGTCCTGAGCCTGTCGCCCCTGATCCTGATGCCCCTGAGCACGAGGGCCGTCATGTCCGCACCCTCGGGTCGGCGAGCGGGGCCAGCAGGTCGACCACCAGGTTGGCCAGCACGAACACCGCCACGGTCAGCAACGTCAGCGCCTGCACCACGGGGAAGTCCTTGACCGTCACCGAGTACTGCAGGAGCTGGCCCAGCCCGTTGACCCCGAACGTGGTCTCCACCAGCACCGTCGAGACCAGCAGTCCTGGCACGAGCAGCCCGCCGTACGTGAGCGTCACGGTCATCGCGCCGCGCAGCACGTGCCTGCGCACGATCACCGGCTCGGGCACGCCGCGCCCGCGCGCGACCGTGACGTGCTCCTGGCCGAGCTGGTCGATCATCGCCGTGCGCGACACCCTGGCCAGCACCCCGGCGAAGGTGAGCGCCAGCGCGACGGCGGGCAGCACGAGGTGGTGCAGCCGGTCGGCGAACCCCTCCCCCGCGCCGATGGACGGGAACCAGCCCAGGTTCACCGAGAACACCACGATGAGGACGAACCCCAGCACGAACGACGGGGTCGCGACCGCGACCGAGCTGCCGACCAGCACCGACTTGTCCACCAGGCCCGGCCTGACCGCGCTCCACACGCCGAACGCCAGCCCGACCACCATCGTCATCACGAAGGCCAGCCCGATGAGCGACAGCGTGACCGGCACCCGGGCCGCGATCAGCGACCCCACGTCGGTGCGGAACTGCACCGAGCGCCCGAAGTCGCCGGTGAGCACCCCGCCGATCCAGTGCAGGTACTGCACGGGGAACGGGTCGTCCAGCCGGTACTGCGCCTTGATCGCCGCGATCGCCGTCGGGGTCGCCGACCGCCCGCTGAGCAGGAAGCTGGCCGGGTCGCCCGGCGCGAGCTGCAGCGCGCCGAAGACCAGGAACGACGCGACCAGGAGGATCCCGGCCATGCCCACCAGCCTTTTCAGCAGCATCATCCGGCCGCTCCCACATCGGCCGCCCACGGGTAGTACAGGTAGGAGATGCTGGTCGGCGCGCCGGTGATGCGCTTGCCGAGGAACATCACGTTGTCCAGGTCGGCCAGCGGGATCCAGGGCAGCTGGGTGGCCGCGGTTTCCTGCAGCTTGGCGGTCAGCACCGCCCGCTTGTCCCGGTCGAACTCGGCCTGCGCCTCGGCCACCAGCTTGTCGTAGGCGGGGTCCTTGAACTTCCCGTAGTTCTCGAACTGCGTCGACTCGAACAGCCCGTACAGCTCCAGCGGGTCGGTGGCCGACAGGTACCACATGGTCGGGAACAGGTCGATGCCCTTGCGCGCCTCCGGGTCGGAGAACAGCGCGGTGTAGGCGTCGGGCGCGACCATGCGCACCTCGGCGTCCAGCCCGATCTCCTTGGCCGCCGCCTGCACCGCGTTGGACATCACCGGGAACTCCGGCGCGACGCTGGAGGTGGCGATCACGATCTTCTTGCCCTGCGCGCCAGCCTCGGCGATGAGCTTCTTCGCGCCCTCGACGTCCCGCTTGACCGGCGGGGAGGACGGCCTGGCGTTCGGCACGTTGCGCCACGCCTCGACCGGGGCGGGCACCATGGTCGCCTTGCTGTACTCGCCGAGCGCCGCCTTGACCAGGCCCTCCCGGTCGATCGCCATCGACAGCGCCTGCCGTACCTTGACGTCGGCCAGCGTGCCCTGGTTCATGTCGGACACGATGAGGTCGGCGGTGGTCAGGTTCGGGCCGCCGTAGACGGTGCCCGCGCCCGAGGAGCGCAGGCGCGCGACGGAACTGGCCGGGATCAGGTAGCCGCCGTCCGCCTCGCCGGTGACCAGCGCGTTGGTACGCGCGGCCGGGTCGGGCACGAAGCGGAAGGTCACCTTGCCCGACAGCGCCTTCTTGCCCCAGTAGCCGTCGAACCGGTCGAGCTGGATGGACTGGCCCTTGGTCCAGGTGCCGAGCTTGAACGGGCCGGTGCAGTCGAGCGCGCCGTCGGAGGTGCCGAACGTCTTTTTCTTGAGCGCGGCGGCGCTGGCGATGGTGCCGGGTGAGGCGCCCATCTCCAGGTTGAACAGCGCGTCCGGCTGGTTGAGCGCGACCGTCACCTGCATCGGGCCGGTCTTGGTGATCGACTTGACGTTGCGGTAGGTGGAGACCCAGTAGGAGCCGACCTTCTCGTCCATGTGCCGGTTCAGGCTGGCCACCACGTCGTCGGCGGTCATCTCGGCGCCGCTGTGGAACTTCACGCCCTTGCGGATCGTGTAGACGAACGTCCTGTCATCGGGCCTGTCGACCTTCTCGGCCAGGCCCGGCTCCTCCTTCAGGTCAGGGGTCCAGCGCATGAGGCTCTCGCAGACGTTGGAGAGGATCATGTTCTGCGGGTAGTCGAAGGCGTAGACGTAGTCGAGGGTGGGCGGCTCGGCGTAGGAGACCCAGGTGAAGCCGTCGATCTCGCCTTTGGCCGCCGGGGTGTCCGAGCTGAGGGTCTTGGCCGAGGGGCTGGGCGCCGCGCTCTTCTGCGCGCCGCCGCACGCCGTACAAGCCAGAGCCAGTACGGCTACGGCCGTCAGGAGTTGTCTCATCTGTCACGCCTTCCTGGAGTGAACGAGTTCGCCCTGGACGTAGGTCGCGGCCACCTGGGTGGCGAAGATCTCCTCGGGCGGCCCGGCGAAGGGGTCGCGGTCCAGCACCACCAGGTCCGCGTACTTGCCCGCCTCGACCGTGCCGGTGACGTCGTCGAGGTGGTTGATCCAGGCGCTGCCCGCCGTGTACGCGGTGAGCGCCTGCGCCAGCGTGAGCGCCTGCTCGGGGAGCAGCGGCTCCTTGTCCGTCTCGCCCGGCCCCTGCCGGTTGACGGCGACGTGGATGCCCCAGAGCGGGTTGGGGCTGGACACCGACCAGTCGCTCCCCGCGACCAGCCGCGCGCCCTCGCGGTGGAGGTCGCCGAAGGGGTACTGGAGCCTTGACCGCTCCTCCCCCAGGAAGGGGATGGTCAGCTCGTCCATCTGCGGCTCGTGCGAGGCCCACAGCGCCTGGATGTTGGCCGCCGCGCCGAGCTGGGCGAAGCGCGGGACGTCGTCGGGGTGCACGACCTGCAGGTGCGCCAGATGGTGCCGGTTGTCGTTGGACCCGTTGGCGGCCAGAGCCACGGCCAGCGCGTCGAGCGCCTCCCTGACCGCGCGGTCGCCCAGCGCGTGGAAGTGCACCTGGAAGCCGAGCGCGTCCAGCTCGGTGACCGCCTCGCAGAGCAGGTCGGGGTCGACGAAGCTGAGCCCGCTGTTGGCGGTGGCGCAGCCGCACCCGTCCAGGTACGGCTCCAGCATCGCGGCGGTGAAGTTCTCGGCCACGCCGTCCTGCATGATCTTGACGCTGGTGGCGGAGAAGCGGCCCTTCCTGCCGCCCCTGCGCCGCTCGACCAGCTCGGGGATCTGCTCCAGGCCGCGCTCGCGCTCCCACCACAGCGCGCCGACGACCCTGGCCTTCAGCGCGCCCTCCTCGGCCGCGCGCAGGTAGACGCCGTAGTTGTCCGGCTGTCCCGGGAAGGCGCCGACCATGGCGTCCTGCCAGCCGGTCACGCCCATCTCGAACAGGTGTTGCTGGCCCTTGAGCAGCCCTCGGTAGGCCTCGTCCAGCCCGGCCACCGGCACGTACTTGCTGACCAGCGTCATCGCGCCCTCGTGCAGCGTCCCCTGCGGGAAGCCGCCCGGCTCGCGCTCGATCCTGCCGTCCACCGGGTCGGGGGTGTCCGCGTCCAGCCCGGCCAGGCGCAGCGCGGCGCTGTTGGCCCAGGCGCCGTGGCCGTCGCGGTTCGTGAGCAGCGCGGGCCGGTCGGGCACCACCGAGTCGAGCAGCCGCCTGGACGGCGTGCCGCCGGGGAAGGCGTCCATGGACCAGCCGCCGCCCAGCACCCACTCCTGAGAGGGGTCGTAGGCGGCGATCACCCGCAGGTATCCCTCGATGGTGTGCTCGCCGGACAGGTCGCACCTGAGCATCTGGCAGCCGCCGTAGACCGGGTGCACGTGGGCGTCCTGGAAACCGGCCATGAGCAGGCCGCCGCCGAGGTCGACCACGTCGGGATCGGTGCGGTCCACGTCGCCGACCGCCACGATGCGCCCGTCGCGGACCTCGACGTCCGCCTCGATCGGAGCATCGGCGGTACCGGTGAAGACCCGCCCGTTCACGAAGATCATCGCTGAACCTTTCGCCAGTGTTGGGGAGGAGTAGACGCCAGCGCAACATAGATGTCAACACTGTTGCGCTATCCGGAGACCGAACCGATACACTGTGTGGATCATGGCGAAGACAACTGTGCGGACGAAGCGCTCTGGCAGCCAGCTCAGCCAGGAGGCGATCATCGACGCGAGCCTGCGGCTGGCCGCGCGCGGCAGTGCCGACGCCTTCACCGTGCGGCGGCTGGGCGAGGAACTCGGCGCCGACCCGACGGCGATCTACCGGCACTTCCGCGACAAGGACGAGCTCGTGCTGTCGGTGGCCGACCGGGCGTACGGCGAGGTGCTCGACGGCGTTCCCGACGGCCTGTCCTGGCAGGACCGGCTGCGCGCGCTGGCCAGGGAGTCGTTCCGGGTGGCGCTGAAATATCCGGCCGTGGCGGCCGGGACGCTCAGCAGGACGACGCGGCGGCCCAACGAGTTCAGGATCGTCGAGCTGATCCTGGGCGCGATCGCCGAGGCAGGGCTGGACGGCGCGGCCGCCGCCGTCCACTACCGGGCGTGGGGCGACGCGATGCTGGCGCACGTGGGCCAGCACGCGGCCTACGCGCTCTACGACCCGGAGATCCGGGCGGGCGACGAGGGGTCGTGGACCAGGGAATACCGTACGGTCGACCCGGTGCGCTTCCCCAGGATCACCAGGCTGAGCGCCGAGCTCGCCGCGGTGACCACGCAGCAGGTCTTCGACGTCCAGGTGGAGGCGCTGATCCTGGCGATCGCTAACGCAGGGTCGAGTGGCTGATCCGCGGCTTGCCCGAGCCGATGTAGAAGATGCCCGGGTACCCCTTCGTCTCGAAGCCCAGGCTGGGATTGCGCAGCAGCTTGGAGTCTTCGATCGCCAGGGTGCCCGTCCTGTCGTTGCTGACGAACAACATCGCCCCACCGCCTTCGTTGGCGCGGTTGTTGCGCAGCAGCGAGCCGGTGATCCGTACCGTGAAGGTGTTGCCGTCGAAGTAGAGCGCTCCGCCGTTCCCGCCGCCCGGCGTTCCCTGGCGCGGCGGGTTGGCGCCCCTGCCGATCGCGCGGTTGCCGGTGAAGACGCTGTCGCGGATGTCCCAGGACACGCCGATGCTGCTCAGCGCGCCGCCGTTCGCGCAACTGCCGCCGGTGAAGGTGCTCTTCTGTACGGTCACCGGCAGGTCGTGGTACTGGTCGAGCACGCGTAGCGCGGCGCCGCCCGCGTCCGGGCCGGTGGGCTGGCAGCGGTTGCGCACGAAGCGCGTGCCGGCCACGGTCAGCCTGCCGCCGCGCACGAAGATCGCCCCGCCGCCCTCACCGTCGGCGACGTAGCCGTCGGCGAAGGTCAGGTTCTTCACGGTGAGCTGCGGCTGGGCCTGGTCGACGCAGTGGTCGGTGGTCCAGACCTGGGCCTTGTCGCAGGTGTTCATGTACAGGACGCGGCGCTTGCCCGCGCCGCTGAGCGTCACCTTGCCGCCACCGTCGAGCACGACGCGGGCGCTGGTGTTGCGCACCTTGGCGGTGGCCTTCATGACGATGGTGACCGGCGTGGGGCCGCAGGCGAACGTGATCACACCGCCCCTGGCGACGGCTCTGACGACGGCCTCCGAGGTGCAGCTCGCGGCGGTGCCGTTGCCGACCACCTGGCCCGTGGCCGCCTGAGCGGGGGCCGGTACGGCGAGCAGGACAACCGCGGCAGTCAGCGTGAGTCGCACGCGCCGGATGCTACTCCAGGTTTCGTTACGGTTTCGGACTCTTGACAACGGAACATGTCCGACTTCATATTTTCACCACTAACTTTATTACCGAAGAAAGTCCGGTCCCTGTATGGCAGGCACTGATCGCGGCGATCTGACCAGGACGGCGATCCTCGCCCTCCTGGGCACGGTCGGACCGCTCAGCCGCACGGAAATCGCCCGCGAGCTGGATCTCAGCCCGGCCTCCGTCACGCAGCTCACCCGCGAGCTGCTCGGCTCCGGCATGCTCGAGGAGCTCGACCTCAAGCCGTCGCGCGGGGGGCGTCCCGCGCAGCGGCTCGGCCTGATCGGCGGGGCGGGACGGGCGCTCGGGGTCAAGGTCACGGCCGATCACCTGGTGATCGTCGACGTGCGGCTCGACGGGCACGTGCTGGGGTCGTGGGAGCTGGCGTTCGACCCTTCTTCGCCGGACGCGCTCGACTCGCTGGCGCTCGCCGTGGAGACGACCCTGGCGGCGCTGGAGGAGGGGCCCGCGTTGCTGGGCGTCGGGATCGGCGTCCCAGGCAGCGTGGACGACCAGGCGGTGGGGACGGTGAACGCGCCCACGCTGGGCTGGCAGGCGATGCCGGTCGGCGAGCGGTTGCGGCGGCGGCTCAACCTGCCGGTGCTGGTGGAGAACGACGTCAACGCGCTGGCCGCTGCCGAGCGGTTGTACGGGCGGGGGCGGACACACCGCGACTTCCTGGTGCTGACCATCGGGCGGGGTGTCGGGGCGGCTCTGGTCGCGGACGGGCGGGTTTATCGGGGGGCTCGGGGTGGGGCCGGTGAGTTCGGCCATGTCCCGGTCGCCGAGGACGGGCCCTTGTGCGGGTGCGGGTCGCGGGGGTGTCTGGAGGCGTTCGTGGGGTCGGCGGGGCTGCTTGCCGCGGCCTCGGCCAAGGGACTCCCCTCCGGGCCGCGGGTCTCCGAGGTCAGGGCCGTGGACGCGCTGGGCAGGGCGGCGGCGGCCGGGGACCGGGTGGCTCAGGAGGTGTTCGCCGAGGCGGGGGCGATCCTGGGGCGGGCCACTGCCGGGCTCGTCAACGTGGTGGATCCCGAGGTGGTGGTGGTGCTCGGGGAGGGGGTGGCGCAGTGGCCGTTCTGGCAGCCGGGGTTCGACCGGGCGGTGCGGGCGCAGCTCATGCCTGGGCGTCGGGACATCTCGATCGAGGTGGAGAGCTGGGACGAGACGAGCTGGGCTCAAGGGGCGGCGGCGCTCGTGCTGGCGACGCCGTTCGACGCCGCTGGGGCTGCTGGTGAGCAGGGGCGCCTGGTCCGCGCCCGGCTGATCGGAGCAACCCCATGACCCACCCGGTCGACCGGGACGACACGGTCGCCAGCCCTGCCGAGCGGGGCGACGCGGTCACCAGCCCTGCCGCTCGGGGCGACGCCGCGACTGCTCGCCGTACAACAGCGCCGACCTCCACCGAAGTCACACCCCGCCGACCCGGCGCCGGAAAGCTCACCGGGGATGCGCAGACCGGCAACGCACCCGATGCCGCGCCCGACACGACCCCCGGTCCCACCCCCGGAGGTGCGCCCAGCACCTCGCCCGAAAGAGCGCCCAGTCCCTCCCCTGGGAATGCATTCGGCACCACGTCCGGAAGGGCGCCTAAGGGCGCGGTCGGCGCGAAGCATGGCAGGGTGGGGCGGACGGGCGGGCAGCGGTGGCGTTATGCGGGGACTGTGGCGGTCTTCCTGCTGCCCAGCCTCGTCCCCCTCACCCTGTTCACCCTCATCCCCATGATCGGCTCCCTCTGGGTGAGCCTCCACGACTGGGACCTGCTGCAGCCCATGCGCTGGGTAGGCCTCGCCAACTACGGCGAGTTGCTCGGCGACCCCGAGACCAGAGCCGCCTTCCTGCACACGCTCTACTTCATCGCCGGATACCTCCCCCTCGTCTACGCGGGCGGCCTGGGCCTGGCGATGTTGCTCAACCGGGCCATGAAGGGCCGCAACCTGTTCCGCGCCGTCTACTTCCTCCCGGTGATCACCAGCTGGGTCGTCGTGGCCCTCATGTGGAAATGGCTGCTCAACCCCGCCAGCGGCATCGTCAACTGGGCCCTCTCCCTCGTCGGCGTCGACGGCCCTGGCTGGTGGACCGATCCGGACTGGGCGATGCCGTCCATCATCCTGGCCAGCGCCTGGAAGGACCTCGGCTTCGTCATGATCATCCTGCTGGCCGGCCTGCAGGCGATCCCCCGCGAGTACCACGAGGCCGCCACGGTCGACGGTGCCTCCCCCTGGCAGCGGTTCAGGCGCATCACCCTCCCCCTGCTGTCCCCGTCGACCTTCTTCGTGGTGGTGATCTCGCTGATCAACGGCTTCCAGGTGTTCGACCAGGTGCACGTCATGACCGGCGGCGGCCCCGGCGGCGCCACCCAGGTCGCCGTCGAGGAGGTCTACAAGATGACCTTCCAGTACGGCAGAGCCGGTGCGGCCTCCGCGCTCTCGTGGCTGCTGTTCGTCATCGTCCTGCTCGTCACGCTCGTCCAGGTCAGGGTCCAGCGCAGGTGGGTGAACTATGGGTAAGGCGCTGAAATACCTGCTGGTGGTCACGGGCGCGCTGGTGATGTTGTTCCCGTTCGCCTGGGCGGTGATCACCTCGATCACCCCGGGCGGGTCCGTCCTGGCCTCCCCGCCCGACTTCACCCCCGACGGCGCGAACTTCGACGCGTACGGCAAGCTCCTGCAGGCCATGCCGTTCTGGCGGATCCTGGCCAACAGCGTCTGGATCGGCGTCGTGTCCACGGTGCTGCAGCTCGTGACCAGCGCGATGGCCGCCTACGCCTTCGCCCGCCTGCCCTTCCCCGGCCGGGGCGCGCTGTTCGCCGTCTACCTGGCGACGCTGATGGTGCCGCTGCAGGTGCTCATCGTGCCGCTGTTCATCGAGATGCGCACGTTCACGCTGACCGACACCTACTTCGCGGTGCTGGCCCCGACGGTCGCCTCCGCGTTCGGCGTCTTCCTGCTGCGCCAGGCGATCCAGCAGGTGCCGCGCGAGTTCGACGAGGCGGCCGTGCTGGACGGCGCCGGACATTTCCGGATTTTTGCCTTCATTGTGGTGCCGCTCATCAGGCCCGCGCTGGCCACGTTCGCGATCTTCGGGTTCATGGCGTCGTGGAACAGCTACCTGTGGCCGCTCGTCATCCTGCGCTCGCCCGAGTTCTTCACCCTGCCGCTCGGCCTGGCCGAGCTGCACGGCCGCTTCACCACCGAGTGGAACGTCGTCATGGCCGGTTCCGTGGTCAGCGTCGTGCCGATCCTCATCCTCTACCTGTTCGCCCAGAAGCACGTCATCGCGTCAGTCGCCCAGTCCGGGCTCAAATAACCGGAGTTCGCCATGAAGAAGACCCTCGCCCTCCTGGCTGTCGCCGTCCTAGCCACCGCCTGCTCGCAGGGCTCGGCCACCAAGGACACCTCCACCGCGGAGGGCGGCAAGGTGACGCTGCGCTACTTCACCTTCTCCGCCGCGCCCGACCACACCAAGGATCTGGACAAGATCGTGGCGGCGTTCGAGAAGGAGAACCCGAAGGTGGACGTGGTCGTCGAGACCGCCCCCTACGACCAGTACTTCACCAAGCTGCAGACCAGCATCGCGGGCGGCACCGCGCCGGACACCTTCGAGCTCAACTACGAGAACTTCGTCACCTACGCCAGCGCCGGCTCCCTGCTCGACCTGGGTACGGTGGCCGGGGACGCGGCGCCGACCGGGTTCGCCGAGGAGTCGCTGAACGCCTTCAAGCACGAGGGCAAGCAGTTCGGCCTGCCCGCCTCCTTCTCCACGGTCGTGCTCTTCTACAACAAGGACCTGTTCAAGAAGGCCGGGGTCGACGCGCCCACCGCCGACTGGACGTGGGCAGAGGAGCAGGCGGCAGCCGCGAAGCTGACCGACAAGAAGGCCAAGGTCTACGGCGACTTCCAGCCGGTGCAGTTCTTCGAGTTCTACAAGACGCTCAAGCAGGCGGGCGGGGAGTTCCTGTCGGCCGACGGCAAGAAGTCCACGTTCAACTCCCCCGCCGGGATCAAGGCGGCGAACTGGCTGGTGTCCAAGGTCGGCAAGACCATGCCGACGGAGGCGGAGATCGGCGGGACCGCCGACTACGACACCAACCTCTTCAAGTCGGGCAAGCTCGCGATGTGGCACAACGGCATCTGGCAGTTCGCCGGGCTGAAGGACGTGCCGTTCGAGTGGGACGTCGTCGTCGAGCCTGGTGACGCGGCGAAGGCCAGCGCGGTGTTCCACAACTCGGTGGCCGCCTCCACCTCGACCAAGCACGGCAAGGAGGCGTACGCCTGGGCCAAGTTCCTCGCCTCGTCCGGCGTCGCCGCGACGACGCGGATCGAGTCGTCGTGGGAGTTGCCGCCGGTGTCCGACCAGTCGGTGCTGGCCGGATACCTGAAGGACCCGAAGCCCGCCAACCGGCAGGCGGTGTTCGACTCGCTCAAGTCGATCGCGCTGCCGCCGGTGATCAAGCGGCAGCAGGAGATGCAGGACGCGGTGACCCAGGAGCTGGGTAATGCGGCGGCGGGCCGTACCTCGGTGGAGGACGCGCTCAAGGCCGCCGCCGCCAAGGTCGACGCCCTGCTCGGCTGACCCACCCCTCACAGCCCCATCCCCACAGAAGACAACCCCAAAGAAGAGCTAATCCCCCTCACGGACTACCCCTCCCCGGGGGACACCCCTCCCTGAGGGAGGGGCGAGCCTCCCTCACGGGGGCGGGCCTCCCTCACAGGACGAGCCTCCCTCACAGGGCGAGCCTCCCTCACGGGGGGCCTCCCTCGCGGGGGCCTCCCTCGCGGGGGCCTCCCTCGCGGGGGCCTCCCTCGCGGGGGCCTCCCTCGCGGGGGCGACCCGCCTTCGCGGGAGCGGGCCTCCCTCGCGGGGCGGGCCTCCCTCGGGGGCGGGCCTCCCTCGGGGGCGGGCCTCCCTCACGAGGGCGAGCCTCCCTCGGGGGCGGGCCTCCCCCGGGGGGCGGGCCTCCCTCACGAGGGCGAGCCCCCCCTCGAGGGGCGGGCCTCGCGGGTGCCTCCCTCGCGGGGGCCTCCCCAAAAGGCGAGCCTCCCTCGCAGGGACGGGCCTCCCTAGGGGCGACCCGCCTTCGCGGGGCCTCTCGGGGAGGCACCTCTTGGGGGTGTTCAGGAGTGGGATGGGTCGAGACGGAAGTATCAGGAGAACTGACCAAGTGATCGTAGGAAGCGACCTGGCGCGGGCTCGGCTCGTGTCACGCAGTGTCGATGTGATCAGCACGCACCAGTCGCCCTCGGGGGCCTATCCAGCAAGTCCTACTTTTTCCGCCTATCGCGGTTATGCCTGGCTGCGGGACGGTGCGTTCATCGCCGAGGGCATGAGCCGCACCGGGTTCACCGGGCAGGTGACCGAGTTCCATGCCTGGTGCGCGCGGGTGATCAGCGCTCGCGCCGCGCAGGTCGACGACCTGGTACGGCGGGCCGTTCGTGGGGGGCCGGTGTCCAACGCCGAGATGCTGCCCACCCGGTTCACCCTCGACGGCGGCGAGGGGACCGACGAGTGGTGGGACCACCAGCTCGACGGTTACGGCACGTGGTTGTGGGCGCTGGCCGAGCACACCGGGCGGCACGGGGTGACCGTACCCGGTGCTGGTGAGGCGGTGCGGGTGGCCGCGCGTTACCTGTCGTGGTTCTGGGACCGGCCTTGTTACGACTGGTGGGAGGAGCACGTCGGGCAGCGCCACGTGTCCACCCTGGGCGCGATCCACGCAGGCCTGCGCGCCGCCCTCGGGACCGGCTTCCTCGCCGAGGACGACGAACGGGCGGCGGCAGAGGCGGTCGAGGGCATCGCGGCGCTGGTCGCGGAGCAGGGCATCGCGAAGGCAGGCCACCTGCGCAAGTGGCTCGCCACCCCGGCAAACACCCACCCCGCCTCTCTGACAGAGCCCGACCCCCTCATCACGAGCTCCGGGGACGGGACGGGGGCCGGGGCCTTGGCGGAGGCAGCGCTTGGGGATCCGCCTGCGTTTGGGGTTGGGGCGGACTCGGAGTTGCTCGGTGGGGATGCCGTGGACGCTTCGCTGCTTGCCTGCGTCTATCCCTTCGGTCTCTATCCCCCTGAGCACCCGGTGGCTGTGGCGACGGTCGCGCAGGTGGAGCGGGAGCTTGCCAACGGTGGCGGGGTTTACAGGTACCTCGCCGACACCTTCTACGGCGGCGGGCGGTGGGTCCTGCTGTCCGGGTTTCTCGGGCTCAACCACGCGGCCGCCGGGCGGCGGGAGGAGGCGCTGCGGTATCTGGACTGGATGGCCGCGCAGGCCGACGCGGCCGGTGAGCTGCCCGAGCAGGTGTCCGACGTGCTGCTCGCGCCCGGGCGGTTCGAGGAGTGGGTGGAGCGGTGGGGTTCCGTGGCCTCGCCGCTGCTGTGGTCACACGGGATGTACCTGATGCTGGCAGACGCGCTGGAGGTCCGCGCATGATCACCCATCGTCCGTACGGCTCAGGCCACCCTTACGCGGAGTCCGAGGACCAGCGGGTCCCGGTCACGCCGCTGGACGGGGAGCCGGTGGAGCTCAGAGTGCGCGCGTCCGCCAAGGTGACGGCCGTCGTGTGCGAGTGGAAGGTGGACGACGCCGAGCCGCTCGACCTCGCCCTGGTCAACGCGGCCCACCGCGCGGGCGAAGAGCCGGGCGACGTTGTCGGCGACGTGGTGGGCGCGGAGGACGCCACGACGCCAAGTGGCGAGGGGGCGATCGACGGTGGGCACCTTGCCGCCGCGCAGGCGCGGGCTGCCAGGGCGGCGGAAGGCTCCTGGAAGGTCACCACTCCCCCGCTCCGGGCGGGCCACCGCTACGCCTACCGGTTCCGCGAGACGCAGGCGGGCGGCGCGAGCCGTACCACCAAATGGTTCGACGTGACGGCGGCGAGGTGGAGCGACAGTGGCGGGAAGCTGAGCGTCAGCAGTGGCCACGACCGTCTGGTGCCGGGCAGTGTGCGGTGGCTGGCTGATGGGGACGGGGTGGTGCGGGGGAGGTTCGCGCTGAAGCTCCAGCCCGGCGAGCACGTCGTCGGGTTCGGGGAGCGGTTCGACGCCGTCGACCAGCGCGGCAGGACGCTCGACGCCGTCGTGTTCGAGCAGTACAAGTCCCAGGGCGTGCACGGCCGCACCTACCTCCCCATGCCGTTCGCCATCGTGGTCGGCGGTGAGCGGTCATGGGGGTTCCATCTGGTGACCTCACGCAGGAGCTGGTACGACGTCGGCGACGACCTGGTCATCGAGGCCGAGGGCGACGACCTGACCGTCCAGATCTACGAGGGCACCCCGGCGCAGATCCTCGACGCCTTCCTCACCGACGTCGGCCGCCCGACCGAGCTGCCCGGCTGGGTGTTCCGCCTGTGGGCCAGCGGCAACGAGTGGAACACCCAGGACCGCGTCATGCATGAGATGGACGCCCACCGCGAGCACGACATCCCGGTCGGCGCGCTCGTCATCGAGGCATGGAGCGATGAAACGACGTTCACCGCGTTCCGTGGCGCACAGTACGAAGCGTCGGAAACCCCGCACAGGCTGAGCGACTACACCTTCCCGCAGGACGGCCCGTGGCCGGACCCCAAGGGCATGGTGGACGAGCTGCACGAACGTGACATCAAGGTGCTGCTCTGGCAGATCCCGCTGCAGAAGATGCGCCCCCACCCCAAGCACCAGGCGGCGATCGACACCAGGCAGATCCTCGACAAGGGCGTCAGGGAGGCGGACGGCCGGCCGTACCGCAACAGGGGCTGGTGGTTCCCGCTGGCGCTCATGCCCGACCTGTCCAGCCAGGAGGTGCGCGACTGGTGGACGGCCAAGCGCCGCTACCTGGTCGAGGAGGTCGGCGTCGACGGGTTCAAGACCGACGGCGGCGAGCACGCCTGGGGCCACGACCTCAGGTACGCCGACGGGCGCAGGGGCGCGGACGGCAACGGCCTGTTCCCCGTGCACTACGCGCGGGCCTTCGGGGACCTCCTGCGCCAAGCGGGCAAGGCGCCGGTGACCTTCAGCAGGGCCGGGTTCGCCGGGTCGCAGCCGCACGGCGCGTTCTGGGCGGGCGACGAGGACTCGACGTGGGAGGCGTTCCGCTCCTCGATCAGGGCGGGCATCACGGCGAGCGCCTGCGGCATCGTCTACTGGGGCTGGGACCTGGCCGGGTTCTCCGGCGACATCCCCGGCGCCGAGCTCTACCTGCGAGCGGCGGGGACCAGCGCGTTCATGCCGATCATGCAGTACCACTCGGAGTTCAACCACCACCGCAAGCCGCTCAGGGACCGTACGCCGTGGAACATCGCCGACCAGACCGGCGACGCCACCGTTATCCCGATATTTCGGCACTTCGCCAAGGTGCGTGAGCGGCTCGTGCCGTACCTCCAGCAGGAAGCCCGCAAAGCGATCAACGGCGGCGCGCCCCTGATGCGCGGCCTGTTCTTCGACCACCCCCACGACAGCGCCGTCTGGGACCACCCGCTGCAGTACAAGCTCGGCGACGCGTTGCTCGTCGTCCCCGTCACCGAGCCAGGCGTCCAGGAAACCGCGGCCTACCTGCCCGAGGGCGAGTGGGTCGACGTCTGGACCGGCGAAACCCACCACAGCGGGCTTGTCACTCTGCCCGCCCCCATCGAACGGCCACCCGTGCTCTGCAAAAAAGCGCACTGGCCTCAGCTGTCCCACATCTTCTCCGCGTAGAAAGAGGAGCACGTGAAGCGGTTACGGTCGGGCGTCATCGTCGCGGTGATCGTCCTGCTGGCCTCCCTGGTCCATGCCCCGGCGTACGCGCTGGACGGCGTCTTCCACAACCCCACCGGCATCGACGAGCTCTACTCCACCGAGCCCACCGAGCGCGCGCCGCGCGACCCGATGGCCGGGGACGCCGTCCAGATCAACGCCACGACCTGGCCGATCGAGTCGGGTCAGACCGTCTGGGTCACCTGGACCAAGAACGGGGTGAACCAGACCCCGATCGGCGCCGCCTGGGACCACAACACCGGCAACAACAGCTACTGGAAGATCAACCTGGGCACGTTCGCCAGGGGCGACAAGATCTCCTACACGGTCAACGCGGACGTGAACGGCGGCGGCCAGAAGAGCACCGGCCCGTTCGCCTTCACGGTGACGTCGTGGAGCACGGTCACCAACGTGACCGGCGTCACGAACAACACCACGTCGGTAGATGTCACGACCGGTGACAGCGCGGGAAGCTTCACGCCGAAGATCCGCTTCGCCTTCCCCGCCCTGGACCGCTTCCGCACCCAGATCGCCCCGAGCGGGTCGGGTCTCAATATTTCCGGAGTGTCCGGATACACGGTGACCGACTCGGCGGGCACGCTGACGATCTCCACCAGCTCACTCGTCCTGAAGATCCAGAAAACCCCCTACCGCCTGTCGGTCTACAAGGGCGACGGCGCCACGCTGATCACCCGCCAGTACGACCCGGCGACGTTCAGGAACATCGGCTGGGCCAGCGACGGCGCCACCACGGTCACCAAGATCGAGGACCACTTCCTCTCCCCGACGGGTGAGCGGTTCGAGGGCTTCGGCGAGCGTTACGACCGGCTCGACCAGCGCGGCACCGACGTGCACAACTACGTCTACAACCAGTACCGCGACCAGGGCACGACCCGCAGGACGTACCTGAGCGTGCCGTTCTTCCTCAACTCGGCGGGCTACGGCGTCTACATCCCGAGCACCCGCTACGCGATCTTCAACCTCAACACCCACCTGAGCGACCTGGCCGGCTTCTCCGTCGACACCAGCGGCGCGCTGAACTCCACGCTCGACTACCACTTCTTCGCCGGGACCCCGACGAAGATCGTGGACGACTACACGGCCGTCACCGGCCGCCCGCAACTGCCGCCCAAGTGGGCGTTCGGCGTGTGGATGTCGGCCAACGAGTGGAACACCCAGGCCGAGGTCGCCGCCGAGCTGAACAACACGGTCACCAACAAGATCCCGCACACCGCGATGGTGCTGGAGCAGTGGAGCGACGAGGCCACCTTCTACGTCTGGCACGGCGCGACGTACACCGCCAAACCGGGCAGCGGCAAGCTCGCCTACTCCGATCTGACCTTCCCAGCCGGTACGGCGTGGCAGAACCCGCAGTCCATGATCTCCGACGCGCACAGCAAGGGGATCAAGATGATCCTCTGGCAGATCCCGGTGCTCAAGGAGAACTTCGACACCAACCCCTCCACTCCCCCGCAGCAGCACCTCAACGACAAGTCGTACGCGCAGTCGCAGGGCTACGTGGTGCCCGGCTACAAGATCCCGACTGGGCAGTGGTTCGGCGACTCGGCGGTGCCCGACTTCACCAACGCGGCCGCGACGAGCTGGTGGATGAGCAAGCGCGACTACCTCTTCGACATCGGCGTCGACGGCTTCAAGACCGACGGCAGCGAGGCGATCTTCGGCAGGAACGTGACGTTCGCCGACGGCCGCAAGGGCGACGAGATGCACAACGCCTACCCGAACGCCTACACCTCGGCGTACAACACCTACGTCAAGAGCAAGAACGCGCAGAACACCATCTTCAGCAGGGCCGGGACGTCGGGGGCGCAGAACTACTCGATCTTCTGGGCGGGCGACCAGAACTCCAGCTTCTCCGCCTTCCAGGAGGCCGTGCGGGCGCAGCTCAGCGCCGGGCAGTCCGGCGTGCCGTACACGGCGTGGGACCTGGCCGGGTTCACCGGCACGTTCCCCAGCGCCGAGCTGTACCTGCGCTCTGCGGCGCAGGCGACGTTCTCGCCGATCATGCAGTACCACTCGGAGAAGTCGAACCCGGGCACCTCGGAGGCGCGCACGCCGTGGAACGTGCAGGCGCGCAGCGGCGACACGAGCGTGGTGCCGACGTTCCGCAAGTTCGCCAACGTGCGGATGAACCTCATCCCGTACCTGTACACCGAGGCCAAGGCCAGCTCGGCGACGGGCGTGCCGATGATGCGGGCGATGAGCTTCGCCTTCCCCGGCGACGCGACGGCCGCGTCGCTGGACCAGCAGTACCAGTTCGGCTCGCAGCTCCTGGTGGCGCCGATCACCACGCAGGGCGCGACGTCGAAGAGCGTCTACCTGCCCGCCGGTGAGTGGTTCGACCTGTGGAACGGCGGGCGCGTCACCGGCCCGGTCACCAAGACCTACAACGCGGGCCTGGACACGATCCCGGTGTACGCCAAGCCGGGGGCGATCATCCCGCTGAACCTCAACGCCGACTACCAGCTCGGCGGCGAGATCGGCAACAGCGTCACCACCTACACCAACCTCGCCTTCCGGATCTATCCGGCGGGGTCCACCTCGTACTCCTATTTCGAGGACTCGGCCGGGCTGAACCGGACGATCTCCTCGGCGGAGAACTGGGGCGCGCACACCGTTACGGTGACCGTACCGACGCTGACCACGACGAGCACCCTGCAGGTGGCGTCGACCAAACCCACGTCGGTGACCGGGGCGACCGCGCGGGCCACGCTCGCCGACCTCAAGGCGGCGTCCGAGGGCTGGTGGTGGGACCCGGTGCAGCAGCTCACCTACGTCAAGCGCGCCTCGTCCGGGACGGTCACGCTGAACGGGGTGGACAAGGCCGCCTACGAGGCCGAGTTCGCCACCGGCACCGGGACATCGACCAACACCGACCACCCCGGCTACACCGGGACGGGGTTCGTGGACGGCTTCTCGGCGAGCGGCGACGCGGTGACCTTCCAGGTCAAGGCGGACGCGGCGGGAACGCACGCGCTCAAGTTCCGCTACGCCAACGGCGTCGCCACGGCCGCGTCGGCGACCGTCCAGGTGGACGGGGTCTCCGTGGGCACGCTGTCGATGCCCTCCACCGGCAACTGGGACACCTGGGGGACAGCGTCGCTGTCCCCCAGCCTGACTGCGGGCGGGCATACTGTAAAGATCACCTATGGGGCCGGCGGGGTCAACCTCGACAACCTGGTGGTGGCACGGCCATGAGACGCATCCTGTTCATGCTGACCACCCTGCTACTGCCGCTGCTCGTCGCGCTGCCCGCGCAGGCGGCGGTGCAGCGGGTGCAGTTCACCAGCGGCTCCGCCTACCTCATCGTGGAGTTCCTCGACGACGACCTGGTGCATTTCGAGCTGGCCAACGGCACGAGCCCGGGGACGGGCTCGCCGGTGTTCACCACGACCCAGGTGGCCAAGACCAACTACACCGGGCCGTCGAGCTTCAACCAGACCGGCAACACGCTGACCACGGCCGCGATGAAGGTCGAGGTGGCGGCCAACCTGTGCGCGAAGGTCTACGACCCGACACGGCTGCTGTACGAGGCCTGCCCGCGCAACCTCGCCGCCGCGTGGAAGGGCCTGACGATCACCAAGGGCTCGATCCAGAACGCCTACGGGCTGGGCGAGCAGTTCTACATGGGCGGCAGCTCCGACGGCGACCTCGTCGGGCGCAGCCGTACCCCTGGCGGCAATTACGGCAACGCCATGGCGTACGACACCGACAACGGGCCGGTCGGCAACGCGCAGATCCCGGTGCTGTTCGCGGTCGGCGCGTCGAACCTCAACTACGGGCTGTTCCTCGACCAGGTCTACAAGCAGGAATGGAACATGACCGGCGATCCGTGGACCGTCGACACCTGGGGTGACCAGGTGCGGTGGTACACGATGACCGGGCCTGACCTGCCCGACCTGCGCAAGGACTACATGGAGCTGACCGGCAGGCCGCCGGTGCCGCCGAAGAAGGCGTTCGGCATGTGGGTGTCGGAGTTCGGCTACGACAACTGGGCCGAGGTCGACAACCGGCTGAGCGGGCTGCGGACGGCGAAGTTCCCGGTGGACGGGTTCGTCATGGACCTCAACTGGTTCGGCGGCGTGACGGCCGGATCCGACAACACCCGGATGGGCGCCTTAAGTTGGGACACCACCGCATTTCCTAGCGCATCGTCGAAAATTTCGTCGTATAGCGCGAACGATGGCGTCGGGCTGATGACGATCGAGGAGTCGTACATCGGCAAGAACAACCCGGAACACGCCGACATGGCCTCGCGCGGCTACCTGGTGCGCGCCGGCTGCTCGTCGTGCACCCCCACCTACCTCACCACCAACGACTGGTGGGGGCGCGGCGGCATGATCGACTGGACGCAGGACGCGGCGGGCGACTACTGGCACACGCTCAAGCGCCAGCCGCTCGCCAACCAGGGCATCCTGGGTCACTGGCTCGATCTGGGCGAGCCGGAGATGTACGACGCGTCCGACTGGACCTCCGGCGTCCTGCCCGGCAAGCACGCGCACGCCGACTACCACAACGTCTACAACCTCAAGTGGGCCGAGAGCATCGCCCGCGGCTACTCCACCGGCACCAAACGGCCGTTCATGCTGGCCCGCTCGGGCGCGGGCGGCATGCAGAGGTACGGCGTGGCCATGTGGTCGGCCGACATCGGCTCCAAGCTGACCGCGCTGGCGCAGCAGCAGAACGCGCAGATGCACATGTCGATGTCCGGCATCGACTACTACGGCTCCGACATCGGCGGCTTCCGCCGCGAGATGCTCAACTCCGACCTGGACGAGCTCTACACCCAGTGGTTCGCCAACGGGTCGTGGTTCGAGGTGCCGATCAGGCCGCACACGGAGAACCTGTGCAACTGCGCGCAGACCTCTCCCGACAAGATCGGAAATGTCGCCAGCAACCTGGCGAACCTCCGGCAGCGGTACGAGCTGACGCCCTACTACTACTCGCTGGCGCACCGCGCCTACAGCACCGGCGAGCCGGTCGTGCCGCCCCTGGCGTACTACTACCAGAACGACGCGAACGTGCGTGAGATGGGACACGAGAAGCTGATCGGCAAGGACCTGCTGGTGGGGGTGGTCGCGGGCGCGTCCGAGCGCAAGCGCAACATGTACCTGCCGTCGGGGACCTGGTACGACTACTTCTCCGGGGAGAAGCTGACCAGCACCGGGCAGTGGTTCAACGACCGGCCGCTGTGGGTGAACGGCACGTTCCGGCTGCCCGCCTTCGCGCGGGCGGGGGCGATCATTCCCAAGATGTTCGTGGACGACAAGACCATGAACGTGATGGGCAAGCGCACCGACGCCACGACGCGCAACGAGCTGATCGCGCGGGTCTACGCATCTCCTGCATCCTCGAATTTCACGCTTTCTGAGGATGATGGAGCGTCCACGGGCTACCAGGGCGGCGCCGTACGGACCACCGCGCTGAGCCAGCAACTGTCGGGCTCCACCGAGACCGTCACGGTGGCGGCGTCCAGCGGGACGTACACGGGGGCGCCTTCGTCGCGGCAGAACGTGGTGGAGCTGGTCGCGGACTCGCAGGCGTCTTCCGTTTCGCTGAACGGGACCGCTCTGACGCAGTACGCGAACAAGGCGGCCTTCGACGCGGCGGGCAGCGGCTGGTACAACGCGGGCGGCGGGATGATCGTGGCCAAGTCCGCTTCGCTGGCCGTGTCCTCGGCCAAGACCTTCGTGTTCACCCTCGGCCAGGCCCCGGTCTCGGTCACCTTCTCCTGCGCCAACGGCACCACCACGACCGGACAATCCGTGTACGCGGTCGGCAGCGCACCGCAACTCGGCAACTGGTCCGTGGCGAGCGCCGTGAAACTGTCGCCCTCGGCGTACCCCACCTGGACGGGAACGATCACCAACCTGCCACCCAGCACCACGATCGAGTGGAAGTGCGTCAAGCGCCAGGAGGCCAACTTCCCCGACACCGCCGACGCCTGGCAACCGGGCGCCAACAGCTCGGTGACCACCCCCGCAACCGGCTCAGGAGGCGCCACAACAGGGTCCTTCTAAGCGCGTACCGTCCTTTCATGACATATCGCGTCGCCATGGACATCGGCGGCACCTTCACCGACGTCGTCTGCTACGACGAGGCGAGCGGGGCCGTCACGGCGTCGAAGGCCCCCACCACCCCCGGCGACCTGGCCGAGGGCGTGTTCAACGCCCTCGCCAGGGTCGTCGGCACCCCCGCTGACATCTCCTTCTTCGTGCACGGCACCACCCAGGGACTCAACGCCCTCCTGGAGCGCAAGGGCGCGAAAGTGCTCCTGCTCACCAGCCAGGGCGCCAGGGACGTCTACCTCATCGCCCGCGGCAACCGCGACCGCATGTTCGACCTGCGTTACCGCAAACCCGTCCCCCTCGTCCCCCGCTCCGACGTCATGGAGGTGCCGGGCAGGCTCGACTGGCAGGGCGCCGAGCTGACCCCGCTCGACGAGGACGCCGTACGGCATGCAGCCAAGCGCGCCAAGGACGAGGGGTTCGACGCGATCGCCGTCTGCCTGCTGTTCTCCTACGTCAACCCCGCGCACGAGGTCAGGGTGCGCGAGATCCTCGGCGACGACGTCCTCGTCGTGCTCTCCCACGAGGTCGCCAGGGAGTGGCGCGAGTACGAGCGCACCTCCTCGGCCGTCCTGGAGGCCTACACCGGCCCGGTCGTCCGCGACTACCTGTCCCGCGTCGAGGAGCGCTTCGCCGCCCGCGGCCTGACGGTCCCCGTGCACGTCATGCAGTCCTCCGGCGGCCTGGTCAACGCCTCCTACGCGCGCCGCCGCCCCCTGCAGACCCTCCTGTCCGGCCCGGTCGGCGGCACCATGGGCGGCGTCGCGGCAGCCCGCCTGCTCGGCAGGGAGAACGTGATCTGCATGGACATGGGCGGCACGTCCTTCGACGTGTCGCTCGTGGTCGGCGGCCGGGCGGACGTCTCGGCCGAGGCGCACGTCGAGGGCTTCCCCGTGCTGATGCCGATCGTCAACCTGCACACCATCGGCGCGGGCGGCGGCTCCCTGGCGTACGCCGAGGCGGGCGCGCTGCGCGTCGGGCCGACCTCGGCAGGAGCCGTGCCGGGACCCGCCTGCTACGGCAGGGGCGGCACGCGGCCGACGGTCACCGACGCCAACGTGGTGCTGGGCCGGGTGGACCCGACGTGGTTCGCGGGGGGCCTGATGACCCTCGACGTCCCCGCGGCCTTCGACGCGGTCTCGTCTCTCGCGGCCGAGCTCGGCATGGAGACCGAGGCCCTGGCCCAGGGCATCTGCGACGTCGCGAACGCGAAGATGGCGCAGGCGATCCGCACGCTCACCGTCGAGCACGGGGTGGAGCCGAGGGAGTTCGCGCTGGTCGCGTTCGGCGGGGCGGGGGCGATGCACGCCGTGTTCATCGCCCGCGAGCTGGGCATCGGCGAGGTGGTCGTGCCGCGCTTCCCCGGCGCGTTCTCGGCTTGGGGCATGCTCGAAGCCGACGTGCGGCGGGACCTGGCGCAGCCGTACTTCGTGTCGGGCGCCGACCTGGTTCCCGAGGACCTGTCCGCCAGGCTCGCCCTCATGGAGTCCGAGGCTCTCGAGGCGCTCGCCGCCCAGGGGGTGCCCGTGGACCGGCGGCGGGTGGAGCACGCGGTGGACATGCGTTACGAGGGCCAGGACTTCACCCTCACCATCCCGGCCGGCCCGGCGCTCTCCCTGGAGCGGCTGGCCGCCGACCTGGCTGAGGCGCACACCTCCCGGTACGGCCACGCCACCCCTGAGGCGCCGGTGGAGCTCGTGGCGCTCCGCACAACCGGCTTCGGCTCCTTCGTCAAAGGCCCGGCGCTTTCCTCGGAACCTCAGGACGGGCCGCGTGCCGTACGAGATGTGATCTTCGACGGGGTCGCGCACCCCACCCCCGTCGTACGGCGGAGCGCGGTCGAGGAACTGGCCGGGCCCGCGATCGTGGTCGAGGAGACCGCGACGACGGTGATCCCGCCCGGCTGCCTGGCCAGGGTGGACGGCAACGGCTTCCTCATCATCAAGGTGGACGCATGATCGACCCGGTGACCACAGAGATCATCCGCTGCGCGCTGCTGCAGGCGGCCGAGGACATGAACACGACGCTGATCAGGTCCTCCTACACCCCGGTGATCTACGAGGCGAAGGACTGCGCCGTCGCGCTCCTCGACCGGGAGCACCAGGTGCTCGGCCAGTCGTCCGGGCTGCCGATCTTCCTGGGCAACCTGGAGGTGTGCACCCGGTTCACCGAGGAGCTGTACGGCGCGTCCGTGTGGGAGGAGGGCGACGTGTGGGTGCTCAACGACTCCTACATCGGCGGCACCCACCTCAACGACGTCACCGTCTACGGCCCGATCTTCGTGGACGGCGCGCTGGCCGGGTTCGCCGCCTCCCGCGCGCACTGGCTCGACGTCGGCTCCAAGGATCCTGGCGGGTCGATGGACTCCACGTCGATCTTCCAGGAGGGGCTGCGGCTCGGCCCGGTCCGCGTCTACGCGGCCGGTTCGCCGTGCGCGGACCTGCACGAGGTGATCGCGCGCAACGTCCGGTTCCCGCACGCCACACTCGGCGACCTGCGGGCGCAGGTGGCCTGCGCGATGACCGGGCAGCGGCGGCTCACCGAGATCGTCTCCCGGTGGGGCGTCGACACGGTGACGGCGGCGCGCGACGAGATCTTCGCCCAGACCGAGCGGCTGGAGCGTGAGGCCCTGGCCGCCGTTCCCGACGGGGTCTACCGGGCGGGCGGCTATCTCGACAACGACGGCATCGACCTGGACACGCCGCTGCCGGTGAACGTCACCGTGACCGTGTCCGGTTCGTCGGTGTCCGTCGACCTCACCGACTGCGCCGACCAGACGACAGGACCGGTCAACTGCGGCGCGGCGCAGGCCGTGGCGGCCGCCAGGGTGGCCTACAAGCTCCTGCTGAGCGCGGACGTTCCGCTCAACGGCGGTTCGTTCCGCCCGCTGACGGTCTCGACGCGGCCCGGCTCCATGCTGGCGGCCGAGTCCCCCGCCGCCTGCCAGTACTACTACTCGCACCTCGGCCTGATCATCGACCTGGTGGTGAAGGCGCTGGCGCCGGTGGTTCCCTCTCGGGCGGCCGCCGCTTCCTACGGCGACTCGCTGATCGTGCAGTTCGCCGGGACCGACCCCAGGACCGGCAAGCTCTATGTCTCCCAGGAGGCGACCGTCGGCGGGTGGGGCGCGTGGGACGGCGGCGACGGCGAGACCTGCCTGATCAACAACGTCAACGGGGCGTTGCGCGACATGCCGATCGAGGTGCTGGAGACGCTCTTCCCGGTGCGCGTGACCCGCTACGAGATGCGGCCCGACTCCGGCGGCGCCGGCCAGTGGCGCGGCGGGAACGGCGTGATCAGGGAGTACGAGATCTGTGGCGACACGGACCTGTCGCTGTGGTTCGAACGCTCGGTGACCCCGGCTTGGGGCCTGGCGGGCGGCTCCCCCGGCGCCCCGCCGCGGGTGCTCCTCAACCACGAACGTTCCCTGCTCAAGGTCAACGCGTTGCGGGTACGGCGGGGCGACACGCTGCGCTGCGAGTCCGGCGGAGGCGGCGGCTACGGCGACCCGTCGATGCGCGCCCCCGAAGCCCTTCATAACGACGTCCTTCAGGGCATAACAACGATTACGGAGAGTAATCTTTGACGATTTCCGGCGATTGGCAACTTTGACCTTCGGGCACCAACTGGCTGTCAAACGCCTTTTGGCCGCATAGACGGCCAATTTCCCGACATAAGGAATGGCATGCGTATTCGGCGAGCCATAGCGGCGGCGGTCATCGTGATCGCTCCCGCCCTGTTCATCTCGACGCCCTCCGCGAACGCGAAGACCACGACGCCGTTTCCCGGCGAGTGCTTCAACCTGCCGTACTTCGGTCCCTGGGGTCACGCCGACTTCGACTTCGGGCCGGACATCGTCAAGCAGCTCAACTCCAACGGCATCAAGCTCGAAGCCATCGCCCCGGTTCGCGTCAAAAGGGGCAATGCCGGGCTTTATATGCCTATTGGCTGGCAGCAGGATCATATCGACCCGTGCAGGGGCGTGTACTATCCCGGCGGAATCCGGATGATCAACGAGAAGACCGGCAAGACGATTACGGCGGAGAATTTCTGGCTTCGCCTGGATGGGGTGTATTTCAACATCTCCTCCGACGGCAAGGAGCCGACCGAGCAGCTGGTGGGCACCTACAAGCTCGCCGAGTTCCTGCCGGGGGTGCTGACGCCGCGGCCGCTGGAAGGCGGGATCGGGCCGATGGTGTGGCCCTTCTACGTCGGCCCAGGGTGGACGCAGGCGGTGGAGTCGCTGACCGGCTTCAAGACGCCGCCGGGCCAGTACCTCGGCAACCTCAACGCCGTGGTGAAGTTCCTCCCGTAGCCCAACCCGTGCGGGCCGCCCTCACGGCGGCCCGCACGTCCGTTTTATGCTCCTGGGCAGAGCACCCAACAAAACGCCTCTCTCCCCTCGAAAGGGGAGAGAGGCTTTGAGGGGAGGGTCTTTCCGGGCGCTGGGCTCTCAGTGCGGGGTGGCCAGGAACGGGAACGTCGGCGAGACGTCCACCGCGGGCCGCGTCACCTTGTCGAGCTGCTCCACGATCACCGACGGGTTCCCAGCCCCGGCCGGCTCGCCGAGCAGCATCCGCAGCGTGGTCCCGTGGATGTCGTCACCGATCCTGCGCCCGTTCGGGAACCCCTGCCGATCGTCCTCGACCAGCCCGAACCTGTTGGGCCTGACGGACGGCGCGATCCCCAGGTTGATCCGCAGCTCGTCGCACGGAATGACCCTGGCCGGATCGATGTCCCTGTTGAGGGTGTGCGCGTTGAGATCACCCTCGATCGGCCCGTTGTTCCCGCCGATCCCGGTCATGTACACCTGCCACAGGTCCGCCCGCGGCGTGGCGGGCAGCTTGACCCCCCAGTTCTGCGCCTTGATCAGCCTGGGCGCGACCGGATTCGTGAAGAACCCGGTGAACCGCGCGTTCCCCCTGTCCTCGGTCGGCTTCATCCGGTTGTACTGCTCCCCCATGGAGAACAACGTCATCACGTCGGTCGCCGGGTTTCCCATCCTGGACAGCTGCGGGTAGCTGTCGCCGTCCAGCGCCTTTCGTCCCGCCGTCGCCCAGATGCCGACGACCGGGTTGCGCGCCACGTCGCCGCCCAGCGCGAGCGACTTCTTCGGCACCATCAGCACCATGGCGTTGACGTTGCCGTTGAGCGCCACGATCAGGTCGATGTTCGGGATCAGCGCGTTGCCGGTCAGCGCCATGCCGACCACCTTGCCGTTCGTGAAGAACGAGTCCGCCGCCTTGGCGGCCAGCGTCCGCCCACCGCCCGGCAGCGCGGCGACCGCCTGCGCGCGCACGGGCCCGACGCCGGTGCGGGCCAGCGGCGCCGTCCCGTTCGCCACGAGCGTCTTCGTCTTCTGCCCCGGGCGGAGCTCCTCCAGCTTGTACGGCTGCGCGGCGCCCACCGGCGCGCCGAAGGTCCACCGGTAGGTGAGGTCGGCGGTGCCGGTCCCGTGCTGGTCGACGTGCACCTCGTACCTGGCGTCCGTCGCGAACGGCGTGCCTGAGCCCTGCTGCGCGGGTGCGTAGTCGGTGACGATGCACACCATCTCCGCGTCTTCCGGGCAGACGAAGGCGTACAGGTCGGAACCATCCATCTGCGGGTCGAGGATGAGCCTCGGCGCGTCGACGTGGCTGGCCGCCGTCCCCATTCCCGTGGTGGGGCCCGCGAGCAGGCCCGAGGTGACCAGGAGCGTGGCCCCGAGCACCGCCTTGTTACGACTTTTCATGCTTCCCCTTCGCCATTCCCGCCAGGACCGCACCGGCCCTGGCCGTCCAGAGGGGGGAGAAGTGGGGGTTGGTCGCGAGACTCCGCGACAGGTAGGTGCGCGCGGCCCGCCGGTGGCCGAGCGCCCGCTCGATCTGACCGCGGTGATAGTCGAACAACGCGTTGTGTCCCTCGCCCGCCCCTTCCGCGTTCTTGGGCGACGCCAGAGCGCCCGCCCTTTTCGCGTACGGCAGAGCCGCAGCGGGACGCCCCGCGCGGAAGAGCGCCCAGCCCATGGCGTCCGCCACGTCGACGCTCTGCCTGCGCCGCCACTCCCGCGCCGCCAGCCGTACCGCCTCGGCGGGATCGCCGTGGTCAGCCTCGGTCAGCACGTCACCCTGGACGGCGGCGTAATACCGGCCCGCCTCGTCACCGCGTCCGAGCGACTGGAGCAGCTCGCCCAGCTCGCGGGAGAACCGCGGCAGCGGCAACCGCGCGATCGCCGCCTCGTGCAGCGCGACCGCCTCGCCCGTGCGGCCGAGCGCCGCCTGCGCCCTGGCGGAGCCCGCGAGGGCCAGCGCGTAGCCGGAGTCCTGGTGGAGCGCGAGCTGGTAATGCTCGAGCGCCCCCGCCGCGTCGCCCTGGTTGAACCGCAGCTCGCCGAGCCGGAACCGGACGAAGGCGAGGTCGGCCGGGTCGGCGGCGGCGCTGAGCGCCCGGTCGAGGGCGAGCGCGGCCCTGTCGTTCTGGCCGCGCAGCTCGGCCAGGTGGGCGGCGCGGGTGAAGGAGGCCACGTCCGGGCGCAGGGCCAGCATCGTGCCGAGGACACGTTCGGCCTCGTCGTAGCGCCCCAGCTCGACGAGGGCGTCGGTGGCCGCGCCGTACGCGGACGACCTGCTGGGGTCGGCGGTGATCGCCCGGTTCGCCCACAGGTGTCCGGCCGCGAACTCGTGCCTGGCGTTGGCGAGGGCGGCCATCGCGATCAGCGCGTCGGCGTTCGCGTCCGGCTGAAGCTTGAGCGAACGCTCCAGCGCGCCCTGAGCCTTGGTGTAGAAGCCGGAGTCGCCGGTGCGCCTGGCCCGCTCGACGTAGGCGCTGCCGAGCGTGGCCCAGGTGCGGGCGTCGTCCGGCCGCTGTTTCAGGTACTCCTGGGCGTACGCGACCGGGTCCATGGCCGGGGCCTGCTCGGCCAGTCCCGGTCCGAACATCGCCAGGGCCGCGGCCGCGCAGGCGGCCGCCCCCAGCAGGTACCCCGTTCTCACATGCCGATCATGCTGTGCGATCTCAGGCCCAACCAATCACCACTGGTCAGGACGGGGTAATAAGACGACAAGCGGTGAAACTCCGCGCCGCCGTACCGGACCTGGGCTGACAGGATTCCGGCGATGAACACGATCGTGCTGGCGCTGCTGCTCGCCCATCCCCTGGGCGACTTCTCGGTGAACCACTACCACGGCCTCGCCGTCCATCCCGACCGCGTGGAGGACACGGCGGTGGTGGAGCTGGCCGAGATCCCGACGCTGCAGGAGCGGCCGGACGTCGACACGTCGGGCGACGGTGTGATCAGCGCCGAGGAGGCAGCGGCCAGGGCGGCGCGGGGGTGCGCCGACGTGGTGTCCGCGCTGCGCGCCGACGCGGGTGGCGACGTGCTGACGTGGGAGGTGGTGCGGAGCCTGGTGGAGTACGCGCCGGGCAACGGCGGGCTGCCGACCACCCGGCTCACCTGCCGCCTGTCGGCGCCCGCGCGGATCGACGGGCCGGTGTCGGTGCGGTTCGCCGACTCCGGCGCGGCCGGGCGGGTCGGGTGGCACGAGATCACCGCGGTGGGCGAGGGGGTACGGCTGTCGCACTCGACCGTGCCCGCGGTGAGCGCGTCCCGCGAGCTGCGCGCCTATCCGGAGGACCTGCTCGCCGACCCGCTCGACCAGCGGACGGCGGCGCTCGACGTGACGCCCGGGGCGGGCTCCGGCGGGGGCGCCGCGATGGGCTCGATCGCGCTGCCGTCCTGGACGGCGGCGCTGCAGGGGCGGTTGAACGCGCTGGTGGGGGCGTCGGAGCTGACGCTGCCCGCCGGACTGCTGGCCGTACTGCTGGCTCTGGTCCTGGGCGCGGCGCACGCCGCCCTCCCTGGCCACGGCAAGACGATCATGGCCGCTTATCTGGCCGGGCGGTCGGGGCGGCCGCGGGACGCCGTGGTCGTGGGGGCCACGGTCACGCTGACGCACACCGCCGGGGTGCTGGCGCTGGGGGTGGCGTTGTCGGTGTCGGCGGCTTTGGCGGGGGAGGTGGCTTTGGCATGGCTCGGCGTGATCAGCGGGGTGCTGGTCACGGCGATCGGCGCTGGTCTCCTGCTCTCCCGCCTGCGCACACACATCACCCCTCCCGCCCCTGACCCTGACCCTGACCCTGACCCTGTCACTGTCCCTGACCAGGAGGTCCTTTCGCCTGCCCCTGTGTTGGCGACCGTCGGCGCTCCTGTCGGCCACGGGCACGGGCACGGTCATGGGCACGGTCATGGGCACGGTCATGGGCATGGGCATGGGCATGGGCATGGGCACGGGCATGGGCATGGGCACTCGCGGGGTCTTGTGGGGATCGGTGTCGCCGGTGGGCTGGTGCCCAGTCCTTCCGCGCTCGTCGTCCTGCTCGGCGCGGTCGCACTGGGACGCACCGCCTTCGGCGTAGCCCTCGTCCTGTGTTACGGCCTCGGCATGGCCCTCGCACTCACCGCAGCAGGCCTTCTCCTGGTACGGCTGCGCCCCGAAGGCCTGCTGCCCGCCCGCATCGGCAGATGGCTCCCCGTCGCGACCGCGGCGCTGATCGTCGTCGTGGGAACCGTACTGACCCTGAGAGGTCTCACCGCCCTCTAGCAACTTCGTCACCCCCTCCCGCGCCTCTTGCGACGCCCGAAGAGAAGCAGCCCCCCAAGAGCCAGCACCACCAAGACGCCCGTCACCCACGGCCACCTGGCCTGCGGCGGCACGAGCTCGGCAACCACGCTCATGCTCTCCGTAGCGGGCTCAGGATCGGTGATCGACTCAGGCAACGTGACCTGGAACCTGTCGAGCATCGTCAGCGGATGGCTGAACTCCGCCGGAGCCCGCACATCCACCGCCCACGTGCGCGTCTCACCGGGCGCGAGGCTCGCCACCGCACAGGTCAGGACATCCAGCCGCAGCGAACACCCCTGAACCGGCGCAGCCGCCAGCGCCTCGGGCAGCCGATCGGTCACCGTCATCCCGGTCGCCGCCGACGGCCCCTTGTTGGTGATCGTCAGATGGTAGACAGCCTGCTCCCCCGGCCCCAACCGCTCCGGCGACACCCGCGCACCCACCTCGACATCAGCGCTGGGCCGAACGATCGTGTGCGTCCCCGCCCGGACGGGGTCACCGCAGTCGGCGCAGGTGGCGCTGGCCGTATCGGCAACCACACCCGCCGCCCTGGCGGGATCGACACTCACCTGTACGGTCACCCGCCGCGCCTCACCCGCAGGCACAGTCCCCAACCGCCAAGGCCCCGCCCCTTCCCCAGCGGCCGCGCCTTCTGGAAACACAGCCCCCGGCCGCCACGGCCCCGGATCCAGGGCACCCGGCCGCCACGGTCCCACACCGGCTCCAGCGGCCCCGCCTCCTGGAGACACGCTTCCCGGCCGCCACGGCCCCGCGCCGTCGCTTTCCCTCGAATCCGCCAGAGCAGGACCTTCCGTCATCTGCTCCACGAGCCCCCGCGCCGTAGGTCTCGCTGTGTACGCCGAACTCCCCGGCACCACCGTGAACCCCTCAGGCAGCAGGTCATCAACGACCACGTCCCGCGCCGCAGAAGGCCCCCCGTTGAACACCTCAACCGTGTAGGCGAACGCAACCCCCGGCACGATCACCGCCGTATCAGTCGTGACACTGACCGTCAGCCGAGCCCGGTCCTCCACCTCCGACCGCACCGACGCCGTGTCCCCACTCGGATCCGCGTCCTCCGTCGAAGACCGCACGACAGCGGAGTTGACCAGCTCCCGATCCGCCCCCACCTCATCCGGCACCGCCACGACAAGCTGGAACCGCTGCTGAACCCCAGGCCGCACCACATCCGCTGAACACCGAACCACCCGCCCCCGCCCCTCACACCCTTCCCCGGAGACAAAGGTGAGCGGATCAGGCAGCCGATCCTCAACCACAACCCGCCGACTATCCGAAGGCCCCTCATTCAGCACCGTAAGCGTATAAACCGCCCGCTTCCCGGCCCGCAGAACCGACGGCCCATCCTCATCCAGCGTGAGATCCGCCCGAGGAACAACCACCGCCCCCGCCGTAGCAGGCTCCGAAGCACCACACCCCTGACAACTGGTCCACAGAGTGACAGCCAGCTCCCCAGCATCCAGCGAAGGCGCGATATCAACCTGGAAAGCCGCCCCAGCAGTCTCCCCAGCGGCCAGATCCCCCAGCCGACACAGAACAGCCCCGCTCTGCGCGACACAGTTCTCCCCACCGGCAAAGACCAGCCCCTGGGGGAGCGCCCCACCCACCTCAACCTCATCAGCCCCGGACGGCGCGGTCACCTGAACGGAGTAGGACACAGCCGTGCCAGGGACAACCTGCGCGGCGGAGAAGACCGAGGTAGCCACAGTCACACTGGCAGGAAGGGGACCCAGCAGCCCCCAGACCAACCCGACAAGCGCTAAAACCCGCACACAACCCCCCTCCCACAGCGTCCGGGGGGATCACGAGTGGACCCCCTCAAATTACCCACCCCCACCCCCAACTAACCCAAACCCCCACCCAACCCACCCCCAACCCCAGACCCCACCCACCCCCAGCCCGTGACCCCACCCACCCCAAAGCCCCACCTCAGAGCCCCCAAGGACAACAGCCACGCCCCACGACCCAACGAAGCCCAACCACAGCCCACCCCACTACCCAGAGCCCGACCCCCACCCGCCCCACCCCGCCCTTCCCAGACCCGAGGCGAGGCGAGGCGACACCACGCGACCCAACCCGACATGACGCGACGCCACACGACCCCACGCCACACGACCCCACGCCACACCAGCGATGCGACCCCACGCGACGCCACGCCACGCCACCCGACGCCACCCCACCCGACACGACACGACACGACCCGACACCACCCGACGCCACGCCACCCGACGCCACGCCACGCCACCCGACACGACACGACCCGACACCACCCGACGCCACGCCACCCGACGCCACGCCACGCCACCCGACGCCACGCCACCCGACACGACACGACCCGACGCCACCCGACGCCACGCCACGCGACGCCACGCCACGCGACGCCACGCCACGCGACGCCACGCCACGCGACCCGACGCCACGCCACGCGACCCGACGCCACGCCACGCGACGCCACCCGACGCGACGCGACAGAGATGGGCTTGGGGTCTCTATTGGGCTCACCCAACCCAACCTTCAACACCCACACAGCCCGCCCCCGGCCCACCTCGCACAACAAGCCCACGTCGGCGCGCTCGCTGCAGCCCACCCCCACACCTGGGCCCACATGGCCCCAATCCCAACCGGTCCCACATAGGCAACCCGGCCCACGCACAAGGGATCCACTCCGTTCCCCAACGTGGGCAACCCCGCCCACGCATGGGGTGTCCACTCGCCCCCACACCCCCGCACCAGCCAAGCTGTCGTTGTGAACACCCCCGCCGACGACTCCCCCAAACCCCCCACCTACCGCAGATCAGCCGGATCCCCCCGAGCCACAGCAAGACGAAGGGAGCTCCTCGACCGCGTAACCGCCGACCTGGCCACCAACGGCCTCGTCGACTTCTCCCTCCGCCGAGCCGCCCGAGCCGCAGGCACCACCCACAAAGTGCTCCTCTACCACTTCGAAAGCGCCGACGACCTCCTCACCCAAGCCATCCTCGAACTCCGCGAACGCCGCATAGGCAACGCCCTCACCGCCATGGCGGCCCCAGAACTCCACACCCTCGCCGACCGAGTGCGAGCGATGTGGCCCATCCTTCTGTCCGACAAAACCGGCCTACGCGTCCTGGACCAGGCCATCGGCCTCACGATGTACGACCCAGCCCGCTACGCCACCCTGGGCCGCGAGGCGTCCCGCCAGTACCTCCCGACACTGCTGGCCATCTGCCCACCCCACTGGTCCGAGCAACGCAGGCTGGAGGTCTCGTGGATGATCCTCGCCACCCTCCGCGGCTTCCTCGTGGAGTGGCTGACCAGCGGCGACACCACCGGAACCACCGCAGGCCTCGAAGCCCTCCTCCGCGCCCTGGAACGCGAGGAATCCGCAGAAAGCTGATCACCCCTGGACGCAATGCGAACCAGGTGGTTCACTTCCTCCAAGAACGCATCCCACGGACGCACCCCCACGCCGCCTCCCCTACGCCCCTCCTCGCCATGCATCACCAACCCAACCGGGCGGCGCGAACGGTGCACATCGACCCAACCCAGTCGATCGCAACCGCCGCACTGAAGCACGGCACCAAGAGGAGCGCACATGGAGATCAACCTGTCCGCCGGAACCGTGACATACGAGGACACCGGCAGTGACGCCCCCACAGTCGTCCTCCTGCACGGCCTCATGATGGACGCCTCCCTCTGGAGCGCGACCATCACCGACCTGTCAGCCGACCACCGCTGCATCGCCCCGACCCTGCCGTTCGGCGCCCACCTCCACCCCATGAACCCCGACACCGACCTCTCCCTCCCCGGCATCGCCCGCCTGGTCATGGAGTTCCTGGACCGCCTGGACCTGCACGACGTCACCCTCGTCGGCAACGACACGGGCGGCGCCCTGGTTCAGCTGATCATGGGGTACGGCTCCGCCCGCGTGTCACGTGTGGCCCTCGTCTCGTGCGACGCCTTCGACAACCTCCCACCCGGCCTCACCGGAAAGACCCTGCGCCTGGTCGGCAAGCTCTCCCCCAGCATGTTCGGCGCCTTCATGCAGCAGATGCGCCTGAGAGCGGTACGGCGGCTGCCGATCGCGTTCGGCTGGCTGACCAAACGAGGAGACGCCGCCACCGCCCGCTGGATGCGACCGATCCTGGAACGCCCGGAGATCCGCCGCGACACCGTACGCATGCTGCGCGCATCCCTCGCCGACCCCACACTTCTCATCAAGGCAGCAGAACACCTACCGACCTACAACCACCCGGTTCTGATCATCTGGGCAACCGAAGACCGCGTGATGCCCCCAGCCCACGCCCACCGCCTGGCCGCCCTCATCCCCGGGAGCCAGCTGGTCGAGATCGAAGACAGCTACACCCTCATCCCCCTGGACCAGCCAGAACCCCTCACCAAAGCCCTCCGCGCCTTCACCACCGCCTAACCGCCCCACAGGGACGGCCAGCCACCATCACACCCGCCCCACACCCAACAGCCTCCCCGTCACACGCCCCCACGCCCTCCCGTCGCACGTCCCCGTACACAACGCCCTCTCCGTCGCACGCCCCACGCCCAACGGCCTCCGCGCCACACGTCCCCACGCCCTCTCCGTCACACGTCCCCACGCCTAACGACCTCCCCGTCACCACACCCTGCCGCGCCCGGCGCACTCCACAGCCACCTTCACCTCCCCCAGAAGCTCGGCAGCGATCCGCCCTGAAGCCCGCCGTCCAGGCCCCACGCCCCGGCACAGCCGTACCCCCTGACACCCGGGAAGCCCGCCAGAATCCGCCCACGACAGACCCCCGCAGGACAGCAAGGCCCAGGAGGAGGGCCCCGCCTGCTGCGGAGGACAAACGTGAACCGGGCAGGCCCATCCCGCCCAAGGAGAATCCGACGTTGCCGTCAGCGGACGTCGTGCGGGCGAAACTGGATGCTGATGCGCGGCCCCGTAGGCCGGGCCGTCTTGGGGATGGCGTGCTCCCACGTCCGCTGGCAACTCCCGCCCATCACCAGCAGATCCCCGTGCCCCAGCTCGTGCCGCAGCGACACCCCGCCGCCCCGCGGCCGTAACAAGAGCGTGCGCGGCGTCCCCACCGACAGGATGGCCACCATCGTGTCCTCCACCGCGCCCCTCCCGATCGTGTCCCCGTGCCACGCCACGCTGTCGCGCCCGTCGCGGTAAAGGCACAGCCCCGCCGTACACAGCGGATCTCCCCCGTAGTGAGCGTTGAGCGCGTCGCGCGCCTCCTCCAGCCCGCGGTCGGGCAGCGGCTCGCCCTCGTCGTAGAACTTGGTCAGCCGCGGCACGTCGACGACCCTGTCGTACATCTTCCGTCGCTCCGCCCGCCACGGAACCGCCGCCATCAGCCGGTCGAACAGCGCGTCGGCGCCAGCGAACCAGCCGGGCCGTACGTCGATCCACGCGCCGCGCGCCAGGTCAGTGCGTCGTACGGCGGCGCCGAGCGTGCGGGGCGCGGTGTCTTCACCCCAGTCGAGCAGCGAACCCTGGAAAGCCATGCGGCGACTGTATCAAACAAGTTTTCGAGATGAGAAACTGTCGGCGTCGAATGCCATCCTGAGCATCCAAGTTTCTGAAAGGATCCCCGCCATGCTCAGCACCCACTACACCCCCGGCGCGCTCTGCTGGCTCGACCTCGGCACGCCCGACGTCCCCGCCACGGTCGCCCACTACGAGGGCCTGTTCGGCTGGACCTACCAGCAGGCGGGCGACTACGGCTTCTTCCAGTCGAGAGGCCGCACGGTGGCGGGCCTCGGGCTGCTCACGGAGCCGGGCGCGCGCCCGGCCTGGATGCCCTACTTCCAGACGACCGACGCCGAAGCGACGGTCAAATCGGTAGAACAAGCGGGCGGTACGGCACGCACCCCCGTCATGGCCGCCGCGGATGTCGCCAGGCTCGCCCAGCTCACCGACCCGGCGGGGGCCGAGTTCGCGATCTGGGAGCCGGGCACGACGCGCGGCCTCGACCTGGTCAACGATCCGGGCTCGCTGGGCTGGGCCGAGCTCTACACCCCCGACATCCAAGCAGCCAGGGCGTTCTATCAGTCGGTGTTCGCGTGGCGCGTAGAGGAGATGCCGATGGGCGATCAGCTCTACCCGGTCATCTCCCCGGCGGAGGGCGACGACGCGGCGATGGCGGGCATCGTCGTCGATGCCGGGAGCCGTCCGCACTGGCTGCCCTATTTCGAGGTGGCCGACTGCGACGAGGTGATCGCCAGATCCCAGGCGAGCGGCGGCTCGGTGCTCGTACCGGTAGCGGAGGTGGACGCCATCGGCCGCTTCGCCACCCTCACCGACCCCCACGGCGCCCACTTCGCCATCATCACGAGCACGTTATGACCACACCCAAGCGCCTCGTACGGCCCAGCCGCTGGGCCCAAGGGAGAACCCGTTCGCGTCGCCACCGAGAAGAGCGCGACCAACTCCCCTCAACGCGGCGAGCACATCTGCCCACCGCACGGCAATCCACCACCCCTGAGAGGAGCTACGGAAGCATCCCTCGGAGGAGCCTCGAAAGCCCCTCCCCTATGGCGCCTGGCTGCCCCTTCCACCCGCCGCCCCTGACGAACGCGCACACCAAGCCACCTGCGCGTCACTTCGCCACGCCCAGCGACTCACCGATCCACCTCCGACCCGAGCCGCCATCCCAACCCCCTCAGGCATCCTCGCCGAGGCGTGTTGCACTGCCCGTCAAACATCATGAAAGGCGAACCCACTGAGGGTTGTTGATCTCCCACACTCACCTGTAACGTCATTCCAATGCTGAGACGTTACATAGCCGGTGCGGTTGCGGCACGGACGGGCAATGAGATGTCCGGCCCAGCCCTCTTGGTGCTTGGGCTGTCGTTGACCGGCTCACCCGTGCTGGCCTCGGCGCTCCTCGCCGGCCTCACCGTCTCAGCCGCGGTGGGCGGGCCACTGCTTGGAGTGCTGCTCGACCGTGCCCGCCGTCCCGGCGTGCTGCTCGCTCTCAGCCTGACCGGCTATGCGGCGGGACTCGTCGCGCTGCTGGCCGGGCTGGGACACCTACCCGACCCGTTACTGATCGCGACAGCCGTACTCACCGGCCTGCTCGGACCGGCGCTGGCCGGCGGATGGACCGCGCAGCTCCCCCTGGTCGTCCCCACCACATCCCTCCCAAGGGCCAACGCCCTGGATGCCATGACGTACAACGCCGCAGGGCTGGCAGGCCCCGCGATCGTGGGCGTATTGGCGACCGCAGCAGGCACCCCTTCCGCCTTGATCGCCTCCATAGCCCTCATCCTGGCCGCCCTCCCCACAGCCCTAACCCTCCCAACCCGCACAAACCCAGCGCTCCCAACCCCGGACCACCCAACTCGCACGGCCCCAACCCTCCCAACCCGCACAGCCCCAGCGCTCCCAACCCCGGGGGACTCTGCCCCTCCGGCCCGCACGGGCAACGCCGTCCCGACCTGCACAGCTCCCGCATCTACGTCCTGCGCAGTTCCCGCGCCTACGGCCCACACGGCCTCTGGCGCTCCTGCCCCGGCGGCCGAGGCTGCTCCGCCGACTATGCGTCCCCAGCCCGCCGACGCGACCTCCACGAGATCCTTTGGGGCTGCTACGCCTGCGCGGGATCTGGAGGTGGGCACTGCGACCGACGGGCTCGGTGAGCGGCCTCGGCTTTCGGCGGAGCGAGGTGCTGTGTCCGGAGGGGAATCGGGCGCTGTCGTGGAAAGCGCGGGGCGGAGGTCGTTGGGTGGGGAGTTGATGGATGGGTTCGCGGCCATCGGGCGGAGGAGGCTGCTGCTTCGCGCGACCGTGGTGTCGATGATCTCTTGTGCCGGTGAGGGCATGCTTGTGGTCTGCGCGCCGTTGATGGGGGTCGCGTTGACCGGCAACGCTGGGTATGGGGCGTTGCTTCTGACGGTGGTGGCGGCAGGGGCGTTGGCGGCCAATGCTGGGCTTGCGCGGCTGTCCGCTGGCACTTCGCGGGTTCGGGCCGTTCTGGGGGATCCTGATGTGATCCTGCTCGTGTCGACCGTTTTGCTCGCGGGGGCCATGGTGTTGGCGGCTGTCGCTGGGTCCTATGCGGTGGCGGTGGTGGCGGCTGTCGTGGCGGGGGTGGCTGAGGGGCCGCAGTTGACTGCCTTGTTCTCCGTACGGCATCGCGAGGCGCCTGCTCGGTTGCGCAGTCAGATCTTCACGACGGGTGCCAGTCTTAAGATCACCTCGTTTGCTGTTGGGTCGGCGATTGCGGGGCCGCTTGCTGCGCACTCGCTTACCGCTGCCCTGGTAGTGGCTGCCTGCTGCCAGGCACTGGCCGCTCTCACCTTCTGGCTGCTGTCCCCACGCCGCTGAACGTCAACGGGGTTTGGGCCGCACCTGAAGAGTCCCGCAGGGGAGGGACGTGCGGGCGTGGGACGCATGAGGCCCGTAGAGCGCACCACGCAGGGACACGAGGTGTCTGGCGCGTAGGCGCGAGTGCGTGGGAGTGGGGGCGTAGCACGTGGACGGCGCGTGGGCGCGTGGGGCTGGGGCAGCGCAGGACGCGGGGGCAGGGCGCAGCGCGGAGTCACGAAGCGGCGCAAGGGCAAAGCATGGCGCGGGGCGGGGCGCGGGGCGCGGGGTGCGGCGCGGGGCGCGGGGGCGCGGCGCGGGCCCAGGGCGCGGGGCGCTGGGGCGCGGCGCTTAGCGCGGTGCGATGCGGTGCGGGGTGCGCAGTGCGGGGTGCGCAGTGCGGAACACGGAGTGGCGTGGGGGGGCGGGGTTAGGGGCGGGTGGCTCGGTGGGCGGCTACGCGTTCTCGGGTGGCGCAGCGGGTGCTGCAGTATCGGCGTGGGCTGCCGCCGCCTGTGTCCAGGTACGGCTTGCCGCAGGTTGGGGAGGCGCATAGGCCGCCCGGGAGTCTCTGCTGGTCGGCGAAGAGGGTGGCCAGGGCCATCGCTGACTGGGCCAGGAACCAGTCGGCCCATGGGGTGTCGTCTTCGGCGTCCACGTGGAGGTGCCAGGTTGTGGTGCCCTGGTGGCTGGTCAGCCTTGGGGGGTTTGCTGTGGTGGTCAGCAGGTTGTTGAGGAGGGTGGCGGACTGGTCGGGGTCTTGGGAGCTGGCGAAGACGGCTGTCAGCTTTTGGGCGGCGGCTTTTAGCTGGGTGAGGTCGGTGGGGGTTAGGTGGAAGGGGCCTGGTTCGCCGTGGGCTCTCAGGACCTGTTCTATGGAGGCGGGGGTGGGGTTGTCGTCGTGGAGAAGCGCGATGCAGAGGGCTACCGTGCGGGCGGCCATTGCCTTGGTCGAATGTACGGGAGTGGCCACAGTGACCATCTTCCCTTATTTGGTGTGGATCTTGGGCCCCGATGGGCTTGGGTCGGAGGGGAGCTGGGGCCCGGCCGTCGCGAGGGAGTCTCGTTGGTCGCGGGCCGTAGCACCGTCCCGGGGGGAGAGGGGCCGCGGAAAGGTCCCCGTGGAGATGGGTTCCGTGGGGTGGGGTCGCATGGCACCGCCCCGCAGGAAGGGGTCCTGCGGGGAGGGGGTTCCATGGGTGGCGTTCCGGGGAGGGCGGCTGAGGGTGGGTGTCGACCGCCCTATGGATGCATCCCCGGGCGGCTGCCCTAGAGGCGCCGTCCCCAGGGCGACTGCCTTCAGGGTGCCGCCTCTGGACGACTGCCTTCAGGCCGCCGTCCCAGGGCGACTGTCCCAGGGGGCCGCCCCCGGATAACTCGCCCAGGGGGCTGTCCCTGGGCGAATGTCCTGGAGGGGCGTCCCGAAAACCGAAAAGGAGGGTTAGCCGCCGCAGGCGGCGAAGACGAAGGTGTCGGTGAGCATCGTGTACGAGTCACGCACCCTCACCGCCCCCGACGTGCTGTCGATCTGCACGATCGTCATCTTCGTCGGCGTACCGTCCATGTTGGCCAGGTGCAGAGTCACCTGCGACTCCCCCGTCCAGTCGATCTTGTAAAGATCCCCAGCAGGCAGCTTCACCTTGAACCGCCCCGTCGCCTGATCGCTCTCCAGGTCGTAAAGCACCAGCTCCGGCTTACCCCCCATCACCATGCTCGCCACCGTCCGCCCGTCCGCCGCCAGAGCCTGCGGCCCGTTCGACGCGACCACCTGCGGAGGCGTGTTCGCCAGCACCTGCTTCCCGTCGGTCCCGTACACATGCAGGTCGTACGTGGACTCCTCCCCGTCCGCGCCGGTCAGCACCTCGTCGGCGTCCGCGCTGAACCCGATGAACGACTCGGTGGTAGGCATCTTCCCCAGCAGCTTCCCGCTGGCGGTGTCGAAGATCCGGGTCGCCTTGGGCTTCTCCCCGCTGATGACGGCCGCGAGCCGCGACCCGTCGTCGGAGAGCTGCAGCGTCACGTCGTACTGCGCCACCCGGGGCAGCCCGACCTGCGCCCTGACCCCGCCCCCGAGCGTCCGCACGACCAGCCCCCCGGCCTTGGCGAAGTACGCGATCCGCTGCCCGTTGCCGCTGACCGCGATGGGCGCCACGTTGTTCCCCGACGACTTGCCCGACGCCGTGCGCGCGATCACTTCGGCGTCCTTGAGCAGCCGCTTCGCACCGCTGTGCATGACGAGCCGCCAAGGGCCGCACGGCTTCACCGAGCCGTCCTTGGTGTCGCACCCCTTGACCGACGCATACCGTACGGCGTCGCCGTGGTGGTGGTCCGCCGAGGCGGTACCGGGGACGGCCAGCGCACCCAGCGCGAGCGTGAGCACCGCCGCGATCCGCATCTTCATCGTCATCACTCCCCCGCCGCGTACCACGAGTAGTTGAGCTTGCTGATCGAGTAGCTGTCGGTCTTGCTGGTGGCGCCGGTCGCGACGTCCACGGTGAACTCCCGTATCACCGTCGGCGCCCCGTCCCCACCCGACTGGACCTTGACCGTCAGCTGGCCGTCCCCCGTCCACGCGGCCAGGTACGGCAGGGCCTCCGCCTTGAGCCCCAGCTCGACCGGGGCCGACAGCTGTCCCGTCTCGAGGTCGTAGAGACGCAGCCGCGGCGCCTTCTTGCCCGAGACGATCGCCGCGACCGTGTGGCCGTCGGCCGCCAGCGCGCGGGCGCCCGCGTTCATGACGACCTGTGGCGGCGTCTGCTTGACCGTGCTGCCGTCGACCCGGTAGGCCAGCAGCGTCGTGGTGTTGTCCTTGGCGTTGCGGGTGGCCAGCACCTCGTCGCCGTCGGCGCTGAAGCCGCTCAGGGTGTCCCCGGCACGGAACTTGACCATCGCCCCCGTGGCGACCGTCACGACCCTGCCGGGCACCTTCTCGTCCTGGCTGTGGACCAGGACGCGGTCGCCGGAGGGCGACATGAAGACGGACACGTTGTAGGTGCCGAGCGACCTGGGCACCAGCGCCTTGGGCAGCTCGGTGACCGCCCCGCCGCCCGCCTTGCGTACCACCAGGCGGTGGTCGCGGGCGCGCTCGTAGACGATCCAGCGGCCGTCGCCGCTGATGGCGAAGATCGCCTGCGAACCGGACTTCGAGCCGTTCGCGTCCTGGGAGAAGACCGCCGCGTCTGCGACGCTCTTCTTGGAGCCGTCCCGCATGATGAGCTGCCAGTGCCCGCAGGGGGCGGTCGACTCCTGCTCCTTGTCGGAGCATGACTTGATCCATACGGCGCGGGCGCTGCTGCCCGCGCTCGACGCGGCCTGGGCCGGCACAGCCGCGACCCCGCCGATGACCGTCGTCGCGAGGAGCGCGACGGCCGCTGAGGTGTGCCTCATGGGCGTCTTCCTTTCGTTCACGTCGTTAGACACGGAAGACGCGCTCAGGGTTGGTCACAGGACAGCCACAAACGCAGCGCCTTCTTGTCGGGTTTCGCCAGGGCGGTCAGCGGCAGCGCGTCCACGAAACGCACCTGTTTGGGGGCGTGCACCGGCCCCTTGCGCTCCTTCACGAAGGCGATCAACTCCTCGGCGGGCACGGAGGCGCGCGCCACCACCACGGCGGTGACCGCCTCGCCCCAGCGCGGGTCGGGCACGCCGACGACGGCGACCTGCGCGACCGCCGGGTGCTGGGCGAGCACGTCCTCGACCTCGCGCGAGTAGACGTTGAACCCGCCGGTCACCACCATGTCCTTGACCCGGTCGACGATGGTGAGGTACCCGCGCTCGTCGCGCCAGGCCAGGTCGCCGGTGTGCAGCCAGCCGCCGCGCAGCGTCTCGGCGGTGAGCTCGGGCTCGCGCCAGTAGCCCGCCATGACCAGCGGCCCGCGCACGCAGATCTCCCCCACCTCGCCGACCGCCACCTCGGCGCCGTCCTGTCCGAGCAGCCGTACGGCGATGCCGGGAACGGGCCTGCCGCACGTGGCCAGCGTCGAGGGCGTGTGGTCGGCCCTGCGCAGCGCGGTGACGGTGTTGGGCGCCTCCGTCTGGCCGTACAGCTGCATGAAGATCGGGCCGAAAAGGTCGATCGCCTCGGCCAGCCGCTCCGGCGACATGGCGGCCGCGCCGTACACGACCGTCTCGAAACCGGACAGATCCACGCCCGCGTCGAGCAGCGCGTAAATGATCGCAGGCACGAGAAAGGTGATGTTAGGCCGAAAAATCACGATGTTGGAGACAAACTCGTCGAGCGAGAACCGGCGCTGCAGGATCACCGTTCCGCCGCGCAGCAGGACCGGGATGACGATCACCCCGGCCGCGTGCGAGACCGGCGTCACCGCCAGGTAGCGCGGCCGATCGGGCAGGTCCCACCCGGCCAGCGTCATGACCGCGTTGGTGACGAGCACGCGATGCGGCAGCATGACCCCCTTGGGCACCCCCGTCGTGCCCCCGGTGAACGGCAGGAACGCCAGGTCGTCGGGCCCGATCTCCACGGTCGGCCGCGTCGAGGGCTGCGCGTCGTACGGCAGGCCGCCCACCGCCCACACCAGCTCAGGCACGTGCGTCAGCGCCTTGACATGCTCGCCGTACACCTCCTCCTCGAACAGGAACGCCGACACCTGCGCCCGCTCCAGCACCGCGCTGTGGTCGGCGGCCGACCCCAGCGGGTGCAGCGGCGTGTAACGGCACCCCGCCGTCAACGCGCCCGCCATCAGCAGGAAAGCCTCGGGATGGTTGGTCGACAACATCGCCACGCCGTCCCCCTCGCGCAGCCCGGCGGCGCGGAAGGCGTGCGCGATCCGGGCGATGCGCACGGCCGCCTCGGCGTAGGTGACGGAGCCGCCGTCCCACGCGAAGGCCACGGTGTCTGGCTCAGCGTCGAGCGCCTGGAACAGGAGATCCACGTAGGTGGGCATGACCTGGGAAAGTAGCCACTTGCGTACCGGCCGGTCTGCGGGCAGGCTCACAACGTTGCGAGGGGCGGTGTTGTGCACGTGGCCATCATGGAGATCATGGATCGGCTGGCCGGCCGGCCAGGCCCGGTCGCCGACCAGATCGTGGCCGCGCTGGTGGCCGAGATCCCCGCCTACTCCACGATGGACGCCCGTGTGCTCGGCGCGGTCAGGGAGATCGCCGCGCTCTACGTGGCCGAGGCTGCGACGCTGATCCGCGAGCGCCGCGACCCCACGGACGCGGAGATGGCCGGGTTCGCCGCCTCGGCGCGGGCGCGGGCGCGCGACGGCGTGTCGCTGGAGGACGTGCTGCACGCGTTGCGGCTGGGCTTCGTGGTCCTGTGGCGGGTCGTCGGCGAGCGGCTGGCGGACGGCGGGCGCGACTTCGACGCCGCGATGGAGGTCGGCACCCGCTTCATGCGCTATTTCGACCTGGCCGCCGGGGTGGTGAGCAGGCACTACCTCGACGAGCGCGAGCGACTGGCCGACTCCGACGACCGCCGCCAGGGCGAACTGATCGCGGCCCTGCTGGCCGACCAGGAGGTACGGCAGGCGCCCCGCTACTGGGCGCTGGTCCTCTCCCCCGGTTCCGCCGCGCTGGTCAGGACGTTGCGCCGGCTGCCGCTCGGCTCACCGGTCCTGGCTGTGCCCGAGGGCGACACGGTCCTGGCGCTGTGGCCCGCGCTCCCCGGCGACAGCCGCGCCGCGCTGGAGCGGGCCCATCACGCGCTCGGCCCCGTGCTGATCACCATCGCCGGGCCGTCGGCGAGCGGCCTGGACGCCCTGGCCGCCGAGGCCCGCGCGCTGCACCGGGTCGCTGCCGGCCGGCAGGGATTGTTCTGCCTGGAGGACCTGCTGCTCGACGCCCTGGTCCACCAGGCGGGCGGCAGGACGGGCGACGCCGTACGCGCGCTGGCCGACCCGCTGACGGGCGAGCTGCGCGCCACCCTCGCGGCCTACATCGCGTCGGGGCTGTCGGTGCGTGAGACGGCCGGAGCGCTGAACGTGCACCGCAACACCGTGCTCTACCGGCTGGGCCAGATCCACCGGCTCACCGGACGCGACCCGCGCGCGGTGACCGACCTGTTTCTGCTGCACGCGGCGCTCGGCCTCACGGCAACCGGCGGCGGCCGGGAAAGCCCAGGTCGGCCCGGTGGAACCAGCTGAGCGAGGTCTCCCCCTCGATCCAGCACAGGTAGACGGGCACGCCGTCGAAGCTGGCGGGGAAGTCGAGTAAGACCGGCGCGATGCCCTTGACCTCCAGGCCGTGGCCGTTCCAGCGGCTGAGGATCTCCTCCATCCGCGCCTCGATGGCCTTGATCTCGGCGAGCCCGCCCAGCGGGGAGGTGCCGGAATGCTCCCGGTCGAAGGCGATCTCGGCGAGGTCGGCCCGCGCGGCGATCAGCTCGGCGGCGTCCGCCATGATCGACGGCAGCAGGGCGCGCGCCTCGTCGACGGTGAAGGTCCTGTCCATGTCAGAACGTTAGCGGCTGGCCCTGCGGCTCGTAGGCGCGCAGGAGGAGTTGCTCGGCGTCGTCGAGGTAGGCGTCGAGGAACGCGCCCGCCTCCTCCACCTTGCCCGCCTCGACGAGCTCCAGCAGGCGGCGGTTGTGCTCGACGAACGGCTCGTGGAACGAGCGCGGGTTGTGCATGACGTGGAAGACGAGCCGCAGCTCGGCCAGGAGCTGGCGCATCGCCTCGTCCAGCCGCGGGCTGCCGTTGAGCGCGGCCAGCGCCTGGTGGAAGCGGATGTTGGCGGTGCCGACCTCCTGCCAGCTACCGGACTTCGCCGCCGTGGCGGCATCGGCGACGGCCTCCCTGAGGACGGCCATGGCCTCGGGGCCCGCCTGGCCGCTCCGCCGTACGGCAGCGCCCTCGATGACCTTGCGCACGCGGTAGAGGTCGGTCACGTCGTCGGCCGACAGGATGCGGACGAAGACCCCGCGGTTGAGCCGGTGGTCGAGCAGCCGCTCGTGCCCCAGCAGCCGGAACGCCTCTCTGAGGGTGTTGCGCGAGACGCCGAGAGCCTCGGAGATGGCCTCCTCGGACAGGCGCTGGCCGGGCTCGAAGAAGCCTTCTATGACGCGTTCGCGCAGGATGTCGGCCACCCGCTCCGCCGTACTGCTGCGGCCCAGCCGGGAGCGGTCCTGAGCAAGGTCGTCGACGGGGTTCTGCACAGTCACCAGAGAATCACCGAACAAACCTCTTGTCGAATTGTTCAACGATCCTTACGTTGAAAGCATGCCAACAGCGAGCTCCCCCAGGCGCGTGATCGTCGCCGGACTGATCGGCACGTCTCTCGAGTGGTACGACTTCTTCCTCTACACGACGGCGTCGACCCTCGTGTTCGGCAAGCTGTTCTTCCCGACCTTCGACCCGCTCAACGCCACCCTGCTGGCTCTGGCGGCCAACGCCGTGGCCTTCGTCGCCAGGCCGCTGGGCGGCGTCGTCTTCGGGCACTTCGGCGACCGGGCCGGGCGCAAGACCGTGCTGGTGGTCACGCTGCTGATCATGGGCGGCGCGACGTTCCTCATCGGCCTGCTGCCCGGCTACGACACCATCGGCGTGGCCGCGCCGGTCCTGCTCGTCACGCTCAGGTTCGTACAGGGGCTGGGCCTGGGCGGGGAGTGGGGCGGCGCGGTCATCATGTCGATCGAGCACGGCTCGCCCGAGCGGCGTGGCTTCAACGCGAGCTGGCCGCAGGTGGGCGTGCCCGCCGGGTACGTGCTGGCCACCGCGTTGCTGACGCTGCTCAACGCCGTGCTGCCCGACACCGCGTTCCTGGCGTGGGGGTGGCGGATCCCGTTCCTGCTGTCCGGCGCACTGGTGCTGGTCGGGCTCTGGGTACGGCTGCGCATCACGGAGTCGCCGCTGTTCGAGCAGGTCGACAAGGCCAAGATGCCGCTGGTCGAGGTCCTGCGCCGCCACCCGCGCGCGCTGCTGTCGGCGTTCACCGCCAGGATCGGGGTGGACGTGGCGTTCTACACCTTCACCGTCTATCTCTTCGTCTACATCGACAAGACCCTGCATCTGGAGCGCTCGGTGGGGCTCACCGCGCTGCTCATCGGGTCGGCGCTGCAGCTCGCGCTCATCCCGCTGTTCGGGGCGCTGTCCGACCGGATCGGCAGGCGCGCCGTCTACCTGGGCGGGGTCGTGGGCGCGGCGGTCTGGGTGTTCGTGTTCTTCCCGCTGCTCGACACCAAGTCGTTCCCGCTGATCGCGCTGGCCACCGTCGTGGCCCTGGTCACCCACGCCGCGATGTACGGCCCGCAGGCCGCGTTCATCGCCGAGCTGTTCAGCACCAGGCTGCGCTACAGCGGCGCGTCGATGGGCTACCAGGTGGCCGGGATCTTCGGCGGCGCGCTCGCCCCGATCATCGCGCTGAAGCTGCTCGACATCTTCCACAGCACGCTGGCCGTCTCCCTCTACGTGCTGGTCGCGCTGGCCGTCACCGGCGTCGGCCTGGCCATCGCCCCCAAGCCGGACGACGCGCGCGTCGTCGAGACCGTCTGACCCGCCGCGAGAGGGACGGGCGGCGGCTGCCACCGCCGCCCGTTTCGCTCTACGCGGTCGTCTTCTCCACGGTCGGGGCCGGGGAGCGCCACGGGCCGCGGAAGGCGGCGAGGGCGCCGGCGAAGACCACCTGGCCGACGAGCGCCACGATCAGCCACGTCTGCCAGCCGCCCACCTTGACCACGGCGGGGGCCACCAGCAACAGGACCACGATCATCACGCGGACGACCATGCCCCACAGCCCGAGCGCGGCCCCTTGCAGGCGCGGGTCGACGTCCTCCGCGTCCTCGGAGAAGTTCGCCATCCACGGCACGTAGCCGATGCCGAGCGCCACGAACAGCGCGCCGTACACGAGGGCGACATGGGTCGGGCTGGCGGGTGTGCCGAGGATGCTGATGTAGTAGGCCAGCACGGCGATCGTGAGCACCACCCCGACCAGGGTGAACGGCTTGCGCAACTGCCTGCCGTCCGACAACCGTCCGACGACGACCACCACGATGGCGTTGAGCCCGATGGCCAGCGCGACCACGCCGTTGGCCGTGGCCGTCTCCATCTTGAAGCCCGACGTCATGATCGCCACGCCGAAGATGGCGAAGGTCCAGTAGAGGATCTGCCAGGCGGTGTTGCCGAACACGTGCGCCCACAGGTGCGGGTGGCGCAGCAGCTCGCGCACCCGTCCCGGGTCGATCTTCTCCTCGACGTTGAGCTCGGACTCAGCCTGCATGACCTGGGCACGCAGCGCGGCGGACGGCTCGGCGATCTGCCAGATGATGATCGCGCACAGGATCAGCGAGACGACGCCCATGATGATCGCCTGCGACTGCCAGTGGTTGCCGAACAGCGGCAGCGTGGTGGCCGCGATCAGCGCGGCCAGCCAGGCCGCCCCCACCGGGCCCCAGGTCCAGAACGCGAACGCCTGCGCCCGCCCCAGCCTCGGGGAGAAGTCGCGCACCAGCGAGGCGGTGATCGTGATGCCGGCGCCCTCGATGAAGAGCATCAGGCAGCGCACCCACAGCAGCCCGTTCGCCGTGTCGACGGTGGCGAGCAGGAAGTTGCACGCGGCGGTGACGGTCAGCGTGGGGACCAGGATCGTGACCCGGCCCCAGCGGTCGGACAGGATCCCGCCGAACCCGGCCGACAGCCCGCCGACGAGCACGGAGACCGCCGCGATCACCCCGTAGAACTGGAGCGACATGTCCAGGTCCGCCATGAGCAGCGGCAGGATCGTGGAGATCGTGGTCTCGAAGTTGGCGATGAGGCTCGCGAGTACGGCTATCGCCAGCAGATAGATCCTGCGGCGTCCAACCGGGTACACGGTGAGCTCGCGGACATAGAACGGCTTCATCCATCCTCCACGGGACGGTGGTGCGGAAGGTCGCTCTAGAACGCGTTTCTAGTGGTTCCCAAAATTCACCTTTAGGGCTGATATGTCAACAATCCCAGCCGTCACAATGTGATGTCGGCCACAGTGAGACCCGTCGGCTTTTAGGGCCTATTGCACGCTTGGTGGGTAGACTGCGCGCCTGTGAGCTTGCCTGTGCGTCAACGTTCCCCCCGGCCAGGTGGCGGCCGCCACCGCGCGCCCGTTCCCACGTCCCTGCCCTCGGACGCCCCTGTTCTCGTGCTCGCCTCACCGGGCCCGGTCGAGGGGGTGGCGGCCGAGATCGCGGCCGTCGTCAGGGTCGGCAACCCGCAGATCGAGGTCGTCCTGGCGACCGTGGCGGACCTCGCAGAAGCGCTGCCGGAGGGCCGCGAGTCCGTCGTGGTACCGCTACTCACGTGGCCGGACCCGCGGATCATGACCGAGATCGGCAAGGCCGTGGCCGCCAGCGGCGCCCAGGCCACCGTGACGGAGGCGCTCGGGCCGCACCCGCTGCTGGCCGAGGCCCTGCACATCCGGCTGGCCGAGCGCGAGCTGGCCAGGGTCGACCGGGTCCGCCTGCTGAACGTCTCCAGCCCCGTCGACGCGGTCATCCTGGGCACGGTCGGCGGCGAGCAGGCCGTGCACGCCGCGCAGCCGACCGCGGTACTGCTGGCCTCCCGGCTCACGCTGCCGGTGGTCGCCGCCTCGCTGGACAGCTCGCCCGGCGTGGCCGTGGCCGCGGAACGGCTGCGCGCGGCGGGAGCGTCCCGCCTGGCGCTGTCTCCGTGCGTGATCGACGCCCCTTCCTCGCTGGTGGAGGAGGCGGCGGCAGCCGTACAGGCCGGGTTCGCCGAGCCGCTCGGCGCGCACAGCGCGGTGGCGGAACTTGTCGCGCGAGCTTACGGCAGTCAACTGGCCTCTTGACAAGGGTTGTAAAGATCAGATAGAAGGCGTTACCTTCTGCCCATGCGCTGCGTCCACGTCACCGGCCCGCGTCTCTGCCTCCGCGACGTCACCCATGCCGACGTCGCGGCGCTGCACGCCGTGTACGGTGACCCGGCGGCGACCGAGCACCTGCCGTTCAACCCGCGCAGCGTGGACGAGGTGACGCAGATCGTCTCCGAGGCGATCGACGCCGCCAAGGTGGAGCCGCGCCGGTTATACGTCCTCGCCGTCACCGAGCCGGACGGCGGGCCGGTCATCGGCGTGGCCAGGCTGCACGTCGAGGCCGACCACCCGCACAGCGCGGAGATCGGCCTCGGTCTGCGCCCCGACCAGTGGGGCAGGGGCATCGGCACCGACCTGGTGCGGCTGGTCGTCACGTTCGGCTTCCGCCAGCTGCGCCTGCACCGCATCTGGGGGGCGCGCTCGCCACTCAACGTGCCCGCGCAGCTGGCGATGCTGACGGCGGGCATGGTCGAGGAGGGGCGCATCAGGCACCACGTGCTCACGCCGTCGGGGTGGCGTGACTCGATCGTGCACTCGGCGCTGTCCGACGAGTGGGAGGGCGAGCGGCGCTGACCCTGCAGGCTTGCAGGTACCGCCAGGCCACCGGCCGGGTCAGGCTTTGGCCATGAACATCACGAAGATCAGCACCGCCCTCGCCACCGTCGCCCTGACCGCGACGCTGAGCGCCGCCCCCGCGAGCGCCTCCTCGGACAGCTGCTCGGGGCGGCCGTCCGGCACCTACTGCGTCACCACCTTCGGGAGCGCGCCCGGGTACCTCTACCCGGCCTCCGGCACCGACAAGATGTTCCAGGGCTACCTCTACGCCGGGAACAACTACGTCTACTGCCGGGCCTGGGGGCCGGAGAAGCGCGTCGGGTCGGACTACAACCACTACTGGCTGTGGACCACCCTGGACTCCACCGGCAACAACGGGTGGGTGTCCGCCTACTACCTCAGCAACTGGGGCAACGACCAGGCCAAGGACAACTCCGGCCGCGAGATCAAGGACTGCTGACCGGCTTGTCCCCCACCTCGGCCTGGACCCTGGCGAGTTCCGCCTCCAGCGCCGCGCGGACCTCGGCGTAGGCGGGGTCGGCGTGCACGTTGCGCAGCTCCCACGGGTCCTCGGCCAGGTCGAACAGCTCCCACTCCGGCTCGAAGACCCGGTCGGAGGTGCCGGGGAGGCCGAGCCCGTCGGCGTAGTAGTACATGAGCTTGTACCGGTCGGTCCGCACCCCGTAGTGCGCCCACACGTGGTGGATGCCGTCGTCGTGCTCCCAGTAGCGGTAGTACACCGACGTGCGCCAGTCCTCCGCCGCCTCGCCGCGCAGTTGCGTGCGGAACGAGCGGCCCTGCATGCGGGGGTGCTCGGCCACTCCGGCGAAGTCCAGGAACGTCTGCGCGAAGTCCACGTTCACGATGAGGTCGCCGTTGGCGGATCCGGCGGCGATCTCGCGCGGGTAGCGGATGAGGAACGGCATGCGCAGCGACTCCTCGTACATGAACCGCTTGTCGTACCAGCCGTGGTCGCCCAGAAAGAAGCCCTGGTCGGAGGTGTAGACGACGATCGTGTCCCGGCTCAGCCCCGCGTCGTCGAGGTGGTCGAGGAGGCGGCCGACGTTGTCGTCGACGCTCTGCACGCAGCGCAGGTAGTCCTTGATGTAGGTCTGGTACTTCCACAGCGCCTGCTCGTCCTCGGTCAGGCCGGGGGGCAGGATGCGTTTCAGGTCGTCCATGCGCAGGTGGTGCTTCACCGTCATCTGGGCGGCCCGCGCGGCCCGTCCCTCGTGCTCCTCGAAGAACGTCTCGGGCACCGGGAGGTCGTCGGGGAACAGGTCCAGGTGTTTGGCGTCGGGCTCCCAGTTCCTGTGCGGCGCCTTGTGGTGAACCATCAGGAAGAACGGGCGATCACGGTCGACGGATGACAGCCAGTCGACTGACAGATCCGTGATGATGTCAGTGCAATACCCGGGGATCGTTCGCTGCGATCCGTCCATGTCGAGGAACACCGGGTTGTGGTAGCGGCCCTGGTCGGGCAGCACGGTCCAGTGGTCGAAGCCCCTGGGGTCGTGGATGCCGCCGTGGCCGAGGTGCCACTTGCCGACCAGCGCGGTCTGGTAGCCGCTCTGGCGCAACATCTCCGGTAGGGCGGGCTGGCGGGCGTCGTACTCGGTGGAGAGCGTCTGGACGCCGTTCACGTGGTTGTAGGTGCCGGTCATGATCGAGGCGCGGCTGGGCGCGCACAGCGAGTTGGTGCAGAAGACGTTGTCCAGGCGCATCCCCTCCTCGGCGAGGCGGTCGATGTTCGGCGTGTGGTTGATCCTGCTGCCGTACGCGCTGACGGCGTGGGCGGCGTGGTCGTCGGCCATGATGAAGACGATGTTCGGTCGCACGCGGGCGTCCTCTTTCCCGGAAATGACGGTCAGCCCTCTGCGGTGAGGGCCCAGATGTGCAGGTTGACGTTGTTCGGGAAGTTGCCCGTCGGCTTGGCCACCGTGACCGACGCGACCTGCCTGCTCGCGTCGACGGCGAAGGTGTGCAGGTTGACGTAGGCCCCGGCGACCTTCTCGCCCTTGTCGTTGAAGCGGTACCTGGTGGCGATGGCCACGGGGGTGTTGCCCGCGCCGAGCCAGTCGGCGAAGGTCATCGGCAGCTCCTGCGTGGAGCCGTCGGTGTAGGTGACGGTGACGGTGGTCCTGCCGCCCGCGCCCCAACCGGCCGAGGCCAGCAGGTGCAGCTTGCGGTAGGCCCCGGGGGTGACGGGTAGCGGCTGGCCGTCGACACGGACGTTGTTCAGCTCGCCGTCCTCACCCGACGGCCACTGGAAGTGGATCTTCTGCGGGCTCTCCCAGGCGCCGGGCGCGGGCAGCTGGTCGGCCGGGTAGCGGCCCTTGTTGCCGTCGAAGTCGCCGTCGGCCGGGTTGGCGGGGGTGGAGATGCCGTCGTTGGTGAAGGCCAGGTCCATCGTGGTCATCGGGCCGAGGACCTGCAGCGCCGCGCTGGTCTCGTAGACGGGGTCGACGCCGCCGCCGACGACCGCGGTCACCTTGAGCGTGGCGTCTCCGGGCGTGATGGGCGCGGTGTAGGCGACGTCGACGGTGACCCTGGTGTGCGGCTGCAGCGCCCGCACGGTGGCGGTCGCCCGGCTGCCGCCAGGTCCGGCGAGCACCACCGTGCCGGGCGTGGTGGCCCGGTCGCCGCGGTTGGCCACCGTCACCGGTACGGTGACCGTCTCCCCCGGCCTGGCCTGTACGGCGGGCGCCTCGACGCCGACCAGCGCCTCCAGCTTGTGCTGGTAGCCGGGGCGGGCGAAGCGGAAGGTGTAGGCGCCGGTGCCCGGGTCGCTCACCTTGGACGTGTCGACGGTGATGGCGCCGTCGGCGTCGCGCGTCCACTTCAGCGGCCCCTGGTTGCCGAGCAGGTAGACCTTGTCGCCGTCCTTCGCCGGGACGGGCGCGGTGAGCTTCAGCGACGCGCCGGGCCACCGCAGCGCGGTGGCGTAGAAGGCGTGCGGCTGGGTGGTGTAGCGGATCGGGACGTTGGCGCCCTTGTCCTCTGCCTGGGTCCAGTAGCGCGAGCCGTAGATCGCCTCGCCGTTGACCTTGAGCCAGGCGCCGAGCTCGCGCACCCGGGCGGCCTGGGTCTCGTACATGCTGCCGTCGGCCTTGGGGCCCATGTTGAGCAGCAGGTTGCCGTTCTTGGACACGACGTCGACGAAGGAGTCGATGAGCTGGTCGGCGGTCAGGTAGTCCTCCGGCTTCTCCTCGGCGTTGTAGCCGTAGGAGTGGCCGATGCCGCGCGAGGCCTCCCACTTGGCCTTCTTGATGTCCGGCTCGACGGAGTACTCGGGGGTGGTGAAGTCGGCGGGCACGTTGGTGCCGCACCGGTTGTTGACCGCCACCTCCTGGCCGCGCGCCGCTGCCTGGTTGAAGTAGTAGGCGTTCAGCTCGGTCGAGTTGTTCACGTTGCCCAGGCCGATGTCGCACCAGACCACGTCCGGCCTGTACTGGTCGATCAGCTCCTTGAGCTGCGGGAACTGGTGATCCTTGACGTAGTCGCCGATCTCCTTGTAGCCGGTGTACGGAACTGGCTCGCCGGTGAGCCAGTTCTTGGGCGGGGTGCCGCCGAACCAGCCGCCACCGATCCTGGGCATCTTCGGGTTGAACCACTCCGGCATCGAGTAGTAGTAACCGCGCTTGAGCCCCTGGTCGACCTGGGCGAGCTCCTTCACGAAGTCGCGATGCGGGCCGTACTTGACGGTGTTCCTGTCCGTGGTTTTGGTGTCCCACAGCGCGATGCCGTCGTGGTGCTTGGTGACCAGCGTGTAGTACTTGGCGCCGCCCTCCTTGAACAACGACGTCCAGGCACGGGCGTCGAACCTGTCGGCCTTCCACTGCTGGAAGAAGTCGTCATAGGTCACCTGAGGGCCGTACGTGTCCAGGTGGTGCTGCTTGAACTCCGGCCTGGCGTTGTCCTGGAGGCGCTTCCAGTACCACTCCGCGTAGGCGCCGACCGGCGCGAAGGCGGGCACGGCGTAGGCGCCCCAGTGGACGAAGATGCCGAGCTTGGCGTCCTCGAACCACTGCGGGACCTCGTGCCTGGCGAGCGACTCGAAGGTCGGCTGGTACGGCGGCGCCACCGGCTGCGGGGTGAGCAGGGTGAGCGCCAGAAGGGCTTTGATCATGAGTGCGACTCCCATTCTTCGAGCGCCATGATCGGCTTGAGGTTGGTTTCCGCCTCGCCCTGGCTGAAGTAGCCGCGCAGCTTGTCGCCGGTCAGCGCGTTGCCGACGGCGGCCAGGAACATGCCCTGGTCCAGGGAGAGGTAGCGCTTGGACACCTGGCCCGACCTGACGGCGACCGCGTCGTAGAACCCGCCGGGTCCGTAGCTGTCGAGGTCGCGCCTGAGCCTGGCGAGGTTGTCGAGCGCCTCGCGCGGGGCGTAGCGGTAGGCCAGGGCGGAGGCGTGCGGGGTCACGACGCCGTCGCCCCAGGTGGCGGGCCGGGGCTGGGCCGTACGGCAGCCGTCGAAGCCGACGTCCACGGCGGTGTTCTCCTGGTCGGAGAAGTAGCCGCCGGTGCTGAAGCCGATCTCGTCCACCCCGTAGGCGCGGTAGCCGCCCGCCGGGTTGTTGGACGGCGAGAAGCCCCAGTAGCCGTAGCCCGCCTCGGTCAGTCCGTGCTGGATCTGCGCCTTGACGAACACCGGGTGGTTGCGCCCCCACGAGTTCGCGCCCCAGGTCTCCTCGGGCACGACGAGCGTGGGCATCAGCGCCTCGAACATCGAGCCGCCCGCGTTGGGCACCAGGCGCATGCCGCGGTAGCCGTACGTGCCCTCCCAGACCTGCTTGCCCAGGTAGGTCTGGTACGAGCCGACCGGCTTCTGCTCCTGGGCGCAGTTGGTGTCGGGCAGCGAGCGCCACGGGCCGAAGTACAGCTCCTCGGGGAGCTGGCGGAGCGAGATGCCGACGTAGGCGGCGATGCGGGTCTCGCCGAGGCCCGCGTAGTGGTTGCAGGTGTACCAGACGCCCTGGCCCTCGACCAGGCAGCGGCCGTCGTCCGGCTTGGCGGGGTAGACGCCGCCGCGCATCAGCCCGGCAGCGGGGTTGTAGTAGAGGCGGAAGTCCATTCGCGCCAGGAGCGCCTGCGCCTGGTCGTGGAGCTGCGGGAAGGCGGTGCGCGCCACCATCAGCCCGGCCGCGAGCCAACCGTTGTCGACGCTCGACAGGAACGGATATTTCTGGGCCAGAGTGGCGTCGGCCGGGTTGTACCAGTTGTAGAACATGCCCTGGTAGTTCGGCATGCCGCCGAGCGTGTCGAGCACCTTGCCCGCGCGGGCGAGCGCGTCCGCTGCCGTGATCAGGCCGGTGTCGCGGGCGGTGGAGACGCCCCACAGGTACATGCCGATGTTGGTCGGCGAGGTGAACGTGGCCCTGGAGCCTGGGCTGAGGTCGCCGCCGATGTTGTCGCTCGGCAGGCCGGTGGCGGGCTCGACCATGGCCGCCATCGACGCCCAGGTGTCCCTGGCGTACGTCTGGAGCGTCCCCGCGTCGTCGCGGGGCCTGGCGTTGAACTCCTCGACGGCCAGCAGCGGCCGGATCCGCAGCTCGGTCAGACCCCTGCTCCAGTAGTCGCGCAGGGAGTCCCCGGCCAGCGCGGCCATCACCATCGACTGGTCGAGCGTGAGGTACTCCTTGGCGACCGTTCCGCTCCTGACGGCAACCGCGTCGTAGAAGCCGCCAGGTCCGTAGACGTCGAAGTTCGCCTTCAGCTTCGCCAGGTTGTCGAGCGCCTCGCGCGGGGCGTAGCGCAGGGCCAGGAAGCTGGCGTGCGGGGTGACGACGCCGTCGCCGTAGCCGCCCGGCTCGCGCTGCGGCTGCCTGCAGCCCCCGAAGCCGGTGTCGGTGGCGGTCTTCTCCTGGTCGGAGTACGCGCCGTCGGCGCCCATGCCGATCGCGTCCACCCCGTAGGCGCGGTAGCCGCCCGCCGGGTTGTTGGACGGGGAGAAACCCCAGTAGCCGTACCCGGCGTCGTCGAGGCCGTGCTCGATCTGGGCGCGCACCCACAGCGGGTGGTTGACCGCCCAGCTCCTCCTGCCCCACTCCTCCTCGGGCACGAACAGGTTCGGCATCATCGCCTCGAACATCGAGCCGTTCCAGTTGGGCACGAACCGCATGCCGCGGTAGGTGTAGGCGCCCTCGAACACCTTCACCCCGCCGTAGGTCCTGTAGTCGCCGACCGGCTTCTGCTCCTGGCCGCACTCGGTGGGCGGCAGCGTCCGGTTCTGACCGAAGTACGCCTTGGCGGCCGGCACCTGGCCCAGCGCGATGGCGACGTAGCTGACCATGCGGGTCTCGCCGAGCGCGCCGTAGAAGTGGCAGGTGAAGTGCACGTCCCTGGCCTGCTCCGAGCAGGTGGTGCCGCCCGGCGGGACGATCCAGAAGCCGCCGCGCATCAGGCCGCCGCCCTCGTTGGCGCCCGTGGCGCCGTCCTGCCAGAACCAGCGGAAGTCCATCCGGCCGAGCAGCGGGGCGATCTTGTGGCGGAGCTCGGGGAAGGCGTTCCTGACGACCATCAGGCCGACGGCCGCCCAGGCGTTGTCCACGCTGGAGACGAACGTGGAGGCGGGCGTGCCGTCCTTCAGGCCGCCGGTGTACGGGTCGTACCAGCGGTAGAACATGCCAGAGGGCCGGTGGTAGTCGAGCTTGGCCAGCGCGTCCAGCGTGCGCTCCACGCGCTGCCTGGCGGTGCGGCGGTCGATCACGCCGGCGCGCCAGGCGCTGGTGCCCGACCAGAGGTAGCCGCCGAACGGGGTCGGCCCGGTCTGGTGGGAACGGATCTTCAGGGTGGCGTCGACGTAGCTGGCGGGCAAGCCGGTCTCGGGCGAGATCAGCCCCTCGTCCAGCGACCTCCAGGTGTCTTTCGCGTACTGCAGGAGAGTGGTGTCGGCCTTTGCCGGTGTGGCGACAAGCCCTGATAAGAGCAGGAGTAACACGAAGGCGGCGTGTCTCATTTGAGTCCTGTCGTGGCTATGCCTTGCACGAAGTGGCGCTGGAAGAAGACGAAGACGGCGATGACCGGGAGGACGAGCATCGTCGAGCCCGCGAGTAGCAGGCCGTAGTCGGTGTTCTGGTGGTCGAAGGCGAACAGCGCGACGCCCACCGGCAGCGTGAACAGGTCCTTGTCCTGGGCGACCATGAGCGGCCACAGGAAGGAGTTCCAGGAGCCGAGGAAGGTCAGGATGGCCAGCGTGGCCAGCGCGGGCCTGCACAGCGGCAGGATGATCCTGAAGAAGATCAGGAACTCCCCCGCGCCGTCGACCCGCGCGGCATCGGTGAGGTCGTCGGGCAGGCCGACCATGAACTGGCGCATCATGAACACGCCCATCGGCCCGGCCAGCGCGGGCAGGACGATGCCCGCGTAGGTGTTGATCAGGCCCATGCTCGCCACCACCACGAAGGTGGGGATGACCAGCACCATGCCGGGGACCATCAGCTTGGACATGACCAGGCCGAAGACGACCTTCTTGCCGGGGAAGTCCAGCTTGGCCAGGGCGTATCCGAGCATCGAGCAGAACAGCAGGTTGCCCGCGGTGATCGCGACGGCGATCACCACGCTGTTGAACGCGAGCCTGCCCAGGTCGAGCTGGGTCAGCAGCTCGGCGTAGTTGGCAAGCGTCGCCCGCTCGGGCAGCACCGTGGGCGGATATTTCCAGATCTCACCCTCGGGCTTGAACGAGCTCGACACCATCCACACGAACGGCAGCGTGACCACGACCAGCCCGATGACCAGCACGCCGTAGATCCACGGCTGCCCGCGATAGGTCCTCATCGCTCCCTCATCAGCCTGAACTGGATCATGGTCAGCGCGGCGATGATCGCGAACAGCACCCACGACATGGCGGCCGCGTAGCCGTACTGGCCGAAGCCGAACGTCGTGTAGATCTGGTAGGAGATCGAGTTGGTGGTGTTCAGCGGCCCGCCCTGCGTCATGATGAACGGCTCCTCGAAGAACTGCAGGTTGCCGATGACCGAGATGACGACCATGAACAACGTGGCCGGTCGCAGCATGGGCAGCGTCACCCCGCGAAACGCCTGCCACCGCCCGGCGCCGTCGATCTCGGCTGCCTCGTACAGCTCGCGCGGGATGCCCTGCAGCGCCGCCAGGAAGATCACCATGGCGAAGCCGGCATGCCGCCAGACCGCCATGAGGATCAGCGCGGGCAGCGCCGTCCTGGTGTCGTTCAGCCAGGCCGGGCCGTCGATCCCGACCAGGCGCAGCGCCGAGTTGATCAGCCCGGTGTCGGTGCTGAGCAGGTAGCGCCAGATGACCGCGACGGCCACGCCGCTGGAGACGACAGGGAGGTAGAAGCTCACCCGGAAGAACGTCTTCAGCCGGTTGACGCCCGAGTTGAGGGCGATCCCCAGCGCCAGCCCGATGGCCAGGGTGAACGGCACGCTGAACGCGACGAAGAACAACGTGTTGAACGTCGCCTGCCAGAACTTGTCGTCGCCCAGGATCCTGGCGAAGTTGCCGAGGCCGACCGCGTCGATGCTGAGCGGGTCGCGCAGGTCGGTCGAGCGCATGTCGGTGAAGCTCATCACGACAGACACGAGCAGCGGGACGAGCTCGAAGGCCGCGTAGAGCAGGACGAACGGCAGCGCGAACACCCAGCCCGCCACCGCCCGCCGGGTGCGCGCCGAGGTCATGTCAGGCCCCGGTCCCGATGCCCTCGGCGCCCTGCTGCAGCGCCTTGGCCGTGTCCTCCGGCGAGACCCCGCCGACGATCATCTTCTCGGTCTGGTCCTCGACCAGCTTCTGGATCTGGGCGTAGGTGGAGATGGCTGGCGTCGCCCTGGTGTCCTTCAGCTGCTCGCCGAACGGGGCGACCTTGTCGTTCTGGAGCGCCGGATCCGTCCAGGCGGACTGCACGCTGGGCAGGTCCTTCTGCAGGCCGTACCACTTGACCTGCACGGCGGGGTCGGTCAACCACTTGACGAACGTCCAGGCGGCGTCGCGGTTCCTGGAGTCCTTGAAGACCGCCAGGTCGGCGCCGCCGACGAAGGAGGTGCGGGTCCTGTCGCCTGGCACGGGGGCGACGGCGAACTTGTCGGCGAAGCCCGCGCCGCCGAGCTCGGTGAACTTGCTGACCATCCACGGGCCGGTGATCTGCATGGCCAGGCTGCCGTCGACGAACCAGCGCTCGGCGTCGCCCGGCTGGGTGGCGGTGGGGGCGAGCTTGCCGGTGAAGAACGACTGGTAGTAGGTGAGCGCCTTGACCGTCTCGGGCGAGTCGAAGGTGAACTTTCCGTCCGCGCCCAGGATGTCGCTGCCCTGCTGCCAGATCCACGGCATGAACACGTCGGCGGCGCCCGCCTTGCCCGGCGGCAGGTACATGCCGTACTTCGCGCCGCCCTTGGACTGCGCGGCCTTGGCCGCCGCCTTGAGCTCGTCCCAGGTCTTCGGCGCTTCCTTGATCCCGGCCTTGTCCAGGATGTCCTTGCGGTAGAAGAGCACCCGGGTGTCGACGTACCAGGGCACGCCGTACAACGTGTTGTTGACCGTCGGCGGCTGCAGCGAGCTGGGGAAGAACGCGCTCCTGTCGATCAGGCTGGGCACCGGGTCGAGCGCGCCCGTCTTGCCGAACTCCGACATCCAGGTCGTGCCCATCATCGTCAGGTCGGGCGTGGTCTTGGCGGCGATCGCGCCGGCGAGCTTGTCGTGCGCCTGGCCCCACGGGATCGCGGTGATCTCCAGCTTGACGCCCGGATTGGCGGCCTCGTACTCCTTGGCCAGTTGGGGCAGCTTCTCGCCCTCGCCGCCCATGGCCCAGACCTTGAGGGTGCCGGACTGCCCCTCCTTGACGTCCTTGGCGGCCTCCGGCACCCCGGTGTCCGCGGTGCGGCCGCAGGCGGTCAGGACCAGGGCGGCGGCGAGTAAACCGACGGCTAATCTCATGGTGATGCTCCTTGTGTAAGCGCTTTCACTCTTGGGTACGGCTGAACGCCGTTTCAGTGCTGTCCGCAGCTCGCGCGGACGGTGAGCTCGGTGGGCAGGATCTGGTGCCTGGGCTCCGTGCGCGCCCCGGACATGAGCTCGGCCAGCGCGCGGGCCGCCGCCGCCCCGAGGGCGCGCATCGGCTGGCGGACCGTGGTGAGCGGGGGCCAGGCGTGCTCCGCCGCCATGATGTCGTCCCACCCGGTGACCGCGACGTCCTCGGGCACGGCGAGGCCGAGCTCGCGCGCCGCCCGCAGCGCGCCCAGGGCGATCTCGTCCTGGGCGCAGACGAGCACGTCGGGACGCTGCTTCCGGCCGAGCACCAGCGTCGCGGCCCGATGTCCCGCGGCCACGCCGTACTCGGTCAGCTGGACGGCCTCCGGAGCGGGGACGCCGGCGTCGGACAGGGCGGCAACCACCCCTGACCACCGCTCGTCGACGTCGGCGCCCCCGCTCGGCCCGCCCAGGAAGGCGAACCGCCGGTGGCCGTGGCCGAGCAGGTGCTCGGCCAGTAGCCGGGCCGAGGTGGCGTTCTCGCTGGTCACGACGTCCGCCCCGGCCACGGGTGTGCGGGTCAGCAGGACGGTGGGCCTGCCGCCCGCGACGAGCTCGCTGACGACGTCGTACGGCGCCGTCCGCCCGAAGACGACCATCCCGTCGACGCGACCGGCGAGCTCCTTGATCGCCTCCTGGACCCGCGAGCGGCCCTGCGTCGACAGGATGATCACGGAGTGGCCCAGCTCGGAGCAGACCTCCTCGAAGCCGAGGAGGACCTCCGCGTAGTAGGGCCCGGTGAGGCTCGGGAAGACGATCCCGGTGGCGGCGTGGCGGCCTTCGGCGAGGCTGACGCCCAGGCGACTGGGGGTGAAGTTCAGTTCACGAGCCGCCTGGAGCACGCGCTCGCGGGTCTCGGCCCTGACCGACCCCGATCCGCGCAGCGCCCGGGAGACGGTCGCGATGCCCACGCCGGCCCGCTGCGCGACGTCGTAGATCGTCGCCTCAGACATCGGAACTCCCTTCGCTCTGGAACCGCTTCCAATCGCCTTGGAACCGCTTCCAAACGGAGTGTGCCATCGAGAGATCGGACCTGTAAACCCCCGCTATCGGATTGTGAGAACTCGTTGATCGGCGCGGTCCAAGGTGTGAGCATGCACCCCCTTCCCACCACAGGCGTGGCCAGGTTCCCCGGCGGCAGGCAGCTCAAGGTGACCACGGCCGACACGCACCGCGTCATCGACGAAGCGGTCACCGAGATGTCCATCAACCACGACGTGGACGCCAACACCATCGAGGTCAGGGTCGTCCCGGCGAACGGCGCCGGCCCCAAGATCTACGTGCTGTCCCGTTACGACGTGTACGGCTTCATGCAGCACGGCATCGCCGAGCCCGCCTACGACCCGGCCTCGAACTCCCCCAAGCACTACAAGACGTGGCCGATCCCCGGCCCCTACAGCACCGGCGACAAGCCGCACCCGTGGGACGTGGTCCAGGGCGAGAAGCAGGACTGCCGGATCCTGTCGGCGCTCCAGGTCCTGGCGCTGTGCCAGCCCAAGATCCTCATGCAGGCGCTGACCTGCGACGTCGGCGCGGGCACCTGCACGGTCATGCTCCGCCGTACACCGGGGCCCAAGGGGGTGGCGGCGACGACGGCGCCGCTGGAGGCGTTCACGTTCACCACCGCGCTGCCGTGCAAGTGGACGGGGCCCAACACGGCCACGCAGCTCCTGTACGCCGGGGCGGACTCGGTCATCGACTACCTGCCGCTGTGGCCGAGCTTCTTCGAGAAGGCGCTGGCCGTCATGTGGGGCGGGTACGGCGCGCTGGCCGGAGCCGAGGAGCGCAGCCTCATGTCGGCGCTCGGGATCACCACGATGCAGGCGATCCAGTTCACCAAGGCGGCCAGGACCGGGGAGCAGAACGTCCGCGGGTGGATCACGACCCTGTGCGACGCGTTCGCCGCCGGGTGCCCGACGACGGCTTTCATCATCGGGAAGCAGCACAACTACGGCATCGTCGGCGTTTCACCGACGCATGTGGTGGTGTGCGATCCCAACAGTCGGCAGACGGGCGACTACTACGCGCGGTGGAACGACTCCCCGCGGATCTTCGACGGGACGCCCGCCATGCTGCAGAGCTCGGTGAACTTCCCGATGAAGCTCACGTGGGCGCAGTTCTTCGAGAACTTCATGTGGGCCTACATCTTCCGCCCCTCGGCGTGAGTCCGCCGGATTGTCGGAGGCTCGCTCTACGATGAGCCGCATGCTCGACTCGCTGATCGTGCCGCTGTTCGTCACCACGGATCTGCCGCCTGGGGCGGAGCTGGCGGAGTTCGGTGCGCTGCTCACCGACGCCGCCAGGTCGCTGGACCATGGCGGGGTGCGTTATGACGGGTTCCTGGCCGGCAAGGTGTTCTGGCTGGATCGCCCGGTGATGCCGGGGCAGCGGCCCGCGGCTTCCACGGAGCTGCGGTTCGCGGCCATGCTGGGGTATCTGGCTGTTTCTGGGGGTGACCACGAGGTGCGGTCGGTGGTGGCGGACGTGCGGCGGGCGGTGGTGGCGGCGATCACGGCGCGCTATGGGGCGTCGGGGGCTCCTGCGCCGGCGGTGTTCGCGATCCGGGAGCGGGATGTGCGGGAGCGTACTCCTGAGGCGGCGCTGTTCATCGACACCCGCGACGCCGTCCCCGACCTCGCCACGGCCACCCGGGCTTACCTGTAGGGGTTCGCTTTCCCCGACCCTCCAGGTTCAGCCGCCTCTTTCCGCCTCCCCGATCGTCGGGGTCCGCTCTCTCTGGCAAGAACGCCCCTTTGGGGATGCGTGGGTGGGCGCCTCGCCAGAAGGCCGCATGGCTGGGAGACCGTGCGACCCGTTGAGGTCACGAGCCTTTGGCCGCCTTCGCGGGCCTCAGGAGGGTCGCGTGGATACTGGCCCCAGGCCCGCTCGCGAGGGGCGGCCCATGGAACTCCCCAATGCCGCCAGAGGGTCGCTACTGCTGCTGGGCCAGCCACTCCGCGAGACAGGCCTTGGCCGTACGCGTGCAACGCCGCGGTGATCCGCCCATGAGCCTCACGGACCACGGCGGGGTCGTCCACCCTGATCCCATGACCACGGCCGCATCGATCGCAGGAGTCGCGTCGCCGCTGGTCACGCCACTCAGCCGTTGGATCTACCCACGGCCGAGGAAGGCGAGGAGGCGGCGGTGGGCCGGAGCGTCGGGCTCTGGCTGGAGTTCGGCGTTGAAGACGCCCGGCAGGCGGTAGGCGTCCATGCCCATCGTGCGCATCGTGCCCAGCAGCGCGTCGCAGGCGTCCTCGTCCACCAGGTGCTCCTGCCCGGTGGCCACCGCCAGGTCGGCCCCGTGGACGACGAGCTCCGTCAGGTGGATCACCGCCGCCATCGGCCCCGGGAGCACACCCAGCGAGATCTGGACCTTGCCGTCGAGTGCGCCAGGACGCTGCCAGGCGGCCAGGTCCGCCGCCGCGGCCGCGCGGTAGGCACCCGCCGGGTCGGCGGCCAGCCAGTCGTCCTCGTGGTCGCCGTGCGCCCTGCCGTCGAGTTCGGCGGCGAAGATCTGCATCCCGCCCACAGTGTGGTTGAGCAGCGTTCGCACGTCCCATTCCGCACACGGAGTGGGCAGGTGCCACTGGTCGTCGGCTATGCCGTACACGATCGTGCCGGTGACGTCGATGGCCCGCTGGATCTGTCCGATCATGATGCCCTCCTTGAGTTAACGCTCGTTAGGTTACGCAGATTAGCTAACGGATGTAAAGTGAGATTCATGCAACAACGACGACGGAACGCGCGCGGCGAGGGAGCGCGGCTGCGGGACGAGATCATCGACGCCGCCACCGCGATCCTGGAGGAGACCGGCAGCGAGGACGCGATCACCCTGCGCGGGGTGGCCCGCCAGGCCAACGTGGCGGCCCCGTCCATCTACGCCCACTTCACCGACCGGGAGGAGATCGTCGCGGCGGTGGTGGCGCGGGCGTTCGGCGAGCTCGACGCGTCCCTCGCCGAGGCCGCCGAGGGCGGCCTGCGGGCGATCTGCGAGGCCTACCTGGACTTCGCGGCGGAGCGCCCGCACCGGTACCGGGTGGCCTTCGGCCGCCACCACAACCTCCCGGCCGGAGAGGTGTCAGCCGAGGGCCAGGCCGCCTTCACCCGACTGGTCGACGCCTGCGCGGGAAACCGGCAGACCGCGACCCTCATCTGGATCTCCCTGCACGGCTACGCCTCCCTGGCAGCCGCCGTCCCCGCGTTTCCCTGGCCCGACCGCCCCGCCATGCTCACCGCGATCCTCGCCCAAACCTGACAATGGGATCATGAGCACCTACGTCGAACCAGCAGAGTCCCAGCCCGAGATCCCCCTTGCCGGTGGCGACGTGACCGAGGGGGTGGTGCGCGTTGGGGACACCGTGCGCAGGCCGGTCGGGCCCAACTCACCCCTTGTTCACGCCCTGCTGCTGCACCTGGAGGACGTCGGGTTCGCTGGGGCGCCGCGGTTCCTCGGGATCGACGCGGCCGGGCGGGCGGTGCTGACGTTCGTCCCCGGGGAGGTCGCGGGACGGCCACGTCCGGACTGGGTCGCCGACGAGGGGCGGCTGGCGTCGGTCGGGCGGCTGGTGCGCGCGTACGACGAGGCCGTCGCGGGATTCGTCATGCCCGAGGGGGTGCGGGCTGACCTGGGGTTCACGGAGGCGCCGGGCACTCCCCCGGCTCCGCCGTACCCGGATGAGCTGGTCGGGCACATGGACTTCACGCCCGACAACCTGGTGTTCCGAGACGGCGAGGCCGTCGCGCTGATCGACTTCGACAACGCCAAACCGGTCACCAGGGTCGACGAGGTGCTCAACGCGATGCTCTACTGGGCGCCGCTCGGCGACCCTGCCGACGCCGACCCGCCGCTGCGCGGCGTCGACGTGCCGCGTCGCTGCCGGATCCTCGCCGACAGCTACGGGATGTCGGACGTCGAGCGGGCGCGGCTCGTCGAGGTCGCCGTCCTGCGCACCCGGCGCGCGTGGTTCCTGATGAAGCAGATCGCCGAGGAGCAGGGCGGCGGCTGGGCGCGCATGTGGGACGAGGGGGTCGGCGAGAAGATCAAGCGGCGGGAGGCGTGGCTGGACCGCCACGGGGCCACCCTCCACGCCGCCCTGGCCTGGGGTTAGGGGGTCAGCTCGATGAAGGAGACGGCGGGCATGGGGAGGTCGAAGGTCAGGACCAGCTCGCCGTTCGACGGCTCAGCCGTCGTGGGCGGGTGGAGCTCGTCCAGGGTGTTGGCGGCCTGGAGCTTCGGCCACTGGTCGTCGGTCGGCCAGTCGGAGTCGCCCATCGACTGCCAGACCGAGCGGATGTTGGAGTGGTCCTCGTCGATGCGGTGGTGGGTCACGGCGTAGCGGCCGGACAGGCCTGACACCTTCAGGGTCACCGTTCTGGCCAGCTCAGGGGCGCCGTCGGCCTGGGACTGGTTCAGGGTGCCGTTCCACACCAGCACGCCGATCCGGCCGTCGGGGTGGCGGGCTGCCCAGGTCTCCACCGCTGCCGCGTCGCCGGTGGTCGAGGTGGCGAGTTCGGCCGGGCCCAGGCGCTGGGCCAGGGTCAGGGCGTGGTACCTGGGCTTGCGCAGGTTGCCCACGGTGAGGAGGCCGAAGCCGCCGTGGAACAACCTGGGGGGACGGCCCAGCTCCTCGAAGTGGTCGGAGGCCACCCAGTGGGAGAGCGCCTCGATGCGTCCGGCCGAGGACTTCATGCCGTGCAGGAGGTACGTGGCCCCGAACGGGCCGTCGCCGATGCCGTGGAAGTGGGTGGGGGTGGGGCCCCACTCGGTCCACCAGATCGGAGTCCCCTCCCGGCCGTGCCTGGCCAGGGCGGGACGCCAGTCCAGGGGGGCGTTGCCGTACGTGTGGGTGGAGACGAAGTCGAGCGCGGCGCCTGACTCGGCCACGTGCGCGAGGAGTTCCTCCACCCAGCCGTTGGCGGCCGACGACGGGCCGCCCACGCGGAGCCGGGGGTGGACGTTCTTCACCGCGGCTGCCGTCACGTCGTAGAGGAGGAAGTACTCCGACGGCGTGCCGGACCAGAACACCGCGAGGTTGGCCTCGTTCCACACCTCGAAGGCCCAGTTGTCGATCAGCTCCTGGATGCCGTAGCGGTCGGCCAGGTGCTCGACCAGGGCGTGGACGAGGTCGGCCCAGGCCTCGAAGTCCTTGGGCGGGGAGATGATCGCGTTGTAGGCGAAGACCGTCTTGGTGGGGTCGCCGGCGAGGTCGCGGGGCATGTAGCCGAGCTCGACGATCGGGCGCAGCCCGAAGCTCATGATGGTGTCGTAGACCTCGTCGATCCTGGAGAAGTCGTAGACCGGGCGGCCGTCGACCTCCTTGTAGACGCCCAGGTCGTCGCAGAGGATCGCGTGCGCTCGTACGGTCTCCACGCCGAACTCCGCGCGCATCGTTCTGAGGGCTGTCGTCAGCTCCTCGCCGATGGGCCTGCCGCCTGAGGTGTCCTCGCACAGCATGTGGGAGAGGTGCTCTGAGCCGATCATGTACTGCCAGGGGCGGGGAAGGTCGCGGACGACCTCCCCCGCGTTCACCGCGATGGCGGCTGACGGCCGCACCGAGGCGGTCAGGGGGGCTGCCGTCACGGGCGAGGAGTGCGGGCCGGTGACGTGCATGGCGGCGATCGCGGCCACCGTGTACGACGCCGCGCCCTGACCCGTGTCCACGTAACGGCAGTCCGGGACGGCTGGGACGTCCACGTCCGGCTGCTTGACGGACACGCCGTCCCGGAACACGTGGTACCCGATGGCGCCGGGCACCGGATCCCAGGTCAGCGTCACGTGACCCGCCCCGGGCGCGGCCACCACCCCGCCGGGCGCCGCCAGCGTCACCGAGTCGACCGGCGCGACCTGCCCGGACTCCTGGTAGATCCGCTCCTGCCAGTCACGTCGTGCGGCGTCAGCCGTACTCATCAAAGGGTTCTCCCGTTAGTTGGTGGGCGCCGGGACGACGTCCCAGTCCTCGAGCTCCATCACCGGACGCAGCGCCGCCTCGACGTCGCGCCCGCCGAAGTAGCGGTGCATGTTGCCCGACGCGAGCACGTTGCCGAGCGCGGCCATGACCATGCCCTGGTCGAGCGCGAGGTAGTACTTGGACACGGCGCCCGACCGGACGGCGACGGAGTCGTAGAACCCGCCAGGACCGTAGGCGTCGAAGTTCTTGCGCAGCTTGGCCAGGTTGTCCATGGCTTCCTGGCGGGCGTACGGCAGGGCCAGGAACGAGGCGTGCGGCGTCACGACCCCGTCGCCGAAGGTCGTGGGCGCGGGCTGGGCAGGGCGGCAGCCCTCGTAACCCGGGTCGGTCTGGGTGCGCTCCTCGTCTGAGGTGTACCCCTCGGCCTGCAGCCCCAGCGGGTCGACGCCGTACTCGCGGTACCCGCCGCGCGGGTCGTTGGACGGCGAGAACCCCCAGTAGCCGTAACCGGCCTCACGCAGCCCGTGCTCGATCTGCGCCTTGACGAAGACCGGGTGGTTGCGCCCCCACGACCTGGGCGCCCACGACGACTCCGGCACGACCAGGTCCGCCATGAGCTCCTCGAACATCGAGCCGCCCCAGTTGGGCACGTACCGCGCGCCGCGGTAGCCGTACGTCCCCTCCCACACGTTGACCCCGAGGTACTGCTTCCACGACCCGACCGGCTTCTGGTCCTGCCACGCCCAGTCGCACCCGCTGTCGGGGAAGGTGCGGTAGGGGCCGAAGTAGTGCTCGCGCGGCAACTGCCCGAGCGCGATGCCCACGTAGGTGCCGATGCGCGTCTCGCCTGGCGCGCCGTAGTGGTGGCAGGTCGAGTAGACCTTGACCCCGGTGCCCGCGTAGTCGCTCTCCACCGAGCAGCCCTCGGGCTTCTCCGGCCAGAACCCGCCGCGCAGCAGCCCGGTCCCCGCGTCGGGGCGGGCCGCGGGGTCGTAATAGGACGAGAAGTTCATCGAGGTCAGCAGCTTGCGCGCCCGCGCCGCGTGCAGCGGCATGGCATTGCGCACCATCATCAGCGCGGTCGCCAGCCACCCGTTGTCCACACTGGAGGCGAAAAGCTGCACCTTGTCCCCGTTGTCCGGCCAGACGCGCACGAGCTGCAGCGTGGCCGGGTCGTACCAGTTGTAGAACTGGCCGGTCGGGGTGTTGCGCTCCATCCTCTCCAGCGCCTTGAGCACCTTGCCGACCCGCAGCGAGGCGTCGACCGGGTCGATGATGCCGAGGTCGCGGGCGGTGAGCGTGGACCAGATGTAGGTGGCCATGTTGGTGGGCGAGGTGACCTTGGCGCGGGTCTTGAGGTCGCCGGTGATCTTGTCGGACGGTACGCCGGTGGCGGGGTCGGCCATGGCGGCGAGCGACTTCCACGTGTCTCGTGCGTACTGATAAAGCGTGAAATTTCCGGAAGTAGCGGGTGCGGCGGTTAACGAGGTGGTGAGCAGGAGGGCGGAGAGAACGCGCATGGTGACCTCACTTGATTCCGGTGGTGGCGACGCCCTGGACGAAGAAGCGCTGCAGGAAGACGAAGAGGAACAGGATCGGCGCGATGACGACGACGGATCCGGCCACGAGCAGGTTGTAGTGGGTGCCTTCGTGCCCGTTGAGGATGTTGAGCGCCACGGGCAGCGTGTACATCTCCTCGCTCTGCGCGACCACGGCCGGCCACAGGAAGTTGTTCCACGACCCGAGGAAGGTGATCAGCCCGAGCGTGGCCAGCGGCGGCCCGCACAGCGGGAGGATGATGCGGAAGAAGATGCGGAACTCCCCCGCGCCGTCGACGCGCGCCGCGTGGATGAGCTCGTCGGGCAGGTCGGAGATGAACTGCCGCATCATGAACACGCCCAGCGGCGTGACCATGGTCGGCAGGATGATGCCGATGAACGTGTTGACCATGCCGAGCTTCGCGATGAGCACGAACTGCGGGATCATCAGCACGATGGCCGGGATGGCCATCTGGACCAGCACCAGCCCGAACACCAGGTCGCGCCCGCGGAAGGTCAGCTTGGCGAACGCGTAGCCGACCATCGAGCAGAACAGCAGGTTGGTGGCCACGAGCACGAGCGCCACGACCATGCTGTTGGCGAACGCGCCGCCGATGTTGACCCGGTCGAACAGCTCGGCGTAGTTGCCGAACGTGAACGTCTCCGGCCAGAACGTCGGCGGGTCGCGCCTGATCTCGCGCTCCGGCTTGAAGGAGCTGAGCGCCGTCCAGAGGAACGGCCCGAGGACGAGCAGCAGCCCGACGCTGAGGCCGAGATAGGTGATCCCCCGCTGCCTCCTGGTCCTGTTCACTTGTTCCTCCCGAGCCTGAGCTGGAGTACGGCCAGCGCCACGATGACGACGAACAGCACCGAGGAGGCGGCGCCCGCGTAGCCGTAGTTGCCGACGCCGAACTGCTTGAAGATCGCCAGCGACGCCGACAGCGTGGAGTTCAGCGGCCCGCCGCCGGTCATGATCAGCGGCTCCTCCATGAACTGCATGAACCCCACCGAGCTGTAGACGGTGCAGAACAGCAGCACGGGACGGAGCGAGGGCACGGTGATCGAGCGGAACTTCGCCCACCGCCCGGCGCCGTCCACGTCCCCCGCCTCGTACAGCTCGCGCGGGATGCTCTGCAGCGCGGCCAGCAGCACGACCATGTTGAAGCCGAAGCTCCGCCAGGCGGTCATCACGATGATGGACGGCAGCGCCGTGCTCTCGTCCTGCAGCCACGCGGGCCCGTCGATCCCGACCAGGCCGAGCAGCCAGTTGACCAGGCCCGCCTCGGGTTCGAGCAGGAACTTCCACGCCACGGCGATGCCGATGATGCTGGTGATGTTCGGCAGGTAGTAGCCGAGCCTGAAGAACGCGGCGGGCAGCCGCGCGATACCGGAGTTCAGCGCCACCGCGGCGGCCAGGCCGAGCCCGATGGTCAGCGGCAGGCAGGTGACCACGAAGATGGCCGTGTTGACCGCCGCCTTGCGCATCGCCTCGTCGTTGGCCAGCCGCAGGTAGTTCTCCACCCCCACCGGATCGACGCCGAGCGGGTCGGTGACGTCGGTGCTGCGCATGTCGGTGAAGCTCATCCCGATGCCGACCAGCAGCGGCCCCAGGTAGAACACCACGAACATGACGATGAAGGGGATGACGAAGATCCACCCGACGGCGGACCGCCTCACAACCCCGTGCCGATCGTGTCGGCCTGCGACTGGATCGCCTTGGCCGCCTCCTCGGGGGTGGACTTGCCGAGGGCGAGCTTCTCCAGCTCGGTCTCCAGGACCTTGGCGACCTGCTCCCACGTCGGGAACGGCGGCGGCGTCTTGGCGTCCTTGAGCTGCTCACCGAAGATCGCCAGCTGCTTGTCGGCGGTCAGCTCCGGCTCCTGCCAGGCGGTCTGTACGGCCGGCAGCGCCTTGACCGTCGTGTACCACTTGGCCTGGACCTTGGGGTCGCTCAGCCACTGCAGGAACTTCCACGCGGTGTCGCGGTTCTTGGTGCTCTTGAAGACGACCATGTCGGAGCCGCCGACGAAGCTGGTGCCCGCCTTGGGGCCCTTGGGGTAGAGCGCCAGGTCGAACTTGTCCTGGAAGCCCGCGCCGCCGTCGTTGTTGAGCACGCCGACCATCCACGGGCCGGAGACGAACCCGCCGACCTCGCCCTTGATGAAGTTCTGCGGGAAGCCGCCCTTGGGGGTGTCGTTGGGCGCCAGCTTCTGCTGGAACAGCGTCGCGTACTGCTTGAGCGCCGACACGGCCTCGGGGGTGTCGAAGGTGTACGTGTTGTCCTTGACGATCTCGCCGCCGGCCTGCCAGATCAGCGGCAGCAGCTCCTGCCAGGAGCCCTCGGTGTAGCCCTGGTTGAAGCCCTTCTTGGCGCCGCCCTTCTCCTTGAGCGCCTTGCTGAAGGAGATCATCTCCTCCCAGGTGGTCGGCGGCTTGACCCCCGCCTTCTCTGCCTGGTCCTTGCGGTAGTAGAGGACGCGCGTCTCGACGTACCACGGCACGCCGTACGCGGTGCCGTTCACGTCGACGGTCTGCCACGCGCCTGGAAAGAACGCGGACTTGTCGATCAGGTTGCCCGGGGTCGGCTCCAGCGCGCCGGTCTTGGACAGCTCGCCCGACCAGGTGGAGCCGATCATCGATACGTCGGGGGCGGCGTTGCCGGCGATGGCCGAGGTGATCTTGTCGTGCGCGACGTCCCAGCCCATCGGGGTGACGTTCACCTTGACGCCGGGGTTGGCCGCCTCGAAGTCCTTGGCGAACGCGCCGAGCGCCTTGCCCTCCTCGCCGATCGCCCAGACGGTGATCTGGCCCCCCGCCTTGTCGGTGGCGACGTCCTTGGCCTTCTCGGTGCCCGTGTCCGCGCTGCGCCCGCAGGCCGTCAGTAGGACGGCGAGGGCGAGCAGCCCTGCGGCTTTCTTCATGGGGATTCCTCCTGGGGGTGGTTACCGCAGCTCGATCTGATGACGAGCTCGGTGGCGAGGGTCAGGTGGGCCGGGGTGTCGCGGACCCCGGTGATCAGTTCGTCGAGCGCCCTGGCCGCGCGTTCGCCCAGCTCGCGCATGGGCTGGCGGATCGTGGTCAGTGCGGGGCGGGCGTGGCGGGCGGCCATGATGTCGTCCCAGCCGGTGACGGCCAGGTCGTCGGGTACGGCGAGGCCGAGCTCTTCAGCGGCGAGGATGGCGCCGAGCGCCACTTCGTCGTCGGAGCAGATGAGGGCTTGTGGCCTGTTGTCCGTACGCAGAAGGGTTCTGGCCGCCTCGTAACCGCTCTCAACGGTGTACTCGGCGGTCAGCACGGGCTCGATCGCGCTGCCGAGAACGGCGGATACGCCTTCCCAGCGTTGCGAGACGTCGTCGCCCTCGGCATAGGGTGCGCCGAGGAACGCGTAACGCGTGTACCCGTGCCCCTGAAGATGGGTGGCAAGCGTCCTTGCCGACTCGATGTTCTCGCTGCGCAGGGTGTCTGCGCCGTCGACCGGGTCGCGGGAGATGAACACCAGCGGCATGCCGATCAGCTCGCCGACGAGGTCGTCAGGCGCGGTGTCGCCGAAGATGACCAGGCCGTCGACCCGCCCGGCCAGCTCCTTGATCGCGTCGCGGACGCGGGAGCGGCCCTTGGTCGACAGGATGACGACGGATCGCCCCAGCTCGGCGGCGACCTCCTCGTAGCCGAGGAGGACCTCGGTGTAGTAGGGACCGGCGAGGTTGGGGAACACGATGCCGTTGGCCGCATGCCGCCCCTCGGCGAGGCTCACTCCCAGCCTGCTCGGGGTGAAGTTGAGCTCCTCCACCGCCTTGAGCACCTTCTCGCGCGTCTTGGACGCGACGGGGCCGGTGCCGCGCAGCGTCCTGGAGACGGTCGCGATCGACACGCCCGCCCGCTGGGCCACCTCGTAGATGGTCACATCCATCGTCTTCTCCTTCAGGGGTGTAAGCGCTTTCACAGTAGAGCGTGTAAGCGCTTACAGGAGTGCAGTGTGCCAGGCGGGTTAACGAGTCGTAAAGACCCCTTTGCGTGATGGTGCGATCACCGAATCGGGGGTAGACGGTTCGCATGTTGTATGGGAAAGAGCATGTTCTGCGGTATCAGGCGACGGACGGTGCGGAGGGGCACGAGTGGAATGGGACCACGGTCCTGCTGCTCACGACCACCGGGCGGACGTCGGGGCGGTCCTACACGACGCCGCTCATTTACCAGGAGGATGGGGGGTCGTACGTGGTGGTCGCCTCGAAGGGCGGGGACCCTGCCGACCCGGAGTGGTACAAGAACCTGCAGGCTTCTCCCGAGGTGGAGGTGCAGGTGAAGGGGGACCGGTTCAAGGCGGTGGCGCGTACGGCCACGGCGTCGGAGAAGGCGGCGTTGTGGCCGGTGATGACCAAGGCCTGGCCTAGTTACGACGACTATCAGACGAAGACGGACCGCGAGATCCCGGTCGTCATCCTCGACCCCATCCGCTGACCTCCCTCTTTGTGACCACCCCTCTCACACCGCCAGGACCGCTAGGGACCCACCGCCCGACGGTGGCTTGGGTCCTTTAGAGGCGCGGGGTACGCGAGTGCGCGGCGCCGGGTGCGGGGTGCGCGGCGCGGGGCGCGGCGCGGCGCGGCGGGGCGCGGCCTCGCCGATCGCAGGGGCGAGGGCTCGCGGCGCGGTGGCTCGCGGGCGGGCGGGCGGCGCGGGCGCGGGCGGGCGGCACGTGGGAGGGGCCGTGGGGTGGTCGAAGGCGCGAGGCGGGTTGTGGGGCCAGCAGGGGTCCGCAAGGGGTCCGTGGTCGCACGCGGGGAGGCCTGGGTCCGTGGTCTCCGAGGGTCCTCGGGTCGGGGGTGCGGCCCGAGGCCCCCTACTGGTCGTGGGGGTGGGATTCGAGGATGGGGAAGGTGCCGCTGAGTTCGGCCCACGCGAGGGTGCGCCGGAAACGCTCGTCCGGGGACAACAGCGCCAGCTCTCCCCCGCGCGACCGAGCCCGCTCCAACACGTCCACCAGCACCGCCAGCCCATTGCTGTCGATGAAGCGCAACTCGCTCACGTCCACCAGCACCCGCGAAGACCCCGCCTCCAGCGCGGACAGCAGGTGCCATCGGACCTCGCGCAGGTTGCCGATGTCGATCTCGCCGGACAGCGCGACCACGCAGTGCCCGTCCCCGGGGCGCAGCTTCACTCTGAGGGTCTCCACGGCGGTCACTCCCTTGGGCACACCCGTGGACAAGACACATCGAAGGTGACCAAGAGTATAGGTTCGGTTACTCCCGAGTGTCACCACCCAGTGCCCAACTAGAAGACCACCAGAGGGTCCCCCAGGAAGTCGGCGATGAAGTTGACGAAGAAGAACCCGAAGAACAGGAAGTTGAGCACCAGCACCACGTAGTGCCACACCCGCGGCCGAGCCGCCCGAGGCAGCCGGCTGTTGAGGTACATGAGCAGGAACGGGTAGATCAACGCCCCCAGGTTCGACATGTTCGCCGACCACTCCACCAGCCCCACCGGCAGCGACAGATGGATGACCACCGAGATGACCACCAGCAGCACCAGCATGAACGGGTAGTAGAACCGCCGGGGATCCCCCTCGACCAGCGCCCGCAGCCGGGGGCTCGTCGCGTGCGCCGCGTCCGTCGTCACCCTGACCATCGCCTCGAAGATGCCGAGCTGCGTGGAGAACAGGATCAGCACCCCGAGCACGAGCGCCAGGTAGAACATCCCCTGCCCGTAGTGGTCGCCGAGCGCGGCGGCCACGAAGGTCGGCACGCTGGCCCGCGTCGGCTTCTCCCCCGACAGCGTCACCGCCTGCGCCATGAGGATCGTCGGCAGCAACATCCCGAGCATGGCCCCGACGAAGAAGATCCCCCACATGTCGGTCAGCAGCAGCCGGTACCACCGCCGCCACAACGCGGTGTTGCGCGCGTCGTCGGGGAAGGTGACGCCGCTGGCCAGGATCTCCGTACGGCCACCACGCAGCCCGGAGATGAACCCGGCCCGGTAGCCCATGCCGTACCCCTTGTCGCGATAGTGACCCATCACGTACCAGTTGAGCCCGGACGCGAGCGCGGTGAACCCGGCCAGCGCGCCGAGCTGCGTCGCGGTGATGCCCTTGGGCGGCGCGGCGGGCGTGAAGAACCCGCTGATGCCCGCCCACCACTGCCCCCACGGCACCACGAACAGGTCGACGGCCAGCAGCCCGACGAGGATCGTCCCGACCATCACCCAGTTGGCCAGTTCGAGCGCCCTGCTGATCCGCCGGGCGGAGGCCGCGATGACGAACACGAGCACGAGCAGCCCGATCGCCCACAGCCGCGGCTCCTCGGCCCCGGTGGCGGGCGCGGCGCCGTGGACGAGCGCGTAGACGCCCTGGCCCGCCGAGGCGGCCCAGCCACCGGCTATGAAGGCAAAGATCACGATCAGGACGGAGAGCGGGATCCACAACCGCCACCCCGGCGGCACCCGCCCCCACCCGACGACCGGCGTCTCCCCGGTGGCCAGGACGTACCTGGAGCACTCGACGTTGTAGAAGGTCTGCAGCACCGCCGAGACGACGATCACCCACCCGACGCCGACGAAGCCGTACTGCCCGACGTTGAGCGGGCCGAGCAGCCATTCGCCGCTGCCGATGGAGATGCCGAGCGCGATGAGGCTCGGCCCGAGCGCGTACTTGACCAGTTCTTTGGCCCCGATCCTGGGGACCTTGAAGACCTCTTCAGGTGTGGGAAGGTCCACGACCTCGAGGTCCGGGCGGCTGACTCCGAGTGGGTACGGCATGCACGCCTCCAGCTGACTCTGCTGTCAGGGTGAGCCGAAACCCGATACCCGGCAAGACCCCTTTGCCTGTCCGGAAACTCCGCGTCCACGCCTTTCGTTGCACAGACATGGCTGACATCCCCTATGACAGGCGCGAGCAGCTCAAGCAGATCGAGAGCGGCCTCATGCGCGGCGAGCAGATCATCGCCGTCTACGACGCGATCGGCGCGGGCACCGGTTTCCTCGGCCTCACCGACCGGCGGGTGATCGTCCAGGACAAGTCGTTCGTCGGCAAGCGCGTGGCGATCACCAGCATCCCCTACAGCAAGGTCTCCGCGGTCAGCGTGGTGAGCAACAAGTCGATCGCGGGCAACTTCTTCTCCTCCGGCGCGATCGCCATCCACGTCGGCACCCATACCTATGAGGTCGAGTTCTGGGGAAGCGAGAAGGCGCACCACGTGCACGACGTGATCCTTCATTACACTACGGGGTCGTGAGGCGCCGTCCCCCGATCGCGTTCGCGCTTCTGCTGGCCGTCTGCGCGTGCGGCCCCGCCGCGGGTCACCGCGCCTCGGTGACCCCGGCGCCCGCCATCTCGCCCGAGCAGGTGGTGGGGCCGCCGCTCGACGGGCTGCCCGCCGTACCCGCTGTCTGCGAGCAGCCGGCGGCCAAGGCCGACGACTTTCGCGCCGCCGAGGTGCGCTCGCCGCTGCGGGTGGTGGCCAAGGACCGGGCGCTCGGGTCGTTCGACCGGCTGGCGGTCGGGGGCGACGGCGCGGTCTGGGCCACCTACACCGGCCAGGCGTGGAAGCAGGGGGCGCTGGAGTCGTCCGACGGCGGGGTGCGGCTGTGGGACGGCGCGAAGTGGCGCGCGTTCCCGGTTCCCGTGCTGCCCGGCCGGTCGTGGAGCCAGGTGACCGCGCTGGCGGCGGCCTCGGCCGACCGGGCGTGGGTGGTGGGCGTCTCGCACGGCGCGGGCACCGTGGGGTTCGTCGGCGCGTTCGAGGGCGGCGCCTGGCGCGTGCGCCCGCTGGAGGGCGCGGCGGGCCAGGTGATCGGCTGGGGCGGTACGGCTGCCGCCAGGACGGAGGCCGGGCTCTGGGCGGTCGGCGGCCGGGTCGCGCTGCTGTGGAACGGCTCCGCCTGGGAGTCCTACGCGCTGCCCGCCAAGGCCGGGGCGCTGAGCGGCGACTGGGCGGTGGGCGGCCCGCTGCCACCGGCCCCAGCGGTGATGCACTGGGAGGGGACGGGCTGGCAGGAGATCGGCGTCCCCGCGCTGACGCTGCCGCCGGGCGCAGAGGCGTCGCGCACGCACCTGGACGACGTGGCCGAGCTGGGGCCGTCCGACGTGTGGGCGGTGGGCGGGGTGTCGTGGATGGAGCCGGGCTCGTCGGAGCAGGAGAGGTACCGGCCGGTGGCGCTGCACTGGGACGGCGCGCGCTGGGACTGCTCGTGGGGCCCGCTGGGCGCGGCGACCTTCGCCCAGGTCGAGCCGGACGGCCGCGGCGGCGTGTGGGTGCTCGACTCGACCGGCTCCCGGCTGCTGCACCGCGCGTCCGGCCGGTGGACCTCCGCGAGGCTGAACGCCGCGGTCAGCGCGATCGCCGCGCGTCCTGACTCGGCCGAGGTCTACGCGGCGGGCTCGGTCGGGCCCGCACAGGGCGCGACCAGGGCCGTCCTGTGGCGGCTAGGTTAGAACAAGGCTGGGTTAGAACAAGGCAGGGTCAGAGCAGCGTCGCGTAGAGCTCCATCGTGCGTTCCGCGATGCGCTGCCAGGAGAAGTGCTCGACCGCGCGTTCCCTGCCCGCCTTGCCCATGGCGGCGGCGCGCGCGGCGTCGCCGAGCAGCTCGTTGACCCGCTCGGCCAGGTCGGCGGCGAAGCGGTCAGGGTCGTACGGCTCGCCGTCCGCGCCCTGGTCGATGGGCACGAGCAGCCCGGTCACGCCGTCGGCCACCACCTCGGGGATCCCGCCGGTGGCAGTGGCGACCACGGCGGTCTCGCACGCCATGGCCTCCAGGTTGACGATGCCCATCGGCTCGTAGACGGACGGGCAGACGAACACCCGCGCGTGCGTGAGCAGCTGGATGACCTCGGGCTTGGGCAGCATCTCGGAGATCCAGAACACGCCGTCCCTGTCGAGCCCCTCGACCAGCCCGCGCACCTCCGCGGCGATCTCGGGCGTGTCCGGCGCTCCCGCGCAGAGCACGACCTGCGCCTCCGGCGCGAAGGACCTGGCCGCGCGCAGCAGGTGCACGAGGCCCTTCTGCCTGGTGATCCGGCCCACGAAGACGACGTACGGCCTGGCCGGGTCGATACCGTGCTTGGCCAGCACGTCGAGCCCGGGGTCAGGGGCGTACTCGGCGGTGTCGATGCCGTTGTGGATCACCGACACCCGGTCCGGGGCGATCTCCGGGTAGGCGGCAAGGACGTCCCTGCGCATGCCGGCCGACACCGCGATGACCGCGTCGGCCGACGCCAGCGCGGTGCGCTCGGCCCAGGACGACAGCGTGTAGCCGCCGCCGAGCTGCTCGGCCTTCCAGGGGCGCAGCGGTTCGAGGCTGTGGGTGGTGACGACGTGCGGCGTGCCGTACAGGAGCTTGGCCAGGTGCCCGGCGAAGTTGGCGTACCAGGTGTGGCTGTGCACGAGGTCGGCGCCCTCGCAGGCGGCGGCCATCTCGAGGTCGACGCCGAGCACCTGCAGCGCCGGGTTGGCCGTCTCCAGCCCGCCGGGCACGCGGTAGGCGGCGACGCCGTCCTCCTCGCGCGGGGCGCCGAAGCAGCGCACCCGGACGTCGGCCAGGCGTCTGAGCTGCCCGGCCAGGTATTCCATGTGCACGCCGGCACCGCCGTACACCTCGGGGGGATATTCACGGCTCAGCAGATCTACGCGCACGCCGACGAGCCTAATACCCGACATAATGATCGTGTGACTCGCGCCCCCCGTGACGATCAACGTCTGAGCCCCGCGGCCATCGCCTCGGCAGCGTCCGACCTGGACCCCACGCTCGCCGTCCTGCTGTACACCTCCTGGTTCGCCCTTCCCGCCGCGGTCGTCGGCGGGCTGGCCACGGGGTCGCCCTCCTGGGCGCTGGCGATCGGGCTGGGCGCGGGCGTGCTGGTGGCCGTGCTCGTGGACGCGCAGGAGCTGCTGACGCTGCGCGCCGAGCGGGCGGGACACGCGGAGACGATCCCGGAGGCTGCCTTTCCCCGCGAAGGGGACGCGCACGACGAGATCAGGGCGGGCGAGTTGCGGCCGGGCGACTGGATCTGCCGGGTGTCCGAGCACGACAAGGTGGCGCGCCCGGTCAGGGAGCGCAACGCGAAACGGCAGCGCGACCACGAGCTGAGGATGCTCAGGGCCAAGGACGACGCCGCCCACCCGGAACAACCCGCGCTCGACGACGAGCCTGAGCCGCAGTTCCTGCCACTGGTCACCGCGGTCAGATCGGCGGACGGCAGGACGGTCACCTTCCACGTGGTGGGCCGCGACGAGCCGATCGAGCCGCATCTGGATGACTTCTTCTACCGCATCGCCCGCCGCCGGCCGCTCGCCGAGGGGGGTGGAGGCATCGCGGACCTGCTGAAGGCGCTGGACGAGGACTGGCGGCCCGAGGCCGACGTACCCGAGGCACAGGCGCAGGACGCCCTGCGCGCGTGCCTGATGACCAGGCTGGCCGAGCGCGAGGAGCGCGACCGGTCCTTCGAGGCGTGGACGCGGCTACGCAGGCTGCTCCGCGCGCCGGTCCCGCCGCCGAGGCGGATCAGGCTGACCACGCTCGGCGTCGCCTGGAGGAACGCCGACGAATCCCCGTGGCAAGGAGGCCCCGTGACGCAGATCAACATCAACAACTCCAGCATCAACCACTCGGTCATCGGCGGCACCGGCGACGCCGTGCACAACGAGATCCACCTGCGCCCCCTGCTCACCGAGGTGCTGGAGTACGTCGACGCGCACAGCGACCGGCTGGCGGACAGCGAGGACAGGAAGGCCGTCGAGAAGGCGCTCAAGGAGCTGCGCGAGCAGGCGTCGGCGGCGGAGCCCGAGCCCACGAAGGTGAAGAAGGCCCTCGGCGTGCTCACCAGGTTCGCCGGCGGCCTGTTCGTGGGCGTGGTGGGCAACGGGCTGTATGAGAGGATCGTGGCCCTGCTCGGCTGAATGTGCCGTTTCGGGGTAACGTCCTGGTCATGACGTCGCCCAGGGTCCTCGCAGTCGTACTCGCCGGTGGAGAGGGAAAGCGGCTGATGCCGCTCACGGCCGATCGGGCGAAGCCCGCCGTGCCGTTCGGCGGCATGTACCGGCTGATCGACTTCGTGCTGTCCAACCTGGCCAACGGGCACTACCTGAAGATCGTCGTCCTCACCCAGTACAAGAACCACAGCCTGGACCGCCACGTGTCGCGCACCTGGCGGCTGTCGGCGATGCTGGGCAACTACGTGACCCCGGTCCCCGCCCAGCAGCGCCTCGGGCCGCGCTGGTTCTCCGGCAGCGCCGACGCGCTGTTCCAGAACCTCAACCTGATCTACGACGAGATGCCCGAGCACGTGATCGTGTTCGGCGCCGACCACATCTACCGCATGGACCCGCGCCAGATGGTCGCCCAGCACGTCGAGTCCGGCGCGGACGTGACCGTGGCGGCGATCAGGCAGCCGCTGGCGCTGGCCGACCAGTTCGGCGTGATCGAGACCGACCCGGCCGGCCACCGGATCGTGGCGTTCCGCGAGAAGCCGAAGGACGCGGTCGGGCTGGCCGACTCGCCCGACGAGGTGTACGCCTCGATGGGCAACTACGTGTTCAAGACGCAGGCGATGATCGACGCGGTGCGCGAGGACGCGCTCGACCCGACGAGCAAGCACGACCTGGGCGGCAACATCATCCCGATGATGGTCAAGGCGGGCGGCGCCGAGGTGTACGACTTCGCCAACAACGTGGTGCCGGGGTCCAGCGAGCGCGACCGCGGCTACTGGCGCGACGTCGGAACGCTCGACGCCTACTACGAGGCGCACATGGACCTCATCTCGGCGCACCCGGTGTTCAACCTTTACAACGACCAGTGGCCGATCTACACCGGCCACGACCCGCTGCCCCCGGCCAAGTTCGTGCACAACGACGGCGACCGGGTGGGCCGGGCGATCGACTCGCTCGTCTCCCCCGGCGTGATCGTCTCCGGCGGCACGGCCCAGCGGTCCATCCTGTCGCCGAAGGTGGTGCTGCACTCGCACTCGCTGGTGGAGGACTCGGTGCTGATGGACAACGTGAAGGTGGGGCGGGGCGCGATCGTGCGCAAGGCCATCATCGACAAGAACGTGGTGATTCCGGACGGCGCCCGGATCGGGTTCGACCTCGACTACGACCGCACCCGCTTCGCCGTCACCCGCGGCGGCATCGTGGTGATCGGCAAGAACGAGATCGTGGACCGCTAGCAGACCTTCCGCTTCGGCACGTCGGGCAGGTGGGCCGCCCATTCCGCGTCCGTCAGCGTACGGCCCGCCCGCGCGCACACGGCGGCGGCCGCGCGGTCGCCGCCGACCGGGATCGTGGTCAGCGTGCCCTGCTGGTCCTGGGCGACCAGGCTCGACCCGTCGGCGGTGAAGGCGAGGCCGCCCTCGGGGAAGTCGCCGTGCAGCGGCACCGCGACCAGGCGGCGCTTGGTGGCGACGTCCCACACCTGCACGACCGTCTGCCCCGACTCCGACTCGGAGCTGTAGGTCGCGACCAGCGTGCCGTCCCCGCTGAAGGCGAGCTGGTCGGGCGACATCCTGGGCGCCCCGTGCAGCACCGGCGGCACCGGCGCCTGGCGGGACACGTCCCAGATGGCGACCGTGCCCTCGGTGCCGGTGACCGCCATCATCGGACCGACCGGGCTGGCGGCGACGAGGCCGCCCGCGGTGTTGAAGCCGGACCCCACCGGCTTGCCGGTGGTGACGTCGACGATGCGGCCGTCGGCCAGGATCAGCGACCTGCCGTCCGCGCCGAAGGCCAGCCCAGGCGGCGCGGACGTGGCGAGCTTCCTGATCTCCCTGCCGGTGCGGGCGTCGAGTTCGAGGAGGTGGTCGCGGGCCGGGTGGCCGTCGGGGTAGGGCTCCTGCAGCGCGACGACGAGCATCTTCCCGTCGGGGCTGAAGGTGAAGTCGTTGACCTGGATGCCCTCGGCGAGCTCGTGCTTCCAGAGCTGCCTGCGGCCGCCGGTGTCCCACGCGGCCAGCGTAGAGGTGCCGAGCGTGGTCACCATCGTGGTCGCCGCGCGGTCGAACACGACGCCCTTGCCGACCTCGACGCCGCCGGGCAGCTCGCCGGTGAAGCGGCGGGCGCGGACGTCCCACAGCCGCATCGGCTTGTCGCCCTCCGGCGCTGAGACGGCCCAGCGCCCGTCCTGGCTCAGCCCGAGCGCGGTCTCGCCCTTCGGCATCCGGGTCGAGGTGACCCGGGGGCGCAGGTCGAGCGTGACGACCGCGTCGTCCTGGAGGTAGCGGACGGCCTGGTCGGACGGGTCGAACCAGGCGTCCTCGATCGGCCCGTCGGCCGTGTGGGAGAAGCGCTCGTCGCCGGTCTCGACGTCCCAGACCCTGATGGTCTCGTCGGCGAAGCCGAGCAGCTCGGTGTCGCTCGCGTTGAGCCTGATCCCGCGGTGGGTGGCGTTGGCCGCCTCGCCGTCGCGCTGGCCCCACGGCCAGTACTCGGCGTCCTTCGGCTTGACCTCGCGGCCGGTGGCCACCTCGAACCGCCTGATCAGCTCGCCCGCGCAGAGGAAGTGGCGGCCGTCGTGGCTGTAGGTCATCATCGGCCCGCACCCCTTGGGGAGAGCGGCCGAGCCGACGCCCGCGTAGGTGCGGCCGTCCGGGGCGATGGCGATGGACTCCGTGCCGGTCAGCGGCGTGGGGACGACGTGGCCTGTGCGGTAGTCCCAGAGGAACTCCACGTCGCCCAGGCGGGCGACCGCCAGCGTCGTCGGGCTGAGCCCGAACGACGGGATCGCCAGACCGCTGCCGAGCGGGATCGGGTGGCTGCCGAGCTTCTTTCCCGTCGCGGTGTCCCAGACGGTGACCGCGCCCTGGGTGACGACGGCGAGCGCCTTGCCGCCCGCGTCGAGCGCGGCGCTCAGCGGGGTGACGCCCGACCAGCTCCACGAGCCCGTCTGGCGACCTGAGGCGACGTCGTAGAGGCGCACGCCCTCGGTCGCGGCGCTGGCCAGCAGCCGCCCGTCCTGGCTGACCGCGCGCACCGACGGGCCCTTGGCCGGGGGCTGCCTGAAGACGGCGCTCTCCGGCTGCACCAGCGACGCCATGAGGCTGGCGCGGGTGTCCGCGCCGGGCGCGAGCCGCCAGGCGGCCGTGCTGAGCAACATCGCCAGGACCGGGTCGGTGGTGCGCAGCCGGTCGGCCTCGGCGGCCGCCTGGCGGCCGCTGGCCACGTCGCGGCCAGCCGCGGCCACCTGGCCCTGCCGTACGGCGAAGGCCCCTGCCGCGACGGCCACCACGAGCAGGGCGGCCAGCGCGCCGATGGCCAGCCGCCTGCGCCGCGCGCGCCTGCGGGTGGCCTGGGTGGCGGCGTTGAGGAAGTCGCGTTCCTGCGGGGTCAGGGTGATGTGGCGGCGCCCGGCCACGGCCCAGCTCAGCGCGCTCTCCAGGCGGCTGCCCTGCAGCACGTCGCCGTCGCGCCGCCCGTGGTCGGCCCAGTGCCGCGCCGCGTTACTGATCTGCCCGAGTACGGCCAGGCCGTCGCGCTCGGCGTCGACCCACTGGCGCAGCCGCCGCCAGGCGCGCAGCAGCCCCGGCCTGGACAGCGCGACGAGCCCGTCCTCCTCGGTCAGCACGTAGGAGAACACCCGCAGGATGTGCTCGACCTCGTCGGCGGGCCGCCCTGCCATCAGCTCGTCGCGGTGCGCCGGCCGCGCCGCCTCCCAGCCGTCCTCGCCCACGGTGACCAGCCGCAGGAAGATCTCCGGCACCAGCTCCTGCTCGGCCTGCGGCAGCGCCGCGAAGGCCTGCTCGGCCAGCGCGCCCAGCTCGGGGTCGCCCGCCTCGCCGCGCACCCCGCTGGCGGTCCTGCTGCCCTCGGTGAGCAGGACGCGGAGGTCGGCGCTGTTGCCGCTGACCAGGGCGAGCAGCAGGTCGCGCGAGGAGGGCCGCCGCGCCGGGTCCTTGGCCAGGGCCGCGGCCACCAGCGGGCGCAGGTTCTGCGGGACGGCGCTCAGGTCTGGCTGCTCCGACAGCACCCGGTGCATCACGCTGCCCAGGTTGTCGGCCCTGAACGGGTCCTCGCCCGTGGCGGCGAACACCATGATCGCGCCCCAGGCGAACACGTCGGCCTTGGCTCCGGCGCGCTGGCCGGTGAACACCTCGGGCGCCATGTAGGTCGGCGTGCCTGACACGGCGCCGGTGGCGCTGAGGGACATGTCGTCGGTGCGGGCGATGCCGAAGTCGATCACCCGCGGGCCGTCGGGGCTGAGCAGCACGTTGTCCGGCTTGAGGTCGCGGTGCACGACCCCGGCCTCGTGGATGGCCGACAGCGCGGTGGCGATCGCGGTGCCGAGCCGGTAGAGGTCGTCGCCGGTGAAGATCCGCCGGGCGGTGCGCAGGCTGGGGCCCGGGACGTACTCGCTGACGATGTACGGCCTGCTGCCGTCCAGGTCGACGCCCAGGATGCGGGCGGTGCAGAACGAGGCGACCCGCTGGGCGGCCGTCGCCTCCCTGGTCAGCTGGTCGCGGTCGCCCTCGTGCAGCACCTTGAGCGCCACCCGGCGGCCCTCGCCGTCGTAGGCGTCGTAGACCACGCCCTGCCCGCCCGCGCCGAGCCGACCTGCCAGCCAGAAGTCCCCGATGCGCTGGGGGTCGCCTGCCGCCAACGGATTCATCTGCACGAGGGTACCCGGCGTGCCGGGTCAGATCTCCAGGGCGTCGAACGCGGCTGCCACCCTCGGCCCGAGCGCGGCGGGGTCGAACCCGGCGACGGCTCGCCCGGTGTTGTAACAGGCCAGCGCGACCAGCGGGGCGAGCGTCGCGGTCTCCTCCGACGCGCCTCCTTCGCGCAGGTGTCCTGCGAGCAGCTCGGCGAGGCGGCGCTGCTTGCGCGCCGCGCGGTCGCCCAGCTCGGGGTTGGCGGCGATGAGCCGTTCCCGCCTGGCGTAGTGGGCGGCGTCGGCGGTCGCCTGCGCGCAGAGAGCGAGGGTGAGCTCGCGCATGAGCGTCAGCGCCTGGCCCAGCGAGGGAGGTTCGTCGAACGCGAGACGTGCGCTGACGCCGTCCAGCCACTCCTGCTCGTTGGCGAAGACGACCTCCTGCTTGTCGCCGAAGTAGCGGAAGAACGTGGTGCGGCCCGCCTCGGCCCGCGCCGCGATGTCGGCGACCGTCACGTCGGCGTAGCCGCGCTCGTCGAACAGGTCGAAGGCGGCCTCGACGATCTCGTCGCGGGCGCGCCGCTGCTTCCTGGCGCGGAGGGTGGGCTCTTGCACGACTGCAGTCTAGCGCCGCCGAACACCATCCCTTATGGTACGGAGTACCAGTTTGTACGGCGTACCAGAGGAGTGCTCATGAGAGCGGTGCAGATCACCGAGTTCGGCGGCCCGGAGGTCGTGGTCGTGCGCGACGACGTGCCTGAGCCCGTGGCGGGTCCCGGCGAGGTCCTGGTGGAGGTGGCGCGGAGCGGGGTCAACTTCGCCGACACGCTGATGCGGGAGAACGGCTACATCACGGCGGCCACGCTGCCGCTGGTGCCGGGCGGCGAGGTCGTCGGCACGGCGGCGGACGGCAGGCGGCTGGCCGCGATGACGGAGCGGGGCGGCTACGCCGAGCGTGCGGTCGTCAGCGAGGGCTACGCGTTCGAAGTGCCTGACGACCTCGACGACGTCTCGGCCGTCGCGCTGCTGGCCCAGGGGCTGACGGCGTGGTGGCTGGTCAACCACACCGGGCGGGTACGGCCGGGCGACAGCGTGGTCGTGCACGCGGCGGCAGGTGGGGTCGGGAGCCTCGCCGTGCAACTGGCCAGGCTGGCCGGGGCGGGCCGGGTGATCGCGACGGCGAGCGCGCAGGACAAGCGGGACCTGGCGGTGTCGCTGGGCGCCGACGCGGCCGTGGATCCCGCCGAGGATGACCTCACGGCAGCATTGTGCGCGGCCAACGGCGGGAAGCCGGTGGACGTGGTGCTGGAGATGACCGGCGGGCGCGTCACCGACCAGAGTGTCGCGGCGCTGGCGCCGTTCGGGCGGCTGGCGTTCTACGGCATGGCCGGTGGGGTGGCGCCCACGCCGGTGGAGCCGCGCGAGCTGCAGCGGGGGTCGGCGACGGTGAGCGGGTTCTGGCTCATCCACGCCTTCGCCCGGCGCGACGTGCTCACCGCGGCCTACGCGGAGATGGCCAAGCAGGTCGCGTCGGGACAGCTCCGCGTGGTGCGCGGCGGTGACTTCCCGATGTCGCAGGTGCGGGAGGTCCACGCGGAGCTGGCCGGACGCAGGACGACAGGCAAGCTCGTCCTCGATCCCCGGCGTTAGTGCATGCGGAAGTCGAGGCTCTCCGGGAGGGGGGCGGGGTCCTGGCCGGGGTTGCGTAGTTCCTGGTAGCGGAACCACAGGGAGTCGAGGGAGTCCTCGCCTTCCCTGAGGTTGTCGACCACGATCCCCTCGTTCAGGAGGGCCTCGACGCGGTCGAGGTCCTGGGCGCCCAGCGCGGCCTGGGCTTCGAGGAGGCGCATCCGGCCCAGCGCCCGCTGCTCGTCGCCGAGCGCGTCGATAACCGTCAGCGCCTCGGCGCACCGGTCATCGGCGACCAGCGCGCGCACGGTCTCCACGCTGAGCGCCACGACGGACGGGGCCAGCGCGTGGGCCTCCAGGAGCAGGTCGGCCGACCGTCCCCCGGCCAGCCGCGCGCTCTCCGCCACGCACCGCAACGCCCACGGCGTACGGCACAGCCCCAGGGACTCCTGCCACGCCACGGAGGCCCCTTCCAGGTCGCCGAGCGCGTACCGCAGCAACCCCAGGTGGTAGCGGGCGTGCCAGTCGGCCGGGTGCTTCTCCAGCAGGTCGAGCCACCGCTGCCCGGTCACCGGCGCTGCGGGCGGGTCACTGACGGGCAGCCTGCCGGTGTCGAGCAGTTCCCTCCACGGGAGCTGCTCGGCGCCGAGCTCGCCGAAGTCGACGCCCAGGTCTTCCAGAGCCCCCCAGGCCGACCCACGGGAGAGCACCTCGGCCTCCCCGACGGCGCCGGAGGGCGTGAGCGGGCCCAGGCGTTCGACGGCTGCCGAGGCGGCGGACACCGCCGCCTCCCACGGGCCGTGCACCAGCGCCGGGTCCACCTCCAGCAGGCCGTACGCCTCCACCCAGCTCCACTCGGCGCCGCCCGGCATGGGCACGTGCTCCAGTTGCGTGCGCGCCAGCCCTGCCTGGATCTCCAGGTAAGGGGCGGACGGCCCGCTCAGCCACTCCTGCCAGCGCGCCCCGCCCTGCCCGGTCCCCCAGTGGAACAGCTTGCGCCCGCGCAGCAGCCCGGTCGAGGCCTGCACGAGCCCCTTGCCCTCGCCGTCGAGCGCCGCGATCCACGGGCGCGCCCCGGCAGGCAGGTCGAAGAAGTAGTCGGCCGCCGTGGGCACCCCGGTGGTGTAGCTGCGGTCCACCCCGTCGAGCACCGGGAAGTCCACCAGCCGCAGCGCCTCGGTGTAGTCGAAGTGGTAGGCGCGGGAGGCGGGTGCCAGCACCCGCACCCCCTCCGCCTCGGGAACCGCGATGTTCGACCACCAGTAGGCGGGCACCGTGTCCGCCGACGGGTTGGTCAGCGTCACCTCGACCATGAGCACCGGGGAGTCCTCCGGCAGCCAGGCGTCGATCCGCACCACGAGCCGCCGCATCCGCTCGAACTCGTACATCCGCAGCACCGGCGTCCCGTCCGGCCTGGCCAGCCGTACGGCGTGCAGGGGCGAGCAGGTGAGCGGCCAGTGGCCGGTCGCGCCGAGGTTCCACTCCACGCCCCCGGCGAACCACGCGTCGCGCAGCGCCAGGTTGGCCGGTTGCAGGATCGGGTTCCTGTGCAGCAGCTCCCGCCCCGACTCCCGGTGCACGAGGGACCACAGCCGCCCGCCGTACGACGGGAGGAAGGTGGCGGTCAGGTGCTCGTTCTCCAGCACCACGACGGGCAGGTCACGCTCGGTGCGGTCGCGGGTGTAGCCGTCCTGCATCGTGTACGGCAGCAGCGTGTGCGGCTGGCCGTACCCGAGCTGGGCGGTCATCTCCTCGTCCGCGCCGACGAGCCCCCGCCTGACGCCGGTGCCGCGCAGGATCGGCAGGGGGCTCGGCGTGGGCGGGTCGGCTGCGGGCAGCCGCAGGGTGTCGAGCCTGAGTGCGCTGGTCATGATGGTTCCCCGAGTGTGGTGGTCAGCGGACGGACAGGTCGTCGCAGAAGGCGGTGCCCGTGCCCGTGTGCCGGTAGCAGAAGATCGTGGCGCCGGTGGTGCTCGGGCCGGTGGTGAAGGTGAGGCTGGCCTGGCTGTAGGCGGATCCGGAGATCGGCGCGGTCAGCTGGGCGCCGCCGTACCCCTTGACGCCGAGCAGCACCTCGCCGCCCTTGGCCCAGCCGGACAGCGTGTAGGTGGTGGCCGGTTTCAGCGCGACGACCTGCTCGACGGTGGCGGGCGAGCCGCTGAGCCGCACCGCGTACGTGCCGGTGTGCGCCTGGCCGGTGACGACCGCCGCCTTGGCGGAGGCCCAGGAGCTCAGGTTGCCCGTTTCGAACCCGCCGTTGGCGAGGAGTTCCGGCCGTGAGCAGGTGCTGTCGTCGAAGGCGGACAGCTGGTGCAGGCCGATGTCGGGGGCGCAGAGCGCGGGCACGGGACCGCCGAAGTAGTCGCGCCCGCCGTTCCCGCTGACCGTCTGGCCCGCGCGCAGCGCCGGTGATCCCGCGCTGACGCGGTGGTCGGCGGCGAGCAGCGGGTCGGCGGTGATCGTGCCGGTCGCGCCTGAAGGGGCGGAGGCGCCGTTGATCACGTTGTTGCGTACGGCGTAGCCGCCGGAGCGCAGCGTGAACGAAGCCGTCCCCGCTCCGGTCTTGCGCACGATGTTGTTGGCGAACAGCACGTTCCTGCGCGTGGTGTTGTTCTCGTTCAGCACGGTCTGCGAGACGCCGTCGCCGATGACGAAGGTGTTGTTGTAGACCGAGGCGCTCTCGATCGGCCCCGAGCAGTTCTCCACGCCGCGGTAACGGTCGTCGACGCTGAGGTTGTAGCGCAGCACCGCGCCCCTGATCACGCCGTCGGCGTTGCACAGCAGGGCGAAGCCGCCCGCGTTGCCGTGGCTGTGGTTGTACTGGAAGACCGTGCCGAAGGCGTTCTGGTCCACGTCGAAGGCCATGCCGTCGCGGGTGGTCTCGCCGCCGGACACCTCGTTGAACTGGAAGAGCACGTCGTCGGAGTTGTGCGTCCACAGGCCCGCGCTGTAGCCGGCCGAGCGGCGCTGGAAACCCTGGATCCTGTTGTGCTCGGCGACCGCGCCGGTGACGCTGCCCAGCACGATGCCGTCGCCGCCGACGTCGGTGACGGTGTTGCCGCTGACCACGACCTCGGTCCACGGGTGGTACGGGCCGGGCCGCTTGCCCCATCCCGAGCGGTTCCAGTCGGAGAACAGGAAGATGCCCGACCTGTCGGCGTGGGTCACGGTGTTGCCGGTGATGCGCAGGTCGTCGAAGACGGTCGGGACCGTGCCGCCCTCGACCCAGGCGGTGATGCCGGCCGAGCCGTCGACGTCCTTGCTGTCGTCGCCGCTGACGTCGTGCACGTCGACGCCTTCGAGCACGAGGTGGCGCAGCGTGCCCGCGTCCTTGGCGCTGATCCGCACGCCGCGCCGCCTGGCCGTACCCGCTGCGGTGTTGGTGACGTCGAGGTTGCGGATCTCCCACTGCTGCTGGTTGTCCAGCACGACGGCGTCCGGCGCGCCCGCGCCGTCGATGCCGGGCTTGGCGCCGGTGCCGTAGGCGTCGATCCTGATGGGCGACCCCTCAGCGCCAGAGCCGCGCGGGGCCAGCGTGCCCGTGCAGCGGGTGCCGCGCTTGAACAGCACGGTGTCGCCAGGGGCGAGGGCCAGGGCGTTGACCTGCGCGAGGCTGGTGTAGGCGCCCGCCTGCCCGCCCGAGCAGTCGACGTAGTGAGTGGTGGCGGCCGGGGCGGCGACCGCCATCGGCGCGACGAGGAAGACGGTCAGTAAGGCGTTCATTTCCCGATCCCTACGGTCATTCCCTGGATGATGCGGGTGCCGAGCCAGGAGAACAGCGCCACCATCGGCGCCAGGATGATGCAGATGCCGGCGAACATGGTTCCCCAGTCGCGCCCGCTGTACTGCTGCAGGCCCACGAAGTTGACCAGGGCCACGGGCAGCGTCACCTTCTCGTCGCTGGTCATCAGCGCGATGGCGAACAGCGTCTCGTTCCACGCCCCGATGAACTGCAGCAGGAACGCGGTGATCAGCCCGCCGCGCGCCACGGGCAGCACGACGCGCACGAAGGTCCGCACGCCGGTCGCCCCGTCGATGGCCGCCGCCTCTTCGAGCACCACGGGGATGCCGGAGAAGAACCCGGTCAGCAGGTAGACGGTGAACGGCATGGCCAGCCCGATGTAGACGAGCGTCAGCCCGAGGAAGCTGTCGGTCAGCTCCACCGCTGCCAGCCCGACGAACAGCGGCACCAGCAGCACCTGGCCGGGCACGCCGAGGCCGAGCGCGAAGACCATGGTCAGCGCGTTGGAGGTGCGGTTGCGCCGCCGCGCGAGCGCATAGGCGGCCGGGGCCGCGAGCACCACGGCGACGAGCGAGGACAGGGTGGCCACGCCGACGCTGTTGAGCGCCGCGGCGTCGAAGCCGCCCTCCAGCCAGGCCTTGGCCCAGTTGCCGCCCTGCGGCGGGATGGGCGCGCCGAACGGCTGCAGGAAGATGTCCTTGCTGGTGCGCAGCGAGGTGACGGCGACCCAGACGAGCAGCGCGATGTCCGCGGCGACCAGCGCCCAGACGATGCCGTAGCCGACGCGCCTCACATCATCACCCGTTCCCTGCGCATGATGCGCCGCAGCAGGACCACCAGGAGGCCGACCATGACGAGGCTCACCATCGCGGCAGCGGCGGCCAGCCCGAACTTGGGCACGGAGCTGGGCGAGAACGCCGACAGGTAGACGTACATGGCGGTGGTCCAGGTCTGCACGGGCGCGTTGGACACCGTCGAGCCGCCGCCGAACAGCATGACGATCTCGAAGACCTTCACCGAGCTGACCGTCCAGAGCACGGCGCAGACGGTGACGACGTCCCAGGACAGCGGCAGCGTCACGTTGCGGAACCGCTGCCAGGCGTTGGCGCCCTCCAGCTCGGCCGCCTCGTAGAGGTAGCGCGGGATCTGGTCGACGGCCGCCATGATGATCGTCGTGTAGTAACCGGTGGACGTCCAGACCAGCGTGCCGATGATCATCGCGGGCAGGTTGTCGACCGACAGCCACTTGGGCGCCGCGTCGACGCCGAACAGCCGCAGCAGCTGGTTGACCGGCCCGTCAGGAGCGAAGATGAAGCCCGCCGCGATGCCGAAGACCAGCGCGTTGACCAGGTTCGGGAAGAACATGACCGACCGGGCGAACATCCGGCCGCGCATCTCGCGCAGCGCCATCGTCAGCGCGAAGCTGATGACGAACGTCGCCACCCCGCCGATCACCATGATCTTCAGGGTGTTGAGCACCGAGGTGTGGAAGGACGGGTCGTTGAGCAGGATCTCGTAGTTGCCCAGGCCCTTCCACTGCATGGCGCCCATGCCGTCCCACTTGTACAGGCTCGTGTAGGCCGCGTACGCGATGGGGGCGAGGAAGAGGGTGACGTAGAAGGCCAGGGCGGGCCCGACGAACGGCCAGAACAGCCTGCGCTGCTGCCGTTCGAGCGGGTCCACCCCGATCCGGAGTGCCACCATCAGCCGGCGGTCTTCCAGTAGGAGACCTGGGCTTCCTTGATCTTGGCCACGAACTGGTCGGCGGTCGCCTTGCCCAGCCACAGGTCGTTGAAGGCGGGGGTGAACACCTTGTCCATGTAGTCGCCAGGCGCGTTGTCCAGGATGATGCGGGCCGGGTTGTCGGTCAGCATCTTCTGCACGTCGGCCAGCTCCTCGGGGGCCGGGATGTCGGCGCGCGGGGTGATGTTCTTGGCCTCGGTGGAGATGCCGGAAAGCACGTCCTTCTTCAGGAAGTAGGCCATGAACTTCTTGGCCGGCTCCGGGTTCTTGGCCTTCTTGGGTACGGCGAAGCCGAACATGACCAGGTCCGCCTCGGTGTTGCCGCCCTTGGTCGCCGGCACCGGCATGGCCTTGACCTTGAAGCCGCTGGCCAGGTTGGCCTGCGCCTCGCTCGGCACCCAGCTGCCGTCCAGGTGGAAGGCGGCCTTGCCCTGCGCCCAGTTGGTCTGCTGCGCCGGGTACTTGCTGGCGTCGTAGCCCTTGAGGATGTATCCGGCCTTGACGAAGTCCTCGACGCGCTTGAGCGACTCCTTGAGCCCCGGCTGGTCCCAGGCGGCGCCGGTCTTGTCGTTGACGGCCTTGCCCAGGGCCCCGTTGCCGTTGTCGCGCACGATCAGGTAGTCGAGCAGCAGCTCGTTGGTCCAGGCGTTGTCGCCGTCCGAGGCGACGCAGGCCTTGCCCTTGGCCTTGAGCGTGTCGCAGAGCTTGACGAACTCGTCCCACGTGGCGGGCAGCGTGGCCAGGTCGGGGTCGGCGCCGTTGTAGTAGTAGGCGGCCGAGACCAGCTCGTAGGGCACCACGTACTTGCTGACGCCCTCGGGGTCCTTGGGCAGCGCGTCGATGTACTTCGCCGGCAGGACGTCGGAGACCTTCTTGCCCTCGCCGGGCACCTCCATGTCGTAGACGGAGGACAGGTCGGCCGCCTGGCCGCTGGAGGCGAGCGAGGTGTAGATGGAGTCGGCGCCCTGGTCCATGAGGTCGGGCGCCTTGTTGGCCGCGATGGCCGGGCCGATCTTGGTCTTCACGTCGCGGCCCTGCCACTCGACGGTGACCTTGACCCCGGTGTCCTTCTGGAACTTCTCGATCGCGGCCTTGATGACCTTGGCCTGCGGCTCGGTTTCCTTCCACATCGACCAGTAGGTGAACTGCTCGCCCTCCTTCTGGGCGGGGGTGGAGGTCCCGCAGGCGGTCAGGGCGAGGGCCGCAACCGCACCGGCCGCCAGGAGCTTGGTTCCGCGCATGTTGTCACCTTTCAGGGGAGCGTGTGCGGGAACACTAAGCGGGCTTTACCGGTCCAACAAGGCAGCAAATGCAACGCTTTGATCACATCATGCGTAGATTGCAGCATTGTGCTCATAAAAATGCAACATCGTGCAGGGAATGCGGGAAAAGGAGCGTCAGAACTGCTTCACGCTGTAGTCGTAGAGGCAGGGCAGCGAACCCTGGGGACCCTGGAAGTCCCACCACAGACCGTCGAGGGAGTCCTCGCCCTCGCGCAGGTCGTCGACGACGAGCCCGGTGTCGAGCACGCGCTTTGCCCGCGCCCGGTCGCCCAGGTCGAGGGCGGCGCGGCACTCGAGCACCCGGATCCGCCCGTGCCAGCGGTCGGCCGGGCCGAGCCGGTCGACGAGGGCGAGCGCGTCGCCCGGCCGTCCAGCGGCGATGAGCGCGTGCAGGGTCTCGATGGTGAGCGGGCGCAGCCGGGGTGACAGGGCGTGCGCGCGCAGGTAGAGGTCGGCGTCGCCGGACATCAGGGCGAGGTTGCGCAGCGCCCAGGCGTTCTCCGCCATGGCCAGCGACTGCTCCCAGGCGGCGCGGGCTCCCTCGCGGTCGCCGTCGTGGTAGAGGTTCACGCCCAGGTGGAGCAGGGTGAACCAGTTCTTCTCCCCTGCCTCCAGCAGCGCGCGCCACTCGGGGCCGACGGTGAAGGACGACGGCGGCAGCGACGGCGCTGGGGTGGGCATGGTGCCCTTGCGCACCAGGGCGAGCCACGACTGCTGGTCGCGGCCGATGGTGGCGTCCGCGAACGGCGTGGCGGGCAGGTTCAGGGCGCGGCTGCGCCGCTTGGCCAGGGCCCGGCGCTCCAGCGCGCCCCAGCCGCTGCCCACGTGCAGGCTCTCGTCCGGTACGGCTTGCGCCAGCCGTACGGCCGCCTCGTGTTCCCGGTCGAGCTTCTCGCGGGAGATCAGGCCGTCCACGGCCGCCGCACCGGCGCGCGTGGCGCTCGCCCAGTCCTCGTGCGCGCCGTCCACGTGCACGAGGCCGTAGGCCTCCGTCCAGGAGAAGGACGAGCGCGGGGCCAGGCGCAGGTGTTCGAGTTGGGTGCGGGCCAGTCCCGCCTGGATCTCCAGGTACGGCCTGCCCGGCCCGGACAGCCAGTCCTGCCAGTTGCGACCGGCGGCGGCCGTGCCCCAGCGGAAGTGTTTGCGCCCGCGCAGCAGGTCGGTCGAGACCTGCGCCAGCCCGTCGCCGCCGGCGTCGACCGCGGCGATCCAGCGGCGCTCTCCGTCCGGCACCTCGTAGAAGAAGTCGGCGGCCTGCTCGTTCCTGCCCGGGTAGGACTGGTCGCGCTCGTGCCAGGACGGCACGGGCACCCGCCTGAGCCTGCCGTCGTAGGAGAAGTGGTAGGCGCGGGTGGCCGGGGCGAGCACGCGGCCGCCCTCGGTCTGCGGCACGGCCGCGTTCGACCACCAGTAGACCGGCGCTTCCTCGGTGAACGGGTTGAACACCCGCACGTGCACGAGCAGCACCGGCGAGCCGGGCGGCAGGCAGGCGTCGATCTGGAAGACCAGGCGGCGCATCCGCTCCCACTCGTACATGCGCAGCACCGGCACGCCGTCCTGCCTGGTCACCCGCGCCGCGTGCACGGGCGAGCAGACCAGCGGGGTGTGCCCGGTGGTGCCGAGGTTCCACTCCACTCCCCCGGCGAACCAGGCGTTGCGCAGCCCGAGGTTGGCCAGTTGCAGGAACGGCGGCGCGTGCAGCAGCTCACGCCCGGTCGGCGTGTGCGTCAGGGTGCGCAGGCGCCCGCCGTACTCCAGGAGGAACTCCGCGCGCAGGATGCCGTTCTCCAGCACCGCCGTCTTCAGCTCGCGCTCGGTCCGCTCGCGGCCGTATCCGTCCTGGAAGGTGTACGGCAGCAGCGACTCGGCGTGCCCGTAGGCCAGGTTGGCGGCCATCTCCGCGTCCGCGGCCGCCGTCTCCAGGCGGGCACGCGGGTCGGGAAGGGTCCGCAGCGGCGGCAGCGGGTTCTCCGGGCCGAGCGGGGAGACCGGGAGCACGAGCGACGAGGTATGGAGCATTTGCCGCACATCTTTGCACATTTCGCGCAGGAACTGCATGATGGGCCGCGTGAACCGGTACGAACGCTGGAACGTGCTCCTGGAGCTGATCGCCGAGCAGGGCCAGCTCGACGTGGTGGAGACGGCGCGCAAGCTCGACGTGTCGACCGCGACGGTCAGGCGCGACTTCGACGGGCTGGCCGCGCAGCAGCTCCTCACCAGGACGCGCGGCGGCGCCGCCGCGCACAGCGTCTCCTACGACCTGCCGCTGCGCTACAAGGTCGCCCAGCACGCGCCGGAGAAGCAGCGCATCGGAGCGGCCGCCGCCGCGCTCGTCGAGGCGGGCTCGACCGTGGGGCTCAACGGCGGCACCACCACGACCGAGGTGGCCCGCGCCCTGGGGCTCCGCGGCGACCTGGGCAGGGACCAGCGCGGACCGGCGCTCACCGTGGTCACGAACGCGCTCAACATCGCGCACGAGCTGGTGGTGCGCCCGCACCTGCACGTCGTCACCACCGGCGGCTCGGCCCGCGCGCAGTCGTACGAGCTGGTCGGGCCGGTGGCCACGGACATGCTGGAGCGCATCGCGCTCGACGTGGCGATCATCGGGGTGGACGCGCTGGACGCCTCGCACGGGGCCAGCGCGAACAACGAGGGCGAGGCGGCGGTCAGCCAGCTGATGGCGGCCAAGGCGCGCTCGGTCATCGTGGTGGCGGACGGGTCCAAGCTGGGGCGCAAGGCGTTCGCCCGGATCATGCCGCTGAACCGCCTGAACATCCTGGTGACCGACGAGACCGCGCCGTCGGAGGAGGTCACCCGCTTCAGCGAGGCAGGCGTCCGCGTCATCCAGGTCTGAGTTAGAACAAATGACGAAAGACCTCCCACACCCCCGGTGGCGATCGGGCGGCTCGACCGGCGGATCGTGCTGCTCGGCCTGATCGCGCTGATCGTTCTCGCGAACCTGCTGGCGGCCCTCGCGCCGAACTTCGGGTGCTGCTGGCGTCGCGGTTCCTGGTCGGGGTGAGCATCGGCGGGTTCTGGGCGCTCGCGACGGGCATCGCCTTCGTCAGCCCGATCCTGCGTGAGGTGTCCGGGACCCTGGCCGTCCTGACCACGCTGGCCGTACGGACCACCAAGGCAGTGGCCTAACCCCAGGTCTGGCGCCAGGTGGTGGGGGTGGCGCCCCGGGTGCGTTTGAAGGCGACGCTGAAGGCGAACGGGTCGTCGTAGCCGACCGTCCTGGCCACCGCGGCGACCGTCGCGTCGGTGTCGCGGAGGAGGTCGGCGGCCAGGGTCATCCGCCACCCCGTCAGATACGTGAGAGGTGGCTCGCCGACCAGAGCGGTGAAGCGGGCGGCGAAGGCGGCGCGGGACATGCCGACCTTCCCGGCCAGCCCACCCACCGTCCACCGGAACGCGGGCTCCTCGTGCAGCAGCCGCAACGCGTCGCCGATCGCCGGATCCGCCAGCGCCCGGTGCCACGCGGGTGACGCCGCGTCCGGCCTGGCGCACCACGCCCGCAGTGCGAGGACGAGGACCAGGTCGAGCAGCCGGTCGAGCACCGCGTCCTGACCGGGCTCGTCGCGACCCACCTCCTCGGCCAGCAGCTCCAGTGGCGCCCGGGTCCGCGGACCAGCGGGCACCACGGCCAGCGGAGGGAGCATGCCCAGCAGCCGCTCCCCCACGTCACCCCTGAGCTCGTAGGCCCCCCTGAGCATGACCGTCGCGCCGGACAGCCCGTCGCCGTAGGTGCGGGGCGCGAGGCTCCGATGCACCTCTCCCCCGCCCACCGCGTACTTCCGTCCCCCGCTGATCACCACCTGCGGCGGCGTGGACGGGCTGTCGGCGATCGTGTAGCCGTCGACCCCGCTGATGAGCGCGATGTCCCCCGCGGAGAGACGCGCAGAAGTCATCGCGAGTTGGACCGAGGCGTGCCCGCCCAGCGTGGCGACGACGGTGAGCGGCGGGGCTTCGTCGAAGGACATCGCCCAGGGCGGGCGCTGGACGAGCCGGCGCACCGTCGCGTTCCTGGCCCGCGCCCGGTGCAGCAGGTCACTGAGAACGTCCACCCATCCAAAGCTAGACGATCACAAAGCCTTTCGCGACGAACTCCCATGGATCGTCCAGCAGATCGGCGGTTGGCTGAACGACATGAAGAACATCCTCGTAGCCGGAGCCACCGGCAAGGTCGGCCGCCGCGTCGTCGGCCGCCTCCGCGCCTCCGGCCACCCCGTGCGGGCCGCTTCTCGGACCAACCTCGACCTCGGCGACCCGACGACCTGGGCAAAGGCCCTCGACGGCGTCACCGCCGCCTACCTCCTGGAGCCCGACCTGCGCCCGGGAACGGACCACCACGCGCGCGTCCCCGCCTTCGTGGACCGGGCGGTGAGAGCAGGGGTGCGGCGGTTCGTCCTCCTGTCCGCCTACAACGTCGGCGACGACCACCCGCTCAGACCGGCCGAGCAGGCGCTGCGCGACTCGGGCGAGGACTGGACCATCCTGCGGCCCGACTGGTTCGCGCAGAACTTCAGCGAGGGCCCCTGGCTCCCCGGCGTGCTCGGCGGAACCCTGGCCCTGCCCACCGGCGACGGAGCCACCCCGTTCATCGACGCGGGAGACATCGCCGAGGTCGCCGCCAGGGCGCTCACCGAGGACCGGCACAGCGGCCGGACCTACCAGCTCACCGGCCCGCGGGCGATCACCTTCGCCGAGGCGGCCGACCTGATCGGCCGGGCGGCCGGGCGCACGGTCCGCCACGAGGACGTCGCGCCCGAGGTCCTGGTCGAGCGCTGGGTGTCGGCCGGCGTCCCCGAGGACGTGGCGCGGCTGCTCACCGGCCTCCTCGTGGACATCGGGGACGGCCGCGCCGCCCCCGTCTCCGACGGCGTGGAGCGGGCGCTGGGCCGTCCTGCCAGGTCGTTCGAGGACTACGTCACCGAGGCAGCCGCGTCCGGCGCCTGGACAGCACCACGAGAGCGGGCACCTGAGTGAGCCCGTAGACCACGTGGAACGCGTAGTGGTAGAGGGTCTGCTCGGGGTCGAAGGGCAGGAACGGCAGCGGCAGCACGCTGACGACCGCGCCACCGACCAGGTGCAGGCCCACCCAGCCGAGCAGGGCGAACCTGGCCACCGTGCGCGCGGGGGTGAACCACAACGCGACCAGCGCCACGTAGACCAGCGACGGGAAGAGGGTCTCCGGGCTGAGCAGGGTCTGCCCGGGGAGGTCGGCGACGTTGTGGATCACGAAACCGGCCCACGACAGGGTCACCGTACCCAGGAAGAGTTTCATCGCCTGCCCACCCACAACCCCGTCGCCCACGCGAGCAGCCCTGCGGCGAGTTGCTCCCAGCCGTAGCCGGCGCCTTCGGCCCGGCCGCCCGGGGTGGGCAGCGGCAGGCCGCGCGAGTAGACGGTGACCATGGTGACGGCGACCGCCGCGGCCACGACGAACCACCCGGCGGCCAGCACCCGGGCCGCCCAGCGCTCGCCGCGGCGGAACGCGGTCAGGGCGATCCAGCCCAGCAGGACGAACAGGGCGGTGCCGAGCACGGCCGAGTCGAGGATGTGCGCCCGCGCGGGCGCGGTGACCAGGTCGGCCAGGCCGTCCCGATCCATGGTGGACGGCGCTGCCGCCCAGAACCCGGTCAGCAGCGTCTCCTCCCCGGCCAGTGCGAAGAGACCGAGCACCACGAGGAAGGAGGCGGCGCGCGGCCGGCCGAGGCGGTCGCGCAGCAGGACCAGGACCAGCACGATCACCACGATGAGCAGCGCCCAGACGAGGGCTCCGGCCTTCATGTCAGCTCACCCTGGTCAGCAGGTAGGCCGCGGTTCCGGCGACGAGGCGGCGCGGCTGGGGCGCTCCCGACGTGCCCAGCAGCTCGATCGTGAAGTGCGCGCCGAACCGCTCGGCCACCTCGCCCGGCGCGATCGGCAGGAAGGACACCCAGCGGTCGAAGCGGCGCGGCGCCCATTCGAAGCACCACAGCAGGAACCGGGTGCCCGTCCTGGTCAGCGGGAGCACGTTGCGCACGTAGAGGTCGCGCCTGGCGGGCGACAGGTCGTCGAGCGTGCCGTAGTCGACGAGCAGGTCGAACACGCCGTGGTCGCCGGTGAGCGCGGTGAGGTCGTCGCGGCGGAAGTCGACGCTGACCCCGGCCTCGGCCGCCTTCGCCCTGGCCTTGACCAGCGCGGCGGGCGCGAAGTCGACGCCGGTGACGTCGAAGCCGTGTTCTGCGAGGAAGACCGAGTTGGCGCCGGTGCCGCAGCCGAGGTCGATCGCCCGGCCCGCGGGTAACCGTCCGGAGGTGACCAGCTCGACCAGCTCTTTGCGCGGTCCCAGTTCCCAGGGCATGCGGAAGAGCCGGTAGCCAAGGTTGTAGAGGTTCACGGCTGTTAAGGTATGCTGCACCCTATTAATAGTCAAACGATTTGAGTATCAACTTGTCTAACGACATCGCCCGTGAGGTCACCGAGCAGCTCTTCGACCTGAGCATCGCCCTCGACTTCATCGGCAACGCCGCCGCCGAGCGGATCGGCATCAACCAGACGGACCTGATCTGCCTGAACCTGCTGGTACGGCAGGGCCCCATGAGCCCCAGCCAGGTCGCAGCGGTGCTCGGGCTGAGCACGGCGGCGATCAGCGCGATGGCCAGGCGGCTGGAGTCCGGCGGATACGCCTACCGGGAGATCGACCCGGTGGACCGGCGGCGCATCCTCATGCACGCCTCACCCGCGGGCACCCAGCGGGCCTTCGGCCTGTTCGACGACCTCTACCAGGCGATGACGGGCCTGGTGGACGGCTACGGCGCCGAGGACGCGGAGAAGCTGGTGCGCATGCTCGGCGACTTCCAGCGCGTCCTCACCGAGCACGCCGAGTCGATCAGGACGCGGCGGTGACGGTCACCAGGCGACCGGGAGCCGGTGCACGCCGTAGATGTCCATGTCGTGGCGCATCGGCACCTCGCCGGGCGGCACGGCCAGGCGGAGCCCGGGAAACCGGCTGAACAGCGCGGGCAGGGTGGCGCGCATCTCGACGCGGGCGAGCTGCTGCCCCAGACACTGGTGCATGCCGTACCCGAAGCCCACGTGCCCGGTGGCCTGCCTGCGCAGGTCGAGGACGTCGGGGTCGGGGTACTTCGCGGGGTCGCGGTTGGCGGCGACCACGGACAGGGCGACCGTCTGACCTGCCTTGATCCGGTGGCCGTCCAGCTCGACGTCCTCCAGCGCGGCCCTGGCCCCGGTGTGGACGATGCTGAGGTAGCGCATCAGCTCCTCCACCGCCTGGGCGGGGTCCTCGTGCAGGGCGGGCCGCTGGTCAGGGTTCTCCAGCAGCGCGAACGTGCCGAGCGCGATCATGTTGGTGGTGGTGTCGAGCCCGGCCCCCAGCAGGAACGCGCCCACCCCGGCCAGCTCGTCGTCGGTCAGGTCCGTCCCGGTCAGGTCGCTGAGCAGGTCGTCGGTCGGGTCGGCGCGCTTGGCCAGCACCAGCTTCGCGATGTACGCGCCGATCTCGCCGAACGCGGCGTACTGCTCCTCCTGCGTCGCGTCCAGCCCGCTCAGCTTCGCCGCCGTGGCCTGGAAGAGCATCCTGTCCGCGTACGGCACGCCGAGCAGCTCGCAGATCATCACCGCCGGGACGGGAAGCGCGAACGCCTGCACCAGGTCGGCGGACGAGCCCTGAGCTGCCATTTCGTCCAGGTGCTCGGCGGTGACCTGCGCGGCCCGTTCGGTGAGCAGGTTCATCCGGCGGACGGTGAACTTGCCCGCCAGCAGCTTGCGGAAGCGCGTGTGCTCCGGGGCGTCCAGCCCGGTCATGACGCCGAGGGACGCGGGCGGCATCTCCCCGACATCGGCCAGCGGGTAGTGCATCAGCTCGTGGCGCGAGCTGAACCGGGGGTCGGCCAGCACGGCGCGCACCAGCGCGTGGCTGGTGGCCAGCCAGCCCTCGTGGCCGTCGGGGAAGACCATCGGGGTGAGCGGCGGCAGCTCGGCCAGCTCTACCGGCGGGTCGAACGGCCGGCCTGCGGGGCGCTGGGTGGGGAGGCTCACGATCACTTCCGGATTCCTTTCATGTGCGCACATCGTGCACTGATGAGAACACTGTACGCAGAGGGAACACTGTGCGCAAGCGGGCCTCGTGGTTAAGATGCGGTCGTGACCGAGCGAGGAGTAGTGCGCCGGATCCTGGCCCGCGCGGCGGCCAACACGGAAGAGCTGCGCCCGCAGGACGTCTGCCAGGCCTGCGTGAAGGGGCTGGACGTGCAGGGGGCGGCCCTGACGCTCATCGCGACGATCGGCGAGACGCGGATGGGGCCGACCCTGGCCAGCAGCGACCCGGTCGCGGCGCGGCTGGAGGAGCTGCAGTTCACCCTCGGTGAGGGTCCGGCCCTTCAGGCGTACGAGACGGGCGAGCCGGTGCTGGTGGAGGACCTGCAACAGGTCCCCTACACGCCGTGGCCGATGTTCACCGAGGCGGTCCGCGACCACCTGAGCGGGGTGGGCGCCCTGTTCGTCTTCCCGCTCCAGCTGGGCGCGGTACGGCTGGGCACCCTGAGCCTCTACCGGACGGAGGCGGGGCGCATCGGCGCCGAGGTGCTGGGCGAGGCACTGCTGGCGGCGGAGGCGGTGACGCTGACCATGAGCGGCTACCTGATGGCCGACCCGCCGAACACCGTGGCCGACCGGTGGTTCGAGCAGGCGTCCGACCGGCGGGTGGTGGTCTACCAGGCCACCGGAATGCTCATGCAGCAGCTCGGGGTCGGGGTGAGCGAGGCGTTCGTCCGGCTCCGCGCCCGCGCCTTCGCCGACGACCGCCCGGTGGCTGACCTGGCACAGGAGGTGCTGGACGGCAAGCTCCACCTGAACAACAACTCGTCGCCGGAGGAATGACTGGGCCGCGTAAACCCTGAGAGGGCGTAGGGGCTCGGGGCAGGACGCGGCCAGGGTCGCCCCGGATGCCCGCGCAGGTCGGGCCGATCAAGCTGAGCCCATGCGTATCAGCCGGGCCGGATGGGCCCTCATGACCGTGCTCTCCCTGGGGATCGTCGCCTATGCGGCCAAATATCTGGGCTTCGACCCGTCGGTCTACTTCGAGAACCAGCGCCTCGTCTACATGCAGCACGAGCTGGCGCTCGGCGCGCACATCGGCGGCGCGATGCTGGCCCTGACGGTGGGCCCGTTGCAGTTCGCCAAGCGGTTGCGCACCCGTTTACCGCGCGTGCACCGCACGCTCGGCGCGCTCTACCTTTTCGGCTGCCTGGTCGGCGGCATCGGCGGTCTGGCGCTCGCCACGACGGCGCACGGAGGTCCGGTGGCGGGGATCGGGTTCGCCGCACTGGCCGTGGGCTGGCTCGTGACGGGCGGCATGGGCCTGCGGATGATCCTCACCGGCCGGGTGGCCGAGCACCGGCGCTGGATGATCCGCAGCTTCTCGCTCACCTTCGCGGCGGTCACGCTGCGGGTCATGCTGGGCGCGTACGCGGGCCTGTCCGCCGCCGATCTGATCGACGTCTCGTTCACCACGGCGTACATCTGGATCGCCTGGCTCTGCTGGGTGCCCAACCTGCTGGTCGCCCTCTGGTACACCCGGCGTCCCGTTCAGGAGAGGGTTCTTGTGGGGGCTCACTAAGAGTGGAATGCTGTTTCGCTATGTGAAACATCGTGAAACAGGAGGCCAGATGCAGCTCTCCATCGCGGGCGGGGTGCGCGAGTTCGGCGCTGCCTCGCCCCAGACGGTCGCGGTGGTCGACGGCGACCGGCGGCTCACCTACCGCGGCCTCGACGACCGGTCCAGCCGCCTGGCCAACTCGCTGCTCGCCGCCGGACTGCGTCCGGGCGAGCGGGTCGCGGTGCTGCTGGGCAACCGGATGGAGTATCCCGAGGTGGCGGCCGGGATTGCGAAGGCCGGGCTGGTCATGGTGCCGCTCAACCCGCGGATGACGCCGGTGGAGAGCTCCTACATCCTGGGCCACTCCGCCGCGCGGGCGCTCGTCGCCGACCGGGCGCTGGACACGGTCGTCGACGGCGTCGACCTTCCCGGGACCGTGCTGATCGTGGATGGGGACTACGAGGCGGCGCTGGCCGCCGCGCCGTCCACCGATCCCCGGGTCGAGGTGGACGAGCGCGACCCGTTCTGCGTCGCCTACACCTCGGGGACCACCGGCAGGCCCAAGGGCGTGGTGATCAGCCACCGCTCGCGCTCCCTGACCTTCTACGCCTCCGCCCTGGAGTGGGGGCTGGGCCCCGGGCGGCGCTCGATCGCGGTCGCGCCGATGTACCACGGCGCCGGGTTCGCCTTCGGCTACGCGCCGGTGCACACCGGCGGGTGCGTGGCCATGTTGCGTGCGTGGGACCCCGAGGCGCTGCTGGCGATGGTCGAGCGGGAGCGGGCGCAGTCGGTCTTCCTCGTGCCCACCCACGCCCACATGCTCCGCGCGCTCGGCGAGTCCGCGCTGTCCAGGTACGACCTGTCCTCCCTCGACACCCTCTACTTCAACGCGGCCGCGTTACCCGGCCCGCTGAAGGAGTGGGTGATGGACAGCTTCCCCGGCGTCGGCGTGCACGAGCTGTACGGCTCGACCGAGGCGGGCATCGTGAGCAACTGCCGCCCGGCCGACGCCCGCCGCAAGATCGGCTCGGTCGGCACTCCCTGGTTCATGACCGAGATCAGGATCGTGGACGGCGAGCTGTTCAGCCGCTCGCCCTACCTCATGAACGGCTACCTGGACGACCCCGCTGCGACGGCCGCGTGCATGACCGAGGACGGCTTCCTGACCAGCGGCGACATCGTGGAGCAGGACGAGGACGGCTTCCTCGCCATCGTCGGCCGCAAGTCCGACATGATCATCTCGGGTGGGGTGAACGTCGCGCCGCGCGAGGTGGAGGAGGCCATCGCCGCCTTCCCCGGGGTCGCCGAGGCGGCCGTCGTGGGCCTGCCGGACGAGGCGTGGGGCGAGCGGGTGGCCGCCTTCGTCGTCGTCCTGCCCGGCGCGAGCGTGGACGGCGAGGCCCTGCTCGGGCACTGCCGTACGAGGCTGTCCGGGCCCAAGCTGCCGCGTCAGATCGAGTTCGTCGACGCGCTGCCGCGCAACGCGGCGGGCAAGGTGCTCCACCGCGAGCTCCGGTCGAGGTAGGAGCCGCCGGGCTCGCCGACCACCCGACCGTCGCGGTAGGCGACGCGCCCGCCGACGACGGTCGTCACCGGCCAGCCGGTCAGCTCCACGCCCTCGAACGGGCAGTGGTCCTGGCCGGACAGCAGCAGCTCGGTGGTGACCGTCCTGGTCAGGCCCGGGTCCACGATGGTGAGGTCGGCGTCGAAGCCCACGCCGAGGCTGCCCTTGCGCCCCCACAGGTTGTAGGCGCGCGCCGGGTTCGCCGACGCGATCTCGGCGAGCCTGGTGAGCGGCAGCCCGCGCTTGAGGTGCCCCTCGGAGAACAGCACGGGATAGAGCAGCGCGGTCCCGCCGAAACCGGGTCTGGCGGGCCACAGCGCGTCGCCCTTGTGCTCCTCCAGGCAGCAGGCGTGGTCGGAGGCGACCCAGTCGATGCGCCCGTCGGCGACGCCAGCCCACAGCGCCTCGTTGTGCTCGCGGGTGCGGATCGGCGGGTTGACCTTGCCGCCCAGGCCGCCGCGCGCGTCGAGGTCGTCGTGGTCGAGGCAGAGGTGGTGCAGCGTCGTCTCCCGCCGCCCGGTGGTACGGCAGGCGGCCTCGAGCGCCTCGGCGCTGGACAGGTGGAGGAAGTTGATCTCGACGCCGGTGTGCGCGGCCAGCGCCGCCGCCTCGGCGATGGCGACCTGCTCGGTCAGCGGCGGTCGGGCCTCGCTGTAGGCGCGCAGGTTCTGCGGGCCGCCGCGGGCCTGCACCCGGTCGATGAAGACGCGCATCAGCTCGGACTGCTCGCAGTGCAGGCTGAGCGAGATCCGCGTGTCGGGGTGCGCCTTCTGCACCTCGGCGAGCTTCTCCATGATCAGGAACAGGTGCCCGAGGTCGTACTCGTCGCCCATGGTGAAGGCGCGGGCGTCGCGGCTGTTGGCTGCCAGGTCGAAGCCCTTGTAGAACATGTAGTACTTGTAGGAGGTGACGCCGTGCTCGGCGACGAGCCGCGGGATCTCCTCGATCTGCTCGACCGTCATCGGCGCGAGGTGGAAGCCGTAGTCGGTCCAGGCCCGCCCGGCCACCGCGTCCAGGGCCTCGGGGAAGATCTCCTTGTACGGCCCGGTCCTGTCCAGGTAGTGCTGCCCGGTGCGGAAGTAGCTGAGCACCGTGGTCGCGCCGCCGACCAGGGACGACCTGGTCTCCTCGAAGGCGTCGAGCCCCATCTCCCGGTAGATCCCGATGTGGAAGTGGGCGTCCACCGCGCCGGGCAGCACGATCTTGCCCGAGGCGTCGATCACCTCGTTGGCGCCGTCGAGGTGCTCACCGATCGCGGTGATCCGTCCGCCGGATATGGCCAAGTCGGCGCGGACCTCACCGTGGTACGGAAGGACGAGCAGGCCGTCCTTGACGAGCAGGTCGTACATCGGGGGCGTCCTTTCTGTGGCCCAGCTGGGCGGAGAGCCGGTCGGTGACCTCCAGCAGCGCGGCGGCGCAGGCGTCCGCCTCGCCCATGAAACGTTCTGCGGGCCCGCAGACGCTGACGACCGCGCAGGGGCGGCCCATCCGGTCGAGCACGGGAGCGGCGACCGAGGCGGCGCCGCTCTGCCGTTCCGAGATCGACATGGCGTAGCCGCGCCGCCGGATCAGGCCGAGCTCGACGCGCAGCCGCCCGTGGTCGGTGACCGTGGCGGGGGTGAGCGCGGTGAGCGGGCGCGCCAGATAGGCCTCGATCTCGTCCTCGCCGAGGAACGCCAGGAACGCCTTGGACGACCCGCCCGCGTGCAGCGGGTACGGCACGCCGAGCGAGACCGACATGATGACCTCCCGCCGAGGGGTCACCTGGTCGAGGTAGACGCGGGTGTCGCCGGTGCGTATGGACAGCGTCGCCGTCTCCCCCGTGTGGCGCGACAGGCCGGGCAGCTCGGGCCCGGCGAGCCTGCGGATGTCGACCCGGTCGAGGTAGGCCAGCCCGAGCCGCATCGCGCCGAGCCCCAGCGAGTAGCGCCTGCTCTCGTCGTCGAGGTCGACCAGCCCGCGGCTGCGCAGCGAGGCGAGCACCCGGTGCACGGCCGCCTTGGACATGCCCAGGCTGTCGGCGATCTCGGTCACGCCGAGCGTCGCCGAGGCCGTCTCGGCGAACAGCAGGAGGATGTCGGCGGCGCGCTCGACCGTGGCGACGGTCTGGCTTCCCGTTTCCGTGGGCACGGCGGTCCGTTCTGTTGCGGCTGGAGTAACATCATTCCACAAATAGGAACACGGAGGCCTTATGTGGGAGCCGCTGGCCGGAGCCAGGGTGCTCGACCTGGCCCAGCCGATGCGCCGGGGCATGCCGCAGTCGCCCAACCACCCGCCGTTCCGCCTGTCCCTCGAACGCCGACACGGCGACGTGGTCCGCCCGGACGGCGGGTCTGCCGCCGCCGAGCTCATCGTGACCGGCGGCCACGTGGGCACGCACGTGGACGCGCTGGCCCACGTCTCCCAGGACGGCCTCCTGTACGGCGGGCGGCCCGCCGGCGAGGTGACCACGCGGGACGGCTTCAGCGAGCTCGGCATCGACGCCTTCGCTCCGTATGTCGGCCGCTGCGTGCTGCTCGACGTCGCCGCCGTGCACGGCGTGCCCGTGCTCCCGCCCGGCTACGAGGTCAGCGCCGCCGACCTCGAACGGGCCGCGGGGGCGCTGGAGATCCGCGAGGGCGACGCCGTCCTGGTCGGCACCGGGTGGTCAAGGCGGTGGCCGGAGCCCGGCTTCGACGGAGGCGTCGACGGCGCTCCCGGGCCGGGGGTGGAGGCGGCGCGGTGGCTGGCCGAGCGGCGTCCGCGCGTCGTGGGCGGGGAGACCATCGCGTTCGAGCACATCGCGCCGGGACACGGGCACGCCACCCTGCCGGTGCACCGGATCATGCTGGTGGAGTCGGGCATCAACATCGTCGAGACCATGCGCCTGGGCGAGCTGCTCGACTCGGGCGTCCGCGAGTTCCTGTTCGTGCTCAACCCGCTGCCGATCGTCGGCGCGACGGGCGCGCCCGTGCGTCCCTTGGCGGTCCTTCCATGACCACGCTGGTGGAGCAGCTCGCCGCCTTCGCCGTGGACTGCCGTGACCGCGGGGTGCCCGCCGGGGTGGCGGCCGACGTGCCCAACCGGGTGCTCGACGTGCTCGGCAACGCGCTCGCCGCCTACGCAGAGCCGGGGGCTGACGCGGCGCCCGCCGTGCTGCGTGCCGTACGGCGGTGGGCGGGCACGCCCGAGGCCACTGCGATCGGCAGCGGCGACCGCCTGCCCGCGCCGTCGGCCGCGCTGGTCAACGGCACGCTCGCGCACGCGCTCGACTTCGACGACACCCACCTGCCCTCCGTGCTGCACCCCAGCGCGCCGGTCGTCCCCGCCGCCCTGGCCGCCGCCGAGGCCACCGGCGCGGGCGGCGCTGCGCTGATCCCGGCCGTCGCGGCCGGGATCGAGGTGTGCAACAGGCTCGGCATGGCCTCCTACATGCCGGAGGCCGGCAACTCGCTCTTCTTCGAGAAGGGCCAGCACGCCACCTCCATCTGCGGCACCCTCGGCGCGGCCGTCGCGGCCGGGCTCCTGTACGGGCTCGGCGCGGACGGCGTGGCGCACGCGATGGGCATCGCCGCCAGCATGGGCGCGGGGCTGCTGGAGGCCAACCGCACCGGCGGCACGGTGAAGCGGGTCCACTGCGGGTGGGCGGCGCACGCCGGGGTCACCGCCGCCGTGCTGGCCGCCGAGGGGCTGACCGGGCCGCCGACGGTGCTGGAGGGGCGGTTCGGCTTCTTCCAGGCCTGGATCGACGGGCGTTATGACGACAAGGCGCTGGTCTCGGGGCTGGGCGAGCGGTGGGAGCTGCTGCGTACGGTCTACAAGCCGTATCCGACCAACCACTTCACCCATCCGGCGATCGACTGCGCGCTGGCCCTGCGCGCCAGGGGCGTGCTGGCGGGCGACGTCGAGGAGATCGAGCTGGGCGTGCCCGCGCCCGTGCTGCGCACCATCGCGGAACCGGCGGAGGAGAAGGCGCGGCCGGTCTCGCCGTACCACGCGAAGTTCTCCGGCCCCTACACGGTCGCGGCTGCGCTGGCCGGAGGGGGTGGGCTGGGGTTGTCGCTGGACGACTTCGCCCGGCTGGATCCGGTACGGCTGGCGCTGGCCGGGCGTGTGCGGTGCGTGGCGGACGAGCGGGCGTCCGCGATCTTCCCCACGGCGTTCGCCGCCGTGCTGCGCGTCCGGCTGCGCGACGGATCGGTGCTGGAGCACCGGGTGGACTCCTCCAGGGGCGGGCCAGAGCATCCGCTGACGGCCGAGGAGCTGTCGCGCAAGTTCCGCGCCAACGCCGCCAGAGCGTTGCCCGAGGCTCAGGTGGAGGCGCTCGACCGCGCCGTGCGCGACCTGCCCACCCGCACCGGTTTGAGTGCGCTCTTTCCTGTCGCGGCCGGTCCGCGGTGACCGATCGTCAATGTCCCGGCGCGGTGGCCGGTGCGTTGCTGGGGCTGGTCCTCGTGGTCGCGGTCGCCTGGTGACATGCGCGAAGCCCCGCCCGGGGCTTCCGGGCGGGGCTGGTCGGCGTGGTCATTTCTCCAGGTCCACCGCCTGCCGTACCCAGGTGGTGAACAGGTCGGCGTCGATGTCCTCCAGGCTGCTGAGCTTGACCGCGGCCATCTGGCGGGAGGCGGGCCGCAGCCGTCCCGACGGGTCGTCGATCTCCTGGCCGCGCCACAGGCCGAAGGTCACGTATGAGCTGTAGGCCTTGAAGAACACCACCGGGGTCTTGCCGGGGGCCGCGCCGAGGCTCCAGACCGGGTGGCCGTGCCAGACGGCGCCGGGCCGGTCGATCGCCTGGTCGACCAGGGTGGTGAGGGTCTCGCCGATCTCGCGGAGCGGGGTGGGGAGGGCTGCTGCGTACTCGGTGACGGTCATCGGGGGTCTCCCTGCGCGGGCTGGTAGTGAAGGTGGACGGCGCCGGTGGCGAAGGTGGTGGACTCCACGAGGGTGAGCGGCAGCCGCCCGACCGACTCGTCGAACAGGCGCATGCCCGCCCCCAGGACGATGGGGTGGACGTGCAGGTGGAGCTCGTCGACCAGACCGGCGCGCAGCAGGTGCCTGGTCAGGGTGATGCTGCCGGTGAGGCTGATGTCCTTGCCCGGTTCCTCCTTGAGCTCGGCGAGCTGGGCCGCGACGTCGCCGCTGATGAGGGTGGAGTTGTTCCACTCGGCCTTCTCCAGCGTGCTGGAGACGACGATCTTGCGGATGTTGTTGAGGTTGTCGGCCATCACACCGCTCTGGTGGGGCCAGGTGGAGGCGAAGGACTCGTAGGTGGTCCGGCCGAGCAGCAGGGTGTCCGAGCGGGTCTGCGCGGCGATGACCGCTGCGGCCATCTCGTCGTTCATCCAGGGGAAGTGCCAGTTCTGGGGCGACTCGACGACGCCGTCCAGCGAGACGAAGAGCCCAGCGACGATCTTTCTCATGACGATCTCCTTCGGTTTCGGTAGGTGCGGGGGGTCAGCGGCGGGTGGCGGCGACGAGAGAGACCCAGCCCATGGCGGCGAAGACGCCGACGGCGAGGGTGAGCGACCCTGCCCTGCCACCGGTCATGGCCCAGCCGTCGCCCAGGATGAGGATCACGGCGGCGACGCGCGAGGCGATGGCCAGGCCGCGCTGTCCTGCGCGGCTGAAGTGGCGGGCCAGGACGAAGCCGACGGCGATGAGCGAGAAGAAGCTCGTGGACCCGGCCGCCATGTGCGCGATGCCGTGCCAGCTCATCGTGGCGGGCATCCCGTACGGCGTGCCGAGCGGGAAACCGTCCGACGGATCCATGACCAGCACCCCGGCCGCCATCATGCCGATCCCGGCGATCAGGATCAGGCGTGGCGCCCACTTCCCGTACCCGGCCCGCTTGAAGCCGGCGGATCCGGCGATCAGCAGGACGCCGACGGTGAGGAAGTTGGCGATCTGCAGCCAGCCGAGCGAGCCGGTGGACAGCAGGCTCAGCGGGTGGCGGGTGAGGTCGAAGCCCTCGCGGGTGAAGACCTGGGCCAGGGAGACCCCGAAGAAGACCGGGGTGGCCAGGGCGCCTGCGGTGAGCAGGGTGCGGGTGCGGACGGTGGTCGCGGTCAGCGCGATGGCGGTCATTTCTGGCTCCTCGTTCGTTGTTCGCTTCTGCCCATACGTCGATCGGGGGATGTGACAGGGAATGCGCATCTGTAGAGTGCGATCCATGCGATTTCTCATGACGAGCGTGGGCGAGATGCGCGCCGACGAGGCGCTCTACCTGGAGATGGGCAACTTCATCGAGGAGCTGACGAAGGCCGGGTCGCTGGTGGCCACCGGCGGCATGGAGGTGGGCGGCACGGTGTTCCGGGCCTCGGGCGGCGAGCTCACCGTGATGGACGGGCCGTTCGCCGAGGCCAAGGAGCTGGCTGGCGGGTTCGCGCTGGTCGAGGTCGCCTCGAAGGAGGAGGCCATGGAGCTCGCCCGCCGCTTCTTCAAGATCATTGGCGAGGGTGAGGGACGGATGCAGCAGATCTACGGGTGAGGGACACCCTCGACGCGGTCTGGAAGGCGGAGTCCGCGCGGATCGTCGCCGCCCTGACCAGGCTGGTGCGCGACGTCGGCCTGGCCGAGGAGCTGGCGCAGGACGCCCTGGTGGCGGCGCTGGAGCAGTGGCCGTCGCAGGGCGTGCCCGACAACCCGGGCGCGTGGCTGATGACCATCGCCAAACGGCGGGCCATCGACCACATCAGGCGGTCACAGCGGCTGGAGCAGATCGCCCAGCCGCCGCCCGAGCAGCAGGAGCAGCAGGAGGACGACGTCCTGCGGCTGATGTTCATCTCCTGCCACCCCGTGCTGCCCGCTCGCGAGCGGGCCGCGCTCACCCTGCGCCTGCTGGGCGGGCTCAGCGCCGCCGAGATCGGGCGGGCGTTCCTGCTGCCCGAGCAGGTGATCGCGCAACGCATCGCAGCCGCCAAGCGCACCCTCGCCGAGCGGAACGTGCCGTTCGAGCTCCCCGAGGGGTCCGAGCTGGCAGAACGGCTGGCCTCGGTGCTGGAGGTCATCTACCTGATCTTCAACGAGGGCTACTCGGCCACCTCGGGCGACGACCTGATGCGCCCGGCGCTCACCCGGGAGGCGATGCGGCTGGGCGGGCTGCTGGCCGAGCTGGCGCCGCACGAGGCCGAGGTGCACGGCCTGGTCGCGCTGATGGAGATCCAGGCCTCGCGCGCCGAGGCCAGGACCGGGCCGTCCGGCGAGCCGATCCAGCTGCACGAGCAGGACAGGAGCAGGTGGGACAGGCAGCTCATCAACCGCGGCTTCGCGTCGATGTTGCGCGCCAGGCAGGCGGGCGGCCCGCTCGGCCCGTACGTGCTGCAGGCCGCGATCGCCGTCTCGCACGCGCAGGCTGCCAGCGCGGAGCAGACGGACTGGGCGCAGATCGCGGCGCTGTACGAGGCGCTGGTGCGGATGGTGCCGTCGCCGGTGATCCAGCTCAACCGGGCGGTCGCGCTGGGCATGGCCGGTGGGCCGCAGGCGGGGCTGGACCTGGTCGACACGGTCTCGGCTGATCCGGCGCTCAGGGACTACCACCTGCTGTCCGTGGTGCGCGGGGACCTGCTGGAGAGGCTGGGACGGCAGGCGGAGGCGAGCCGGGAGTTCACCCGCGCGGCGGCGCTGACCCGCAACGAGCCGGAACGCGCGTTCCTCCTCCGCCGGGCGGGCTCGTCGGCACCTGGCGAGGCCACCGTGGGCGACGCGGTGAGCCGGTTCCTGGCCCGTGACGACCTGGGGGCCGAGACCTTGCGCTCGTACGGCCAGACCATGCGCCGCCTGCTCCTCGACCTGGGCGCGGCCACCCCGCTCGCCGAGGTGAGCGCCTCGGACGTCGCCCGGGTCTTCGCCGTGGCCTGGGGCGGGGCGGGGGTGCGCACCTGGAACAGGCACCGCGCCGCCGTACGGGCGCTGTCGGCCTGGACGTCCACCAGAGACCTGGCTGCCGGGGTGCCCAGGAAGTGGGAAAGCCGCGTGCCGCGGCCAGCGGTCGGCGGGCCTGATCTGGAGGCGTTGTGGCGGCACCCGTCGCTGCGCGAGCGGACGTTCTGGCGGATGGTGCACGAGTCCGGCGCCCCGGCCAGAGCGGCCCTCGCCCTCGACGTCGACCGGCTGGACCTGCCCGGCCGCCGCGGGCGCGCGTCGCTCAGGGGACGCGAGGTCGAGGTCCGATGGGGGCAGGGCACGGCCGCCCTGCTGCCCGGCCTCATCGGGGACCGTACCCGCGGCCCGCTGTTCCTCGCCGACCGGCGGCCCGGCCCCGCGCGCATGCCCGCGCCCACGGATCTGTGCCCGGACACCGGGCGCGGCCGCCTGTCCTACGAGCGGGCCGAGTACCTCTTCAAGCAGGTCAGCGGCCAGACCCTACATCAGCTATGAGCCGGTCGAGCTCGGCTTCGGTGTTGTAGTAGTGCACGGAGGCCCGGACCACCGAGGTCAGGTCACGCGGCTCGAAGTCCCACCGGGCGTAGTCGGCGATGGAGACCGACACGTTGATCCCGTTCGCCTTGAGCGCCGACGCGACGTCCTGGCTGTCGCGGCCCTCGACGGTGAACGTCACGATGCCGCACTGCCGCGCTCCCCTGTCGTGCACCGTCACGCCGGGAACCCCGCGCAGGCCCGCGCGCAGGGTTTCGGCCAGCCCGGTGACGCGCTCCTGGATGGCGTCCAGCCCCAGGTCGAGGGCGTAGTCGACGGCGACGCCCAGCCCGATCTTCCCGGCGTAGTAGGTCTCCCAGTTCTCGAACCTGCGCGCGTCCTCACGCACCTGGTAGCTGTCCCGCCCCGTCCAGGTGGCCGCGTGCAGGTCGAGGAACGGCGGCTCCAGGCTCTCCCTGATACGCGGCGAGCAGTAGAGGAAGCCGGTGCCGCGCGGCCCGCGCAGGAACTTGCGCCCGGTCGCGGTGAGCAGGTCGCAGCCGATCTCCGCCACGTCGACCCGCATCTGCCCGACGGACTGGCAGGCGTCCAGCAGGTAGGTCACCCCCGCCTCCCTGGCCACCCGGCCGATCTCGGCCGCCGGGTTGACCAGGCCGCCCTGGGTGGGCACGTGGGTGACGGCGATCAGCTTCACCCGGTCGTCGACCATCGAGCGCAGCGCGCCGACGTCGAGCTGGCCGCTCTCGTCGTCGGGCACCACGTCGACCTGGACCCCGTGCTTCCTGGCCGTCTGGAGGAAGGCGATGGCGTTGCTGGCGTACTCGGCGCCGGCGGTGAGGATGCGGTCGCCCCGCTGCCACGGCATCGCGTAGAACGCCATGTCCCAGGCGCGGGTGGCGTTCTCCACCACCGCGATGTCGTCCCTGGCCGCGCCCACCAGGCGGGCGATCGCGTCGTAGGTGTGCTCGATACGGTCCCGCTGCGCGTCGGCGGCCTCGTAGCCGCCGATCTCCTCCTCCAGCCGGAGGTGCGCCACGACCGCGTCGACCACCTGCCGGGGCGGGAGCGCCGCCCCGGCGTTGTTCAGGTGCACGACGCTCGCGCATCCGGCCGTGTCCTGACGTACCCGCTCGACGTCGATGTGTTCACCCATAGACGGGGAGGTTATCCGCGTAGGCCGACAGCGGGCGCGCCGGGTGCCCGGTGACGCGCTCGACGGTGTCCGTCACCAGGGCGTTCTCCCCGTCGCGGATGGTGGAGAACAGCCCCAGCTGCCACGTGATCACCCGGTCGTCCGCGCCCGCCCGGCGCAGCCCGCCGGCGAACTCCTCCTCCGTCAGCGCCACGTAGCGAAGGCCTGGGCCGAGGATCGCCAGCGCCTGGTGGTGGTCCAGCGCCTCGGGACCGGTCAGCACGTAGGTCTGGCCGTGGTGGCCGTCCTCGGTGAGCGCGGCGGCCGCCACCTCGCCGATGTCGCGGGTGTCCACGAAGCTCACCGGCGCGTCCCCCGCGGGCAGCGCCAGGGTGGACTCGTCGCACAGGGCGGGGGCGAAGCCCTCGCCGAAGTTCTGCTGGAACCAGTTCGGCCGCAGGATGGTCCACTCCTTGCCCGAGGCGCGCACGTCGCGCTCCCACGCCGCCATCGGCACCACGCCGGGCAGCAGGTCGGCGCCCAGCACCGACAGCAGGACCACCCTGCGCAGCTCGGGGGCGCTCGCCAGGAGCTCGCCGACGAGCACGGCGCCGTCCTGCTCGCCGTACGGGCCGACGATGTACGCGCCCTCTGCGCCCTCCAGCGCGGGGGCCCACGTCTCGCGGTCGGCCCAGTCGAAGCGGACCTCGCCGCTGCGGCTGGCCGCCTTCACCTTCATGCCTCGTGCCCGCAGCGCTTCCACGACGGGCCTGCCGGTCTTGCCGGTCGCTCCGATCACCAAAATCGTCATGTCTTCACGGTAGGCAGTGGAGGCCGGACGATGAATGCTTCAGGATCCGGATTTCATGTCCTAGAGTCCGGAGGGTGGATGTCCTCTCCGAAGCGCTCGCCGCCATGCGCACCGGCCGCACCCGTTCCGCCCGCACCGACGTGCGCGCGCCCTGGGGGCTGCGCTTTCCCGCGGTCACCGGCACGACCTTCCACGTCGTCCTCCAGGGCACGTGCTGGCTGCTGCCCGGCGACGGTACGGCTCCGCTCCCCCTGAGCGCCGGCGACGTGGTCTTCCTGCGCGAGGGCAGCGCGCACGCCCTGGCCGACCAGCCCGGCTCGCCGCTGATCGAGTTCGTCCCCTCGCGCGAGACGCCCGACTCGCCCATCGGCCAGGTCCGCGTGGACGGGCCAGGCGACCGGGCGATCCTGCTCTGCGGCGCCTACCAGCTCGACCGCGCCCGCCCGCACCCCCTGATGCGCGACCTGCCCGCCCTCATCCACCTCACCCGGAGCCCCGAGCTCGGCCCCCTCGTCGACCTGCTCGCCCGCGAGCTCGACCTCAGCCTGCCGGGACGCGACGGCATCGTGCCGTCGCTGGTCGACGCGATGCTGCTGTACATCCTGCGCGCCTGGACCGGCGGCGACGCCTCCAGGTGGGGCCTCGCGCTGTCCGACCGCGCGATCAGCCACGCCCTGCGGGACATCCACGCCAGGCCGGAACACCCCTGGACCGTCGAGGAGCTGGCCACGCGCGGCGGCGTGTCCCGCTCGGTGTTCGCGGAGAGGTTCACCGCGCTCGTGGGACAGCCGCCGATGACGTACCTGGCCTGGTGGCGCATGACCAGCGCGGGCCGGATGCTCCGCGAGAGCGACACCCCGCTCAGGACGGTGGCCCAGAGCGTGGGCTACACCTCGGAGTTCGCCTTCGCCAAAGCCTTCAAGCGAGCGTACGGCACGCCGCCCGGCCGCTACCGCCGCCCGGCGTGACACCCGCTCAGCCCATCGCCCGCTTCAGCAGGGCGACGATCTGCGCCTCCACCTCGGGCGTCACCTCGGTCAGCGCGTAGGCGGCCGGCCACAGGGCGCCGTCGTCGAGCTTCGCCCCGTCGCTGAAGCCGAGCGTGGCGTAACGCGCCTTGAACTTCTCGGCGGGCTGGAAGTGGCACAGGAGCTTGCCGTCGAGCGCGTAGGCGGGCATGCCGTACCAGAGCTTGGGCGCGAGAGCCGGGGCGTGGGTGGTGATGACGGCGTGGACGCGCTCGGCCAGGACCCGGTCGGAGTCCTTCATCTCGGCGATCTTGGCGAGGACGTCGCGTACGGCCTCGGCCGCCTTGTCGGCCGCGCTGGTGCTCGCGGACTTCTTGAGGTCCTTGGCGTGCTCCTTCATCGCGGCGCGCTCTTCTGCGGTGAAACCGTCGTAGGTGCTGCGGGTGTTGGTGGCGCTCATCGCGTTCTCCTTCGTCGTTTTCCGCTGTGACATCAGGGTCGCGCGCCGGATGCATACATTCGCTATGCGCCGGCGATGCGGTCATCCATTAGATGGAGTTGACCCTCAACCGATGGATTGATGACCGTCTTTGCGTCCGCTTTATTTACCGTTACCAAATTGCGATATCGGCGTGACCGGTATTAGGGTCCTGCTTTATCGGCCGATGACCGGCCGACCGCCGAGTCCCGTTCAGGGAGCCGGGGACCCACGTTCCTCGGGGTGAATCCGCTGCTCGCAGCGGTAGGGCACTCCTTCGCCCGAACCCGTCAGCTAACCCGGTAGGCGGCAGAGGAGAACGGGGAGTACAACCCGTGGAAATGCTCGAAACGGCCATCCAGAGGATGGTCAAGATCCTCGACGCCGAGGTTGGTTACACCGAGAAACCGGACGGATACACGAAGTTCGGCGAGTGGTACACCGGGAACGTCGACGACAGTTACGACTTCACCAATGCGGCCTGGTGCGACATGTTCCTGGCGTGGGGGGCTCGGCAGGCGGGCCTCCAGGACGTGTACGGGCAGTTCGCCTACACGCCCGCGCATGCCGGGTGGTTCAAGGAGCAGGGCGCCTGGGGGACGAAACCGGCGCCGGGGGCGCTGGTGTTCTACGACTGGTCGGGGGGTGACTCCATCGACGGCATCGACCATGTGGGGATCGTGACGAAGGTCGACGGCGACCGCATCGAGACCATCGAGGGCAACGTCGACCGGCAGTTCGCCAAGCGCAAGGAAAGGGACCAGAGCAGCGTCGTGGGGTACGGCTACCCGGCCAAGGTCAAAACCTCCACCACCCCCTCCCCACCCGCCGCCGCTCCCGCACCACCGGCCACTCCGGACCAAGGAGCCGCGCCACAAAAAGGGGCCGTACTCGGGCAGGGAGCCGCCTCGGCACCACCCACCACCTCAGGGCCCTCGGCCGCTTTGGCGCTCTCTACCGGTCCCGGGCAGGGGGTGGCCGTTCCCGGCACCGTCCAGGGTGTTTCCGCGGCAGCTCTCCACGACGCGGCCGCGGCAGCCGTGCTCATCCCCGCCCTGACGATCATCCTCGTCCTGGCCGCCTTCGTGAAGAGGAGGTGGGTCACCCCGCAGGGCCGCCACGCCGCCGCCCTGTGACCCCCGGTGTCCCTGGTACGGCCCAGCCGTACCAGGGACGCCTGTACGTCACGCGCAGACGTTGCGAAGCTTGGCCCGTGACCCTGACCTACGCCCAGGCGCGGGCGTTGCTGGAGGGACAGCGGCGGGCGGTCATGGTGGAGTTCTTCACCATGACCGACGAGGTCGTCCTGTTCAAGGTGACCGCGGACGACACCGAGCCGGAAGTGGTCCGCCTCCCCCTCGACCAGGCGGCACTCAGACGTTTCGTCCTCACCACGTTCGGCCACGCGGGCGGGGTCCGCGAGATGGTCTCGATGGGCCTGGAAGACCTCTGGCACGCCCACGACAACCTGGTCGAGCCCCTGAGCAGATGGACGGACCCCGACGACCTGGTGATCCTCGTCCCCCACGGCCTCCTCCACTACCTCCCCCTGCACGCACTGCGGGTGGACGGCGGCCACCTCATCGACAGGAACCCGGTCTCCTACGCCCCCAGCGCCTCCGTCCTGGCGGCCTGCCGTAACCGCCGCAACAGGAACGCCGGGGCAGCCGTCTTCGGTGACCCGCGCGGCGACCTCCCCCAGGCGCGGGTCCGGGCTGAGGAACCCGCCGACCAGCACCAGCGCGACCGGCGCCTCGACGAGGAGCCGGAACGCCAGCAGGCACACCACCGCCGTGATCCACCAGGACGGAACCGCGTCGTCCAGCGGCCCTCTGATCGCCCACAGCCCCAGGGCCAGCGGCAGCGCCGTCAGGAAGGGCGAGATCCGGGGCCAGTGCCGCCAGTCGAGCCGGATCAACCGCGCACCCAGGACCATGGGGATCGTGAACAGCACAGCCCGGGTCACGTCGGCCGCGTCGGCGCTCGGCGGGACGAACCGGTAGACCTCGGGCAGGAAGACGATGCCGAGCGCGATGGTCAGGACCATCAGCCCTGGTGTCATCCGAAGCTTCACGCCTTCGCCTCCTATACCCCGCCCGCCAAAGGGAATTGCACGCCGGAAGGACGGCCCGCGACAATCCCCCGTCGTCTACTACTTCTTGGGGGAACCGCTGTGAGAACCCGCTTGCTGCTCGGCGTCGCCGTACTGGTCGCCGCCCTGGCCCCGCCCCTGACCGCGAACGCCGCGGTGGCGCGCGAGTTGATCCCCGAGGCCAGCGACGAGTTCAACGGCTCGGCCCTCGACACGGCCAAGTGGCGCAGGGGCATCTGGTACAAGGTGTCCGGCAACGAGCAGGACGGCGGCGCGTTCCGTCCGGAGAACGTGACCGTCAGCGGCGGCAACCTGGTGATCAGCGCCAGGACCGAGGACTTCGGCGGCAGGCACCACACCTACGGCGCCGTGGAGTCGCTGTTCGACGTGCCGGGCGACAACACCTACGTCGAGGTGCGCGCGAAGGTGCTCGACCGGCGGGCCAACGTGCTGAGCGCCATCTGGATGCAGTCCTCTCCGCTGTCGGTGGCGAACAACCCGAACCCCGAGATCGACATCCACGAGACGTTCAGCTACCGCCGCATGGTCTCCACCCTGCACCGCTGGGTGGTCAAGCCGGGCACGGCCGAGCAGCACGTGGGCGACGGCGACAAGCGGGTCGACTTCGGCGTCGAGGACAACAGCGCCGGTTTCCACACCTACGGCCTGCGCCGCCAGTACGGCATCCTGACCTTCTTCCAGGACGGCAGGCCCGGCTGGACCGTCACCCCCGACGACCCCGCCTACTCCAGCCTGGCCAGGCACCTGGTGCTCAGCCTCGAGGGCCACCTCGGCAAGCCGGACGAGCAGTACCTGCCCGCGAACTTCCTGATCGACTACGTCCGCACCTACCGCGAGCCCAACCCGTCCGGCCAGGCCGACAACCGGGTCACCTCCTGGCTCAAGAGCGACCCCGCCGCCGGGGGCGGCAGCGCCTGCTCCGACCGGCAGATCCTGCTCGCCAGGGGCCGCTACGCGTGGCAGGTCTACAACGACACCGCGGCGGAGCAGTCGCACACCTGGCCCAAGCCCGGATACCGCGAGATCGACCTGGACGCGGGCACCTACACCTGGACGGAATGCGTCACGCAGCAGAACGGCTCCTACGCGCAGACCTCCACACTCAAGCGCGCCAACAGCTCACTGCCCGCCGCGCAGGTGGCCGGGCCGAAGCTCGAACTGGACGCCGGGCGGACGGTGCAGTTCGGCAGCACCCTGCGGTGGCTGGTCAAGCGGTCCTGACCAGCACGGCCCTGGTGTAGAGCAGGCTGAAGCCCTGGCGGTGGGCGTTCTGCTGCGACTTGGAGCCCGGCTGGGTGGTGACGACGGCGAGGTCGCACCCGGCGGAAGCGGCGGCGGCGAGGCGGGCGGAGAGCAGCGCCGACTGCACGCCGCGCCGCCGGTGCTCAGGGGCGGTGGCGGCGCCGGTGAGCTGGGCGATCCCGTCCGTGACGCGCATGCTGGCGCCCCCGGCGAAGGCCCCGTCGCGCAGCGCGAGCAGGCGCCACGCGCCGGTCGCCGCCATGTCGCGGATGGCGTTCTCCACCACGGCGCGGGGGAAGTCCTCGTGGCTCGGCACGCCCTGGTTGTCGGCGTGCCCGAAGGCGTCGACCACGAGGTCGACCCAGGGGCCGAACTCCTCGTCGCCGCTCCGCCGCACCTGGACGCCCGGTGGTGGCGGCTCGCCCTGGAAGCCGTCGAGGGTGCGGCCGAGCACGTTCTCGAAGGAGACGAGCCGGTAGCCGCGGCCGGTCAGCAGGTCGCCGACCGCAGGGTCGGCGAGGGTGGACAGCTCGACCTGGATCGGGGCGCCGCATGCGGCGTAGGCCCGCTCGACGCGGTCGACGTCGGCCGGGGACGGCACGCCCTCGAAGCCGAGCCCGGCGACCTTGTTCAGGGGTGAGTCCGGCTCGGCGAAGCTCGCCACGCCACCGGCGTACGGCAGCGCGAAGCCCAGCGTGTCGCCCCTGCGGGCGCGGGAGGCGTCGCTGCTGTCGGCGATGAGCCTGGTCTCGGCCCGCTCGATCCGCGCGGCGAGGGATATGTCGCAGAACAACATCATCGGTCCACTCGGTAGAGGTAGGGGGTGCGCTCGACGACCGAGCGGATCATCGCCGTCCCGATGCCCCTGCGCATCGGCTCCGGGTCGCCGAGCAGAACGAGCAGGAGGTCCTGCTCGTGCAGCGGGCGCAGGGTGAACGGCATGATGCTGACGGTATTGAATCCTCGCCACCGCCAGCATCCCCATTTACTCAAATCCGTGTGCCTCGGCGGACAGCTCCTGCCAGTCGTCCCACGTCTTGAGCCGGTCGGCGTAGGCGCGCTGGATCATCGGGTAGAAGCCCTGGCCGAAGAGCACCCGCAGCGGCGGATTGCCGGAGTCGACGAGCTTGAGCAGCGCCTGCGCCGCCGCTGCCGGGTCTCCGGCGGGCTGCTTCCCCACCATCTCCCCGAGCCGCACGCGGAGCCCGTCGTAGGCGGGGTTGTGCTCGGCCACGTGCCCGTTGTCCAGCGGGTCCGGGTTCTTGCCCGCCCTCGTGGCGAACCCGCCTGGCGCGATCACGGTCACCTTGATCCCGAACCCCGCGACCTCCTGGGCGAGCGCCTCGTTGAGCCCTTCGAGCGCCCACTTGGAGGCGTGGTAGGCGCCGCCGAGCGGCATCGCGATGAGCCCGGCCACCGAGGAGAGCTGGACGATGTGCCCTGAGCCCTGTTCGCGCAGGTACGGCAGAGCCGCCTGCACCACCCACACCGCGCCGAACAGGTTGGTCTCCATCTGGTCGCGCAACTGCTGCTCGGTCAGCTCCTCGACCGCGCCCGTCCTGGCGTAGCCCGCGTTGTTCACGACGACGTCGAGCCGCCCGAAGTGCTCCACCGCCCGCTTGACGCCCTCGAAGACGGCCGCCCTGTCGGTGACGTCCAGCTCGATCGGGAGGACCGCGTCGCCGTAGGAGGCGACCAGGTCGTCGAGGCTCGCGGCGTTCCGCGCGACGGCGGCCACCCGGTCCCCGCGGGACAGCGCCGCCTCGACGAAGGCGCGGCCGAGGCCGCGGGACGAACCAGTGACGAACCAGACCTTGCTCATGATCTCTTTCCTTTTCTTTCCGAGTTACCAGGCGACGGTTCTTCCGAGTTACCAGGCGACGGGGCCGAGGCGGTCGACGAAGGTGCCGGTCGGCCCGTCGGCGTCGAGCATCGCGAGCCGCAGGATCGAGTCGGTGCCCTCGGTGACCGTCAGCTCGCCGGTGTGCCGGTTCATGTCGGTGGCGGCGAACTTGCGGTTGGCGACCTCGCCCGGGGTGGCGACGTTGAACTTGATCTCCGGGATCGCCTGGGCGTACCTGACGGTGATCATGTTGAGCGCCGCCTTCGACGAGCTGTAGGCGAGCTCGTGCATCTTCGAGGACGGCTGCTCGGGATCGGTCACGACCGCGAACGAGCCGACGGCGCTGGACACCATCACCACCCGCGGGTTGTCGGCCGCCCGCAGGAGAGGGAGAAAGGCCTGCGTGACCCTGACCGGCCCGTACACGTTGGTGTCGTAGACGGAGTGGATCTCGTCGGCCGTGGCGTCGGCCGGATCGATCCCCCTGCCCGGCGCCCCGGCGTTGTTGATCAGCACGTCCAGCCGGTCGGTGTGCTCGCGGACCAGCCGCACGGCGTCGCTCACCGACTCGTCCGAGGTCACGTCGAGCGGGACCAGGACCACGTTCTTCAGCCCGTCGGCCGCCGCCCGCCCCCGCTCCTCGTCCCGCGAGCCGAGGAAGACCGTCCAGCCGAGCTCGCTGAGCCGCCTGGCCGCTTCGAGGCCGAGTCCCTTGTTGGCGCCGGTTATCAATGCGTTTGTCATGCCCCCTGAGACGAAATGCCCTGCCCGGCTGTGACACGGTGTGACCGGGCTCACATCTGGCGCTGCGCTACCCTTCCTGACGTGACGAGAGCGACAGACTTCGAGCAGTTCAGGCCGCTGTTGTTCTCGATCTCCTACCGGATCCTGGGCAGCGTGACCGAGGCGGAGGACGCCGTCCAGGAGGCCTGGCTGCGCTTCGAGGCCTCCCCCACCGAGCCCGACTCCACCAAGGCGTTCCTCTCCGCGATCGTCACCAGGATCTCGATCGACGTGCTGGGCTCCGCCCGGGTACGCCGGGAGGCCTACGTCGGGCCCTGGTTCCCGGAACCGCTCCTCGCCGACCCCTACCAGGACCCGGAGCGCGCGGCCGAGCTGGCCGACTCGGTGTCGATGGCGGCCCTCATCCTTCTCGAACGGCTCAGCCCGCTCGAACGCGCCGTCTTCGTGCTGCGCGAGGTCTTCGACTTCAGCTTCCCCGAGGTCGCCGCCGCGGTGGGGCGCGGGGAGGCGGCGTGCCGCCAGCTCGCCTCGCGCGCCCGTCGCCACATGCAGGACGGCAGGCCCCGCTTCTCCGCGCTCCGCAAGGAGCGGGAGGACCTGGCGTCGCGGTTCTTCGACGCCCTCAGCCAGGGCGACCTCGCCGGGCTGCAGGAGCTGCTCGCCGCCGACGTGGCGATGTCCGGCGACAGCGGCGGCAACGCGCCGCGGCTCGCCAGGTCCATCGTGGGCGCGGACAACGTGGCCAGGCTGCTCGCCTCCGTCTTCCCCTGGATGGCGAGGATCGACGTGACCTCCGAGCCGCACGAGATCAACGGCCAGCCGGGCGCGATCTTCCGCGACCGGGACGGCAGGGTGCTCCACACCGTGACCCTCGACGTGCTCGACGGGCAGATCCAGGCGATCCGCCTGGTGGTGAACCCGGACAAGCTCGGTCACCTCGGCCCGGTGGCCGACGCCTGGGCCGTCGACCGCGAGCTCCGCCAGGCCCGCCGCCTTTGATCTTCCCCGTATCGGGACGTTAGGGTCCTTCCATGACGGATCGGGCGAGGCTCGCTCTCGGGCGGGCGCTCGGGCACGACGGCCAGGGGATGGTCCACGAGGAGCTCAACGGCAAGATCAACGGGCAGTACGACGTCGCCTACAAGGAGTTCGACCCCGAGGTCTTACGCCGGGTCGACCTCGCCGTCCTCGCCGCGATGACCCGGCTGTCCGGCCGCCTCCCCCCTCCTGACGCCGCCTGGCTATCGGCCAAGACGGCGTGGCCGGAAGAGCTGGTAGAGACGAACGGCGCGGTCACCGGATTCCTGATGCGTACGGTGCCCCCAGGGTTCGCGACGATCGACCTCCTGTTCCGCCACGACGGGGTCACCGACCGGGACCGGCTGCTGATCCTGGCCGACCTCGCCGACACGCTCGCCCGCCTGCACGCGATGGGTGTGGCCGTCGGCGACCTGTCCCCCGGGCACGTGCTGTTCACGGCGGGACCGCAGCCGGGGTGTTTCCTCATCGGCTGCGACGCGATGTGGCTGGGCGGGGCGCGGGCGCTGCCGCCGGTGGAGGCGCCGCCCGGATGGCAGGTTCCCGCTGGCGAGCAGCCTGGCACGCCGCAGGGCGACGCCTTCCTGTTCGCGCTGCTGGCCGTACGCGCCTTCGCCCGTGACCCGTCCTCCGCCGACGTGTCCCGGCTGGCCGCCGTCAACCCCGGCCTGGCCGACCTCGCGATGGCGGCGCTGCACCAGCCTCCGTTCGGCAGGCCGCTGCCTGCCCAGTGGGCCGTACGGCTGCGCGAGACGGCACACCCCGCTCCCATACGGTCCGGGCGGTCGAAGAAGGTCGGGATCGGCGCCGCGGCGGGAGCTGTCGCGGTCGTGCTGCTCGTGGCGGGCGTGAGGGCCGTGGTCAAGAACACGGTGCGGGGGACGCTGGCCGACCCGGCGAAGACCACGACCGAGCCGGCGCAGACCTACTCCCCCTCCCAGGAACCGACGCCGACGGACACTCCTTCCCCGACGCCCACGGACACCCCCACGCCGACGGAAACGCCGTTCGACCTCGGCGCCCTCAACAGCGAGGCCTCGGACCCGACCCCGATCACCGCCGACGGGCTGCTTCCCGTCTCCTTCACCAGCGACAAGGGGGTGCGCTTCGAGCTCAGGGCGAGCGGGGTGGAGAAGTGCCCGAGCCCGTGGCCGGACGCCCACGTCAAGGCGACCCTCCGTACGGCTGGCTGCAAGGACATGGCGGTGGGCGCCTACGTCAACATGGACTCCCCGGCGAACCGGCGGATCCTGGTGTCGGTGTGGATCGTGCCGCTGAAGAACGTGAGCAAGGCCCAGAGCGCCTACGCCAGGCTCAAGACCTACGGCGTGGAGGACTGGGGCATCCGCTGCCCGCGCGAGGGGCCGGGGTCGTCCGGCATCTGCTTCCACCCGGAGAACTGGCTGAGCGCCCAGATCTACGGATACACGGGGTACCGGGCGCGCTACGTGATCCACACCATCGCCGTCTACACGAACAGGACCGCCGCCTCCAGCGCGAAACCGTGGGTCAAGGACGCCTCGAAGGCCGGGTTCTCCAAGGTCGGCCCCGGAGTCTGAGCGCCGCGCGCCCAGAACCCTGAGGAGTGGAACCCTCCCCTCATCACGAGGAGACAGGGGTCATTCAGCTTGTAGATCCAAGTCCCGCGTTAACGGTGCGTCAGCGCCTGGATGAGGTTTTGTCGATCGCCGCCCGCCACGCTCTCCCCCGAACGAACTCGGGGAGGAACGATGGGCAAGACAAGAGCGCTCGCGGCCTGTGGGGCGGCCATGGTGAGCGTGCAGGCGGGCAGCGCCCTGGGCGTGTTGCTGCTGGTCTCGATGGCGGCCCCGGCCGCTTCGTGGCTCAGGCTCACGATCGGCGCGGCGATCCTGCTGGCGTGCGTCAGGCCGCGCCTGCGCGGCCGGCGGTGGACGGAGCTGCGCGATCCGCTGCTCCTCGGGATCTCCATCGCCGCCATGGTCAACCTGTCGGCGCTCGCAATGAGCAGGATCCCGATCGCCACGGTCAGCGCCATCGAGTTCCTCGGCCCGCTGACCCTCGCTTTCCTGGGCACCCGCCGCGCCCGCGACCTGCTCTGGCCGGTGGCCGCGCTCGCCGGGGTCCTGCTGATGACCAGGCCGTGGTCGGCGGGCGGGGACGACCTGCTCGGCTTCGTCCTGGCCCTGGCCGCCGCGCTGGCCTGGGCCCTGTACTTCTGCCTCGGCCAGAGGGTCGGCGACCACTCCTCCGGCGTCGAGGGCGCCGCGCTGCCCCTGGCCGTCGCCGCGGTGATCTCCACCGTGCCCGCCTGGCTGAGCGGCGGGGTCGGCGCGTTCGACGTCCCGGTCGCGGTGTGCGCCGCGCTGCTGGCCCCCACCGCCTACGTGGCGCTGGAGATCTACGCACTGCGCACGCTCACCACGGCCACGACCAGCCTGCTCAACAGCCTGTCGCCCGCGGTGGCGCTCGGTATCGGCGTCGTGGTGCTCGGCCAGTATCCGGACCTGCCGCAGGGCGTTGGCATCGCGCTGGTCTGCCTGGCGGGTTTCGGCGCGGCCAAGGCGGATACCCGTACCGCTCCTGGAGGTGACCCGGCCGATGCGGGTCCCCCGCTGGAAAGTGCCGCCCCCGGGATTCGAACCCGGATCCTCTTCATCCTGAATGAAGCGCCTCTGCCAATTGGGCCAGAGCGGCATTGTGTGGCCCCGGGCAAGGCATGGCGTGGGCCATTCCCCGGGGCGCAGGTTTCGTGTCCGTCAGAGGGTCGCCACTCCCGGCCGACAGACCGTCACCACGTCCGAGTGGCAGGATTCGAACCTGCGATACTCCTGCACCCAAGGCAGGCGGGCTGACCACTGCCCCACACCCGGTCGTTAATGCTGATATATCAACGGTAATGCGGTGTTTATATGGGATGCCACTGAATAAAAATGGAGGGCGACAAATGACACTTCCCAGACTCACCAGGGATGAGCTCACTCCGGAGCAGGCCGAGCTTTATGACACGATCCTCAGCGGCCCGCGCGCCAAGGGCCCGTTCGCGCTCCAGGACGCGGACGGCGGGCTGACCGGACCGTTCGGCCCCATGCTCCACGCGCCCGGCGTAGGCGGCCCGCTCCAGGAGCTCGGCGCGGCGGTCAGGTTCCGCACGGGACTCGGCGACCGGGTGCGGGAGATCGCGATCCTGAGCGTCGCGCACGCCACCGGCTCGGAGTTCGAGCAGCGCGCCCACGAGACCATCGCCCGGTCCATCGGCGTGACCGAGGAGGAGCTGGCCGCGATCGCGGACGGCACGTTCACCTCGGGCGACCCCTTGGAGACCGCCGCGTACGCCGTCGGCAGGGGCGGTCCCGTGCCGGAGGGCGTCGATCCGCGCAGCACGGTGGAGCTGGTGGTGCTGGCCGGTTACTACCGGACGCTGGCGCAGCTGATGGAGGCCTAGACCCGCTGCCTTGCACGGAAGGCGGCGGCCTTGGCGCGGTTGCCGCACTCCTGCATGCCGCACCACTTGCGCGACCCGGCGCGGGACACGTCGAGGTAGAGCCGGGTGCACAGCTCGTCGCCGCACTCCTTGATCCGCGCCGCCAGCGGCCCGCCCAGCATCTCGACCGACTCCCGGGCGACAGTGGCCAGCGCCGCGTCCAGATCCCCTGAACGGACCACCCGGCCGTCGGCCCCGAGCGACATCTCGACCGGCGGCCGAGTGGCGAAGGCGTTCAGCAGTTCCCTGTCGCCGTCGAGCCCTGCCCCCGTGGCCAGGCGGTAGATCGCCTCACGCAGGCCGACCGCGGCGTCGAGCGAATCGACGGAAGGCGGCGAATCCAGGAGCGCGGCCTCCACGACCCACGTCGCCAGGTCGGCCGGTGAGGCCAGCAGGTCGATGTGGTCGGTCCTGCGGTGCGCCACCGTGCCCGCGAAATCCAGCCCTGCGTTGCCGCTGATGAAGGTGAACACCCTCACATCGTAACCGCCTTGACAGGTTATCGCGAGACCCGCCAGGGTGGGATAACCACTTCAGGGGGTTACGAATGGCAGTCCAAGCGCAGACCAGGCCGACCAGGCGGACCGACGTGGCGATGCCGCCCGTGTTCGTCGTCCTGTGGAGCAGCGCCTTCATCGCTGGTGTCGTCGGCGTCGGCGCAGCGCCTCCCCTGTTCCTGACCGCGTCCAGGTTCCTGCTGGCCGCGGTGCTGCTGACCGGGTACGCGCTGGCGGTGCGCGCGCCCTGGCCGAAGGGCCGCGAGCTCGCGCACGTCGCCGTCTCCGGGCTGCTGGTGCTGGGCGTGCAGTTCGGGGCCATGTACACGGCGCTCGGGATGGGGTTGCCCGCCGCGATCGTGGCGCTCGTCCAGGGGCTCAACCCGGTGATCGTCGCCCTGGCCGCCGGGCGGTTGCTGGGCGAGCGGGTGACCGTACGGCAGTGGGCCGGGTTCGGGCTCGGTGCGCTGGGGGTGGTCCTGGCGGTGTCCGACCGGCTGAGCATGTCGCTGGCCGGGCTGGTGCTGTGCGTGGTGGGGCTGCTCGGGATGAGCCTGGGCACGATCTACCAGAAGCGGTACGCCGGGGGCATGGACGTGCGCACGGGCACGGCGGTGCAGTTCCTGGTCAGCGGGCCGGCGGTGGGTCTGGCGTCGCTGCTGTGGGAGAACCCGGTGGTCACCGACGGGGCCGCCTTCACCTGGGCGTTGCTGTGGCTGGGACTGGTGAACTCGGTCGGGGTCTTCCTGCTGCTCAACACCATGATCGCGCGCTGGCCCGCGAGCCGGGTGAGCACGATGTTCTTCCTCACGCCGTCGGTGACGGCGGTGATGGCGTGGCTGCTGGTCGGGCAGGCGCTGCACCCGCTGGCGGTCGTGGGCCTGGTGGTCGGCGGCGCAGGGGTGCTGATCGCCAACCGCAGGTAGTGTGCCGGGTGTGCGGCGGCTGAATGCGGCGGAGAAGCGGCTCTGGAAGGCCTACCCGAGCGGCGCGTGGATCGACCTGCGCGCGGGCTCGCTGGAGGCCGACGACCCGGCGGGCGGAGCGGGCTGGGGCCGGGAGCGCGAGGTGCGGGCCGAGGTCATCGCGGAGCTGCTGCTCGGGGCGGCGGGCCCGCAGCCGGGGCAGGTGCCCGGGGTACGGCTGGCCGGGGCGCGCGTCATCGGCCCGCTGCGCCTGTCCGACGCCACCATCGGGGCCGGGCTCCACCTGCTCAACTGCTACCTGCCCGACGAGGTCGACCTGACCGACGCCACGATCCGCGGCATCCGGCTGCGCGGGTGCGACGTGCGGCGGGTGAAGGCGGGCAGGGCGGTCGTCGAGGGGCTGTTCGACCTGGACGGCTCGGTCGTCCGCCAGGGTGTGCGGCTGGAGAACTCGCACGTCAAGGGCCAGCTCCGGATGTCGGTGGCGGAGATCCACCCGCGCCCGCCCAGGACGGCCGCCCCCTACGAGGACGTGCGCCGCCCCTACGACGGACTGGACTTCGACGAGTTCGGCAACGCCCGTCAGCCGTGGTCGTTATGGGCGGGCGGTCTCACCGTGGACGGCGCCGCGTTCCTGCGCGGGCTGCGCGCCACGGGCGGGCTGCGGCTGATCGGCGCGAAGTTCCACGGCGGCCTCTACATGCAGCGCGCCTCGATCACCGCCACCGGCGAGTACGCCATCCACGCCGACTTCATGGAGGCCGGTGCGGCCGAGCTGAGCAGCGGGTTCAGCTCAGAGGGCACGATCCGCATGCGCGGGGCGCGCATCGCCGGAGTGCTGTCGTTCAACCGCGCCACGCTCAAGGCGCCCGGCAGGGTGCTGCACCTGAGCCACATGCAGGTCGACGAGATCATCATGCGTCCCGCGGCCATCGAGGGCGACGTCAACTTCGGCTACAGCCGGTTCGGCGTGCTGCTCGACTCCCCCGACGCCTACCCCGCCGCCGTCCAGGTCAACGGCACCGTCTACGACACGATGCGCGGCGGCTGGACCCTCCCCGAGCGCGTCGCCTGGCTCAGCCGCGACCCCGACGGCTACCTGCCGCAGCCCTACGAGCAGCTGGCCGCCTGGTACCGCCGCATCGGCCACGAGCCGGACGCCCGCCGCGTCCTGCTGGCCAAGCAGCGCGAGCGCCGCGCCACCCTGCGCGGACCTGGGCGGAGCTGGGGCCGCCTGCTCGACCTCATGGTCGGGTACGGCTACCGCTCCTGGCAGGCCGCCGTGTGGGCGGTGGTGTTGCTGGCCGTCGGCACGACCGTGTTCACGCTGGTGCCGCCCGCCCAGGTGGACCCGACGGAGCTGCGGCACTTCCAGCCGCTCGTCTACAGCCTCGACCTGCTGGCGCCGGTCAGCGTGTTTGAGGTGCGCGGCGCCTACGAGCCGACCGGGTGGACGCAGTGGGTGGCCTGGACGCTGGTGGTGTCAGGCTGGGTGCTGGCGACGGCCCTGATCGCCGGGGTCACCCGGGTGCTGCGGCCCGCTCCCGGAGTCTAGGTCGAAGCGGAAGCGCGGCAGCGCCTCCGGATAGCGCGTCCTGATGAACTCGACCAGGTGCTCGCGGGCGTCGGCCTTGAGGTCCCAGACCGAGGCGGAGTCAGCCGCGCTCATCAGCGCCCGCAGCTCGACCATGCCGTTCGGCAGGATGTCGGTGACCTGCAGCGTCCAGTCCTTCTGGTCCCACAGCGGGTGGTCCTTGACGAAGCTGTGCAGCTCGGACCTGAGCGCGTCGACCGGCACGGACCAGTCGACCCGCAGGTAGACGTGGCCGATGACGCGGCTGCCGTGCCGCGTCCAGTTCTCGAACGGGTTCTGGGTGAAGTAGGAGACGGGGAAGACCAGCCGCCGCTCGTCCCAGGAGCGCACCACGACGTAGGTGAGCGTGAGCTCCTCGATCCTGCCCCACTCGTTGTTGACGACCACCACGTCGTCCAGGCGCAACGCGTCGCTGAAGGCGAGCTGCAGCCCGGCCAGCATGTTGCCGATCGTCGACTGGGCGGCGATGCCGACGATGGCCCCGGCGATACCTGCCGAGGCGAGCAGGCCGGTGCCGAGCGCGCGGACGGCGGGGAAGGAGAACAGCACCGCGCCGAGCGCCACGACGATGATGACGGCGGCCGCGACCCGGCGGACCAGGGTGATCTGCGTCCTGTAGCGCCGCGCCCGCCCGTCGCGCTCGCCGTCGATCAGCTCCAGCCGGTCGAGGACCACGTCGGTCACCGCGTAGGAGGCCTGGATGACCAGCCAGGTGACGGCGACGATGGTCAGCAGGCCGAGGACGCGGTCGACGGTGTCGCCGACCGCGCGCTCCTCGGGTCCGTAGCCGAACATGGCGGGGAAGTAGACGGTGTTGAGGGTGACCAGCACTGCCACCGCGAACCCCGGCCAGACGCAGCGCCGGAGGAAGTGTCCGGCCACCGGCCATTTGCGGGTCGCCCTGATGAGGATGCGACGGATCAGCTCGACCGCGACGATCGCTCCGACGACGGAGCCGACCAGGATGAGCCAATTCGTCGACAAACTCATGGCACCAATCTCTCAGAATGCCTCGTCGAACGACACATTGCCCTCAACTGCCACCTGGTACGCGGAGACACGCCGTTCGAAGAAGTTGGCCAGCTCCTGCACGTCCTGGAGCTCCATGAAGCCGAACGGGTTAGCCGTGCCGTACCTCTTGGGGATGCCAAGGCGGCCGAGCCGCTGGTCGGCGACGTATTCGAGGTACTCGCGCATCTGGTCGGCGGACATGCCGCCCATGCCGTCCCCGCACAGGTCGCGGGCGAAGGCGAGCTCGGCGGCGACGGCCTCCTCGATCATCCGGGTGACCTGCTCGACGAGCTTGTCGTCCCAGAGCGAGGGCTCCTCGGCGCGTACGGTGTCCACGACGCTGAAGGCGAACTCCATGTGCATGGACTCGTCGCGGAACACCCAGTTGGTCCCGGTGGCCAGGCCGCTGAGCAGGCCACGGCTCCTGAACCAGTACACGTAGGCGAACGCGCCGTAGAAGAACAGGCCCTCGATGCAGGCGGCGAAGCAGATGAGGTTGAGCAGGAACGCCCGCCGGTCGTCCTGGCTCTCCAGGCTCCTGAGCCCGCCCAGCGAGTCGATCCAGCGGAAGCAGAACTCCGCCTTGTCGCGGATCGACGGGATGTGCTCGATCGCGGCGAACGCCTTGACCCGCTCGTCGGGGTCGGGCAGGTAGGTGTCGAGCAGCGTCAGGTAGAACTGCACGTGCACGGCCTCCTCGAAGAGCTGCCTCGACAGGTAGAGGCGCGCTTCCGGGGCGTTGACGTGCTGGTAGAGGTTGAGCACCAGGTTGTTGGCGACGATCGAGTCGCCGGTGGCGAAGAAGGCGACGAGCCGGTTGATCAGGTGCCGCTCCTGCGGCGTCATCCGCGCCAGGTCGGCCAGGTCGTTGTGCAGGTCCACCTCCTCGACCGTCCAGGTGTTGCGGATGGCGGCCCGGTAGCGCTCGTAGAACTCGGGGTAGCGCATCGGCCGGAGGGTCAGGTCCATCCCAGGGTCAAGAAGCATTACTGGCAGGCCTCGCAGATCTCGGGGTTCTCAAGGGAGCAGGCGACGGCCTCTTCGACCGGGAGGGCCTGCACGGTGGTCTGGGCGATCCGCGTCGCTGGGCGGGAGCGCAGGTAGTAGGTCGTCTTCAGGCCCTGCTTCCACGCGTAGGCGTACATCGACGACAGCTTGCCGATCGTCGGCGTGGCCATGAAGAGGTTCAGCGACTGCGACTGGTCGATGTACGGCTGGCGCGCTGCCGCCAGGTCGATGAGCGCCTTCTGCGGCAGCTCCCACGCGGTCCGGTACAGCACCTTGAGGTCGGCGGGGACGCCGGGGATGTCCTGCACCGAGCCGTCGGCCCGCTTGATGGCGTCGCGCATCTCCTGCGTCCACAGCCCGCGCGCCTGTAGATCGGCCACCAGATACCGGTTGACCTGCAAGAACTCGCCCGACAGCGTCTCGCGCTTGAAGACGTTCGACACCTGCGGCTCGATGCACTCGTAGCACCCGGCGATGGAGGCGATCGTCGCGGTGGGCGCGATGGCGATCATCAGCGAGTTGCGCAGCCCGGTCCTGGCGATCTTCTCCCTGAGCTCGGCGGGCACGGCGACGTCGTAGTGGTCGGGGTGCAGGACGCCGTCCGACGCCCTGGTCTCGCCGTACGACGGGTGACGGCCACGCTCGACGGCCAGGTCGGCCGAGGTGTCGTAGGCGGCCAGCGCGATCTCCTCGGCGATCCGCGTGGACAGCTCCAGCGCCTGCGGCGAGTCGAACGGCAGCCGCAGCGCGAAGAACACGTCGGCCAGGCCCATGACGCCGAGGCCGATCGGCCGCCAGCGCAGGTTCGCCGCCTGCGCCTCGGGGGTCGGGTAGAAACCGAGGTCGATGGTCCTGTCCAGGAAGCGGACGGCGGTGCGCACGGTGGCGCGCAGCCGCTCGAAGTCCACGGCCCCGCCGCGCACGTGGGTGGCCAGGTTGATGGAGCCGAGGTTGCAGACCGCGGTCTCGCCGTCGCTGGTCACCTCGAGGATCTCGGTGCACAGGTTCGACAGGTGGATGACGTTCTCGGGCCGCGCGGTCTGGTTGGAGGTGCGGTTGGCGGCGTCCTTGAAGGTCATCCAGCCGTTGCCGGTCTGGGCGAGCGTGCGCATCATCCGCCCGTAGAGCACCCGCGCGGGGAGCTGGCGGACGTAGAGGCCCGCGTCCTCATAAGCCTTGTAGGCCTCGTCGAAGGCGGAGCCGTACAGGTCGGTGAGGGAAGGGACCTCCTTGGGGTCGAACAGCGACCACACGCCGTCGGCCTCGACCCTGCGCATGAACTCGTCGGGCACCCAGTTGGCCAGGTTCAGGTTGTGCGTGCGCCGGGCCTCCTCGCCGGTGTTGTCGCGCAGCTCCAGGAACTCCTCGATGTCGGCGTGCCACGTCTCCAGGTAGACGCAGGCCGCGCCCTTGCGCCGACCGCCCTGGTTGACGGCGGCGACGGAGGAGTCGAGGGTGCGCAGCCACGGCACGATGCCGTTGGAGTGCCCGTTGGTGCCGCGGATGAGCGAGCCGCGCGAGCGGACCCGCGTCCAGGCGATCCCGATGCCTCCGGCGTACTTGGACAGCCGCGCCACCTGGGCGTAGCGCTGGTAGATGCCGTCGAGGTCGTCGCGCGGCGAGTCGAGCAGGAAGCACGACGAGAGCTGCGGGCGGCGGGCGCCGGAGTTGAACAGCGTCGGCGACGACGGCAGGTACGACAGGGTCGACATGAGCGCGTAGAGCTCGGCGGCCTCCCCGACCGTCGAGGACAACCCGCAGGCGACCCGCAGCATGAAGTGCTGGGGGCGTTCGAGGACGGCGCGGCTGACCGGGTGGCGCAGCAGGTAGCGGTCGTAGACGGTGCGCAGCCCGAAGTACTCGAACCGGTCGTCCCCGGACGGGTCGATCAGCGCGTCCAGCTCATCCCGATTTTTCTGGACAAAGTCGGCCAGCGAGTCCTGGATGAGTCCCGCGGCGTGCGTGGCGGCGATGGAGGACGAGAACGAGGTCACGCCGTGCGTGGCCGCCTCGTCGGCGATCTCCTCGGCGAGCAGCCCCGCTGCCACCCGCGAGTTGGCCGGGTCGGCGATCACCCGGGCGGCTGCCTCCTCGATGGCCAGCCTGCGGTCGAACTCAACGATCTGCGTCACGCGCTCTCTCCTCGCGAGCGACCCCGGGGAAAGGCATGCGGCGGCACGCCCCAGACCCTCCCTCGAGGTCCATGGACAAAGACATCCGCTGGCAGGTCTTCGGACTCGCGGGCACGCCTCATGACGAGGCGCCTACTGGCCGTCGCTTCCCAGAAAGGTGCTTCCAGTGCTTCGTGACGGCGGTCGTTCCCACTCACCGCTGCGGGGCAGTCTCCGACTCTCACGGAGTTCCCTTTTGCTCCGGCTCCCCGGTTGAGGGGAAGCCGAACCAGCGAGACGAGATCCTACATCTAGTGGCCGCCGCCGCAACTATCCCCACAACTTGTGCCCGGCGTGTCGAGGAGCCCAAGATCGAACAGGACCTCGTGGGTCCGTTCCACCTCGGAGCCGAGCCACTGCGCGAAGGCGTCCCCGCTCAGCGGCAACGGCCTCCATCCTCCGGTACGGCAGGCGTCCTGCCACCGCTCGGACTCCGCGACGCGGTCGCACATGGCGATCGCGGCGGCCCGCGCGTCCTCCCGCATGCCGCCGGGCCCGAGCACCGCGCACCAGTCGGCGAAGTCGACCCGCACCCCGCTCTCCAGCAAGGTCGGCACGTCGAGTCCCTCGACCCGCTCGGCCGACGAGACCGCGAGCGCCCTGACCTTCCCCCTGTCGATGCGGGAACGCCACTCGCACAGCGGCCCCGCAGCCACGGCCGCCCGCCCGGCGAGCAGCGCCGCAGCCGCCTCGGCCGTGCTCGGGTACCCGGCATAGTCGACGAGCCTGGTGTCCGCGCCGAGCCCCTTGGCGATCAGGCCGAACAGCAGGTGGTCCGCCTCGCCCTCCGGCCGCCCGGCCAGCATGGTGCGGGACGGCTCCGCGGTGAGGTGTGCGGCGAAGGCGTCGAAGTCGGCGTGGCGCGAGTTGACCGGCACGACGACGACCTCGGGCTCGCCGACGAGCCTGGCCAGCGGGGTGGTGGTGTCGAGCACGGAGGCGCCCTCGTTGCGCTGCACGGTGGCCAGCGCGGTCAGCCCGGTGACGGTGATCGTCGTCGCGGCGCGCCCCTGCGCGAGGTAGCCGGCCGTACGGAGAGTCCTGGTCAGGGCCCGGGCGACGGGCACCCAGGGCTCGCCGCCCGAGATCACCGAGACCCGGCCGAGAACGTCGGCCGACGGGGTTCCTGCGGAGCAACCGGCCAGGCAGGCGGCCGCGGCGCCCAGCCCGAGCGCGAAGAACTGCCGACGGTGCATAACGCCACCCTCCCCCCGATGATCCCCAATACCATGGGTTATTACCAGATCACGGCGAGTTACCCCTTAATCTCCGGGAAGGGCGAACAGTCGGATGAGCATCGGCCGCGACCCGTCCCCCGCGTCCTCCACGCGGCGGCTGTACTTCTTCAGCAGCTCCATGTACTCCTCGAAGAAGGCGTCCAGCTCCGCGCTGGTCATGCGGCCGAGTCCGCGCGAGTGCCTGGCCCACGCGGCGTCGGCGGCGAAGGCGGCGGGCATCCTGGCCAGCAGGTCGCGGTCCTCCTCCACGCTCTGCCGGTAGAACTCGCTCAGCACCGGCAGGTCCTCGTCGGCGACCTGGTCGGGCGTGGGCAGCCTGATGTCGCCCGTCTCGACCCTGCGCCACCAGCGCTCCCTGCCGGTCGAGCGCTCGGCGATCTCCTCGATGAACCCGTACTTCTCCAGCTGGCGCAGGTGGTAGCTGGTGGTGCCGGTCTTGGCGCCGAGCAGGTCGCCGAGCGTGGTGGAGGTGGCCGGGCCGTGCACGTTGAGGTGGTGCAGCATCTGCCGCCGCATCGGGTGGGCCAGGGCCTTCAGCCGCTCCGGGTCGTCGAGCAGCCAGGGTCGCTCATCCTTCATGAGGAGCAGCCTAGTCCTGCAGAACGATATCTGCAGACATCCCTTTGCCGAGAGGTCTCTGCAGAGTAGCTTCGGCGATATGAGACTCGTTCTGCTCTTACTCACGACCCTGCTCACCCCGACCCCGGCGCCCGCCGGGGTGACCACGACGGAGGTGAGCTTCTCCGGCAGCGGAGGGCTCGCCATGCACGGCACCGTCGTGGCCCCAGCCGGGGCCACCTCCCCCACCCCAGGCCTGGTGCTGGTGCACGGCGCCGGCAGCGGCTCGCCGCGCACCAAGCTCATGGGCGAGGCGGTGGAGTTCGCCAGGCGCGGGCTGTCCGTCCTGGTCTACGACAAGCGCTCCGAGGGCTACTCGATCTTCGAGCGCTCCTACAGCACGCTCGCCGACGACGCGATCGGCGCGATCGGCGCCCTGCGCGGGCAGAAGGGCGTCGACCCTGCCAAGGTCGGCATCTGGGGGCTCAGCGAGGGCGGCTGGGTGGCCCCCCTCGCCGCCACGCGCTCGGCCGACATCAAGTTCGTCGTCGTGGTCGGCGCGAACGGCCTGGCCCCGCTGCGCCAGCAAACCTGGGCCGTGGCCGCCGGGCTGCGCAAGGCGGGCGTCGCCGGGCCGCTCGTCGACCGGGCCGAGCCGACGCTGTATCGGCAGGTCTCGGCCGGCGGCCTGTTCGGCGAGCCGTACCACGACGCGGAAGGCGTGCTACGGCAGGTCAAGCAGCCGGTGCTGGCCATCTGGGGCACCAAGGACCTGCTCACGCCGCCGCAGGAGAGCCCGCCGATCTTCGCCAGGGCGCTGACGCACGGCCACTACTCGCTGCGTTACTTCGCCGGCGCCGACCACGCCGCGCACCAGAGCCCGGACGGTGGCGTCACGCGGCTGCCCGAGCTGGCGCCCGGCTACGCCGACACGGTGGGCACGTGGGTGAAGGACGTCGCGGCGGGCAAGCTGCCGATGCGGGACGCGCCCGCCGCTTTGCCGACGCAGCCGTCTTTCAGCATCCCCGTGCCGCCGCCGTCCTGGTGGGAGGGGCCGGTCGTGCAGGTGGCCGCGCTGCTGGTGTTCCTCGTGGGCTTCCTCGGCTACCCGGTGTGGGCGCTGGCCAGGCGGGTGCGCGGGCGGTCCGCCACGGTGGTCCGTACGGCCCGGGTCGTGTCCGCCGGTGGTCTGGTGGCCGTGCTCGGCTCGATGGGCTACGTGATGTTCCTGGTCATGACCGGCGGCAAGCTCGCCACCCCGGGGCCCATGCTGGGCAGCCGCCCGCTCGTCTGGCTGGCGCTGCAGGCGCTGGCGGTGGCCGTCGTGGTCGCCACCGCGCTGACCGTGCGCGGCTGGCGCAGGTCGCAGGGTTCCGAGCGGGTACGGCTCAGCCTCCTGATCACCGCCGGGGCGCTGTTCGCGCCGTGGGCGCTGTATTGGGGGCTGCTCCTCCCGTGACGCTGTCCCGTTCTGCGGCTAGCGTCCTTCTTATGGATCATTATCCGTTCCCGCCTGGACCCCGGGGCGCTCCCGCGCAGGAGTACGCCTTACGGCGTGCGCGCGACCGCCTCGGCCTGGTCCGGCTCCCCAGCGGAGACACGGCCTACCTGACCACCACCTACGACGACGCCGCCGTCGTGCTGAGCGACCCCCGCTTCAGCCGCGACCTGAGCAGGCCGGGGTCGCCGAGGATGTTCGCCGGGTTCACCATCGGCGACGCCCCCGGCTCCCTGATCAGCATGGACCCGCCCGACCACACCAGGATGCGCAGGCTGCTGTCGGGCGTCTTCACCCCGCGCCAGGTCAACGCGTGGCGGCCCCGGCTGCGCGCGATGGCCACGGCGCTGATCGACTCCCTGCCCGCCGAGTTCGACTTCGCGCACGACCTCGCCTTCCCGCTGCCCGTGCAGATCATCTGCGGCGTCATGGGCGTGCCGGACATCGACACCGCGAAGGTGCGCGGCTGGTCGGACGCGATGATGTCGACCTCGCGGCTGTCGGAGGAGGAGAAACTCGCGGCGGCCATGGAGTTCTACGCCTACATCGCCGAGCTGATCGCCGCGCACCGCGACGACCCGGGCGACGGGCTGCTCGCCACGATGATCGGCGCGCGCGACGGCGAGGACCGGCTGAGCGAGGAGGACCTGGTGCGCAACACGCTCGGCCTGTTCCTCGCCGGGCACGAGACCACCGGCTCCGTGCTGTCGCGCTCGATCGTCAGGCTGCTCGACCCGCGTTCCGGGTACGAGGAGCTGGTCGCGCGACCCGAGCTGATCGCCGGGACGGTCGAGGAGCTGCTGCGGGTGGAGCAGCCGGGCGACAGCCCGCTGCTCAGGGTGGCCACCGAGGACGTCGAGCTGCCCTCGGGCGTGGTGCGCAAGGGCGAGGGCGTGATCGCCTCGTTCGCCGGAGGCAACTTCGACCCGTCGGTCTTCGCCGAGCCGCAGGAGGTGCGGCCCGGCCGGGAGGCGGCTCACCTCGCGTTCGGGCGCGGGGCGCACTACTGCCTCGGGGCGAACCTGGCGCGTATGGAGCTGCAGGAGATCCTGGGCGTGCTCGTCGAGCGGCTACCCGGGCTGGCGCTGGCCGTACCCGGGGAGAAGCTGGCCTGGACCGAGGGGTCCATCATCATCCGGCCTGTTGAGGTGCCGGTTCTCAAGGAGGTCCCATGACCGCGCTCGACAAGTTCCCCTTTCCCGCGCACCCGGGCGCGGCGCCCGACGAGATCTACGAGCGGCGGCGGGCGAGCTGCCCGGCCGGTCAGGTGGAGCTGCCCAGTGGCGACGTGGTGGCGCTGGCGGTCAACTACCAGGACTCCGCCGTGGTCTTCTCCGACCCGCGCTTCACCCGCAACCTGCACTACGAGGGCGCGCCGAGGATGTTCGACGGTTACAACCTCACCGACTCCCCCGGTGGCATCCTCAGCATGGACCCGCCCGAGCACTCGCGGCTGCGCAGGTTGCTGTCCGGCACGTTCACCCCGCGCCAGGTCGCCGTCTGGCGGCCGAGGGTGCGGGAGATCGTGCGCGAGCTGCTCGACGGGCTGCCCGACGAGTTCGACTTCGTCGCCGACTTCGCCTTCCCGCTGCCCGTGCAGGTGATCTGCGACGTCATGGGCGTGGACGGGATCGACACCGAGCGGGTGCGCGCCTGGTCGACGGCGATGGTCTCGTCCACCGCCGTGCCGGTCGAGGAGAAGGTCACGGCCGCCGCCGAGTTCTACGCCTACGCGGGCGAGCTCATCGCCGAGCACCGCGACAGTCCCGGCGACGGGCTGCTCGCCTCGATGATCAACGCCCGCGACGCCGAGGACCGGCTCAGCGAGCACGAGCTGACCAGGCTCACCCTCGGCATGTTCCTGGCCGGGCACGAGACGACCGGGTCGGTGCTGTCGAAGTCGATGTTCCGCCTCCTCAACACCGGCGCGTACGCGGACCTGACCCCCGAGACGATCGAGGCCGCCGTCGAGGAGCTGCTCAGGCTGGACACGCCGGGCGACGCCGGGGTCATCAGGGTCGCCAAGGAGGACGTGGAGCTGCCCTCCGGCCAGGTCATCGCCAAGGGCGAGGGTGTGATGCCGTCCGGCATCGGCGCCAACTACGACCCGGCGGTCTTCCCCGACCCCCTGGAGATGCGCCTCGGAAGGGACGCGGCGCCGGGGCTGACGTTCGGCCGCGGGCCCCACTTCTGCCTGGGGGCGAACCTGGCCAGGATGGAGCTGCAGGAGACGTTCGGGGTGCTCATCGCCGACCTGCCCAAGCTGCGGCTGGCCGTACCGGCTGGTCAGGTGCGGTGGACGGAGGGCAGCCTCGTCCACCGCCCCGACCATCTGCCGGTCAGCAAGAGCTAGCTACTCCACCGTCACGCTCTTGGCGAGGTTGCGCGGCTTGTCCACGTCGCGGTCCAGCGCGACCGCGGCGTGGTAGGCCAGCAGCTGCAGCGGGATCGTCAGCAGGATCGGGTCGAGCTCGATCTCGTTCTTCGGGATCACGATCACGTCGTCGGCCAGCTTGGTGTCCGGCTCGCGGTGGCCGACCATGAGGACCCGCCCGCCGCGCGCCCTGATCTCGCCCAGCGTGGTGAGGTTCTTGTCCAGCAGTTCGTCGTCCGGCACGATCGCGACCGTCGGCATGTCGGGGCCGATCAGCGCGAGCGGCCCGTGCTTGAGCTCGCTGGCCGGGTAGGCCTCCGCGTGCACGTAGGAGATCTCCTTGAGCTTCTGCGCGCCCTCGCGCGCCACCGGGTAGCCGCGGACCCGCCCGACGAACATCATGCTCGGGTGGTCGGCATACTTCCTGGCCAGCGCGGCGATCTGCTCGCCGTTCTTGATGATCTCCTCGACCTGCGCGGGCAGCTTGCGCAACCCGGCCACGATGCGGCGGCCGTCGGCGGGCGACAGGTCGTGCACGCGGCCGAAGTGCAGCGCGAGCAGCGCGAAGGCGATCGAGGTGGAGGTGAACGCCTTGGTCGAGGCGACCGACACCTCGGGTCCCGCGTGCAGGTAGATGCCGCCGTCGACCTCGCGGGCGATGGCGCTGCCGACCGCGTTGACGATGCCGATGACCCGGCCGCCCTTGCGCTTGAGCTCCTGCACGGCGGCCAGCGTGTCGTAGGTCTCGCCCGACTGGCTGATCGCGACGTACAGGGTGTCGGGGTCGACCACCGGATTGCGGTAGCGGAACTCGGAGGCGGGCTCTGCGTCGGCGGGGATGCGGGCCAGCTCCTCGATGAGCTGCGCGCCGATCTGCCCCGAGTAGTAGGCGGAGCCGCAGCCGATGATCTTCACGCGGCGGAAGGAGCGGGTCTCGCGGGCGTCCATGTTGAGTCCGCCGAGGTGGGCGATGTTGAACCGCTCGTCGAGGCGGCCGCTCATCGTGCGGGCGATCGTCTCCGGCTGCTCGGAGATCTCCTTGAGCAGGTAGTGCTCGTAGCCGCCGGTGTCGTAGTGCCCGGCGTCCCAGTCGACGGTCAGCGGCTCCTTGGCCGTCTCGCGGGCGTCGCTGGAGAAGGTGTGGAAGCCGTCGGCCTTGAGCACGGCCAGCTCGCCGTCCTCCAGGTGCACGACCTGGCGGGTGTAGCGGACCAGGGCGGAGACGTCGGAGGCGGCGAACATCTCCTTCTCGCCGAGGCCGAGCACGATCGGCGAGCCGTTGCGCGCGACGACGACCTCGCCGGGGCGCTGGGCGTCGAGGACGGCGATGCCGTAGGTGCCGACGATGCGCTTGAGCGCCAGCCGTACGGCCTCCTCCAGGGAGTCGGTCTCCTGGACGGTGGCCGCGATGAGGTGCGCGAGCACCTCGGTGTCGGTCTCCGACAGGAAGACGACGCCGTCGGCCTCCAGCTTGGCGCGCAGCTCTGCCGCGTTCTCGATGATGCCGTTGTGGACGACGGCGATGCGCTCGTCGGTGGACAGATGCGGGTGCGCGTTCTCGTCGCTGGGCACGCCGTGGGTGGCCCACCGCGTGTGACCGATCCCGACCTTTCCTGCGAACCTGGCCGGTACGGCTTTCGCCAGGTCGGCCACGCGGCCCTTGACCTTGCGCATCTTCAGGCCCTTGTTGGAGACCACGACACCGGCCGAGTCATAGCCCCGGTACTCCAGGCGCTGCAGCCCCTCCAGCAGGATGGGCGCCGCGTCCTTGGGGCCGACGTAGGCGACGATTCCGCACATAGCCGCTCCTATCCGTAGACGATTCTGCGGAGCTGGCGCAGCGTCAGCTCCGGTGCCGAGACCCGGCGCAGGGGTAGCTCCCCCGCGATCCTGGGAAAGATCTCGTCGTTGGTGAGGCCGCGGGCCTTCAGCTCGACGTGGCGCCGCCGTACGAACTCCTCGACGGGCTCGGAGAAGTACGAGAGCACGTCGGCCACCACGCGCGCCGCCTCGCCCGGTCCGAGCGGACTCGTCCGGGTGAGGTGCGCGATGAGGTCTTCGTACACATCGCAGGACACTACTTATGCCTGGCCGCCAAGGCCAATATCCTGCCCGATATCGGGCAGGAATTTACTCCTAGAGGACGCTGGAGCGCCCCCAACCCCTTTTCAGCCTCCAGCAGGCGAACGTTCCGGACACCAGACCGAGGCCGGTGAGGATGGCCGCGGCCCGCCAGTCGGCCTCCCCGCGTACGGCGGCGCGCAAGGCGGTCGTGGCCCAGTAGCCGGGCGAGATCGGCGCGATCGCCTGGGCCCAGTCCGGCATCATCGCCACCGGCACCAGCGCGCCGCCCAGCGCGCTGACCGCCAGCGCGCCGACGTTGCTGATCGTGCTGAGCTCGCCGTGGCTGCGCACCACGGCGGCGATGGCCGTGCCGAGGCCGAGCAGGGCGAAGCACCACGTGCACACGGCCAGGACGAGCGGCCACGCCGACCCCTGCGTGCGCAGCCCGACCGCGACGACCCCGTAGACCAGCAGCAGCGCCTGCTGGGCGAGCAGGATGCAGAAGACCGGCACCGCCTTGGCCACGACCAGCTCCAGCACGCTCGCCCGGGTGGCGCGCACCCGGTCCCAGGTGTGCCAGACGCGCTCGGTGAGCGTCGCGGTGGCCACGTCGGCCATCGACAACACGGAGAACATCACCAGCAGGCCGGTCACCGGCTGGACGGCCTCGCCGAACATCGGCTTGAACACCAGCATCAGCACCATCGGCATGACGAGGTAGCTGACCAGGTGGCTCGGATCACGCAGGCGCAACAGCAGGTTGTGCCTGGTCAGGACCGCGACTCGGTGCATCATGGGACAGCTCCCTGTACAGGTCGTCGAGCGACGGCTGGCGGATGTCGATCTCCCGCACCGGCCGGTCGAGGTCGCGCAGCAGCGCGGCCAGCGCCCCGGTGGGGTCGGTGGTGGTGACGGACAGCTCCTCGTCGTCCAGGCGGAGCCGCACCTCGGACGGCAGACCGCTGAGCAGCTCGGCGCTGGTGCCGCGGGCGATCACCCGGCCGTTCCTGGCGACGGCGAGGGTGGCCTCGAGCTCGGCGAGCTCGGGCAGGTAATGGGTGGAGTAGACGACGGCGGCGCCGTCCGCGGCCCTCGCGCGGACGGCGGCCAGCAGCGCCGCCCGCGTCTCCGGGTCGGCGCCGACGGTCGGCTCGTCGAGCAGCAGCAGCCGCGGCTCGGGCAGCAGCGCGGTGGCCGCCTGGGTGCGGCGCTGCTGGCCGCCGGAGAGCACGCCCACCCGCCGGTCGAGCACGCCGGTCAGGTGCAGCTCCTCGGCCACCTGCTCGATCTTCCTTCTCAGCGCCTGCCCGCGCAGCCCGGCGAGGCCGCCGAAGAGCCGCAGCGTCTCGCGGACGGTGACGCTCGGGTAGAGCGCGAGTTGTTGCGGGGCCACTCCGGGCGCGGCCCCGAGGACGATCTCCCCCGCGTCCGGCTTCACCAGGCCGGAGGCGATCTCGAAGAACGTCGTCTTACCTGCCCCGTTGTGGCCGACCAGCCCGGCGATCTCGCCGGGCGCGACCTCGAGGGAGAACCCGTCGAGGGCCTTGACCTGGCCGTATCGCTTGACCAGTCCTGTCGCTCTCAGCATGTTGCCTCCTCAGTCTACGGTGTAGACTGCTCTACACTGTAGACTGCGATCGTGCGGAAACTCAAGACCGAACGCCGGCCGGAAATCCTCGACGCGGCGCTCGCCATCGCCGACGAGCGCGGGCTCGACGCGCTGTCGATGCGCGCGGTCGCCGACCGGGTCGGCGTGACCCCGATGGCCCTCTACGGCTACTTCCGCAACAAGGACGAGCTGCTCGACGGCCTGGTCGGCAGGTTGCTCGGCGACATGCCGCCGGTGGACCCGGAGCTGGACGGCAGGGAGCGGCTGGGCGCGATGGCGCACGGCTTCAGGCAGGTGGCGCTGCGCCACCCGGCGGTCTTCCCGCTGATGTTCTCCCGCCCGTCGGTGACCCCGGACGCCGTGCGCGTCAGCGACGCCGTCTACCAGGCGCTGCTCGACTGCGGGGTGCCCGACGACCAGGTGCCCAGGATGGAACGGCTGGCCACGACGTTCATCATGGGCTGGGCCACCTCGGAGGTCAGCGGCCGGTTCTCCGCCAGCGCGGCCAGCGCCCGCGCGCGGCGCGGCGCCGACCTGCCCGCGCACCAGCGCCTGGCGCCCTACCTCGACGGGCCGCGCGACCTCGACGCCGAGTTCGACGCGGATCTGGCGGACCTCTTCCGCATCATCCGACCCGAGTGACCCATGCGTAACGGGGCATGATTACTCTATGTAGTCAAATGCCGCCGTTCCGTAGGAGTTGCCATGCCGCTCTGGGTCGCCGTCGTCCTCGCCACCTCCGTCCTCGTCTCACCGGCCCAGCCACACGGGCGGCAGGACGACTTCAGGGCAGCGGCACGCGAGTACGGCGTGCCGGAGAGCGTGCTGCTCGGCGTCTCCTACCTGTCCTCGCGGTGGGACGCCAACGGCGGGCAGCCGAGCGTGTCCGGCGGGTTCGGGCCGATGCACCTGGTGGACACGGAGTACGCGGCACCCGGCCTCGGCCTCGGCCTCGGCGAGGCGGGGATGGACGACGCGCGCGGCGACGAGGCTCGCCCGCTGCGCCAGGCGAGCCTCCCCGCCGCCGTCCTGCCGCCGTCCGGTGGGTCAGCTACAGGAGAGGCGACGGTGCAGGCGGCGGCCCGGCTCACCGGGCTGCCGCCCGAGGTGCTGCGCAGGGACGCGGCGGCCAACATCCGCGGCGGAGCCGCGCTGCTCGCCAGCTACCAGCTCCACGCCGACTCCGACCCTGCGGCCTGGTACGGCGCCGTCAACCGCTACGGGGCTTTCGCCGACGAGGTCTACTCGCTCCTGCGTACGGGCGCCGCGCGGCAGGTCGACGACGGCACGACGGTACGGCTGAGCCCCTCGCCCGTCGCGGTGCCGATGCGGCGCGCCGCGCCCTCTCCTGCGGAGTGCCCGGTCTCGCTGGGATGCGAGTGGATGCCCGCGGCGTACAAGCAGTTCGGCAAGGGTGACTACGGCAACCACGACAGGACCATGGACGGGCGGCGCATCGACTACATCGTCATCCACGACACCGAGGGCTCCTACCGGGGCGTCCCGACCATGGTCGCCGATCCCCGCTATGTGAGCTGGCACTACACCATCCGCTCCCGCGACGGACATGTCGCCCAGCACGTGCGGACCAAGGACATCGCCTGGCACGCGGGCAACTGGGATGTGAACAGCCGTTCCGTCGGGATCGAGCACGAGGGGTTCCTGGCCAAGGGCGGCACCTGGTACACCGAGGCGATGTACCGCTCGTCGGCGAAGCTGGTGCGTTACCTGGCCGACAAGTACGCGGTGCCGCTCGACCGGGCGCACGTCATCGGCCACGACAACGTGCCGGGCACCAACGCCAAGACGGTGCCCGGCATGCACGAGGACCCGGGGCCGTACTGGGACTGGGCGCACATGTTCGACCTGATGGGCGCGCCGATCAAGGCGGCGCGCAAGGGCACGTCGGTGATCATCCGGCCGGCCTACGAGAAGAACCGGCCGCTGTTCACCGGGTGCTCCAGCAAGCGCCCGACCTGCAAGCCGCACGGCGCCTCGACCGTGTGGCTGCGCACCGAGCCGAAGAAGGACGCGCCGCTGGTCGACGACATCGGCAAGCGGCTGGGCAGGGACTCGACGTACAGCGTCTACGACCACAGCGCGCGGGCCTCGACCGGGCAGCGGTACGGCGTGGCCGAGGTGCGGGGCGACTGGACCGCGATCTGGTACCTGGGGCAGAAGGCGTGGTTCTACAACCCGGCGTCGGCGCCGACGGCGGTGACCGCGCGGGGGCCGCTGGTGGCGCCGCTGACCGACAATGTCCGCGTGTACGGCCGCGCCTATCCGGAGAAGTCCGCCTATCGCGGGCGGGCGGTCTACCAGCGGCACGCGCCGCTGCAGTACAAGCTGCGGCTGGGGCAGACGTACTCGCTCGCCTACACCCTGCCGGGCTCCTACTACCGGGCCAACACCTTCGACCCGGCCAAGCACACGCTGATCAGCGGGAAGCTCCGTTACCACCAGATCCAGCTCGGCCACCGGGTGATGTTCGTGAAGGCCAGGGACGTCCGGGTGATCCCCTAATTTTTCGGACATTTAGTACGGCTTTCGCCTCGCGGCCCGCTCCTTGCACACGGGCACTCCGCGAAGACGATAAGGTTTCTTCGTGGCCAGTACGGCACGCGCGGAAGTGGCTCAGTGGTAGAGCATCACCTTGCCAAGGTGAGGGTCGCGGGTTCGAATCCCGTCTTCCGCTCGGAGTTCAACTCCTGGTGGAGTGGCCGAGAGGCGAGGCAGCGGCCTGCAAAGCCGTCTACACGGGTTCAAATCCCGTCTCCACCTCGGTGCAGGGCTGCGGGACCGTCAGGATCCGCTAAAGTAGTGCAGGCGCCATGCGGAAGTGGCTCAGTGGTAGAGCATCACCTTGCCAAGGTGAGGGTCGCGGGTTCGAATCCCGTCTTCCGCTCTGAGGGTGGTTAACTCAATACAGCAGTTCCCGGACGATTAGCTCAGCGGGAGAGCGCTTCCCTGACACGGAAGAGGTCACAGGTTCAATCCCTGTATCGTCCACTCCACCTTGTCGCAAGGGCCCACTCCGGTGGGCCCTTCTGCATTTCCCGGCGTTTCGGCGGTTGCCCTACCCACCGAAGGGCCAGACACGATGGCACGCCCCCGCAGGGATACCCGCGTGTGCCAACGCGACGGTCCCTTCACCACGGCGGCCCGACCTGCGAGAGTGACGCACCCCCTGGCGACCTTCGCTCCTGGAGACGCGAGCCACCATCCGCGGCTCGGCCCACCCAAGGGCTGGGCCACAGGAGGGGCGGCGGGCCACACGAAGGTGGCCCGCACGTGGAGTTGTCCACTCCCCTCACCATCACGCGGGGAGGGAGTGCGGGAGTTGCATGAGAAGCAATGTGACGTCGTCCCCCGGCGCCGACGGGTTCGGGAGGAGCACCGACAAGAGCTGGTCAGCGACCTCCTCCAGCTTGTCGGTCTCCGCCAGCCCCGCCACCAGCTCCCCCACCAGTAGCTCCACTCGAGCGTCGATGTCCGTGTCCGGCGTCTCCACCAGCCCGTCCGTGTACAACGCCAGCGTCGCCCCGTCCGGCAGCGGCAGCGTCGTGTGCGTGTGCACCAGCCCCCCGATCCCCAACGGCACCCCCACGGGTACGGCCAGCGGCCCCGCCCGCCCCTCCGGCGGCACGAGCAACGGCAGCAGGTGACCCGCCGACGCGACGGTGACCGTACCGGCGGAAGGGTCCACGATGAGGTAGCAGCACGTCACCATCTGCTCGGGCAGCTCCAGCACCAGCCCGTCCAGGGCGCGCAGCAGTTCGGCAGGGTTCATGCCCTGCTTGGCCAGGGCGTGCGCGGCAGGGCGCAGGTGGCCCATGACCGCGGCCGCCTCCAGCCCGCGTCCCATCACGTCGGCGATCAGCACCCCGATCCTGCCGTGGCCGAGCGCGATGAGGTCGAACCAGTCGCCCCCGATGCCGGCGCCCTCGGTGGCGGGCAGGTAGCGGCGCGCGCACGGCAGGTCGGGCAGGTCCGGGGGCAGGGTCATCAGGCTGCGCTGCAGGGTGAGCGCGACGTGCCGCTGCTGCTCGTAGACCCGGCGCAGCTCGGCGGCCGCCCGCTTGCGCGCGGTGATGTCGCGCGCGCTCACCGAGATCCCGGACAGCCGCCCCTCGTCGTCGTGCACGGGCCAGAGCGCGAGCTCGATGTCGACCTCCCTGCCGTCCCCGGTGACGGCCACGGTCTCGACCCGCTCGCCCTGGAGGTCTGGCCCTGGGGTGGTGTGGAGGCGGTCGAGGAGTGCCAGGACCTCGGCCGCCTTCTCCGGGGCGACCAGGCGCTTCAGGTGGTGTCCCGCCAGCTCGTCGTACCCGTACAGCCGGTGACCAGCCGGGTTGGCGAAGGTGACGACGCCGCCGGGTGACAGGGCGAGGATGGCGTCCCGGCTGGTCTGCACCATGGCCGCCAGCTCCGCCCGCCGCCGCTCCTCCCGCTGCCTGGTGGTCACGTCGCGGATGGCCGCCGAGATCAGCAACCCGTCCTCGGTGTGCAGCGGCGCCAGGCTGATCTCGACGGGAAAGGTCGTGCCGTCCTTGCGCCGCCCGCTGAGCGCCCGCCCGGTGCCCATCGGGCGGGGGCGCGGGTCGGCGGTGTAGGCGCCGCGGTGCGACCGGTGCACGTCGCGGAGCCCGTCCGGCATCAGCAGCTCGATCTCCGCCCCCACCAGCTCGCTCCCGCCGTACCCGAACACCGCCTCGGCCTGCGCGTTGACGAGCTGGATCACCCCGTTCTCGTCCGTGATCACCATCGCGTCCGGCGCTGAGGCGAGCAGCTCGGCGAAGCGCCGCTGCAGCCGGTCGCGTTCGCGTTGCGCGCTGACCCGGTCGGTGACGTCGGTGGCGATCCCGCACACCCCCGTCACCCGCCCCACTCGATCGCGTAACGGGACGAGCATGGTCAGGTAGTCGCGGCTGCCCTGCGGCGGGTGCAGCGTCACCTCCACCTGGATCGGCGCCCCTGCCTCCACCGCGCGGCGGTCGTTGGCGGTGATCCGTTCCACGTCGGCGGCGGGCAGGAGGTCGGCGGCGGTCAGCCCGGCGATGGACGCGGCCGGGCGGTGGAACAGCCGGGCGAAGTGGTCGTTGACCGCCAGGTAGTGACCGCGCAGGTCCTTCATGTAGATCGCGGCGGGGGTGTGGTCCATGAGCAGCCGCAGCCAGTCGAGCTCGCGCAGGCTGTCCTGGGCGCGGGCGCGCCCGCGTTCGATGCGCGCGGCGACCGCGACGGCGACGAGCGCGACGACGGTGAACACGCACACGTTGCCCACCACCAGCAAAGCGACGCCGAGCCTGGTGTCGTAGAGCCCGCGCCGCACCCCGGTGAGCACGGCCCAGCCGAGCAGCGGCGGCACCACCATGGTCGTACGCAGCAGCCAGCGCCCGAGCAGCGCGGTGTTGCCCTCGGCCGTCATCAGCCCGGCGATCCCGGAAAGGGGCCTGAGCAGGAACGTTCCATAGCCGAGCAGCCCGAGCGCGAGGGCCGCGTGCAGCGCCTGGCCGGGAAAGGTGGACGAGTGGGAGAGCGGCGGCACCTGGTACAGCGCGCCGTACCCGCGCAGCAGGGCGAGCAGCATGACCAGCAGCGCCAGCACCTGCCCCGTCCACGCCCACCCCCTGGCCAGCAGCAGCTGCGCCGCCCCCACCAGCGCGATGGCCAGCGCGGTGTTGAGCCCCATCCGGCCGGGCACCGTGCCGGGCAGCGCCGTCGGGTCCACGCCCGGCGCGGTCAGGAGGAGGCCGTCGATGCCGAGATCGGCCCCGGTCAGGTGTTCGGCCACCGTGAGCGCTCCCACGACGACCGCGCCTGAGGCGCACACGAAGGCGACGCGGCGGCCCTTGGTCCGGAACAGCAGCAGACCGGTCCCGGCCAGCAGCAGCCCCACGACCGTGTTCGGCTTCAGTATCGCCGGAGGGAAGAGGCCCAGCCATCCGGCCAGCCCCGAGGCCGCGCAGAGCAGCGCCACCACCGTCGCGCCGACCGTGATCCGGGCCGATCTGGCGAGCACGCGCGGGTCGGGCGGCAGCGTCGGACGGCGCTCGGACACTTCTGGCTGCTGCGTCACACCGACCTCGCCACCGCAGACGACTCAAACCCGGTCAATCAGCCCATAACGTAAAGAACACGCATGAATGCAGAAGGTGATATCTCTCTTGCGGGCAAACTTACCCCGCCAACCAGGCACTCGTCCCGATTCGACGGCAATCAAGGAAACAATTGAAACGTTCTTCACGGGAGGCACGCTGGCATGCCAGCGCTCCCACCAGGCCATTCGCGGTCATGAAGCACCCGGGAAGAGAGGGGGGCTTGTGCTGCAAAGAGAAGAACGTTTTAATCCCCCGTAACGCTCGCCTGACATGAGCGCCACAGCCGATGTTGGAACGGAGCGAATCCCTTGATCGTCTACGGCGGAGACTGGAACCCGGAGCAGTGGCCGGAGGAGGTCTGGAGCGAGGACGTCGCGCTGATGCGCGAGGCCGGCGTCAACCGGGTCAGCCTGGGCATCTTCTCCTGGTCCTGGCTGGAGCCCGTCGAAGGCGCCTTCGAGTTCGGCTGGCTGGACCGCTGCATGGACCTGCTCGCCGAGAACGGCATCCAGGCCTGCCTGGCCACCCCGACCGCCGCTCCCCCGCCCTGGTTCGCGCACACCTACCCGGAAGCGCTCCCACAGGACGCGGACGGCAGGACGTTCACCCACGGCAGCCGCCAGGCGTTCTGCCCCAGCTCGCCGATCTACCGCGACCGCGCGCTGCGCATCGCCGAGCAGGTCGCCCGCCGATACAAGGATCATCCCGCGCTCACGATCTGGCACATCCACAACGAGTACGGTTGCCACAACGCCCGATGCCATTGCGACACCTCCGCTGAAGCTTTCCGCGCCTGGCTATGTGAACGCTATCAAAGCCTGGACGCGCTGAACGAGGCCTGGGGCACCGCCTTCTGGTCGCAGCGCTACGGCGACTGGGCGCAGATCCTGCCGCCCCGCGCCACCCCGGCGATCGGCAACCCGGCCCAGCTCCTCGACTTCCGCCGCTTCAGCTCCGACGCGCTGCTTGACCTCTACCGGGCCGAGCGCGACCTGCTGGCCGCGATCGCCCCCGGCGTACCCGCCACCACCAACCTCATGGCCGGGATGCACTGGGAGATGGACTACTGGAGGTTCGCCGAGGAGCTCGACGTGGTCGCCTCCGACCACTATCTCAACGGCGACGAGCCGCACATCCAGCTCGCCTTCTCCGCCGACCTGGCCCGCAGCCTCAACAAGGGCCGCCCGTGGATCCTCATGGAGCACTCCACCAGCGCGGTCAACTGGCAGGGACACAACCCGGCCAAGGCCCCGCGCGAGCTGCTGCGCAACTCGGTGCAGCACCTGGCCAGGGGTGCCGACGCGATCATGTTCTTCCAGTGGCGCGCCTCACGCGAGGGCGCGGAGAAGTGGCACTCGGGCATGCTCCCGCACGCGGGCACGGACACCAAGATCTGGCGCGAGGTCGTGGAGCTGGGCGCGGCGCTCAGGGACCTGGCCGACGTCGAGGGCAGCACGGTCGGCGCCGACGTGGCGATCCTCATGGACTACGCCAGCATCTGGGCGCAGGACCACCCGGCGCAGCCGACCGCGCACCACAAGCCGATCGAGATCATCAGGCAGTGGTACGGCGAGCTGTGGAGGCTGGGCGTCACCTGCGACGTCCGCCACCCCGAGGACGACCTGTCCGGCTACCGCCTGGTGGTCGTGCCCGCGCTCTACCTGGTGAGCGACGCGGGAGCGGCCCGCCTGCGGCGGTTCGTGGAGGGCGGTGGCATCGCCGTGGCCGGGCCGTACAGCGGGATCGTGGACGACAACGACCGGGTACGGCTGGGCGGCTACCCCGGCGCCTGGCGCGACCTCCTCGGCGTGCGGGTCGAGGAGTTCTTCCCACGCGAGAGCGTCGAGCTGACCTCGGGAAGGAAGGGCTGGGTCTGGAGCGAGCTCGCGCACGCCACCACGGCAGAGGTGCTCGACACCTACGTCACCGGCGAGCCCGCCTGGACGCGCAACGCGTGGGGTGCGGGCGCGGCGCACTACCTGACGACGCTGCCGCGCGGCGCCGACCTGCGCGCGGTGCTGGCCGAGGTCTGCGCGGACGCGAGCGTCCCCACCGCCGACGCCGAGGGCCTCGAGCTCGTACGGCGCAGCCACCCCGACGGCCGCTCCTACCTGTTCGCGATCAACCACGGCGACACGGAGGCGACCGGCGGTGGCGTCACCGTCCCCGCCGGGGAATTTCGTGTCGCCCGCCTGGAAAGCGCTTCCCAGTGAGTTACCACAACCCCCTGGCCACCCCGGCGGACGTCGAGGGCTTCCGCCTGGAGGGCGAGGGCGCGATCTCCTTCCCCCAGGGCAGGATGCGCCTGGAGAGCCTGCGCCAGGACGCGAACATCGTGCTCTGGTGCCCCGAGGACTTCCCGCCCGACCTCGTCGTCGAGTGGGACTTCTGGCCGGTGCACGAACCCGGCCTGGCCATCCTGTTCTTCCACGCCCGCGGCAGGAACGGCGAGGACCTGTTCGACCTGGCCCCGCGCTCCGGCCCCTACGAGCAGTACCACCACGGCGACCTGGACGCCTACCACGTGTCCTACTTCCGCCGGATGTGGCCCTCCGAGCGCCGGTTGCACACCTGCAACCTGCGCAAGAGCCACGGCTTCCACCTGGTGGCCCAGGGCCCGGACCCGCTGCCCGCGGCGCTCGACGCGCAAGGGCCGTACCCGATGCGGCTGACCGTCGCGGGCGGCCTGATCACCTTCGAGGTGGCCGGGCTGCGCTCGTTCCGCTGGCGGGACGAGCGGCCGCTGGCGGGCGGGAAGCTCGGGTTCCGGCAGATGGCTCCCCTGATCGGGGAGTACGCCGACCTCCGGGTGCGTGCGCTGTGATCCGGCTGTACGCGGCCTTCGACGAGGTCTGGTGGGCGGCCAGGCTCAACCTGCTGTGGTTCCTGGGCACCCTGGCCGGGGGCGTGGTGCTGGGCGTCGGCCCGGCCACGGTCGCCGCCTACACCCTGGCCAGGCGGCACGCGCAGGGCGAGAGCTTCTCGCCGTGGCGCGCGTTCTTCGCGGCCTACCGGCGGGAGTTCCGGCGCGGTTCGCTGCTCGTGCTCCCCCTCGCGGTCTGCTTCCTGGTCACCACGAACGTCGTGGTCCTGCTGCTCCTGGCGGTGATCACGGCGTACCTGCTGCCGATGTACGTGCACTTCGACCTGCGCGTGCGCGACTGCCTCCCGAAGGCGTCGCTGTTCGCGATCACCAGGCCCGCGTCGTCGGTCGTGCTGCTGTTCGCCCTGCTGGCGGTGGCGTTCGCCGTCTCCCGCCTCCCGTTCCTGCTCCCCACGCTCGCCGTCGGCGGCTGGATCCAGCTGAACACCTGGCTCGTCCTGCGCTTCTTCGCCGAGAACGAGGCGCTCCTGCTTGCGAAAGGCAACTGATGAACACCACCTCCCGCCTCCTCACGGCCGGATTGTTAGCGCTATCACTCGCCGCCTGCGGTACCGGCGGCGGCGAGAAGGCGGCCGACGACAGCCTGACCATGATGGTCCCGCTGTTCGGCACCGCCCCCGACCCCAAGGGCGAGGTCCAGACGGCCGTGGAGAAGCTGCTCGGCAAGAAGCTCAGCATCACCTGGGTGCCGAACGCCGAGTACCCGGACAAGACCAACGTGACGCTGGCCTCGGGCAACATCCCCGACGTCATGGTCATCCAGGACCAGAAGGGCCCACAGTTCGTCAAGACCGCCGAGGCGGGGGCGTTCTGGGACCTCACCGACAAGCTCGACAAGTACCCGAACCTCAAGTCGAAGTCCGAGCAGGCCTGGCTCAACTCCAAGACCAACGGCAAGAACTACGGCGTCTACCGGGTCCGCCCGCTGCTCCGCTCGGCGGTGATGATCCGCAAGGACTGGCTGGACAAGCTCGGGCTGAAGATGCCGGAGACCACCGAGGACCTCTACACCATCGCCAAGGCCTTCACCGAGAAGGACCCGGACGGCAACGGCAAGAAGGACACCTACGGCATGATCCTGCCGAAGTGGCCCTCGCCCAACTTCTCCGCCTCCAGCCCCTACAACGTCATCGACGTCTGGTTCGGCGCGCCCAACAACTACGGCATCCGCGACGGAAAGCTCGTCACCGAGTACGACGTGCCGGAGTTCTGGGAGGCGCAGAAGTACCTCAAGCGCTTCGTCGACGAGGGCCTGGTCAACCCCGACTGGGCGACCCTGGACACGGCCAAGTGGAACGACCCGTTCGTCGCGGGCAAGGGCGGCATCATCATCGACGTCAACGTCCGCGCCGGCCAGCTCTACGACCTGTTCAAGGAGAAGGACCCGACCGGCTACATGAACAAGGTCGCCATGGCGGGCAACCTGAAGCGCCCCGACGGCCAGAAGTTCTCCTACCCCTTCACCGGCTTCAACGGGATCATCGCCGTCTCCAAGGCGCGCGTCAGGACCGAGCAGCAGCTCGACGACGTGCTGAAGACCCTGGACAAGCTGGCTTCCAAGGAAGGCTCCGTCCTGGTCAGCAACGGCATCGAGGGGCGCAACTTCAAGGTCGAGGACGGCCTGGCCTACCGGGTCAACGACCAGGACCCGGCGATGAAGACCATCGCCAACGACGTGGACAAGGCCTTCATCCAGCTCGGCACGACCTCCAGCGTGGGCGTGCCAGGCGACGCCTACGAGTGGGGCCGTCCGAGCCCCGAGGAGAAGGCGTGGATCAAGCAGCGCGAGGAGCTGGCCGCGCTCGACCTGGAGACCGCGGTGCACGACCCGTCGCTGCCGCACATCTCCAGGACCATGACGGAGAAGGGCGCCACGCTCAGCCCGATCCCGACCGACGCCCGGATCAAGTTCCTGGCGGGCCAGATCACCGAGGAGCAGCTCAAGGCGGAGTTCCAGCGCTGGCACACCTCGGGTGGCGACCAGATCCTGGCCGAGTTCCAGGGGCTGATCGGCAAGACCGGCTGACCGTACCGAGACGCGAGGGGCCCGGAACCGTCCGGGCCCCCGTACGAAAGGAGGCCGTCGTGCGCGCGACCCTGGTGCGCTACCGCTGGCTGTACCTGATGATCCTGCCCGGGATCCTCTACTTCGCGATCTTCAGGTACCTGCCGATGTACGGCCTGACGATCGCCTTCCAGGACTTCGTCCCCTTCCTGGGCTACTCGGGCAGCGAGTGGGTGGGGCTCAAGCACTTCGAGGCGCTGTTCACCGGCCCCGACTTCGGGCGCCTGGTCGGCAACACGCTGATCCTCGCGGCGCTGACGATGTTCGTCGCGTTCCCGATGCCGATCGTGGTCGCGCTCATGCTCAACGAGCTGCGGGTGCGGTGGTTCCAGCGGGCCGTCCAGTCGCTCGTCTACATCCCGCACTTCCTGTCGTGGACGATCGTCGCCTCCCTGACGTACGTCCTGTTCTCGGTGGACTTCGGGGTGATCGCGAACTGGCTGCACTCGGTGCTGGGCGGGCAGAAGGTCGACTACGTGGCGCAGGCCGCCTGGTTCCGGCCGATCATCCTGCTGCAGACGATCTGGAAGGGCACCGGCTGGGGCACGATCATCTACCTGGCCGCGCTCGCCGGCGTCAACCACGAGCAGTACGAGGCGGCCAGGATGGACGGCGCGGGCAGGTGGCGGCAGTTCTGGCACGTCACCCTGCCCGCGATCCGCCCGACGATCATCATCATGATCATCCTGCACACGGGCCATCTGCTCGACCAGAGCTTCGAGCAGCTGTGGCTGATGACCAACTCGCTCAACCGGTCGGTGGCCGACGTCTTCGACACCTTCACCTACTACGTCGGCATCACGCAGGGCGGCTACAGCTACGCCACGGCCGTCGGGCTGTTCAAGGGCGTCGTCGGCGTCCTGCTGATCTTCGGTACCAACTGGCTGGCCAAGCGCATGGGACAGCGGGGGCTCTTCTGATGAGGCAATCGACCGGCAGCCGCGTCTTCGACGTGGCCAACCTAGTGCTGCTCGGCGGCATGGCGGTGGTCACCGTCCTCCCGCTGCTCTACGTGCTGGCCGCGTCGTTCGCGGGCGAGGCGGAGATCGCCTCGCGGCCGTTCTTCCTGTGGCCCGAGCACTTCACGACCGCCACGTACGCGTACATCTTCGCCACCGGGACCTTCGTCAGGGCGCTGCTGACCACGATCGCCGTGACGGCCGTGGGCACGGTGATCCAGGTGCTGCTCACGTTCACCATGGCGTACCCGCTGGCCAAGCGGTATCTGCCGGGGCGGGCGCTGGTGCTCAACCTGGTGATCTTCACGATGGTGTTCAGCGGCGGGCTGATCCCGACGTACCTGGTGGTGCGGGACATGGGGCTGCTGGACAGCTACTGGGCGCTGATCCTGCCGCTGGCGATCAACCCGTTCTACCTGATCATCGTGAAGAGCTTCTTCCAGGAGCTGCCGCAGGCGCTGGAGGAGGCTGCGCGCATCGACGGGGCCAACGAGCTCGCGGTGTTCTGGCGGATCGTGATGCCGCTGTCCAAGCCGATCATCGCGACGTTCTCGCTGTTCTACGCGGTGGCGATCTGGAACGACTACATGTCGCCGCTGCTCTACATCAGCGACAACACCAAGTGGACGCTGCAGGTGCTGGTGCGGCAGCTCACCAGCCCCGAGGCGGCCAACGCGCTGGCCACGGTCGACTCGGCCAACTTCTTCCCGGTCGAGGGGATCAAGTTCGCTGTGGTGGTGATCGCGACGCTGCCGATCCTGCTGTTCTATCCCTTCCTGCAGAAGCACTTCGCCAAGGGCGTCATGATCGGGTCGGTGAAGGAATGACGGCGCTGCGCTGGCTGGAGGGTCCGCGCCCGCAGGGGGTCACGTGGGGTGTGCCGTGGCCGCGCGGGACCGTCCGTCCTGGCACGCCGTTCGCCTTGGCGGACGGCACCGCCGTACAGACCTGGACGACGGCCACGTGGCCGGACGGGTCGCTCAAGTGGACGGCGCACGCCATCGGGCCGTCCACGGCGGACTCCTTCGAGCTGGTTCCCGGAGTGGAGCCCGCCTCGCCCGCTCAGCCGGTCGTCGTGGACGGGCTGACGGTCAGCACGGGGGCGGTCACGTGGCGGCTGTCCCCTCGCGGGCTGCTGGAGTCCATCGTGTACGGCTCGCGCGAGGTCGCGCGGGACGTGCGGCTGGTGAGCCTTCGCCAGGACACGCCCGATGACGACGGTTCGCGCACCCGGGTGAGGACCGTGGCCACGGTCGAGCGGGTCACGGTCGAGCAGGACGGGCCCGTGCGCGCGGTCGTGCGGGTGGAGGGGCGGCACGGCGACTGGCTGCCGTTCACCGTGCGCCTGTACTTCTACGCGGGGTCGGCCGAGGTGCGGCTGGTGCACAGCTTCGTGTGGGACGGCGATCCGGCGAGCGACTTCCTGGCCGGGCTGGGGCTGGAGGCGGACGTTCCCATGGACGGGCCGCTGCATGACCGGCATGTCCGGCTGGCGGGGGCCGAGGGGTTCCTGACCGAGGCCGTCCGCGGGTTGACGGGGTTGCGCCGCGACCCCGGCCCCGCCGTACGGCGGGCACAGGTCGAGGGTCTGCCCGTCGTTCCCGGGCCGGAAGTCGCCGATCGGCTGCACCTCGTTCCCGCGTGGAACGACTACACGCTCGACCAGACCAGCGCGGACGGGTACCTGATGCGCAAGCGCACGGCGCCGGGGCACGCGTGGGTGACGATCCCGTCGGGGACGCGGTCGCAGGGGTACGGGTTCGTGGGCGGGCTCGGGTTCGGGCTGCGTGACTTCTGGAGGCTGCATCCCACGCGGCTGGACATCCGGGGCGCGGCCACCTCGCTGGCCACGGTGTCCGTGTGGATGTACTCCCCCAGCGCGCCGCCGATGGACCTGCGGTTCTGGCACGACGGCATGGGCCAGGACACCCACGCCGAGCAGCTCGAAGGGCTGGAGATCACCTACGAGGACTACGAGCCGGGTTTCGGTGACGCCTGCGGGATCGCCAGGACGCACGAGCTGACCCTGTGTGCCTTCGACGCCACGCCGCCGGTCGCCGTGCTCGCCGAGCGCGCCCTGTCGCTCAACTCCCCCGGCCTGCTGGTGGTCGCGCCGGAGCGGCTCAGGTCGGCGGGGGTCTTCGGGGTGTGGGACCTGCCCGTCGAGAACGCGCTGGAGGAGCGGCTCGACTGGCTGTTCGACTTCTACGCCGGGCAGCGGGAGCAGCGGCGGTGGTACGGGTTCTGGGACTACGGGGACGTCATGCACACCTATGACGCCGACCGGCACACGTGGCGTTATGACGTCGGCGGGTATGCGTGGGACAACTCAGAGCTCTCGCCCGACCTGTGGTTGTGGTACCAGTTCCTGCGCACCGGCCGTGCGGACGTGTTCCGGTTCGCGGAGGCGATGACGCGGCACACGGGCGAGGTCGACGTGTACCACCTGGGGCGGTGGAAGGGGCTGGGCACGCGGCACAACGTGCAGCACTGGGGGTGCTCGTGCAAGCAGCTGCGCATCTCCAACGCCGTCTACCGGCGGTTCTTCTACTACCTGACGGCGGACGAGCGGACCGGAGACCTGCTGGACGAGCTTTCCGCATCGCCAGTCGCCGCGCTCGACCCTTTGCGTAAGTACCAGTCGCGGGAGGGCGTGGAGCTGGGGCCGACCGTGGACTGGGGGTGCCTGGCCGCTTTGTGGCTGACCCGGTGGGAACGGCACGGCGACCTGGTCGCGCGGGACAAGCTGCTGGGCTCGATGGCCGACATCGGGGCGTTCCCGTACGGCTTCCTGACCGGCGGAACGCCCTTCGACGTGGCGACGGGCCGGTTCGGCGCGCCGGGGGACATCGTGGTGTCTCATTTGTCGGCCATGTTCGGGCTGCCGGAGATCTGCGCTGAGCTCATCGCGCTGGTGGAGGTGCCCGGGTTCGCGCGGGCGTGGGTGGAGTACTGCCGCCTCTACCTGGCCACGCCCGAGGAGCAGGTGGCCGCTGTCGGGCAGGTGCTCGGGGGTATCTCGCTGATCCCCGCGCACAGCCGCCTGACCGCCTACGCGGCGGCCGCGCTCGACGACCCGGTGCTGGCCTCGCGGGCGTGGCGGGCGTTCCACACCGACGAGGGTGACCAGCTCGGCAACGCCAGCCCGATGACCCGCGAGCCCACCTGGTCGGTGACGCGAGTGGACGGACCAGGCGTTCCCATGATCGTGGACGAGGCCCCGTTCGTCTCCACCAACGACGCCGCCCAGTGGGCGCTTGCCGCCATCCAGCTCCAGGCCCTGTTAGGCCCTCCACGTCCCCCAGCCGTCACAGCTCCTTGGCGGCGGCCCTGATCTCGTCCAGGAGCACGACCAGGTCGGTCTCCGTCGTGTCCGGGTGCAGGATGCAGGCGCGCAGGGCGGGCTCGCCGTTCAGGACGGTGCCGGTGAGGAACGCGCGCCCGCGGCGCTGGACGGCGACGGGCAGGGCAGCGTTGACCTCGGCCGGGGTGTAGCGGAAGGCGGCGATCGAGGTGGTCACCGGGGCGAGCAGTTCGAAGTCGTCCGACTCCACGACCATCTCGCCCAGCCTGGCCGCGAGCCGCGTCGTGCGGGTGACCAGGTCGGTCACGCCGTCGCGGCCGAGGTTCGCCAGGGTCGCCCAGACGCGCAGCGCGCGGAACGGGCGGGTCTGCTCGGGCGTGTACTCCGAGAACCAGCCCAGGTCGTCGGCGTCGTCGTCACGCAGGTACGGCGGGACGAGGCTGAAGGCGTCACGCGGGGCGGACGGGTCGCGCACCAGCAGGCACCCGCAGTCGACCGGGACGCCGAGCCACTTGTGCGGGTCGAGCGCCAGCGAGTCCGCCTCGGCCATCCCGGCGTAGGCGGCGGGGTTGACCAGCGTCCCGAGCGCACCGTAGGCGCCGTCGACGTGGAACCACAGCCCGTGCTCGCGAGCGACACCGGCGATGGCGTCGAGGGGGTCGACGGCGCCGGTGTTCACCGTCCCCGCGCTGGCGGCCACGAGGAATGGGCGCTTGCCCATTTCCCTGTCCTGGGCGACCAGGCGCCGTAGCTCGGCGACGTCCATGCGGTGGTCGGCGTCCACGGGGACCGTACGGAGGTGGTCGCTGCCCAGGCCGAGGAGCTCGGCGGCCTTGCGCAGGCAGCTGTGCCCCTCGGCGGACAGGTACATGGTGAGGGGCGGCCCGCCGTACATGCCGGTCTCCCGCACCTCGGGAAGGGCGCGCCGGCGGGCGGCGGACAGGGCGATGATCGTCGCCATCGACGCGCCGCTGGTGAGGATGCCGCCGCCGGGAAGGTGCGGGAACCCGACCAGCTCGGCCAGCCACCGCACGACCGTGCGCTCCAGGAGGACCCCGGAGTGCTCACCGCCCGCCGTGCTGGGGTTGAGCGCGGCCGCCAGCGGCGCCACGGCCACTCCGGCGCGCGACGGCGGCGAGTTGACCCAGCCGAAGAACCGCGGATGCCCGGTGCCCATCGGGTACGGAAGGACGTAGTCGCGCACCTCGTCCAGAAGCACGTCGAGCGGGCGACCGGCCGCGGGCAGCGGCTGGTCGGTCAGCCAGGCGCGGTCCCACTCGGTGATCGGCTGCCACACGGGCGCGTAGGGAACGTCGTCGAGGTAGGCGGCGGCCAGCGCCGCGGCCTTCTGGAAGTCTTCAGTCATGGCTTTGGCCCAGCTCCATGGCGAGGTAGTACACGCACGTTGTGTCGTGGTCGTTGGCGAAGGCGTGGCGGCGGTCGCCGGGGAAGTAGACGGCGTCGCCGGTGTCGAGGTCGTGCCGCTCGCCCTCGACGGTCAGGCGGAGCCATCCTGACTCCACCGCGACGTACTCGCGCGAGCCAGGCGGGTGGGGCGCGTACTCCCCCGCGTCCACCCCAGGGCCAAGCGTCGTGCGCATCAGTTCGAACTCCACGCCGGGCAGGACCGGCGACAGGATGCGCCGCTCCCACCCGGACGGGTCACGCACCACCCGCTGGGCGTCCCGCTTCAGCACGACCACCCCGGCGCGGGCGGGGTCGTCGAGCAGGCGGGCGATCGAGGTGCCCAGCGCGGTGGCCAGCCGGTCGAGGACGAGCACGCTGGGCGTCTTCGCGCCGCGCTCGACCTCGGAGACCATGCTGCGGCTGACCCCGCTCAGCTCGGCCAGCCGCTCGAGCGCCAGACCCCTGGCCCGGCGCTCAGCACGTACCCTGGCCCCCAGCTCGGCCATCGACAACCCGCTGGACAGGGCGTTGTCCTCGTTCATCCCTCCACTATAGCGCCGACTTATCCGCCATAGCGGATTCTGGGCCTCTCCGGCAGGGTCATGCCCTGGCCGATGAAGAAGCTCGGGTGTGGTGGCTGGTTGTAGCCGACGTTCTGCCACGCCACGCCGAGCCGGTACACCGGGTCGTGCATGAGCGTGCGGATGCGCAGCTCGGTGACGTCGGTGGTGGTGTAGACGCGCAGGAACGTGCTGTCAGCCCCGCGCCAGACCACCTCCTCACGCCAGTCGCCGAACAGGTCCGCCTGCAAAGCGGGAGTGCCCTTGGTGCCGTTGTTCGACAGTGTGCCCTCCGCTCTGAGCAGCGGCTCCGCCGTACCCCACTTGGTGATCGTCCCGACGCCGGACGCGCCGTTCCAGTCGTGGTCGACGATCTCGCGCAGCGGGTCGCCGTCCCACCACGCCAGGAAGTTGGCCGCCGGGATCGTGGTGCCGATCAGGTCACCGCGAGCCGACCGCAGCTCGCCACTGCGCGAGTTCCACTCGCCGGTCGAGGTCACCGCCCAGGCCTCCGCGCCCGGATGGGCGGGGTCGATGTCGCCGGAGGCCGCGCGGCCGGTGTCCTTGGTGGCGGGCATCGACCACAGCACCTCACCCGTCGCGGCGTCGCGGAAGGTCGCGCCCTTGTTCCCGCTGTGGCCCATGTCCTCGTGCGCGGCGAACGCCTCCAGGCCGGGACGCGCCGGGTCGAGGTCGCCGACGTGCAGGGCGTCGCCGTGGCCCAGTCCGGTCGTGTAGAGGCCCTCGCCGTCGTCGTCCACGGTCATCGAGCCGTACACGATCTCGTCCTTCTGGTCGCCGTCCACGTCGGCGACGGCCAGGTTGTGGTTGCCCATCCCGGCGTATCCGGGGTGGTCGTCGGAGTCGAACACCCAGCGCCGCTCGAGTTTCGCCCCGTCGAAGTCCCAGGCGGCCAAGACGGTCCTGGTGTAGTAGCCACGGCTGAAGACCGCGCTGGGGTGCGTGCCGTCCAGGTAGGCGACCCCGGCCAGGAAGCGGTCCACCCGGTTGCCGTAGGAGTCGCCCCACGCGGCCACGTCGCCGCGGGCCGGGACGTAGTCGACGGTGTCGACCGCCCTGCCCGTCGCGCCCTCGAACACGGTCAGGTACTCGGGGCCGCTGAGCACGTAGCCGCTGGAGTTGCGGTGGTCGCGGCTGGGGTTGCCGATCACCGCGCCCTTCGCGTCGATCGTGCCGTCCGCGGTCTTCATCATGACCTCGGCCTTGCCGTCCCCGTTGAGGTCGTAGACGACCATCTGGGTGTAGTGGGCGCCCGCCCGGATGTTGCGTCCCATCGCGACGCGCCACAGGCGCTTGCCCGCCATGGTGTACGCGTCCACGTAGACCTGGCCGGTGTAGCCGGACTGGGAGTTGTCCTTGGCGTTGCTCGGGTCCCACTTCAGGACGAACTCCAGCGTCCCGTCGCCGTCGAGGTCGCCCACCGACGCGTCGCCCGCGGTGTAGCTGTACGGCTGGCCGTCCTTGGTGTAGTCGTCGGCCGGTTTGTCGAGCGGGACGTCCTTGAAGCCCTGGCTCCACACGCCGAACTCGGCCGTCGCGTCGCCCTTGGCGGAGACCACCCGGTAGCGCGAGGCGGCGGTGCCGCCCTGGTCGAGGTAGTTGGTGGTGGTCTTGACGGGCTTGTCGTTGATCTTCGTGCCGTCGCGGTAGACGTCGAAGCCCAGGTGGTCGGCGTCGAGGCCGAGCTGGCGCCAGCCGAGGTAGACGCCGCCGCCGACCTTGACCGCGACCGGCGAGCGGTCCAGGAGCTCCATCTGCCGGGTCAGCTCGGCCTTGACCGGGGTGACCAGCGTCGCCGACCTGGCCGACTCCCCTCCCCTGTTCACGGCGGTGACCTGGTAGAAGTACGGGATCGTGGTCAGCACGCCGTCGTCGGTCACCTGGGGCTCGTCGACCGTGGCGACCTTGGCGTACGGCCCGGCCTCCTTCTCTGCCCGGTATACGCGGTAAACCAGCGCGTCCTTCACCTTCTGCCAGTGGAAACGCACCCGGGTGTCGGCCGTGCGGCTCAGCTGCAACCGTTCCGGCACGGCCGGCGGCTCGACCGCCGGGTCGACCGTGGCGATCTCGACGGGCGCCGAGGGCACGGACTCCGCGCCGGTGGGGTCGAGGGCGGTGACCGTGTAGGAGTACTCGCTGCCGATCTCGGCCGTGGCGTCGGTGTAGGCGGCCTCCTTGGTGGTGGCCAAGGGCTTGCCGTCACGGAAGACCCGATAGCCGTCGGCCGAGGCGGCCCAGGTCAGCTTCACGTCGGTGCCGTCGTACGCGCCCGCCAGCCCGGTCGGCGCGGTGAGGATCGGGGTGATCTCCAGGCCGTTGAGGTGCGCGGTCGCGCCGCTGACGACCACGTTGAGCTGGCCGTCGACGACCCTGACGCCCGGGATGGCGCGGGTGGCCACGCCCTTGCTCGCCGACAGGGCGACGGCCGCGCCGCCCTCGGCCGAGACGCTGGTGCGTACGGTCCCCAGCAGGTCGCCCGCGTAGACCTTCAGCCCGTAGAGGCCGTTGGGCAGGTCCACCTTGAACTCGTAGCTGCCGTTGAAGTAGGCGAGGAAGTCGCGGCCGACGTCGTCGAGGCCACTGCCCCGGTCCCTGTCGATCATGCCGGTCGCGTCGGCCAAGCCGTACCCCAGCTCCTTGGTATACAGCGTAGACCTGCTGACCTGCGTGTATCCGGCGGCGACCGGGGAGGCGGCCGGGCCGAAGTCGTAGCGGTGGGTGGCCCTGCGGGTGGTGAGGGCCAGGGCGTCGGACGGCTCCGAGGCGCCCTTGCCGTTCACCGCGGTCACCGTGACGCTGTACGTCTGCCCCTCTGCCAGACCGGACAGCTCGGCCTGCGGCAGCGTCGAGGTCGTCGCCAGGGTGCCGTCGCGGAAGACCTGGTAGATGTCGGCCCCCTCGACGGCCGTCCACTTCAGCACGGCCCCGGCGTTGGAGATGCTCCCCGCCACCAGCCCGGCGGGCCTGGCCGGTACGGTGGCCGGTGGCTCGATCTCCCTGACCTGCCCGGCCAGCGGCAGGTCCAGCCCCTTGACCGCGCCGGCCACCAGGCGGGCCATCTGGATGGCGCCGTACTCCTGGAAGTGCGTGTTGTCGGCCGCGCCGTTCGGGAAGGCCGGGTAGACCCCGGCCGGGACGTGCAGGAACACCGACGTGGCCGCTTCGAGCCCGATGGCGCCGAGGTAGGCGTGGCTGAGCGCGGACAGGTCGACCAGGGCCACGTCCTCCTCGGCTGCCAGCTCCTTCATCTTGGCGACGTACTCCGGGAAGGAGACGTTGGCGTCGAGCCGCGAGACGGGCGTCACCAGGATCGGGGTGGCACCGCGCTGCCTGGCGCCGTTCACGTAGACGCGCAGGTATTCCTTGTAGTCCGCGGGCGAGGCGTAACGGTCGGGAATGCTCACCGTGGCGTCGTTGTGCCCGAACTGCACCAGGAAGTAGTCACCCGGCCTGATCAGCCGCAACACCGTGTCGAGGCGGCCCTGGGAGATGAAGTTCCTGGAGCTGCGCCCGCCGATCGCGTGGTTGTCGAACGCGACCCCGGTGGAGAAGAACCGCTCCAGCACCTGCCCCCACCCGGCCTGCGGCACCCAGTAGGGGTCGTAGGTCTGCACGGTGGAGTCGCCCGCGATGTACACCGTCGGCAGAGCTCCGGCCGGCCGCGAAGGCAGCCTGGTGATCACCAGCGAGTTGAGCTTGCCGGTGACCGTGAGGTCGAGCCTGCCGTCGACCAGCGCGATCGGGAAGGACATCGCCAGGAACTCACCGGCGGGCTTCGTGGCGGGCTGCACCTTCTCCATCGACTCGGCGGTGACGGCGATGGAGCTCGCCTCGGTCTGGTCGCCGGAGACCAGCGCGACCGTGTAGTCGCCGTTGGGCAGGTCGACGGAGAACGTGGCCCCGGCCGCCGCGACGAAGTCGGTGCGCAGGGCGTCGTCCGCGCCGCGGTCGGCCGACGTCAGGCCGCCGGTGGCGGCGAAGCCGTACCCCTGGGCGGCGCTGTAGGCGGTGGCCTCGCTCACCCGCGTGTAGCCCGCCTGCAGGGCGCTGGTCGCGGTGCCGAAGTCGAAGGACAGCGCCTGATCGGCGAGCGCCGGTAAGGGTGTTAGCGCTAACATAGCGGCCATGAGGACGCGCATACGAGGGACTCCCTGGGGGTGAGGTTGGCGACGCACGCCATTAAAACGTGTGAAACATCCGGAGCGCCAGACCCCTTGACGGCCCGGCTTATGGCGGCGAATGATGTTAAATCGTTTGAAACCAGGAGCCTCAATGCAACGTGTCTGTTTCCTGCTGAAGGTCCGCTCCGATCGGCTGGAGGAGTACCGCGCCCGGCACGCGGCCGTCTGGCCCGACATGCTCGACGCGCTGCGCGCCACCGGCTGGCGCAACTACTCCCTCTTCCTGCGCGACGACGGCCTGCTCGTCGGCTACCTCGAGACCGACGACTTCGACGCGGCGCGGGCGGCGATGGCCGCGACCGAGGTCAACGCCCGCTGGCAGGCGGAGATGGCGCCGTTCTTCGAGGACCTGGACGGCCGCCCCGACGAGGGCATGAGCACCCTCGACGAAGTGTTCCACCTTTCCTGACTGGAGAACCCGTGCACGAGGCACAACTGACGCTCGACCCCGCCTTCTCCGTGGCCCCCGTACGGCGGCGTACGTTCGGGGCGTTCGTCGAGCACCTGGGCCGCTGCGTCTACACCGGCATCTACGAGCCGGGCCACCCCTCAGCCGGTGCCGACGGGTTCCGCGCCGACGTGCTGGAGCTGACCCGCGAGCTGGGCGTCTCCACGGTCCGCTACCCGGGCGGCAACTTCGTCTCCGGCTACCGCTGGGAGGACGGCGTGGGCCCCGACCGGCCCACGCGCCTCGACCTCGCCTGGCACAGCACCGAGACCAACGAGGTGGGGACCGACGAGTTCATGGCGTGGTGCCGCAGGGCGGGGGTCGAGCCGATGATGGCCGTCAACCTGGGCACCCGTGGCATCGCCGAGGCGGTCGACCTGCTCGAGTACTGCAACATCCGGTCCGGCACCGCCCTGTCCGACCTGCGGATCGCCAACGGCGCCAAGGAGCCGCACGACGTCAGGATGTGGTGCCTGGGCAACGAGATGGACGGCCCGTGGCAGGTCGGGCACAAGACCGCGCGCGAGTACGGCAGGCTGGCCGCGGGTACGGCGCGCGCGATGCGCATGGTGGACCCCGGGCTGGAGCTGGTGGTGTGCGGCAGCTCCGGCTCGACGATGCCGACGTTCGGCTCGTGGGAGGCCACGGTGCTGGAGGAGACGTACGAGGTGGCCGACTACGTCTCCTGCCACGCCTACTACGAGGAGAAGGACGGTGACCTGGGCAGCTTCCTGGCGTGCTCGACCGACATGGAGTATTTCATCTCCTCGGTCGTGTCCACGGCCGACCACGTGGGGGCGCGGCTCAAGTCCCGCAAGAAGATCGACATCTCGTTCGACGAGTGGAACATCTGGTACCTGTCCCGCCACCTGAACGCGGACCCGCCGGTCGACTGGCCGGTGGCGCCGCCGTTGCTGGAGGACCACTACCACCTGGCCGACGCCGTGGCCTTCGGCGGCCTGCTGATCACCCTGCTCCGCAACAGCGACCGGGTGACCGCCGCGTCGCTGGCGCAGCTGGTGAACGTGATCGCCCCGATCATGACCGAGCCGGGCGGCCGGGCGTGGCGTCAGACCACCTTCCACCCGTTCGCCCAGGCGTCGGCTCTGGCCCGCGGCGAGGTCCTGCGGGTGGAGCCCACGTCGTCGCTGGTGGAGACCGCCCAGTACGGGGCCGTCCCCGCCCTGCACGCGGTGGCCACCCGATCGGACGACGAGACCGTGATCTTCGCCGTCAACCGCGCCACGGACCGGCCGCTGTCACTGACCGTCGACGCCAGAGCCCTCGGTGCGGCGCGCGTCGTCGAGGCCACGACGCTGAGCGGCCCCGACCCGTACGCCAGAAACACCGCCGACCGGCCGGACACCGTCGCGCCCCGGCCCAACCCCGACGTCGAGGGGCACCGGGTCCTGCTCCCACCGGCTTCCTGGAACGTCATCCGCCTCCGGCCGTAACGGCGCCCGGCCACGCCCGCTCGCCGACCGTGCCCCTGGAGGGAGCCCGGCCACGGTCGGCGACTGGGGATCCCACGGCTCCGCCGTACCCCTAAAGGGGAAGGCTTCCGGTGGCCGACCAGGTGGAGCCGGTGGACTGGTAGGCGGCGATCGTGCGCTCGGCGATGCGCATCTGGTGGATCTCGTCGGCGCCGTCGGCCAGACGGGCCCACCGGGCGTGCTGGAACATGTGTGCCAGCGGCGTGTCCGTCGAGTAGCCCAAGGCGCCGTGCACCTGGATCGCGCGGTCGACGATGCGGTTGAGCGACCCGGCCACGAAGTGCTTGGCCATCGACACCTCGGTCCTGAAGTCCTCCCCCTTGTCGATCTTCGAGGCGGCGTGCAGGACCATCAGCTTGCACTGGTACAGCTCCATGGCCGAGTCCGCGATCAGCCACTGCACGCCCTGCTTGTCGGCCAGCAGCGACCCGTGGCTGCGCCGGTTGAGCGCCCGGTCGACCATCATGTCCAGCGCCGTCTCCGCCTGCGAGATCCACCGCATGCAGTGCGCCAGCCTGGCCGGTCCGAGGCGGTACTGGCCGAGCCGGTGGCCGTTGCCCCGGCCGCCCAGGATCGCTGACGAGGCAACGCGCAGGTCGGTGATGACGATCTCGCTGTGCCCGGTGGAGCCGTGCATCGTCTCCACCTCGCGCACGTCGTTCCACCCCTCCTGCGGCAGGTCGATGAGGAACGCGGTGTTCGCGCCACGCGAGCCTTCAGGGACGTCCTGCTCCGTCCTGGCGATGAGGATGGCGAAGCTCGCCCGGCGGGCGTTGGAGATGAACCACTTGTGGCCGTTGATGACCCACTCGTCGCCGTCCTGCTCGGCCTTCGTCTGGATGAGCGTGGGGTCGGACCCGGCCACCTCGGGCTCGGTCATCGCGAAGCACGACATCTGGGTGCCGTCGAGGAGCGGCCTGAGGTACTTGTCCTTCTGCTCGTCGCTCGCCCAGTGCAGCAGCGTGTGCATGTTGCCCTCGTCCGGCGCCATGCAGTTGAGCACCCACGGCCCGAGCCTGGTCTTGGCCGCCTCCGACTGCACCATGGCCAGCTCCACGTGGCCGAGCCCCATGCCGCCCCACTCGACCGGCATGTGCGGCAGCCACAACCCCTCCGCCTTGGCCTTCTCCCGCAGTTCGAAGATGACCCGCAGGTACTCGTCGCGCGGCAGGTCGTCGCCCACGGCGGGGATGACCGTCTCCTGGATGAAGGTCCGCACCCGGGTGCGGAGCGCCTCGTGCTCGGGCGCCAGCGTGAAGTCGATCGCCATTCCCACTCCTTTTAATACGAGTGCTTTATTACGCTAGCCGCATGCCACCGAATGCGGAAGAGACGTGCAGGCGCCTGATCGCGTCCGCCGAGCGGCTGTTCGCCGAGCGGGGCGTGGACGGGGTGTCCCTGCGCGAGATCAACGCGAACGCGGGGCAGAGGAACACCTCCGCGCTGCAGTACCACTTCGGCGACCGGGCCGGGCTGCTGCGCGCGGTGCTGGCCAGGCACCAGCCGGGGATCGAGGAGCACAGGCACCGGCTGCTGGACGCCTGCCGTCCTGGATCGTTGCGCGACCTGGCCGCCGCGCTGGTCCGTCCCGAGGCGGCCAAGCTGGCCGACGGCCGGGACTACCTGCGCATCGTCGAGCAACTCGTCCAGCGAGGTCAGCCCGCCGCTGACCCGGGGCACAGCGTCAACCGCTGGCGTTCGATGGTCGCCTCCCGGCTGTCACCGGAGGCCATCAGGCTCCACCAGCGGTTCATGGCGATCAGGGTGACCTATGTGGAGCTGGCCAGGCGGGCGTCCGCGCCACCCGCCAGGAGCGAGGAGCTGTTCACCAGCCACCTGATCGACGTCGTCACGGCCGTGCTGGCGGCCGAGGTGTCGGAGGAGACGGCCGCTCTCATGTCGGCGCGCGACGCCGGAAGTCGATGACCGCCACGCGGCGGGTGGCTAGGCCGTACGGCACGCCGGGCAGCGTGCGGCAGCCCTCCATCGCGAGGCCCAGCGAGCCCGGGTAGACCTCGGCGGCCGGGAGCAGCGGGGTGAACAGCTCCATGCAGGCCAGCTCCTCCACCAGGAACTCGCGGTAGCCCTCCCGGCGCCCCTGCCCGCCGCGCGCCCGCACCCGCCCCAGCACCTCGTCGACGTGCTGCTCGACCAGCGCGGCGAAGCGCGGCTCTGCCTGAAGGAACCCGTCGACGGCCATGCGCGCCTCGGGGTAGCCGGGGTGCGCGAGCCAGTTCCCCCACCGGCGCAGCACCAGCGGCATCGTCAGCTCGGCCAGGATGGGCTGGTTGCGCCAGATCCACTCGCAGCCGCGCCGCGCGGTCACGTCGTGAGCGTCCGGGACGGTCAGGTTGTGGCGGTAGAGGGTGTCGGCGACGGTCACGTGGCAGGCGGTGAACCGCTCGTTGACCCAGCCGACGAGGGCGCGCAGCTTCTCGCCCTCGTGGTAGTCCTGCCCGACCGAGATCAGCAGATGGCAGGCGTCCGCCGTACGCCAGTCCGGACCGCCGCGCCGAGCCACTCTGACCTTGTACACGCGTGCAAGGACAGCGTGATCTGGCGGCGCCGTCCCCCCTCTTGACCTGATCTTTCAGCAGTCACTACGCGGTGAGGAAGAGGACGACGCCCACGACGACGACCAGCGCGCCCGCCATCGTGTGCCGCCTGGCGCGCCGTACGGCGGTCCGCACCTGCCACGCGTGGATGAAGTCCAGGAGCTGGCGCTGCAGCCGCCTGGCCAGCTCGACGTTGGCGCGGGCGTCGGTGAGCGCCTGTTCCAGGGTCCTGAGGCGGCCCGGGTCCTGCTCGCCGGCGATCGCCACCGCGAGGTTGGCCGCGACCGTCTCGTGCAGCAACCGCCCCCGGCGCAGTTCGGCGGTCGAGGTGCCGAAGGGGCCGAAGAAGGCCTCGGGCTCCGCGGCGACCAGCGCCCTGAACGAGGCCAGCGGCCGGGTGTCGAGGGCGCCGAGGGTGGCGACGTGCGGCATCAGGGCCTCGCTGGTCGACCAGACGGCCCAGCCCACCCCGGCCATCGCGAGCGCCAGCCCGCCGAGGGCCTGGAGGAAGTCGCCCTTGCCGATCGCCGTCAGCGGGGCCGTGCCCAGGAGGAGGACGGCGACCGCACCGGCGGCCGCGATGATCCACCTGGCGACCGTGCGCAGGTCGGCGACCGCGTCGTTCTGGGAGGGGAGGGGCTCACTCATCGGGCTCGTCGCCGGACCTGAAGGTGCTGGGGTCACCTTCGGGAAGGCTGCGGTACTCGACCCATTCCGTCCCGTCGAAGACCTCGACCTCGTTGGCCGCGTTGAACCGGATGTCGCCGGGTTTGTGGGGGGTGGCGGTCATGGCGCGATTATCGCGTACGGGTCCCCGTAGCACGTATAAGCGAGCCAGGTCGGATCGTCCCCCTGCCTGATGCCCAGCCGCGCCAGCCGGGTGGCCTCGCCGAGCGGCTGCCGGTCCTCCACGAACGCGCCGTAGAACTCCTCGGCGAAGCGCCTGGCCCGCCCGCTGGGCACCGCCCACAGCGTCCCGACGAACGCCCCTGCCCCGGCGCGCATGAACGCGCCCGCCCAGCCGACCATCCGCGTGTACTCGTACACCGCCCCCGCGCTGCGGCAGGCGTTGAAGAACACCAGCGGGCTGCCGCGGCGCAGCGCGCGGGTGGTGACGGCGCTGCTGAGGTGCACGGGCCCGAAGTCGCCGTCGAGCATCGCGATGGACGATCCGCGGGCGTCGAAGCTGTTGTGGCAGGCGAAGTGGAGCAGCCCCGAGTCGCCCGAGCGGATGAAGGTGGCCAGGTCGTCGCGCCGGTTGAACAGCCGCCCCCCGGTGACGAGGCGGTTGATCGCCTTGACCTCGTCGACGGCCTCGGGAGGCGGCTGCCCGGCGAGGACGAAGCCGGGGTCGCGCAGGCGGAGGGCGCGGGCGCGGGCCTGGCCGTACACGCGGCGGGTGACGGGGAACTGCTCGACCAGGAAACCGGCGTCGTCGCGCTCGGACAGCGGGTGGAGCAGCTCCCAGGGGATGATGTCGTGGTCGGTGGCGATGCTGAACGCCCTGATGTCGCCGCGCAGCTCCCAGAACTGCTCCTTCACGGCCTGCGGCACCATCTGGTCCCAGAGGTTCACACCCGCCTCGCGCAACCACAGGCTGTCACCGGCTCCTCTGGCCAGGTCGTGTAAGGAGGCGATGGCCTGCTCGACAGCTCCTGACGGGTCACCGGCGAGGCTCTGCAGGACGGGGTCGTAGAGGTTGCCCTCCGACAGGAGCTGGAACACGTAGCCGTCGGGTGACCGTCTGACCTGCAGCGTCACCTCGCCGGACACCGGGTGCGGCCCGCCCATGGGGGCCGAGCGGGTGGCGGGCGCGGCGGGCGGCGCGGAGGTCTCGGCGGAGAGCTCCAGGGCGAGCTCGCCGAGGAACGTCCCGCCCGCCCAGACCGTGACGTCGACTCTCTGCAGGCCGACCGCCCCGACCGCGTACGGGAACCTGACCGGCTCTGAGTCGCCCGCGTGCGGGACCAGCAGGGTGCGCTCGGTGCGGTCGAGCGGGGCGAGCCCGCTGCTCGCCTGCGCGACCACCGACACCTCCAGCCCGCCGTACGGCACGGCGAACGGCTTGAGCGGCGCGGACGATCCGGGCGTCTCGGACGCGTCGAGCACCACCCGGACGATCAGGCTGACCTCGTCGCCGACCGAGGCCCGCGCGGGAAGCTGCCCGGTGAGCAGGCGGGACGGCTCCGGGGGATCGGGCGCAACGGAAGGTGGCGAGACCGGCGTCCAGATCACCGGCATCGGGGGCAGGTACCCGGCCGCTGCCCCGCCGGTGCCCGTCTTCTCCTCCTGCGCGTCGACGCCGTCGAACCGGTCGCGCAGGTCGGCGGGGAAGGCGATGATGTCGTCGGGATCCGACCGGTTGATCCACGTATCCACGCCGGGCGGCTTGGCACCGCGCCCGAAGCCGAGCCGCTCGAAGATCGGGTCGAGCCCCAGCGGGCTCCCCGTGGTGACCAGCAGGTCGACCTGTAGCTCCGGGTGTGCCCATAACGCCTCGTAGGCGACCACGCTGCCCAGGGAGTGCGCGACGACCAGGTAGGGCCGCTCCCGCGCGATCGTCGCGGCCACCTCCTCGCGCGCCCGCTCCCGCCTGGCCGGGCTGTCGAGGTACACGGCCGTCTCGCGGACGAACTCCAGCGCCCGGTCCCGTTCCTCGGGCCCCTTCGACCGGGCCAGCCACTCAGCCGCCTGCCGCGCCCTGCCCCGGTCCTGCGACGGCCCCATGGGTACGGCGCGCCGTTCGTGCAGCTGGTCCACCCACTCGATGAGCAGCCGACGCTCGCCCGCGGTCAGCTCGTCAGTGCCCTGGCGGACGCCCCGGTGCAGGTGGTGGGCGTAGAAGCTCATCGTGACCGGCCGATGCCCCAGCAGGGCGGACCACTCGGCGGCCAGCGCCCCGGCCGCCGCCTCGACGGTGCCCTCGGCCGTCAGGTACGCGTAGGCACCCGTCCCGTGCACACCGACGATCCCCGTCACAATGCGCAGCGTACGCCTACCAGGGGTCCAGCCGCGCGTACGCGTCGCGCCGCGGTCATCGGCATGTCCAGGTTCGTGCCGCACACGCTGACACTGAGTGTCATTTGAATACAAGCCCCAAAAGAAGATCGGTGCGATAGGGTGTGCCGCATGACAGACGAGCGCGCACTCCCGCTGCGCGAGCGCAAAAGGCTGCGCACCCGCAGGGCCCTCGCCGAGGCGGCGTTGCGGATGTTCACCGAGCGGGGCTTCGACGCGACGACGCTCGACGAACTGGTCGATTCCGTCGACGTGTCCAAGAGCACCTTCTTCCGCACCTTCCCGTGCAAGGAGGCCGCGGCGATCGAGGCGGAGACCGAGCTCTGGACGTCCTTCGTCGCCGCGCTGGCAGGTCGCGAGCTGACCGGCCTGGCGACGGACGGGCTGCGCGACGCCCTGGAGGAGGCGGCGCAGGGCCTGGAGCCCGGCTGGGACGAGCGGTACGTCGCGACGCGGCGGCTCATCGTCAGCGCGCCCTCCCTCATGGCCTACGTCGAGCACTACCGGGCCGGGGTCAGGGTCGAGGCGGTGGAGGTCCTCGCGGGCAAGCTCGGGCTGGACGCCGACGACCTGCGGCTGCCCGTGCTGGCCGAGCTCACGATGACGGCGTGGAGCACGTCGGGGCGCGTCTGGGTGCGTGCGGGCGGGCAGGGCGGCAGGAAGGTGCTCATCGACGGGATGAAGCGGGCCTTCGCCGCCATTCCCGCCGCGCTGAGCCTGTCCGCCGGTTGACCTGGTGCACTGGTCAGACCAGTGGATAAAGTGCTCCCATGACGGGATACGAGCAGCTGTTTCGCCTCGACGGGCGTCGCGCGGTGGTCATCGGGGCGGGGAGCGGCATCGGCAGGGAGTCCGCGCTGGCGCTGGCGGCCCAGGGCGCGTCGGTGACGTGCGCCGACGTGAACCTGACGGCCGCGCGGGAGACGGCCGGGCTGTGCGGCGGCGAGGCGTACGAGCTGGACGTGCTCGACGCCGACGCGGTGACGGCGGCTGCCGAGCGGCTGGGCGACGTTGACGTGCTGGTGTTCACCGCCGCGACCAACGTGCGCAAGCGGCTGCTCGACTACTCGGGCGAGGAGTTCGAGCGGGTCGTGCGGCTCAACCTGCGCGCCTCCTTCGACGTGATCAGGGCGTTCGGCGCGGGGATGGTGGCGCGCGGGCGCGGGTCGATCGTCGGGTTCGCGTCGATCAGAGCCTCGGTGACCGAGCCCGGCCAGGGGGTCTACTCGGCGACCAAGGCGGGTCTGGTCCAGTTGCTCCGTACGGCTGCCGCCGAGTTCGGCCCCAGCGGGGTGCGGGTCAACGCGGTCGCGCCCGGGGTGGTGGAGACGCCGCTGACCAGGCAGATCAAGGACAACCCCGCGTGGTATGACGCCTACGCGGCCAAGAGCGCGCTGGGCCGGTGGGCGCGGCCGTCCGAGATGGCCGGAGCCGTGGTCTACCTGGCGAGCGACGCGGCCAGCTTCGTGACCGGCTCAGTCCTCTACGTCGACGGCGGCTGGACGGCCGTCGACGGGCGGTTCGACCCGCCGAACTAGCGGCTCCCAGCCGAGGTCCTCGTACGCCGGGGTCCAGTCGAGGAAGCGCCGCTCGTGGTCGCCGGTGATCGTGTAGGCGGAGTAGCCCTGGACCGGGCGTTCCAGCGCGGCCACGAACGCGGCGGCCACGTCGCTCGCGGCCGTCATCACCTCGCTGCGCGGGCCGGAGCAGGCCAGCCACTCGTCGTCCGGCATCGGGCCGACCAGGCGCAACGCGGTCACGGTCATGCCGTGCTCGCGGGCCGCCGCCGCGCACACCGTCTCGCCCAGGCGCTTCGTCAGCCCGTAGGCGTCGACGGCGTCCGGTTCCGGGCGCTGCGCGTAGTCGCGGGTGTCGTAGTCGTCGAAGACCGACATGCTGCTCGCGTGCACGGCCAGCCGTACGCCCGCCCGGGCGCACGCCTGGAGCGTGACGTACAGCCCGGTCACGTTCACCGCGAAGTGGCTGGCCACCCAGTCGGGCCCGTCGCGCCAGCCGTCCTTGCGCCCCATCGCCAGGTAGACGAGCGCGTCCTGGCCCTCGGCCGCCGCTGCCACGTCCTCGGCGGAGGTGACGCTGCCCCTGCGGAAGTCCTCGACGCCCTCGGACGGCATGAGGTCCATCACCCGCACCTGGTGGCGGGCCGCCAGCGCGGGCACGACCATGCGGCCCACCGTCCCTGCGCCGCCCACGACGAGGACGCGCATCACGCGACCCCGGCCGGCTCGGCCGCGAAGGCGCGGGCGAACTCCAGCGCCCTGCCGTACGCCGTCGCCACGATCTTCTCCCCCAGCTCGGGCGAGGCCAGCCTGGCGTCGCCGAGCGCGCCGCCGGCCGAGAGCCGGTCGTAGGCGAGCGGCAGGTCCACCCGCGGCGTCGGTGGGGCGGCGTGCGGGAGCACGGGGAGCTGCGGGTCGGGCGGGCCGATGCGGTCGTGGCGGACGATCCGCGGCGCCAGCACCATGCCCACCGACGTCTCGCCCTCGCACGCGTGCCCGTACCGCTCGCTGCCGACCAGCTCGGCGATGGTGTCCGCGGCGAGCGTCGCCCACATCAGGTGCGCCATGACCACGCCGTGGTCGCGCAGCAGGCCGCGTGCGGCCAGCCGTACCGCGTCCATGTTGCCGCCGTGTCCGTTGACCACGACGACCCTGGTGATCCCGGTGGTCGCGAGGGACTCCGCCACGTCGCGCAGCACGCCGAGGAGCGTGTCGAGGCGCAGGGTGAGCGTGCCGGGGAAGGCGAGGTGGTGCTCGGACAGCCCGTACGGCAGGCCGGGGCAGAGCACGGCGTCCCGGCCGAGGTCGGCGGCGAGCCTGCGGGCGAAGGCGTCGGCGATCGCGTAGTCGGTGTCGAGGGTGAGGTGGCGGCCGTGCTGCTCGTGGGCGCCGATCGGGAGCAGCGCGACCTTGGCCGCCTTCAGCGCTTCCGCCGCCTCTGGGCTGGTCATGCGGGCGAGCTCGTTCACCTGGGGCCTCCGAGTCTGTCGAGGATGCGCATGGCGGGGAGGACGTCGTCCACGGTGCATCCGGGGCGGCGGCCGTGCGTGATGGCGTCGAGGAAGTCGCGGTCCTGCCTGGCGAGGCCGTCGGCCTCCCAGCGGTCCCCGCCGTCGGCCAGGATGCGGCCTCTGTCATCTGTCAGGACCCCGTCGCGCAGGTGCAGCGTGCGGGTCTCCGTGATGATCGTCAGATCCTTCGCGGCCGTCCTGGCGTGGTAGGACAGGGCGATCGTGGCCAGGTCGCCGTCGGGGGCGCGCAGCACGGCGCCGACGTCCATGGGCCGCCCGCTGCCCGGCCAGACCGGGCCGGTCGTGCCGAAGACCTCGGCTTCCCCGGCGTCGAGGAGCCAGAGGGCGGCGTCCACGGTGTGGGCGCCGTGGTGCCAGAGGACGTCGTCGGTCCACCCGCGTTTCCTGCCCCGCATGCCGGTGTCGTCCTGGCGGAGCATCAGGGTCCGGGCGACGACGTGGCGCGCGTCCCCCGCCAGCTCGCGAGCTTTGCGGTACGGCTCGCAGAACCGCAGCGTGTGGGCCACGGCGGCGTGCTTGCCTGTGCTTCTCGCGGTCCTCGCGACGGCCTCGGCGTCGCGCACGGTGAGGGCGACGGGGATCTCGCACAGCACGTGGAGGCCCGCGCGGAGGGCGGCCAGGGTCTGGTCGGCGTGGAAGGCGTGGGGCGAGGCGACGACGACCGCGTCGAGGCCGGGGTGTCCGTAGAGCTCGTCGGCCGTGCCGTAGACAGCCGCGCCCCTGGCCAAGGACGTGGCCTGGTCGCGGTCGGGGCCTGCCACCGCTGCAATCACGGCGCCCGCCTCGACGAGCGCGGACACGTGGAGTTCGGCGATCGCGCCTGGCCCGACGATGCCGATGCGGGGGCTCATGCGGTGACCGTGAAGAGGGCGCGGGCCGTGCCGCCGAGGATCCACGCGTGGTCCTCCTCGGTGAGATACGGCCGGTCCAGGACGTGCCGTACGGCTGCCGCGTAGTCGCCGGGCGCCCGGTCGGGACGGTTCCAGTCGCCGCTCCACGTGATGCGGCGCGAGCCGTACGCCTGGAGGGTTTCGCGCAGGTAGGGGTCGGCGTCCCGGTGCGGGTACGGCCTGCCGCTGTTGGCGTAGAAACCCGCCCACATGGTGTGCGCCGTGGGCCTCGCCGCGAGGGCGAGGAAGCGGTCGAAGTCCTTGTGGTCTACATCCGGATATGTCGTGAAACCGAGGTGTTCGAGCCTCACCCGGAGACCGGGCAGCTCGTCGAGGATCGCGGCGAACTCCGGGCTCGCCACGTCGGACAGAGGTCCGCGCACGCTGGCGACCATCCCCGCCCGGTCGATCGCCCGCCACAGCGCGAGCGGGTCCTTCCCCGGGGACCTCGTCGCCGCCCACAGCCGGACGCCGCTGAAGCGTCCGGTGGCGGCCAGCCGTTCGACGTGCCTGGTCGCGCCGTACGTCTCCGGCTCGACCATCGCGACGGCCGACAGCACCCCGGGGTGGTCGGCGACGCATCGGGCGAGATAGGCGTTGTCCGCGTTGCCGACGAACTGCACGAGCACCGCGGCTGCCACCTCTCCCCGCTCCGCCAGGTACTCCTCCACCGGCGGGTACTTCCACCGCCCGACGTGGACGTGCGAGTCGACGATCATGCTCATGCGAGGAGCGCCTGGGTGCCGCGCTCGCCCGGCGCCCGCCCGGCGAGCCGCCTGACCAGCTCGACGCCCTGCAGCGGGGGGCCCGCACGCCTGATCAGGTCGAGGTCCTTGAGCAGGTGCTCGATCGCGAACCCGGGTTCCAGGTCGCCCGCGGCCAGCTTGGACCACACGAAGTCGAACAACGCCGACCCGGCCACCCCCGGACCGATCGACGCGCGCGCCTTGCCCAGGTCGAGCCCGTGGTGGACGGCGAACGCGTAGGCCTCGCAGGCGGCCAAAGTGGTGCTCGCCACGAGGGTCTGGTTGGCGAGTTTGGCCAGCTGGCCGGAGCCCGGCGGGCCGTGGTGGACGACCGTGGCGCCCATCGCGTCGAGCAGCGGGCGCACCCGCTCGACCGCGTCCGCCGCGCCGCCGACCATGATCGAGAGGGTGCCCGCCGCCGCGCCCGCCGGACCGCCGCTGACCGGCGCGTCGAGCACGGCGACGCCCCTGCGCGCGCCCTCCTCGGCCAGCCGTACGGCGAGGCCGGGGCTCGACGTGGAGCAGTCGATCACGACCGTGCCCGGTTCTGGCTGGAGCTCGGTGTGGACGTCCTCCGGGAACGGCAGCATCGTCACGACGACGTCGTTGCCGGCCGCCTCCGCCACCGTGTCGACGACCGTCGCGCCCTGCTTTTCCAGGCGTGCCGTACGGCTCCGCGTCCTGTTGTGCACCGTGAGCGTGTGCCCGTGCTCGATCAGGCGATGGGCCATCGGTTCGCCCATCAGCCCTGTGCCGATCCATCCCACCCGCATGCTCCTCAGCATAGAAAAGACCTAGGTCCTAGTAAAGGCCGGGCTGGGGTTCTCCGACGATCACGTGGCCGTTCCGCACGGTCACCAGCTCCGGCCTGGTGGCGGCGAGGTCGCGGTTGGCTCTCGGGGCGTACTGCCTGCTGTTGTACTCGAACGCCGGCCAGTCGAGGTCCAGGGTGGCGGCGAGCCTGGCGGAGTGGGCCAGGGCCAGGTCCACGGCGGTGAGGTCTTGCAGGACCACGCGGAGACCGTGGGCCCTGGCGTGGGCGTGGCTGCGGAGGGCGAACGACTGGCCCTTGGCCGCCTTGACGACGAGGCCGCTCCAGCCGTGCTCTTCGAGGGTGGCCAGGTCCTTCTGCGTGGCCACGCCCTCGTCGGCGAGGACGGGGACGTGCCTGGCCAGCTCGCGCATGCCCGCCGGGTCCGGGGGCGCGTCGCGCGGGACGGGCTGTTCGAGGTAGGCGACGGCCGCGTAGGCGTCCGGGGCGGTTCTCCTGAGGGTTTCCAGCATGGCGGTGACGGCGGCCGGGGACTCGTAGGCCTCGTTGGGGTCCAGGGAGAGGGAGGTCGGGGTGATGGCGCCTGCGGTCAGGACGCGGTGGACGTCGGCCACGCGGGCGGCGTCCTCCCGGGGGTCACGGGCGGGGAGCTTGACCTTGACGTGCGCGATCCCCTCCAGGTCGACCCACTCCCGCAGCGAGACCAGGGGCTCCCGGTTGTCGCCGGGCTCCAGGGGATCGCCCACCCCCACCACGTGCTGGACGGGGAGCCTGGTCCTCGGGAGGCTCGGGGTGAGGGTCGTGTAGAGCTCCGCCGCCGGTCGGCCCGCCGCCCTGGCCCAGGCGTCGTGGACGGCGTTGTCGACCCCGGCCATCGCCAGCGACACCGCCAGATCCGGCATCGACCCGGGCACCAGCCGCAATCCAGCCAGCGCGTCGGCATGATCGAGAGGATCGGCCGCGTCCCCGCTGACGGCTGCCGCGGCGAAGCGGGAGGTCTGGGCGCGCATCTCCGCGTCGCGCGCCTCCCACGACAAGGGCGAACGCGGCCACGACCAGGGCACCGACAGCACACCCGCCCCCGTACCCTCGGCGACCCGCCCCCGCCGGTCCTCCACCACCGCCGTGACGAGGGCGAGCGTGAACCGGTCCACCGTCGCCCCGGCCAGCCGCAGCGGATGATCCAGCAGCACGTCGCGGAAGGTCACGGCGGTCTCGAGGATCCTGACATCCGTCGTACGCATCTCACCCTCACTTAGGACCTAGGATCTTTCCCAGCATTCCATCACATCGGAGGAGCGCCGTGAAGATCGTCTCCCTGTCGTCCGAGCCGCGCGTGGACCTGCTGCACCCCTCCTCGGCGGCCGCGCCGTACGCGCTGTGTTTCGTCCACGGCGGCGGGTGGCGCTCCGGCTCGCCCGCCGCCTGGCACGCGCAGATGCGCCACGCGGCGGCCAAGGGCGTGGTCAGCGCCTCCCTCGGCTACAGGACCGGCGAACGGCTGGCGGACCTGATGGCCGACGTTTCCTCCGGCTATCGCCGCTTCCTCGCCCATCTCGACGCGTCCGGCCTCGGTGACCTGCCGGTGGTGCTGATCGGCAGCTCGGCGGGCGCCCACCTGGCCACCCTCCTCAACCTCACCGGCCCGTGGGACTCCTCGCGCGCCCCGGCCGGTTGCGTGGCGCTCAACGGGCCGGGGACGCTCAAGCCGTGGCCGGACATGGATCAGGACATCGCCGCCGCCATCGCCCACCTGGACCCGTCCCTCAGCGGGTCGCCTGAAGATCACGTGAGGGCGGGGGCGGCGCCGTTCCTCTTCGTGGTCGTCGGGAAGGAGCGATTCTTCCCGCACGAGCACGTTTACGCGCTCGCGGAAAAGCTGCGCGCGGCGGGAAACCGGGCGCGGGTCGTCCTGCTGCCCGACGCCGAGCACGGCTTCTTCTACCGTACGGACACGGAAAGCTCACAGGCGGCCCAAGCCGAGATCGACGCGTTCATTTTGTCGGTGTCACCAGGCACGATGTCTACATGACCGACGCGCCCTCGATCACCGTCCTCGCCGACCAGGCCGCCTACGCGGAAGCCGTGCAGCTGGCGGCAGACGCCTCGGCCGCCTACTACGCCGACGGCGAGTCCACCCTCGACGACGACGCCTACGACCGGCTCGCCCGCGGCATCGCCGCCTACGAGGCCGCCCACCCCGACCAGATCCTCGCCGACTCCCCCGTCGGCAAGGTCGGCGCCGGGGCGCTCGGCGACGTTCCGCACACCGTGCCCATGCTCTCCCTCGACAACGTCTTCTCCCCCGAGGGCCTGGCCACGTGGGCGGCCGGTGTGGAGCGCAGGCTGGGCCGTCCCGTCACGGTGTGGAGCGTCGAGCCCAAGCTCGACGGCCTCGCGATCTCGGTGCGCTACCGCCACGGGCGGCTGACCCAGCTCGTGACCAGGGGCGACGGTCAGGCGGGCGAGGACGTCTCGCACGCCATCGGCACGATCACCGGCCTCCCCGCGACGCTGTCCGAGCCGGTGTCCGTCGAGATCAGGGGCGAGGCGCTGATGACGGCCGCCCAGTTCGACGACGCGTGCGCCAAACGCACCGCGCACGACGGCACCACCTTCGCCAACCCGCGCAGCGCCGCAGCGGGCACCCTGCGCGCCAAGGACCGCCCCTACACGTGCGAGCTGACCTTCTTCGGCTACGGCGCGCTGCCCGTCGAGGGCACCCCTGACGAGCTTGCCGTACGGCTGCGCACGGCCGCGCACAGCGAGGTCATGGACACCGTGGCCGCGCTCGGCGTGCAGACGACGGCGGCCACGCCGGTCGCCGGGGTCACCGCGGCGTCGGTCGAGGAGGCGCAGGCCAGGATCGAGCAGATCGCGGCCGCGCGCGCCGACCTGCCGTTCGGCATCGACGGCATCGTGATCAAGGCGGATCTGGCCGCCGACCAGGAGCAGGCCGGGTTCGGCTCGCGCGCGCCGCGCTGGGCGATCGCCTACAAGCTGCCGGCCGTCGAGAAGATCACCAAGCTGCTGGCCGTGGAGTGGAACGTCGGCAGGACAGGCGTCATCGCGCCGCGCGGCGTGCTGGAGCCGGTCGAGCTCGACGGGAGCACCGTCACCTACGCCACGCTGCACAACCCGGCCGACATCACCAGGCGCGGCCTCATGCTGGGCGACTCGGTCACCGTCTACAAGGCGGGCGACGTGATCCCGCGCGTCGAGGCGCCGGTGGTGCACCTGCGTACGGGGGACGAGCGGGCGATCGAGTTCCCGCAGGTGTGCCCGGAGTGCGGCGGCGAGATCGACACGTCGCAGGAGCGGTGGCGGTGCGTGAAGGGGCGGGGGTGCCGGGCGATCCCGTCGATCACCTATGCGGTGGCGCGCGACCAGCTCGACATCGAGGGGCTGGGGCTCAACCGCATCGTGCAGCTGCTCGACGCCGGGCTGATCGCCGACTTCGCCGACCTGTTCACCGTCACGCGTGAGCAGTTGCTGGGGTTGGAGCGGATGGGCGAGGTGAGTACGGACAACCTGCTCGCGGCGCTGGAGGAGGCGAAGGGGCGGCCGTTGAGCCGGGTGTTCTGCGCGCTGGGGGTGCGGGGGACGGGGCGGTCGATGTCGCGGCGCATCGCGCGGCACTTCGCGACGATGGAGGCGATCCGGGCGGCGGACGTGGCGGCGATGCAGGCGGTGGAGGGCATCGGGCCGGAGAAGGCGCCGGTGGTGGTGGCGGAGCTGGCGGAGATCGCCCCGCTGATCGACAAGCTGGTGGCGGCGGGGGTGAACATGGTCGAACCCGGGGTGCCCGCTGGGGGCGTGGCTGCTGATCTGGTCGATGAGGATGCGGGGTTGCCGCTGGCGGGGATGTCGGTGGTGGTCACGGGGGCGATGTCGGGGCCATTGGAGGCGCTGTCGCGCAACGAGGTGAACGAGCTGATCGAGCGGGCTGGGGGGAAGGCGTCTTCGAGCGTGTCGGCGAAGACCTCGCTGCTGGTGGCGGGCGAGAAGGCGGGGTCGAAGCGGGCGAAGGCGGAGTCGCTGGGGGTGCGCGTGGCCACCCCGGAGGAGTTCGCCCTCCTGGTGGCCGACCACCTGTAGCTGCACCCGGACCCGGCCCGCCCCGCCCGCCCAGCCCTTGGCGCGGACTGCCCGCCATTGCCTTGCGCGCCCGCCCATGGCGCGCCTTCGGCCGCGCCTTGCGGTGTGCTCGTCCCCTGCCTCTTCAGGCCTCTCGAGACGTCGCCTCTCCAGGGCGCCCGTGCTGTGAGAGGCGCACTCTCGCGGCGAGTCGGAGGGCGGGGGACGGTCAGTGGGTGGTGGACACGGCGGTGCTGATCGTTTCCAGGAGGTGGACGGGGGCCAGGAGTTCGGCGTCCGTGAGCGGTGAGGTGCCGGTGGCCAGCATCGTGAGGAACACGCGCAGGGCGGGGAGGGTGTAGTCCTTGCCCAGAGTGATGGTCTCGGCGGCCACTCCCCCGACCCCGGTGACCGACAGGTGGAACGGCACGGCCGCCTCAGGGGTGCGTTCGACCAGGTTGATCACTGCGTGTGCCCCGCCGACCCGCGCCGTCGCCACCACGCCCCCGGGCAGGACAGAAACGGTCAGGTCATCCGATGCCGATGGGGTCAGGAGGTGGAGGGCCAGCTCCACGGCGTGCACGCCGTAAAAGGAAACCCCGCCGTACACGCTGTCCCGCTGCACCGGGCCCGTAGCCACCACCGTGGTCAGCGGCCCCAGCTCAGCCACCCTGGCGCGGAAGGCGGCCAGCGAGTCCACCCACCGCAACGCGCTGTACGACGTCACCGGAACGCCTGCCGTACGGGCCGCTTCCAGGATGGCCTCCGCGTCGGCCACCGTCGTGGCCAAGGGCTTGTCCACCAGCACCGGGATGCCCGCCTTCAGCAGGGGTACGGCGTGCGCACGGTGCAGGGAGCCGTCCCTGTCCATGACGATGGCGGCGTCCACCAGGCCGATCAGGTCCTCCGGCCGGGAAACCACCGAGATGGCGCCGCCGGAGAGCGTGGCCGCGCGCTCCGCCGTACCGCCCTGGATGGCCACGACCCGCGCGGACCCCAGCGCGTGCTCCCCGTTGAGGTGGCGCACCGCGTGGTCCGCGTGCGTGTTGTCGATCCCGACCAGGCCCAGGCGCATCTCTGAACTCCCTCGAAGCGGCGGAAACTGCACGAGGAATCCTAGGACATAAGACCTCTCTTGGCCAGAAATAGCCTTCCCTTGACCATGGAGAGCGGTGATAACTAGAGTCCTAGGTCATAGTTGCCAACGTGGAGGAGGTTCCGTGCGATTCGGGATCGTGGGGTGCGGGGTGATCGGGGCGCTGCACGCGAAGCTGATCGCCTCCCTGGACGGCAGAGCCGAGCTGGTCGCCGTCGCGGACACAGCCGAGGGCCGGGCCGCCGAGCTCGCCGCGGTGTACGGCTGCGCGGCCGAGACCAGCCTCGAAGCGCTCTACGCGCGCGACGACCTCGACGCCGTCGTCATCTGCCTGCCCAGCGGGCTGCACGCGGACGCGGCCGTTCCCGCGCTGATGGCGGGCAAGCACGTCGTCATCGAGAAGCCCATCGACATCTCGCTCGCGGCCGCCGACCGCATCATCGCGGCGGAGCGCGCCTCGGGGCGTACGGTCACCGTGATCAGCCAGCGGCGGTTCGAGCCGTCGTTCCAGCAGGTCAAGGCGGCGGTCGACGCCGGGGAGCTGGGGCGGCTCACGTCCGGGTCGGCCGAGGTGACGTTGTGGCGGCCGCAGTCGTACTACGACTCGGGCGGCTGGCGCGGCACGTGGGCCATGGACGGCGGCGGCGCGCTGATGAACCAGGGCGTGCACGTGGTCGACCTGCTGCTGGCGCTGTTCGGGCCGGTGGAGGAGGTGTACGCCTTCGCGGGGCTGCTCGCCCACGAGGGCATCGAGGTGGAGGACACGGCGGCCGCCGTGGTGCGTTTCGCCGGTGGGGCGCTGGGGCGGTTGTTCGCCAGCACGGCGGCGTTCGGCGGGAAGAGCGTGGTGATCTCCGCGTACGGTGACCGTGGGCATGCGGTGGTGGAGAACGAGGTGCTGACCAGCTTCAAGGTGGGTGACGAGGACCGGATCGCCGGGGGTACGGCCGGGCGGTTGGGGGCCGAGTCGCACGCGGCGCAGCTGATCGACTTCATCGACGCGGTGGGCGAGGGGCGGGCCCCGGCGGTCACGTCCGCCGACGGGCGCGCCGCGCTGGCGCTGGTCCTGGCCGTCTACGAGTCCGCCCGCACAGGAACCCCCGTAAAGCCCGCCTGACCAGGACACCGTCGCCCACCCGCCAGGTGCCGGGTGGGCGGAAGGCCAGCTAGAGGGGGAAGAGGAAGCGGTAGGTGGCGTCGAGGCTCCACGTGACGCCCGGTGTGACCTGCTCACGGGACGGGCGGGAGACGCGGGTCGGGTAGACCTTGTTGTAGTCGGGCCCGTCGTAGACCCAGATCCCCCGCCCGGCCGACCCCGCGTACCCGGCGAAGAACGACGGCGACACCTCCACCGACAGGCTGGCCCCGTTCGTCGTGTTGTACATCTGCACGCCGCACGAGTCGGCCGGTGGCGCGCGGTGACCGGCGGTGGAGATGTCGTGCTCCACCGCCCGGTCCAGGTACCGGAACCAGGTGGTGACCGTGGGCGACCGCACCGCGGGCAGCATCGCCCCGTACGCGTACTCCACCGCCCGGCCCGCCTTCCAGTCCAGATCCCACCGCAACCGCAGCCCGTCCGAGGTGAACACGTGGCGCACGTGCATGTCGCCGAGCTCCGTCCCCACCGCGTCCGGGTCGAGCAGCACGGTGTCCTGCGCCAGCTCGAAGGTGGTGAGCGCGGTGACGGTGCCCGGCGCGGGCGCGCGGCGGCCGTCGGCGAGCAGGAGAAAGCTCTTCAGCAGCTCGTCCCCGTGCAACCCGCCGACGTGGTCACTCCCGTCGACGAGCCGCAGGGCGTACTCGTAGTTCCCCCCGGTCGTCAGGTCGAGGCCCTTGACCTCCCCGCTCCCCGGCACGGGCGCGTCGCCGGTAAGGTCCACGGCGCTGATCGCCTGGATCCGCCACGCGTCCAGCCGCAGCGAGGCGTTGGTGAACCGGCGCAGCTCGTAGCGGATCCACCGATGCCCCGCCGTACGGGTCCACACCCAGAGCTTGGTGTCGCTCGCCCGCTCCAGGAAGAGCGCGCCCCCGGACGGGCCGAAGGAAACGGTGGTCAGGAGCCCCGCCGCTGCCACGCTGCCGAAGAGTTTGCGCCGGTTCACGAGAGGTCGCCCAGCTTGTGCCAGTCGGCCGCCGCCGCGACCCCCGTCGCCACGTAGACCGCGCCGGACACCAGGGCGAGCTGCCCCACGAAGGACGGCTCGGCCGTGATCGCGGCAGAGACGGCGGAGGCCCCCACCGGCTGCCACGTGCCCGGCTTGCCGCCGACCGTGCACACCCATTGGAGCGGCTGCCCGGGGGCCGGGTTGCGCAACTGCACGACCATGCCCTTCTCCCAGTAGTCGGCGACCGGCAGCGCGTCGACGGTGACCACGAAGGAGAAGGTGACGTTCTCCGGCGGCGGGGCGGTCGCCGGGTACCCGGCGCGGAACATGCCTTCCTTGTTGCCCGTCAGGGTGTTCGCCCCGATCTCCACCCCCTTGGTGCGCTGGTGGATGTAGATCCCGTAGTCCTGGGTCTTGGTCGCCTGGTCGTCGAAGCAGCGGTTCCCGGTGATGACGATGTTCTGCGCCTTGAACCCCGTACGCGCATAAGTCCGGATCCCGCCGCGCGCCTCGTTGCTCAGCCCGCCGTCGTAGTTCTGGTAGTTGTTGTAGACCACGTTCCCGACCACGGTGACGTCGTCGGTCTGCCAGACGTTGATGCCGACCGTGTTGCAGTGCCCGACGATGTTGCCGGCCAGCACCATCTTCCTGCCGCGGTCGGTGGACAGCCCGGCGTCGCCGCCGAAGAACAGCACGTTGCGCTCGCAGATCCCGTCGAAGATGTCGTAGACGGCCAGCAGATCCGCGTTGCCGCCTTTGCCGTACGCCTTCTTGTTGCCGATGATCGTGTTGTCCATGGCCCGCACGTAGCGGTGCTTGTGCAGCGTCTGCTTGTTGCCGCCGGCGGTGATGTAGATCGGGTAACCGACCTGCGGATACGTGCCGCCGATGCGCTCCAGCCGGCACCGGCTGACGGTCAGGTGCTCGGTGTGGCTGGTCGCGTTGCCGAGCACGTGCACCCCGAACTGGGTGACGTCGTGCACGTCGCAGTCGTCCACGGTCACGTGCGTGCTGTTGCCCGCGACGTTGATCCCGACGTACGCCTGGGTGACCCGGCACCCGGCGACCAGCACCCGGTGCGAGTCGGTGACCCGGATCAGCGCCGTGGACGCCACCCCGGACTCGGTGTCGTAGGTCCCCGTGTGGATCCCCTCCACGTGCAGGTTGTCGAGCACCACGTCGGTGCTCCCCTCGACCTGTACGGCCAGCCCCACGGAGGCCCGGTCCGCGCAGCGGATCGCGAGGTTGCGCAGCCCCACGACGGACACCTGCCTGGCGTCGATCACGGTCGCGGCGGTGTACCCGGCTGACAGGGCGATGCTCGCCCGCGCCCGCTCCGACACCACCGCCACCCCCGTCTTCAGGTGCAGCGGCGCGCCGAGGAGGTAGGTCTTCCCCACCGAGAGATGCACGGAGCCGCCACCCGCGGCGGCCGCCGCGTCGATGGCGCGCTGGATGGCCGCCGAGTCGTCGGCGACGCCGTCCCCCACGGCTCCGAACAGGGCCGCGGGGTAGACGTTCAGGTCGTTCTCCTTGAAGTCCAGGGGCGCAGAGGTGAGGGGGACGGCTGCCACGGCCGAGACGCCGAGCATGGCCAGGACTTGACGACGCGCAGGAGGGGTCACCGTAAGGCCTTTCGCGAGAAACTTTGGACCTAGGACGGAAGATTGAGCGGAATGTAGCCCCGCGGTGAAGCGACGTCAACTCTTGACCCACGGGAAATCGGCTGTACCGTGGGCACACGCACATGGTCTGTCCTATGTCTTTATTGAAAGGCGTGAGCATGAGATTACGGATGGCGGCGCTCGCGGCCGCCCTCAGCGTGACGGCCGCCTGCGGCGGGACCGCTACGGGCGAGCAGCAGCTCACGATCTGGAGCATGTGGTCCGAGGGCGAGCCCAACCAGAAGGTGCTCGCCGAGGCGATCAAGGACTTCTCCCAGGAGACAGGGATCAAGGTCAAGGCGCAGTGGAAGGGCCGCACCGCGGTGAAGAACTTCCTGCCCAGCCTGAACACGGCCACCGTGCCCGCCGACCTCATCGAGGGCAACCACCGCGAGCTGACCCGCCAGTTCGCCGCCACCAAGGGCGCGCTCGACCTTTCCGACCTTTACGCGACGAAGGTCCCGGGTGAGCAGGCGACGGTCGGCGAGACCGTGGGCGAGGCGTACAAGCGCATGGCGACGAGCGCGGACGGCGTCCTGGCCCAGCTCCCCTACCAGGTCTCGACGTACGGCTGGTTCTTCAACGGCAAGGACTTCCCCGACCTCGCCGCCAACCCGCCGAAGACCTGGGACGACTTCGTGAAGCTGCTGGACGCGCAGAAGGGCAAGGGCAGGAAGCCGCTCGGCCAGGACGGCAGCATCCCCAACTACAACCTGCGCTACCTGGAGCACTTCGGCCGGGCGCTGATGGGCGACGAGGGCTGGCACGCGCTCGCCCCGGACAAGTCCGGCCAGGGATGGCTGAAGCCCGAGGTGCTCAAGGCGGCGCAGCTCGTCGAGGCGCTGGCCAAGGGCGGCTACTTCCCCGACGGCTTCAACGCGGCGAAGTTCCCCGCGATGCAGCAGAAGTGGGCCAACGGCGAGAGCGACTTCCTCTACCAGGGCACCTACCTGCCCAAGGAGGTCACGCCGTACGCCAAGCCCGGGTTCGAGTTCCACGCGTTCCGCTTCCCCGAGGTCGGGGGCAGGGCGCCGACGATGAACGTGACGGCGACCGGGTTCGGCATCCCGAAGAAGTCGAAGAACGCCGAGGCGGCCAAGAAGTTCCTGGCGTTCTTCCTGCAGAAGAAGTACCAGGACAAGGTGGCGGGCGTCGCGCTGGAGATGTCGGTGCGCAAGGACGTGCCGGCGCCGCCGGTGATCGCCGAGCTGAAGAAGGGGCTCGACGCGGGTGAGGTGAACAGGGCCGACGTCGTGGACATGGGCGACTTCAACAGCAAGGTGCTGCTGCCGCTCAGCGACCAGTTGCTGTTCGGCAAGGTCACCGCTGCCGAGTTCACCCGGCAGATGGCCGAGCAGGCAGCCGCGTACTGGAAGTCCAAAGGGTGACAACCATAGTCGTCCGAGCGGAAAATCCCTTCGAGAAGTCGCGCAGGCGGATGATCGGGCCGTTCCTGGCTCCCGCGCTCGTGGTGTACACGCTGGTGATGGTCGTGCCGAGCGTGTTCACCGTGTGGATCAGCTTCAACGACTGGGCGGGCGCCGGGCCGATGGAGTGGGCGGGCCTGGCCAACTACCGCGAGATGCTCCGCGACCCGGTGTTCGGGCAGGCGTTCCTCAACACGGTGAAGATCCTGGTCGGCGTCGGCGGCGCGGTGTTCTTCGTCTCGTTCCTGCTGACGATGTTGCTGCAGGACATGTTCGGCAGGAAGTTCGTCAGGGCGGTCGTGTTCTTCCCGAGCCTGGTCCCCGGGCTGGTGATCGCGATCATGTGGGGGTTCATGCTGGACCCCGACGGGCTGGCCAACTCGCTGCTGAAGTCGCTGGGCATCGCCGAGCCGCCGCTGTGGCTGGCGCCGGAGAACATGTTCGCCACCGTGATGGGCGGCCTGACCTGGCTGGCGGCGGGCACCTACACGGTGATCTTCATGGCGGCGGCCGACCGCATCCCGCGCACGTTCTACGAGGCAGCCGAGCTCGACGGCGCGTCGGCGGTGCGCAGGTTCTGGCACATCACGCTGCCGCTGATGTGGGACGTGATCGGGGTGTGCGCGGTGCTGTGGGCGATCGGCGCGCTGAAGACGTTCGAGTTCGTGCTGGTCTTCGCGGGCGCGACCGGCAGCCTGCCGCCGACGAGCCTGTGGACCTTCTCGGTGTACGCCTATGCGGGCGCGTTCCCCTCGGACGGCGTTCCCCGGTACGGCATCGCGTCGGCGTCAGCCGTACTCACCATGCTCCTCACGGTCGTGCTGACCCTCCTGGTGCGCCGGGTCATGGGGCGCAGGGAAGGGACGGACTACTGATGGCCAGGAGGAGTCGTGGCCCGCTGTTCCTCATCGCGATGCCGCTGGCCTGGTCGCTGGCGCTGTTCGACCTGTTCGTCGTGGGCTGGATGGCGCTGTCGTCGCTGAAGACGACGCGGGAGGTGGTGAACGACCCGTGGGGGTTGCCCGCCGTACCGCAGTGGGGCAATTACGGCGAGGCGTGGACGTCGGCCGCGTTCGGCGACGGGGTGCTGAACTCGCTGTTCCTGGTGACGGCGAGCGGCCTGGGGACGATCCTGCTGGCGGCGCCGGCGGCGTACGTGTTGTCGCGGTTCAGGTGGAAGCTGTCCGGGCCGGTCACCGTGTTCTTCGCGATGGGGCTGGGCATCCCGGGACCGGCCATCATGATCCCGATCTACCTCGGGCTCGACAGGCTCGGCCTGATCGACACGCTGGGCGGGCTGCTGGTGGTCTACATCGCCACGAACCTGCCGTTCTCCGTCTTCTTCCTGACCGCGTTCTTCGCCAGCCTGCCGCGCGAGCTGGAGGAGGCAGCGGCGCTGGACGGCTCAGGGCCGTACCGCACCTACTGGCGGATCATGCTGCCGCTGACCAGGTCGGGGCTGCTGGCGCTGTTCATCCTCCAGGCGATCGGCGACTGGGGCGAGACGTTCTTCTCGATGTCGTTCCTCCAGGAGAAGAAGACGATCTCGCTGACGTTGCTGAACTTCGTCCAGACCATGCAGTACACCGGGGCGCGCTGGTCGGTGCTGTTCGCCGGGATCTGCATCATCGTCATCCCCCTGCTGCTGCTCTACCTCTGGATGAGCAGCAGGCTCATCGAGGGCATCGCGGCCGGTTACGGCAAGTGAGGAGACCGCATGTTCACCCGCCGCCAGGTGCTCGGCACGGCCGCGCTGATCCCCTTCATCCGGATAAAAGGGGATTTACCCGTCGTTGAGAACGGCATCGCCAGAGCCGCGGTGACGGGGGACGCGGCGGAGCTGGTCACCTACGTGGAGCGCGCGACCGGCGTGCGCCTGCCGAGCGTGCAGGGTCCAGGCGACACCCTGATCATCGTCGGCGCGAACGGCCCCGACCCGGCCGTGCCCGGCCTGCTGGCGGAGCTCGACCGCGACGGCTTCCTCATCAGGCCGTTCAAGGACACGATCACCATCGTCGGCCCGACGCCCACCGGCACCGCGAACGGCGTGCGCGCCTTCCTGGAGCGGTACGTCGACGTCAGGTGGCTGCTGCCCGGCCCGGACGGCGAGGACGTGCCCAGGCGGACCACGATCAGCGTGTCCCCGCTGCCGGTCCGCGAGGAGCCGTCGTTCACGATGCGCTCGCTCAGCCCGCTGCGCGACGGCAAGTACCCGATCCAGCAGCAGTGGGCGCAACGTAACCGCCTGCAGGGCGTCGGCACCGAGCCCATCGCCTTCCACCACAACCTGCACACGCTGTTCCCGGTCGAGCGGTACGGCACGACGCATCCGGAGTACTACCCGAACGGCAGGCCGCCCGCGCCGGGCAAGCTGACCGGCTGGCAACCCGCCTTCACCGTCCCCGGCACGATCGACGCGGCCGTCACCGGGATCCTGGAGTACTTCGACGCCAATCCCGGCGCGCCGTCGTTCTCCCTGGGCGTCAACGACGGCGAGGGCTTCGCCGAGCTCGACCCGGTCCCCGCCTACTACGCGTGGGTCAACGAGGTCGTTCGCAGGGTTCTCCTGGAAAGGCCGGGCAAGACGTTCGGGCTGCTGGCCTACCGCAAGCTGGAGACGCCGCCCGCGTTCCCGCTGCACCCGGCGGTCGTGCCGTTCCTGACCAAGGACAGGTACACGTGGACGGACCCGGCGGCCGAGGCGGACGGGCACGCGCTGACCGAGCGGTGGCTGGCCGTCTGTTCCCAGCTGGGTTTCTACGACTACCTGTACGGCGCGCCGTACCTGCTGCCCCGGGTCTTCCCCCACGAATACGCCAGGACCATCAGGTACGCCAAGGAGAAGGGCGTCGTCGCCCAGTACGCCGAGCTGTACCCGAACTGGGGCGAGGGCCCCAAACCCTGGGTGACCGCCAGGCTGCTGTGGGACGCGCAGGCCGACGTGGACGCGTTGCAGCGGGAATGGCTCGTGCGAGCGGTCGGCGCGACGTCGGCCGGGTATCTCGCCGCCTATTACCAGCTGTGGGAGCGGTTCTGGGCGGAGCGGGTGCCCGCGTCCGACTGGTTCCTGCCGGACGCGACCTACCAGAGCTTCAACCTCCCCCAGTACCTCGAACTGGTCGAGGAGGCCGACCTGACGCGCAGCCGTACGCTCCTCGACTCGGCCGTCGCCAGGGCGGACACGCCCGCGCGGACGGCCAGGGCGAAGATCCTGCGCCGGGTGTTCGAGCTGTACGAGTCGTCGGCGCTCAGCTATCCGCGCCAGGTCGCCACCCCTGCCGACCAGGCGACGGCGCTCGCCGTGCTGCGGCACGGGGTGGACAGCTTCCAGAGCCGCCTCGACCTGGCCGCCCGCCGCCTCGCGCTGATCAAGGAGTTCGCCGCCGATCCGGTCCTGGTGCTGCAGATGAACCCGGCGTCCTTCCCGAACCTCACCTGGACGGGCTGGAACCCCAGCGAGTTCTGGAGCCTGGTCGAGTACCTGCGCGTGCACGAGCCGAGCGGCGGTCCGGTGACCGACGCGACGGCAGGTCATCCGTACGGTGACCTGATCGGGGCCGGGGTGGCGCGCCCCGACCAGGCCACGGACGCGTGGCGGCTGCTGCCCCGCTCCACCGGCACCCGCGCCTTCACCCAGACCGGCGGGCTCCTGCGGATCACCGGTCAGGGCTGGGGCGGGCCCAGCCAGATCGTCGACGTCGACCCCGGCCTGGCCCAGGTCACCGCCCGCTACCGCGCCCCCGCGGGGACGGCCGCCTCGGTGCAGGTCGCGCTCGACCTGATCGACACCACGAACACGCCGATCCCCAGCAGCTCGGTGCGCTCCCCCGTGATCTTCCTCCGGCCGACCGGCGAGTGGATCACGCTGCGGTTCGACGCCGAGATCCCGGCCACGGCGCGCAACAAGCCCGTGGACAAGGTCGAGCTCATCCTCCTGGTGGACAGCGCGGCCGACATCCAGGTGGAGTTCGACGACGTCGTCCTCCGCACGATCGCCAAGGGGCAACCATGAGCCTGCGCGTCACCGGCGTGGAGCGGATCACCCTCCATGTCCCCTTCCGCGAGCGGTCGCGCCCGTGGAACGAGATCCTCGTCGCCGAGTTCGCCGTGGTCGAGGTGGTGCGGGTCCGCACCTCCTCCCCCGGCCTGGTCGGGTACGGCGAGAGCCTCCCGCACTACACCTGGGCCAGGACGACGGACGAGGCGGTCGGCCGCGTGGTCGGGCGTCACCCGGCCGAGCTGATGGCCGACGACTCGCTCGGCGCCGGGCTGCAGATGGCGTTGTACGACGTGGTGGGCAAGGTCCTGGAAGCGCCGATCTACCAGTTGCTCGGGCAGCCCGCCGTACGCAAGTGGTGCCCGCTGGCGTGGTGGAGCACCAAGATGCCGCCCGAGGTGCTGGCCGAGGAGGCCAAGGACGCGCTGTCCGAGGGGTATCTCGCGCACAAGCTCAAGGCCAGGCCGTGGTTCGACATCCGGGAGCAGGTCGCGGCCATCTCCGCTGTCACACCTGGGACCTATGTGCTCGACCTCGACTGGAACGGCATGCTGCGCACGCCGGGCGAGGCGATCGAGGTGCTGCGCGAGCTCGATTCCCTCCGAAACATCGGGATGTACGAGTCGCCGGTGCTGCAGTCGGACGTCGCCGGGCAGAAGGCGGTCAGGGCCAAGGTGGACAGGCCGCTCGCCGAGCACTACAACCAGGCGTTGTTCCCGATCTGGATGCGCGAGGACGCCATCGACGGCTTCGTCTCCTGCAACGCCGGGGCGGCCGGCACGATCGCGCAGGGGCTGCAGGCGGCGGCGTTCAACAAGGACCTGTTCCTGCAGATCGTCGGGCCTGGACTGACCACGGCGTGGACGCTGCACCTGGGCGCGGTGCTGACGCACGCCCGCTGGCCGGCCGTGACCTGCCTCAACGTCTACGCCGACGACCTGATCACCGAGCCGATCGAGATCAGCGGCGGGTACGCCAGGGTGCCCGAGGCTCCCGGGCTGGGGGTGACGTTCGACGAGGGGGCGCTGGAGAGGTGGCGGGTGGCGGACGGCTTCACCCCGCCGGAGACGCGCAAGCTGCTGAGCTTCCACCTCGGCGACGGGCGGGTGCGTCTCTACGCGGGGATCAAGCAGCTCTTCCACGAGTGCCGCTACGTGGGAAACCTGCCGGTCCAGCCGCGGGGCGCACGGCTCGCCGTACAGGAGGACGACGGGTCCGGTGAGTTCGACGCCCGGTACCGCCGGGCGTCGAACTCACCGATCTGGCTGGCCTAGGAGGCGCGGAAGGGCAGGAACTTCAGCACGGGCGCCAGCGTGAACAGCGGCTCGCCCGCCTTCAGCACCGGCTGGCCGAGGATCTGGTTGACCTGCTCGGCCAGGAACGGCGACACGTTGAAGTGCCACGGCGTGACGCCGCCGCCCAGGCCGCCGTCCTTGATCCCGGCCACCGACACCAGGACCTCGGGGGCGAAGCAGCTCGCGAGCTGCACCTCCTTGGTCCACCTGACGCCGTTGATGACCGGCTTGGCGAAGGCGCCGCACGGGAAGATGCGGACGGCGAAGCCGTCGTCGATCCTGGCGTGCTTGCCGGTGGAGGTCTGGGTGATCGAGAAGCCGCCCGGGTAGCAGATGCGGCCGTCGAAGCCGATGCTGTCGTGCTGCATGCCGATGGGCATCGTGATGCCCAGGTCCTCGCCGGCCTGGCTGAGGATGCGGGTGACCGGCTTGAACGCGTCCCACGTCGCGCCGAACTGCTGCACGAGCTGCCTGATGTGCGGCGCCCACATCACGTCGGCCTTGCCGAACGGCGAGAAGTACAGGCCGCCGCCGGTGCTGGAGCAGTACTCCTGGCCGGGCGCGGGCGTGTCGGCCGAGGCCGGGGCGGTGGAAACGGACAGCAGCAGAGCGGGCGCTGCGGCCAGCGAGACGAGCAGGCGCTTGATGCGCATATTGATCCCTCCATCGAAATGGGGGGACATGACTACTCTAAGTAATCAACTGCTCCTCGTCGCCGCGGAAACGCCGTTGCACCCGTTCCAGGTGCGCCCGCATCTGCTGCTCGGCCAGCGCCGCGTCGCCCGTGCCCAGGCCCAGCAGCAGCGCGCGGTGCTCGGCGTCGCTCTCCGAGTGCGTCTCGCCGAGGATCTCGGTCAGCTCCTTGCCGCGCTCCCGCTCGGTGGCCAGCACGTCGGACAGCGCCTCGATGACGCCGCTGAAGAACCTGTTGCGCGCCGCCTTCACCACGCCGATGTGGAAGGCCAGGTCGAGCTCGACCCGGCGGCGCAGGTCGTCGCCCACCTGCTCCACCTCGTCGAGCAGGTCGCGCAGCGCGGCCAGCTCCTCCGGGGTGATCCTGGTGGCGGCCAGGCCCGCCGCCTTGGTCTCCAGCGCCAGCCGCATCTCGACGAGCTCGTCGATGGCCGCCGCGTCCGCCTGCATCGCCAGCCGGAAGTAGCTGTGCACCGCGACCGGGCGCAGCTCGCTGACCACGGCCTTCTTGCCTTGGCGGGTACGGATCACACCCTGCTGGCTGAGCGAGCGGAAGGCGTCGCGGACGACGCGCTGGCTCACACCGTACTCGTCGGCGAGCTTGGCCTCCGAGGGCAGCTCGTCGCCCTCGGCCAGCCCGGACTTGCGGATGTGCTCGGTGATCATGGCCGCGACGCGGGTGCCGAGCAGCGCGCGGTCACGCGTGGACGCCTCTGGCACGGACCAGCCCTCCCCTACTAAAGACCTATGTTCCACGTAAGCGTAGACCATCTCGCGCGGGAAAACGGCGCTTCCGCGAGCGTTTTCGGGCTCTACCTCAGACTCTTGACTTAGGTCCTTTGTTTGCCGAAGATGAGGAGCACCCTGACCCCCAGAAGGAGCCACCGCATGCGTGTGACCGCCGTCCGGCAGTGGATCGCCGAGTTCGGGTACTACAACGCGATCTACGTCCGCATCGAGACAGACGACGGCGTGTCCGGGATCGCGGAGGTCGCCATGCGCCGCCGCACCAGGGCGGTGTCCGCGCTGGTCGAGGAGCTGGGCGAGTACCTCGTCGGCAAGGACCCGACCCGTATCGAGCAGCACTACGAGCGGATGTACCGCGACTCCTTCCTCGGCGGCACGCTGCTGACGATCGGGATCTCGGCCATCGACGTCGCCCTGTGGGACCTCAACGCGCGGGCGCTGGGCGTGCCCGTGCACCGCCTCCTGGGCGGCAAGTTCCGCGACAGCGTCCCCGTCTACACCCACGCCAGGGCCACCGAGACGCCGGAGCAGTTCGCCGCCGAGATCGCCGACCGCATCGCGATGGGCTTCACCGCGATCAAGACCACGCTGCCCGGCTTCTACACCAAGGTGTCCAGCGTCCATCACGAGACGCCCGCCGCGATCCCGGCCAGGCACACCGAGACGGAGTTGCTGCCGAACTGGATCTGGTCGCTCATGGCGGAGTATTTCCAGGCGGCGCGGGAGGTGGCGGGGCCGGACGTGCACCTCATGCTCGACTGCCACGGGCGGCTGAACGTGGCCAACGCCTTACGGCTGTGCGAGGTGCTGGAGCCTTACCGGCTGGCGTTCATCGAGGAGCCGGTGCCGCCGGAGCGGCCCGAGTGGCTGGCCGAGGTGACCCGCAGGTCGTCCACGCCGATCGCGGCGGGCGAGCGGTGGGCGGGGCCGTACGCGGCCGCGCCGTTCCTGGAGCAGCGGGCGCTCGCGGTGGCGCAGCCGGACGTGATCTTCTGCGGCGGGATCACGGCGGCCAAGCGCATCGCGACGCTGGCGGAGGCCAATGCGGTGTCGATGGCGTTCCACAACCCGTTCGGGCCCTTGGCGAGCGCGGCGACGTGGCAGCTCGCGGCGACGCTGCCGAACCTGCTGATCTCGGAGTCGATGCTGACGCCTGAGCAGATGGTGTTCTGGGAGCGGTACACGGAGAACCCGCCGCAGGTGCGCAATGGGGAGTGGGTGGTGACGGAGGAGCCGGGGCTCGGGCCTGAGCTGCGGATCGAGGAGATCGTCAAGCACCCGTTCCGCCCCGAGTACGACCAGGGCGGCACCCGATGACCAACCGAGACCAGGTCAACGCCGTACACCCAGACGAACGGGACCAGGTTAACGCCGCACACCCAGACGAACGGGACCAGGTTAACGCCGCACACCGAGACGGGCGCGACCAGGTTAACGGCGTATACCCAGCCGCCCTGACCATGTTCGACAAGCGCGGCGCCCTCGACTACGCCGCCACAGCCGCCCACCTCGACTGGCTCGTCACCGAAGGCGTGCACGGCCTCGTCATCGGCGGCACCAGCGGCGAGTTCGTCGCGATGACCGACGACGAGCGCCGCCTGCTGCTGGAGGTGGCGCTGGAGACGGTGGCCGGCCGCGTGCCCGTCCTGGCCGGGACAGGCGCGTACGGCACCGCCCAGACGATCGCCCTGACCCAGCACGCCGCCCAGGCCGGCGCATCCGCCGCCCTGGTCGTCCTGCCGTACTTCCAGCGACCGTCACGCGGAGAGATCCTCGACCACTACCGCGCGATAGCGAGGGCCGTAGACCTGCCGATATGGGTGTACAACATCCCAGCCAACGCAGCGATCGACCCCCTGTCCCCCGCCGACCTGGCCGGCCTCTACAGGGAGGGCGTGGCGTCCGGGGTGAAAAGCACGCTTCCAACCGTCCACCAGGTCCACGAGCTCCGCCAGACCACTGACGACGGCTTCCGTGTGTTCTACGGCGGGGTCACAGCGCCACTGGAGGCACTGGCGGGCGGAGCACACGGATGGATCAGCGGCCTCCTCAACGTGGTCCCGGCGGCGGCGGTGGAGTTGTGGGAGGCGATGCAGAAGGGAGACCTGGCGGCGGCCCGCACTCACTGGGCAGGGCTACTGCCGTACCGGCGCCTGACCACAGACCTGGCCCTGCCCGGCGACCTGGCGGTGTATCGCGGGTTGCTACGCATCTGGGGACGGCGAGCAGGCCACAGCAGACTCCCCCTGCGCGACCTGACCACAGAGGAACTCAGCACCCTGGAACGAGCCCTCAAAGCGATCTAACCCAGCCCGGCCGGGCTGAGCACGGCCCAGCCCAGCGCGGGACCCAGCGCGGCGCGACCCAGCGCGGCGCGACCCAGCGCAGCCCGGCCCAGCGCGGCGCGACCCAGCGCAGCCCGGCCCAGCGCGGCGCGACCCAGCGCGGCGCAGCCCGGCCCAGCCCGGCCCAGCGCGGCGCAGCCCGGCCCAGCCCGGCGCAGCCCGGCCCAGCCCGGCGCAGCCCGGCGCAGCCCGGCGCAGCCCGGCGCAGCCCGGCGCAGCCCGGCGCAGCGTGCCCAACCCAGCACGCCCTGACCCAGCACGCCCTGACCCAGCACGCCCAACCCAGCACGCCCAACCCAGCACGGCCGGGCCCCGTGCTGCCCGGCCACTACGCACGCCAACCCCACACAAGCCCACCCGCACAGGTCGGCCCAAACAGGTCGGCCCAAACAGGCCACCCACGGGCCGACTCGATGCGGCTGGGTCAGTGGGGTCGGATGATGGCCATGCGGGTGACGGTGAGCTCCTCGATGGCGAAGCGTGGGCCTTCGCGGCCGATCCCCGAGTCCTTGACGCCGCCGTACGGCATGTTGTCCGCCCTGAACCCGGGCACCTCGTTGACCACGACTCCCCCGGCGTCCAGGCGGTCGATGGCGGCGAAAGCCGTACTCAGGGAGCGGGTGAAGACGGACACGTGCAGGCCGTACCGGGAGGCGTTGACGGCGTCGAAGGCCGCGTCGAGGTCGGCGACCTCACGGACGCAGACGACCGGCCCGAAGATCTCCTCGTCCCACACCATCGCACCCTCGGGCACATCGGTGAGAACCGTCGGCGCGATGGCCAACCCACACTCGTAAGGCGCGGTGGGACCACCCACCTCAGGCGCGGCCTGGCCACCCACCCCGGGCACGGCCTGGCCACCCACCCCGGGCGCGGCCTGGCTGCCCGCGTCGGGCGCGAGCAGGGCGGTGGGGCCATCCGCCTCGGGCGCGGCCTGAGTGCCCGCCTCAGGTGTGGGCTGGTTGCTCACCTTGGGGATGGTTTGGCCTGGTTCGTTCTCCTCCAGGCGGCCGCCCGTGACCAGGGTTGCGCCTGCTTCCACTGCCTTCTCCACCCAGTCCAGCACCCTCGCTGTCGAGCGGCCGTCGATGAGCGGCGCGACCCGCGTGTCCGCCGAGCGGGGATCCCCCACCACGACCGTGCTCATCCGCTCCGTCAGAAGCCCGACGAACTCCTCACGCACCGAAGCCTCCACCAGGACCCGCTGCACCGAGATGCACGCCTGGCCGGACGCGTAATACCCGCCCCGCACCACCGCGTCCGCCGCAGCCGCGAGGTCCGCGTCCGCCGCCACGACCAGTGCCGCATTCGATCCCAGCTCGAGCAACACCTTCGTCGGAGCCGCGTTCCTGGCGATGGCGTGACCGGCCGCCGCCGACCCGGTGAACGAGACCGCGCCTATCCTCCGGTCCTCGACCAGCGTCCGACCCACCTCCACGTCACCCGTGACGAGCTGTACGGCTGACGCGGGCAGGGCACCGGTCCCGCGAATCAGGTCGACCAGCCACAACGTGGCCAGCGGCGTCGCGGGTGCGGGCTTGACGATGATCGGGCACCCGGCCGCCAACGCCGGTGCGATCTTGTGGGCGGCCAGCAACAACGGGTAGTTGAACCCGGTGATCCCCACGACCACCCCGATCGGCCGCCGCGTCCAGAACCCGATCAACCCCTCCCCCGACGGCATCAGGTCGAGCGGCACCGTCTCGCCGTGCAGCCTGGCGACCTCCTCGGCGGCCGTGGCCAGCGTGACGAGCGTGCGCGCCACCTCGACCTTGCAGTCCACAAGCGGTTTGCCGGTCTCCAGGACGAGCAACTGCTCGAACTCCTCCTGGCGGGCCTTCAGCGCGTCGTGTGCCCCCATGAACGCGGTACGGCGGGCATGGGAGGGCACCTTCGCCATGACGGGGGCGATCTTCAGCGCCTCGTCGACGGCGCGACGCGCCAGCTCCGCCGTACCCACAGGAGCCTGAGCGACGGTGGAGCCGTCGTAGGGGAAGACCACGTCGGCGGTCTCCCGGGTGATCACCCAGCCGTCGCCGATGGGCAGGCCGTCGGGAAATTTCATGACACGTTGCTCCGGGCGCTGGGGAAGACGTCGAGGTACGCGGGCGCGCCCGCGCGGCCGGTCGCGGCCAGGACGGCGTGCGCGACGGCGCGGGCGAACACGTCGGCCCCCGCCGACAGGACGTCGTGCGTCTCGTCCTTGTCGGGGGCGGGGCGGGCGCAGGTGGCCAGGGCGAAGATGGTGTCGCCGTCGACCATCGTGTGTGCGGGCCTGATGGCCCTGGCCAGGCCGTCGTGGGCTACTCCGGCGAGCTTGCCGCACTGGGCTTTGGAGAGGGTGAGGTCGGTGGCGACGACGCCGATCGTCGTGTTGAACGGCGGGGTCTCGTCGGGTCGCCAGGCGTGGAGCTCTTGCTTGGACGGCTCGCGCAGGTCGAACTCCCCGGACAGCCCGTAGCGGGCGCCGGACAGGTAGCCGCTGCCGGGGTCGAGGACGGTGCCATGGGGGTTGACGACCGCCAGGGCGGCCACGGTAGCTCCTGATGGCAGGATCACCGACGCTGTGCCGATCCCCCCGGCAAACCCGCCGGCCACAGCCCCCGCTCCGGCCCCGATGGAGCCCTGGGCCGCCCCACCCGCCATCGCCACAGCCCCTGCCAGCGAAGCGCCGGAAAGGGCATCACCCGTCAAGGAACCGGCAGGTGCCGCGCCAGAGACGACGGCGCCCGCTTGGGCCGAGCCAGGGAGGGCGCCCGCGTGGGCAGAGCCGGAGAGGGCACCCGCCTGGGCAGAGCCGGAGAGGGCGCCGTGGGCAGGGCCGGAGAAGGCGGTGCTTGCCAAGGCGGCGTCGAGGGCGGCTGCGCCGAGTTGTCCGTCGGGGGTGGCTCTGAAGCGGCCGCCTCTCCCCAGGTCGTAGATGACGGCGGCGGGGACGATGGGCACGACACCGCCGTCCACGGGGAAGCCCACGCCTGCGTCGGCCAGGCGGTCCATCACGCCGCAGGCGGCGCTGAGGCCGTAGGCGCTGCCGCCGGACAGGGTGATGGCGTGCACCCGTTCGACGAGGTTGCGTGGGTCGAGGAGCTCGGTCTCCCTGGTCCCCGGGGCGGCTCCACGGACGTCGACGCCCGCCACCGCGCCTCCCTCAGGAGCCAGGATTACGGTGACGCCGGTCCGGTAGCCGTCGCCGATGCGGTGCGCGTGCCCTACCCGCAACCCCGCCACGTCCGCCAGCGAATTGCTGGCCCCGGGCTTCACGAGGCCGCGCCATCGTGGGAAAGGCCACCGGGGGAGGCGCCATCACGTGGAGCCCCGCCCCGAGAAAAGGCATCGCGAGAGGCCCCGGAGTCTGGGGTGGCGGAGTCTGGGGTGGCGGAGCCAGGGGTCGCAGAGGCGGGGGTCGCAGAGGCGGGGGTCGCAGAGGCGGGGGTCGCAGAGGCGGGGGTCGCAGAGGCGGGGGTCGCAGAGGCGGGGGTCGCAGAGGCGGGGATGGCGGAGTCGGGAGCGGCAGGGCGGGGGGTGGTCAGGAAGAGGCGGGCGGCCTCCGCGAAGACGCGGGTGCAGCGGACGATCTCCTCCACCTCCACGAACTCGTCCGCCTGGTGCGCGATCCACTTGCCCCCAGGCCCGTACACCACCGACGGAATACCACCCCAATGCGTAAGGATCGTCCCGTCCGTGGACCCGGGCACGCCGCCGTACACCGGCTCCTCCCCCGTCACCGCCCGGTGCGCCCCCGCGAGCGCCACCACCACGGGATCACTCACCGGCACGTCCACCGCCGGCCGGTCCACCAGCACCGTCACCTCAGCCACGATCCCGTCGAACGCCGCCAGCTCCAACACCCGAGCAGCCACGTCCTTGTGCACCACCCCAGGAATGGTCCGCACGTCCACGAAGACCGACGCCACCGCGGGAATGACGTTCACCTGCTCCTCGGTCCCCGCCTGGACGACGGTAGGCGTCACGTACACCTCACCAAGGTGCTCGTGCGCCGGATAAGCCGCCTGCAGCGAGGACTGCAAAGACCGAAGGCCCTCCAGCAGCGCCCCCACCGCCTGGATAGGGTTGCGCCCGTGCTGCGGCATCGCCCCGTGCGCCATCTTCCCGGCGAAGTCCACCCGCAGCCGCAAAGCCCCCTTGGCGACCGCGCAGATCTCCCCCGCCTCGGGCTCGGCGACGATCGCCCCGTCCACGTCCTCTCCCAGCCCGGAGGACACGAAGTGGTGCGCCCCGAGCATCAGCCCCTCCTCGTCGGCCAGCGCGCACACCTTGATCCGCCCAGGGAACGGTCCAGCCAGCTGCAAAGCCCGCGTGGCATACAAAGTCGCGGCAAGTCCGGACTTCATGTCCGCGCTCCCCCGCCCCCAAAGCCGCCCGTCGCGGATCTCCCCTCCGAAGGGATCCACGGTCCAGGTCGACAGGTCGCCCTCGGTCACCACGTCGGTGTGCCCCTCGAACATGAGCGTCGGCCCAGGCAGCCCGTACGAGACGACGGCCACCACGTTGGGCCGTCCAGGCGCCGCGTAGGAGATCGACGGCTCCCACCCCCAGGACCGCATCTTCTCGGCGACCAGCAATGCCGCCGGGTCCTCGTTCCTCCCCAGGGCGGGGTCGTTCGTGCTCGGGATGCGGACGAGCGCCTGGGTGAACTCGACCACGCCGTCGGCGTCGATTTCCATCAAAGGAGTCCCTCCAGTGTCGGTACGGCCTGCAGAAGGGTCTGCGTGTAAGGGTGCTGGGGCGCGGCCCAGACGGAGTCCACCGGTCCTGACTCCACGATCTCCCCGTCGTGCATGACGGTGACGCTCTCGCACACGTGCCGCACGACCGACAGATCGTGCGAGACGAAGACGAGCGTGAGCCCGTGCGCGTCGACGAGGTCGGCGAGCAGGTTGAGTATCTGCCCGCGTACGGACACGTCCAGCGCGGAGACCGGCTCGTCGGCGACCAGCACGGACGGCCTGGGCGCCAGCGCGCGGGCGATGGCGATGCGCTGCCGCTGCCCGCCGGAGAACTGGTGCGGGTACCGTTCTGCCGCAGAAGCGGGCAGCCCCACCTCGTCCAGCAGTTCCGCGACCCGCCCGCCGACCGGCAGGCCCAGGGCGACCAGGGGTTCTGCGACGATGTCGCGCACCCGCATGCGGGGGTCGAGCGAGCTCATCGGGTCCTGGAAGACGATCTGCAGCTTCTCCCGCAGGAACCGCAGGTTGGACCGCCCGACGATCTCCTGCCCCTCGAACCTGATGGACCCGGAGGTGGGCCGGTCGAGCCCGCACAGCAGCCGCAGCAGCGTCGACTTGCCCGACCCGGACTCGCCGACGATCCCGAACCGCTCCCCCTGCCCGACCGTCAGCGACACCCCTTTGAGCGCGTGGACGGGCGTGCGCCTGCGCTTGTAGACGCGGGTGAGCCCCGAGATCTCAATCACCGGGGTGCCAGCATGCGAAGGCATGGCCGTCTCCTGTCAGCACGGGCTCACTCAGGCACATATCGCTAGCAAAAGGACACCGATTCCTGAACACGCACCCGTCGGGGAACTCCCCAGCGGAGGGCACGGTCCCCTTGATGGTCGGCAGCCGCGTGCCGCGCGGCGTGAGCCGGGAGGAGTCGAGCAGCCCCTGGGTGTAGCGGTGGCGAGGCCGCGTGAACACCTCGCGCATGGGGCCGCTCTCCACGACCCGCCCGCCGTACATCACCAGGACCCGCTCGCACACCGACGCCACCACGGCCAGGTCGTGGGTGATGAACAGCAGCGCGGGCGCCACCTCGGCGATGAGCTCCAGCATCTGCTTCTGCACGGTCACGTCGAGCGCGGTCGTGGGTTCGTCGCAGATGAGCAGCGCGGGCTCGTTGGCCAGCGCGATCGCCAGCATGACCCGCTGACGCTGCCCGCCGGAGAGCTGGTGCGGGTAGGCGCGGGCGAGCTGTTCCGGCTGCGGGAGCCGTACCCGAGAGAGCAGTTCCAGCGCGCGGAGGCGAGCGTCACCACGGGCCACGCCGTGCAGCGTCATGACCTCGGCCACCTGCTTACCGACCCGCATGGTCGGGTTGAGCGCGGTCATCGGCTCCTGGAACACCATCGAGGCGACCCGCCCGCGCAGCCCCTTGAGCTCGCGCTCGGGAACCCCGACGAGGTTCTGCCCGTCGAGCGAGGCCTTGCCTGAGGCGGTGACGCCCTCCGGCAGCAGCCCCATCAGCGACAGCGCGGTCAGCGACTTGCCGGAACCCGACTCACCGATCAGCCCGACCCGCTCGCCGGGTGCGATCCCGAAGGAGACGTCACGCACCAGCTCCAGCGAGCCCGCGCGCACGGAGAGGCCCTCAACGCTCAGCACGGATCCTCCTGAGCTTGGGGTCGAGGTGGTCGCGCAGCCCGTCGCCCAGGAGGTTGAACCCCAGAACGGCCAGCGCGATCGCCAGCCCGGGCCAGATCGCCAGGCGCGGCGTGGAGAACAGCAGCTCCTGCGACTCCTGCAACATCCGCCCCCACGACGGGGTCGGCGGCCGGGTGCCGAAGCCGAGGAACGACAGCGCCGCCTCGGCCAGGATCGCGATGGCGAACGACACCGACGCCTGCACGATGAGCATCGGCCCGATGTTCGGCACGACATGGCGTACGGCTATCGCCCACGGCGTGCGCCCGGCGGCGCGGGCGGCGAGCACGTAGTCGGTGACCATGACCTGCATCGTGGCCGCCCGCGCGATGCGGGCGAAGGCCGGTACGGTCGCCACCCCGATCGCGATCATCGCGGTCAGCGTCGAGGCCCCGTAGACGGCGCCGAGCATGACGGCCAGCAGCAGCGCGGGAAAGGCGAAAACCAGGTCGTTGATCCGCATGATCGTCTCGGACAGCCAGCCGAACGGCGTCATGCCCGCCAGCATCCCGAGCGGCACGCCGATGAGCGCGGCGATGCCCACGGCCACGATGCCCACGTACAAGGTGGTCCTGGCCCCGACCATGAGCTGGCTGAACGTGTCCCGCCCGAACTTGTCGGCGCCCATCAGGCCACCGGTCGACAGCCGGCGTGAGGCGTCCACGAAGGTCGGGTCGTACGGCGTCCACACGAACGACACCAGCGCGGCCACGACCACGAGCGCGACGAGAAAGACGCCGATGACCAGATTGAGCTTCATCGCGCCCCCCGCAGCCTGGGGTCGAGCGCGGCGTACGCCACGTCCACCACGAAGTTGATCAGCAGCACGGCCACCACGAGCAGCATGACCACGCCCTGCACGAGCAGCAGGTCGCGCTGGGCGACGCCGTTGAGCAGCAGGTCGCCGAGGCCGGGCACGACGAAGACGCGCTCGACCACGACCGCGCCGATGAGCAGCGTGGCCAGCTGCAGGCCGAGCACGGTGACGACGGGGATCGCGGCGTTGCGCAGGCCGTGCCTGAACAGGGCGCCGAGCTTGCCGCGCCCCTTGGCGCGGGCCGTACGCAGGTAGTCCTCGCGCATGACCTCAAGCACCGCGCTCCTGACGTAGCGGGTGAGCACCGCGCCCTGGACCAGCCCCAGGGACAGCCACGGGAGCAGCAGGCTCCTGAACCACTCCACCGGGTCCTCGGCCAGCGGCACGTACCCGCCGGACGGCAGCGCCTGGGCCTGCACGGCGAAGACGTACACCAGCAGGATGCCCGCCAGGAACGCCGGGATCGCGATGCCGACCTGGGAGAGCGCCGAGATCGCCGCGCCGAGCGCGTTGCGGTGGTGCACCGCGGCGAACGTGCCCAGCGGGACGGCGATGAGCAGCGCGATCACCATGCCGCCGAGCACCAGCACCAAGGTCACGCCGAAGCGGTCGGCTATCTGCTCGCCGATGGGCGAGCTGGTGACGTAGGAGGTGCCGAAGTCGCCGGTGGCCAGGCCGCCGATCCAGTCGAGGAACTGCACGACCAGCGAGCGGTCGGTGCCGAACTGCTTGCGCAGCGCCTCGATCGCCTCGGGCGTCGCGTTGACGCCGAGCGCCACCTGGGCCGGGTCGCCGGGCAGCAGCGCCATGAAGGCGAAGACGACCACGCCGGCGACGGCGGTGCTCGCGAGGAGCACCGCCAGCCGCTTGAGCAGGTAGACGATCACTGCTTGGCGAGTCCGGTGAAGTCGAAGGACTCGGCGATGGCGTTCTTGGGCAGCCCGGTGATGCCCTTCTTGGCCACCATGAGGTTGGGGAAAAGGAACAGCCAGTCGGCGGCCGCGTCGTCGGACAGCAGCTTGGCCGCGGCCTTCAGGTTGTCCGTCTGCTCCTGCTCGGTGCCCTCGTCGGCCTTGGCGAGCAGCTTGCCGAACTCCGGGTTGTCGTAGCGGAAGTAGTACGACTTGTCGGAGAAGATGCCGAGGTCGCGGGGCTCGACGTGGTTGATGATGGACAGGTCGTAGTCGCCCTGCTTGAACACCACGTCCAGCCAGCGGGCCGGGAACTCCAGCGGGTCGATCTCGGCGTTGATGCCGACCGCCGCGAGCTGCGACTTGACCACCTGCGCCGCGGCGACCGCGTAGGGCAGGTTGGGGATGCGCATCTTCACGTTGAGCGGCTTGCCGCCGAGCAGTTCCTTGGCCTTGGCCTGGTCGAAGGGGTAGTCGCCGGTGCGGTCCTCGTACCAGGGGTCGGTCGGCGGGACCATCGAGCCGATGAGCTGCCCGTGCCCGGCCCATGCGGTGTCGAGCAGCGCCTTGTGGTCGATGGCGTAGCGGACGGCCTGGCGCGCCTTCTTGTCGTTGAACGGCGGGCGCGAGTTGTTGAGCGACAGCACCACCTCGCCGTTGGTGGTGCCCTCGACGGTCTGGAAGCGGTTGGTGTCGGCGAACTGGGCCAGCGACTCGGGCGCCTGCACCGCGGAGATGACGTCGATGCCGCCGGTCAGCAGCGCGTTGTTCATCGCGGTCGCGTCCTTGAAGTACTTCAGGGTGACCGTGGAGAGCTTGGGCTTGGCGCCCCAGTACTTCGCGTTGGAGGTGAGCTGGAGCGAGTCGCCGCGCTTCCACGTGCCGAGCTGGTACGGGCCGGTGCCGACGGGCTTGTTGGCCAGGTCGGACACGCCGGTGCGGCTGAACATCGCGCCCAGGCGGGTGGCCATCGAGTAGAGCCAGCCGTTGCTCGGGTGCTTGAGCGTCACGACGGCGGTGGTGTCGTCCTTCTTCTCCACCTTGTCGACGACGTCCATCTGCGCCTTGATCTTCAGCTTCCAGTCGGACTTGACCCGGTTGAGGGAGAAGACGACGTCGTCGGCGGTGAAGGGGGCGCCGTCGCTGAACGTGACGCCCTTGCGCAGGGTGAAGGTGTAGGTCTTGTTGTCGGGCGAGACCTCCCACTTCTCGGCGAGCAGCGGGCTGATCTTGCCGTCCTGGCCGAGCTTGACCAGGCCCTCGTAGACGTTGACGAGCAGCGCCTGCGGGATGGCCGCGCCCTCGGTCGCGGTGAAGTCGAGGTTGGCCGGTTCGGCGACGAAGCCGACGCTCAGCGTTTCCGACTTGGGGGCCGCTGTGCCTTTCGTAGAACTGCCGCCACACGCGGCCGCGCTCAGTAGGAGGCCGCCCACGGCGACCCAGGTCCCGATTCGCCTCATTCGTTTAGCCTCCTGGCTAGTGCACTGGTCTGACCAGTAGGCTACGCACACTGCCAGCCCAGGGACTTTCCGGTCAAGAGGGGTCTTGATGAGGTTTGAGCCCGTACGAACCGTGCGCGCTTACGAGCGCATCGTCGAGCAGATCGAGGAGGCCGTCGAGCGCGGGGACCTGCGTCCCGGCGAGCGGTTGCCGAGCGAGCGCGAGCTCATGGTGCAGTTCTCGGTGAGCCGGTCGACGGTGCGCGAGGCGCTGCGCGTGCTGCAGGCGCGCGGGCTGGTCAGGTCGCGGCCGGGCGATCCGAACGGTGCCGAGGTGCAGCCCTTCACGCCAGCCGCGCTGCACAAGTCGATGACGACGCTGGCCAGGGTGGACGAGCTGTCGATCGGCGAGCTGGTGCAGTTCCGCATGGTGCTCGACAGCGCGGCCAACCTGCTGGCCGCGCGGCTGAAGACGCCCGAGCAGCTCGCCGAGATGGAGGCGGCGATCGCCGCCATGCGCGCCTCGGCCGACCAGGGTTACGAGACCTTCAGCGCGGCCGACGTGGCCTTCCACGACGCGGTCGCCAGGGCCAGCGGCAACAAGCTCATCGAGATCTGCAACGACGTGGTCCGTTCGATCGTGCTCAACCTGGTCGCGGGCAAGCTCGCCGACGCCCCCGAGCTGATGGAGCGCAGCGTGCGCCACCACGAGGAGGTCCTTGAGGCGGTACGGCAGGGCGACGGGCAGAGTGCCGCGCGGCTGGCCCGCCAGACGATGTACGACTACTACGAGACCTACGTGCCCGAGGCCCAGCGCGACGCGCTGCGCGCGCTACTGGAGTAGCTTCGCGCTCTGCTCCGCCCAGTAGGAGAGCCCCAGCTCCTCGTGCCGGGCGACGGCGGCCCGCGCGTGCTCCCTTCCGAGATCCGTACGGCCCAGCCGGAACGCCAGCTCGGCGAGCACGTGATGCCCGCACCCCCAGGCCGAGCTGCCCGTGCCCACCACGGTGAGCAGGTCGGCCTGCGGCAGCAGCCGCTCGTAGAGCTCGGCAGGGTCGGGCGCGCCCAGCCTGGCGGCCACCTGCCCCCACATCGGGATGGCGAAGTCGGCCGCCCAGTCGAGCCGGAGGTCGGCGCCCCACCGCTCCAGCATGGCCCGCGCACGCTCGTCCTGCCCGAGGTCGAGCGCGGCCAGCACGGCCAGCGGCCGGATCGGCAACATCTGCGGCTCCTCGCCCGCCGCCTCCAGCTCGTCGGCGATCTCGGCCACCCGGCCCTGCCCGCGCCTGCAGGTGTAGGTGAGGCTGAGCCGCCGCGCCTCGATGCCCCACAGGCTGGAGCCGAAGGTGGGCTTGGGGAAGCGGCTCGCCATGTCCTCCGCCTCGTCCCAGCGGCCTTCGAGGGTGAGCCTGCCGGTCTCGGCGACCCGCAGCAGCGTCTCCAGCTCCGGCCGGTGCATCTCGGCCAGCAGCCGCTCGCAGGTGGCCAGCTCGCGCTTCCACTCGGCCAGCTCACCGGCGCGCAGCAGGCAGGACAGCCGGAACACCCCGCCGACCAGCCGCGCCGCCTTCGGCAGCCCGGGGATCGCGGTCATCTCCTCGGCCGCGCGCAGCCGTACGGCGTTGTTGCCCGGCACGAACGAGGCCAGCAGATAGTTCGAAAGCGTCTGAGCCAGCAAGGCCGGTTCGTCCAGACCGCGGGCGAGCTCGACCGCCTCCAGCGCCAGCCTCTCTCCCTCTGCGCGGCGCGGGCCGTAGTGCAGTTCGAGCCCCAGCGTGCCGAGCAGCGCCGCCCGGTCGCGGTCGGCCAGCTCGCCGTCGAGCAACCCCTCGACGGTGGCCACCATCGGGGCGTCGACGATCCCGTACGGTCGCCAGTTCCAGACGCTGAGCCCGCCGAACACGGTCACCGCGCCGATCAGCGCCTCCCGGTCGCCCAGCCGCTCCGCCTGGCCGATCGCCTCGGTGAGGTCGCGCATCGCGCCCGCCGCGTCGCCGATGGTGCGGCGGGCCTGGCCCAGCTCGGCCAGCGCCCGGCACCGCTCGGCCGAGTCGCCGGGCGGCAGGTGGGTGAGCGCCGCCTCCCACTGCTCGACCGCCTCGGTGTAGCCCAGGCGGTTCGTGGCCAGGCGGGCGGCGTCGGCCGCGTAGGTGGCCGCTTTGGCAGCGCCGCCGACCCGCGCGGCGGCGGCGAAGTGCGCGGCCAGGGCGAACGGGTCGGCCTGCGGCTGCGCCTCGAGGTATTCGCCGATCCGCAGGTGGAGCCGGGCGCGCTGGAGCCTGCCCAGCCCGGCTTCGAGCGCCTGCCTGACGAGGGCGTGCGAGAAGCGGTAGTCGGCCCCTGCGGGCGGCTCGGCCAGGAGCCCGGTGGCCACAGCGGGCTCCAACTGGGACATCACCTCCTCCAGCGGGCTGTCCGCCACGGCTGCCAGCAGGTCGGCGTCCACGTCGCGCCCGGCCACGGCCGCCGCCCTCAGCAGGGCCTGGGTGTCCTCGGGCAGGCGCGCCACCCGCCGGTCGATCACGTCGCGGGCGCCCTCGGGCACCTCGTCACGCTCGTGCGCGGGCAGCCTCAGCAGCTCGGTCAGGTAGAAGGGGTTGCCGCCCGAGCGTTCGAGCAGCGCGGGCGCCGACGCCTCGACCTGGCGCAGCCGCAGGAACGCCGACACCGCCGCCGCGTCGAACGGGGCCAGCGCCGCGCGGGCCGTCGCGGGCTGCCTGGCCAGCGCGGCGAGCGTCTCGCGCAGCTCCTCCTCGTGCCGCCCCGGCTCGGTCCGCACGGTCACCACCACGACGGCCGGCAGCCGCGCCAGCTCCCCCGCCAGGTGCGCCAGCAGCCGCAGCGAGGACACGTCCGCCCAGTGCAGGTCGTCGAGCACGAGCAGGAAGGGGCCTTCACGCAGCGCCGAGACGACCCCGTCGTACAGGTCGAAGAGTTCGGCGGCCGCCTCGGTGATCAGCCCCGCCTGGATCCACGGCCAGAACGCCGGGGCAGGGCCGTCGAGGCAGCGCCCCCACGCCACCCGGAAGCCGCGCGCCGCCGCCTCGTCGGCCGCCGCCTGGGCCAGCCGCGTCTTGCCGATGCCCGCCTCGCCGGTGATCAGCACGGCGCCACCGCTGCCGCGCCTGGCCTCGGCCAGCCGCTCGCCGACCAGGTGAAGCTGCTCGTCGCGGTCGACCAGCCCGGCGCCGAGCACCGGCTCGGCCGCCCTGGGCGGCTCGGCGTGCCTGGGCGCCTCCAGCTCGTCCGCCTGGTCGAGCACCGCCTGCTCCAACCGGCGCAGGTCGGGGCCCGGCTCCAGGCCGAGGTCGTCGAGGAGCAGGGCGCGCACCCTGCGCAGCGCGGCGAGCGCGTCCGCCTGCCGTCCAGCCCGGTAGAGGGCCAGCACGAGCAGCCCCCATCCTCGCTCGCGGTAGGGGTGCGCCTCGACCAGGCCTTCCAGGTCAGGCACGCAGGCGGCGGCCTCGCCCAGCGACAGCCGCGTCTCGAAGCGGTCCTCGATCGCGCCCAGCCGCACCTCGGCCAGGCGGGCGACGAACGGTTGCGCGAACTCCAGGTCGGGGAACTCGGCCAGCGGGTCGCCGCGCCACAGGGCCAGCGCCCGGTCGAGCACCTCGCGCGCCTCAGCGTGGTCGCCGCGCCGCACCGCCCTGCGCCCCTCCTCCGCCCACGCGGCGAAGCGGGCCAGGTCGACTTGGCCGGGCGCGACGTCGAGCAGGTAGCCGGGCTCGCGGGTGAGCAGCAGCTTCGGCGGGGTGCGCGGCTTGCGCCCAGGTTCGAGGACGCGGCGAAGGTGGGAGATGTAGGACTGCAGCGTGCCCGTCGCGGTGGCCGGGCCCTCGCCCGCCCACAGCTCGTCGATCAGCCGGTCGAGCGGCACGATGCGCCCGGGCTCGAGGGCGAGCATCGCCAGCACGGCCCGCTGCTTGCGGGTGCCGAGATCGACGCGCTCACCCGCGTCGTCGTCGACCTCCATCGGCCCGAACAGCCGAAACTCCATCAGCAGCCAACCTCAACTCGACCCCAAGTCGCGCCCAAACGACACCTGCCATCGTATGAGTCATGAACGAACTGAAGAACATCCTCCTCCCCGGCACCGACGGTTTCGACGAGGCCACCCGCCCCTGGAACCTCGCCGTGCACCAGCCCGTCGCGGCCGTGGTCCTGGCGGAGAGCGCCGACGACGTGGCTGCCGCGGTGAGCTACGCGAGGCTGAACGGGTTGACGATCACGGCGCAGGCGAGCGGGCACGGCGCCAGCGGCGACAGCGAGGGGCTGCTCCTGCTGCGCACCGACGGGCTGACCGAGCTGGAGATCCGGCCAGGGGAGCGAGTGGCCCGGGTGGGCGCGGGCGTGAAGTGGGGCGACGTGCTGGCCGCCGCCGGCCCGCACGGGCTGACCGGACTGGCAGGAAGCTCCCCCGTGGTCAGCGTGACCGGTTACACGCTGGGTGGCGGGCTGAGCTGGTTCTCACGCAAGTACGGCCTGGCCGCCAACAGCGTGCGCTCCTTCGACATCGTGGACGCCGAGGGCGTGCAGCGCACCGTGGACGCGGAGTCCGACCCCGACCTGTTCTGGGCGCTGCGCGGCGCGGGCGGCGACTTCGCCGTGGTGACCGCGATCGAGTTCGACCTGCACCCCGCGCCCCACCTGTACGGCGGGCGGATCATGTGGCCCGCTGACCGGGCCCCCGAGGTCCTCGCCGCCTACCGCGAGGTCACCGCGACCGCACCCGACGAGCTGACCGTGTGGTTCGACCTGCTGCAGTTCCCCGGCAGCCCGGCGTTCGTCGCCGTCGACTCCACCTACCTGGGCGAGGACCCTGGCGACCTGCTCGCCCCCTTCGACAAGATCAGCGGCGCCATCTCCGACTCCAGGGGCCCCCTCCAGGTGGCCGACCTGGGCACCATCGCCGCAGAGCCCACCGACCCGTCGCCCGGCCTCGCCAGGGCCGAGCTGCTGACCGCGCTGGACGACGACGTGGCCGAGCTGCTGCTGGCCGAGCCGATCGCGCCGCTGCTCAGCGTGCAGATCAGGCACCTGGGCGGCGCGCTGGCCCGGGAGGCGGACAGCGCGGCGGGGAACCTGGCGGAGCCGTACTCCATCTACCTGTTCGGCATCCCGCTGCCCGGCGTGCCGGAGAAGCTGCGCTCGCTGGGCGACACGCTGGTGCCGCACACCACCGGGCGCAGGCCGTACACCTTCCTGGCGCCCGGCGACAACGCCGCTTCCGCCTTCTCCGGCGAGACGCTCGCCAGGCTGCGCGAGCTCAAGCGGGCGCGCGACCCGCGCGGGGTGCTGCGCGCGAACTACCCGGTCGGCCAGGGGTTGTAGTCCACCTCGAGCTCCTCCTGAGCGGGGCGCTCCGCCTCGGGGACGTGCTGGAGGTTGACCCTGATCCGGTACCAGACGCTGCTGCGTCCCCGCATCCCGTCGACCAGTACGTCGGCCGGTTCCAGCAGGCCCGCCACCTCCGGGTGGCGGGCCTTCCAGCGTTCCAGCCCCTCCAGCGCCTCGGCCTTGTGCTGGGCGCGGGCGATCTCGATGAGCGGCAGCTCCTGCCGTTCCGGCGCGGGGCCCTGGGTCTCGGCGAGTTCGAGGAGCTGCTCGATGGAGCCCTCGTGCAGGTCCATGTCCTCCCACGGGTCGCCCCTGTCGGCGAACCGCTTGGGCACGGTGTCGATGGTGAAGGCGGCCGGGTCGCAGGTCGCGACCTCGTCCCAGGTCAGCGGGGTGGACACACGGGCGTCCGCGAGCGGCCTGACGGAGTAGGCGGAGGCGACGGTGCGGTCGTAGGCGTTCTGGTTGTAGTCGACGAAGACGCCGTGCCGCTGCTCCTTCCACCACCTGCTGGTCGCGATGTCGGGGGCGCGCCGCTCGACCTCCCTGGCCACCGCCTCTGCCGCCCTGCGCACCTCGGCGAACGTCCAGCGCGGCTCGATGCGGGCGTAGACGTGGAAGCCGCGCGAGCCCGACGTCTTCGGCCACGCGGTCAGCCCGAAGTCGTTCAGCACCTCGCGGGAGACCTGCGCGGTCATCAGCGTCTCCTCCCACGGCACGCCGGGGATCGGGTCGAGGTCGATGCGCAGCTCGTCGGGGTGTCCGAGGTCCTCGGCGCGCACCGGGTGCGGGTTGAGGTCGACGCAGCCCAGGTTGACGCTCCAGAGCACGGCGGCCAGGTCTCGCGGCACGACCTCGTCGGCGCTGCGGCCGGAGCGGTAGCGCAGCTCGGCCACCTCGATCCAGTCGGGGCGCTTGGAGGGGGCGCGCTTCTGGAAGAACGCCTCCTCCTCGATGCCCTTGACGAACCGCTTGAGCACCATCGGCCTGCCCAGCACGCCGCGCAGCGCGCCGTCGCCGACCGCCTGGTAGTAGCGGATCAGGTCGAGCTTGGTGTGGCCGCTGCGCGGGAACACCACCTTGTCGGGGTTGGTGATGCGGACTTCCCGCCCGTCGACCTCGATCTCCGGCATGTTCTTATGGTGACATGAAGGTACGGATCGGGATCGCTCCCCCACCCGGCGACTTCGTCACCCTTGTCGATCAGGCTGAGGCCGCGGGCGTCGACTCCCTCTGGCTCTCCGAGATCCTCTACGGCCCGGCCGTCGACCCGTTCGTCGGCATGGCCTACGCGCTGGCCCGCACCACCCGGCTAAAGGTGGGCACCGGCGTCGCCATCCTGCCGGGACGCCACCCGGTGCACGTGGCCAAGCAGCTCGTCTCGCTGGCCGCGCTGGCGCCCAAGCGGGTCCTGCCCGCCTTCGGCCTGTCGCCCGCCCGGCCGCGCGAGCGGGAGGCCTTCCCGGTGCCCGGCCCGCGCGGCGCGGTGTTCGACGAGTCGATGGAGCTGCTGCGGCTGCTGCTGGAACGCGACCGGGTGACGTTCAAGGGCGAGTACTTCAGCGTCGCCGACGCCTCGATCGGTCCCGCGCGGCTGGACGTGTGGCTGGGCGGCTCAGGCCCTGCCGCGCTGGCCCGCGTCGGGCGCTTCGGCGACGGCTGGCTCGCGTCCTTCCTCACTCCGGCCGAGGCTGGTACGGCCCGCCGTACCATCGCCGGGCACGCCTCGCGCTTCGGCCGGGCCATTGAAGAGGATCACTACGGGATGAGCATCGCCGTGGGCGAGCCGTCGGCCGAGCTGGCCGCCGCGATCGCGCGGCGCCGCCCGGACGCCGACCCGGCCGCCCTCGTCGCCCGCGATTGGGCCGCCGCCCGCGACCTGATCGGCCGCTACGTGGACGAGGGGCTGACCAAGTTCGTCGTACGGCAGACGCACCCGTCGCCCGGCTTCGTCGACGACTTCGTCAGGGAGCTCAAGCCCCTGGAGAACTGACCTTGCGCCACACGCCGCCGACGTAGCCGCTGTGCTCGGCGTCGCCGGCGTAGTCGTCGCCGGGGCGCCACAGCTCGACCGGCAGCACGCCGGGCTCCAGCAGTTCCAGACCGGTGACGAGCCCGGCGACCCGGTCCGGGCCGCGCAGTTCGAGGTCTCCGGCCGCCGTCCTGTTGTAGATGCGGCGGCTCTCGGCCACCATCTCGTCCTCGGAGTAGCTCGTGTAGGCGTGCGAGACCGCCAGGTACCCGCCCTCGGGCAGCGCGTCGCGCAGCGTGCCCAGGATGGCGGCGACCCGGTCGTCGTCGCGGAAGAAGTGCAGGATGGCCAGGACCAGGATGGCCACGGGCTCGTCGAAGTCCAGGTGGGCGCGGATGCGGGGGTGGTCGAGGATCGCCCGCGGCTCGCGCAGGTCGCCCTCGACCACGATCGTGTCCTCGGCGTCGGCCAGCAGCGCACGCGCGTGAACGAGGACGATCGGATCGTTGTCCACGTAGGCCACCCGGCCGCCCGGCACGGACGCCCTGACGATCTGGTGCACGTTCTCCCTGGTGGGCAGCCCGGTGCCGATGTCGAGGAACTGGCGCACGCCCGCGGCCGCGAGCTGGCGCACCACGCGGCCGAGGAAGGCGCGGTTGGCCCAGGTCGCCTGCCTGACGTCATAGCCGACCTGCCTGCTCATCTCCAGGATGGCCTCTGCGGCCTGGCGGTCGGACTCGAAGTTGTCCTTGCCGCCGAGCCAGTAGTCGTAGATGCGTGCGGCGCTCGGCACGGTGGGGTCGATGCCTGCGGGTGCCCGCTCCTCAGTCACGCCCCGATTCCACCATATTTCCGATCATGCCGTGCGAAGAATGTCCCGCATCCTGGCGATCTCGGCTGCCTGTCCTGCTTCGATGTCCGTGGCCAGGCGGGTGATCCCCGGATCGCTGCCCGCGCCGAGCACCTGAGCGGCCATCGCCAGCGCCTGCTCGTGGTGGGCGATCATCTCGGTGAGGAAGAGCCGGTCGAACGCCTTGTCCCTGGCTTCCTCGAGCCTGCTCTCGTGGACGTGGTCGTGCGGCGGCTGCCTGCCCAGCTTCTGCAGCCACGACGTCAGCCAGGAGATCTCCGCCTCCTGCGAGGCCTTGATCCTGGCCGCGGCCGCGACGATCTCCGGCCTCGTCGTACGGCCCGCGACCAGGGCGGCCATCGCCAGCGCGGCCCGGTGATGGGTGATCATCTCCTCGGCGAAGCGCACGTCGGCGGCGTTCGGCGCGCGGTCGGGGGCGAGCTTCTGGCCCGGGGTGGCGGTGGCGGCGCGGGCTCCGGGCTCGCCGGGCACGATGACCGGCGGGCCGCCCGTGGGAACCACGCCTGTGGTGGGCGGCTGCGCCGTACAACCTGCTGCGAAGAGCACTATCACCGCGGCAATGCGCACGTTACGGTTCATCCTGGGGAAAATCTACGACGAACGGGGTTAGCGTGCGACGGGGCTGGCTCATCGGGGTTCTCTTAGTCACGGCCTGTACGGCTTCACCACCTCCTCAGGTGGCGGTGAAACCGTCGGCCGTTTCATCGGCGCCCACTCCTGAGGGCGCGGCGATCCCACCGGACGCCATCAAGCAATACGACGCGTCCATCGACCACAGCGACAACCTCACCCAGGTGGCGAGCGTGCCGAGGACGGCGCCGTTCAACACCGAGGGGGCCATCAGCTCCGACCTGGCCTTCACCGGCGACTACGCCATCGGCGGCAACTACGACGGCTTCATCGTCTACGACATCTCCGAGCCGTCGCACCCGTCGATCGTGAGCCAGGTCTACTGCCCGGGGCCGCAGAACGACGTGACGGTGAGCGGCAACCTGCTCTTCCTCTCCGTCGACCTGCGCATGGACGGGCCGTCGTGCCAGAGCAAGCTCAACGCGATGGGCGGCGTCTGGGAGGGCCTGCGGATCTTCGACATCACCGACAAGCGCAACCCCGCCTTCGTCGGCGCGCTCGCGGTGCCGTGCGGCTCGCACACCGCCACGCTGATCCCCTCCGACGACCCGGCCAACGTCTACCTGTTCGCCACCTCCGCCCCCGGACGGTCGGGCAGCACGGAGTGCAAGGAGACGCAGAAGGGCAAGATGGTCGTGGTCAAGGTGCCGGTCGCCGACCCGGCCAAGGCCACCATCGCGGCGAACCCGATCGTGATGGAGGGCGGCCCTAGCCCGTCGGCCGACGGCGTCATCGTGGGCGGCTGCCACGACGTGACCGTGCACGCGGCCACGAAGCGGGCGGCCGCCTCGTGCCTGGGCGACGGGCTGCTGCTGGACGTCTCCGATCCGGTGGCGCCCAAGGTGCTCGACCGGGTGCAGGACCCCAAGCACTTCGGCTACTGGCACTCGGCGGTGTTCAGCAAGGACGGGTCCAAGGTGGTCTTCTCCGACGAGTTCGGCGGCGGGCAGTCGATCGTGTGCGACCCGTCGTCCAAGGACACCTGGGGCGCGAACGGCGTCTACACCATCAAGAGCGACAAGCTCCGCCTTGAGGGATATTTCAAGATTCCGCGGGCGGCGCTCGCGCCCAAGATGTGCAGTGCCCACAACGGCTCGCTGCTGCCGGTGGAGGGCCGGGACATCATGGTGCAGGGGTGGTACGAGGCCGGGGTGTCGGTGATCGACTTCACCGACCCGGCGCACGCCAAGGAGATCGCGTACTTCACCCGCGACCACGCCCCGACCGTCACTCCCGACGAGTTCGGCGGCTCCTGGTCGGCGTACTTCTACAACGGCTACATCTACTCCAACGACATGTTCATGGGCCTCGACGTGCTCAAGCTGACCGGACTGCCGCTGTCCACGGCCAAGCTCACCGAGTTCAACCCGCAGACCCAACGCTGACCAGCTCCCTCTCCTCGGCGACGACCTTGGGCCGCAGGGCGCCCGCCAGCAGCACCATGACCACCACGACGCCGGTGATCATCGCGAACGCGGCCTGGTAGGAGAGCGCGCCCGCGGCCCATCCGGTGACCGCGGGCGCGATCAGCCCGGACAGGTACGTGATCGTCGCCACCCCGGCGACGCCCTCGCCCGGGGTGGTGCCCGCGCGGCCCGCCGCGGCGAAAACCAGCGGCACGATCACCGCCACCCCGACGCCGATCAGCGCGAACCCGGCCATGCACACCCACGGCGTACGGCCGAGCACCACCAGGACGCCGCCTCCCGCGGCGACGGCTCCGCCGGTCCTGACCACGGCGACCGCACCGGCCCGCCGTACGAACCAGTCGCCGACCAGGCGGGTCACGGCCATGCACAGCATGAAGACGGTGAAGGTCGCCGCCGCGACGCCGGGACCGGCCGAGGCCACCTTGGTGACGTAGACGGCCGCCCAGTTGGACGAGGCGCCCTCGGCGAAGGTGCCGCAGAAGCCGACGAGGCCGACCGCGAGGATCGCCTTGGACGGGAGGGCGAACCTGCGCGGCTTGACCTCGTTCGTCCCTGTCGCGTCCTCCGCCAGCCCTCGTCCGGCCATTACGGCTATGCCGGTCAGGACGACGGCCATCACGGAGAGGTGCAGGCGGGCGTCGACCCCGGCCTGCGCGGCCAGCACGCCGATGCCGCCCGCCGCCAGGCTGCCCACACACCACATGCCGTGCAGCCCGGCGATGATCGAGCGGCCCATGCGGCGTTCGAGCAGGACGCCCTGGGAGTTCATGACGACGTCGCTGGTTCCCGCGGCCATGCCGTACAGGACGAAAACGGCGAACAGCGCGATCGGCGCCGGAGCGAGCGCGGGAAGGGCCAGGATCGCGCACCACACGACGATCAGGACGCGCGTCGTCCTGCGCCCGCCGATGCGGTAGGCCAGGCGGCTGGCCATGGGCATGGCGATGAAGGCGCCGATCGGCTGGCAGAGCAGCACGAGGCCGAGGACCGCCGGGGTCAGGGCGAGGTGGTCCTGCAGCCAGGGGATGCGGGTGGACAGGCTGCCCGCCACGGCACCGTGGAGGGCGAAGACGAGCGCGATGGAGCGATGAGGTGTCACGGCCGATAAATTAACAGGCAGGCTTCCTGATGAAAAGACCTATTAGGGAGGCTTCCTGATTATTATGGTTCCCGTGAAGACCGCGACCCCGGCCATGGCCCGTGCGATCAACGATCGGCTCGCCCTCGACCTGCTGCTGGAACACGGCGCTCTCACCGCCCCCCAGCTGCGCGAACACACAGGACTGTCCCGGCCGACGGTGGCCGACCTGCTGGAGCGGCTGCAGGCGGCGGGGCTGGTGGAGGCGCGCGGGGAGTACGGCGAGGACCGGCGCGGACCCAACGCGCGGCTCTACGGCGTGGTGGCGGGGCGCGCCCACGTGGCCGGGGTGGACATCCGCAGGACCGGCCTGACCGTCACCGTCGCCGACCTGACCGGCGCCACGATCGGCACCGCCACCCGCGGCCCCTCCCCCGACCTCGCCGGGACGATCGCCGCCGCGGTACGCGAGGCGTCCTCGGGCCGGGCCGTGAACACCGTCGTCCTGGGCGCCCCAGGCGTGATCCACCCCCACACCAGCACGATCGCGGGAGGCAACGGCGTCCCAGGCTGGACCGACTCCCTGCCCGCCTCCGTGGGCGCCGCCCTGGACGCGCGGGTCGTCCTGGAGAACGAGGTCAACCTGGCCGCGATCGCCGAACACCGGGAGGGCGCGGCGAAGGGCCGCGACGACTTCGCGCTGCTGTGGCTGGACGACGGTGTGGGCGGGGCCGTGGTCCTGGACGGCCGGCTGCGCAGGGGCTCATCCGGCGGGGCGGGCGAGATCGGGCTGCTGGACATCGACGGCACCACGTTCTGCTGCGCGATAGACCCCGCCCAGGTCCCGGACCTGACGAGGGAGGAACTGACCTCCCGGGTGGCCAGCGGCACCTTCGCCGTGATCGCCGTGCTGGACCCGGGGTTGGTCGTGCTGGGCGGCACGAAGGGCAAGGAGGGGGGCGACGAGCTGGCCGATCAGGTGGAGAAGCTGGTCGCCAGCCGCTCTCCCGCTGTTACCCGGGTCCGCCCGAGCACGGTGCGAGGCAACGCCATCCTCCAGGGCGCCGTATTGACCGCCCTGGACCTCACCCGCGACACCATCTTCAGCTGAACGCGCCGTGCCGCCCCTCGCCTGAGGCGAAGCGGGCGGCACCCCGCATGGCGTCGCCCAGCGAGGTCATGCCGTGCCGCAGCTCGTTGACCATGGCGTCGCGCTCCGGCAGGCCCTCCTGCTCCAGCGCCGACAGCCGGTCGCCGCGCAGGCAGGCCTGGGGGAAGGCGGCGATCTCGCGGGCGAGCGCCTCCGCTGCCTGCCGTGCCGTACCGGTGGGGACGACCCGGTTGGCCAGGCCCATCGCCAGGGCCTCGGCCGCGGAGACCGGGCGGCCGGTGAGGATCAGGTCCATGGCGCGGGAGGCGCCGATGAGACGCGGGAGCCGTACGGTCCCCCCGTCGATCAGGGGGACGCCCCAGCGGCGGCAGAACACCCCGAACACGGCATCCTCCTCCACCACGCGCAGGTCGCACCAGAGGGCAAGTTCCAGGCCACCGGCGACGGCGTGTCCGGCGACGGCGGCGATGACCGGCTTGGACAGACGCATTCTCGACGGGCCCATGGGCCCGTCGCCCTCTTCGCCGACGTGATTGTCGAGGTGCTTGAGGTCGGCTCCGGCGCAGAACGTGCCGCCTTCGCCCCACAACACGGCGACGTCGGAGTCCGACGCCTCGAACTCGGCGAACGCATCGGACAGGGCATCGGCTGTTTTGCGGTCGACGGCGTTGCGGGCCTCGGGGCGGGAGAGCACCACTGTGGTGACAGGGCCCTCGCGTTCGATTCTTACTGTCATCTGGGCCTCCTCTCTGACATCCTGCGCGAAATACTCACCACCGCAACCCTTAGGCGACGCTTTCTGACACCTCCCAGAGGCCATCGAACAACCGCAGGCAGTAGTCATACATCGCGCTGTCCGCCGAGAACACCAGGCACGGGGAATTTCGACCATGAACACCAGCCAGATACGGCGTGAAGTATGCCAGTCGATCGGTGACGATCACCCTCGCCGTGTGCTGCGCGTCAAGGAGTCGCAGTTCCACTTTCGAGTTCGCGGCGGCGACCGTCCTCATGTAGTCGACAGTGGCGGATACCTGCTTGGCCAGGAGCCCGCCTTCCATCCCCGGATCGGTGCGAACCATCTCCTCCTCACGCCTGCGCAGCCAGCCGCCGGGATCGGCGGGATCGGGGAGAAGCACACGTATGCCCTCCAGCCGGCGCTGCTCGTTTCGCCACACCTCCTGGAAGCTGTCTCTGGTCAGCTCGTTTCCCCGCCCGGTCAGCACCCTGATCCAGCGGGCAGCGCGCAGGTCCGCGCCCAGGTCGGCGTTGGCGGCCGACTGCGTGGCGTACGACCGGGCGATGCCGAGTCCGAGCAACCGCGACAAGAGCTTCACCAGGAGCCGCCGCGGCCATGCGACGCCCAACCAGCCCGCGCCCACCGTAAGCGCAGTGGCGATGAGCGAGCTCACCACTCCGATGATCAGTTCCTGCATGGCGCTCCCTTGACTCGTGACCGCGTCAGGGCAATATCGTGATCCGGCGTGCCATACCAGGTCTAGGGGTGCAACCTAATGATCGGTGTCATCACCGCGCTGCCCGTGGAGTCCGCCGCGCTGGCGCATGTCCTCGGCTCGGCTCCGGTCCAGCCCGTGCCCCATGACCGCAACCTCTACGCCGTCGTCGACCTGAACGCTTTGCGCGTCGTGACGACGTCGCTGGCCACGACAGGCAATCCAGCGGCCGCCGATGCCTGCGCGAACCTCGTCCGCAGCTTTCCATCGGTCCGCGCCGTGATCATGTGCGGCATCGCTCTGGGCGCGCCCGGACGGGGAGTGCTGCTCGGTGACGTCGTCGTCGGAAGCGGCGGCGTCTTCCACTACAGCCATCGTCGCGTCACCGACGAGGGAAGTTCTTCTCGCGGGCTGCCGCAGCCTGCCTCCCCCGGACTGTTGAGGCACGTCAACGAGGTGCGTGCTGCCGAGTTCCGCCGCGAGGCGCCGTGGCTGCGCTTGCTCACCGACCCACCGCCCGCCTTCGCCCGCCCGCCGTCCGACCACGACTGCCGGGTTCACTATGGACGCATCGGCAGTGGTGATGAGTTGTTGCGGAGCGCCGCGAGGCGCGATCAGTTGGCGGCCGCCGACGATCTTCTCGCCATCGAGATGGAGGCTGCCGGCGTTGCCGTGAGTGCGGCACTGAGCGGGCGTGAGTGCCTGGTCGTGCGCGGGATCAGTGACTACGGCGACGCGGACAAGAACGACGCGTGGCAACCCGCGGCCGCCCTCTCCGCAGCCGCCTACGTCTGGGGACTGCTCGAACAGGTCTCACGGTCCGGCCCGACCTCCGTCCCCGACGCCCTGACTCTCGTCGGGCTCATGGAACAGGTGCCGTCCTTGCAGACTCCAGAAGACCGGCACAGCGTTCTGCGCCTGGTCGATCCACGGGCTGCGGCCATGGCCCCCCAGGACCGCCGGACCAGGCCCGCGCTTCTCGGCTTGGTCAGTTTGCTCCAGCAGTACCCGAGCGGCCTCGACGATCTGGTCAGGGTGCTGCAGCGATTGGAGGGCGAGGACTCGGCTCCCGTGTGCGCGTTGGAGGCGGCCCTCAGGAACTATGACGCTCAGTAGTCGAACTCGCCATCCAACGTGCCCGCGACGAACGCATCCCACTCCGCCTGAGTGAAGACCAGGACGGGGCTCGCCTCATCCCCACCGTTGCGCATCAGGATGATGTCACCCACGAACGCGACTTCCACCGGGTCGGCAATGCCGTTCCCGTCCGCGCCTTTCACCCATACAGCGGAAGAAAGGTCAATATTCGCCACTTTCGGCTTGATAGGCAACATAGTTCGTATCTTATGACAAAAGTAGGATTTTTTCGCGTATTGCACGGTCAATGGATCACGCTGCCCGACGGCAGATAGAGTATCTGATCAGTAACGGTCCGCAATGGTTAAGGAGTGCAGCGATGCAGACGTCGCCCGTTTGGCGGAAGAGCAGCTACAGCACAGAGCAGGAGTTCGGTACCTGCGTAGAGGTCGCGCAATTGGGGGCGAACCTCGGAGTCCGCGATTCCAAGGACCCCGACGGCCCGCACCTCACGTTCAGCCCCGCATCGTGGGTGGCCTTTGTGAGCTCGATAAAGTCACATTCCATCTGACCGTTCGGGGCGCACCGGCGCCCCGAACGCCCCTTGTCTGACCATGGCGACAAAAGCCCGCCATGAACGTTTCGACACCACGAAGTACGGGCCAGGATTCACGCTGTCCCTGACGGCGCAATGGTCCCCGAGGTCGGCGACGCTGACACAACCGCCACCGCTTCCGTCACTCCACGTGCTCTTACGCCATGCAGACTCCATGTTCTCCGTCACATCTCCGCCTCTTCGCGTCACACCGCGATCGGATAGATGTCGCAGTTGGCCCGCCTCCCCTGCGCCCTCGACCTGATTGCGGGATGATCCTCACCCAGCACACGGCGGTACCCGGCAAGGGATTCGGCCAGCAGCGCAGCGGCCTCCGCATCCTGCCCGACTGCCTTGAGGTCGAGACTGAGGTTGAACATGCACGCCAGAGTCGTCGGGTGCTCGCTGCCCTGGCCGCTCATGAGCTGATCGAAGGTACGCCGGTCCAGTTCCAGCGCCTGCTCGTAGTCCCCCAGTTCGTACAGGTCGCTGGCGTAGTTGATGGCGCTGATGAGTGTCCTCGGGTGGTTTGCACCGAGCATCCTGGTGAGGTCCGCCATCGCTTTGCGATCCAGGTCCCTGGCCTCCTCCAGCCGGCCCATCACGCGGAGGGTGACCGCGATGTTGACAGCGGCGGTCGGCGAATTGGGATGTTCTGGACCAAAGATCTCCTCGTAGTGCTCCTTCGCTCGAATGCCCAGTTCCAGCGACTGGGAGAGGTCCCCTATGTAGCGCAGGTTGATCGCGTGGTTGAGCGTGATCGCCACAGTGGTCTGATATTTCTCCCCGTAACGAGCCTTGTAGAGGGACATCGCCTCCTCTGAGAGCTTGAGTGCATCCTCCTGACGGCCCGCCTTCCTGCTCATCACCGACAGCTGAGCGATGGCATCCATCGTTCCTGGATGCGAGTTCTGATAGTTGCGTCGCATCTCGTTGGTGTGCAGCTCCTGCATGCGCCTTGCCTCAAGGTAGTCGCCGCTCTCCATCACATCGATGATGAGGGCGACCCTGCTGCTGATGGTGCTGAGGCTGTCCGGACCGAGGACCTCCTCCTTGCGCCGCTGCGTGTCGCTGTCCAGCTCTCTGGCCTTTGCCGGGTCGCCGGTAAGCCGGTAGTCGATGGCCAGAAGGTGAGCCTGCTCCAGGGTGAGGGGGTCGTCGGAACCGAAGCGGCGGCGCAACGTCTCGTATGCTCGCTGATCGAGCTCCAGAGCCGCACTGAACCTGCCCAGGTAGCGGAGGTCGGCACCCAGATAGCCCTGCGCCTCCAGAGTGCGCTCGTGGTCGGGCCCCAGACGCTCGCGCAGCGCCTCGACGGCGTGGAGATGATGACGGTAGGCGCCCTGGAAATCGTCGAACAGGCGCAGGGCCCGGCCGAGCCGCAACTCCGCTGACAGGGTGGCGTCGTGGGTGGGCCCGAGCTGGGCGTTCCAGGCGTCGAAGGCCCGTTGTGCCAAGGCGAGGAACCCGTTGTGGTCGCCCCACAGGTACAGGAAGTCGATGAGGTTGAGGAACAGGCCCCTCGCCCAGGGGTCGCTGCACTCCTCCAGCTTGGAGGCGAACACGTGCGGGAAGAGCGCGTGATACTCAGGCCATCGCGCGCGGTTGCCGGGCGCCCTGGGGTCGGCGTTGGCCAGAAGAAGGTGGCCGCAGTGCCGCAGCCGCAGCCGCTCGTCCTCCGACAGCTGGCTGGTGACGACGCGCTGGACCAGTCGGTGCAGGGAGATGGTGTTGTCACGGTGGTTCAGCTTGGCCAGCGCGTACTGGTTGATCGCCCGGGTGGTGCGGCTCAGTGTGATCGGATCGCGCAGCGCTTCCAGCAACTCCGCGGGTCCCTCGAGATCGCGGCTGCTGCTCAGCAACGCCCTCGGAATGGGTTCGGGCGCCAGGAAGGCGCAGACCTGGAGCAACTGGAGCGCGGCGGGATCGCTCTCCCTCAGCCGGTCGAAAGAGACGTTCCATGCCGCGGCAACCGGCACCTCCGCCCCTTCGACGTGAAGCAGCTCATTGCGGTGGTCGTCGAAGAGCTGCAGATACTCCGAGACCGGCATGCCTGTCTCGGAGAGCCAGACGGCCGCCTGCTCGATCGCCAGAGGCAGGTCGCCGAGGCGGCTGGATATCTCGTCGGCGTCCGTGTCGCTCAACTCCGGCCCGCGCAGCCGGAGCAGTTCACGGCTCTCGACCCGGGTGAAGACGTCCACCTCGAGAGGCGCCGCGTAACTGAACCAGTCTCGCGAGCGCGAGGTCACCATGATCTTCCCTGGCCCGTTGGTGGGGAAGAACCTCCTGATCTCTTCAACGTCCTCGGCGTTGTCGAACACGAGCAGCCAGTCCGCGTAGGGACGGCCCAGCCGCAGGGCTTCCTTCACCGCGGGAACGGCTACGTTCGGCTCCGTGACATTGAGGTCCAGGTGCACTGCCAGATCCACGAAGGCCTGCCTGACCATGGTCAGGCGCTCCGACGGAATCCACCAGATCAAGTCGTACTTCTCCTGATGGCGATAGCAGTACTCAACAGCGATCTGCGATTTGCCGACGCCGCCAAGACCGTGCAGCGCCTCGGGCAACACCGCCGTCGTGCCGGCGGAGAGTCGCTCGTGGAGCTGCTCCAGCATCTCCTCCCGGCCGGTGAAGTTGACGTTCTTCTGCGGGACGTTCCATACCGGCGTCGGTTCGTGTGACTCACGTTTGGGGGCGCGTGGAACATCGCTCATCTTGATCGTTACTCCAAAGGGGTCCGGCGTCGGTGGTTCCTTCACCACATGGGGGTACACGCTGTCCTCCGGGCGGGGGAGATCGCGAGTGGAGGTATTCCCCGCTGTGACCAGGGCATCCCTGCCCCGATGGTCACTAAGTCCTGCTCTCAGCTGTCGCGCTGGAGCGATGTAGCCGCCCGCCATCGCCTCGAACGCCTCCAGCGCCGGGTCCACCAGCGCCTCCAGCTCAGGAGGCAGGTCCGGGACGACCGCGCTCGTCGGTGAGATGATCACATCACGCAGCGCACGTAGCTCGTCGATCTCCTCCCCGAGATGATCGGCGACGGCGACCAGCACCTCGGCTGTGGCGGAACGGCGCCCGGCCTGCAGCAGTTCCGCGCGTACGCCCGGCAGGAAGTCGTAGGGCACGGCCGGTTTCGAGGCGGGTGGGTACGACTGCTTGACCAGATCGCTGGCCAACACCTCTGCGAGGTGGGCCGTCGTCGCCCCCGGTACCAGTCGCCGCCGCACCATCTGCATGACGGACGGGGACAGCGGCGCGGCGGCCAGCCGTACGGCCAGCTCGAACGCGGTCGGTGAGACGCCCATCCGGAAACGCCAAACCCGTTCCTCCGGAGATACCACGTCGTCCGAATCAACCGGCTCCAGCAGTTCCTCGGCACCGGGCAGACACGGCAGCACCGCTCCCGACCAGCGGGTCTCCGTGGCCATCACGAACTCGGCCCATGCCCGCACCTGAGCCGGTTCAGGTCCGATCACCGGCACGGCGACCGTGCGCTCATCACCCGGAAAGTGGTAATCGGCGGCGGCAGCGGCAGGCCTGCTGGTACGTAACCGCCCGAGCTCTGGAGAGACGCCCGTACGCCGCCACAGCCGCGCAGGCAGTAGATGGATCACCGCGACGGCGCTCCGCTTACCCCATGACGCGAGCAGCCTGTGGGCTGCCCCGGTGTGCCAAGCGTCGCCGATGCCGTCGGTCAGCACCACGATGAGCCTGCGCCCGGTTCCGGGTGAGCTGGCCAGTGCCCGTAGTCCCAGCTCGTGCAGGTGCTTGACGTCCGTGTCCAGCAGGTGCGTTCTGATGACGCGGAATGCCGCCGAGTCCGCGAGGGCGGCCGTGAACCCGATCGCCATGCCCCGGTGCAGCGTGGAGAGGCGGCTGTCGTCGATGACCACCTCCAGCTCCATCATGCGCTCGCGCGGCTCGCTGAGGACGGGGAGCCAGAGGCCGTCTCCCGCTGCTCGAGTCGCTGTGGCGACCTCGTCCAGCTCCGCCTTGCCGTACGGGGAGATGATCCTGCGGCGGAAGGCGCGCAGCGCCTTGGTCATGGAACGTCTGCGCAGCCCCTCAGACAGATGCACGACAACGTCGTCGCCCGGCGTCTGACGGACCGGGCCGATGCCGACCAGGACGTCGGATCCGGGTTCTGGCTCGCTGGGAACCTGCGGCTGGGGCGTGGGGTCCGGAAGGGGCTCCTTCTGCGAGCGAGGGTCCTGCGCCGTGGTGCCTGCCGGCAGCGGGTCCGGCAGAGGCTGCTCGGCGAGAGTCGGATCGTCCTCGGCCGCCAGGGCTGCCAGCCAGAGGAGGTCGGCGGTCTCCTGCCAGGATGGTGGGTGACCTGCCGACGCGCTCACCCCTTGCCTACCTCGTCGAGCCGCCGCAGGACCACGTCGAGCATGGGCTTCCAGGACTCTTCCGTCCAGTCCTCGCCTCCCGTGATGACCAGGTGGAGGGCGCTGAGCAGTTGGTCGGCCGCCACCGGATGTCGGCTCCGATACCCGAGGAACTCGCTGATGATCCGTTCTGTGTAGGGCTCGGCCTTTCCCGCGAAATGGGCCGCGATCAGCTCCGCGAGTCGATCCTCGCTGGGCTCCGGCATCTCCAGGCGGACGCACCTGCGCAGGAAGGCCGGGGGAAACTCGCGCTCCCCGTTGCTGGTGATGACGATGAAGGGAAAGGCCAGGCAGGTGACCCGGCCGTCCCTGACCTCCGCTTTCTGCCCCGGATCAGCGGTGTACACCTGTACGGACGCTTCGCGGGCACGAGCTCTGACGAGTTCATTCAGCTGGAAGCTGCCCTCTTCGAGAACGTCGAGCAGGTCGTTGGCGAGATCGGGGTCGCACTTGTCGAACTCGTCGATGAGCAGTACGCGCGGCAGCTGGTAGGGAAGCAGGGCGGTACCGAGCGGGCCGAGTTGGAGGTAGTCGCCGATGCTCGGTTCCGCAGCCGCCACACGGGCGTCCTGCACGCGCGCCACCGCGTCGTACTCGTACAACCCGGACGCCAGGGTGCTCCGGCTGTTGATCGGCCAGCGGAGCACGTTGCCCAGGCGGAGCTCCCGGCTGACCTGATACGCGAGCGTCGACTTTCCCACGCCCGGGGGACCGGTCACCAGCAGGGGACGGCGCAGGCAGAGCGCCGCGTTGACCGCGATGACCTCTTGGGGGTCGCTCGTGCGCACGGGCGCGGACTCGACCTTGCCGAGCCGCCGATCGAGCTCGGCCAGGTCCTCGGCCGGCGGATCGATCGCCGGGCCTCCTCCGAACGTGCGCCAGGGAGGTGGGGGCGGAAGCACCTTGCGTAACGACACGTCCTGCAGCGGCCGGCCCGTTCCGCGATAGATGAGCCACCGCCTGGGTATAGCCGCCAGTTCTCCGTCCCCAGGTGGTCTTTCCACGCTCATCAGCGGATGGTCCTCACTTGGCTGAGAGATACGTGAGCTACCTATCGAAGGATCCCCTTCTTGGCCAACCCGCGCAAGGCTTGATCAGGAATATGATCTTAACCTGGGAGAATCAGGGATAGTACGGTGCGGATCATCCCAAAGGAGCGAAACACATCGGTATGAGAGCCGCGAGCTGCGAAGACGCAGAACATTCTGCGAGACGGAAAGAATCTGCTCCGCCCGAAGAATCTCTCCCATAGCTGCCCGAAAATCCTCATTTGCTTCAATATCGCGGCACCATAGGACAATCGGCAGTCCAGCATCCAAAGCTGCCGTCAACTGGGCAAGCCCCTCTACAGTGTCTGGAGGAGCAGAAAGCACGCACGCCACCAGATTCTCCCCATGGAGGAGGGTCTCGTGCACAGCGGCGAGGTCGACGGGCTCGCCGGGAACGACGTGAACCTCGCCCTGTCCACGGCTGAGCCGCTCTGCCCTCACATGAAGTTGCCGGATCCTGGCTCTGGGACGTAGCCGCTCGTCGGTGCGGAGCATCACCTCATAATCGGCGCCGAGTGGACGCGCGGGCAGGTGCGCGCTCACGCGTCTGGGCCACTCGTCCACGGCGAGGTTGACCAGTTCGGGAGAGAGCATGAACTCGAGGAGCAGCGGTCCGCCTCTGGCGGGCGTCCATTCCCCCTCCGTTTCCAGCGCCAGACCGACGACATAGGCTGCGATCTGGTCAAAGGAAAGCTCCACATCCTTCCCGCGCACCGGCCGCCAACTCATCGGGTCCGTGTGCGTCCAGTGCGAGACCAGGTGCGAATCGCCGCTCTCCGCAGTCGCGGGCAGCTGTTCGATCCTGATCACGAGGCACACCGGCAGGTCCGTACGAAACTCGAAAGGCGGAGCCTGCCTGATCAGCAACTCCAACTCGTTGGCGGCGACGTCGTCGTATCCGCGCAGCAGGTCGCGTTGGTTGTACAGCCAATGGCGCAGTTCTTCGACGACTTTCAGATCGTGCGAATTTGCCGGGCGATGGAGCAGCAATCGGTAGACCGCCCCCGCGAAGGCCAGGTGCGGCCCGAGCCTGCCCGGCTGGCTGTTGTAGTCGATCAGCGTGCCGAACACCTGGCCGGCGTTGGTCAGCCCGGAGGGGAACAGGCCGTGCTTGCCGTCGGTCACGATGCTGTAGATCGTGGCCAATTCGGCGATCTCGCACTGGCTGAGCAGTTCCTCGATTCGTTTCGCCTCTTCGGCCGCCAGGAGGGGTTCTGCCACGCTGAGCCGCTCGATGACGTGGCGTTGCCAGGTCGTGCCCTTACCGTGGAACTCGACCGCGCGCAGCAGTACGGCCCTGCCGTTCTCCAGCGCCATGCAACCCTGCACGATATTGAGGAAGTGGGCGTTCGGCAGAGGTGAATAGGCGATGTTGAGCGAATTCGGGGAGAGCAGACTGTTGATCGCGTTCAGCAGGTCCTCGGGTTTCAGCTGGGATGCCGTCGCCAGCACTTCGGCGATTTCGCTGGCGTGAACGAACTCCGGCACGCTCCTCCCCACCGATACCTCACCAAGGAAATTGCGGTGATTGTACTAGAACTCACCGCATCAAATCCCTCGTGAAGCATGAGATGGAGTAGATCGTGTGATTCTTCATGCATGCGAACGCCGCGGACCCTCCCGAGAGGCGATCAGATCAGCATCGCTCCCGCCAGAAGAACGTCGAAGTGGTCCTCGGCCGGGGCGTCGAGGCCGCGGAGCGGGCCGCGCTCGGCCAGGTGGGCCTCGGCGTAGAGGCGGGCGACCAAGCCCTTGCGGCCGTCGTCCAGGCCCCACCGGGCCTGGTCCTCCAGCAGTGCCGCCGCGTACACGTCGGCCATGAACTGGGCCAGCGGGTAAAGCCTGGCCTCGGCGGTCACCGGGTCCAGGGCCTGCCACGCGGCCACCGCCTTCTCCAATGCGTCCACGCTCCCGAGCACCAGCTCGGAGGTGGCCAGCTCGCGCAGCCGTTCCAGGAACGGCACGTGCGCCTGCTCGCGCAGCATCGCCCGCCGCACATCAAGGCACAGGATGTTGTCCCCGCCCTCCCAGATCGGGTTGACCTGGGCGTCGCGCAGCAGCCTGGCGACGGGCCACTGCTCGATGTACCCGTTCCCGCCGTGCACCTCGATGGCGTCGCTCGCCGCCGTCACACCAAGCCTCGCCGCCCGCAGCTTGATCAGGGCAGGGGCCAGCCGGAGCTTCGGACCCGCGAGGCCGTCGAAGACCATCGCCTGCGCCGCCTCCACCTCGACGATCAGCTCGGCGAGCTTCCGGCGCATCAGCGGCTGGCCGATGAGGGGCTTGCCGAACGCCTCGCGGGTGCGGGCGTAGCAGACGGCCTCGACCAGGGACCGGCGTGCGACGCCGACGCCCATCATGGCGACGCCGAGCCTGGAGGCGTTGGTCAGCTTCATCATGGTGCCCAGCCCCGAGCCGGAGGACTCCCCCGCCAGCAGGAAGGCCTCGGCTGAGGCGAACTCGACCTCGGCGGACGCCACCGACCGGGTGCCGAGCTTGTCCTTGAGCCGCCGGATGCGGACGCCGTTGCGCGAGCCGTCCCGCCGCTCCCACAGCACGAGGAACGGCTTGACGTCGCCCTCCGGCAGGCGGGCCAGCACCACGAAGGCGGACCCGTTGGCGTTGGAGGCGAACCACTTGAATCCGGTCAGGAGCCACGCATCGCCGGAGGGAACGGCCGCTGTCTCCAGCGCGGCCAGGTCAGAGCCGCCGGTCCGCTCGGTGAACATCTGAGCGGCCTCGCCGGAGTAGAAGCCGTTGGCGAAGATCGTGCGAACCCGTTCGAGGATGTCGGCCGGCGCGTGCTTCTCGGCGAGTCCGACCACCATGTCGCCGCCCGTGCCGAGCGCGCAGCCCATCCCGATGTCGGCCTGGTCGAGCAGGTACGTCCAGGCCGCTCCCAGTGCGCGCGGATCCGCCCCATGAGCGACGGCGTCGGCCACGAACCCGGGCGAGGTGAAGTTGTCGGCCATCAGCGCCCGGCGGGCCGTCTCGAAGGAGGGCGGCATGACGACCTGGCTGACGTCGCGCCCCCACCGGTCGTAGCGCTCCAGGCGGGGCGGGTTGCGGTCGGTCTCCTCTGCGCAGGTGGCGACCAGCCCGCCCATCAGCGCGCCGAGCCGCTCCAGGTGCGGTGCCGCCCAGGCGTAGCCGTCCCCGAGGTAGCGCCGCATGAGCAGCTGCAGCGTGGGATCGCCGGTCCACCAGTTGCGCCCGACGGCCCCCTGGTAGCGCTCGGTCGCGTAGCGATCGCTGCCGTCGAACGGTTCGATGAGATAGTCCGCCATGCTCGGAGTGTTACATATACTGGACACGCGATGGAAGACCGTAATACGTTCAAGCCGCTCACCGCCCGCTCCGCCGTGCTCAGCGCCCTGCTGGGCAGCCACCCGCCCCGGCTGGCCGCGCGCCACCTGGTGCGCATCGGCGAGCTGTTCGGCATCGCCGAGGGCACCGTCAGGGTCGCGCTGTCACGCATGGTCGCGGCGGGCGACCTGCTGCAGGAGGACGGCCGCTACACGCTGACGGTCAGGCTGGCCGAGCGGCAGAAGAGGCAGGACGAGAGCAGATCGCCGCACACCATGAGGTGGGACGGCACCTGGGACATGGCCGTGGTCACCGCGGAGCGCCGCGCTCCGGCCGACCGGGCCGCGCTCCGGCAGGCGATGACCGAGCTGCGCCTGGGCGAGCTGCGCGAGGGCACGTGGATGCGCCCGGCCAACCTGCTCATCGACTGGCCGGATCCGGTGACCGAGCAGTGCACGCTCATCGAGGCGCGCCCGCACGACGATCCCACGCCCCTGTTGTGGGATCTGGACGGCTGGGCGGCCGAGGCACGCAGGCTGGAGAAGGCGCTCGGCCAGGCGTCGGGCCTGACCGAGGGGTTCCTGGTCAACGCGGCCGTGCTGCGCCACCTGCTGGCCGACCCGCTGCTGCCGCCCGAGCTCCTGCCGTACGGCTGGCCGGGCGCCGAGCTGCGTGCCCGGTACGAGGAGTTCGACGCCAGCTATCGTGCGGTCCTGCTGAAACACCTCACAGACTGACCCCGAAGATCACCCGCTTGTTCCTGAACTCGGTGACGCTCCACAGCCGCCCGCCCTGCATGCACAGGTCCTCGGGCCCGAGCGGGAACGGGCGGGAGGCGACCTTGCCGCTCCCGTCGTCGACCAGCAGCCTGCCGTTGGTCGCCGCGTTGGCCGCCTGGCTGAGGTACCACCTGCCCTTGAACGACATCCCGCCCTGGATCTTGCGCTGCCCCATGGCGAACGCGTCGACGAGGCTCATGTCGTCCAGGCTCCACCTGGCGATCCGCCCTGCGGAGCCCTCCTCCAGGTACTCCCCCGCCACCAGCAGATCGGGCGAGGCGCTGCGGTCGACGGAGACGAACGAGAACATCGGCCCCGACGCCGCCAGCCTCCACGCGTCGGTCTGCGGCAGCAGGTAGCGGTAGCCGAAGGCGTTGAACCTGCCGCCCTGCCGTCCGATGAGCTTGGCGTCGCCGAGGTCCTTCTGCACGGTGCGCAGGTCGAGCAGGTGGTTCATGTCGAAGACACGCAGGCCGCGCGTGGTGTCGGCGACGTAGAGCAGGTCGCCGTACCAGGCGATGCCGCCGGCGTGGATGTTGATGGGGCCGTAGGAGCCGTCCGGCTTGGCCTCGACGAGCAGCGCGTGCTGGTACTTCAGCGTCTGCGGGCTGAGGAAGCTGATCCGGATGCCGCGCTCGACGACCCCGAGGGGCTTGAAGTACCAGCTGGCCACGAACACCGGCACGCCGACCTGGCCGGAGTCCTCACCGCAGGTCAGGCCCTGCGGGTACCAGTCCGGGGTGTCGTTGTCCTTCTGGTCGAAGGCGTACCACTCGGCGGGGCGCGGCTGCATCGTGCCCATCGCGGCCGACGCGCCCCGCTTGACCGCGAGCCGGTTGGCCTGGGCGAGGACGGCCTCGACCGAGGTGCTGCCGATCTCCCCGGCGAGCTTGGCAGCTCCGTCGGCCAGCGTCCCCGTGGCCCGCCGTAAGGTGAAAGGCGTCTTGTCTGTAGGAACCATAACGAGTTGGACGGCCCACAGGGGCAGATGGTTCGCCTAGGGCCACATGTGCACCGGGAGCCCGGACAGCGCCAGCTCGCGGTAGCGCATGACGAGGCCCTCGCCCTGGTTCTCGCGCTGCCACACCGCCCCCGTACGGCCCAGCCTGGTCCGGTCGGCGATGACGCCCAGCGCGGTGTCCGCGTCGGACGGCACGACGCCCGCTGCCAGCAGCCCGGCGCGCGCGGAGGGCAGCAGGCTCAGCACCAGGTCCCCGGCGCGCACCTGCCCGTCGAACCAGTCGAGCTTGGCGTCGAGCCCGTCCATGGCTGCGCGGTAGAAGTTCTGGTAGGCCATCGCGAACGGCAGCTCGGTCAGGTCGCGCTCCCCCAGCGCGAGCGTCAGCCCGAGCAGGAACGCGGTGTTGGCCGCCATGTCGGCGCACGTCGGGCCGGACGGGAGGGCGCGCATCTCGATCCGCAGGTGGCCGCCGTCCGCCGGGTCGTAGACGGGCCTGTTCCACTGCCAGACGGTGCCCTGGTGCAGCCGCAGCTCCGGCAGGCCTGGCTCGTCGGAGAGCATGGGCATGACCGGGTCGTAGTCCTCGACGTACCGCTCGAAGAGCTCGTAGGCGCCCTCGCGCACCCAGTCGGACCCGAAGCCGACCCGGCCGTCCCTGCGGGCGAGCCTGGCGATGTCCCTGTCGTCGGCCGCCTCCTCGAACAGGGCGATCCTGGTCTCCTCCCAGAGCGATTTGCCCAGGAAGAACGGTGAGTTGCCGCTGACGGCGAGCACCGGCCCGATGGCGAGCTGCGCCGCGTTGAACAGCCGGGCGAACCGGTCGGGAGGGGTACGCAGGTGGACCTGCCAGGAGGTGTTGGCGCTTTCCAGGATGACGTGCTCGACCTCCAGCTCCAGGTCGTCGATCTTGACGATGAACGGTTCGAGCCGCAGCCGCCGCATGCCCCTGGCCAGGGCGTGGTAGCGGGCCTCGTCGCTCATCGCCGCCCTGGTGAAGTCGCCGGTGCCGAGCGTGGGCAGGATCCCGATCGGCAGCGCGCCGCCGCCCACGCGCGCGGCAGCGGCGTCGACCATGGTGAGCGTCTCCTGGATCTCCGCGCCGAGCGCCTCGAACGGCCTGCCCTCCAGGGGCACCGGGGTGAGGTTGACCTCCAGGTTGTAGCGCCCCAGCTCGGGGGTGAGCCTGGGGTCGTCCAGCTCGGCGATCAGCTCCTCGCCGCGCGGCATCGGGTCGCCGTTCCCGTCGACGAGGAACAGTTCCAGCTCCGCGCCGATGGTCGTCGGGCCCTGGCCGAAGCCGGGCTCGTCGAGCAGGTCGCGGAGCTGGATCAGCTGCTCGCGCAGGCGTTCTCCGAAGCGGCTGAACTCCGCTTCGGAGAATCGTGCCTTGTCAACGTCTTGTCCCATCCCTCACTACTGTCCTGAGAGGAAGGGTCTATACCTACCAGGGGAGAACGCCGTCATCCTGGAGGTATGCGCCGGTCGGTCCGTCGGCGTCCAGGGTGGCGAGCTGGACGGCGATCGCCGCGCCCTGCTCGGCCGTACGGTACCCGGTGTGGCCGTTGAGATCGGTGGCGCAGTAGCCGGGGTTGGCGGCGTTGACCTTGATCGGGGTGTCCCACAACTCCTTGGCGTACGCCAGGGTGATCATGTTGAGCGCCGACTTCGAGGAGTTGTAGGCGGCGAAGTTGTACGGCCAGTACGGGCCGTCCGGGTCGATCGCCATCGACAGGGAGCCGAGCTCGCTGGACATGTTGACGATCCTGGCCGCCTCGGCAGCGCGCAGCAGGGGCAGCATGGCGTTGGTCACGGTGACGACGCCGAAGACGTTGACGTCGTAGATCTGGCGGAAGAGGTTGGCGGAGGTGGCGCTCGGCGGCGAGTCCCCCTGCAGGACGGCCACTCCAGCGTTGTTGACCAGGATGTCCAGCGTGCCGTACTCCTCCCCGATCCACTTGGCAGCGGCCTCCACGCTCGCCTGGTCGGTCACGTCGAGCCTGACGTACGGCTGGCCGAGCCGCTCGGCGGCCGCCCTGCCCAGCTTCTCGTCGCGCGCCCCCACGATGGCGGTGACGCCGCGCTCCGCCAGGAGCCTGGCGGTCTCGAAGCCGATTCCCTTGTTCGCACCGGTGATGAGAGCAGTCGTTGTCATGCCTCCAAGCTCCCGCTCCTGCCCAGAAAGCAGGAGAGACCCGCTCAGGCTGGGATCAGCAGTACCACCCACGCCCTGTTCGCATGAGCCACCATGAAAGACGTGAACCGCGAAGAACTGGCCGAATTCCTGCGCACCAGGCGCGCCCGCATCCTGCCGAAGGACGTCGGGCTGCCGCAGAACGGGGCGCGCCGTACCCCTGGGCTGCGCCGCCAGGAGGTGGCCCAGCTCGCGGGCATGTCGATCGACTACTACATCCGGCTCGAACAGGGCAGGGGCCCGCACCCGTCGCGCCAGGTGCTCGGCGCGCTGTGCCGCGCCCTCATGCTCAGCACCGACGAGCGCGACCACCTGTTCCGGCTGGCCGGGCAGCCGCTGGAGCCGCGCAGGCTGCGCGGCGACGTGCCGGAGGGCATCGTCAACCTCGTCGCGTTCCTGGAGGAGGTGCCCGCCTTCGTGCTCGACGCCAAGTACGACATCCTGGCCTGGAACCCGATGGCCAGCGCGATCATGGGCGACCTGGACTCCCAGCCGGCGAGCGACCTCAACGTCATCAGGTGGGTCTTCCGCTCCCCCGACCTGGCCCAGAGCCTCGGCGACGAGGAGAAGAGCAGGTTCGCCCGCGCCGCCGTCGCCGACCTGCGGGTGGCAGCGGGCCGATATGCCGACGACCCCGGCATCCAGGCGCTGGTCACGGAGATGCTCGCGCTCAGCCCGGAGTTCGCCGCGCTGTGGGCCAAGCACGAGGTGGTGGTGCGCAGGGAGCAGCGCAAGCGCATCGTCCATCCGGTCGTGGGCGTGATCGACGCGGTGTGCATGGTCATGCCTGTCCCGGATCGTGATGATCTGCGCCTGGTCCTGTACACGACTACCCCCGGTTCGCCATCTCACCAGGCCTTGCGCGAGTTGAGGCAGTTGACCCTAAGCTCATGAGATGCGAGCTGTGGCCTTTGACCTCTTCGGTGGAGAACTCGACGTCAGGGACCTGACCGATCCCTCTCCCGCGCGCCACGGCGTCGTGGTCCGGGTGGAGGCGACCGGGCTGTGCCGGAGCGACTGGCACGGCTGGCAGGGCCACGACCCCGACATCAAGGTCCTGCCGCACGTTCCCGGGCACGAGCTGGCCGGGGTGGTCGAGGCGGTCGGCGCCGACGTGCGCGGCTGGCGCCCCGGAGCCCAGGTGACCGTGCCGTTCGTCTGCGCCTGCGGCTCGTGCGGCGCCTGCGCCACCGGCGACCAGCAGGTCTGCGAGCGCCAGACGCAGCCGGGCTTCACCCACTGGGGCTCGTGGGCCGACCTCGTGGCGATCGACCACGCGGACGTGAACCTCATCGCGCTGCCCGAGGAGATGGCGTTCACCACGGCGGCCTCGCTGGGCTGCAGGTTCGCGACGGCGTTCCGCGCCGTCGTCCAGGTCGGCAAGGTACGGCCGGGCGAATGGGTGGCGGTCCACGGGTGCGGCGGCGTGGGCCTGTCCGCCGTGATGATCGCGGCGGCGGCCGGCGCCCGCGTGGTGGCCGTCGACGTCAGCTCGGACGCCCTGCACCTGGCGGAGGGCGCGGGCGCCACCCACTTCGTCAACGCCACGGCAGGGGACTCGGCCGACCAGGTCAGGGAGCTGACCAGGGGCGGCGCGCACGTCTCCATCGACGCTCTCGGCTCCTCCTCGACGTGCGCCTCCTCCGTGCTGGGGCTGCGCAGGCGCGGGCGGCACGTCCAGGTGGGGCTGCTGCCCGGCGGGCAGACCCCGGTCCCGATGGACCGGGTGATCGGGCACGAGCTGCGGCTGCTCGGCAGCCACGGCATGGCCGCGCACGCCTATCCGGCGATGCTGGAGCTCATCAGGTCGGGCACGCTGCACCCCGACCAGCTGATCACCCGCACGATCGGGCTGGCCGACGCGGGCAAGGCGCTGGTGGCCATCGGATCCGTCCCGGGCGTCACCATGATCGTGCCTTGAAAAGGCCCCGGATCTGCCACAATTCGCCTCGTGATCCGTCTCGCCCTCGTCGGCCGCGCCAGGCCCAGCAACACCGCAACCAGGCTGCGCGAGGTCGCGGCCGGACTCGGATGGGAGGTCTGGCCGGTCGGCGACCGGACCACGATCACCCAGGTGGGTATCGCGCAGGGCCTCGCCCCTGACGTGATCTTCAGCAGGATCTTAGGCACCGAGGACGACCTCGCCCACCTGCTGTTCCTGCAGCGTGACCTGGAGCGGCTCGGGATCCCCGTGCTCAACAAGGCCGACGCCGTCGAGATCGCCGTCAGCAAGGTACGGCAGGCCGCGCTCTTCCGCGCCCACGGGCTGCGCCACCCCAGGACCTGCGTGATCACGCCGTTCGCCGATCCGGCCCAGCTCGGGCTGCTGCTCGGCTTCCCCGTGGTGCTCAAGCCCGACCTCGGCCTGGGCGGGCTCGGCGTGGTGCGCGCCCACGACGCGCACGGGCTCGGCCTGCTGTTGCAGGAGGCGGCCATGGCCGGTCAGCGGACCATGGTGGCGCAGAGCTTCCTGCCCGAGGCTGCGGCCAACCTGCGCATCCTGGTCGTGGACGGGCAGGTGGTCGCGGCGGCCGAGCGGCGGGCCGCCGGGGGCGACTGGCGCAGCAACGTCGCCCAGGGCGCGGTGATGACCGCCGTCGTGCCCGACGAGGAGGAGGTACGGCTCGCCTGCGCGGCCACGGCCGCCGTCGGGCTCGACCTGGCCGGCGTGGACGTGATCCGTACGCCCGAGGGGCCCGTCGTGCTGGAGGTCAACTGCTCGCCGGGGCTCCTGGCAACCGAGCAGGCGACCAGGGCGCCGATCTGGGAGGACATCATGGCGGCGATCGCCCGCAGGGCGTCGTCCGGCCCCACCGTCCAGGGCACGCAGACGCTCACGATGCCCACGCTCGACGATCTGCGCCCCCTCGACGCCGTCTGATCGCCTCGCTAGCATCGCGGCCATGAGCGGTCGCTTGGTAGGGAAGCGGGTCCTGGTCGTCGGCGCGGGCACCAGGCCGTCGTCCGAGCCGGACCCGCCGGTGGGCAACGGGCGGGCCATCGCGGTGGCCGCCGCCCGCGAGGGCGCCGAGGTGGTCTGCGCCGACCTCGACGAGCCGTCGGCGGCCGAGACCGCGGAATGGATCAAGCGCGAGGGCGGCACGGCCGAGGTGCTCGGCGTCGACCTGGCGGACGCCGAGGCGTGCGAGGCGCTGCCCGGCCGCTCTGGACCGCTCGACGGGATCGTGCTCAACGCCGGGATCGGCGCCGGTTTCACGCTGGCCGGCACGAGCGCGGCCGACTGGGACAAGGTGTTCGCCGTCAACCTGCGCGCCCACTTCCTGGTGTGCAAGGCGGCGCTGCCGCTGCTCGGCGAGGGCGCCTCGATCGTCTTCGTCGGCTCGGTGGCGGGGCTGCGCCCGGGGAGCCTCGTCCCCGCGTACGACTCGTCCAAGGCGGGGCTGGTCGGCCTGGCCAAGCACGTGGCGCTGGAGGGCGCGGGGCGCGGGGTCAGGTCCAACCTGGTCGCGCCCGGACTCATCGACACCCCGCTCGGGCGCGACGCGTCCAGGCACTGGAAGCACCGGGACCGGGTGCGCGTGCCGCTGGGCCGCCAGGGGACGGCGTGGGAGGTGGCGAACGTGGCGGCGTTCCTGCTGTCCACGGACGCGTCGTACGTCACCGGCCAGGTGCTGGCGGTCGACGGAGGGCTGACATTGCTGTAGCAATACAGTGGGCGGATGGAATACACGCGACTGGGAAATACCGGACTCAAGGTGTCGCGCATCTGCCTGGGCATGATGAGCTACGGCGACCCCGCCAAGATGGAGTGGACGCTCCCGGAGGAGCAGGCGGAGCCGATCATCCGCAGGGCCGCCGACGCGGGCGTGACGTTCTTCGACACCGCCGACGTCTACTCCGCCGGAGCCAGCGAGGTCGTGACCGGCAACGTGCTGCGCCGGATCTTCCCGCGGCGCGAGGACTACGTGCTGGCCACCAAGGTGTACTTCCCGGTGGAGAAGGGCGTGAACGACCAGGGGCTGTCGCGCAAGCACATCCTCGCCGCCATCGACGACTCCCTGCGCAGGCTCGGCGTCGACTACGTCGACCTCTACCAGATCCACCGCTGGGACGACGAGACGCCCATCGAGGAGACGATGGAGGCGCTGCACGACGTGGTCCAGTCGGGCAAGGCGCGCTACATCGGCGCCTCCTCCATGTGGGCGTGGCAGTTCGCCAAGGCCCAGCAGGTGGCGCCGACGAAGTTCGTCTCCATGCAGAACCACTACAACCTGCTGTACCGCGAGGAGGAGCGCGAGATGCTCCCCCTCTGCCTCGACCAGGGCGTGGGCGTGATCCCGTGGTCGCCGCTGGCGCGCGGCGTGCTGGCCCGCGCGGGCGCGGCTTCCGAGGGGGGTACGGCACGCAGCGGCAGCGACGGGCGCATCGACTACCTCTACGACCCGGCCAACGACCAGCTGATCATCGACCGGGTCGCCCAGGTGGCCAGGGACAGGGAGCTGCCCGCCGCCCAGGTGGCGCTCGCGTGGCTGCTGCACCAGCCGGGCGTCGACGCGCCGATCGTGGGGGCCACCAAGGACAGGCACGTCGACGACGCCGTGGCCGCCGTCGACGTGCGGCTGTCGGAGAAGGAGCTCGCCTTCCTGGCCGAGCCGTACACTCCGCGGGTGGTCCGCTTCTAAGGGGTGAGCACCTGCCCTGACGTGACGGCCGACCAGTACAGAGCACTGGCGACCTGGGCGAACAGGCCCTTGGGGTGGTTGCGGAACATCGGCTCGACGCCGAACATGACCACGGCCGCCCCACGCTCGTCCCTGCCGCTGATCACCGCGGCCTGGCCCTTGGCTGCGTCGGGGCCGCCCGTTCCGTCCGCGTTGGGACGCCAGTGGCCGGAAACCAGCGCGTCGTAGGACTGCTCCACCTTCACCTCGGGGCCGAGCGCGGTGAACCAGCGCGGCGAGTACACGAACGAGTACGCGCCGGACGCCATCCGCACGACCCCGTTGGCGTCGCCGCGCCCGGCCACCGAGGTGGCGGTGAGCAGGCCGGCCGCCGCGTTGAAGTTCGCGCCCGTCGAGCCTCTGGTGACGACGCCGCCGCTGCCCAGGTAGGCCTGCAGGGCCGCCTTGGCCTGCGGGTTGAGCGCGGTGAACGACAGGCCGCTGGAGACGTAGAGCACGTCGGTCGCGCTCCAGTCGAACCCGGCGTTGAGTATGGCCGTCGAGACGGGCGTCACGGCGAAGCCCATCTCCCGCAGCGTGAACAGCTCGTCGGCCGAGGCGGCTGCCGCGATCCGCACCGGCGCGAGCACCGGCCCGCCCGCCGTACCCCTGGAGAAGCGCACGCCGTAGCGGTCGGCCACCTCGCGCGCCGCGGCCCGCGCAGACTCCGGCAGTACGGCGGAGCCGTCGCCCGGCCACGTGACCTGCACGCCCCTGCCCAGGAGGTCGTTGAGCGCCTGGACGTCCTTGCCGTCGGTGAGCTTCAGCGCCAGCCGCCCCTGCGGCACGTAGCCGGTCGGCGCTGCCACCGTGACGGGCACGGCCACCGCGCGCAGCTCGTTGACGGGGGTGACGCTCGCGCCCCAGAGCAGGGCGTGGCTCCAGCCGGAGATGTCGTACATGGCGTCGACCCTCGGGCTGATGTCGGCGCCGGGCTCCAGCATGACGTTGGCCATGCCGCGCTTCGGCTGGCGCATGTCCACGACGTACGTGCCCGCCTGGTAGATCGCGCCGCCCGCCCTGATGGGGAACAGCGCCCGCTCGACCCGCACGTCGTTGGCGATCAGGTGGTCCACCAGGCGCGCGGCGGCCGGGGTGCCGCCGGGGATGAGGTAGGCGCGCGGGAAGGTGGTGTTGTAGACGTCCTCGGGGCCGAAGCCGGGCACGATGCCCAGAGGTACGACCTTGGACGGCTCGCCCGCGGCGCCGCGCCTGAACACCTCGGTCTGGTCCGCGATCAGCCGGTCATGATTTTTCAGGACAAAGTCGGAGGTCGCGCGGATCGACGCGGACGCGATGGCCACGTTGATCTGGGCTCTGCGGCGCAGCTCCTCGACCGGCAGCGTGTTGTAGAGCGACCCGTTGACCTGCATCGGGAACTCGATGGTGTGCGCGGCGACGGTGCCGTGGAACGGCGCGTACTGCGGGGTGAAGATCGGCGGCCAGTCGTCCCAGCCCTCTTCCGAGTCGCGGAACGGGATCTGCGGCGGGAACACGCCGTCCTTCTCCGGGGTGTAGCCGAGCGCGAGGATGGCCTGCTCGATGCCGAGCGCGTTGCCGTAGGCGTTCCTGATGAACAGGTCGTACTCGTAGTTGGCGCCGTGCGGCGGCGTGGTCGGCTCGACGAGGGTGCCGTTGACGTAGCCGTGCAGGTCGATCATGGTGACCGGCTGCTTGTCGATCATGATCTGGCGCATCGCCCTGTCCTCGGGCTGCGAGGCGGTGACGAAGTCGCGGTTGAGGTCGAAGCCGTTGCCGTTGGCGCGCTGGCCGATGACGCGGCCGTCGGGGTTGGCGGTGATGTTGAAGTACAGCCTGGTGCGCTTGAGCAGGGCTTCGGCCTGCGGGCTCGTGGCGAGCTCCTCGATGACGCGCAGCGCGGCGTCGGTGCCCTCCCACTCGTTGCCGTGGATGTTGGCGTTGATGTACACGGGAGCCTTGTACTGGTTCGCGTTCACCCGGTCGCCGCTCTCGATGCGGCGGCGCAGCTGCTCCTGCCTGCGGGTCTCCGAGGCGCTCTCGGGCGCTGTGACGGTGACGAGGTAGAGGTCGCGGCCTCCCGCCGAGCGGCCGATGCGTTCGGCGCTGACGCGGTCGCCGAGGTTCTGGAGGGCGTTGAGCTTGGCGGCTATGGCGTGGTGGGGGATGAGGCCGAGCTTGATGGAGGCGTCCGCCGGGTTCTCAGGCGGGAGGGGGAGGGTGGTCTTGCGGGGGTACCCGGATTTTTCCGGTTTTGTCAGCTCTTCTTGGGATGTGAAGGCTTGGGCTTGCTCTTCCACCAAGGATGCTTCGTCGTTGCGCTCGGGGCCGTTGCCGAAGTCGCGGGTGGGCTTGGTCGGGTCGGCGTTCGCCGTACCACCGGATAACAGGAGAACGGATAACAGCGGGACGATGAGGACGCCTCGTCTCAACTCATGCTCCCTTCGCGAGCAGGTTGCCGATGGCCGTGCGCAGAGCGGGCGCGGTCGCGTCGCCGAACGGGCCGTCGGGGTAGTCCACGACCCACACGTGCAGCATCTCGGGGGTCATGGGCATCTTGGTGGAGCCGGACGGGCAGGTGCCGTCGGCCTTGATCTGGACGACGCCCTTGGTGGCGCCGCAGAGGTCGTTGTGGGCGTGCCAGTGGGTGAGCGAGCCGCCCACCGCCGGGCCCGGCCTTCCCGGCGGCATGATGAACATGGCGCCGAGCAGGATGTCGCCGCCCTGTGGCTTGCGGTAGAAGACGAGCGACTCCGGCCTGGTGGGGTCGAGCTCGCCGTCGTCGATGATCCACGGCATGTTGGTCATGTGGACGACGCCGCCGGTGTCGATGGCCACCTCGTATCCGGCCTTCATGGCTTTGTCGATGGTCGGCCAGCGTTTGGGGACCTCGCGTTTGGTGGCGGCGACCAGCACGTCGGCGGCGGCCCGCTCGCCCTTGGTGGGGGGCGGGGCCTGGGGGTCCGCGCCGTGCTGATGTCCCTGGGGTGCGGCCTGGCTCTGCGGCGCGGCCCCGTCGTGCTCGTGCGGCGTCCCTGCCGCTGCCTCGGCCGTCCCGTGGTGGTGTCCGGCGAAGGCGGGCAGCGTGGACACGCCCACCGCGGCCGCCACCCCTGCGGACATCAGGGCGAGGAGCGCGGTCTTGGCTCTGGTGAGCGGGGCGTGCTCGGTCCTCTCCGCCAGCATCAGCGCGCAGCAGACGAGGAGCAGTTCCAGCCCGGTGGCCAGGCCGTCCGGCACCCCCACGGGCTCAGGCGGCCCGCCGAACGGCACGCCGACCGTGCGGCTGACCGCCCAGACCGCGACGACCAGCAGGTTGCCCGCGATGCCCGCGAGCGCGACCGTACGGCTGGGCCGTACCAGGACCGCTCCGGACCAGACGAGCTGGGCCCAGCCGACGGCGGCGAAGAAGGCGCCGTGCGTCCAGGCGAGGGCGAAGTGTTCACCCATGGCGGCGAAGTGGATGGCGGCCGCTCCCGCGGAGAGGATCGCCAGTATCAGAGGCAGCGGGCGAGGGGTCATGATCGGAGTATGCGCCCCCAGATCTGTCGGGGCGATCCCCTAGTCTGAGCTTCATGGCACGGGCAAACGACGAGGCGGCGGCCGCCCTCGAAGAGTACGCAGAGCTGTTCGCGCTGACCGGCGGCGACGCCTTCCGGGTCCGCAGCTACCAGAAGGCGGCCAAGGCGATCGCCGGCTTCCCCGACGACATCTCCGTCGTCGACGTGCGCAAGGTGCCCGGCGTGGGCGAGGCGATCGCGCTGAAGATGGAGGAGTTCCTGCAGCGCGGCAGCTTCCGCCAGCTCGACGGGCTGCGCGAGCGGGTGCCCGACGGCGTGCGCAGGCTCACCAAGGTGCCCTCGCTCGGGCCCAAGACGGCGATCATGCTGTTCGAGGAGTTCGGCATCGACTCCCCCGCCGCGCTGGGTGAGGCGATCGCGGGCGGGCGGCTCGACGGCGTCAAGGGCCTCGGCGCCAAGACGCTCGCCAACCTGGCCAAGGGCATCGAGCAGCTGGAGCAGTCGGGGCGGCGGGTGCACATCGGCATCGCGACGGCGCTGGCCGAGAAGGTCATGGCCTCCCTTACTGATTCTTCCGACCGGATCGCCTACGCGGGGTCGCTGCGCCGGATGAAGGACACGATCGGCGACATCGACATCCTCGCCGTCGCGCCCGTCTCGATCATGGAGGAGTTCCGCGCGCAGCCGTACGTCGAGGAGGTCATCGCGGCCGGCGACAAGAAGACGTCGGTACGGACCACCACCGGGCTGCAGGTCGACCTGCGCGTGGTGCCCGCCGAGTCCTGGGGCGCGGCGATGCAGTACTTCACCGGCTCCAAGGAGCACAACGTGGCGATCAGGGAGATCGCTGTGAAGAAGGGGTGGAAGCTCTCCGAGTACGGCCTCTTCGAGGGCGAGCGGGTGATCGCGGCCGCGACCGAGGAGGAGATCTACGCGGCGCTCGGCATGCAGTACGTGCCGCCGACGCTGCGCGAGGACGGCGGCGAGGTGCGCGCGGCGCTGCGTGGTGAGCTGCCGGTGCTGGTGGAGCTGTCCGACCTGCGCGGCGACCTGCACACCCACACGGACCTGACCGACGGCATCGCGTCCCTGGAGGACATGGTGGCGGCGGGGGCGGCGCGTGGTTACTCCTACTACGCGGTGACCGACCACGCACCCGACCTGACGATGCAGCGCATGACCCTGGACAAGGCGCTCGAACAGCGCGGCCGGTTGCGCGACCTCCAGTCCCGCTATCCGGGGATGCGCCTGCTCCACGGCACCGAGCTGAACATCGCCCCCGACGGCTCCGTCGACTGGCCCGCCTCGGTCCTGTCCGGTTTCGACGTGTGTGTGGCCTCGGTCCACTCCCACTTCAACCAGTCCCGCGAAGAGATGACCCGCCGCTTCATCGCCGCGTGTGAGAACCCCGAGGTCCACATCATCGGCCACCCCACCACCCGCAAGATCGGCAAACGGGAGCCGGTGAACGCCGACTGGGACGCCGTCTTCCGCGCCGCCGCCCGTACGGGGACGGCGATGGAGATCGACTCGTACCCGGACCGCTCGGACCTGCCCGCCGACCTGGTGCGGCTGGCGCGCCATCACGGGGTGAAGTTCTCCATCGACAGCGACTCCCACGCGATCCCGCATCTGGCCCATCAGCGGTTCGGCGTGGGCATCGCGCAACGCGCCTGGCTGACGACGGAGGACATCATCAACACCTGGCCGGTGGACCGCCTCCTAACCTTCCTCAACCGCACCTAACCCACCCCACTACGCAATCCCCTGGGGTCGGGAGCACACCCACGCCCTCCCGCCCCATCCCCACTCCGCATCCCCCGCTCCCCGCCCTGCGCTCCCGACCGCACGACGCCCCTCCCGGGCGAGCACACCCGCGCCCGCTCCCCAACCCTCGCGCGCCCACACCCTCCCGCCTCACACCTCCACGCCTTCACACACCCGAGCCCCCTCCCCACGCCCTGCCCCGAGCCCCGAGAGGGCGCCCGCCCCTTCACGCGCCCAACCCACTGCCCCATGCCCTCACGCGCCCCCGCTCCACGACCCCGAAGCGGCGCGCCACCCGCACAGGCCAACCTCGCCCCTCGCCACCCTCGCCTCTCCTCCTGCCCCGGCCCCAGCGCGCGCCTCCTCATCCGCCCAACGCGACTGGGTCCCGTCTCCCCTCACGCCACCCTGCAGCGCGCGCTCCCTTTTGGGGGCGGCCACGTCCTCAGCACCGTCTCTTGGGTGGGATCGGTGGGGAAATCCGCCGGTCATGTCCCTATGTGGCTGGTCGTGTCTCAAGGGGTATTTGCGCAGGTCATGGCAGCATCGGAGACATGATCATTATGACCCGCCTGGTCATCGCGGCCATGGCGTTGGCGCCCGCCGTCTGGATGCAGGCGCAACCCGCCACCATCGCCTGGGATGCCGATCTCGCCGTCTCCGGTGGCGACGACTACAACGTACGGAATGTCCGAGGATTCGACCTCGCCCTCGACTCGCTGGAAGAGGGGGCCGCCTCGCTGGAGGCGCTGGAGGTGTCCGGGTATCTCACGCTCGCTCCTCGGCTCCTGCCGTCCCCTGTCACGTCCGTACGTGCGCGGGTGGAGGCGGCGGTGCCCGTCAATGCCGCCGTCGCGGTCGAGGTGCGCGGGCTCCGCGATGGTCAGCGTTGGACGGAGTGGTATCCGGCGGGCGGCACGTTGCCAGAGGCCGCCAGGAAGGTGCAGGTCCGTATCACGCTGACGGCCGTTCCCGGTGGCGCGGGGCCCATCGTGCATGCCGTACATCTGACGGCCACGCCCGCCCGGTCCGCCGCCCGCACCGGCACCACGGGCGACTGGCCCGACACCACCACCTCGCCCAGGCCCACGAAAGCCGTCGCCACCTCCCCCAAACCCCCGAAGAGCACCACCATGCCCCCGAAGAAGGGCAGCACGGCGTCCCCGAAGCCCTCGAAGGGCTGCGCGACCTCCCCCAAACCTCAGAAGAGCGGCACCACGTCGTCCAAGTGCACGTGCCCCACACCGTCCGCCTCGTCCAAGCCGAGGACGACCGCGCCGAAGGCCAAGACGACGGCTCCCGTCGGCAAGACGAGCCCGTCGCCGAAGGTCAAAACGCCGACCGGCAAGTCGCCCACAGCGTCACCCAAGGTCAAGCCCCCCGCCGGATCGCCGAGCGCGTCCGTCTCGCCGAAGGTCAAGTCACCCACGGGATCGCCGAAAGCCTCACCGAAGGCGTCCAGCTCACCGAAGGTCAAGACGCCCACCGGGTCGCCCACGCCGTCGGTGGCGCCGGTCAGCAGGTTGGGGCTGACGTATCGGGTGTTCGCCACCCAGGAGGGCAACGTCGGCGACCTCACCGCCAACGGGCACACGATCGCGCCGAAGGACCACTTCGTGGCTCTGCCGTCCCGTCGCGGCCTGTCGTCGACGCACACGGGTGAGTACTCCGTACGGGTCTGTGTGCCCAAGGGTGGGCTGTGTGAGTATGCCCCGGTCTGGGATGTGGGGCCGTGGAACACCAAGGACGACTACTGGAACGAGCCGACCCTCCGGCAGACGTTCGCCAACCTCCCCCAGGGTCATCCGGAGTCGCAGGCCGCCTTCCAGACGCGTTACAACGGCGGGCTGGACATGTTCAAGCGGATGGTCCTGAACCCGGCGGGCATCGACCTCGCCGACGGGACGTTCCTGAGCGGGCTCCGGCTGAGGGACAACGCGTGGGTGAACGTGACATACCTGTGGACGGGGAACGGGCCGACCGGCGCGGTGCTGGCCCATGCGGAGGTGTACGGTCTCCCGTCGATCACCGCGCCGGTGGTGGGGCTGGCGGCTAGGTATGCGCATGTGCCGATCAAGTGCCGGGTGACGGGCACCTCCGTGCAGGGTCCGCTCGGGCGGGACACCACGTGGTATCGCATCACGCGCCACCACTACGTCCCCGCCCCATACATCCGCCCCGCCGCCACCCGCCCCGCCTTCCCTTCCTGCTGACCTTCCTGTTTCGAGTACGGCAAGGCCCGGCCGGGGAGAGGCGACGCGAGGGGGTGGGTGCGGGCCGAGATGCGTGGAGTGGGCCGAAAGCGTGGGCGGAGGATGAGTGACGGGCCGCGGGGCGACAGAGCGGGTGGCCGAGGGCCGGTGGGCGGGGGCCAGCGGTCGAGGGGCGTTGGGCGGTGGCCGGGGGCGCTGGCAGTGGCCGAGGGCGGGGGCCGAGGGCGGGGGCTGAGGGCGGGGGCTGAGGGCGGGGGCTGAGGGCGGGGGCTGAGGGCGGGGGCTGAGGGCGGGGGTGGCGGGCGGGTCGGGGTGGGACGGGGGTGGCGGGGGATGGAGTGGCGGGCCGCGGGGTGATGAGGCGGGATGGGGGACGGCGGGGTGGCGGGGGGGTGAGGGCTGGATTGGATTAGGTAGTTTGTTGGTAGGAAATACACACATCATGGAGCTACTCCTGGAAACGATCGTCAAGCCGCTCCCCGCCCACCTCTTCACCCGCCACGAAGCCTCCGCCGAGATGCGCTGGGAGGCCATGGCAGGGCAACCCCTGCTCACCCCCACCGACCGCTTCTTCGTGCGCAACCACACCACCACCCCGACCATCGACGCATCCACCTGGCGCCTGAGGCTCCACGGCGACGCGCTGAGGAACGAGCTCGACCTCACCTACGACCAGCTCAAAGCCATGCCCGCCCAAACGCGGGAAACAGCCATCGAGTGCGCGGGCAACGGCCGCAGGTTCTACGGCGAGCAGCAACACGACCAAACCCCAGGCACCCAATGGGGCCTCGGCGCGATCGGCGTGGCGCGCTGGCGCGGCGTCCCCCTGAGATACCTCCTGGCCCAGGTAGGAATCTCCCCAAAGGCGACAGACCTCCTCCCCCAAGGTCTCGACGCCCCGTTCGAGGGCTACGGCCACGTCAGGCGCCCCCTCCCCGCGGAAAAGGCCATGGACGACGTCCTCGTCGCCTACGAGATGAACGGCGAACCCCTCCCGCCCGACCACGGTTTCCCGGTACGCCTGGTGGTACCGGGATGGGTGGGAATCGCGTCCATCAAATGGCTGGGAGATATCCAGGTGGCCACAACACACCTGAGTTCCCCGTGGAACACCGAGTTCTACAAAGACGTCCGCGTCCACCCGCCGAAGAGCGCCTTCGAACTCCCGTGGAATGCCGAATTCACCGCGGGCGAGCCGTACGTCCTGCGCGGCAGATCATGGTCGGGCGCGGGTACGGTCACCCGCGTCGAGGTCAGCACCGACGAGGGAAGGACCTGGCGCGAGGCCCGGACGAACCCGCATCCCGCCTGGTCAACGTGGCAGATCGACTGGACCCCCGAGAAAAGGGGACCCGCGACCCTCAGGGCCAGGGCGACCGACGAGAGCGGAGAAACACAACCGGCGAGCACGCCGACACACCCGTTCGGTTATCACTTCAACGCCGTCGTACACCACCCGATTCACGTTAGGTAATTGTCACCCACGCCCTGACCAGCCCATGTGTAAAAAGCACCCGAATTCATCTGAAAGACTCTCGCGGAAACCCGGGGGAAACCATTCGGCGCGATGCTGATCGCGGAGAGGGAGAGCCGATGACGCAGCTGACCGCACTCGACGCGCAGTTCCTCAACACGGAGTCCGGCACGACGGCCGCCCACGTGGCCGGGGTGGCGATCCTCGACGCCGACGTCACGCGGGAGGCGCTCGCCGCACTGCTGTCCGAGCGCGTGCACCTGTCCCCCGCGCTGAGCCAGCGGCTGACCGGCCTGCCGTTCGGCCTCGACCACCCGCACTGGGCCCCGGCCCCTGACTTCGACCTGGACAACCACCTGTTCGAGGTACGGCTGAGCCACGACGAGGAGCTGCCGGACGCGGTCGCGCGCATCCACGCCCGCCACCTGGACCGCGCCCACCCGCTGTGGGAGATGCACCTCATTAGAGGCGAAATCAGGGGCGAAAGGACCGCGGTCTACGTCAAGGTGCACCACGCCGCCATCGACGGCGTCTCGGGCGCGGAAACCCTCGCCACCCTGCTCGACCTGACGCCGGAGCCCCGCGCCGTGGAGCCGCCCCAACCGGCGGCGAAGGCCCCGAACACCACAGAGCTGCTCACCGACGCCATAAGGAGCGCGGCGACCCAGCCCGTGCGCACCCTTCGCTCGCTGGCCAGGGCGGCGGGCGACCTGGACGCCATCCCGGTGGCCTCGAAGCTCCCCGGCGCGCGCACGATCGCCAGGCTCTCCCGCCTGGCCATGGGCGACCGCCGCCCGAGGCCCGACCTGCCGGTCATGGACGTCCCGCCCACCCCGTTCAACGGCCCGATCACCGCCGAGCGCCACGTCGCGTTCGGCTCGATCCCCCTCAAGGACGTCAAGCAGGTCGCCAGGGCGCACGGCGTCAGCGTGAACGACGTGGTCATGACGCTCTGCGCCGCCGCGCTGCGCGGCTGGCTGGACGAGCGCGGGGCCCTGCCCGACCTCCCGCTGGTCGCCGCCGTCCCGGTCTCGATCCGTACGGCGGGCAGCGGCGAAGAAGCGCGCAACCAGATCTCCGCCATGATCACCCCGATGCCCACGAACGTGGCGGACCCGCTGGACCGCCTCAGGACCATGGGCGCCTCGATGAACACCGCCAAGCGCCGCTTCGCCGTGTCGTCGTCGAGCTGGCTGCACGAGCTGTGCGCGATGCTGCCCGCGCCACTGTCCAGTCTGGCCACACCGGCCGTGTTCCGGCTGGCCGCGCTGGCCTTCCCGCCGATCAACCTGATCGTCAGCAACGTGCCTGGACCGCAGTTCCCGCTCTACCTGTGCGGGGCGCGGGTGCTGTCGTACTACCCGCTCTCGGTGCTGACCGACGTGAGCGGCGGCGTCGTCATCACCTGCTTCTCCTACGACGGCGCGCTCGACTTCGGCCTGGTGGCGTGCCCCGGCCGGATGGACGACGTGGGCAAGCTGATGGCCCGCCTGAACGACGCCATGGACGAGCTCCTGCTAGCTGAGTGAGTGCGCGATCAGCTTGGCGACGGCGTCCGGGTCGATCTGGTGCCCGGTGAGCTGCGACAGGTTCTCCTGGTAGAGCAGGATCGCGGCGAACGTCGCCGCGGCCACCTCCAGCCTTGCCGTCTCGCCGCGCGTGGTGGGCAACGCCAGCTCCAGCGCGAACCTGGCCCGCCTGATCAGCTCGCCGTTCAGCCTGCCCAGCCGTTCCTTGACCGAGCCGTGCGTGTCGGCCTCGCGGAACAGGATGCGCCGCATCGCGGGTGAGGCGCTCAGCGGCAGCCGCCGCGCCAGCCTGGACAGCGTTCCGGCGGCGTCGCCGGGGACGGCGTCGACCTCGCGGCTCTCCTCTACCAGGGTGCGCTCGTCGACGAGCGCGACCAGCACGTCGATCTTGCGTGGGAAGTAGTGGAAGAGCAGCCCCTTGGGGACGTGGGCCAGCCTGGCGATCACCGCGGTGGGCGTCGCCGCGTAGCCGCCGTCCGCGAACAGCTCCTCGGCCGCGTCGAGGATGCGCGTACGGGAATCCGCGTGGTCTTCGTGCACAGCCCGAACTGTAACGCCAGGTAGGACGGGAAATCCATGCCAAGGAGGGGAGATCAGCGTGTGCTACAGTTGAGACAACTTTGTCGCAAATGAAACGGATATGTCTGATGGCGGTGGGACGTGAGCAGATCGTCACGTCGGCGATCCAGCATCTGAACAAGAGCCCGACGGCCTCGATGGCGCAGGTCGCCGAGGCTGCGGGGGTGAGCAGGGCCACGCTGCACCGCCACTTCACCAGCCGCGAGGAGCTGCTGGAGGCCATGGGGACGCGGGCGCTGGACGCCTGGGAGGCCGTACAGCAGGCCGTAAATCTCCATGAAGCTCTCAAGAACCCAGACGCGGAAGCGGTCGAGCGCACGCTGCGCGACCTTCTCGCCGGGCTGGTCGAGGTGGCCGACGAGCACGGGTTCGCGCTCACGGACTACATCCTGGAGGAGCACCCGGGGCTGCAGGCGCGCTGCGACGAGCTGGAGACGCACGAGATCGACCTCATCACCGCAGCTCAACGGCTCGGCGTGCTCCGTGCCGATCTCCCAGCGCGATGGGTAAGTAACACCGTGTACGGGGTGTTGGTCACCGTACGGGAGAGCCTGCGCCGGGGGGACATCGCGCGCAGGGACGCGTCACGACTCGCCGTCGAGACGTTCATGCACGGCACCGGGGGACACCATGACGCTCGCCAAGCCTGAACTCAAGCCGCATCCGCGCAGGTGGGGCGGCCTGGCCGTGCTGTCGGCGAGCTTGCTGCTGGTCGTCATGGACATCACCATCCTCAACGTGGCGCTCCCGGCGATCTCCGAGGACCTGCGCCCGGACCCGGTGTCGCAGCTGTGGATGGTGGACGTCTACGCGCTGGTCGTGGCCGGTCTGCTGGTCACGGTGAGCTCGCTGGGCGACCGGTGGGGGCGCAAGAAGATGCTGATGACCGGTTTCGCGGTCTTCGGCCTGGCCTCCGTGCTGGTCCTGTGGGCCGACTCCCCCGGCGACGTCATCGCGATCCGCGCGCTGCTCGGCGTCGGCGGTGCGATGATCATGCCGTCGACGCTGTCGATGATCAGGACGCTGTTCACCGACGCCAAGGAGCGGGCGACCGCGCTGGGCGTGTGGGCGGCGATGGCGGCCGTGGGCGGCGCGCTCGGCCCGATCCTCGGCGGGCTGCTGGTGGAGAACTTCAGCTGGCACGCCGCGTTCCTGGTGAACGTCCCGGTGATGGCCGTCGCGATCGTCGCGGCGATCTTCCTGCTGCCCGACTCGCGCAACCCGGAGCCCGGCCGCTGGGACCCGCTCGCCACGGTCCTGTCCATCGTCGGCATGGTCGCGCTCGTCTACGCGATCAAGCACGCGGCCAAGGACGGCCTGCTGGAGCCGACCGTGCTCCTGTCGGCCGCCGTCGCCGCCGTCACCCTCATCTGGTTCGTACGGCGGTGCCTGTCGCGCCCCGACCCGCTCCTGGAGCTGCGGCTGTTCAAGAGCACCTCCTTCACGGCAGGCACGGTGACCGCGCTGACCACGGAGCTGGCCATGGCGGGCATGATGCTGCTCATGGCCCAGTGGATGCAGCTCGTCATGGGCTACTCGCCGCTGGAGACCGGCATCAGGCTGCTCCCGACGGCCGTCGGCGCGTTCGTGATGTCGCCGCTGGCGCCGTCCCTGGCCAGGAAGATCGGCGCGCGCACCGTGCTGGCCGGGGGCCTCGCGGTGTCGGCCATCGGGATGATCATCCTGTTCGTGGCGCCCTCGCCGCTCGGCTACCTGCCGGTCGCGTTCTCGCTGCTGCTGGTCGGAGCGGGCATGGGCGCGCTGGCCATCGCCTCAGCGGTGATCATGTCGGGCGCGCCCGCCGAGAAGGCGGGCAGCGCGGCCGCTCTGGAGGAGACGAGCTACGAGCTGGGCGGCGCGCTCGGCGTCGCCATCCTCGGCTCGGTGGCCGCCGCGGTCTACCGCGCCGACATGCCGGGCAGCGACTCGATCACCCAGGCCCTGGACATCGGCGGGCAGGTGGCCGAGCGGGCCAAGGTCGCCTTCACCGACTCGCTGGCGGTGACGGGGCTGGCGGGCGGCGTCCTCATGCTGCTGGCCGCGCTGACCGTGTGGTGGCTGACGCCGCGCTCGCTCGACCTCAGCGAAGGACACTGAGCAGCATCGGGTAGGCCCGGTGCAGTTCCCGCTGCCAGAAGGTGTGGTTGTGCCCGCCGGTGTAGTAGTGGGTCCGCACCGGGATGCCCAGCTCGTCCAGGCGGCCGGTGAACGCCTGCGCCGCCCGGTAGGCGAGCCCCTCGACGACGTCGGCGTCCCGGCCGGAGGCGACGTAGAGCTTGACGCCCTTCAGCCGGGCCGCCTGGTCGTAGGGGTTGTGCGCGCGCCAGACGTCCTCCTGCTCGACCGGGTCGCCCCAGATGCGCTTCCAGTCAGTGCCGAAGCAGCCGACCGTGGTGCCCAGCATCACCGCCTGCGGCACGCCCGGCTGCAGGATGTGCAGGGCGCCGCTAAAGGAGGCGGCGGCCTGGAAGTACCCCTTCGCCGCGTAGAGCATCGCCCCCTGGCCGCCCATCGAGTACCCGGCGATCGCCCGCCGCTTCCCGGCGCGGTAGTGCTCCTCCAGCAGCGGGAGCAGCTCCTTGAGATGGTAGGTCTCCCACTTCGGCGAGCCGCTCCGCCAGTCGGAGTAGCTGCCGCACTTGCCGCCGTCCGGCATCACCACGATGACGTCGTCGTTCACGGTGAGCGCGTCGACGTCGGTCTTCGCCGTCCAGGAGGTGTAGGAGTCGAGGCCGCCGTGCAGCAGCCAGAGCACCGGCCAGGTGCGGTCGGCCTCCTTGGACCACCCCTTGGGCAACAGCAGCCGGACCTTCGTGTCAGAACCCAGCGCCTTCGAAGAGATCGTCAGCTCCATCCGCCTGGAGTCGACGCGCGTCTCCGTGACGTTGTCAGGCCGCGGGGCGGGCTCATCGTGGCGTAACGCCAGGACGATCAGTACGGCCAGCCCACCGGCCAGCACCGCGCCGATCAGGCACCCCCGCAGCCGGGCCGCCATGAAGCCTCCTATTGGATGTCGGGATAATAGCCGGATGAGATCAATCGGCACCACGAATCTGACCGTTTCCCCCATTTGCCTCGGCACCAATGTGTTCGGCTGGACCGCCGACCGGGACACCGCGTTCGCGGTCCTGGACGCCTACGTGGCGGGTGGCGGCACCTTCATCGACACCGCCGACGTCTACCCGGCCTGGGCGACCGGCGAGTCGACCTCGGAGATCATCATCGGTGAGTGGATGGCGTCGCGCGGCAACCGCGACGAGGTCGTGCTGGCGACCAAGGTCGGCATGCTCACCGACTACACCGGGCTGGCGCCGTCGACCATCAGGGCCGCGGTGGAGAACTCCCTGCGCCGCCTGCAGACCGATCACATCGACCTCTACTGGGCGCACGTCGACGACAGGACGATCCCGCTCGTGGAGTCGCTGGCGACCTTCGACGAGCTGGTCAAGGAGGGCAAAGTGCGGCACGTCGGCGCGTCCAACTACGGGGCTGAACGGCTGGCCGAGGCGTTGCGCGTGTCCGCCGAGGAGGGGCTCACCCCGTATGTGGCGCTGCAGCAGGAGTACAACCTGGTGGAACGCGACTACGAGGGTTCGCTGCGGGACGTGGTGGCGACGGCGGGACTGTCCAGCGTGCCGTACTTCGGGCTGGCCCGCGGCTTCCTGACCGGGAAGTACGCGCCCGGCGTCAGCGTGGACAGCCCGCGCGCGGGCAAGGCGGCCGAGTACCTCGACGTGCCCAGGGGCCCCCGGGTCCTGGAGGCGCTGGCCAAGGTGGCCGCCGAGCACGGCGTGGAGCAGGCGACCGTCGCCCTGGCCTGGCTGGCAGCGCAGCCGACGGTGACCGCGCCGATCGCCAGCGCCAGGAACGTGGAGCAGCTGCGCCCGCTGCTCGCGGCAGCCGAGCTCGTCCTCTCCCAGGACGACCTCACCCTTCTCGACAACGCCTCACGCTGACCTGGGACGCTATACACAACAGTTAACTTTCTTTACAATAATGAGGTGAGTTTGCCGCTCGCGCACCCCCCAATTCGCCGCGGCACCCGCAGAAGGGCAGTTCTCATGACGCGATTTCCGCGCCCGTTAGTCCTGGCAGCCTCATTACTCCTCGCAGCGCTCGCCGTCCTGGTCACCCAGACCTCGGCCAGCGCCGCCAACCTGCTCACCAACCCCGGTTTCGAGACCGGGGCCCTGTCCCCCTGGACCTGCACCGGCGGGCTCGGCTCCGTCGTCGCCACCCCCGTGCGCTCCGGCGCCAAGGCGCTCGCCGGGGCGGCCGGCTCGTCCGACACCGCGCAGTGCACCCAGACCGTGACCGTCAAGCCGAGCACCGCCTACACGCTGAGCGCGTGGGTGCGCGGCAGCTACGTCTACCTCGGCGTGACCGGCGGCCCCTCGACGTGGACCTCCTCGCCCTCGGCGTACGCGCAACTGACCGTGCCGTTCACCACGGCGGCGGGGCAGACGAGCGCGGTGGTCTACCTCCACGGCTGGTACGGCCAGGGCACCTACTACGCCGACGACGTCAACTTCGACGGGCCGGGCACGCCGCCGACGTCCACCCCGACGCCGACGGTCACCCCAACCGCAACGCCGACGGCCACCCCCACCGTGACCCCGACCGTCACGCCGACCGTGACCCCCACGGTCACGCCTACCGCGACGCCGACAGTGACGCCGACCGGCGGCACCTGCGCCGTGAAGTCCAAGCCAGCGGGCAAGGTGTTGCAGGGCTACTGGGAGAACTGGGACGGCGCGTCCAACGGCGTGCACCCGCCGTTCGGCTGGACCCCGATCACCGACGCGCGCATGGCCCAGCACGGCTACAACGTCATCAACGCCGCCTTCCCGGTGATCCGCTCCGACGGCACCGTGTTGTGGGAGGACGGCATGGACGCCACCGTCAAGGTCTCCACGCCTGCTGAGATGTGCCAGGCGAAGGCCGCGGGCGCGACGATCCTCATGTCCATCGGCGGCGCGGCGGCCGGGATCGACCTCAGCTCCAGCACCGTCGCCGACCGGTTCGTGGCGACCGTGGTGCCGATCCTGAAGCAGTACAACTTCGACGGGATCGACATCGACATCGAGACCGGGCTCACCGGCAGCGGGTCCATCGGCACGCTGTCGGCCTCGCAGTCGAACCTCATCCGCATCATCGACGGCGTGCTCGCCCAGATGCCGTCGAACTTCGGCCTGACCATGGCGCCGGAGACGGCGTACGTGACCGGCGGCTCGGTGACCTACGGCTCGATCTGGGGCGCGTACCTGCCGATCATCAAGAAGTACGCCGACAACGGGCGGCTGTGGTGGCTGAACATGCAGTACTACAACGGCAGCATGTACGGCTGCTCGGGCGACTCCTACTCGGCCGGAACCGTCCAGGGGTTCGTCGCGCAGACCACGTGCCTGAACAACGGGCTGGTCATCCAGGGCACCACGATCAGGGTGCCGTATGACAAGCAGGTCCCCGGCCTGCCCGCACAGCCTGGAGCGGGTGGCGGTTACATGTCGCCGTCGCTGGTGTCGCAGAGCTGGAACAGCTTCAGCGGGCAGCTCAAGGGCCTGATGACCTGGTCCATCAACTGGGACGGCTCGAAGAGCTGGTCCTTCGGCGACAACGTCAAGTCGCTGCAGGGCCGCTAGCCGTTGACGTGATCCCCGAGCGGGCGGATCCTCTGATCACGGGGATCCGCCCAGCTCAGGGAGGTTGGCCATGGACGAAGAACTGCTGTCCGAGCGGGTGGCCGGAGGGATCCTGCCGAAGGTCCTGACCACGTTCGACATGGTCGCGATCTTCGTGGCGATCGTGCTGTTCATCACCAACGCCGCGGTCATCCAGAGTGCGGGGCCCGCCGCCTTCGGGTGGTGGATCATCGCGTTCGTCCTGTTCCTCATCCCCTGCGCGATCGTCACCGGGCAGCTCGGCGCGATGTTCCCGGGCGAGGGGTCCATCTACCTGTGGACCACCAAGGCGTTCGGGCCGTTCTGGGGGTTCTTCGCGGGGTTCTGCGCGTGGTGGCCCGGCGTGCTCGTCATGGTCGCCACCGGCACGCTGACGATCTCCTTCCTCGGGTACGTCTTCCCCGGGGTCGGCGCGCTGCCCGTGCAGGCGCAGGGCGGGCTGATCGTGGTGATCCTCGTGCTCGCCGCGGTGCTGGCGGTCCTGCGGTTCAGGCTGACCCAGAACCTGGTCAACGTGGTGTTCATCGCGTACGGCCTGGCCATCCTGGCCATGTTCGCCGCCGGGGTCGTGCACGTCCTGCGGAGCGGGGCGGCCACCGATCCGTGGGACTTCGCCGCGTGGAGCCCGTCGGCGGAGCACGGGGTCAACTTCGCGAACTGGAGCTTCTTCGGGCTGGCCGTACTCGCGCTGCTCGGGGTCGAGGTGCCGCTCAACATGGGGGTGGAGATCAAGCAGGAGCGGGCCGTCACCAGGTACCTGCTGTGGGGGTCGCTGGCGGTCATGGCGGCCTACCTCATGGCCACGTGGGGGGTGATGGTGTCGGTGCCCGCGTCGTCGGCCGCGGGGATCACGGCGGTGGCGGCCGCGGTGGGGGTCGGGCTCGGGGCCTTCGCGGGGAAGCTGGTGGCGCTCGTGCTGGCGGCGATGTTCTTCATCATCACGGTGGTGTACAACTACTCGTTCGCGCGGCTGATCTTCGTGTCGGGGCTGGATCAGCGGTTGCCGCGGATCGTGAGCCACGTGAACGCGCAGAAGGTGCCTGACGTGGCGGTGTGGATCCAGACGGTGCTCGCCGGGGTGTTCACGGCGGTGGCCTTCGTGGTGGTGCCGTTCGCGTCCGCTCGTCCGGCTGACGCGCAGACGGAGGTGTACAACGTGCTGCAGGCGGCGGTGACGGTGATCTGGTGCCTGTCGATCGTGGTGCTCTTCGTGGACGTGCTGATCATCCTGCGTCGCTATCGTGCCCAGTTCGAGGCGCGGCGCCTGGCTTCACCCGCGGTCTTCTGGGTGGCCTCGATCGTGGGGGCGCTCGCCTCGCTGGTGGGCGTGGTCTCGACGCTGTCCGGCTCGTGGACCCCGCTGATCACCAACAACGCCGGTACGGTCTCCCTCTTCGGCGCGCAGATCGCCTATGGGACATGGTTCTGGCTCGTGGGAGGGATCGCGCTGGCCTCACTGCTCGTGGGCGCGTTGCTCTACCTCATGGGGTACGGCGCACGCCGTACCCCATGAAGTGAACTCAGTGACCTGTTGCCTTTTCTGCGCCCACGCCCGTGAGGGAGCGGACCTCGATCTCGGCGTACTTGGCCGCGTTGTACTCCTTGCTGAGCACCGTGCCCAGCCACCCGAAGAAGAAGCCCAGCGGGATCGAGATGATGCCCGGGTTCGACAGCGGGAACCAGTGGAAGTCCACCCCCGCGATCAGCGCGGTCACCGGCTTGCCCGCCGCAGGAGCAGGCGCAGAGACCACCGGCGAGAAGATCACCAGGATCAGCGCCGAGCCGAGGCCACCGTAGATGGCCGACACCGCGCCCGCCGTGTTGAACCGCTTCCAGAAGAGGCTGTACAGGATCGCGGGCAGGTTGCCCGACGCCGCGACGGCGAACGCGAGCGCCACCAGGAAGGCGACGTTCTGCTTCTGGGCCAGGATGCCGAGCCCGATCGCGACGGCCCCGATGACGAACGCCGCGATCCTGGCGACCACGACCTCCTCGCGGTCGGTCACGTTGCCGCGCTTGAAGACGTGCGCGTACAGGTCGTGCGCGAAGCTGGAGGACGAGGCCAGGGTGAGACCCGCCACCACCGCGAGGATCGTGGCGAAGGCGACGGCGCCGATGAAGGCCAGCAGGATCGTGCCGCCCACGTCGCCCATGAAGTAGGCGCCGATCTCCTTGGCCAGCTGCGGCGCGGCGATGTTGCCCGCCGTGTCGGTGGGCGCGAACTTGACCAGTGCGGCGGCGCCGAAGCCCAGGACGAGGGTGAGCAGGTAGAACGTGCCGATGATGCCGATGCCCCACAGGACCGACTTCCTGGCGTCCTTCGCCGTCGGCACGGTGTAGAAGCGGATGAGGATGTGCGGCAGGCCCGCCGTACCCAGGACCAGAGCGAGTCCGAGGCTGATGAGGTCGAGCTTGCCCGCCAGGCCCTGCGCGTCCGTCGCGTACTTGAGGCCGGGCTCCAGCATCTTGTCGCCCTTGCTGCTGGCCTCGGAAGCGGCTCCGAGCAGGGACGACAGGTTGAAGTTGTACTTGGCCAGCACCAGGATCGTGATCAGCGCGGCACCGCCCATGAGCAGCACGGCCTTGACGATCTGCACCCAGGTGGTGCCCTTCATCCCGCCGAAGACGACGTAGACGACCATGAGGACGCCGACACCGACGATCGTCCACGCCTTGCCCGCCGGGTCGGTGATGCCCAGCAGCAGCCCGACCAGCGCGCCCGCGCCGACCATCTGCGCCAGCAGGTAGAAGATGCTGACCACGATCGTCGACACACCGGCAGCCGTGCGGACCGGGCGCGGGCTCATCCTGAAGGCCAGCACGTCGGCCATCGTGAACTTGCCCGAGTTACGCATCAGCTCGGCGACCAGCAGCAGCGCCACCAGCCAGGCGACCAGGAAGCCGATGGAGTAGAGGAAGCCGTCGTAGCCGAACAGCGCGATCAGCCCGGCGATGCCCAGGAACGAGGCGGCCGACATGTAGTCGCCGCCGATGGCCAGGCCGTTCTGCACACCGCTGAACGAGCGGCCACCGGCGTAGTAGTCGGCGGCCGTCTTGGTGTTGCGGCTGGCCCAGAAGGTGATGACCAGCGTGAAGGCGACGAAGACCAGGAAGAGGATGGTCGCCAGCGTCTGCGACGTCACTTGGCCTCCTCCTCGACCTCGTGACGCAGCTTGTCGGCAAGCGGGTCCAGCTTCTTGTTGGCGTGCCTGGCATAGGCCCAGGCGATCAGGAAGGTGGACACGAACTGCAGGAGGCCGAAGACCAGGCCGACATTGATGTTGCCGAGCAGTTTGATGCCCATGAAGTCACGCGCCCAGCCCGACAACACCACATACAGCAGATACCAGGCAAGGAACGCCACGGTCATCGGGAAGACCCACGAGCGGAAGCGGCGCCGGAGTTCCTGGAACTCCCCGCTCGCTTGCACCCGTTCGTAGACAGATGTGTCGTGTTCTCGTGTTGTCACGGAACCTCCCGCTTTATGTGATGCAGATCACGCACAAGGTAAGAGCGCAAACTACCCTCCGTGTAGGGGGTAGGTCCCGCTCTTCGCCGAGGCGTCTACGAAGGGCGGTCAGTTGGTCCCGGCTTGCGGTGAATGGTCGGATTAATGCGACCAGAGGGAGATCGACGGACAGTTAACATCCGGTCAGCCCTTAACCGCCCCTGCGGTCAGCCCTTCGACGATGAAACGGCGGATGGCGGCGAAGAGCACGAGGGTCGGGATCACCGACACCACCGTGGCCGCCGCCATCGAGCCCCAGTCGATGTCGTACTGGGTGATGAAGGAGTTCATGGCCACCGGGATCGTCTTGGCGTCCTCGCTGTCGATGAACGTGATCGCCAGGAACAGCTCGTTCCAGCACTGCACGAACCCGAAGATGAACGTGGCCGCGATCCCCGGCACCATCACCGGGATCACCACCCGGACCATCGCCACCAGCCGGGAGGCGCCGTCCACCTGCGCCGCCTCCTCCAGGGCGACCGGCACCCGCTCGTAGAAGCCGCGCATGATGATCGTGGCGAACGGCACCAGCATGGCGACGTACACGACCATCAGCCCGGCCAGCCGGTTGAGCAGGTCGAGGTCGGACATCAGCAGGTAGAGCGGCCCGAGCGCGATGAACAGCGGGATCATCTGGGTGACGAGGTAGGCCATCATCAGCGCCCCGCGCCCGGGGAAGGCGAAGCGGGCCAGCACGTAGCCGCCGAGCACCCCGATCGCCGTGACCACGGCCGCGGCGACCAGCGAGACGAACAGGCTGTTGAGCAGGTAGCCGCCGAAGTCGGCGAAGGAGAACAGGTCGGCGTAGTGGTCGAACGTCACGCGGGACGGCCAGTAGCGCAGCGGGATCGCGAAGATCTCCGCCTTGGGCTTGAGCGAGGTGACGACGATCCAGTACAGCGGGAACAGGGTGATCAGCAGCCACCCGCCCAGCACGAGGACCTTAGCGAGCCGTTTCATCTGGGGACCTCGTGGCGTTGAGATAGAAGATGCTGAAGGCGAGCAGCAGCCCGAGCACGAGGAAGCCGACCGCGCCCGCCCTGCCGTAGTCGCCGCCCATGACCTGCTGGATGAGGAAAGTGGTGACGATGTCGGTGCTTCCCGCCGGGCCGCCGCCGGTCATGGAGTAGATGAGGTCGGGGAAGTTCAGGATCCAGATCACCCGCAGCAGCACGATGAGCGCCAGGGTGGGCCTGATGTGCGGGAGCGTGACGTGCCAGAACTGCCGCAGCCTGGACGCGCCGTCGACCTGGGCCGCCTCGTAGAGCTCCGCGGGCACCGACTGCAGCGCCGCCATGATCATGATGGCGAAGAAGGTCACGCCGTACCACACGTTGGCCACGACCACCGAGGTCATCGCCCAGCCGGGCGAGGCCAGGAAGCCGATCTTCTGGTCGATCAGCCCGGCCTTGAGCAGCAGGTCGTTGATCACGCCGAACTGGCCGTTGAACATCCACCGCCACAGCAGCCCGATGAGGAACCCGGACATCGCCCACGGGAAGAACACCCACGCCTGGTAGAACCCGCGTCCCCTGAAGTTCTTACGCAGCAGCAACGCCAGCCCGAACCCCAGCACGAACTGGAAGAACAGCGACACGGCCACCCACACGAAGGTGTTGCGCAGCGCCGTCCAGAACCGGTCCTCGGCCAGGACGGCGTCGAAGTTCTCCAGCCCGACGAAGGGCGTGGAGGTGAGGTCGAACAGGTTGTAGCGCTGGAACGCGATGATCGCGCCGCGCAGCATCGGGTAGTAGGTGAAGATCGCGACGAACACGATGCCCGGCAGGAGGCACAGCCCGATGAACCGGGCCCTGCGCAGGGTGAACGCGGGTCTCACGAGCCCTGTTCCGCCCAGAACGCGTCCCACGACTTCAGCACCTCGGCCACGGTCTTCTTGCCGGTGATGAGCGCCTGCACGTCCCGGTCGGAGTCGACGAGGAACTGGCTCCAGCCCGGGTAGTCGACCGGCCTGATGGTGATCACCTGCTTGGGGTCCTGCTGCGCCGCCAGGTACGCCTTCCAGGCGCCCTGGGAGAACTGCGGGTCGTTCTGCGCCTGGCGGGAGATCGGGATCAGCGAGTTGCCCTTGGCGAAGCGGATGCTCTGCTTGGCCTCGGACAGGAACTGCACCAGCTTGACGGCCTCTGCCGGGTGGGCGCTGAAGGACGTGGCGCCCCATCCGGCGTAGCCGACGGGCTGGTAGGCGTAGCCGGTCGGGCCCTTGGGGATCGGCGCGGTCGCCCACGCCTTGACGCCGCTCTCCTCGACGGTCTTGATCACCTCGGGGTCCTGGATGAGCATTCCGGTCACGCCCGAGGTGAAGCCCTGGACCATCTCCGGGTAACCCCACGAGACCGAGTCCGGCGGCGAGGCCTCCTTGAAGATCTTCACGAACAGGTCGAGCGCCTGCGCGGCCTCGGGCGTCGAGAAGATCGTTCGCTTGTCCTTCAGAAAGAAGGATTTTTCGGGATTGAGGGCTTCGCCGTTGTAGGCGCTGATCATCTGGACCGCGTAGTCGGCGCCGCCCTTGCCGCCCCTGAAGGAGTAGCCGAAGTGGCCGCCCGTGGTCATCTTCTTGCCCGCCTCGTACAGCTCCTGCCACGTCGTGGGCGGCTGGGTGACGCCGAAGTCGGTGCGGTAGAACAGCGTGCGCTGGTAGAAGCCGTACGGGATGAGGTAGCGCTTCCCGCCGACCTCCGCCGCCTTCTTCTGGGCCAGCTCCGTGAGGTCCGACCAGCCCGGCCAGTCGGGGAGCTCGCGGAGCCAGCCGTTGTTGGAGAAGGACTTGGCCGTGTGGTCGCGCACTTCCAGCACGTCCAGGTCCTTCTTCGTCTGCAGGATCTGGGTGATCTTCTGGTCGGCGCTGTCCAGCGGCGGCGAGATCAGCTCCACCTCGACCCCGGGGTTGGCCTTCTCGAAGTCGGCGAGCAGCGACTTGATGAGCTTGGTCCGCTCCGGACTGGTCAGGCTCTCGATCATCCGCAGCTTGACCGTGCCCGAGCCGGAAGAACCACATCCGGCCAGCACCAGGGCCATCGCGGTGACCACGGCTAAGAATCTCATGGGGGTGCCTCCGAACTATGACAGCGCTGTCATCACGCTAGGCGACGAACCCCCTCCAGCGCTAGAGCCAGATCCGCGATGAGCGTCCCGGCCGCCTCCAGGCCCACCGACAGCCGCACCAGCCCCACCGGGATGCCCATCGTGGCCCGCACGCTCTCCTCGATGGTCACCGCCGGGGTGATCACCAGGCTCTCGAACCCGCCCCAGCTCACCCCGATCCTGAAGTGGCGCAGGCGTCCCGCGAAGGCGGCCACCTCGGCCCGGTCGTCGCTGTCCAGTTCCAGGCTGAACAGCCCGGAGAAGCCGCTCATCTGCTTCAACGCCGGATGCCCTGAAAAAGCAGGATGATTTACGGCGCGCACCTTTTCGTGCGAAGCGAGAAACTCGGCAACGGCCAGGCCGCGTTCCTGGTGTGCCGCCATCCTGACCGGCAGCGTGCGCAGCCCCTTGATCGCCTTGGCGGCGTCGTGCGGCGACATGGCCGCGCCGTACAGCTGGTATTCGGTCAGGGCCAGCGGCCTGATCAGCTCGGTCGAGCCGCACACGACGCCGCCGACCAGGTCGCTGTGGCCGCCGATGTACTTCGACAGCGAGTGCACCACCAGGTCCACCCCGAGCGTGATCGGCTTCTGGAAGATGGGTGTGGACCAGGTGTTGTCCATCATGGTCCGCAGGCCGTGCTCGCGCGCCCACCCGGTCACCGAGGCGATGTCGACGACGGCGTAGCGCATGTACGACGGTGACTCAAAGTAGAGTAGTCGCGTGGTGTCCCTGATAGCGCTGTCACAGCCTGCGAGATCCTCGACGTGCGTATGCGTGACGCCGTACTTCTCCAGGTAGCGCAGAAACTGCGTGGTCGGCCCGTAGATCGCGCCGAGCACCAGCACGTGGTCTCCTGCCGAGACCAGCGAGCTGATCGCCGCCGAGATCGCGCCCATGCCGGAGCCGAAGCACTTGGCCCGCTCGGCCCGCTCCAGCGCGGCCAGTTTGCGCTGCAGCAGGTCCACGGTCGGGTTGGTGCCCCGCCAGTAGACGTACCGCTCGTCCTCGTCCTTGATCGCCTCGCTCAGCTCGGCCACCGAGCCGAAGGTGAACAGCGAGTTCTCGAACACGGGCGGATTGACCGCCCCGAGCTGCCACGGCTCGTCCTCGCCCAAACGGCCACAGATCCAGTCGTCATCCATGGGGGGACCCTATGACACCGCGCAAGCCCACGATGATCGACGTGGCCAAGCACGCGGGGGTCAGCCTCAAGACCGTCTCGCGCGTGGTCAACCAGGAGCCGCACGTCAGCGCCGAGGTGGCGGCCAAGGTGCAGGCGGCGATCGGAACGCTCGGCTACCGGCGCAACGAGGCGGCCGCCCGGCTGGCCCGCGGCGCCTCGATGCTGACCATCGGGCTGATCATGGAGAACATCTCCAACGAGTTCTACTCGCGGCTGGCCAAGTCGGTGGAGACGGCGGCGGCCGACCACGACGCCCTGGTCGTGTTCGGCTCCTACGAGGAGCGGCCTGAGCGCGAGCGCATGCTGGTGGAGTCGATGTACGCCAGGGGCGTCGACTCGCTGATCGTGGTGCCGTCCGGCGGCGACCACTCCTGGATGGCCGAGCATCCCGGCCTGCGCGCGGTCTTCGTGGACCGCGTCCCCGCCGGGGTGCCCGGCGCGGACGTGGTGATGCTGGACGACCTCAGGGGCGGCAGGCTGGCCACCGAGCACCTGATGGCGCGCGGCCACCGGCGCATCGCGCTGATCTCCGACGACGCGCGGCTGAGCTCGGTGCACGAGCGGGCGGAGGGCTTCAGGCAGGCGCTCGGCGCCGTCGACGAGTCGCTCGTGGTGCACGGCGTCTTCGACCCGTGGCGGGTCAGCGCGGAGGTGAACCGGCTGCTCGACCTGGCCGACCCGCCGACCGCGTTCTTCGCCACGAACAACCGGGCCGCGATCGGCATCATCCAGGCGCTGCGGGAGCGCCCTGAACGCCCTGCCTACGTGGGTTTCGATGACTTCGCGCTGGCCGACGTGTTCAGCCCCGGCGTCACCGTGGTCCGCTACGACACGGGCAGGCTCGGCAGGAGCGCGGTCGACCTGCTGCTCGACCCGGCCGACGAGCCGCGGCAGATCAGGGTGCCGGTGGAGCTGGTGGTGCGCGGGTCGGGCGAGACGCCTCACTGATGCCTGGGCTGCCAGTCGCCGCGGTCGAGGTCGAGGATCTCGGGGGTGTGCAGGCGCACCATGGTCCTGGCCACGCCGGCCGGGACCCGGTGCGGGGTCAGGAACGACACCGCGACCATGACGGTGAACGCGACGGGCACCGTCCAGGCCGCCGGTTGGGCGAGCAGCGCGCCGGCCAGCCCCTCGAACGGCCCTGCGGTGATCTGCGCCATCACCGCAGCGCAGGCCAGCCCGCCGCCGACGAACAGCCCGGCCAGCGCGCCGGTCGAGGTGAGCCTGCGCCACCAGATGCCCAGCACGAGCAGCGGGCAGAACGACGAGGCCGCCACTGCGAACGCCAGCCCCACCACGTCGGCGACCGGCAGCGCCCTGGCCCACAGCGCCAGCCCGAGCGGCACGGCGACGGCCATCAGCGTGGCGATCCTGAACGAGCGCACCCCGCCCTTGAGCAGGTCCTGCGCGATCACGCCGGCCACGGACACGGTCAGCCCCGACGACGTCGACAGGAACGCGGCGAACGCCCCGGCGGTGACGAGCGCGGTCAGCAGGTCCCCGAGGGTGCCGCCGACCATGCGGCCGGGCAGCGTGAGCACGACCGTGTCCGGCCTGGTCAGGTCGGACGCGTAGATCCTGCCCAGCCAGCCGTAGATCGCCGGGAGCAGGTAGAACGCGCCGAGCAGCGTCAGGACCACCAGCGTCGTACGGCGGGCCGCCCGCCCGTCCGGGTTGGTGTAGAAGCGCACGAGCACGTGCGGCAGCCCCATCGTGCCCAGGAAGGTGGCCAGGATGAGCGAGTAGGTGGAATACAGCCCGTACTCCTTGCCGCTCGACAGCGGCAGCGCCCAGACGGGGTCGGCGACCTGCGGCGACCCGTCCGCCGACCACGCCATCAGCAGGAACACCACCGGCAGCCCGAGCGCGGTCAGCTTGATCCAGTACTGGAACGCCTGGACGAACGTGATCGACCGCATCCCGCCGGACAGCACGTTGACCGCGACCACGAGCGCCACCAGCAGCCCGCCGACCCAGACCGGCGCCCCGGTGATCGTGCGCAGCACCAGCCCGGCGCTCTGGAACTGCGGCATCAGGTAGAGCCACCCGATCAGCACCACCAGGACGCTGGCCGTACGCCGGACGGTCATCGACTCCAGGCGCGCCTCGGCGAAGTCCGGCAGCGTGTACGCACCAGAGCGCCGCAACGGCGCCGAGACCAGCACCAGCAGCACGAGGTAGCCGCCGGTCCAGCCGACCGGCAGCCACAACATGTCGGCGCCGTAGGTGACGATGAGCCCGGCCACGCCGAGGAAGGACGCGGCCGACAGGTACTCGCCGCCGATGGCCGAGGCGTTCCACAGCGGGCTGACCGTGCGGGAGGCGACGTAGAAGTCGGAGGTGGTGCGCGACAGCCGCAGCCCGAACGCGCCGATGAGGATCGCCGCCAGGACGACCACCACCACGGCCGCCAGGCTCATTGGCGTTCGACCAGGTCGGCGAAGTGGCGCTCGTTGTGCTCTGCCTGCCGTACGTAGAGCCAGGCCCCGATCACGAAGGCGGGGTAGATGAGCGCGGCCAGGATCGCCCACGGCAGCGGGATGCCCAGGATGCTGGCCGAGTCGAGCTCGGGCACCAGGAGGAACAGCAGCGGCAGCCCGCCGACCACGCACGCCAGCACCGTGCACACGAACAACGCCAGCCGGAATTGCGTACGCAGCAGCGAACGCATGTAGACCTCGCCGAGGTGGGTCTGCTCGTCGATCTCCCTGGTGGCCGGGTAGCGCGTGCGCCGCGCGGCGGCCGTGCGGGGACTGGTGACCGCTACCCGCTTGGGCCGCTCGGCCTTCATGTCGCCTTCCTCGCCCTTCTGACCAGCAGGTCGCGCAGCTCCCTGGTGTGGCGGCGGCTGACCGGGATCTCGGTGTCGCCCACCCTGACGGTGCACCGGCCGGAGTCGATGTGCAACTCCTCGATGTGCTTGACCGCGACCAGGTGGCTGCGGTGCACGCGGACGAACCCGGAGGAGGCCCAGCGCTCCTCGAGGACGGCGAGCGGGATGCGGACCAGGTGGCTGCCCGACGGCGTGTGCAGGCGGGCGTAGTCGCCGTGCGCCTCGACGTAGAAGACGTCGGCGCTGGAGACGAAGCGGGTCACGCCGCCCAGCTCGACCGGGATGGTGTCGGACTCCCCCGTCTCGACCTGGACGTCGGCCGAGACGCAGACGCGCCTGATCGCCTCGGCCAGCCGTTCCGGGCGGACGGGTTTGAGCAGGTAGTCCTCCGCCTTGATCTCGAAGGCGTCGACGGCGTGCTCCTCGTAGGCGGTGACGAACACGACCCGCGGCGGGTTGGCGAACTGCGACAGCAGCCTGCCCAGCACCACGCCGTCCAGGCCGCGCATGCGGATGTCGAGGAAGACCGCGTCGACCGGGCGGCCCTCGGCCATCGCCCGGTCGAGTAACCGCAGCGCTCCCGCGCCGTCACGCGCGGTCAGGACCTCGCCGATACGCGAGTCGGCCCGCAGCAGGTACGACAAGTCCTCCAACGCGGGCAGCTCGTCGTCGACCGCTAGTACGCGCAGCGCCATAGACAGTGATGAAACAGACATAAGCTCCGGAGGTCAACGGGCTGATACGCCTGGGTGATACTTCGGCAACCGGACGTTGACCTTCGTCCCGGCGTTGTGCCCGGTCTCGACCACCAAACCGTACTCGTCCCCGTACACCTGGCGCAGCCGCTCGTCCACGTTCGCCAGGCCCACGCCGCCCTCGCTGGCCACCTCACCGGCCAGGACCAGGCGCAGCCGTTCGGGATCCATGCCGAGCCCGTCGTCCTCGACGCTGATGCGGCATTCCGCTCCGGCGTCCTCGGCGATGATGGTGATCCTGCCGACGCCCGCCTTGCTCTCCAGGCCGTGCCGTACGGCGTTCTCGACCAGGGGCTGCAGGCAGAGGAACGGCACGGCCACCGGCAGCACCTCGGGCGCGATGCGCAGCGTGACCTGCAGCTGGTCGCCGAACCTGGCCCGCTCCAGGATGAGGTAGCGGTCGATGGAGCGCAGCTCCTCGGCCAGCGTGGTGTAGTCGCCGTGCCTGCGGAAGGAGTAGCGGGTGAAGTCGGCGAACTCCAGGAGCAGCTCGCGGGCGCGCTCGGGGTCGGTCCTGACGAACGAGGCGATCGTGGTCAGGGAGTTGTAGATGAAGTGGGGGGAGATCTGCGCTCTGAGCGCGCGGACCTCCGCCTCCATGAGGAGGGTCCTGGAGCGGTCGAGCTCGGCCAGCTCCAGCTGGGAGTCCACCCAGCGGGCGGTCTCCTGCGCGGCGCGCACGAGGCCGGCGGAAGAGTGCGGGCCGTAGGCGGCCAGCGAGCCGGTGCTCAGGGGGACCACGACGGCGTGCCTGATGGGGCATTCGAGCAGCTCGCAGTCGATGGCGAGCACCTGGATGCGGCCGTCCTTGAGCGTGGCCGCGGCGTGTTCGAACGCCTCGTGCGCGTGGTGCTCGCCGTCGCCGTCGTAGACGAGCAGGCGCTCGCCGTCGGTGATGGCGATCGCCGGGGAGCCGAGCAGCTCGCGCAGGTGCTTGGACGCCTTCTCCGCGCCTTCCTGGGTGAGCCCGGCGCGCAGCGGGGGCGCGGCGAGGGAGGCGGTGTGCAGCGTCTCGAACGTGGCCCGCTCGGCAGGGCTGGTCCCCAACTCCCGCCGCCCACGCAGCACCCGCCACAGCACGATGGCGGGCACACCGACCAGCACGACGACCAGGGCCAGGACGAGCACGACTTCCACGGGGCGTGAGCCTACCTCCACCAAAACCGAGTTACCCACTCGTGATAGCACTCGGCACTCTAATGCATTAAGACGCCCTTTTCCCGAACACACCTAGCGTCTCCGCACAGAACAGGAGCCTTTCGATAAAAGACCACTCACAGCAGATCATTTTTGCGAAGGGTAAAAAATCACCACATCTCTGGAGAAAAGCATGTCCCCAAAGAAAGATCCTGTCGTCTTCGCTGTCACCAGAAGTACCTTGAACCGCTGGGCGGGGACCACGTGGCGCTTTGCCACAGCCGTCATCTTGCTCACCGCTCCAGCGATCGCTTTCCCCTTCTACCGCTCCCTGATCTCACCGAATCGATGCATCTGATCGCCATCAGCATCTGGATCAAGAAATACCTGAAGTAGTTTCTCTGAAGAGTCACCGTTAAGGGCGTAGCTGCCTACCCGTCAGGGGAGGCAGCTTTTTTTATCGCCGCGGCGTAGGTGGTGGCCTCGGTGTCGGAGTCGTACTTGGTCCGGGGCCAGAAGAAGCCGCGCAGGCCGTCCTTCTTGTTGCGGGGCACCACGTGGGTGTGCAGGTGGGGGACGCTCTGGCTGATCGTGTTGTTCATCGCCACGAACGTGCCGCCCGCCTCCAGGCCGTCCTGTACGGCACGCGCCATGCTCTGCACGCGCTCGAAATACGGCCCGACCTCCGTCAGGTCCGTCAGGGTGGCGACGTGCGCGCGGGGAACCACCAGCACATGACCCTTGAAGACAGGCCTGGTGTCGAGGAAGGAGACGGCCACCTCGTCAGACGCCACGACGAAGGCGGGCCGCTCCCCCGCGACGATCTCGCAGAAAAGGCAGGTGCTCACGATGCAGACCCTAGCGGTCCCTGAACGCCGTCCAGCTGGTGACGTTGCGCCCCTCCGCGTTCTCCGGCGCGTGCAGGTAGTGCTCGCCGACCCGCTCGACCAGCCGCGCCGACGGCTCGGCGATCTTGCCGCCCCTGCAGTGGTAGACGAGCCCGCCCTGCAGCTGCCCCATCGCCATCCACGGCAGCCACGGCGAGGTGCGGCACCAGGAGAACACGCTCGGCACGTCGTCCAGGTCGGACTCCATGTCGGAGGCCTTGGCGAAGAACTGGAACAGCTCCATCGCCCGGTAGGTGTCGCTCGCCGAGTTCTCGGGGTACTCGGCGACCTTCAGCGGCGACGGATAGGCGAGCAGGATGTCGGTGTTGAACACCACCTGGTCACCGACGCGCGTGGTGGGCACCTGGAAGTTGCCCAGGCGCTGGTTGACCGGGTCGTTGAAGACGTGCATGACGTCGACCGTCCTGCCGGTGAACGGGTTGTCCCAGGTGTCGATGACCTCCCTGGTCTTCGGGTCGAGGTAGATCGCCGCCTCCCTGGTCAGGAGCTGCCAGCCGCCGTCGACCTCGACGGCGCGCGCCGCGTTGACGCCTTCGAAGCCGAACAGGTGGTGGGGGCCGTCGTCCTGCTGCCAGCCGTACACGTCGCCGGTCCACCAGGAGACCGTCTCAGAACCGTCCGCCGAGGTGCGCACCCGGATGAATTCCCTCATGCGGGAAGCCTGCCGTCTCGTGCCCCTTGTTTCAAGACAGGCTGTTGCTATCGTTAGCAACATGGTGTCGCTAAACCAGCGCACGCAAGGCTGGCTCCCCCTCTTCGTCCTGGCCATCGGCGCGTCGATGATCGTCATCGACTCGACCATCGTGAACGTCGCGATTCCCGCGATCATCGCCGACCTCCATCTGACCGCCACCGACGTGGAGTGGATCAACTCGATCTACTCGCTGATGTTCGCCGCCCTGCTCATCCCGCTGGGCCGTACGGGCGACGTGCGCGGCAGGCGGCTGATGTTCATGCTCGGCATCGGCTTGTTCCTGGCCGCGAGCGTCCTGGCCGCTGCGTCGGTGAGCGCCGCCATGCTCATCGCCGCGCGCGTCGTGCAGGGCGTTGGAGCGTCCATGGCGGTGCCGATGACGCTGGCCGGGATCAACGCCCTCTACACCGGCTCGCGCAGGACCATCGCGTTCGCCGTCTGGGGGTCGGTGATCGGCGGCATGGCTGCGGTCGGGCCGCTGACCGGCGGCTGGCTGGTGACCGACTTCGGGTGGCGCTGGGCGTTCTGGGTGAACGTCCCGATCGGGCTGCTCGTCCTGCTCGGCGCGCTTCGCGTCCCCGAGTCGCGCGACCCTTCGGCGGGCGGCTGGGACGTGCCCGGCCTGCTGTTGTCCGTGATCGGGCCGTTCTCGCTGGTGTTCGGGCTGATCGAGGGCCAGCGCTACGACTGGGCGATGCCGATCCCGCTGGCGTTCTGCGTCGCCGCCGTGGCGCTGACCGCGCTGGTGCTGGTCGAGCGGGCGCGGGCGCGGGCCGGGCGCCCGATCATGCTCGACCTGTCGCTGCTGTCCATCAGATCTTTCCGGTACGGCGGAGCCGCCGGCATGGTCGTGTCGATTGGCGAGTTCGGCCTCATCCTCATCGTGCCGCTCTTCCTGCAGACCGCGATCGGCTTCACCGCCCTCCAGACCGGAATGATCATCGCGGCGATGGCCGTGGGCGCGTTCATCGCGGGCAGCGTGGTGCCGAAGCTGGCCCGCCTCATCTCCCCTCGGGCCATCGTGCAGGCCGGGCTCGGGCTGGAGGTGATCGGCGCGTTCGGCATCGCCTGGGTGCTCTCGCCGCACGTCGGGCCGTGGACGCTGGTGCCGTGGCTGTTCGCCTACGGCTTCGGCATGGGCTTCGCCTCGGCGCAGCTCACCGGCGTCACCCTGGCGGGCGTGCCCGCGCACAAGTCGGGCCGGGCGTCCGGGCTGCAGTCGTCGATCAGGCAGGTCGGTGCGGCCATCGGCATCGCGGCGCTCGGCACGGTGCTCGTCACCGGGCTCGGGTCGGCGATGACGCAGAAACTGCCCGACCGGCCCGACCTGGCGCGGGCCGTACGGGACAGCGGGGGCGCGGCCATCGCGGCGATCAGGGACCCGGCGACGCATGCCCTGGCGGTTGAGGCGTCGGTGTCCGCGACCCGCAGGGTGATGACGGTGACGGGGCTCGTGCTGCTGTTCGGCGTGGGCGCGACTATGCTCCTACCTGGGAAAGAGGAGGCGTGAACGGGTGCCCAGGATCAGCGCGGCCACGGTCGCCGACCATCGGGCCAGCCAGCACGCCGCGTTGCTCGAAGCCGCCATCGAGATCCTCAACAGCGAGGGGCACGCGGCGCTGACGCCCGCCGCCGTCGGCGCGCGGGTGGGGCTGGCCAGATCGAGCGTCTACCGCTACTTCTCCTCCACCGCCGACATCCTGGCGCAGCTCGCCGAGGAGGCCATCCCCCGCTGGACGGCCCGGCTGCGCTCAGCGGCGGCCGACGGCGGGGTGCGCGCGTTCGGGCTCACCACCCTGACGTTCGTGCACAGCCGCGACTACGTGCTGCTGCGCACCTTCGCCTCGATCGACGTGCCCGCCGGGTGCCAGGCCAGGCTCGACGAGCTGCACGCGGCGATGGTCGAGCCGCTGCGCGACCTGGCGGCCGCCCAGGGGCACCCGCACCCCTCGCTGCTGGCCCACCTGGGGTGGAGCATCCTAGGCGAGGGGTCGCGCCAGCTGGCGGCGGGCGGCGATCCCGCCGTCGTCATCGAGACCACGCTCGACGTGCTGTGCCGGGCGATGCTCACTTCACGGTGATCTCGAAGATCGCCTCGCCGGACTCCGGAGTGGTCTTGGCCGTGCCGCAGCGGTAGCAGTCGAAGAGCTTGACCTCGGTCGAGCCCGGCTGCTTGGCGTTGAACACGAAGTAGCTCGTGCCGCCCGCGCCCGGGGCGTCCGACTTCTGCTCGTGCTCCTTGCTGATGAACGACGCCACCTTGGCGTCGGGCACCGCCACCAGCTCCCAGCTGTCGCCGATCGAGGCGTTGTCCGGCACGGCCAGCGAGAACCGCTGGCCCTTGGCCACCTCGACCTGCACGGTCGTGCCCTTGGTCCCCTGGACGACCTTGCCGTAGTTGTTGACGGCAGAGCCCGGCGAGCACGCCCCGGCCAGGGGCAGGACCAGGGCAAGAACGAGGAGCTGTCGCCGCATCACTCAGGCAGCGTATCGGCCTTGGGCGGATCCCTGGGCACCGCGTACGGCTCGACTTCGACGGGCTGCCCCTCGGCGATCCTGCGCCCTCTGACCAGCTCTGCGTCGAACTCGGCGCCGAACAGCACCGCCAGGTTCGACAACCAGAGCCACACGAGGAAGACGACCACCGCGGCTAGTGCCCCGTACGTCTTGCTGTACGAACCGAACAGCGTCACGTAGAGCCCGAAACCCGCTGACACCGCCACCCACAGGACGACCGCGATCAGCCCGCCCGGCGTGATCCACCGGAAACCCGGCTGCTTCACGTTGGGCGCCGCCCAGTACAGCAGCATGAACAGGCCTGCCGCGATCAGGACGAGCACCGGCCACTTCGCGACGTCCCACACCGCCACGAACTGCCTGCTCAGCCCGACCGTGCCGCCGGCGACGTCGGCCAGCCGCCCGGTGAGCGTCACCGCGGCCGCGCCGATCGACAGCAGGATCATGACCAGGAGGGTGAGGCCGACGCGCAGCGGGGTGAGCTTCCAGAACGGCCTGCCCTCCTCGATGTCGTAGATCGCTTTGGCCGCCCGGCTGAACGCGCCGATGTACCCCGACGCCGACCACAGCGCGACCGCCAGGCCGACGATCGCCACCACGCCTGCCTGGGGGCGGTTGCGCTGGATGGCGGCGATGCCGTCCTCCAGCAGCTTGGCCACGTCCGGCGGGGTGACGACCGACAGGCTGTTGATCAGGTTGGCGGTGTCGGTCTGACCGAGGAGGCCGAGTAAGGACACCAGGACGATCAGCGCGGGGAAGATCGACAGGACGCCGTAGTAGGTGAGCGCCGCGGCCCAGTCCTGGACGTTGTCGTCCTTGAACTCGATGAACGTGCGTTTGAGTACGCCCCACCAGGCCCGCCTCGGCAGGTCGGTGGGGCGTCCTGGGGCGTTCACTTGCCGCGCTTCATCATCCTTCGAATGATGAGCGCGAGGATCGTGCCGACGGCGGCTATCACCAGGATGGGGCGCTTCTTCGCTTCCTGGGTCACGGTGTCCGCGGCGTCCTTGACCTGGTCGGGCATCTTGTCCATGGCGTCCTTGGCGACTTCCTTGGCCTTGTCCGCCGCGACCACCGCCTTGTCCTTGGCGATGTCGGCCGCCATGACGGCCTTGTCCTTGGCCATGTCGGCCGCGTCGCTCGCCCTGGCCTTGACGTCCATCTTGTCGGCCAGCGCCTCGACGGTGTCGCCTAGGTCCTTACGCGCGTCGCTTATGTCCTTACGCACCTGAGTCTCCTCATCGTTGTCGCTTACTTCACCGGTATCCGTGCGGTCGTCCGGTGGAGGCTCCGGGTTGTTCGGCGGCTCGGGGACGAACGTCTCGTGCGGCTCGCGGGCCGCCTCCGCCGCCAGCGCGTTCTCGGCCGCGCCCGGCCGCGTCTGCGGCACGTTGACGGAGCCGCTGTCGACCGGCGCGCCCACCGGCTTCCTGCGCGCGCCCATCTCGCCCGCGCGCCCCTGCTCGAAGCCCTCGCCAGGGTCGGTCTCTGTCATCGCCGAGCCCTCTCCTTCACCACGTCGATGTCGGCCTTGACGCTCTCGACGGTCTCTTCCGGCATCGGCGGCGCCGCCTGTCTCACTTGGTTCTTACCGACGAGAGCGAGGATCGCGGCAACGACGAGCAAAGCTCCAGCCACGATTCCGGCCGCGGCCCACGCGGGCATCACCAGCGCGAGCAGCAGGATCACGGTCGCCACCAGCGCGGCACCGCCCAGGAACGCGGCCACGACCGCCGCGCCGAACAGCCCGGCGCCGAAGCCGGCGTGCCTGCCTTTTTCTGCCAGCTCCAGCCTGGCCAGGTGCAGCTCGTCCTTCACGAGCCGCCGCACCTCGTCGGACAGCCGGCCGATCAGCTCGACGGTGGACAGGTGCTCCTTGCGTTCGTCGTTCACCTCGGTCGCCTCCCTCCGCTGGGAGGCGACTACCCAGGGACGGCGACCTCTATCATCACGCTGCGCGCGGAGATGGCGCGGTCAGCGGCGGCGCGAGGCGCGCAGGAGGAAGCCGACGACCGACGCGACGGGCGACGAGGGGACGTCACACCACTCGTCGGGCTTCGCTGGAGACTTGAACGGCGAGGGGAGGTCGCACCAGGCCTCGGGCTTGGCGGGAGCCTTGAACGGCGACGGGAGCTCGCACGGCGGCGTCGGCCGGTCGCGCCTAGATCCTGAAGGGTTCATACTTCGAGACTACGCCTCGCAGACCAGATGTGTGAGGGCCGCGACCCGGCGGTATGGATCGGTCATCCCCGCTCGTTCCTCGCACGCCAGGAGCTCGTCGATGTCGTCGGGCACCTGCGCGTCGTCGGCCGCTGTGTCGTTGAAGACGCGGACGCCGTAGAACTCGGTGACCTTCAGACCGTGTACGGCCAGCCGTACGGACAGGTCGTCGAGCCGGTCGGCGCGGGCGTCCACGCCGATGCGGTTGGTGTAGCCGAGGCCGTCGAAGGCGCGGGCCGTGGCCTGCCAGTCGTGCAGCAGGCCGGGGCGCATCGCCAGGGCGTCGCCGTTGCGTACCAGCAGGGACACCAGGCCGCCCGGGGCCGTGAGGGTGGCGAGGTCGGCGAGGAGGGGGTCGGGGTCGGGGAAGTACATGAGGACGCCGTGGCACAGGATCGCGTCGAAGGAGCCTGGCTCGAAGAGCTCGGTCAGGCGTTCCGCGGGGGCGTGGACGGTAGTGATCCGCATGTCGGGCTGGATGTCCTGTTCCAGCAGGTCGAGCAGGTCCCTGGAGGCGTCCAGGGCGGTCACCTGGTGGCCTTGGGCGGCGGCTCTGAGCGCCTGGGTGCCCTGGCCGCAGCCGACGTCGAGAACGCGGGCGGGGGTTTGCGGGAGGTGTCCGGCCAGCTGGCGGGTGACGAGCTCCTGCCTGATGACGTCACGCAGCTTGCCCAGCCTTTTCCGCCATCCCGCCTCACCTGCGGCGAACGTCATCACGCGCTCCTCTTCATCCGGCGATCCGATTTCCGGCAAATTGCCGAGCAGGTTAGCAGAGCCGGGCCGGGCTGTCGGTGGCGGCCGGTAGCCTGCCGGGGTGCTGGTCGTACACGGAGTCTGGACGGAGCTGGGCCTCGCCTTCTGGGGCGAGTCACCTGGGCCGGCCTCCCCTGCCCGCACGTCCGCGACCCCGCCCCACCCCTTCGCCGCCGACCCAGGGACCGTCGCCGATGCCCTCGGCGTGGAGGGAACGGTGGTGGAGCTGGAGCTCCTCCTCCCCGGGTCCGCCCGCGAGCCCGTCCCGTCGCCCGAGACCGGCCGCATCACCGACATCACCCGGCCTCGGCTGCGGCCGTGGCGCGTCCCCGCCCTCCTCCCCGCCGTGCGTGACACGTTGCGTGTGCTCGCCGAACCCGCCCCCTCGGCCACCGTCCGCCACTGGTCCGCGACGGCCCGCTTCGCCACCGACCTCGTCCGCCGCGGCCGCATCGTCCCCCAGCTCATCCCCACCCCGCACGCGACCCCGCCCCTTCAAGACGCCCCGCGCGCTGAAAAGGCCCCGCGCCCTCACGGGACCCCAGCCCTTCAAGACGCCCCCGCCCCCCAAGGGACCTCGACCCCGCAAAGCGGGCTGGGGGCCTTTCGTGAGGCCATGGCGGACGTGCTCGACGAGTCCATGGCCATGTGGGCCGTGCCCACCGAGAACGCCGAAGCCCGCTGGCGGGCCGTCATCACCGGCTCGGACGCCACCCACTTCCGCGAGCTCGCCCAGGCCATGCCCCCCGCCTGCCGCACCGCCGCCGCGGAACGCCCGTCCACCGACGTGCTCCGCGAAGCGCTCGACGCCTTCGCCGACGCCCAGGTGCGCGCGACCGTCACGCCACCGGCGACCGTACCCCGCACGCTGGAAGACCGCTGGCTGGCCGCCCTCACCGGCGACGACCCCGCCTGCGTGGACGTCCCCGAGCTCAGAGCCACCCTCACCGCCTGGCACGACACCGTCGCGGCCGCCGACGCCGCCACCCGCGTCTGCTTCCGCCTCATCGAACCGGCCGACACCGACGACTGGCGGGTCGAGCTGGCCCTGCAACCCATCGAAGACCCCAGCCTCTACGTCGAGGCCGAGCGGGTGTGGTCCGGCGACCCCGTCCCCGGCCTGCCCAAACGCGCGGAGCGGGAGCTGCTGGCCGGGCTCGGCCGCGCCGTACGGCTCTATCCCGGCCTCGACAGCGCCCTCAGGGTGGCGCGCCCGAGCGAGCTGGCGCTCGACACCGCCGGAGCGTTCACGTTCCTGCGCCAGGGGGCGCCGCTGCTGCAGGCCGCCGGGTTCGGCGTGCAACTGCCGCGCTGGGCCCGCCGTACCAAACTGGGCCTGAAGCTCACCACCCGCACCAAAGCCCAGACCGCGGCCACCGGCCAGGGGTTCGGCCTGCAGCAGCTCGTCGACTTCCGCATCGACCTGGCCGTGGGCGACGAGACGATCAGCGAGGCGGAGCTGGCCGAGTTGGCCAGGGCCAAGGTCCCGCTCGTGCGCGTGCGCGGCCAGTGGGTCGAGCTGGACGAGCGCCAGCTCAAGGCCGCCCTGCGCGCCGTCGAGGGGCGCAGGGACGGCGAGCTGACCGCGGCCGAGATCCTCCAGCACGTCATCCAGGGCGACGAGAGCGAGCTGCCGCTGCTCGAGATCGACGCGGACGGCCCGCTCGGCGACCTGCTGTCCGGCCAGGCCGACCGCCGCCTCACCCCGGTGCCGACCCCGGACGGCATCGACGCGCAACTCCGCCCCTACCAGGAGCGCGGCCTGGCCTGGCTGAGCTTCCTGTCCGAGCTCGGCCTCGGCGGCGTCCTCGCCGACGACATGGGCCTGGGCAAGACGATCCAGACCCTGTCCCTGCTGGTGCACGAGCGGGCGGCCAGGCCGACGTTGCTGGTGTGCCCGATGTCGCTGGTCGGCAACTGGGAGCGGGAGGCGGCCAGGTTCGCGCCGTCGCTCGGCGTCTACGTGCATCACGGCGCGGGCCGCGATCCGGCGCGGCTCGGCGGCGCCGACCTGGTGATCACCACGTACGGCACGGCCCAGCGCGACCTGGAGGCGTTGCAGCAGGTCGAGTGGCACCGGGTGGTGTGCGACGAGGCGCAGGCGATCAAGAACAGCGGCACGCTGCAGGCGCGGGCGGTCCGGGCGATCCCGACGTCGACCAGGCTCGCGCTGACCGGCACGCCGGTCGAGAACCACCTCGCCGAGCTCTGGTCGATCATGGAGTTCTGCAACCCGGGCCTGCTCGGCTCGCGGCAGCGGTTCAGGTCGCGTTACCAGGAGCCGATCGAGGCGCGCCAGGACGAGCAGGCGGCCCAGGCGCTGCGCCGCGCGACGGGACCGTTCGTCCTCAGACGCCTCAAGACCGACAAGTCCATCATCACCGACCTGCCGGACAAGATCGAGGTCAAGGAGTGGTGCTCGCTCACCCCCGAGCAGGCCTCCCTGTACAAAGCCGTCGTGGACGACATGATGGGCAAGATCGACGGCAGCGAGGGCATCGAACGGCGCGGCCTCGTGCTCGCCGCGATGGCCAAGCTCAAGCAGGTCTGCAACCACCCGGCCCACCTGCTCAAGGACGGTTCCAGGCTGGCGGGCAGGTCGGGCAAGCTGGCCAGGATCGAGGGGCTGGCCGAGGAGATCATGGCGGAGGGGGAGAAGGCGCTGTTCTTCACGCAATATGCCGAGTTCGGCGGCATGCTGCAGCCGTACCTCTCCCAACGCCTCGACCGGCCGGTGTTGTGGCTGCACGGCGGGCTGCCCAAGAAGGCCCGCGACCGGCTGGTCGACCGGTTCCAGAACGACGGGGAGCCGACGGTGTTCCTGCTGTCGCTCAAGGCGGCGGGGGTGGGGCTCAACCTGACGGCGGCCAACCACGTCGTGCACATGGACCGCTGGTGGAACCCGGCCGTCGAGGACCAGGCGACCGACCGCGCTTTCCGCATCGGGCAGCGCAAGAACGTGCAGGTGCGCAAGCTGATCTGCGCGGGGACGCTGGAGGAGCGCATCGACGAGATGATCGAGCGGAAGAAGGCGCTGGCGCAGAGCGTGGTCGGCACCGGTGAGGACTGGCTGACCGACCTGTCCACCGAGGAGCTGCGTGAGGTCTTCCGCCTGGGCGCCGAGGCGGTGAGCTGACGCATGCCTGGATGGGGTGGCCGCCCGATCAAGGTCGAGGGCGGGCTGAGGGCGAGGACGGCGCGCGGGTCGATCGGGTCGCAGTGGTGGTCGCGGCGGTTCATCGACATCCTGGAACGCGTCTGCGACAAGGGCCGCCTGGGCCGAGGGCGCGCCTACGCGCGTGGCGGGCAGGTGCTGTCGATCGACCTGTCCCCCGGGCTGGTGGCCGCCTCGGTGCAGGGGTCGCGGCGGGAGCCGTACACGATCAAGATCAGGATCGAGGCGTACGGCGAGCAGCGGTGGGCCGAGCTCACCGAGGCGATCGCGGGTCAGGCCGTCTATCGGGCGATGTTGCTGGCCGGGGAGATGCCGCAGGAGATCGAGGAGCTGTTCGCGGCGCGCGGCGTCGACCTGTTCCCGCGCGACCTCGACATGGACTGCACGTGTCCTGACTGGGGGTTTCCGTGCAAGCACCTGTCCGCTGTGCTGTATCTGCTGGCCGAGTCGTTCGACGACGATCCGTTCCTGGTGCTGGCGTGGCGGGGCAGGACGAAGGAGCAGCTGCTCGGGTCGCTGGCGGACGAGGAGCCTGAGCCTGAGCCGCTGCTGGTGTCCGACGTGCCGTTCGCGGACCGGTTGTCGGACTTCTACGCGCCGGGCGCGAGCGTCCGCCGCCAGGAGCGGCCGCACGTGGCTGCCACGCCGGGGTTGCTGCTGCGCCTGTTCCCGCCGCCCGGCGACCTCGGACGGCGGCTGGCCCCCCTCTACGAACAGCTCGACCCCCCGCGCTCTTGATCCTCTTCCTGCCACAGGCGACGCATCTCGGGGCAGGTGTCCAGGAGGTCGCCGGGCTTGCCGCGCCCGGCGACCGTGCCGCGATAGAGGACGACGATCTGGTCGGCACGATCCAGTACGGCCCGCCGGTGCGAGACGACGAGCAGCGTCGACGGGCCGTCGGCGGCGATGCGCTCCCAGAGCAGGCGTTCCGTCCCGACGTCCAGGGCTGAGGACAGGTCGTCGACGACGAGCAGCTCCGGCGTCCTGACCAGCGCACGGGCCGCGGTGGCCCGCTGCACCTGGCCGCCGGACAGCCGGACGCCACGCGGCCCCACGACCGTGTCGAGAGCGTCCTCGACCTCGGCGAGGTCGAAGGCGGCCAGCTCCAGGGCTCGCTCCACGTGGGCGTCGGTGCCCGGCCAGCCGAGCAGCACGTTCTCTCTCAGCGTCTCGGAGAACAGCCGAGGCACCTGCCCGGCGTAGGCGACGCGGCCGGGCACCAGGAAGGTGCCGGGGTCGTCGACGGGCTCGCCGTTCCACGCGACGGTGCCCGCGGTGACCGGCTGGAGCCCGAGCAGAGCCCGCACCAGCGTGCTCTTCCCCGCCCCGACCGCGCCGGTGATCACGGTGAACGACCCGCGCTCGACCCGCAACGACACACCCTCAAGCCGCCCAGGCACGCTCAACCCCCACGCCTCCAGCACTTCGAGCCGCCCCGATGCCGTCTGCCCGCGCGCCGGGATTGTGGGCGGAATCGGCTTTCTGGGGGTGAAGGTGGGGGTTCTCGCCGCCAGGTCGTGAGCGTTCTCGTGGGCGGCCATCAACCGCCCGAGCCGCTCGGTGGCGACCGCCGCCTGCGGGAGCCGGTACAGGATCGCCCCCACGGTCCGCGGCAGGGCCGTCAACCAGCTCACATAACTCGTGAACAGGGCGAGATCCCCCACCGTGAACTCGCCCCGCCGCATCGCAGCCGCCCCGAGCAGCAACACCAGCCCGATGCTGATCTCCACCGTCGCACCGGTAGCCGTGTCCATGAGGTCGGTCGCCAGCCGGTCCTTGATCGCGGCATCCCTGCGCCGCGCGTTGAGCTCACGCAGCCGCCGCAGCGCCGCCTCCTCCGCCCCAGCCGTCTTGAGCGCCAGCACGGCACCGAAGATCTCCCCGACGAAGGCGGTGGTAGCCGCCCCGAGCACCCGCGCCCGCAGGTGCAGCCGGTGGATCGTCCGCCGCATGAGCCTGCTCAACACCCCGACCACGATCATCGGCACGACCAGCACCACCGTGATCACCGGATCGATCGTCGCCATGATCACCAAGGCGGCCGTGGTGAACAGCGCCGACCCCACCAGCCCGACCACCTCGTCCACCAGCTCGACCGCGTCGGCCGCGTCGTCACGCAACCGCGCGACGGCCTCTCCCGACGAGCCAGGCAGCCGGGTGGCCGCTGGTCCGCGCGCCGTGAGGACTGACCGCAACACGTTGGTACGCAGGAGCGTGGCGGCAGCACACCACCACCAGTCGCCGTAGGTCCACGCGACCACCATCGACACCCCGCGCACCACCTCAACCCCCACGAAGGCGACACACAACCACAACGCGGATTGCGGGCTGACCGCGTACCGGTCGAACAGCTGCTGCAGCAACACCCCACCCAGCAGCGGCAACACACTGAACGGCATCCAGAGCAGCGCACCCACGAGGTATCGGCGCAGATCGAACCGCGCCAGCCCGGCGGCAACGACCATGACCGGCTTCATCGCACCCCTCCCACGTCGGCTGCCGATCCAGCGAAGGCGAGCATCCGGGCGAACCGGCTGTCGGGGTCGGCCGCCAGCTCCTCCCGCCTGCCGTACTCGAGGATCCGGCCGTCGCCCACGACGGCGATCCTGTCGACCTTGGCCAGCGACGACGGCCGGTGGGCGATGACGATGGCGGTCCGGCCGCCGAGCAGCCGGTCCATGCCGTGCTCGATGCGGCGCTCGCTCGCGGGGTCGAGCCTGCTGGACGCTTCGTCGAGCACGACGAGCCCAGGGTCGGTCAGGAAGGCGCGGGCGAAGGCGAGCAATTGGGCCTCCCCTGCAGAAACCGACGAGCCACCCGCGTCCGGCGAGGCATTGCCGAGAGTGGTGTCGAGGCCCTTGGGGAGTCTGGCCAGCCAGTCGCCGAGGCCGACCTCCTCCAGCACCTCGCAAAGCCGCAGGTCGTCCCCCAAAGCGGGACGGAACAGCGTCAGGTTGTCGCGCACGCTGGCCGCGAACAGCTGGACATCCTGGGTGACCACGCTGACCCGAGCCCGCAGCGAACCGGGCGAGACATCACGCAGGTCGACCCCACCCACCAGCACCCGCCCCTCCCCCGGGTCATAAAGCCGCACCGCCAACCGGGCCAGGGTCGTCTTGCCCGCCCCCGTACGCCCCACCAGGCCGAGCGTCTCCCCAGGGGCCAGCGTGAGGTCGACGCCCGACAACACCCGGGCTCCGCCGTACGCGAAACCGACCCCGTCAAAGCGCAGGCTGAGCGCCCCCAACCCAGGCAGCGGCACGGGCGCAGCAGGCACGGGCACCGTACGCGGCGTGGACAAAAGCTCCCCCACCCGAGCGAACCCCGCCAAAGCCGACTGATACTGCCGCAACTGGTCGATCAACCGCTCGAACGGCGTCCGCACCATCAGCGTGTACTGGAACAGCAACACCCCAGTCCCCACACTGAACGCACCGGAAGCCGCCAGCCCGAGCATCAGCGCGGTCCCCGCAGCGAACGCCACCGACGTCCCCGCGATGAGCCCGCTCCCGATCATCGAAGCCCGCCGCCCGGTCCAGAACCACTCGGCGCTCACCGAAAGGAACCGCCGCACAGCGTGCTCCCCCGCGCCGTTGGCCCGCAGGTCCTCCGCCCCGGCCAGCCGTTCCTCCAGCGTGCCGATCATGGTGGCGTTCGCCGCCCGAGCCTCGGCGGCAGAGGGTACGGCGAGGCGTTGCGCCAGGGCCATGCCGTACCCGACGAGCACGCAGTAGACCAGCAGCGCCGCCCCGAGGCGTACGTCGACGGCGAACACCACGACGAGCACCCCGCACAGCAGCAGGAACCCCGCCACGACGTCCATGAGGAAGGCGACCACGAAGTCCGCGATGGCGACGACGTCGCCGTCCACGCGTTCGATCATCTCGCCGGGGGTGTGCTCGCCGTGGAAGGCGAGGTCGAGGCCGAGCGCGTGCCCGGCGAGGCGTTCCCTGAGGCGGTTGGTGCCGTCCCAGGCCAGGCGGCTGGCCAGCCACGCGGTGAGCATCCTGACCGCCTGCCCGGCGACGGCGATCCCGAGGTACGCCAGGGCGATCATGGCCAGCGAGCCGGTGGTGGCGCCGCCGATCGCGTCGTCGACGAACGTGCGGGTGAGCTGGGGCGCCAGGAGGGGCAGCGCGGTGGCTGCCGCGATGGCGGCGGTGAGCGCTAGGACGGAGCTAGGCCGGGGACGAAGGGCCTGAAGTACGGGTGTCCTGGGAGACAAGCGTCATGTCCTTGTGAGAGGGAGAAGGTCCTTTCTGGGGTGACATGACGGCTGCGCGCATTTCGGGACTCCCGGGGGTTGTGGGTTGCTGCGTGGGAAGTACAGCAATGCCGGGGCGGTGCGGGCAACTGGTTTACTGGCCCGCGTGGAGACGCTGGCGGGCCGTACGGCCGTGGTGACCGGGGTGAGCAGGCGGGCCGGGATCGGGTTCGCCGTGGCTCGCGAGCTGCTGGCCTGCGGTGCCAGGGTGCTGGTGCAGTCGTGGACCGCGCACGACGACGAGCAGCCGTGGGGCGGCGACGACCTCGGCGCGCTGCTGGCCGAGCTGGGCGACGTCGCGCACGTGGCGGCCGACTTCGCCGACCCTGGCGCGCCCGCGCTGGTGATGGGGCGCGCGGTCGAGCTGTTCGGCCACGTGGACGTGCTGGTCGCCAACCACGCGCGCAGCTCCCAGCAGTCGCTGACCGAGCTGACCGCCGAGGAGCTGGACCTTTCCTGGGCGGTGAACGGCAGAGCCAGCGTGTTGCTCACCCAGGCGTTCGCCGCGCAACACGACTCCAGGCCGGGCGGCCGGGTGATCCTCTTCACCTCCGGCCAGCACCTCGCCCCCATGCCGGACGAACTCCCCTACGCCATCAGCAAGGGCGCGATCCACCAGATGACGCTCAGCCTGTCCGACGCGCTGGCCGACCGCGGGATCACCGTGAACACCGTCAACCCCGGCCCGGTCGACACCGGCTGGGCCACCCCCGACCTGGCCGCGCACGTGGGCCGCGCTCTCCCGGCGGGCCGGTGGGGACGCCCCGAGGAGGTGGCCCGGCTGGTCCGGTGGCTGGCCTCGGACGACGCGGCCTGGATCACCGGCCAGGTGATCAACTCCGAGGGAGGATTCCGCCGATGGACCCCGTGATCCTGGCCTTCCCTGAGCGGGACACTCCCGCGCCGCTCCGCGCCCAGGTCCTCGACCTGATCGCCGAGGCCTGGCCCCCGTACGGCTTCACCGGCCACGACCCCGCGCTGCACCCGCTGTCCATGCTCCTCGTGGCCGACGACGTGGTTCTGGCCACCCTGGACATCCTCACCAAACCCCTGACCCACGCAGGGAGGACGTACAGAGCAGGCGGCCTGAGCATGGTGGCCACCCGCAGGTCCGCCCGCGGCCAGGGCCACGGCCACCACCTGGTCTCCGCCGCCCGCGAAGCCATGGCCGCAACGGTCGACCTGGGCCTGTTCACCTGCGACAGACCCCTCCAGCCCTTCTACGAAGCCGCAGGCTGGTCCCACCTGCCGGGAACCGTCCTGGTCGGAGGTACGCCGGAGGCCCCGTTCCCCAGCGACCACCCCGGCTTCGACAAGGTCACCATGTGCGATTTCTTCACCCCGGGCATCGACCGCAAGGCCTTCGAGAACACCCGCATCAACCTCCACCCCGGCACCGTCGACAAGCTCTGGTAGCAGGCGCGCTTGACAGGTGGACGGAAGATCGCTTTTAATGGCCGCCGCGTCGCGTGAAGCCATCCGGGGAGAACGGTGGCGGCATGGAGGCGCCGTGACAGAGGGATGATGCCGTGCGTTCTCACACCACAGGCCGCGACTGATCTGACTCCCCGTGTGTACTCCGGGTTGAGCCGTCTTTTGTTCCTATTCCAGACAAGGATGTTTCTTGCGTTTCACTCGTCTTTCAGCGACCCCTTTTCAGCTCGACACCCTTCCTTCCGAGCTGCCGTCCGATGCCGATCTCAGCGCGCCCACCGCGGGATCCGGAACGTGGGTCAGTGCTCCGGGCGCCTCCCTCGACCGGGGCGTCACCGTCTACGTGCACGGGGGTGGGTTCCAGTTCGCCAATCCCGACGTGGAGCGGGTCATGGCCTACCGGCTCTCGCAGGCCACCGGGCGGCCGGTCATGGCGGTCGACTATCGGCTGGCGCCCGCTCATCGGTATCCGGCGGCGCTCGATGACGTGGTGGCTGCCTATCGCAGTCTCACCGTCCCCGCTTCCAAGGTCATTCTCGCTGGGGAGTCTGCCGGGGGGACGCTTGTCCTCTCGGCGCTGCTCGTGCTCAAGGAAGCCGGTGACCCGTTGCGCGGCGGGGCGCTCGTCGTCTCGCCGCAGACGGACATGACCCTGTCCAGCCCGTCGATCGAGGCCAATGACGGGCTGGACGTGGTCAACAGGTTCGTGCTCGATCACGTGCGTACCCAGTATCTCGACGGAGCGGCGCCCGATCGGGCGCCGCAGTCGCCGCTGCACGGGGACCTGCGCGGGCTGCCGCCCCTGCTGCTTCTCGCTGGAGAGCGGGAGGTGATGCTGGACGACGCCCGCCGCTTCGCCGAGGCGGCGTCGGACGCGGGAGTGGACGTCGAGCTCGATGTCTACGAGAACATGACGCACGCCTTCCACGCCGCCATCCTTCCCGGCGACCCGCCGCCGGTGGCCGCGACGCTCATGGAACGCATCAGCCGGTGGAGCGACCGCTAGAGGTTCAGCCCGTAGTAGACGCGGGGAGCGCCGTCCAGCCGTACCTTGACCTTGCCGTCGCAGGCGGTCAGCGTGCGCTCCCTGCCGAGGCAGTCCAGCTCGCGCACGGTCGTCCCTGACGCGGCCACCTTCAGGTCCGTCTTGGTCGGCCAGCCGTCCACCCACGGCTCGGGCGCCGCGAACCACGTGGCGCCCGGCTCGTGGTCGGTGTTGAGCACGTAGCCGTCCTTCCTGCTCCACAGGATCGAGACCGGGCCCTCCGGCGTACTGAACAGCAGGCCCTTGAGGTCGTGGTCGGCGAACGTCAGCCACCGCACGAACGTCGCGCGGTCCAGGACCTGCGCGGCGGTGGCGTAGGCGAGCATGGACGGCTTCGCGCTCGTGTCGCGGTTCATCAGGCCGTAGTGGTATTCGGGGTTGGCCGGGTCGGCCATCTGCGGTTTGCCCAGGACGCTGTCGTGCAGCTGGTACCAGTTCACGCACCGCACCCCCTCGGCCTTGGCCAGCGCGAGGGTGAGGAGGATGTTCTCGGCCGCCTGGCGGTAGGTGTCGTGCCACCAGCTGTTGGGTTTCGTGCAGGCGTACGCTTCGGTCAGCCAGAGCTCCTTGTCGCCGTACGCGGCGATCGTCTGGCGGGCTTTGCGGAGGCCGCCGAGGAAGTTCCAGTAGGAGCCGTTGTTCCCCTGTGTCCACTCCTCGGGCGGGGGTGCGTAGTCGGGGGTGAAGTTGCCCCTTCCCGGGTGGAAGGCGAAGCCGTCGATGAGGTCCCAGCCGCCGGCGGCGTGGAACTTCTCGGTCCAGACGTAGTCCATTCCGGCGAGGCCAGCGTTGAGGAGCTTGGGGCGCGGGCCGGTGCGGCGGTCGTGGACGGGGCGCAGGCCGTCGCGGACGTAGGCGGCGGCGGTGTCGCCGCTCATCCACGGCTTGTTCACCTCGTTGGCGACCTCGAAGTAGTCGGCGCCGGAACTGACGGCCTTGGCGGTGTTGGTGTCCGCCCAGGCGGCCACCTCGGTCGGAGTGCCGCCGAGAGGGATGCCCGCCAGCTCGATGTTGTGGGCGATTCCCGCGGCGTCGAGGGTGGCCGGCGGGAGGCCTGGGCCGCCGTCGTAGGAGATGCGGACGCGTTGGATGCCTATGCGCTTCATCAGGGCGATGACGGCTGCCGTGTCGGGTTTGAGGAGCCACGGGTAGTTGGCTATGCCGAACATGCTGTCCGGTCCTGCCTGGTAGGTGTGAGGTGGGAGGACGGCGAGGTTGGTGCGGGCGAACGCGGTGTCCGCGCCCGCGGTGGCGGTGACCTCGGTGAAGACGATGCCTCGGAGTGGGGAGGTGACGGTGAAGGTCTGGGTCCAGGTGGATCCTGGGGCGATGGTGCTGGTGACGGCGCCCGAGGCCAGGAGCTTGCCGTCGAAGTCGCGGGCCCACCAGGTGAGGGTCACGTCGCGCGGAACGGTGCCGCCGTTGACCACCTCCGCGTGGAGGGGCATGGGGCGGCCCGCGGCATCCCAGAGGGAGAACGGCTGGTCGGTCCAGACCTCCACTCCCAGCGCCTTCCCGCCGCCCAACGCACCACCGGCGGCGGGGCGCATGGACCCCAGCACGAGATCGACCTCGGTCAGTGCCCCCGTGGTGGAGGAGACGGCGACGGCAGACCCTGCGGTGGAGGTGGGGAGCCAGGTGGCGGGGGCGTGGATCCAGGTGGGGTTGGTCCAGGCGGGCGTGGTGCCGGCCAGGCGGAAATAGGCGCGGGTGTCGGGCCAGGTCTCCTGGTAGACGACCCCAGCATTCGTCTCGTACGGCACGCCGCCCCCCGCGTCGCGGTTCCACGTCGTCAAAGGGATGAAGGACTCCGGCGCGCTGGGAGAGAGCACCGTGCGGCCGATCATGAACCCGGCGGGGACCAGGGTGGAAGGACCACTGACCTCCCACCGGAGCTTGGCGCGGTGCGGGCCGACCTGGAAGATGCCGCGCACCGCGATGGCTGTGGTGGCGAGGGTGTAATCCACCTGGATGGCCTGCGCGCCGTCCGGGAGGGTGACCAGGGACGGGGTTCCGCCCGTGGTGCGCTGGATGCCCGCGACCGAGTCCTTGGCCATGAATCCGGTCAGCCGAATCCGGTCCACCCCGTCGTTCACGGTGATCACGCCATCCGCAGCGGCAGTGAGGGTGATGCCGTCGGCGGAGATGGACGGCGATGCCCCATCAGCCGAAGCAGGGGAACTGCCGGAAAGAGAACCGGTCGCCGCGCGGGCTGGAGAACCGGGTAACACGGGCGAGAGCAGTCCTGCCGCTACGGCTCCGCCGAGGAAGCGGCGGCGGGGGATGTCAGGCATGAGACCTCTTCCCAATAGACCTAATGCGGATTAGGGAGAGGTGTACCCCCGCCACTCAAACCCTGTCAAGGCCCGCCCGTAACACCCTTGACACCTTCCCCTAATGCGGATTAGATGCCTCCTAATCCGCATTAACCCAGAGGAGAAGCCATGGCCAGACGATGGATGGCGGGAGCGCTCGTGCTCGCCGTCGCGACGGCGGGCTGCTCGTCCGGCAAGGCGAGCCAAGACGGCACAGCCGACGGCAAGATCGCGATCACCGTGGCCGGAATGCCGCCCACCACCGCGGCCAAGACCCGCAAGCAGTTCCTCGACGCGGTCGCCGCCTTCGAGAAGGCCAACCCCACCATCAAGATCAAGCCCACCGACACCCAGTGGGACGCGCGCACGTTCGCGACCAGGCTGGCAGGCGGCAACGCGGAGACGGTCCTCACCGTCCCGCTCACCGAGCCCCCGGGGCTCATCGCGAGACGCCAGGTGGCCGACCTCAGCGCCGAGATCAAGGGCCTGCCGTACGCCAAGGACTTCGACCCCCGCGCCCTGGCCCCCGCGACCGGCCCCGGCGGCGCGGTTTACGGCCTGCCCGTAACCGAGTACGCCCTCGGCCTCGTCTACAACCGCGCCCTGTTCACCAAGGCCGGGCTCGACCCCGACCAGCCCCCCACCACCTGGGACGAGGTCAGGACCGCCGCCAAGAAGATCGCCGCGCCGGGCGTGGCGGGTTACACGCAGATGACGGTGAAGAACACCGGCGGCTGGATCCTCACCGCGATGACGTACTCGTTCGGCGGAAGGATGGAGAAGGAGGAGGGCGGCAAATACGTCCCCACCGTCAACGACGCCGAGCAGGCGCTGACCCACCTCGCCGCGATGCGCTGGCAGGACGACTCCATGGGCGCCAACCAGCTCCGCACCCAGCAGGACGCGGAACGCGACTTCGCCGCAGGCAAGATCGGCATGATGATCGGCACCGTCAACAGCTACAACCGATACGTCACTCTCTACTCTGGCAAACCCGATGACTTCGGCATCGCCGCGCTCCCCCAGAAGATCGCCGCACCCCCTCAGAAGAAGGCCACCCTCCTCGGCGGCCTCGTCGCGGCCGTCAACGCCAAGGCCACCAAGGAACAGCGCGCCGCGGCCGTGAAGTGGATCGACTTCTACTACCTCAAGCCCAACTACGACCCGGCGTCCGCCGAGCAGCTCGCCGTGGCCAACGCCGCTGACAAGCTCGCCGTCGGCCTCCCCACCCTCCCCTTCTACGGCACAGCCGTGTCGGACCCGGTGAACGCCGCGATCGCCAAGCACACCAACATCCCGGTCAGGAACTTCGCCCCCTACGTGAAGGACACGGCCGCGCTGGAGTACGTGGTCGAGCCCCCGGTCGCCGCCCAGGACCTGTACGGCGCGCTGGACACGGCCGTCCAGGCCGTCCTGACCCGCAAGGACGCCAACCCCCGCGACGAGCTGGCCAAGGCCGCAGCCCGCGTCGCGCCACTGATCGAGAAAGCCCAGTGAGAAGAAGCGCCGCCGCCCTGTTTCTCCTCCCCACCGTGCTGGTCTTCGGCGTGTTCTCGTGGTGGCCGATCATCCGCAGCGTGGTGCTCGGCTTCCAGCAGACGAACCTGGTCGAGGCCGCGACGTTCGCGGGGCTGGAGAACTTCCGCACGCTGCTCGCCGACCCCCTCCTGGGTACGGCGGTGCGCAACACGCTGCTGTTCACCGGCCTCGCCCTGGTGATCGGGTTCCCGCTGCCGATCTTCCTGGCGGTGCTGATGTCGCAGCTCAGGCGAGCCGCCGGGCTGATGCGGGTGCTGGTCTACCTCCCGGTGGTCGTGCCGCCCGTCGTGGCCGTGCTCATGTGGAAGTGGTTCTACGACCCGGACTCCGGCCTGTTCAACCAGGTCCTCGGGCTGGCCGGGCTGGGACCGTACCCCTGGTTGCAGTCCACCGGGATGGCGATGCCGAGCCTGGTCCTGGAGGCGACCTGGGCGGGCGCGGGCGGCGCTGTGCTGATCTACCTGGCCGCGCTGTCGAGCGTGCCGACCGAGCTGTACGAGGCGGCGCAGCTCGACGGCGCGTCGATTCTCCGCAGACTGTGGCACGTGACGTTGCCGCAGCTCCGCCCGATCCTGCTGATCATGCTGCTGCTCCAGGTGATCAACACCTTCCAGGTGTTCACCGAGCCGTTCGTGCTCACCGACGGCGGCCCGGAGGACGCGACGGTCACCGTACTGCTGCTCATCTACCGCTACGCGTTCGTCAACGGCGACTACGGCGCTGCCGCCGCGCTGAGCGTGAGCCTGGCCGTGGTGCTGGCCGCGCTGTCGGCCGTCTACCTGCGGCTCACCAGGACCTGGGGGACGAAGTGATCTCCGAGGCGGAACGGCGCGGCATGCGCGGGCGGCTCGGCGCCGTCCAGGTGCTGCTGATCGCGGCGCTGCTGCTCGAAGGGGCTGGCCCGATCTACTGGATCTTCAAGGGCGCGATCTCCTCCACCCAGGAGTCGCTGCGCGCCCCGCTGGCGCTGTGGCCGTCCGAGGCGCGCTGGTCGAACCTGGCCGAGGCGTGGACGAGCCTGGAGGTGGGCCACTACCTGGTCAACACCGTGGTGCTGGTCGGCGGCTCCTGGTTCACGCAGCTGTTCGTGGCGGCGACCGGCGCGTACGCGCTGTCGGTGCTGCGCCCCTCCTACGGCAGGTTCGTCTACGGCGCGGTCCTGGCGACGCTGTTCCTGCCCGGCACGGTGTCGATGGTCTCGCTCTACCTGACCGTCCTCGACCTGGGCATCGCGAACACGCCGCTGGCGGTGTGGCTGCCCGCCGGCGCGCACGCCTTCAACATCCTGCTGGTCAAGCAGTTCTTCGACGGCATACCCAGGGAGCTGTTCGAGGCGGCGCGGCTGGACGGCGCGGGGCCGTGGCGGATCTTCACGAGAGTGGTGCTGCCGATGTCGCGGCCGATCCTGGCCGTGGTGTCCCTGCTGGCTGTCATGAACGCGTGGAAGGACTTCCTCTGGCCGATGATCGCCATCACCGACACCGAGAGCCAGCCGCTGGCGGTCGCGCTGCCCCGGCTGGCCGACACCTCGGACCAGGCGCTGCTGATCGCCGGGATGCTGATCGCGATCATCCCGCCCGTGGCGGTGTTCCTGCTGTTCCAGCGGCAGATCATCCGCGGCATCGCGTTCACCGGGCTGAAGGGATGAGGGTCCTGGTGACCGGCGCGGCCGGTCGTCTCGGCTCCGCCGTACTCGAGGCGCTGGAAGGCCACGAGGTGAGGACGCTCGTGGGCGACGCCAGGGATCCCGCGGCCGTCAGGAAGGCCCTTCACCAAGTGGACGCGGTCATCCACACGGCCGCGCTGGCCTCGCCGGAGGTCGCCGCGCCCGAGGTCGTGTTCGCCACCAACACCCAGGCGACGTTCGTGGTACTGAACGAGGCGGGCCAGGCAGGGGTACGGCGGGCCGTCGTCGCGAGCAGCCTGTCGATCACCGGCCTGCCCTTCGCCAGGTCCCGGCCGCAGCTGCCCTACCTGCCGCTCGACACCGGCACCCCGCTGCAGATCGAGGATCCGTACGCGCTGTCCAAGCAGGTCGACGAGGCCACCGCCGCGATGATGCACCGCCGCCACGGCATGACCGTCGCCGCGCTGCGCTTCCCCTTCCTCGGCGACCCGGCACGGCTCGCCGCCCGCGCGGCGATGCTGGCGGAGAACCCGGCGGCGGGCGCCGCTGACCTGTGGAGCTACCTCGACCTGCGCGACGCCGCCCGCGCCTGCGTGCTGGCGCTGACCGCGCCCCTGTCCGGTGCGCCCGTCATCTACGTCGCCGCCCCCGACACCCTCATGACCGCACCGACCGAGGACCTGCTCGCCGAGCACCACCCGGGCGTGCCCTGTCGTACGGCGCTGCCCGGCAGGACGGTGGCCATCGACCTGGAACCGGCCAGGCGGCTGCTGGGATTCACCGCTGAGGAGCCACGACCATGATCATGCAGGAGACCCAGGCACCCTGGGAACCGAGGGACACGCTGCGCATCACCGGTGTGCGCACGATCGTCACCGCGCCAGGCGGCGTCCCGCTCGTCGTGGTCAGGGTCGACACCTCCGAGCCCGGTCTCCACGGCCTCGGCTGCGCCACCTTCACCCAGCGCTTCCACGCCGTGGTCGCCGCGGTCGAGCAGCACCTCGCGCCCATGGTCATCGGCAGGCACCCGGCCGACATCGAAGACATCTGGCGCATGCTGCACTTCTCCTCGTACTGGCGCGGCGGCCCGGTGCACAACAACGCGCTGTCCGGCATCGACCTGGCCCTGTGGGACATCGCGGGCAAACGCCTGGGCGTCCCGGTCTACGAGCTGCTCGGCGGCCGGGTCAGAGCGGCTGCCGCCGCCTACACCGGGGCGCGCGGCGGCACGGTCGAGGAGTCCGTCGACCGTGCGGCCGCCCTCGCCGAGCGCGGCTACCGCCACATCCGCCTCCAGGCCGGAGGTCCGGGCGTCGGCACGTACGGCGGAGCAGGAACGCCCGGCGCATATCCGGGCAGCCCGTACCCCGACGGCTGGGACGTCGCCCACTACCTCAGGACCACGCCCACGTTGTTCGAAAAGGCCCGCGAGGTCCTCGGCGACGAGCTGGAGCTGCTGCACGACGCCCACAACCGGCTCACGCCGAAGGAAGCGGTCGTGCTGGCGAGGTCGCTGGAACCGTACAGGCTGTTCTTCCTGGAGGACCCGCTCGCGCCCGAGCACTTCGACCGCCTCCCCGAGGTGCGCGCGGCAGCGCCCATGCCGATCGCCTCAGGCGAGCTCGTCTCCTCGGTCACCGACGCGGCGCGGCTGGTCACCTCGGGCGGCGTCGACTACCTGCGCCTGCACGTCTCCGCCGTCGGCGGGCTGACCCCGGTGCGCAAGCTGGCCGCGTTGTGCGAGCTGAGCGGGGTGCGCACCGCCTGGCACGGTCCGCCGGACATGTCGCCGGTGGGCGCGGCGGCCAACGTCACGCTCGACGTCACCAGCCCGGCGTTCGGCATCCAGGAGGCGCACGTCTATCCGGAGCCCGTGCACGAGGTGTTCCCTGGAACGTTGAGGACCGTCAACGGCTACCTCACCCCGTCAGGCGAGCCCGGCTGGGGCGTGGATCTGGACGAGCGGGCGGCCGCGCGCCACCCGCCCGAGACGCACCTGCACGAGCGGTGGGCCGCGCGGGTGCGCAGGCCGGACGGCGGGCTGGAAGCACCGTGAAAGGGGAAATTTCATGAAAGGTCGTCCTCGTCAGGCGGACATCGCCAGGCTCGCGGGGGTATCGCAGCCGACGGTGTCGCTGATCCTCGGCGGCGGCGCCGCGGCCGTGGGCATCGCCGAGGAGACCCAGCGCAAGGTCATGCGCGCGGCCGAGCAGCTCGGCTACGTGCCCGACCCGATCGCCACGCGGCTGGCCGCCGGGCAGAACAACCTGCTCGGCCTCTACACCTTCACCTCGACCTTCCCGACCGAGATGTCGCACGCCTACTACCCGTTCCTGGTGGGCATCGAGGAGGAGTCCGCGGCGCAGGGCTACGACCTGCTGATGTTCATCGCCTCCAGCATCACCGGCGAGCGCCCGCACGCCCAGGTGCTCAACCGGGTACGGCTGGCCGACGGCTGCCTGTTCCTCGGGCGGCACCTGCCGGTGCGGGAGATGGACCGGCTGCTCGCCACCGACCTGCCGGTCGTCTACATAGGGCGGCACGACGACTTCGGCGACCGCCTGCCGTACATCGGCGCCGACTACGTCTCGGCCGGCGCGGCCGTCGTGCGGCACCTGGCCGGGCTCGGCCACGAGCGCATCCTCTACGTGCGCGAGCCGGACGAGGCCATCACCTCCGTCGACAGGGAGGCGGGCTTCCGCAGCGGCATGGACGAGTGCGGCCTGGAGGCGTCCGTGGTGCGGACCGACGGGAGCGACCTCACGCCCGAGCGGCTGCTCGCCTGGCGCGCCCGGGGGTTCACCGCGATCGTCACCGAGGCCACCGACACCGACGCGGCCCACCTCGCGCTCCTGGCAGCCGCCGCGCAGGCCGGACTCCGCTTTCCCGATGACCTGTCCCTGGCCACGCTGGGCGATCCCAGCCGGGGCGGCGCCGGGCTCACCGGCTTCGCCGTACCGCGTCGCGAGATGGGGGCGGCGGCCGTGCGGCTGCTCACCCAGCTCATCGCGGGTGACCGTACGGCGCCCAGGCACCAGCTCCTGAGCTGCGTGCTGCAGCCGGGCGAGACCTCACGCTAGAAAGGCACTCCCCTCATGCCCGACATCCTCGTCGTCGGCGGCGGGCTGGGCGGCGTCGCCGCCGCCCTGTCCGCCTGCCGCGCCGGTCAGAGCGTCGTCCTCACCGAGGAGACCGACTGGATCGGCGGCCAGTTGACGGCTCAGGCCGTACCCCCTGACGAACATCCGTGGATCGAGGCGTACGGTTCCACCGCCACCTATCGCGAGCTGCGCGGATCCGTCCGCGACTACTACCGGCAGTGGTACCCCGTGACCGGCTCGGCACGGACGTGGCGCCAGTTGAACCCCGGCGCCGGATATGTCAGCAAGTTGTGCCACGAACCACGTGTCTCGTTGGCGGTCATGCAGGCGATGCTGGCCCCCTTTGTGGCCTCCGGCCGGTTGACGATCCTGCTGGAACACCGCCCGGCCGAGGTCTTCGTGGAGGGCGACCGCGTGCTCGGCGTCAGCCTGCTGGACACCCGTTCCGGCGACTCGCGCACGGTCACCGCCGCCTATGTTCTGGACGCGACCGAGACCGGCGAGCTGCTGCCCCTGTCCAAGACCGAGTACGTCACCGGGGCCGAGTCCTTCGACGAGTACGGCGAGCCGCACGCCCCTGCCGTCGCGCAGCCCATGAACATGCAGGGCATCACCTACTGCTTCGCCCTGTCCCACCACGAGGGCGAGAACCACGTCATCGACCGGCCGGACGACTACGGTTTCTGGCGCTCCTACCAGCCGGACTTCTGGCCTGGCCCGCTGCTCGGCTTCAGCGCGCCGGACCCGCGCACCCTGGAGCCGGAGTCGCGGTGGTTCTCCCCCAACCCGGCGGGCGACCCGCGCGGCGTGCTGGCCGACCAGAGCGCGCACGCGGGCGACAAGGACCTGTGGATGTTCCGCCGCATCCTGGCCCGCGGCCTGTTCGATCCGGGTTTCACCGACTCCGACATCACGCTGGTCAACTGGCCGCTGAACGACTACTGGCTGCGCCCGATCATCGACGTGGACCCGGCTCCGGCGCACCGGGAGGCCAGGCAGCTCTCGCTGTCGCTGCTGTACTGGCTGCAGACCGAGGCCCCGCGCCCCGACGGCGGCACCGGCTTCCCGGGCCTCAAGCTCCGCCACGACGTGGTCGGCACGGCGGACGGCCTGGCCAAGTCGGCCTATGTCCGGGAATCTCGCCGTATCCGCGCCGTCACGACGGTCACCGAGCACCACGTCACTCAGAAGAGCCATTTCCCGGATTCCGTCGGGATCGGCGCCTACCGCATCGACCTGCATCCGTCGACCGGGGGCGACAACTACATCGACATCGCGAGCGTGCCCTTCGAGATTCCCCTGGGCGCGTTGCTCCCGGTGCGGATGCGCAACCTCCTGCCTGCGGGCAAGAACCTCGGCACCACGCACATCTCCAACGGCTGCTTCCGCCTGCACCCCGTGGAGTGGAACGTCGGCGAGGTCGCCGGCCACCTGGCGTCCTTCTGCCTGCGCAGGGGCGTGGAGCCGCACGAGGTGCGGGAGTCCTTCCTGGAGGAGTTCACCGCCGAGCTCGACCAGCTCGGCGTCGAGCGCCGGTGGCCGTCGCCGGCAGGGTACTGAAGCGCCGGAAGGAGGGGCGGGCGGCTCCCGCTCGGCGTCTCAGCGGTCCTCGAAGGAGGAGGGGACCATGACACGGACGCCGTTGGGGACCACGCGTAGCGTGATCGGGGTGATCAGGCGGACCTCGCCGTCCACGTCCGCCGCCAGCGGCGGGTCGGTCTCCAGGAGCATCTCGCGGCCCACGACGAACGGGCCGCCCGCCAGGCTGCGCCACCGGCCCGTGGTGGCTCTGGCCAGGGTCTCGGCCAGCAGGCGGAGCTTCTTGCCCGAGCCCAGCTGATACGCAACCAGCTGGCCGTTGTCGATGCTGATGTCCTTGGCCACCTGCCATCCGCCGTGGAACCGCCCGTTGGCGATGTTGAGCTGGTGGGTGAGCAGCTCGTGGCGCTTGCCGTCCACCGTGATGAAGGCGCGGAACGGCTTGTGGCCCGGCAGGATCGTCAGGGCGGTCAGCGGGTAGGCGGGGCGGCCCACGATGCGCTTCAGCCAGGGCTTCACCTTCCCCGCCACCTCGACGGACACGCCGAAGCTCGCCAGGTTGGCGAACGGCCGGTCGTCGGCCATGCCGAGGTCGATGTCGGCGACCTTGCCGGACGCGAACACCCCGACCGCCCCCGGCAGGTCCAGCGGCAGCCCCAGGCTGCGGGCGAAGTTGTTGGTCGTGCCGAGCGGCAGCACCCCCAGCGCGACGTCGCGGTGCGCGATGTGCCGCACCGCCGACGACAGCGTCCCGTCGCCGCCGCCGACCACGAGCAGGTCGGGCTTGGTGGCCAGCGCCTTGTCGAGGTGGTCGCGCAACCGCTTGGGGTTGACGACGGAGAACTCAGCCAGCGGCTCGAAGCCGAGCCCGTGGATCAGGTCGAGCGCCTCGAAGTAGTGGCGGCGGCCACGGCGGGACCTGGTGTTGATCACCACGGCGACCTTGCGATCCCTCTGAATGGCCTCGGTGTGCTCGGCCTTGCTGCGAAGCTCCATGGGTCCTCATCGTAGGGGCGGCGTCACGGATACGACCGCCCCGACGTTACCCGGCAGCGGCGAGATGACCTTGAACCGTACCCCGAGAGGCCGCGTGGGGTTGCCGGTGCCGAGCACGTGCCCGTCGCCGAGCTCCGTCCCGTAGAGCTCGGTGGCGGGCGTCCCGTCCCGGTGCACGACCCTGGTGCTGTACGGCTGCGCGGCCGGGACCACGACGGACGCGTCGAAGTCGCGGTACCCGATCCCGTCCGGCCCGGCCTCGAACCCCGGGTACCAGGTCTGGGCGTCGGTGAACGACGGCACCCCCTTGAGCGCCTTGATCGACGTGCACAACGCCTCAAGGCACTCCTTGAAGGGATAGGTCGGCGCCGGCGAGAAGGCCGCGTTGGACGACTGCGCCCGCCCGTCCAGGATCGTCCCGTCCGTACGGCGGAGCGGATCGAAATGCGCGTCCACGAGCAGCAGCCCGCCCTTCGGCCCCATCGACGGCGGATCCCCCAGCCCCGTCAGCAGCACGTTGCTCGTGTATGTCGAGTCGCGGTACCAGACGAGCAGCCCGGGGGCGTTGTACCGCACCTTCTCCACCTTCCACACCCCGCCTTTGGTCGAGCTGGTGTCGTAGGCGTACCGCAGCCCCTTGTCGAACCCGTCGAAGTTGCGCCACTCGGCCAGGTAGAAGCGCGAGATCGCCCTGGTCCCGTCGTTGAGCGCCCACCCTCCACGCCACCCGTTGGCCCCGCGCTCGGCGTCGTCGCTCCACACCACGTCCTGCCCGCTGGTGAGCGCGAAGTCGTCGGCGTGCCAGCCGCGCAGCGTGGTCGAGTCGTCGGTGACGTACCGCAGGCGCAGCTTCACGGTCCTGCCCGCGTACGGCGTGAGCGGCACGTAGTCGCGCCGCCAGCCGGGCGTGGAGCCGGTGATCGCGACGGGCGAGCCGGTGGAGTCGAAGACGGGCAGGCGCGTCCAGGTGGCGCCGCCGTCGGTGGACGCCTCGACGTAGCCGAAGTCGTAGTCCTGCTCCATCTCGTAGTTGTCCCACATCCAGAACCGCACGTCGGTCCCCGCCGGGACGGCCAGGTCGCGCTGCAGGCCGAGGTCGGCCAGGTCCTGGCCGGTGCCCGACCACCAGGCCCGCCGCCCGCCGTGCGGGTCGATCATCTTCAGTGGCGCGCTGGTCAGGTTGACCTTGATGCCGTCCTGGGTGAAGCGGGGGGTGCGGGAGGACTGGCCGACGGTGACGAGCCTGGCCGCGTCGCCGGGGTTGAGCACCTTGGGGTTGGCCCAGCCGAGGATCCACTTGTCCCAGAGGCCCATGTGGGAGGGCATCGACTGGTAGAGGAGCCCGGCGTGCGAGCCGCTGGCCATCAGGTCCCAGAAGTCGACGTCGGTGGAGGACGTGCCCGTCGGGTCGTACAGGTCGGGTAAGCCGAGGTCGTGGCCGTACTCGTGGGCGAACACGCCGACCCCGGCGTCCTCGGGCTGCAGGGTGTAGGTGAACAGCCGCGTGCGCGTGCCCGGGATCGGGTGGCCGCCGGGCACCGCGCTGGAGTTGGCCCAGATGGCGTAGGTGCCCTGCGCGCCGCCGTCGGCCGACTTGTCCTTGCCTGCGTGGACGAGGACGACGTGGTCGAGCACGCCGTCGGGCTCGTTGAAATTGCCGTCGCCGTCGGCGTCCGTGACGTCCTCGACGTCGTAGGAGGCCCAGGGGAAGCGCGGCTGGGCCTTGGCGAGGGCGTCCACCGCGTCTATGGCCAGCTGGGAGGCGCCGAGGGGGTTGTTCGGGTGGCCCGACATGTCCTGGGGAGCGGCTCCGCAGGCGGCCGCGCCGTACCAGGCCTCGGAGTGCGGGACGCGGAGCCAGCCGACGGCCGCCCCGGTGATCGTGTAGGCGCCCTTGGACATCTCCTGGTACATGCGCTTCATCGTGTAGCCGGACACGTCGATGCCCGCCCGGCCGTCGCGGGGGTCGCGCAGGTCGGTGCGTACCCGCTGGGTGAGGCCGCGGTCGGTGTAGAGCAGGCGGGTGTAGTGGTCGGCGGCGAAGTCCCTGACCCAGAAGGTGTTGTTGTCGCCGCGCGGGGGCGCGGGGATGCGGTTGTGCGCCGGCCCGCTCAGGAACGTTCCAGAGGGTTCTGTGACGCAGTCGCCGGGGTCGGCGTTGATCGTGCGGGGACGGCGGAAGCCGGAGAAGTCGTCGCGGGCCTTCTCGTCGAACTCGACCAGCAGGGTGAGCATCCTGGCGCTCCTGGGCCGGACGAACGCCGCCGGGTTGCGTCCCGTGCTGATCGCCTGGCTCTCCCGCTGGGCCAGCACGCGGGCCGCCGCCGGGCTGCCGCCGGAGTATTTCCTGTCCACCTGCAGCGCGCGCGGGTCGGCCGGACGGGGCTCGTCGCGCGGCGCGCTGTAGTTGACGTAGTAGTCGCGCGGGCCCGGCAGATAAACGGCCGGGGTAGCGGGAGAGGCGAGAAAGGCGGCGAGGAGCCCCAGTGCGGGAATCGCCCGCGAAATGCTCATGACAGGCGACGGTAATCGCCGCACCACAAGAAAGTCCGCTAAATGCCTATATTTCAGAACATGACGAGTGCGGCCACCACCCCGCCCGCGACCGCCGCCCCGTAACAGACGAGCGCGATGACCAGGTCGAACCGCGCGATCCCGAGCACCTCCTCGCTGGTGAAGCGGATCCGGTGCGCCGCGTGGAAGAAGCAGAGCACGATCACCACGAGCAGCGCCAGCCGTACGATCACCAGGTCGAGCAGGCCCGCGAGGTGCTCAGCCGTCGGCCACGCGACCACGCCGAGCGGCATGAGCACGCCGAACAGCAGCACCAGCACGGGCAGCAGCAGCGCGGCCATCACCCCGCCGCCGCTGAACAGCAGCCAGAGGTACGGTTCCGGCGTCCTTTTCACGGCGACCTCATGATGAAGTAGGCGATGAGGATCGACAGCCCGATCCAGGCGGAATGGTTGCCGCCCTGGATCATGAAAGCGGGAACGCGCCAGCCGTCCAATCTGACCACTGTGGCTTTCGGGGCCAGATTGAGAAATGTGACGGAATGGAAGGCTGTGGCAATTAAGGCCACGACGTTAAGCGCGACCACCCAGATTTGCTGAGAAAAGGCGATAAATCCGGGGAGGTTCCCCGACAGCACCGCCGAGACCAGCAGCAGCACGTACACCGTCGCCCACGCCACGAAGACGCTCGTCGCCTCCCGCAGCACGAACACCGTGTAGGCCCGCGACCGCACGAACCACAGCCGGTCGCGCGGCGGGCGGTAGGTCACCGGGTTCATTTGCGCCCCCACGGCAGCACCGACCGCATCGCCGCGGTCACCTTGTAGCGCTGGATCGCCTCGGCAGGGTCCACGTGCTTCGGGCACGCGCTGGTGCACTCGCCGACGAACGTGCACCCCCACACCGCCTCTTCCAGGTTGAGCAGGTCGAACCGGTCCCCCTGGTCACGCGAGTCCAGGTTGTACCGCTGTGCCAGCGCGATCGCGGCGGGCCCGAGGAAGTCGGGGTTGAGCACGTACACCGGGCACGCCGAGTAGCACAGCATGCAGTTGATGCACATCGAGTACTGCTTGTACGCCTCCAGCTGCGCCGGAGTCTGCGCGTACTCGGTCGTCAGCGGCAGCTCCTCACCCTCGCGGATCAGCCACGGCTGGACGTGCTGCAGCTTCGCCAGGAAGTCGTCGATCTCCACCACGAGATCCCTGATCACCGGGAAGCCCTTCAGCGGCTCGATCCTGATCGGCCCGTCGCCGAACTCGGTGAAGAACGTGCCGCAGGTCAGGCGCGGCTCGCCGTTCACCGTCATCCCGCACGAGCCGCAGATCCCCATCCGGCACGACCAGCGGAACGACAGCGACCCGTCGAGCCGGTCCTTGACGTAGGCCAGCCCGTCGAGCACCGCCCAGTCGTCCATGAGCGGCACGTCGAAGCTCTCGAACACCGGCTCCTTGTCCTGCTCCGGCCGGTACCTGGCGACCTCCAGGGTCACGGTCCTGGTGGTGACGGCTTTTTCCTGGAGGTCAGTCACGGCCATAGACCCTTTCGCCTGGGGGCCAGCGGGTGATCGTCACGGGCAGCAACCCGACGGACGGGGTTCCGTCGGGCGAACGGTGCACCAGCGAGTGCGCCAGGTAGGTGTCGTCGTCGCGCAGCGAGAAGTCGGTGCGCTGGTGGGCGCCGCGCGACTCGCGCCGGTTGAGCGCGCAGGCGACGATCGTCTCGGCGATGTCGAGCATCGCGAGCAGTTCCTGAGCGGTGGTCAGCTCGGTGTTGAAGGTGGTGCTGGTGTCGTCGATGCGCGCGTCCTGGGCACGCAGGCGCAGCTCGGCGAGGGTGTCTGCGGCCTTGGCCAGCACGTCGCCGGTCCGGTAGATCCCGGCGGCGCCCTCCAGGGTGTGCTGCATCTCCTCGCGCAGGTCGGCGATCCGCTCGCCGCGCGGGTTGCCCTCCCGCGTGCGGAGGAGCCGCCGCTCCTCGTCACCCCCCTGGCTGCGTACGGCTGCCGCCTCGCCCTCGCGGTGTTCGCGGGCGAACGAGGCGGCCGCGATGCCCGCCCTGCGGCCGAAGACGAGGATCTCGGGCAGCGAGTTGGAGCCGAGGCGGTTGGCGCCGTTGATGCTGACGCAGGCCGTCTCGCCCGCGGCGTACAGCCCGGCGATCGGGGTCGCGCCGTCGAGGTCGGTGTGGACGCCGCCCATCATGTAGTGCACGACGGGACGCACCGGGATGAGGTCGGTGGCCGGGTCGAGGTTCTGGTAGCTCCGGCACAGCTCCCGCACGAACGGGATCCGCGCGTCGATCTTGGCCTCGCCGAGGTGGCGCAGGTCCAGGTAGACGACGGGTCCGTACGGAGTGTCCACCGTCCTGCCCTTGTGCTGCTCGGCGACGAACGCCTGGGAGAGCCGGTCGCGCGGCCCGAGCTCCATGCTGCGCAGCTTCGGCGTGGGGGTCGGCTGCCCGAGGTCGTAGTCCTGCAGGTAGCGGTAGCCGTCCTTGTTGATCAGCCAGCCGCCCTCGGCGCGGGCCGCCTCGGTGATGAGGATCCCGGTGAACGGCAGGCCGGTCGGGTGGTACTGCACGAACTCCATGTCCTTGAGCGGCGCGCCCGCCCGGTAGGCCAGGGCCATGCCGTCCCCGGTCTTGATCGCCGCGTTGGTGGTGAAGGGGAAGACGCGGCCGCAGCCCCCGGTGGCGAGGATGACGGTGCGGGCCGCGATCGTCTCGATGCGGCCGGTCCTCATCTCGACGGCGGTGACGCCGTGCACCCGGCCGTCGTCGACGACGAGCCGCGTGGCGTACCACTCGTCGTACCGCACGATGTCGGTGTATTTCAGGGTGGTCTGGAAGAGCGTGTGCAGCAGGTGGAACCCGGTCTTGTCGGCGGCGTACCAGGTGCGTAGCCGCTTCATGCCGCCGAACGGCCGGACCGCGACCCGCCCGTCGGGCTCGCGGCTCCACGGGCAGCCCCAGTGCTCCAGCTGGATCAGCTCGCGCGGCGCCTCGGCGACGAACGCCTCCACCGCGTCCTGGTCGCACAGCCAGTCGCCGCCGGAGATGGTGTCGTAGGCGTGCTCGTCGAGCGTGTCGCCGATGCCGATCACCCCAGCGGCGCCGCCCTCGGCCGAGACGGTGTGGCTGCGCATCGGATACACCTTCGACACGACAGCCACGGTTAACGACGGGTCGGTCTCGGCGACCGCGATGGCCGCCCGCAGACCAGCCCCGCCTCCTCCGACGATGAGCACGTCGATCATGTGCGTCAGCTCCCGTGGTCGGCCTGCAGGGACGAGTCCTTGATCCGTTTGCCGTCGTGGCGCACGGCGGAGATGTGGATGCTGCCGTCGTGGTACTCGTGCCTGATGCGGCGGCAGCCGCAGTCGAAGTACTGGTCGCGGATGAGCAGGCCGTACCCGTCGTCGTCGACGAGGCGCTCACCGCCCGACCTCTTGCCGCAGGGCGCCAACTCTGGTGAGAACGGGCTCTTCACGCCGGTCATCTAGGTCTCCTCGCTGGGAACCTCGTCTTCTGGGGCGTCCACCTGGCGCGGCTGCGCCGCTGCGGCGACACGTGGGTAGTGCAGGTCGAAGGCGGGGCGCTCCGACCTGATCGGGGGGATGCTGATGAAGTTGTGCCGGGGCGGCGGGCAGGACGTGGCCCACTCCAGGGAGTTGCCGTAGCCCCAGGGGTCGTCGAGGGTCACCTTCGGTGCCCGCTTCGCCGTACGCCAGACGTTGTAGAGGAACGGCAGCGTCGAGGCCCCGAGCAGGAAGGCGCCCACGGACGAGAGCTGGTTGAGCGCGGTGAAGCCGTCGTAGGCGCTGTAGTCGGCGTAGCGGCGCGGCATGCCGAGCACGCCGAGCCAGTGCTGGATGAGGAACGTAGTGTGGAACCCGACGAACAGCGTCCAGAAGTGGATCTTCCCCAGGCGGTCGTCGAGCATCCTGCCGGTCATCTTCGGCCACCAGAAGTAGAAGCCGGAGAACATCGCGAACACGACGGTGCCGAAGACCACGTAGTGGAAGTGGGCCACGACGAAGTAGGAGTCGGACAGCGGGAAGTCGAGCGGCGGCGAGGCCAGGATGACGCCGGTCAGGCCGCCGAGCAGGAACGTCACCAGGAACCCGACGGCGAACAACATCGGCGTCTCGAAGCTGAGATGGCCACGCCACATCGTGCCGATCCAGTTGAAGAACTTCACCCCGGTCGGCACGGCTATGAGGAACGTCATGAACGCGAAGAAGGGCAGCAGCACCTGGCCCGTCGCGAACATGTGGTGCGCCCACACCGTCATCGACAGCCCGGCGATGGAGATGGTCGCGCCGACCAGCCCGATGTAGCCGAAGATCGGCTTGCGGCTGAAGACCGGGATGACCTCGGTGACGATGCCGAAGAACGGCAGCGCGATGATGTACACCTCGGGATGGCCGAAGAACCAGAACAGGTGCTGCCAGAGCATCGCGCCGCCGGTCGCCGAGTCGAAGACGTGCGTGCCGAACTTGCGGTCCGACTCCAGCACCAGCAGCGCCGCGGCCAGCACCGGGAAGGCCATCAGGACGAGCATGCTGGTCAGCAGCGTGTTCCAGGTGAACAGCGGCAGCCGGAACATCGTCATGCCCGGCGCGCGCATGCCGATGATCGTGGTGATGAAGTTGACCGAGCCGAGGATCGTGCCCAGGCCGGACAGCGCCAGCCCCATGATCCACAGGTCGCCGCCGACGCCGGGCGAGTAGGTGCCCGTCGAGAGCGGCGTGTAGGCGAACCAGCCGAAGTCGGCCGCGCCGTCCGGGGTGAGGAACCCGGCCACCACCATCAGCCCGCCGAACAGGAACATCCAGTACGCGACCGCGTTGAGCCGGGGGAACGCCACGTCGGGCGCGCCGATCTGCAGCGGCATGATCACGTTGGCGAACCCGGCGAACAGCGGGGTGGCGAACAGCAGCAGCATCACGGTGCCGTGCACGGTGAACAGCTGGTTGTACTGGTGCTGCGAGACCAGCTGCATGCCGGGTGCCACCAGCTCCGCCCTGATCACCATCGCCATGACCCCGGCGAGGAGGAAGAAGCAGAACGAGGTGATCAGGTAGAGGTACCCGATCACCTTGTGGTCGGTCGTCGACATCCAGGAGACGATGACGGTCCCGGTACGGCGGCGCCTGACCTGCTCGAAGGACGTCTCTCGAACAGTCGTCACGGCAGCTCCCTCGGCGAATGGAGTGTGACCCCGATCACCCCATTGGACTCCGGCGATCGCCGCCTGGGAACCCGTTCGGGCATATTTCCCGGTGAGATGCGGCGTGAGCATGGGATCCATGCGAGATCGTCGCTGGTGGAGGCGGTGTCGCGGTTCTACCGTCGGGAGGCATGACGACCATCGGCCTGCACACGCCCAACGCCTTCGCCGGGGCCTCTCGACAGGGTGCCGCGCGGATCGCGCGGCTGGCGGAGGAGCTGGGGTACGACTCGCTGTGGGTGGCCGACCACGTGGTGCTGCCGAGCCCGTTTTCTGCCCCCTCCCCTCTTGAGCCTTCCGCGCCGCTGCTGGACCCCGTGGTCTCGCTGGCGTTCATGGCCGCGCACACCGAGCGGATCCTGCTGGCCACCGGGTGTGTGGTTCTACCGCAGCGTGAGCCTTTGGTGCTGGCCAAGCAGCTGGCGAGCGTGGACGTGCTGAGCGGCGGGCGGCTGGTGTTCGGCGTCGCCGTCGGCTACCTGGAGCCCGAGCTGCGTGCCCTCGGCGTACCCCTGGAAGGTCGTGGGGCGCGCGCCGAGGAGTATCTGCGGGCGATCAGGGAGCTGTGGGAGTCCGAGGCGCCCGCCTTCCACGGTGAGCACGTGTCGTTCAAGGACGTCGACGCCCACCCGCGTCCGGTGCAGCGGCCGGTGCCCGTGGTGATGGGCGGCCACTCGCGCGCCGCGCACCGGCGCGCGGCCGAGCTGGCCGACGGGTGGTACGGGTGGATGCTCGGGCTGCGTGCCACAGCCGCACAGCTGGAGTCGTTGCGCGCTCTGTCGGGCAGGCCGCTGCACATCACGGTCAGCCCGTCGCGGCCGCTGACCCCAGACACCGTCCGCGCCTACGCCGACCTGGGCGTCGACCGGCTCGTCGCGGTGCCACCGCCCGGGTTGTCCCTACCCGAGCTGGAGGACTTCGTCAGGGCGCACGCCCCCGACTCGCTTGTCAGGGCTTACGCGCCCGCGACGACCAGCCCGGACTCGTAGGCGAACACGACGGCCTGGACCCGGTCGCGCAGGTCGAGCTTGGTGAGGATGCGGCTGACGTGCGTCTTGACGGTGTGCTCGCTGACGACCAGGCCCGCGGCGATCTCGGCGTTGGACAGGCCGCGCGCCATCAGCCGCAACGTCTCCGACTCCCGCTCGGTCAGCTCGCCGAGCCGCGCGGCCAGCCGCGGGGCGACGCCGTGGCTGGGCCGCCTGACCAGGTCCTCCAGCAACCGCCTGGTCGCGGCGGGGGCCAGCAGCGCCTCACCGGCCGCCACCACCCGGACCGCGGCGGCGAGCTCGTCCCTGCGGATGTCCTTCAGCAGGAACCCGCTCGCCCCGGCGCGCACGGCGTCGTAGACGTACTCGTCGAGGTCGAACATGGTGAGCACGAGCACCTTGGCGTCGGTGACCGCGCAGATCCGCTCGGTCGCCTCGATGCCGTTCATGACCGGCATGCGCACGTCCATGACGACCACGTCGGGGCGCAGCTCCTCGGCCAGCGCCACGGCCGTCGCGCCGTCGGCCGCCTCACCGACGACCGAGATGTCGGGTTGCGCGTCGAGGATCAGCGTGAATCCGGCCCGGAACAGGTCCTGGTCGTCGGCGACGAGCACGCGCAGCATGCGCCCTATCCAACAGGAAAAGCGGCCTTCACCACGAATCCCCCGGCAGCGCCTGGACCCGCGTCCAGCGTCCCGCCCACAGCCGCTGCCCGCTCACCCATCCCGACCAGCCCGAACCCGTCCTTACGCGGCCCGCCCCTGCCCTTGTCCGCGACCTCGACCTCCAGCCGCTCGTCACTCCAGCGCAGCCGTACGGTCACCCGCTTCGTCCCCGCGTGGCGCAGGACGTTCGTCAGCGCCTCCTGCACGATGCGATAGACCGCCACCCCCGCACCGGCGGCGATCGGGCGCGGCTCGCCCTCGGTGGTCAGCGTCGCGTCGAGCCCGGAACGGTCGAGCAGCCCCGGCAGGCCTTCGAGGCCCGGCTGCGGCTCGGGCTCGCCCGGCCGGCGCAGCGCGGACAGCAGGCCGCGCAGCTCGGTGAGCGCCTCCCTGCCGGTGTCGGCGATCGCGTCGAACGCCGCGACGGCGCGCGCCTCGTCCTTGAGCACCAGCGGTCCAGTCTCGGCCTGCACGACCATGCGGCCCACGGAATGGGTGACGATGTCGTGCATGTCGCGGGCGATGCGGGTGCGCTCGCGCTCGATCGCCGTGGCCCGCTCCTGCTCGATGCGCAGCGCGCGCTCGCGGTTGGCGCGTGCGCTGGTGCCGAGGGCGTACGCGGCGACGAACGCCGTGCCGATGACGCGGTAGGTCTCCGCGTTCTCCGCCGGAAGGATCAGGGACACCGCCACGCCCGCCGCCACCACGGGCACCGCGAGCAGGCGCGCCCAGCGCGGAGCCAGGTCCGCGATGGTGTAGATGCCGACCAGCGGCCCCCAGGGCAGGTAGGGCTTCTCCCACGTGACCAGCACCGTGATCGCCACCCCGACCACGAGCGCGGTGCTCAGCGGCCACCTGCGCCGCCACAAGACCGGCAGCGAGGCGGCCAGCCCGAGCCCGACGATCCACCACGCGGGCGGCTGCGGCCACATCATCGGCAGGACGGTGGCAGCGACGACCACGACGGTGATCGCGGCGTCGATCACCCGGGGCGGCAACTCGCGCATGAGAGCAGTATCGCGGTCCATATTCCGGACATTCACCGGGAGCAGGGGGCCGGATCTCCTATCCTGCGTGCATGCAGTCCACCGCCCTGAGCGAATACGAAGCCCTCGTAGCCCGCGGGCTGAGCCTCGACCTGACCCGAGGGAAGCCCTCGCCTCACCAGCTCGCCCTGTCCGACGCGATGTTGTCACTGCCCTCGACGCACGTCGCGGCCGACGGCACGGACGGCCGCAATTACGGCAACCCGCAGGGCCTCAAGGAGCTGCGCGAGCTGTTCTCCGCTCCGCTGCAGGTCCCGGCCGATCAGCTCGTGGTGGGCGGCAACTCCAGCCTGGCGATGATGCACGACACGATCATGTTCGCCCTCCTGGGTACGGTTCCCGGCGCCACGCAGCGCTGGGTGGAGCAGGAGATCACCTTCCTGTGCCCGGTGCCGGGATACGACCGGCACTTCGCGATCTGCGAGAAGTACGGCATCAGGATGGTCGCGGTGCCGATGGACGCCGACGGTCCCGACATGGACGTCGTCGAGCGGCTGGTCGCGGAGGACGCCTCGGTCAAGGGCATCTGGTGCGTACCCAAGTACAGCAACCCGTCGGGCATCTCCTACTCCGACGAGACCGCGCGCCGCCTGGCCGCGATGCCGACCGCCGCGCCCGACTTCCGGATCTTCTGGGACAACGCCTACGCGGTCCACCACCTCACCGACACCCCGGCGCAGCTCGCCGACATCCTGGCCCTGTGCGCGGAGTACGGCAACGCCGACCGCGCCTTCGTGTACGGCTCGACGTCCAAGGTGACCTACGCGGGCAGCGGGGTGTCGTTCTTCGGCTCCTCGCCCGCCAACGTCGCCTGGTATCTGGGCAACACCGCCAAGCAGACGATCGGCGCCGACAAGATCAACCAGCTGCGCCACGTGGAGCTCCTGCGCGACGCCGACGGGCTGGCCGCGCACATGCGTAAGCACGCCGAGCTGGTGTGGCCGAAGTTCGAGGTCGTCGACCGGATCCTGAGCAAGGAGCTGGGCGACGTGGCGACGTGGACGAGCCCGCAGGGCGGCTACTTCATCACCCTGGAGGTGCCTCACGCCAGCGAGGTCGTCGCCAGGGCCAAGGCCGCCGGGATCGCCCTGACCCCGGCCGGTGCGACCCACCCGTACGGCAAGGACCCGGACGACCGCTTCATCCGCATCGCTCCGACGTTCCCCGACCTGGAGGAGCTGGAGCAGGCCATCACCGGCCTGGCGATCTGCGTCAGGGCCGTCAACGCCTGAAACCGAAGATGTACTCGCGCGTCTCGCTGGGGTGGAAGGAGACTCCCACCCCAGGCTCGAACACCATGTTGTCGCGCGCGCAGTAGTAGAGCCCTTCCCACACGGCAAGGGCTTTCTCCCTGGCCGGGGCCTCGGCGACGTCGCGTTTGCGCGCGCCGAACGAGCCGAGCACGAACATCAGCCCGAGCCCCCAGAACAGCCCGGTCAGGCACAGCGGCGCCAGCAGCACCTCGGCCCACGTCGACTCGCGCGCCATGGCGAGCACGAGCGCCACGACGAGGTGCAGCGGCGCCGCGATGCCGAGCAGCACGTAGCCCTGGTTGCGCACCCACGGCGTGTAGTGGCGGCTGGGGAACGACAGCCAGACGGCGAGCTGGGTCCGGCTCATGCGGTGCTTGGACCCGCCCAGCGACGGAGCCGTGGGCAGGTCGGCCACGTCCTTGCCGGCGGGCAGCCGCACCCGGCCGATGGCGTACGTGGTTCCCGCTGCGACGACTCCGGGCACCGAGGCCACCTGGTCGGCTTCAGAGCACACCGGACAGGAGAGAGTCATCCGGGAAGTCTGTACGGATGGGACTGTCCACGCAAACCGTAAGGTTCTTTCGTGAGCGCAATTGATGCATTGGTGACAAGTCTCCCCGAAGGCCGCGTCGTGACCGACCCGGACGTCATCGACTCCTACGCCCGCGACCGGACCTTCCTGGAGCCGGGCAAGCCGCTGGGCGTGGTCCTGGCGACCTCGCGCGACGACGTGGTGACGACGATGCGCTGGGCCACCGAGCATCGGGTGCCCGTGGTGCCGCGCGGCGCAGGCACCGGGCTGGCCGGTGGCGCGACCGCCGGTGACGGGACGGTCGTGTTGTCGCTCGCGAAGATGACCGCGATCAGGGAGCTGTCACCCGCCGACGAGATCGCCGTCGTCGAGCCAGGCGTGATCACCGCCGACCTGGACAGGGCGGCCCGCGCGCACGGCCTGATGTACGCGCCCGACCCGTCCTCGTACGAGATCTCCACCATCGGCGGCAACCTGGCCACCAACGCGGGCGGGCTGCGGTGCGTCAAGTACGGCGTGACCCGCGACTCGGCGCTGGGCCTGGAGGTGGTGCTGGCCGACGGGCGGGTGCTCGACACCGGGCGGCGCACGATGAAGGGCGTGACCGGGTACGACCTCACCGGCCTCTTCGTCGGGTCCGAGGGCACGCTCGGGGTGATCACGGCGGCGACCGTACGGCTGCGCCGGGCGCCCCTGCAGGCGCCCGCGACGTTCGCGGCCGAGTTCGGCTCGCTGCGGGACGCGGCGGCGGCGGTGTCGGCGATCATCGCGGCCGGGTGCCAGCCGTCGCTCATGGAGCTGCTCGACCGGGCGACGCTGGTCGCGATCGACGACTGGCGGCACATCGGGCTGGAGGCGTCGACGCAGGCGATGCTGATCGGGCAGTCCGACGCGGCCGACGGGCAGGAGGTCGCTTCGCGGATGGAGCAGCTCTGCATGGACAACGGGGCGTCGTTCGTCGCCGTCTCGTCCTCGCCCGCGGAGGCCGAGGAGCTGATCGCGGTGCGCCGGATGGCGTACCAGGCGAAGGAGCGGCTGGGCGCCTGCCTGGTGGAGGACGTCTGCGTGCCGCGGTCGGCGCTGCCGGACATGATCACCGCGATCGAGGCGACAGCCGTACGGCACGGCGTTCAGATCTGCACGGTGGCGCACGCGGGGGACGGCAATCTGCACCCGGTCTTCATCTTCGACCACGGCACGGTGGAGCCTCCTGCCGAGGTGTGGGCGGCGGCGGACGAGATCTTCCGCCACGCCCTGTCGATGGGCGGCACCTTGACCGGCGAGCACGGGGTGGGGTTGCTGAAGCGCCGATGGCTCGCCTTGGAGTCCGGGCCGGTGGTGACGGAGGTACAACACGGCATCAAGGCCGTCTTCGACCCGTTGGGCCTCCTCAACCCCGGCAAGGCCATCTAGCCCACCCCTTCTCCCTACGGAACCCCACTCGGCCCAGTGGACAACCCGCCCGGCGGCGCGCCTCCGGCCCCGTGGAGTGTCGTCCGTACCCCACCCTGCGGGGATGGGACGTGGACTGTTCACCAAGACGTGACCTACGAGGCGGGCGTGGACACGACCTGCGTCGATGCCCTGACATGTGGCGTCAAGTCGTCGTAGGGACGTGAAAGATCCTCAGGGCGGCAAGACGCACCAATGGTCACACTGGTAGCTTTTTGTCCCACCTATCGGGGTACATATGGGGGTTCGCTGTGAATCAGTTCCAGCCGTTGGCGGCGGAGGACCCGCGACGGTTGGGTGCGTACGACATCGTCGCCCGGCTCGGCGAGGGCGGCCAGGGGGTCGTCTACCTCGGCCGCGGCGCGTCCGGTGAACAGGTCGCCGTCAAGCTGCTGCACAACGCGCTGGTCGCCGACCAGGACGCGCGAACCCGGTTCCTGCGCGAGGTGGCAGTGGCGCAGCGGGTGGCGCGCTTCTCCACCGCGCCGGTGCTGCACGCCGACCTCGACGGCAGCCGGCCGTACATCGTCAGTGAATACGTGCCCGGCCCGTCCCTCCGCCAGCTCGTCGACAACGAGGGGCCCCGTCGCGGGGCTGCCCTCGAACGGCTGGCGATCAGTACGGCTACCGCGCTGGCGGCCATCCACCGGGCCGGGATCCTGCACAGGGACCTGAAGCCCGCCAACGTGCTCATGGGTCCCGAGGGGCCCGTGGTGATCGACTTCGGGATCGCCCGCGCGCTCGACGCGCCTGGGGCGACCGCGACGGGGATGGCGATGGGGACGCCGTCGTACCTCGCGCCCGAGCAGCTCAGCGGGTCCACGGTCACCGAGGCGGCCGACGTCTTCGCGTGGGGCGTCACGATGGTGTTCGCGGCCACGGGGAAGCCGGCGTTCGGGTCTGACTCGATTCCGGTGGTGATGAACCGGATCCTGCACCACGAGCCGGAGATGGAGGGGTTGGAGGGGACGCTGGGTGAGCTGGTGGCCGCCTGCCTGTCCAAGGACCCGGCGGAACGGCCTACGGCGGACGAGATCATCGTCAAGCTGACCGGCCAGCCGGTGCCGAAGGCGGCCATCGAGCCCGTGCAGCCCGCGGCGCCGCCGGTGCCTTCGACACCTTTCACCGCGCAGCCCAACCCGTTGGCAGGGCTGGCCCAGCCCGCCCACTCCCCCAACAAGCCTTTGGCCGGCCTCGCCCAACCCCCGGCCGCCGCTTCCGCCTCGGGTCCCTACCCCGGGGCGCCGGGTGCTCAGCCTGGTGGCGCGGCAGGCGTTTCGGGGCCCCAGCCCGGCACCCCCTCGGGGGGCCCGGCCCAGGCTGGCCCCGCCGCAGGCGCGTCAGGACCCTACCCAGGGGCGCCAGGCGCTCAGCCCGGCGGTGCTGCAGGCGCCTCAGGGCCTCAGCTCGGCTCCCCCCTCGGGGGCCCGGCCCCCGCCGCAGGTGCGTCAGGTCCCTACGGTGCCGCAGGCGGATCGGGCTCTTCGGGGGCCTACCCTGGTGCTTCGGGGGCCGTCTCCGGAAGCTCAGGGTCTGGCGCTTCGGGGCCCTACGCTGGTGCGGCTGGTTCTCCGTACGCGCCGTCGTCGGGTTCCCTCGGGGCGCAGAACGCTGGGCCGTTCGGTGACAATGCCGCACCGACGCCCCCGCCCATCCCCGGGCGCTCCGCGCTCACCAGGGCCGCCACGGCGCGCCCGGCGGGCAAGCCCCGCCGTACCCTCCTCCTCGCCCTGTCCGGCGCGGCGGCCACCGTGCTGGTGGTCGGCGGCGTGGTGGCGGTGACGCAGATGACCGGCGCCCCGGCCAAGCTCGTCTCCGCCCTGGGTCCGTCCGCGAGCACCACCCCCGGCGGCGGCGCGGGCCAGCCCGGCGAGCCCGTGACGGAGGAGCCCACCGAGGAGGCGGTCACCCCGACGGAGGCCCCGTCCCCCACCGCCGAGCCCACCAAGAAGCCCAAGAAGCCGCACAAGACCCTGGTGCCGCTGCCCACGACGTTGCCGACGACGCAGCCCACCATCCGCCCCACCACGCACGAGCCGACCCCGACGGCGACCGCGAAGCCGAAGCCGACGAAGCAGCCCACCGCATCACCGACGCCCACCAAGAAGGACAACATGGTGGATCCGTCGAACCCGGTCATCACCGGCGACCCGTCCGACGCGGGCACCAGGCCGAACACCAACACCCCCGAGGCCGTGTGCGGCGGCGGCTTCAAGGTGATCGACGGCCACGCGCTGGGCGACAAGGCGACGATCTTCCTGCTGTACAACACGGCGGCGGGCAAGAACTGCGTCGTGACGATGTCGAAGCTGATCTATCCGAACAAGGTCCCGATGAACGCGATCCTGCAGGTGCAGGGGGGCGGCAGCGGCACCAACCCGGGCAACTTCGAGGCGTACGCGGGGCCGGTACGGCAGGCCGCGGTCAAGAAGTGCGTGATCTGGGGCGGGAGCTGGAAGAACCTGACCTGGAAGAGCGGCTGGAGCCACTGCACCTGATCCGAGCCGGGAAGGGCGGTCACCGTGGGGGTGGCCGCCCTTTTCCATGCCCACCCCTCTTTCCCACACATCTCGCCGCGCCACCTCCACCACCGCCGTCACCACGCCACCTCCACCACCTCCGTCGCCACGCCACCACCTCCACCACCACCGCCGCGCACCACCACCGCCGCCACCACCGCCGCCACCACCGTCACCACCGTCACCACGCCACTGCCGTCACCACGACCACGCCACCCGCCGTCACCACCGCCGTCACCGCACCGCCGTCACCACCGCCGTCACCACCGCCGTCGCCGCGCCACCGCCTTCGCCGTCGTCGCCTTCTCCGCCTGCGCCGCCGTCGCTGCCTTCGCCGTCGCACCCGCGACTCCCCCGGGTCGCGTCATCCGACGCGTGGGGTCCCACGCGTGGGATGTCACACACGCCGCCCACCTCTTGCACGCACCGAAAGCACCCTGTCTTTGAGGGCACACACCTTCGCAAGCATGCGGATCTCCACCCCGAAAGGGTGCCTTCCGTGGGCGGGTTGAAGCGGGGTATCGTAGTTGACGTGATCGTCAAGTTGACCGCCCGCGGGAAGAAGACCCGGGCGGCCCTGGTCCAGGCGGGCCGCGACGCGTTCGAGGAACACGGCTTCGACGCCGTACGCGTGGATGACGTCTGCGCCAGAGCCGGAGTCTCCCACGGCACGTTCTACACCTACTTCGACTCCAAGGAGTCCCTGTTCAGCGAGGTCGCCGCCGCGGTCGTGGGCGAGATGTTCACCGCGAGCGTCGTCGGCCCCACGGTCCCCGACGACCCCTACGCCCGCATCGAGGCCGCCAACCTCCTCTACCTCCGCGCCTGGGCCACCAACTCCCGGTTGGTCCGGATGCTGGAGCACGCCGCCTCCACCGACGACCGCTTCAGCGGCCTCCTGCTGGAGCTCCGCGAGGTGTTCGTACGGCGAGGCGCCGAGGGTCTCAGACGCCTCCAGGACCAGGGGCTCGCCGACAAAGCACTCGACCCCAGGCTCACCGCCGTCATGCTGGGCGGCATGGTCGAGCACTTCGCCCACGTCTGGCTCGACCTCGGCGAGCAGGCCGACGAGCGCGCAGCCGTAGACCATCTCACCCGTCTCTGGGCCAGGGCCATCGGCCTGACGCGACCGTCAACTGAGGAGGCCGTCCGATGACGGACCAGACGAGCGCCCGCCGCGCGGCGATGCTCGCCAAGCTGGCCGACCTCGAAGCCGAGCACGCCAAGGCGGTGGCCGGAGGTGGGGAGAAATATGTCGAACGGCACCGCAAACGCGGCAAGCTCCTCGCCAGGGAACGTATCGAGCTGCTGATCGACCCGGACTCGCCGTTCCTGGAGCTGTCGCCGCTGGCCGCCTGGGGCAGCGACTTCCCGGTCGGCGCGAGCGTGGTCACCGGGATCGGCGTCATCGAGGGCGTCGAGTGCGTGATCACCGCGAACGACCCGACCGTGCGTGGCGGCGCGTCCAACCCGTGGACGCTGAAGAAGACCCTGAGGGCCGCGGACATCGCGCTACGCAACCGCCTGCCGTACATCAATCTGGTGGAGTCGGGCGGTGCGGACCTTCCCACCCAGAAGGAGATCTTCATCCCGGGTGGGCAGATCTTCCGCGATCTGACCCGGATGAGCGCGGCGGGCATCCCGACCGTCGCACTGGTCTTCGGCAACTCGACGGCCGGGGGCGCCTATGTGCCCGGGATGAGCGACTACGTGGTGATGGTGAAGGAACGGGCGAAGGTGTTCCTGGGCGGGCCGCCGCTGGTGAAGATGGCGACCGGCGAGGAGTCCGACGACGAGTCGCTGGGCGGGGCGGAGATGCACGCCAGGACGAGCGGGCTGGCCGACTACCTGGCGGCGGACGAGCACGACGCGCTCAGGATCGGGCGGCAGATCGTCAGATCCCTCAACTGGCGCAAGCAGGGCGTCACACCCGGCGAGGTCGAGGAGCCGAAATTTCCGGCGGACGACCTGCTGGGGATCGTGCCCGAGGACCTCAAGGTCCCGTTCGACCCGCGCGAGGTGATCGCCAGGGTGGTGGACGGCAGCGCGTTCGAGGAGTTCAAGCCGCTGTACGGTCCCAGCCTGGTCACGGGGTGGGCGACGATCCACGGCTATCCGGTGGGGATCCTGGCCAACGCGCAGGGGGTGCTGTTCAGCGCGGAGTCGCAGAAGGCGACGCAGTTCATCCAGCTCGCCAACCAGTCGCGCACGCCGCTGGTGTTCCTGCAGAACACGACGGGTTACATGGTCGGCAAGGAGTACGAGCAGGGCGGGATCATCAAACACGGCGCGCTGATGATCAACGCGGTGTCCAACTCGACCGTGCCGCATCTGACGATCGTGATGGGCGCTTCGTATGGCGCGGGCAATTACGGCATGTGCGGCAGGGCGTATGATCCACGCTTCCTGTTCGCCTGGCCGAGCGCGAAGTCGGCGGTGATGGGTCCGGCACAGCTGGCCGGGGTGTTGTCGATCGTGGGGCGGGCGTCGGCGGCGGCGCGCGGCCTGCCGTACGACGAGGAGGGGGACGCGGCGATGCGGGCGATGGTGGAGGCGCAGATCGAGGCGGAGTCGCTGCCGTTCTTCCTGTCGGGGCGGCTGTATGACGACGGGGTGATCGATCCGCGCGACACGCGGACGGTGCTGGGGTTGTGCCTGTCGGCGATCAACAGCGCTCCGGCGCCTGAGGCTGCGGGGTTCGGGGTGTTCCGTCCATGATCACTCGTTTGCTGGTCGCCAATCGGGGCGAGATCGCCCGCAGGGTCTTCCGCACGTGCCGGGAACTGGGCATCGAGACGGTGGCCGTCTTCACGTCAGCGGACGCCTCCGCCCCACACGTGACCGAGGCCGACCATGCAGTACGGCTGCGCCCACCCGCCCAACCAGACGCCACCGTACGGCCAACCGCCCCACAACCAGACGCCGCCGTACGGTTGGGCGACGCCGCAAAGCCAGGCGACGCCGTACGGCCAAGTGCGACCCCACAGGCAGGCGACGCTGCCCGGCAACGCGACGCCGACGGACCTGCCGCGACCGCACAGCCGGGCGACGCGGCACCACTGAGCGACGCTAAGGCGTACCTCTCGATCCCAGCCATCCTTGAGGCCTGCCGCCTGTCGGATGCGGACGCGGTGCATCCGGGTTATGGCTTCCTGTCGGAGAACGCGGCCTTCGCGAAGGCGGTCGTCGACGCCGGGCTCACCTGGGTCGGCCCGCCACCGGCGGCGATCGCGGCGATGGGCTCGAAGATCGAAGCCAAGGCCCTGATGACCGAGGCCGGCGTCCCCGTGCTGCCCTCCCTGACAATCAACAGCACAGACGCCGCAGACGGCCCGAACGGCGCGGGCGACGTGAGCGGCACGGGCGACGTGAGCGGCACGGGCGACGTGAGCGGCACGGGCGACGTGAGCGGCGTGGACGCTAGTGGCGACGCACGCAGCGGCAACAACAAGGGCGCCAGTGGCGACGCGGACTCCACAGGCCACCTCCAGCACGCGGGCGACCCCGGCGATGTTGGCGGGGAGTGGGGTTATCCGTTGTTGGTGAAGGCGTCTGCTGGGGGTGGTGGGCGGGGGATGCGGGTTGTGCGGGAGGCGGCGGCGCTCGGCGCGGAGATCGCCTCTGCTCGGCGGGAGGCGGAGGCGGCCTTCGGGGACGGGACGGTGTTCGTCGAGCCGCTCCTTGAGCAGGCGAGGCACATCGAGGTGCAGGTCGTCGCCGATCAGTACGGGACCGTATGGGCGCTCGGCGAGCGGGAGTGTTCGATCCAGCGTCGCCATCAGAAAGTCGTCGAGGAGTGTCCTTCTCCTGCGGTCGGGTCTGAGCTGCGGGAGCGGCTGGAGACGGCCGCTGTGAGGGCGGCGGAGCAGGTTGGGTACGTCGGGGCTGGGACGGTGGAGTTCCTGGTCAAAGGGGACACCGTCGCCTTTCTGGAGATGAACACGCGGCTGCAGGTCGAGCATCCGGTCACCGAGGAGGTGTACGGCGTAGACCTGGTCAGGTTGCAGCTTGAGATCGCGGAGGGTGCTCGGCTTGATCCGGCTCCTCCGCAGCCGCGCGGGCACGCGGTGGAGGTGCGGCTCTATGCGGAGGACCGTCACTACGTGCCGCAGTCAGGTGAGCTGCACCTGTTCGAGGTTCCCGGCGGGGTTCGGGTGGATTCAGGGGTGGAGTCTGGTTCCGTGGTCTCCACGCATTACGACCCGATGCTGGCGAAGGTCATCGCGTACGGCGCGAGCCGTACCGAAGCCATCAGAAAGCTCACCACGGCCCTGCACCGAGCCAGGATCCACGGGCTGACCACCAACCGCGACCTCCTCCTCGATGTCCTGAAAAATCGGGACTTCTTGCGTGGGGACACCGACACCGGCTTCCTCGACACCCACGACTTCCCCCAGGACGAAACGCCGCTCGACCTGCTGGCCCTCGCCGCCGCCCTCGCCGGAGCCGCGGCGAACCGCCGCCGGGCCAAGGTCAACGGCGGCCTGCCGAGCGGATGGCGCAACGTACGCTCCCAGCCCCAGACACTCCGTTTCGAGGAGATCGAGGTCGTCTATCAGCCCCTTCCCGAGGGAATCGACCTGATCAGCGCCACCCCGACCGAGGTCGTCCTGGAAAGTGGGGGGTTGCGGCACAGCTTCGCCGTAGCCCCTTACGACACCATCGTCCACGTCGACTCCCCTCTCGGCTCGGCCCGGCTCACCCCGATCCCCCGGCTCCCAGAACCCGTCGAACACGTCGCGCCTGGCTCCCTCCTCGCCCCCATGCCGGGTAGCGTGCTGCGCGTCGAGGTCAAACCCGGCGACCCGGTGACGAAGGGGCAGGTGGTCCTGGTGCTGGAGGCGATGAAGATGGAGCATCAGATCGCCGCCCCCGCCGACGGGGTGGTGGACGACGTACGCGTCGAACGAGGTCAGCAGGTCGAGGCGGGAGCCGTACTGATGAAGGTGAACCAATGACGCGTCTGGTGCACAAGGAGCTCGAGAACGGCATCGCGACGATCACGCTCGACTCGCCGCCGAACCGCAACGCGCTGTCGGTGCGGCTGCTGGGCGATCTCGAGGATCGGCTCAACTGGGCGCTGGCCGATCCCGAGGTGCGGGTGATCGTGCTGACCGGCACCGGGCCGGTGTTCTGTTCCGGGGCCGATCTCAAGGAGCAGCGGATCGAGCCGTCCACCGGGGCGCACGATGCGCCGGTGACGGCGTCGTTTCCGGAGATCCTGGCGCTGATCTGGGAGAGTCCCAAGCCGGTGGTGTGCCGTCTCAACGGCACCGCGCGGGCCGGCGGGCTGGGGTTGGTGGCGGCCTGCGACTTCGCCATCGCGCCACTGACGGCTTCGTTCGCGTTCACGGAGGTACGGCTGGGCGTCGTTCCTGCGATGATCTCGGTGCCGGTTTTGCGGAGGATGAACCAGCGGGCTGCGGCTGAATACTTCATGACGGGCGAAGTTTTCGACGCTGAAACGGCGGTGGCGACCGGGTTGCTCAGCCGGGCCGTACCGGCTGAGGAGCTGGACGCGACGGTGGATCGGTACACGGAGATGCTGGTCAAGGGCGGGCCTGAGGCGCTGGCGATCACCAAGCGGCTGGTGCGGGACATTCCTTCCGTGTCGTTCGACGAGGGGTTGCGGCAGATGGCGACGCTGTCGGCGCAGCGGTTCACCTCGGAGGAGGGCCAGGAGGGGATCGCGGCTTTCATGGAGAAGAGGCCACCCAAGTGGACGGCGTAAACCCCCACGGGGAAGGGACCTCGCCCGAGAGCCGCAACGCTCCCACGGCGGTGGGACGCGATGCCCGGGGAGCCGGTGATCGGGAGATCGGGGTTCGGGGGGCCGCAGATGACGGGGCCGCCAATCGAGCGGTCACGGGCCGGGCAGTCACGGGCCGGGTGCTCGCGGATCGGGTGGCCACGGACCGGGCGGTCACGGACCAGGCGGTCGCAGAACGGCAGGCTGGGGAGCGGCAGGTCGGGGAGCGGGGCGTTCTGCGGATCGCTAACTGCAGTGGGTTCTACGGTGATCGGCTGTCGGCGGCGCGGGAGATGGTCGAGGGTGGGCCTATCGATGTGCTCACCGGGGACTGGCTGGCTGAGCTCACCATGCTCATCCTCGCCGGCAACCGACTCAAGGGCCGCCCCGGATACGCGCCCACGTTCCACAAGCAGCTCGAACAGGTCCTGGGCACCTGCCTAGACCGCGGCATCAAGATCGTCTCGAACGCCGGTGGGCTCGACCCGGCGGGATGCGCGCAGGCCGTGTCCGAGCTGGCCGTACGCCTGGGTATGGACGTCCGGGTAGCCCACGTGACCGGCGACGATCTGATCGGCCGCGACCTCGACCTCACCAACCTCGACACCGGCGAGAAGCTCGCAGCCACCCCGCTCACCGCCAACGCCTACCTCGGCGGCCGCCCGATCGCCGCCGCCCTCAGCGCGGGCGCTGACGTCGTGGTGACCGGCCGCGTGACCGACGCGGCGCTGGTGACGGGTCCGGGCATCTGGCGGTACGGCTGGCAACCGGACGACCTCGACGCGCTCGCCGGGTCCGTCGTCGCGGGACACGTCATCGAGTGCGGCTGCCAGGCGACGGGCGGCAACTACGCGTTCTTCCAGGAGGTGCCCGACCTGGCGCACTGCGGCTTCCCGATCGCGGAGCTGCACGCCGACGGGTCGTCGGTGATCACCAAGCACCCGGGGACCGGTGGGCTGGTGTCGATCGGCACGGTCACCGCGCAGCTCCTGTACGAGATCGGGTCGCCGCGGTATCTCGGGCCTGACGTGGTGGCGCGCTTCGACACGATCGCGCTGTCGTCGGACGGGCCGGATCGGGTGCGGATCTCGGGGGTTCGCGGGGAGCCGCCGACGGACACCCTGAAGGTGGCCGTGAACTACCTGGGCGGGTATCGCAACACGATGACCCTCGTGCTGACGGGGCTGGACGCCGAGGAGAAGGCGCGGGTGGCGGAGGAGGCGCTCTGGGCTCGGGTGCCGAGGGAGTCGTTCGACGAGGTGCACGTGTCGTTCGACCCGCCGTTGTTGCGGATCACGGTGATGGCGCAGGACCGGCGGGTGGCTGGGCGGGCGTTCTCGTCGGCGGTGGTGGAGACGGGGCTGGCGAGCTTTCCCGGTTTCTACGGCCTCACGCCTCCGGGCGACGCTTCGCCGTACGGGATCTACTGGCCCACCCTGATCCCCGCGTCCGCCGTAACCCCCGAGGTCTTCCTGGACAACCACCCCATCCCACCCAGCCTCCCAAAGGGGGGCTCCACGGCGACGGCCTTCGCGGAAGGTGCGGGCCGTCCCAGAGTGGAGGGCATGGAGAAGGCGGACCATACGGGCGCGAAAGGCCAGGAGGCGGGCGCGACAAACGCGGGCCGTCCAGGCGCAGGCACGTCAGGGGCGGGCGTGCAAGGTGCCGGGGCTTTGGGGAGTGGCGCGCAGGAGGACGTCGTGGTGGGGCAAGCTGCTGGTCCCTCTGGGGCGGGTCTCTCCCAGGCGCCGCAACGGCCGGACGAGGTACGGCGGAGCCCGGCGCCCATGAGCGGCGACCAACCAGAAAAGCCCACCCACCCAGAGGCCAGCGACCAGCCAACCAAGCGAGCCCCCCTGGGAAGGATCGTAGGCGCAAGGTCAGGCGACAAGGGCGGCAACGCGAACCTGGGCGTCTGGGTGAAAACCCCAGAGCAGTACGCCTGGCTGCACGCCTATCTCACCCCAGAAAAGCTCAAAACCCTCCTCCCCCACCTGACCCCCCACCAGATCGACCGCCACGACCTCCCCAACCTCCAAGCCCTCAACTTCGTCATCCACGGCCTCCTCGGCAGAGGCGTCGCGGCAAGCCCCAGACTCGACCCCCAGGCAAAAGCGCTGGGCGAGGAGCTGCGCGCCCAGGAGGAAGACCTCCCCGTCACCCTCATGTGAACAGCTCCGCGTCCAACCGATCCCGAGCCAGACAAGCCGCCCCCAACGCCACGCACTCCACCCCCAGCGAAGAAACCCGCAGCTCCGGCATACGCAACACCATCGGACGCAACGCCGCTCGCAAGGGCTCCAGCAACACGTCCCCCGCCCGCGAGAACCCCCCACCCAGCACGATCAGCTCAGGATCGAGCGTGAGCACCAGCGCGGCAGCCCCCCGCGCCAGCACCCCCGCGTACTCACCCACCAGCGCGAGAGAGGACGCATCCCCGGCCCGAGCGGAGGCGAACACCTCCACAGGCGCGTCCCCGAGGATCGACGAGGCCGTGCTCCACCCGATGAAGCCGAGCAGCCCGACCTCCCCCGTGGCCCCGCTGTACCCGTGCAACAGCTTCCCGTCCACGATCAGCCCAGCCCCCACCCGCCGCCCCACGTGCAGGAACACCAGGTCGGAAGACCCCCGCGCCACCCCCTGACGCGACTCGGCGAGCGCCGCCAGCTTGCTGTCGTTCTGCACGAGCACCGGGCACCCCAGCATCCCGCCCAGGTGCCCGGCGAGGTCGACGTCCGCCCACCCGTCGATGGCCGCGGAGACCACGATCTTCCCGGTCCGCGAGACCACCCCGGTGGTCCCGGCGGTCGCCGCCCAGACGGCCCCGGAGGGAAGCCCCGCGGTGTCCAGGCAGGTGGTGACCGCGCGGGAGACGGCGTCCAGGTGCGCAGCGCTGCCCGGCGAGCCGACCTGCTCGCGCCCGGACGCGATCACCCGGCCGTCGAGGTCGGTGGCGACGGCGAGCACCTTGTGCAGCCCGATGTCGAGGCCGAGCACGTACCCGGCGTCGGCGCGGAACCGGTAGCGGCGCGCCGGCCGTCCCATGCCGCCCTGGACGGGTTCGAGCTCGCGCACCCAGCCCTGCGCGATCAGCTCCTCGACGACGTCGATGGTCGACGGCCGGGACAGCCCGGTGCGCCTGGCCAGCTCGGTGATCGCCAGCGGCCCGCCCTCGCGCAGCGCCCGCAGCACGGACAGGGAGTTGATCCTGCGCAACTGCTGCAGCCCGCCGCCGACCGCCACGTATGGTCCCCCTTAACGGTATTTATGCTGGAATACATCATAAGTCCAGCCGCCAGGCGAGCAGGGCCGCACCGAGCATGCCCGCCTCGACCCCCAGCGCCGACACCTCGACCGGCGGCGGCTCGCGGAAGGCGAGGCGGGCTGCCAGCCGTTCGCGCAAGGGAACGACCAGCGCGTCGGCCGCCTGGGCCAGCCCGCCGCCGATGACGATCATCGAGGGGTCGGCGACCAGCACGTAGGTGGCCAGGGCGACGGCCAGCGCCTCGACCGCCTCACCCCAGACCTGTACGGCGAACGGATCGGTCCTGCGCGCCACTTCGGCCGCCGAGGTCTCGCCCGCGCGGCGGGCGATGGCCGAGGCGGAGGCGTACGCGCCGAGGCAGCCGAGCTGGCCGCACGAGCAGGGCAGCCCGTCGGGCCACACCGGGATGTGGCCGATCTGGCCCGCCCAGCCCTTGGCCCCGCCGTACAGAGTGCCGTTGAGCACCACCGCGCCCGCGATGCCGGTGCCGATGGGCAGGAAGAGCACGTTCTCGCCCGACCATCCGTAGGCCAGCTCTGCCTCGCCCGCCGAGCGCACGTCGTGCCCGAGCGCGACCGGCAGGCCGACGGCGGTGAAGGCGGCGGCGGGCACGTCGCGCCACCCGAACGCGGCCGAGTAGACGGCCGTGTCCCCGGAGACCAGCCCTGGTACGGCGAGGCCGACGGCGACCGGCCGCGCCAGCGTGCCCAGGTGGTCGACGAAGCCGGAGATCGCGGCGATGACCCGGTCCGGCCCCTCCGACCTGGGCGTGGGCCACCGCTCATGGTGCAGGATGGTGCCGTCCCGGGCGACAAGTCCGCCTTTCATGAACGTTCCGCCGACATCTACCGCGATCACCGAGTCCATGATGAGAAGTATGACGAAAGTACGCAGACTCACCCTTGACGATCTCCCCGCCTGCACCGCCCTGGCCAAGGACCGCGACTGGCAGCCCGAGGACCGCAAGTGGCGGTTGCTGTTCGACCTGGGCGAGGTCTACGGGATCGACGCCGAGGACGGCGACGGGCTGGCGGCGACGAACGTGGTGACGTTCTACGGCCCCGAACGGGCGGTGATCTCCATGGTGCTGACCGCCTCCAGGTACGGCAGGCGCGGCCTGGGCAGGCAGCTCATGGACCACGTCCTGAGCCGGGCGCAGGGCGCCGTCGTCTCGCTGTCGGCGACCGAGTACGGCAGGCCGCTGTACGAGAAGCACGGTTTCAAGACGGTCGGCACGATGGTCACCCACAAGGGCTTCTTCACCGGCCGGCCGTCCGGCACGACTCGCGTCGCCGACGACCTGGGCGCGGTGATCGCCTATGACACGCCGCGTTTCGGCGCGGACCGGTCGAAGGTGCTGCTGTCCGGCTATCACCAGCAGATCCGGGTGGCCTCCGACGGCGACCGGATCACCGGCTTCGGCGGGATGTGGCGCGCACACGACCACCTCACCATCGGCCCGGTCGTCGCCGACGACGAGGACACCGCGCGGGCGCTGATCGCCGACCTGGCGGCGGGGGCGGAGGAGCCGGTCAGGCTCGACCTCGACCAGGCGCGCCCCGGGCTCGTGGCATGGGCGGAGGCGAACGGCGTGCCGTACTACTTCACCACTTCCACCATGGTCCACGGCGGCGAGCTCTCCGGCGAGCCGTACCTGCCGACCATGCAGGCGCTGGGGTGACCGTGGTAGATTCGCACACCAGAACATCATTCGGTAGAGGGTGCCCATGACCTCCACGCACATCGACGTCAACCTCGTCGACTTCGGCGTGCTCGGCGCGTGGATGGACGAGCAGGGCCTGCCGGGCGGCGAGATCACCGGCGCGTCCCCGGTGCTGGGCGGCACGCAGAACGTGATGATCCGCTTCGAGCGCGGCGGCGTGCCGTACATCCTGAGAAGGCCGCCACGGCACCAGCGCGCCAAGAGCAACGAGGTGCTGCGGCGCGAGGCGCGCGTGCTGGGGGTGCTGCGCGACACCCCGGTCGCCGCGCCCAGGCTCATCGCCGCGCAGACCGCGAGCGAGCCGGTGTTCTACCTGATGGAGCCGGTCGACGGCTTCAACCCGACCACCGGGCTGCCGCCGCTGCACGCGGGCGACCCGGCCATACGCTTCCGCATGGGGTTGGAGGCGGCCGGAGCGCTGGCCGAGCTGGGCCGGGTGCCCGCCGCCACGCTGCCCGGTTTCGGCAGGCCGGAGGGGTTCCTGGAACGGCAGGTGCCGCGCTGGATGGCCGAACTCGACTCGTACGGCAAGCTCGACGGATACCCGGGACCCGACATCCCTGGCCTGGCGGAGACCGCCGAGTGGCTGGAGCGCAACCGGCCCGCGTCGTTCACGCCGGGGATCATGCACGGCGACTACCACCTGGCCAACCTCATGTTCGCCAACGACGGGCCGCGCGTCGCCGCGATCGTCGACTGGGAGATGTGCACGATCGGCGATCCGCTGCTCGACCTGGGCTGGCTGCTGGCCACCTGGAACGCCGACCACATCCAGGGGCTGCCGTCGGCGCGGGAGATCACCGCCTACTACGCGGAGCTGTCGGAGCGCGACCTGTCCTCGATCGACTGGTACACGGTGCTGGCCTGCTTCAAGCTCGGGATCGTGCTGGAGGGCACGCACGCGCGTTCCTTCGCGGGCAAGGCGCCGAAGGACATCGGCGATCTGCTGCACGCGACGACGCTCGCCCTGTTCGACCGTGCCCGATCTATACGAAATATGACTGTTTAGGAGACGATGATCGTCTTTCGCCGTACAATTGCTCGCAATTGCGACTTCGTACGGGGAAGGACTGTCATGCGGATGCGGTTTCTCGGCTCCACCTCGGAGGCGGGCGCCTGCCCCACCCTCTACGAGACCGACCGCGGCACCATCGTCGTCCAGGGGATGCAGGTGACCGACCCCGAGGCGCTCGCCGACCTGCGCGACGTTCTGGACGGCGAGGGGGCCGTGGAGGTTCCCAGGGAACTGCTGGTGGACATCGCCAGAAGGGTCCTTTCCTGAGCAATTTCTGCAAGCCGGGTCACGATTGCGAATCAGGGCCTGGCATGATCACCATCTGTAGGTCTACCGTCTAGCGGCGTGACGTCCTTCCAGCAGGCCCGGGTCGACATGGGCGCGCAGTTGCGACAGCTCCGCGAGGCTGCGGGGCTGTCCGGCAAGGACCTGGCCGAACGGCTGGGCTGGCAGGCGTCGAAGGTCTCGCGGCTGGAGAACGCCAGGCAGAGCGCGACCGACGACGACGTCGCCGCGTGGGCGCAAGCCGTACAGGCCGGGCCCGAGACGCTGGAGGCGCTGCTGCAGCAGGCTGCGGCCATCGACGCGCGCCGCTCCGACTGGCGGCACTGGGCGGGCAGCGGCCTGGCCGCCTCGCAGCAGGACGTGCGCGAGCAGGAGGCCAGGACCAAGCTCTTCCGTGTGTTCGAGCCGGGTGTGGTGGTCGGGCTGCTGCAGACGGCGGAGTACGCGCGGCACATCTTCCTGTCGCTCAAGCGCCTCTACAGCGCGCCAGGCGACGTCGACCAGGGCGTGCAGGCGCGCATGCAGCGGCAGGAGATCCTCTACGACCGCTCGCGCACCTTCCGCTTCATCATGCCGGAGACGGCGCTGCTGACGAAGCTGGCTCCGTCGCCGGTGATGCAGGGGCAGCTCGACCGGCTGCTGGCGGTCAGCACGCTGCCCAACATGGAGCTCGGCATCGTGCCGCTGGAGGCGCAGCACCCGTCGGTGCCGCTCACCGGGTTCTGGATCTTCGACGACGACCAGGTGCTCGTGCCCACGCGGACCAAGGAGAACCGGTCGCGGGAACGCGCTGACGTGGAGTTTTACGCCGGAGTCTTCGACGATTACCACAAAGTGGCGCTCTATCGCGAAGAAGCACGATCCATCATCATGCGCGTCAATCGCCAGTATGCGAAACAATCGGAGAATTAACCCCAGACAATTGCTTGCTAACCTCCGCAAGATCGTGCAATTCTAACGCGAGATGTTGCGGAGGTGGCAGATGATGCTGGACACCACGCTCTTCCTGGAGCGATTCGCCCATGCCGCGGCTCGTCACGCGGACCTGGCGGTGCAGAACCTCGCGCTGACCTGCGACCCGGAGTACGTCTCCGTGCGCAACCGGTTCTCGCAGAGCCTGGCGGAGACGGTGATCTGCTCCTCCGACGGAGCGTTCGTCACCTCATGGGGTTACCGGCTGGGCAGCACCGACGATGTCGAAGGAGCCGCCGCGCGGCTCGCCTACCTCCTGGCGGCCATGCCCGCCTGATAAGCGGTCGCCACCGCCGCGATCCACCGGTGCACGCAGTCCTCACGCCCGGCCAGCGGGCCAGGCACGTATCCACGCGACGACACCCCGCGCTGAACGCTCTCACACGCCGCCCAGTCCTGCCGGTTGGTCAGATCCCAGAAGTCCACGGCATAGGCGGGATCCACCTCCTCGTCCCTGAACAGCCACTCGCAGGTGATGCGGGTGGTGCTGGGCGTCAGCGGCTCCACCAGATGGGTCAGCACGTAGTCGGGGTGCATGCTGAGCAGCAGGTTCGGATAGAGCTGCACGTAGATGACCTTGCCGGGGTTGCGGTCCGTGCTGGTCGGGGAGCGGCCGTCCAGCGACATGGTGTCGCCGTTGAGCGTCATGCTCCCGCCCGCCCAGCGCGCCTGGCCCGGGTCGTAGTTGTCGCCGCTGTCCGGAGGCGAGGCGCGGCACAGCTCGGGGTGGATCTCGGGGCAGTGGTAGCACTCGTGGTAGTTCTCGGCGACGAGCTTCCAGTTGGCCCGCAGCACGTACTCGTGGGTCGCCCTTACCGCCATCCCGCTCATCTCGTACGGCGCGGCCAGCTCGTCCAGGCCGGCGAGGTAGTCACGCAAGGGCGGCGCGTCGCCCGAGGCGTTGACGAAGACGAACCCGTGCCACTCCTCGACCGGGACCTCGATCAGGTCGGTGCCCGTGCCCGGCCTGGTCTGGCGGCCCTGGGTGTCGTAGGTCCAGCCGTGGTAGGGGCAGGCGATGGTACGGCCGCGCGCGGTCTGGCCGCAGGGGAGGAGCTCGTGGGCGCGGTGGCGGCAGACGTTGTAGAAGGCGCGCAGGGTGCTCCGGTCGTCGCGGACGAGCAGGATGGAGTCGTCGCCGACCTGCTGGGCGCGCCTGGACCCTCTGGGCAGGGTGCTGGACCGGCCTGCGCAGACCCAGCCGCCGGCGAACAGGGCTCGGCGCTCGAAGGCGAGGACGTCGGGGTCGAGGTAGGCCTGGGCGGGAAGCATGCGGCCGGGGGGCTCGATGCAGGCACGCAGCTCGTCGAGATCCATACCCCGATTTTTCACCATGCGTGGGCTATGCGGCCATGACGTCCGTGCGTGGTGACGGCGGCTCTGAGGCTGTTGAGCACGGCCTCCTCCACGGCGTCGAGGGTGGCGGCGAAGAGCGGGTTCAGCCGGTCGTCAGGCGGTGGCGGGCCCTGGGTGGTGGAGAAGGCGATCGCGTAGTCGCCGCTGCCGTTCGAGTAGTTCGCCCCGACCCTGGCCAGCGCGAACACCGCGCGCCTGGCCACCCGGGTGAGCTGCCGGGCATCGAGGGGAGCGTCGGTGGCGATCACCAACATGCACGACCCGTCGTCGGGCGGCTGTTCACCGACGCTCTTCCGCCCTCGGAGGGTGCCGCCGAAGTTGGCCTGGACGAGGGCGCCGAGCGTGCCCAGCTCCACCGTGCGCGAAGCCGTACCGATGCCTGCCTTGAAGCCCATCGCGACCGTTCCCGTGCCCGCCCCGACGCACCCCTCGGCCACGGGACCGGCGGTGGCGGTGTCGAGCGCCTCCAGCACGTGGGCCTCGGTGATCGGGCGGGCGGCGATGTCGGACAGCCAGCCGTCGTTGCACTCCCCCACCACCGGGTTGACCGACAGCAGCCCGGGGTCGCGCCGCAACATCCACGTCACCAGCGCGTCCGCCGCGCGGAACGCCGACAGCGTGGCCGTCAGGACGATCGGCGTCTCCAGGACCCCGAGCTCGGCGAGCTGGGTGGAGCCGATCAGCTTGCCGTACCCGTTGCCCGCGAACACCCCGGCTGCCGCGGGAAGCCTGTCGGGGACGATCGCCGTGACACCCGTGTGCACGTCCGGCGGACGCACCACGCTGACCTGTCCCACGCGCACTCCGGGGACGTCCGTGATCCCACCCATCCGCTCAGCCCGCGCCGGTGAACACGCCAGGGTCGATGTCGACCTCGCGGGCTGCCGCCATCCTGGCGTGTTCCAGGAGCCTGGCCCTGGAGAGCACGTTGGGGTGCAGGGTGTAGCGGATGATCAGCCCGTCGAGCATCGCGTCGATGCGCTCGGCCGCGCCCGCCGGGTCCTCGCAGGAGAACTCGCCCGCGTCGACGCCCGAGGAGATCACCTGCTGGAGGGCGTCGAGCCAGGTGGTCTCGACGCTCAGGACGATCTGGCGTACGGCGGGCTCGCGCAACGCGGTGTTCCAGGCGTCGAGCCAGAGGAGCCAGCTCTGGTCGTCCCTGGACTCGGGGATGTAGAACTGCAGCACCTGGTCGAGCCGCTCCACCGCGCTGCCGTCGCCGGTCACCAACGCCTGGAGGGCGGCGGACTCGATGTCGAGCGTCGCCCTGAGCATGGCGGTGATCAGCTCGTCCTTGGTGGCGAAGTGGTAGTGGATCAGGCCGCCGCTGACGTTGACCGCTTTGGCGATGTCGGCCACGCGGGTGTTGGCCAGGCCGCGTTCCAGCACGACCCGGCGGGTGGCTTCGAGTAATTCGGCCCTGCGCTGGTCAGCCTGTTCAGCTCGGCTGTTCCTCGAGCCCTCCGCACTTCGCACGGCCAAAGACTATCCCGGCGAAGGCGGCGGGAGCGCTCCCCCACCCCCTTCTACGCGCACGGCGAAGCCACCCCGCGCCGCAGGTGCCAGGGCCACCATGCCCCGGCACCACACGGATCCCACAGCGCCCCGCATGACTCTCAGGGCAACGCTCCCAGAGGAGGCCCGCCCATAGGGGCGCCACCCCTTTGGCGGTGGCGCCCCTTTGGTGGTGGTGCGGCCCCACCGGGGTGGTGCGGCCCCAGGGGGTGTGGGTGAGGTCAGGAGGTGCAGTCGTACAGGCCGTCCTGACCGTCGACGGCCTGGCAGTTGGCTTGGACCCAGGTGGTGACCTCGTTGTTCCCGCCTCCTGGGCCGCCCCTGTCCTCGCCTGCCATCACGTAGCGGAGTTGCCCCGAGGACACCAGGTCCTTGAGGCGGGTCACGGTCATCGCCGGGTCGCTGCCGGTGAAGCCGCCCATGGCGATCACGGGCTTGCCGGTTTGCAGGATGATCGACGACGCGGACTGGGCGCTGGAGACGGCCACCAGCCAGGCGGCGCTCCCCTGGTTGGCCTCCAGGTACTTGATCAGGGAGGCGCTCACCTGGCCACCGCGCATCCGGCCACCCGTGGTTTGGGGCTGTTCTCCCGTGGGCTGCTGCCCCGCGGGAGGTTGCTGGCCTGCGGGGGGTTGCTGGCCAGCACCGCGCATGCCGCCGGGGAACTGGCCGCGGCCCATACCACCGAACCCCATCCTGCCCGTGGAAGGTCCCGCTGTCGGGTTGGTGCCGTTGACCTGGGACTGCAAGGGCGTGACCGCATACGCGGCAGGACCGGCCAGCCCGGCGAACAGCGCCGCGATCAGCGCCACGGCCCCTACCTTGACCTTGGCGTACCTGCTCAGAAGCAGACCCAGCGCCGCCACCGCAGTCGTGCCCAGGACAGCCCACGCCAGCCATGGAACGAAGTCAGGTGTACGGCGGAGCACCACGAAAGACCACGCGCCGGTCGCGGCGATCGCCACGGGAAGGACCCAGCTCCATGACCGCGACGAGCGCCACATGAGCACCGCACCCATGCCGGTGATCGCGGCGACAGCCGGGGCCATGGCGGTGGTGTAGTACGGGTGGAAGGTGCCGCTGGAGAAGCTGAACACCGCGAAGTGCACCAGCAACCAGCCACCCCACAACAACCACGCCACTCCTCCCTGGCTCCGCCGTACGGCTGCATACACCAGGGCGATGGCGCAGAACGGGAGGAGCCAGGAGATCTGCCCCGCCATCGTCTCGTTGAAGAGGCGGTCAGCACCGGAGGCCCCACCGAACGAGGCACCACCACCCCCGCCCCCCTGCCCGAAGATGCGGCCGAGCCCGTTGTAGCCGATCACCAGGTCCCACACCGTGTTGTCCGAAGACCCACCAATGTAAGGACGCGACGAAGCAGGCCAAAGGTCGACGATCACCATCCACCAGGCGCTCGACACCACCAGCACCCCGCCCGCAGCCACCACATGCCAGAGCCGCCGAACCACCGGCACCCGCGCACAAACCAGATAAGCCACCACGAACGCCGGAACCACCAGATAGGCCTGCAACATCTTGGTGTTGAACCCCAGCCCCACGAACAACGCGCAGACGAGCAGCCACCGCAGCCGCCCCCGCCGGATCGCCTCCAGGCAGCACCACGCCGCCACCACGAGGAGCAACACCAGGACGGTGTCCGGGTTGTTGTCCCGGTTGATCGCCACCGTGATCGGCGTGAGCGTCATCACCACGGCCGCGACCAGCGCGGCGGCGTGCCCGGCGCTCCGCCGTACAGCCGAGTAGAGCACCCCGACAGCGGCGACCCCGGCCAGGGCCTGGGGCAGGAGCATGCTCCACGTCCCGTACCCGAAGATCCGCGCGGACAGCCCCATCACCCACAGCGCGAACGGCGGCTTGTCGACGGTGATGAACGACCCGGAGTCGAGCGCGCCGAAGAAGAACGCCTTCCAGCTCTTGGTGCCGGACAGGATCGCGGCGGAGTAGTACTCGTTGGCGTTGCCCGCCAGCGCCCACGCGTAGAGGACAAAGGCCGCGAGCAGTACGGACCACAGCGCGGGACGCGCCCACCGCGGATCACCGGCGGGCCCCAGGAACAGCCGTCTCATCGGGCGTCCTTCCGCCGGGGGTTGAACACCCACGCGCGGAGCAGCAGGAACCGCACCAACGTGGCCAGCGCGTTCGCCACGACCACCGCGAGCAGTTCCACGCCGTGCGTGGCGCCCGAGGGGACCAAGGCCAGCCCGCCGGTCGTCAGCGCGAGCCCGACGAGGAACGCGATGAGCCCCTCGAACTGCTGACGCAGCGCCCCGGAGGTCCCGGTGACGCCGAAGGTGAACCGCCGGTTCGCCGCCGTGTTGGCCACGGCCGTCACCAGCAGCGCCAGCGCGTTGGCGGCCAGCGCGGGCATCAGGAGCCGGAGCAGCGAGTAGAGCAGCAGGTAGGCGACCGTGCTGATCACGCCCACGACGGCGAAGCGCGGCAACTGCCTGGCCATGCCGACCGGCAACTGCGCGCGCACGGGCACCTGCGTGTCCCCCGACAGCGTCTTGCGCGCCACCCGCAGCATGCCGCGCAGGTCGTCGCGCGCGGTCTGAACGATGTCGACCCTGCTGTCCGGGTCGTCCACCCAGTCGACGGGCACCTCGTGGATGCGCAGCCCGTGCCGCTCGGCCAGGAGGAGCAGTTCGGTGTCGAAGAACCACTCCTCGTCCTCGACGGCGGGCAGCAGGGCCTGGACGACCTCCGTACGGGCCGCTTTGAAGCCGCACTGGGCGTCGGAGAAGCGGGCGCCCATGATCGAGCGGAGCAGCAGGTTGTAGGAGCGGGAGACGAACTCCCGTTTGGGCCCGCGCACCACGTTGGCCGCCCTGGCCAGGCGGGTGCCGATGGCCAGGTCGCTGTGACCCGACATCAGCGGGGCCACGAGCGGCAGGAACGCGTCGAGGTCGGTGGAGAGGTCGACGTCCATGTAGCTGACGACGTCCGCGTCGCTGGCCGCCCAGACCTGGCGCAGCGCCCTGCCGCGCCCCTTCTCCGCCAGGTGTACGGCACGCACATGGGTGAGGTCGCCGGCCAGTTCCGTGGCGATCTGCCAGGTGTCGTCGGTGCTGGCGTTGTCGGCGATCGTGATGCGGAAGCCGTACGGGAAGGTGGTCGTCAGGTAGGCGTGCAGGCGTCTCACGCTGCCGGCGAGGGCGCGCTGCTCGTTGTAGACCGGGACGACCACCTCGACCAGGCGCGTCTTGATTGCTGTGTGCATGTGTTAACGCTCACGGGCGGGTCTGGGACGTTGCTAAGGCGCCTATGAAGGGTCCGTGAGAATGCAGTGGTAGAGGCCGGTCGCGGCGGTTTCGGTGCAGGTCTGCTGGATCCAGGCGAGCCTGGGGTCGTCGTCGGCGCCCTGGCCGCTGAAGCCGCCGAGCTGGATGTATTGCAGGTCTTTGTCCTTGATGAGGGTCTTGAGCTGGTCGAGGGTGATGGCCTGGTCGGTGGCGTTGAACCCACCGAGGGCTCCCCGCTGGCCATCCCCCACCCTGACAGGCGCTCTGCCAGAAGGAGCCGCACCATCAGAGGACGGTGTGGCGCTGTTGGAGGTGGTTGGCCTTCTGGCAGGCGGCTGGCCGCCACCGAAGCCCGTGCTGGGCCCTGCGGTCGGGTTGACCGCGCCCATCGGGCCCGGGCCGTTGAGGGGAACGCTCGCCGCCCACGTGGCGGGGGCGGCGATCACCGTCACCCCGGCCAGCACCGCCCCTGCGAGGGCGACGCGGAGGGCGTATCGGGTGCGGGTCCACAGCCGTCCGGTGATCAACGCCAGCACGGCGAGCGCCCCGGAGACGGCGAGCACCGCTGCACCCGCCGCCAGAACCCTCCGGATCCGAAGAACAGGTAGGCCGGGAACAACGCCGGAACCACCAGCCAGGCCGCCATCATCTTCGTCGTGAACCCAGCCCCCACCAGCACCCCAGCGCCGACCAACCGCCGCAGCGCCCGCGGAGAGGACAGCGCCCGAGTCACGCAATAGGCAGCACAGACCAGCAGCACCGCCACGGTCGCCACCCCGAACACCACCTGCGGCAGGATCAACGCCCACCTGTGGAACCCGAACACCTTCACGGAAACCACCTGCGCCCACAACGACGCGGGCGACTTGTCCACCGTGGAGACATCCAGCGGATCGAAGGCCCCGAAGAAGAAGTTGCTCCAGCTCTGCGACATCGACCGCACGGCAGCCGCGTAGTAGGCGTTGCCGTACCCGCTGGTGTCGAGCGCCCAGCCGTACAGCAGCGCAGCGGTCACGCAGGCGAGGACCATGACGATGGTGGTGCGTCTCCCGGCCTGGGACGCCCGTGAGCCCCGCGTCAACGCGAGCTGAGAACGGCGGAGCCGGGCAGCGTGAGCGTGACCACGACGCCGCCACCAGGGGCGTTCTCCAGCCGTACGGCCCCGCCCGCCACCTCGACCGCCTGCGCCACGATCGCCAGCCCCAGCCCCGATCCTGGGAGCGGGCGGGCGGACGGCGAGCGCCAGAACCGTTCGAACACGTGCGGCAGCTCGTCCTCCGGGATGCCCGGCCCGTGGTCGCGCACGGTCAGCGTGCCGTTCGCCAGGGTCACCTCGATCGCGCCGGGGCTGAACTTGGCTGCGTTGTCGAGCAGGTTGACGACGGCGCGTTCGAGCGAGGCGGGGTTGCCGACGGTGAACCACGGGTCGAGCGAGGCTTCCACCTCGGCGCCGCGGAGGCGGGCGCGTTCGATGGCGGACTGGACGACGTCGTGGAAGGCGAGCTCGATGTGCGGTTCGTGGTCGGTCTCGCCCCGGGAGAGCTGGAGGAGGTCGCCGACGAGGGTGGAGAGCTCGGCGAACTGCGCTTTGACGTTGACGAGCAGCCGTTCCTTGGCGCCTGGTTCGAGGGCCCGGCCCTGTTGCTCGCTGCGGAGGAGGAGGTCGATGTTGGTGCGGAGGGTGGTGAGGGGGGTTCTGAGCTCGTGCCCGGCATCGGCGACGAGCTGGCGCTGGCGGTCGCGGGAACCGGCGAGGGCGGTGGTCATGGAGTTGAAGGAGGTGCTGAGGCGGGCGATCTCGTCGTCGCCCTCCACGGGGATGGTGGTGTCGAGGTCCTCGGTCTGCGCGATGTGCTCGACGGCCCCGGTGAGCCGCTCGACAGGCCGCAGGACAGTACGGGAGATCGCCCGGCCTGCCCACGCCGCCCCGAACACGCCGACACCGGCCACACCCACGAGGAGGAGGGCGAGCTTGCGCAGGGCTCCCTGCATGCCGTCGATCCGGGCGCCGTTCATGATGGCCATGCCGGGGCCGACGTTGGCCGTGTAGACACGCAGGGCGGTTCCGTCGGGAGCCGTCCCGTTGTGGAGGCTGCTCCCGCCCTTGGCGGCGATCGCCAGGTCGTTGGCGGTGATGGTGATCGCGGTGGCGTTGTAGCAGGTCGGCTGCCCGTCGGCGTAGATGATCTGGCTCATCTCTGGAGCGGGGCCATGCCAGTTGATCGGAGCGGGCCTCCGCTTGCAGTTGCTCAGGAAATCCTCGAGCTCATAGGGGTCCTGGGACCTTCCCGGCGGTGGCATGACCCGCCGGTTGACCTCGTCATTGAGCGCCTTGTTCACGATGAAGAAGGACGCGCCGAGGCAGATGGCGATCGCCAGGGCCACGGCCACCGTGACCAGCAGGGTGAGCCGCGACCTGAGGCTGCGTCGTTTCACTGGGGTGTCCTGAGCGTGTACCCCACGCCCCGCACCGTGTGGATCAGCCGCGGCTCTCCCCCCGCCTCCGTCTTACGCCGCAGGTACATCACGTAGACATCCAGCGAATTGGACGTCGGCTCGAAGTCGAACCCCCACACCTCCCCCAGGATCTGCTCCCGGGTCAGCACCTGACGTGGATGCGCCAGCAACAACTCCAGCAGCAAATACTCCGTACGCGTCAGATCCAGCGCCCGCCCCCCACGCGTGACCTCCCGCGTGGCCGGGTCCATCCGCAGGTCACCGTAGGAAAGCGCACTGTCCCCACCCGCCGCGTTCAACGACCCACGCCGCAGCAGCGCCCGCACCCGCGCCAGCAACTCGTCCAGCTCGAACGGCTTCACCAGGTAGTCGTCCGCCCCGGCGTCGAGCCCCGACACCCGGTCCCCCACCGCGTCCCGCGCGGTCAGCATGAGGACGGGCACCTGGTTGCCCGACGCCCGCAGGCGACGGCAGGCGGTGAGCCCGTCGAGCCGGGGCATCATGACGTCCAGCAGCACGGCGTCGTACGACGAGCGGGCGACCTCGTCCAGCGCCGCCTGCCCGTCGTTGGCGGTGACGACGGTGTAGCCCTCGAACTCGAGGCTGCTCTGCAGCGCCTCGCGCAACGCGGGCTCGTCGTCCACCACCAGCAACCGTGCACCCTCACTCATGCCGACTACGCTAGAGGGCCTTCATGAGAAGCCGATGAACGACATCACCAAGAAACAGGCAGCGCCTCGACCCCGAAGACGGCTGCGCCGTACTTGAAGGTCAGTTCCTCGTCGGGCACGGTCACGGTCAGGCCGGGGATGCGCTCGAAGAGCGTGCGCAGCGCGATCTCCAGCTCGGCCCGCGCCAGGTTCTGCCCGAGGCACTGGTGCACGCCGTACCCGAAGGCGACGTGGTGCCGGTCGCCGCGGGTCACGTCGAGCACGTCGGGGTTCTCGAACGCCCGCGGGTCCCTGTTGGCGGACGCGCCGAGCACGTAGATGCCCTCCCCCGCGCGCACCTGGACGCCGCCGATCTCCTGGTCGGTGGTGGCGACGCGGTCGAAGGCCACCCAGTCGACGATCGAGTGGTAGCGGAGCAGCTCCTCGACGGCCTGCGGCCAGAGCGAGGGGTCGGCGCGCAGCAGCGCGAGCTGGTCGGGGTTGCGCACGAGCGACAGCACGCTGAGCGGGATCATGTTCGCGGTCGTCTCGTGCCCCGCGATCAGCAGCAGCACGGCGGCGCCGACGATCTCGTCGTGGGCCAGGACCTCGGACTTGATGACCCGCCCGATGAGGTTGTCGCCCGGCTGCTTCTCCGCCTCGGTGACCAGCCCGTCGAGGTAGGAGCGGATCTCCGGCAGCACGGTGAAGTCGCCCATCACCAGCTTGCGCGTCCTGGAGTGGAAGAAGTCCCTGTCCTCGTACGGCACGCCGAGCAGCTGGCAGATCACCAGCGACGGCACGGGCAGCCCGAACGCCTGGACCAGGTCGTCGCCGGGCTTCATCTCGGACAGGAAGGTGTCGACGGCCTCCTGGATGCCGGGACGCATGTCGCGCACCCTGCGCAGGCTGAACTCGGGAATGAGCAGCTTCCGAAACCTGGTGTGCTCGGGCGGATCGAGGTCGATGAACTGCCCGATCGCGAACTCCATGAACATGGCCAGCTGCTCGGGCGTGGGCGGCTCCTCCTCCATCATGACGTTGGGGTGTCCCGGCGTCATGGGGTTGGTGCTGATGCCCGGGTCCCTGAGCACCTGCTGCGCCTCCGCGTGCCTGGTGACCAGCCAGACCTTTCCGCCGGGAAGCTGGGCTCGCACCAGCGGCGCCTCGTCCCTGAAGGTGGCGTACTCGTCCGGCGGTGCGAACGGGCAGCTGCGCTGGACGGGGAAGGAATGGGTCATAGTCTTGCTCCCTACAAGCCGGATCGCATTGCTTACTTACACGAAAGTAAGCAATGCCGCTCCGGTCGTCAAGGAGTTGGGAGAGCATGGCCGGTCGGCGCACTGACACGAGGCAGCGCATCCAGGAGATCGCGCTGGAGCTCTTCTCCGAGCGGGGATACGAGCAGACGACCCTGCAGGAGGTGGCCGAGCGCCTCGAGATCACCCGTCCGGCGCTCTACTACCACTTCAAGGCGAAGGAGGACATCCTCAACGGCGTCATCGAGGACCTCAACGCCTCGCTCGACGAGCTGGTGGAGTGGGCGCGCGCCCAGCCGCACACGGCGGCGGCCAAGCGCGAGATCCTGGGCAGGATCGCCGACCTGCTGGAGGATCGCTGGCGCCCGCTGTTCAGGTTCGCCCAGGTCAACCAGACGGCGATGGAGCGGATCCCGGCGGGCGAGGGCATGCAGGAGCGCCTCATCACGCTGCTGTCCGTGCTCACCACACCGGGAGCCGACCCCGTGCGGCAGTTCGAGGAGCGGCTGGCGGTGTTCGCGCTGATCCTGGGCACCCTCCCGTTCCTGTTCGAGATGGAACTGCCCGAGGACCAGCGCACGGCGACGGCCATGACCGTCGCGGCGAAGCTGGTGTCAGGTCAGTAGCGCCATCGCGGCGTTGTGCCCGGGGATGCCGCTGACGCCGCCGCCCCTGCGCGCGGCAGCGCCGCACATCAGGATGCGCTCGTGCTCCGTCTCGACGCCCCAGCGCCCCTCCTGCGCGGGCTCCTCGGCGTACGGCCAGGACAGGTCGCGGTGGAAGATGTGCCCGCCGGGCAGCCCCGCCTCGTTCTCCAGGTCGACCGGGGTCTTGACCTCCAGGCAGAGCTCGCCCGACGGGGTACGCAGCAGGCAGTCCTCCAGCGGCTCGGCCAGCACGGAGTTGATCGACGCCAATGTGGCCCGCAGCGCCTCTTCTCGGGATTTTTCCAGATTGGTGCGGAAGAGCCGCGCGGGCATGTGCAGCCCGAACAACGTCATCGTCTCCGCGTGCCCGCGCAGCGACGGACCCAGGATCGACGGGTCGGTCAGCGAGTGGCAGTACACCTCGGCGGGCGGCAGGTCCGGGATCTCCCCCAGCACGGCCTGCGTGTAGGCGCGCGAGAGCTGGTCGCCGCTCTCGTTGATGTGGAAGGTGCCGCTGAAGGCCGCCCGCGGGTCGACGGCCGCGTCCTTGAGCCTGGGCAGCCGCGACAGCACCATGTTGATCTTGAGCTGCGACCCCTCGGGGTCCTGCGAAGGATCGAGTACGGCGGGCGGCAGGTTGGCCAGCACCCGCTCCCCGGTCACCGTGTGCTCGCCCTCGGCGTCCACGAAGGTGACCTCGCCCGACGGGTCGATCCCGATGACCTCGGCCCCGGTGCGGATCTCCGCCCCCGCCGCGCGCGCCGCCGCCTCGATCGCCCCGGAGACCGCGCCCATGCCGCCGACCGGGACGTTCCACTCGCCGGTACCGTCGCCGATCACGTGGTAGAGGAAGCACCGATTGGTCAGCAGGTCGACGGACGGGTCGGCGAAGGTGCCGATGAGCGCGTCGGTCAGCACGAGGCCGCGCACGGTGTCGTCGTCGAACCGCTCGTCCACCGCCAGCCCGATGGGCCGCTGGAACAGGTCGCGCCACGCCTCGGGGCCGACCAGCGCGGCGACCTCCTTGGGCGAGCGCAGCGGCTCCAGCAGCGTCGGCGCGAGCGCCTGGGCGACGGCGGCGGTCATGCCGTAGAACTCGCCCCACGCCCGGTGGTCGTGCCCGTCGCCGGTGACCTGCGCGAAGGACGCCGCGGTACCGGCCTGGTCGTCGTTGTCCTCCAGCAGGCCGGTCGCGCCGACCGGCGTGTAGGAGGCGTAACGCCTGCGCCGCAGCTCCAGCTTCAGCCCCAGATCCTTGACGATCTTGGAGGGCAGCAGGCTGACGAGGTACGAATACCGCGACAGCCGCGCGTCGACGCCGGGGAACGCCTGGGCCGAGATGGCCAGCCCGCCGACGTGATCCTGCTTCTCCAGCACCAGCACCCGGCGGCCCGCTCTGGCCAGGTAGGCGGCGGCCACCAGGCCGTTGTGACCTGCTCCTGCGACTACGACGTCATAACGCATACCAGGCATTTCACCAGATCTCACGGCCGCGAGGCTATGGCGAGGAGCGTGGCGGCCGGGCCGGTCAGCGAGCGACCCCTGCGCCACACGGCCCTGAGGCTGCGCACGAGGTTGAGCCCGGCCAGCGGAACCTCGATCAGGCGCCCGGTGGCCAGCTCGGCCTCCACCGCGTAGCCGCTGAGCACCGCGGGGGCGGCCCCCGCCTGCGTGGCGCCCTTGACCGCCGAGTTCGACCCCAGCTCCAGCCTCGGCCTGGCCTGGTGCAACCCCTCGAAGGCGCGGTCCAGGGTCTCGCGCGTGCCCGACCCGCGCTCGCGCACCACCAGCGGGGTGGCCGCGAGCTCCGCCCCGCGGAGCGCCGTACGCCGCCTGGTCCACGGATGGGCCGGGTCGACGACCACGACCAGCCGGTCGGTGCCCACCACGCGGCTGTCCAGCCCGTCCGGCACGTGCGGTCCCTCGACGAACCCCAGCTCCACCCCCTCGGCCAGCACCCGCGCGGCCACGTCGGCCGAGTTCATCACGTCCAGGCCCACCGAGATGCCCGGCGAGCGGTTCTGCAGCTCGCCGAGCCAGCGCGGCACGAGGTACTCCGCGACCGTCATGCTCGCCGCGACCCGCAGCTGGGCCGCCTCGCTGTGCCGTACGGCCTGGGCCGCCCGCATGAGCTCCTGGGCCGCCGCCAGCACCTGGGTCGCCCACCCGGCCACCATCCGCCCCTCGCCGGTCAGCGTGGACCCGCGCGGCGTGCGCTCCAGCAGCGGCAGCCCCAGGCGCCGCTCCAGCTGGGCGATACGCTTGCTGGCCGACGGCTGCGCGATGCCGGACGCGCGCGCCGCCTGGCCGAGGCTCCCGAGCTCGCCCACGTCGACGAGAAGCTTCAGCGAGTCGAGGTCCGGCAAGCCAGTCATAGCCATAGGCTATGACCTGCCAGGCAACGCATGGCTACTGACCCCTCCCGCGCGCCGGTTGACTGGGATCATGGTCTCCCTCCCGGTCACCCGCACCTGGCCGCGCGTCAACCTGCCCGGCATCGCGGCAGCGGCGGTCGCCGTGGCGTTCGCGCTGGTCGTGAGCCGCTACGTGCCCGCGCTCAGCCCCGCGGTGATCGCGGTGATCGCCGGAGCCGCCCTGTCCAACCTGGGCCTCCTGCACGACCGGCTGCGCCCCGGCCTGCAGTTCGTCGCCAAGAAGGTGCTGCGCGCGGCGATCGTGCTGCTCGGCCTGCAGATCGCGCTGCCCGAGGTGCTGACTCTCGGCCGCCAGACGCTGCTGATCGTGGTCGTGGCGACCGGGGTGACGTTCGCAGTGACCCCGATGATCGGCAGGCGGCTCGGGCTGTCCGAGGGCACCTCGCTGCTCGTCGCGACCGGCGTCTCGATCTGCGGGGCCGCGGCGATCGCGGCCATGCACGAGACGGCCGACAGCGACGACGACGACGCGGCGAGCGCGCTGAGCGTCGTCGTCCTCTACGGGAGCATCGCGATCGGCGTGGTGCCGCTGCTGGCCGCCTGGCTGGGGCTCACCCCGCAGCAGCTCGGCGTGTGGACGGGCGCCTCGGTGCACGAGGTGGCGCAGGTGGCGGCGATCGGGGCCGCGTCGGGCGCAGCCGTACTCACCATCGCGGTGACGGTGAAGCTGGCGCGCGTGGTGCTGCTGGCCCCGCTGGTGGCCGTCACGTCGTTCAGGCAGCGCAGGACGCCGGACGCGTCCGTGAAGAGCCCGCCGATCATGCCGCTGTTCGTGGTCGGCTTCCTGGCGATGGTGGCGATCCGCAGCCTCGGCTTCATCCCCGCTCCGGTCACCTCGGCCGTGCCGCAGGTGACCGCGTTGCTGCTGGCCGCCGCGCTGTTCGGGCTGGGTGCCGGCATCGACCTGCGCCGCCTGATGAAGGGCGGGCGCACGCTCCTGCTGGGCGCCATCGCCACCACGATCATCGCCGCCGTTTCGCTGGCTGGTGTGCTTTTCCTCGTATGATCCGTCAACTAGTGCTTTTTGGAACAAAGCCCAGCTAGTAGACCGTTCCAATTAGGCACTTGCCCGCCTTTACGAGGAGTTCGAAGCACGCATGAGCACCATCCTCCGCCCGTCAGACGAAGTCGCCTCCGCACTCACCGACGGCAGGCCCGTCGTCGCCCTGGAGTCGACGATCATCTCCCACGGGCTGCCCCAGCCGAGGAACCTGCAGGTCGCGCGGGAGCTGGAGGAGATCGTCAGGAAGGCGGGCGCCGTGCCCGCGACGATCGCGGTGCTGGACGGCGTGGCCCGCATCGGCCTCGACGAGGTGGAGCTGGAGCGCATCGCCACCGAGTCGGGCCTGCGCAAGCTGGGCCAGCGCGACCTGCCCCTGGCCGCGGCGCTGAAGGCGAGCGGCGCGACGACCGTGTCGGCGACCTCGTTCCTGGCGGCCCGCGCCGGGATCCGGATCTTCGCGACCGGCGGCCTGGGCGGCGTGCACCGCGGCTGGACCGAGGACCAGGACGAGTCCGCCGACCTCGACACCCTCGCGCGCACGCGCATCACCGTGGTCTGCGCCGGCGTGAAGTCGATCCTGGACGTGCCGTCGACGCTGCAGCGGCTGGAGACCCGCGGCGTGACCGTCGCCGGGTACCGCACCGACACCTTCCCCGGCTTCTACCTCAACTCCTCCGGCGAGCCCATCGACTGGCGCATCGAGACGGCCGAGGAGGCGGCGGCGGTCATGCGCGGCCAGGACGCCTTCGGCGGCCCTGAGACCGCGCTCATCGTCGCCAACCCGGTGCCGGTGGAGCAGCAGCTCGACCCGGCCCTGCACGACCGCGTGCTGGCCGAGGCGCTCGCCGCTGCCGAGGCCGAGGGCGTGACCGGCCAGGCGATCACCCCGTTCCTGCTCGGCTACCTGGTGCGCGGCACCGACGGCGCCTCGCTGGAGGCGAACCTGGCCGCGGTGCGCGGCAACACCGCCGTCGCCGCCGAGATCGCCGTGGCCTGGTCTCGAGGATGAGCGGGAACGGCCTGCTGGTCGTGGGCGACGTCGTCACCGACGTCGTCGCCCTGCACGACACCCCGATCAGCTCGGGCACGGACACCCCTGCCGACATCGCGCTGCGCCCCGGCGGCTCCGGCGCCAACACCGCGGCGTGGGCCGGTCACCTGGGCGCCGACGTGCGCCTGCTGGCCAGGGCCGGTTACGACAGCGGCGAGTGGCACGCGGGCGAGCTGGCGAAGGCGGGGGTGCGCCCGGTCCTCAGGATCGACGCCGAGCACCCGACGGCCATGGTGATCGCCATGGTCGACCTCACCGGCGAGCGTTCCATGCTCACCAACCGCGGCGCCGGCGGGCGCATCTCGACGGCCGACTGGGACGAGACGCTCCTGGACGGCGTGCGCCACCTGCACCTGTCCGGCTACACCCTGTTCACCGAGTCGGGGCTGGAGCTGGCCAGGCGCGCCATGGCAGAGGCCACCGGCAGGGGCGTGTCCATCAGCATCGACCCCGCCTCGACCGGCCCGCTGCGCGACTTCGGCGTCGACCGCTTCCTCGCCGAGTCGGCCCCGGCCGACCTGATCATCCCCAACCGGGACGAGGCTCTCCTGCTCACCGGCGCGTCCACCCCGGAGCGCGCCGCCGAGCTGCTGAGCGAGCGGTACGGCACGGCCGTCGTGAAACTGGGCGCGCTCGGCGCCCTCGCGGCGGGGCGCGGCCGGATACTCGCAGTAGCCGAAGGAGTGCCCGGCGAGGTCATCGACACCACCGGTGCGGGCGACGCGTTTGCTGCGGGTTTCCTGACAGCCCGATTGGGCGGCGCGGACGAAAAGGCAGCTCTGGCAGCGGGTTGCCGTGCTGGAGCAGAATGTGTGGGGCTCGTCGGTGGCCGTCCCCGGTACGGTTTGGGCTCCAACCGTCTTTACCCTATTCACACCGATTGATAGCTTGCCGCGTAGGCTGCACCATTAGCCACACGCGTCACTCTGGGGAGGAAACGGTTCGCCGATGGACGTCGAGTCATCGATCTGCCTGAGCGACCTGGTCCCTGCCCTGCGGTGGAGCCGACCTCAACAGGTCGCGGAAGCGCTGGCCGACCCCCGCCTGCCGGCCGGCTGGTGGGCGTCGCTGGCGCTGCCGCGCGCCTTGGGCACGACGGGACTCGACTGGGTCTGCGAGCGGATGGCGCGGTTCGCCGCCGCCCGCTGGGACCACCTCCCTCTCGCCGACCTGCTGCCGGCCCTGCAGGTGCAGCACGTCGACCCGGCGCTGCCCGGCTGGCCCGACCAGGCCAGGTCCGCGGTCAACGGCCTGGGCGGCTGGAGCAGGCTGCGCCGCCTGTGTCCCGGCGACCTGGCCGGTACGGCTGAGCTCGTCATCGGCCCGGTGTTCCGCGAGGTGCTCGGCAGGATCCCCGCCCAGCGCCCGGCCCCCTCCCCCGCGTCCTACCCTGGCCACCCGCCCATCGTCGGCCAGCCGTTCTCCCCGGAGGCAGCCCCTCCGGCCCCCTCGGGACCGTCCACGGGCAGCTTCCCCGCCCAGCCGGTCACCGGCGGGTTCCCCGCCCAGCCCGTCACCGGCGGTTTTCCCGCGCAGCCCGTCACTGGTGGTTTCCCCGCCCAGCCCGGCCTGCCCACCCGGCCGGCTCCTCCCGCCCAGCCCTCGACCGGTGGTTTCCCCGCGCAGGTCCCGATGGCCGCACCCGTCGCCGAGACCCAGGCGCCCCAGCTCGACGAGACCGACCACGCCATGGTCCGCGTCGTCGACGGCCTGTTCCGCGGCTTCGACCGCCTTGAGCTCGCGGTCGCCGCCCAGCGCCTGTTCGCCGCCGAGCCGATCAGCCTGCGCGCCCTGGCCGACAAGCTGCTCGTCGACCGCGACGTGCTCTCCATGGCCCAGCGCACCGCCGAGGAGCGGATCCTGCACTGGCTGCGTTCCTCCGAGTCGGCCCCGGTCACCGGCCACATGTTCCGCCTGACCGAATGGCTCGGCGCGGCCGCCACGGAAGAGCAGCTCATCGGCGCCGACCCCGCCCACCCTGCCGTGGTGCCCACGCTGCGCGCCGAGCTGTGGCGCGTCCTGGTCACCCTCATGCCCGACCGTCGCCTCCAGGACGGCTGGCTGGTCGTCGGCGACCTGACCGGGCTGCAGCGCCGTACCAGGCAGCTCCTGGCCACCACGCGCCCGGACGCCGACGTCGTCGAGGCGCTCGGCGAGCTCGGCATCAGGCGGCACTCGGCGCAGGCGTGGCTCGACGCGCTGCCCACCGAGGCCGCCGCGCGCCAGGCCGTGGCCCACCAGCCCGACGTGCAGCAGCCGCTGCCCCGCCGTACGCCAGGGGCCAACGGACACCACCACAGGGGCGGCCAGCCGGTGCCCGCCGCCGGGTCCATCGACCCGTCGGCCGCGCTCGCGACGCTGTCCGCGCTGTCCGGCGGGCGCAACGGCATGATGCCCGGCCATCTCGCCGGAGCCCCGGCCACGCCGCCGCCCCCGCCGCCCAGCCCCACCTCCGACCCGCGCCGCTGGCAGCGCATCGACGTCACGCCCGAGCACCTGCGCGGCGGGCCCGTGCCGGTCTCCGAGGGTTACGCGGCGCAGCTCGGCATGCGTCCAGGCACGCTGCTGTCGGTGACCGGGCCGGGCAACAACGCGGTCGTGCTCGTGTGGCGCGACCACCAGCCGGTCTTCGACTCCCTGCAGCCCGTCCTCATGCGGCTCAACGCGAGGCCTGGCGACCAGGTCTACGTCACCGTGGACGGCTACCGCCTGGAGGCGCAGCTCACGGGGTGAACAGCCCGGCCCGGTGCGCGGTCGCGGCCGCCTCGCCGCGCGAGCCTACGCCGAGCTTGGCCAGGATGTTCGACACGTGCACGCTGACCGTCTTCACCGAGATGAACAGCTCGCCGGCGATCTCCCTGTTGCTGCGCCCCGCGGTCAGCAGCCGCAGCACCTCCAGTTCGCGCGCGGTCAGCCCGAGCGCGGGCGGCGCTTCGGGCGCGGCGTCCTCGGCGACAGCGACCCGTGCTCTCCTGGCCAGCGCCACGATCTCGTCGAGCAGCGGCATCGCGCCCAGCTCCTCCACCAGCTCCCTGGCCCTGGTCAGCCGCCTGCCCGCCTCCTGGCGCTCGCCAGCCGCGACGGCCGCCTGACCCGCGCCGAGCAGCGCCCTGGCCTGTGCGTACGGCTGGCGCAGACCCGCCCACGCCGCGACGGCAGCGTCCCATTCGGCCAGCCCGCCGCCGTCCACCGCCAGGAACGTCAGCCGGTGTGCCTCCTGCAGCGCGCCCTCGACGTCGAGCACCGCGGCCAGCGCCCGCACCTCCCCGGCGAGCCCGGCGTCCAGCCGCGCGCTCGCCACGATCAGCGGCCACGTGTAGCGCGGGCTGGCGGTCAGGTCCGGCTCGGCCAGCACCCGCTTGGCCGCCTGCACGGCCTCGTCGTGCTCGCCGCGCGCCGCCAGCAGCTCGATCTCCCTGCGCGCCTGCGGCAGCAGCGACTGCGGCCGGTAGTGTCCCCTGCTCAGGACCGCCTTGGAGGCGCTGAGCAGCGACTCGGCCCGGTCCAGGTCGCCCCGGCCGAGCGCGATGTCGGTGCCCCAGCCCTGGAGGCTGGCCCGGTAGGGGGCGGGCGGCGACAGGTTCAGCGCGTCCTCCACGACTCCCAGCGCCTCGTCCCAGCGGCCGAGCGAGACGAGCGGCTCGGCCAGGTTCATCGCCAGGAAGGTGCCAGACGTGCGGGACAGTCCGTACTCCTCGGCCTCCGCGATGCCGCGGCGGGACACCTGGGCCGCCTCCTCGTGCCAGCCCGCGCCCTCCAGGTGGTCGGACTCGGAGATCGCGCCGCGCAGCATGACGTTGTACGCGCCCGCCCGCGCGGCCAGGCGGTTGGCCTCCCTGAACGCGCCGCGCTGCTCCTCGATCCTGGTGTAGCGGAACCTGGCCCAGGTGAGCGTGATGAGCGCGTCGGCCTCGGTGGTGGCGTCGCCCACGCGCTTGGCGATCGCGATGGCCTCCTCGGCCGTCGCGATCTTCTCCTGCCACTCGTCGGGCTTGTTGAGCATCATCGACAGCGAGGCCAGCACCTTGGCGCGCAGGTCGGCCCGGCCGTCGTCGGGAACCAGCGCGGCGGCCTGGCGCAGGTCGTCGACGAAGCCGACCCGGCCGAGGTCGAAGCGCAGCAGGCCGCGCAGCCGCAGCACGCGGGCCGCACCGGCAGGGTCGGCCACCTCGTCGACCTCGCGCAGCGCGGCCGTCGCGATGGCGATGCCGCGCTCGAACTCGCCCGCCAGGCGGGTGACCATGCAGGTCTGCGTGTAGACGTCCACGTGCGTGGCCTCGATGCGCTCGGCGGCGTCGGGGACCTTGTCCCAGAGTTCGAGCACCCGCGAGAGCATGCGGAGCTGCTCGTCGTAGGCGGTCGCCTTGCGCGCGGCCGCCGCCGCCTTCCACGCGCTGACCAGCGCGCTGGGCGCGTCGTGCGCCGCGTGCCAGTGGTGGGCCAGCTCGATCGCCCAGCGCGGCGCGGGCAGCAGCCCCGGGTTGGCCTCCAGGGCCTGGGCGAAGCGGGTGTGCAGGCGGGTGCGCTCCCCCGGCAGCAGGTCGTCGTGTACGGCTTCACGGATCAGCGCGTGGCGGAACGCGTAGCCCTCGCCGTCCACGATCAGCACGTTGCCCGCGACGGCCGGGCGCAGCGCCCGCGACAGCGCGCCCTCGTCGAGCCCGGCGACGGCGGCCAGCAGGTCGTGCTCGATCCGCCCGCCGCCCGCGCTGGCCACCCTGAGCAGCTCCTGCGTCTCGTCCGGCAGCCGCTCGACGGAGGCGAGCAGCAGGTCACGCAGCGACTCCGGCAGCATGTCGCCGCCCGCCGCCTCGCCCAGCAGCGCCTCGACGAACAGCGGGTTGCCCTCGCTGCGCGCGTAGATGAGGTCCATGTCGGCGTCGGACGGCTCCCGCCGCAGGATGCTGACCGCCTGCTCCAGGACCTCCCTGCGGGTGAGCCTGCGCAGGTCGAGGCGGGAGACCCAGGCGACCCTGCCCAGCTCGGCCAGCAGGGGGCGCAGCGGGTGGGTGCGGTGCAGCTCGTCGGCGCGGTAGGTGACGACCAGCAGCAGCCTGGAGTCGCTGCGCTGGTAGCGCACGAGGAAGGAGAGCAGGTCGCGGGTGGAGCGGTCGGCCCAGTGCGCGTCCTCGACGATGACGACGACGGGCTCGTCCTCCGCCAGCCGTTCCAGGAGGCCCAGGACCTGCTCGAACAGGCGGGCGCGGGCCTCGGCGCCGTCGGCGTCCGGCTCGCCGAACTCGGGCAGCAGCCTGGCCAGGCCCTTCGTGGTGCCGCCTGGGACGAGCTCGGCGATGCGGTCGTGGCCGAGGTCGCGGGCCAGGCGGCGCAGGACGGCGGTGAAGGGGGCGAACGGCAGGCCTTCCGTGCCGAGCTCCAGGCAGCCGCCGACGAGCACTCTGGCGTCGCCGGCGTGGGTGGCGAACTCGTTGATGAGCCGCGTCTTGCCCACGCCCGCCTCGCCGCCGACGAGGACGGTGGACGCGGCTCCGGAGCGCGCCCCGGCGAGCGCCCGCCTCAGGGCGGCGAGTTCATCAGCCCTGCCGACGAAGAGGGGGCTCACCTGGTGGATACTCACGGCACCAAGGATGCCATCCGAAACCGACAGAACGGACTTAACGCAGCACCTTGCGGTAGAAGGTGGCCGATTCTTCATAACCGAGCGCGTGATAGAACTCCGGCGCCCGCCTGGTGGCCATCGCCACGTAACCCGCCTCGCGGGTGCGCGCCCACTCCTCGAACTCCTCCAGCAGCGCCCTGCCCAGACCCTGCCTGCGGGACCCTGTCTGGATCATCGCTTCTTCCACCCAGGCGACCGGGCCGTTGGCGAAGAGCGTCAGGTGGACGAAGCCCAGGAGGTATCCCAGCACGCGGCCGCCCACCACGGCGGTGAGCAGGAGCGCGTCGTCGTTCTTGAGCAGGTGGGGGAGGGCGAGGTCGAAGGCGTCGCGCTCGGGGCGGAACGTCAGGCCGAACTCCCGGGCGAGCGCGAAGATCTCGTCCGCGTCCGCCTTTTCCGCTCTCCTGACGAGCAGATCATCCGACGTCATGGGGGCGACCATACCTCTTCCCCCCTCCCACCCGCGCACCCACCCCAGCCCACCACCTCACGGAGACAGCCACCGACCCACCACTCGGGCGACGCACAGGGAGATGCCCTCAACAACCCCAACGCGGGGGGCGCTAGAGCCACGAGACGAAAGCTCGAAGGGCCGTGGGGCGCGGGGCCGTACGGCGTGGGGCTGTGGAGAGCCGGGCTGGGGGGAGCCGGGCGCAGGCCAAGCGCGGCGCGGGGCGGCGGGGCGGCGCAGGGCAGCGGGGCGGCGTGGCCCGGGGGCGCGGGCGGGTGGGGCGGGGCGCGGGGCTAGCCCTGGAGGTTTTTCACGAGTTCCTTGGCGATCTCCTCGGCGCCCCTCATGAGGACGTCCTCCGGCACCGGGCGTGTCTGGTCGCCCTCGGCGAGGATGTCCTTGTTGAGGTTGTCCGTACCGTGGTACCGCAGGTCGATCGTGGCGTTCCCCATGACCACGAACGCCCACACGTTCGTCGTCCCCTTGAGGTTCTCCGTGTACATGGCCTGCGCCGCGTCCCCGATCCCCGCCAACTGCTTCACCTCGCCGTAGGTGGAAAGGAACCGCAGCCCCGGGTTGTCCTCCTTGGTCCCGCCCATGTCGTTCATGCTGTCGAACATGTTGTCCGCGTCCTCACGCGCGTCCGCCACCGACGGCCACACGTTGACCTTGACGTAGATCGACCGCGACTCGTTGGCCCCGTTCCTGATGTTGAGCGCCGCCTGCGTCCAGTCGCACCCCTTGCGCAGCGCGCCGTACCCGTCCTTGGCCACCCCCACCTCGGACACGCTCTTGGGCGCCAGCCGCTTCGTCAACGCATCGGGCAGCAGGTCGCACACCTCGGGCACCGCCTTCAGCGCCGGGAACGTCGAACTCGGCTGCGGCGTCGCCGACTCACTGGGCGAGTCGGAGGAAGGCACGCTGCTGGGCTTGAGCGACGGCAACCCCGACGGCAGCCCGAAAGTCGGCTCAGCGAGCGGCGGCGAAGGCGTTGTGTTGATATTTCGGACAGCGATCAGCCCGCCGCCGAGCAGCGCCACGGCCGCCGTACCGCCGAGGATCGCCTTCGCCCAGCCCGGCATCCTCGGCGAGGAAGGCCGGTCCGTGCCCTGGTCAGGCCAGTAGGACGGGGGTGGCACCGGGGGCGCGCTGGTCATGACCACTCCGAATGTCGATCATTACGAATGGGCAGCTATTGGTCCCTTAAGTGGGTAAACATAGCGCGCATAACACTATTGTTCCCTTCGTGCCTGGCATGGGGGATTCAAAAATCGCCAGCCGCTATCGAGTGCTTCGTGCGCTTGGCCAAGGGGGCATGGGGACCATCTGGCTCGCGCACGACGAGCTGCTCGACCGACAGGTCGCGGTCAAGGAAGTACTGCTCCCCCAGTCCCTGAACCCGGCCGAGCGGGCGGAGGCGCTCCAGCGGGCGGTGCGCGAAGCCATGGCCGCGGCGCAGGTGCGCCACCCGGGGATCATCACCATCCACGACGTCCTCAGCTTCGACAACCGGCCGTGGATCGTCATGGAGATGCTCCGCGGCCGCGACCTCAAGCAGGCCGTCGAGGCGGAGGGCCCGTGGTCGCCCGAGCGCACGGCGGCGATCGGCCTGCGGGTGCTCGACGCGCTGGGCGCCGCCCACGCGCACGGCATCCAGCACCGCGACGTGAAGCCGGCGAACGTCTTCCTGTCCGACGACGGCCGCGTGATCCTCACCGACTTCGGCATCGCACGGCTGGAGGACCAGGCCACGCTGACCGAGTCCGGCCTGCTGATCGGCTCGCCGGGCTACATCGCTCCTGAACGGCTGCGCGGCGAGCGCGGCGGCCCGGAGTCCGACCTCTGGTCGCTGGCCGCCACCCTGTACGCCACGGTCGAGGGCAGCGCCCCCTACGTCGGCACCTCCCCCATGGCGGTGCTGCGCGACGCGCTGACGCTGCCGCCGCGCCCGCCGGTGCGCGCCGGTCACCTCGGTCCCGTCCTCATGCAGATGATGGCGCGCGACCCGCGCCAGCGTCCGGTCGGCCAGGCGTTCGCGCAACTGCTGCAGCGGGTCGCCGACGGCCACCAGGCGCTCGCGCCGCTCCCCCGGAAGAGAAGCCTCAAGCTGCCGATCCTCGCGGGTGTCGGGGTCGTGGGCGCGATCGCGGCGGCGGCCGTGACCGTGGTGATGCTGAACTCGCCTGAGGTCACGCCTGCCGTACCCACACCGAAAGCCGTGGCGGCCACCTCCGAGAAGCCGAAACCGACCCCGACGCCGACACCGACACCGCAGGAGAGCGAGGAGCCCAGGTTCACGCTGCCCGTCGACTTCTGCACGCTGCTGACGGCCAGGCAGGCGCAGGCGCTCGTCCCCAGGAGCAAGGCCAAGCGGGACGGCGACGGCTGCGAGTGGGCCCTGCCGGGCAACGGCGTCGGCGCGGAGCCGATCAAGGTGGTCAGCGAGGGCGATCCCTGGGACGGGACGATCGACGAGGCGATGGAGACCTTCTCCAACCGCTTCAACGCCTACTCGGGCGACTCCAAGATCACCTGGCAGTGGCCGGCGATCGGCATGACCAAGGCCATCACGCAGCCGCGCAAGCCGGCAGAGGAGCTCAAGGGCGTCGGCGACGAGGCCTTCTCCAACGACTACGTCAATTCCAAGGGCCAGGTCGAGCGGACGGACGTGGTGTTCCGTCTGAGCAACCTGGTGGTGTCCGTCCAGTACGTCGACGTCCGCAGGATCGGTGACGACGCCGCGATCCGCAAGTCAGCGCGCGACGCTGCCCGGCAGCTCGCCGCCGCGCTGAACCGCCAGGAGTGAGGCAATGAACCAACCCCGACTCGTGGGCGGCCGCTACCAGCTGCTCGAACCCCTCGGCCAGGGCGGCATGGGCATCGTCTGGCGCGCGCACGACACCGCCATCGGCCGCGAGGTCGCCATCAAGGAGGTACGGCAGGCAGGCCCGCGCGAGCGCATCCTGCACGAGGCGCGCAACGCCGCCGCGATCAGGCATCCCGCGGCCGTCGCCGTGCACGACGTGGTCGACGACTTCGGCGAGCCGTGGATCGTCATGGAGCTCATCAAGGGCCGCTCCCTCGACCAGCTGATCAAGACGGGCGGCCCGGTCTCGCCGGAATGGGCGGCGTCGATCGGCCTGTTCGTCCTGTCCGCCCTGGCCACCGCACACGCGCGGGGCATGCTGCACCGCGACGTCAAGCCGGGCAACGTGCTGCTCGCCGACGACGGCAGGATCCTGCTGTCCGACTTCGGCATCGCCACCCAGGCGGGCGCCGCCACATCTGGAGGCACGGCCGGCCCGATGGGCACGCCCGGCTTCACCGCGCCTGAGTCGCTGACCGAGGAGCACCTCGCCGGGCCCGCCTCCGACCTGTGGTCGCTCGGCGCGACCCTGTACGCGGCGGTCGAGGGCGTGCCGCCGTTCCAGCGGCCCACCGCGATGGCGATGCACGGCGCGGTCATGACCGAGCCGCCGAGGCCGCCGCAGCGGGCGGGCGCGCTCGGGCCGCTGCTCATGGCGCTGCTGTCCAAGAACCCCGCCCAGCGCCCCGACCTGGCCTCGACGCGCAAGGCGCTGCAGCAGATCACCGGCAGCACCGCGCCGACGCAGCGGTCGGCGCCCACCGCGTGGGTCGTCTCCAAGCCTCTGGCGTACGGCTCGGCAGCGGCGGCGCTGGTGGCGTTCGTGGCGGCGGTGACGCTGATCCTCACCACGTCGTCCGCGCCGGCGCAGCAGCCCGTCGCCGCCAAGCCGACCCCCACGAAGCAGCAACAGCAGCCTTCGAAGAAGCCGGAGCCGTCGGCCGAGCCGTCCGCTCAGCCGTCCACCTACGAGACCGGCAAGATCACCGCGATGCCGCGGCCCTGCCAGCTCCTCACCAGGCAGCAGGCCACGCAGATCTTCGGCCGCTACCTCACCACGGCCGGTGACCGCGGCGACGAGTGCATCTGGTCCTACGCCGACATCACCGCGCCCGACAGCAGGCAGATCGCCCTCTTCTCGCACTTCTGGCTCTATCCGCAGCAGGGCGACGGCTACGAGACCAAGCTCGCCCAGGAGCACATGGCCGGCGCGAAGGCGGCGGCGGGCGAGAAGGCCGGGCGCGGCGGCTCGGGCGAGAAGCAGGGCGAGGTGTTCGACATCCCCGGTGCGGGCGACGAGGCCTTCGGCTACGAGCTGGCCAAGACGAAGTTCGGCGGCAAGCGCGAGTTCGAGGTCCACGTGAGCTTCAGGGCGGGCAACATGGTCGGCGAGTTCCGGCTCAACCGCCGCGTGGCCAGTGACGCCCGGCTGCGCGACAAGGCGGCAGAGGCGGCCAAGCTCATGGCCGCCGCCATCAACAGCAAGGCCTCCTGACGCATGCGGATGATCGCGGGACGGTACCAGCTCCTCACGCCGCTCGGTTCCGGCGGCGCGGGCACCGTGTGGCGCGCGCGCGACGAGGTGCTGCACCGGGAGGTGGCCGTCAAGGAGGTACGGCTGCCGCCCGAGCTGAACGGCAGCGAGACCGCGCTGATCGACACGCTGCGCGAGGCCAGGGCGGCCGCCGCGCTGAACCATCCGTCGATCATCACGGTGCACGACGTGATCGCCGAGTACGGCCAGCCGTGGATCATCATGGACCTGCTGGCGGGCCAGTCGCTCGGCGACCTGGTCAAGCAGCGCGGGCCGCTGCCGTACGGCCAGGTGGCCACGGTCGGTCTGGGCGTCCTCGACGCCCTGGAGGCCGCGCACGCGCGCGGCATCCTGCACCGCGACGTGAAGCCGGGCAACGTGATGATCACCGATGCGGGCGAGGTGATCCTCACCGACTTCGGCATCGCCGCGCACTGGAGCGACCGGCCGGGGGCGGCCACCGCCGCTGCCGCCTCGCAGGAGGGCAGGATCACCGGCTCGCCCGGCTACATCGCGCCCGAGCACCTGCGCGGCGAGCCCGCAGGACCGGCAGCCGACCTGTGGTCCCTCGCCGCCGCCCTCTACGCCGCCGTCGAGGGGTACCCGCCCTTCCACCGCGACACGACGATGGCGACGATCGCCGCCGTGCTCACCGTGCACCCCGCGCCGCCGCAGCGCGCCGGGCCGCTGGGCGGGCTGCTGATGGCGATGCTCGACAAGAACCCGGCGGCGCGGCCGCATCCGCAGGTGGTCAGGCAGGCGCTGCAGTCGATGGCGCTGCCGCTGCCCACGCGCCGCCAGGAGACGGCGCCCGCGACCGTCCCGGTGAAGGCGCGCAGGAGCAGGGTCCCGCTGGTGGTGCTCGGCGTCCTTGCGGGTACGGCGGCGGCCGTCACGGGCGTGGTGCTGGTGAACGGCGGTTCTGCCACTCCCCCCGCCTCCTCGCCCTCGGCATCGCCGGTAGCCGCCTCTTCCACCCCGGTGCCGACGAAGGCGGCGACAGCCGTACCACCTCAGGCCAAGCGCGGGGACGGGACGTTCGGCAGGCTCCCCGACGCGTGCGAGCTCCTCACCGACGCCCAGGTGCAGGAGATCATGCCGGAGGGCCGGTTCCAGAGCTCCTCGGCCAAGCCCACGAGCTGCACCTGGACCCGCGGCGTCGTGGAGCACACCTTCGAGATGAAGGTCAGGCGGCTGGAGACGGTGGCCGACGCCAAGCGCTACTTCGGCGAGATACGCAAGCGGCAGGTCTCGCTCGCCTACGTTTCCGAAGGCACCACGCGCAAGGCCGTGCGCGACCGGACCGGCGTCGCCGACGAGGCCTTCACCCAGGACGAGTGGTCGACGTCCTTCCCGCAGTCGCACGCGCACGCGTGGATGCGGGTGAGCAACGTGATCATCGAGATCGACGCGGCGGACTTCTCGTCGGCCACGCTGGCCGGCTGGCAGCCGCAGGCAGCACTCAAAGCCGCACGGACGATAGCCGACAACCTCGGGAACCTGACATGAACCCCTCCCCCGCCAACGGCGTCAAGGTCACGCCGCTGCTCCTCTCCGGCGTCATGGCCGTGGTCGTGCTGATGCTGTTCACCGTGGTCTTCCTGCTGACCAGGGCGCCGGAGCCGGTGAAGAAGGTGGCGGCGGTGACCGTACCGACGGCCTCGGAAGAACCCACTCAGTCCGCAGAGCCCTCGCAGGAGGCCGTGCCGACCGGGGAGGCGAGGTTCACCACCGAAGCCGACCCGTGCGCGCTGGTGGACGAGGACCTGCAGAAGAAGTACGTCCTCTATCCGGACAAGTCGCAGATCTACCGGGAGGAGTGCGAGTGGCAGAGCCTGCCCAGGGGCGCGCAGCTTCCCGACAACATGGGCTTCCGGCTCAAGGTCTACGTGAAGGTGTTCACCGAGGGGCTCGGCAAGGCGCACGAGCAATACCTGGCCAGGCGGGCTGACGCGACGCTGCTGCCGAAGAAGTACAACGACGCGGGCATCGGCGACGCGTCGTACTCCACGGTGTGGACGCTGCCGGGCGACACCGGTCGCGGGCCCACGACGGCCACGGTCGGGGTACGGCTGAGCAACGCGGTGATCGAGGTCTCCTACGAGCGCCGAGTGGACGCCGACCCCGAGGGACGGCTCACCAAGGGCGCGCTGGAGGTCGCGAAGGCCGTGGCGGACAAGGTCGGCGCCTGAGAAATACTCTGCGGCCTCCGCCCGTTGGGCATGGTCAGTAGCCAAGGTTTGCAGGGCGATCGCCACGACGTCTCAGCAGTCCGAAGAAACAACCGCTGAGAGTGTGAGGTCGTCTTGAACACCGATCCGATCATGGGCGAACGACGCCAGCTGATCAACGTCGCCTACCGGCTCCTCGGTTCCCTGGCCGACGCCGAGGACGTCGTGCAGGAGACCTTCGTCCGCTGGTACGCCCTGTCGCCGGAGCAGCAGGACGCCATCCAGGTGCCGGGCGCCTGGCTGACGACCGTCGCCAGCCGCATCTGCCTCGACCTGCTCGGCTCAGCGCGGGCCAGGCGGGAGCGGTATGTGGGCGAATGGGTCCCCGAGCCGCTGCCCGACGGCTCCACGGCCGACCCCGTCGACCGGATCACCCTGGACGAGTCGGTCACCATGGCCTTCCTCGTCGTCCTGGAGTCGATGACCCCGGCGGAGCGGGTCACGTTCATCCTGCACGACGTCTTCCGCTACCCCTTCGGGGAGGTGGCCGAGATCGTCGGCCGCACCCCGGCCGCCTGCCGCCAGCTCGCCACCTCGGCCCGGCGCCGCGTGCGCGCCGCCCAGGCGGCCCCGGCACCTGCGGCGCGGCAGGCCGTACTCGTCAAGGACTTCAAGAAGGCGTGGGAGGCCAAGGACATCAGCGCCCTCATCGGCCTCCTCGACCCGGACGCCACGGCGATCGCCGACGGCGGCGGCGTGGTGAGCGCGGTGCTGGACCCGGTCGTGGGCGGCGAGCAGATCGCCCGTTACACCGTCCAGATCGCCGCCCTGGCGGGCGACGCGATGACGATCCTGGAGAGCACGGTCAACGGGCAGCCCGGCCTGGTGGCCCAGGTGGACGGCGTCACCGTGATGGTGATCGCGTTCGACGTGGTGGACGACCGGATCAAGCACATCTGGGCGGTACGCAATCCCGAGAAGCTCCGCCCGTGGGCATAGGGTGGCTCCCCGTGTATGTGGGGAACGCGAACGTGGACGCGCCGGGGGACGCGGGGTGGCTGCTCGGCCATTTCAAGCCCGTGGACGACGTACGGCACAGCGAGGACGTCGAGATCAAGTGGGGCGTGCACAAGCGCGGCGACGAGCGTGCGCAGTGGGTGAGAGGTGAGCGGCGCACCGCCCTGTTGTTGCTGGTGAGCGGCCGGTTCCGGGTGGAGCTGCCGGACCGCGACGTGATCCTGAGCGAGCAGGGCGACTACGTGGTGTGGGGCCAGGGCGTCGACCACTCGTGGTACGCCGAGGAGGACTCGGTGGTGATGACGGTCCGCTGGCCCTCGATCCCCGGCTACCAGGTGTCCGCCGAGGGCTCGGCCCGCCAGGAAGAGGAGAGTCCGAGCCCCGTCGCGTGAGTTACAGGTCGGAGAGACCGAGTTGGCGGGCGATCAGCATGCGCTGGACCTCGCTGGTGCCCTCGCCGATCTCCAGGATCTTGGCGTCGCGGTAGAAGCGGCCCACCGGGAACTCGTTCATGAAGCCGTACCCGCCGAACACCTGCGTGGCGTCCCGGGCGTTGTCCATCGCCGCGTTCGAGGCCACCAGCTTGGCGATCGCCGCCTCCTTCTTGAACGGCTCGCCGGCCAGCATCTTGCGCGCCGCGTGGTAATACGCCAGCCGCGCGGTGTGGGCCCTGACCTCCATGTCGGCCACCTTGAACTGGATCGCCTGGTAATGGCCGATCGGGTGGCCGAAGGCCTGGCGTTCGCGGACGTAGCGCAACGACTCGTCGATGCAGCCCTGGGCCAGGCCGACGCTCAACGCGGCGATCGCGATGCGGCCCTCGTCCAGGGTCTGTAGGAACTGGGCGTAGCCTCGGCCGCGCTCACCCAGGAGGTTGGCTGCCGGGACCCGGCAGTCGGTGAAGGACAGTTCGCGGGTGTCCGAGGCGTTCCAGCCGACCTTGGAGTACTTCTTGGAGACCGTGAATCCGGGCGTCCCGCTGGGGACCAGGATGGTGGAGATCTCCTTTTTTCCGGAAATTTCGCCGGTGATCGCGGCCACGCCCACCACGCCGGTGATCGAGGTGCCGGAGTTGGTGATGAAGGCCTTCGAGCCGTTGATCACCCATTCTGCGCCGTCCAGCACGGCCGTGGTGCGCATCCCGCCGGGCACGTCAGAGCCGCCGCCCGGCTCCGTCAGGCCGAAGGCGCCGAGCATCGAACCTGACGCCAGCGCGGGCAGCCACTCCGCCTTCTGCTCCGCCGTACCGAAGCGGTAAATAGGCATGGCCCCCAGGGAAACCGCCGCCTCCAGCGTGATGGAGACGGACGAGTCGACCCGGGCCAGCTCCTCCAGCGCCAGGCACAGCGCGAAGTAGTCGCCGCCCATGCCCCCGTGCTCCTCGGGCAGCGGCAGGCCGAACAGGCCCATCGCGCCCATCTGCCGGACGATGTCGTAGGGGAACTCCTCGCGCTCGTAGAGGTCGCCGATCACCGGCGCGACCACCTCGCGGGCGAACGATTCGACCGTCTTGCGCAGCTCTTCGTACTCTTCGGTGAGCATGGTTCAGCCTTTCGCCAGAGCCTGGACGACGCGCGACGGGCTGGGTCTGCCGAGCCGCGAGGCCAGCCAGACGCTCGTGGCGACCAGCTTGTCCAGGTCGAGTCCTGTTTCGATGCCGAGGCCCTGCAACATCCACACGAGGTCTTCCGTGGCGAGGTTGCCTGTGGCCGATTCGGCGTAGGGGCAGCCGCCGATGCCACCGGTGGAGGCGTCGACGACGGTGACGCCCGACCGCAGCGCGGCCAGGGTGTTGGCCAGTGCCTGGCCGTACGTGTCGTGGAAATGTACGGCGAGCCGCTCGGGGGAGCCGAACGCCGAGATGAGGGCGGCCGCGTGGCCGGGGGTGCCGACGCCGATGGTGTCGCCGAGGGACAGCTCGTAGCAGCCGAGGTCGAGCAGCCGGTTGCCGACGTCCACGACCTGGGCGACGGGGGTCGGCCCCTCCCAGGGGTCGCCGAAGACCATCGAGACGTAGGCGCGCACGCGCAGCCCCGCCTCCAGCGCCCCGGCGACCACCGGCTCGAACATCTCGAACTGGGAGTCCAGGCCGCGGTTGAGGTTCTTGTTGGCGAACGTCTCGGTGGCGCTGGCGAAGACGGCGATCTCCTCGATGCCGCTCGCCAGCGCCCGCTCCAGCCCGCGCATGTTCGGCACCAGCACCGGATAACGGATGCCTGGCCTGCGCTCCAGGATCTCCAGCAGCTCCCCGGAGTCGGCGAGCTGGGGCACCCACTTCGGGTGCACGAAGCTGGTCGCCTCGATCACCGTGTGCCCCGCGTCGGCGAGGCGGTCGATGAACTCCGCCTTGACCTCGACCGGGACGATCGCCTTCTCGTTCTGCAGGCCGTCGCGCGCGCCGACCTCGTAGACGGTGACCCGCGACGGCAGGCCGTCAAGCTGGTACATCAGTGGCCTCCACAACCGCGAGAACCGCGTCCATGTCGACGGGCTGGCCCGCCTTGACCGGGAGCTCGCGCACGACACCGGCGACGGGCGCGGTGACGGCGTGCTCCATCTTCATCGCCTCGACGATCACGAGCGGCTGCCCGGCGATGACCTGGTCGCCGACGGCGGCCTTCACCAGGAGTACGGTCCCCGGCATCGGGCTGCGCACCACGCCGTCTCCAGCCCCCGCCACGCCTGGGCGGTCGCCCGGGTCGCCGATGAGGTGGCGGGTGAGGGACCAGGCCTGGCCGTCGCGGCCGAGCCAGAGCGTGTCGCCGTCCTTTGCGACGGCATAGGAGCGGGTACGGCCGGCATGCACGACCACGAGCTGCCCGTCCCTGAGCAGGATCTTCGCTGGACCGGCGTCGCGGACCTCGGCACCCTCCTGCGGCAGCCCTCTGACCTGCACCTCGTGCAGGCCGTCGCGGGACTCCAGCCGCCAGGTGGTCCAGGCGGCCGCACCGAGCCGCCACCCGTCGGCGACATCCCAGGGATCGCCCCCCGCAGCAGCCTCGCCACGGGAGATCTGGGCGTTGCCGCTGTGGAAAGGCGTGCTGTCGTGGAAGGCGAGGGCGCCTGCCACCAGCACGTCCTCGGGGACTTCCGCGGAGGGCAGCACCTCGGGCAGGACCCGCTCGACCAGCCCCGTGTCCAGCTCCCCGGAAACCACAGCCGGGTGGGTGATCAGCCCGCGCAGGAACGGGATGTTGGTCGTCACCCCCAGCACGACCGTCTCGCCGAGCGCCCGGTCGAGCGCGTGCAGCGCACCCTCGCGGGTGGGCGCCCACCCGATGACCTTCGACAACATCGGGTCGTAGTCGCTCCCGACGACCGCCCCCTCGACCAGCCCGGAGTCCACCCGCTCGCTCGCCGACTCGCGCAGCGCCAGCACCCGCCCGCCGGTCGGCAGGAAGCCCCGCGCCGGATCCTCGGCGTAGACGCGCGCCTCGACCGCGTGCCCGCTCAGCCGTACGTCGTCCTGACCGAAGCCCAGCGGCTCCCCCGCCGCGACCCGCACCTGCAGGGCGACCAGGTCGCGGTCGACGACCAGCTCGGTGACCGGGTGCTCGACCTGGAGCCGGGTGTTCATCTCCATGAAGTGGTAGTCACCGGTGGTGCCGTCGACGATGAACTCGACCGTGCCCGCGCCGGTGTAGCCGACGGACCGCGCCGCCTCGACGGCCGCCGCGCCCATCTCGGCGCGCATCCGCGGGCCGACGAAGGGCGAGGGCGCCTCTTCGATGATCTTCTGGTGGCGACGCTGGAGGCTGCACTCGCGCTCTCCCAGGTGCACGACGTTGCCGTGCGTGTCGGCCATCACCTGGATCTCGATGTGCCGCGGGTTCTCGATGAACCGCTCGATGAGCAGCGTGTCGTCCCCGAAGGCCGCGAGAGCAGTACGGCGGGCGGAGGCGAGCGCCTCGGGCAGCTCGCCGGCCGACCGCACCACGACCATGCCCTTGCCGCCGCCACCGGCGGAAGGCTTGATCAGCGCGGGAAATTCATGCCACGACTCAAGCCCTTCCGAGGCGCCGGGAACCACCGGAACGCCGGCCGCGGAGACCGTGGCCTTGGCATGAATCTTGTCGCCCATGGCCTCGATGGCCTCCGGCGGCGGGCCGACGAAGACGAGCCCCTCCTCGGCGCACCGCCGCGCGAACGCGGCGTTCTCCGCGAGGAACCCATAACCGGGATGTACGGCTTGCGCCCCCGACTCCCGCGCCGCGCGCAGGATCGCCTCGATGTCCAGATATTTCGGGACCTGGAGGGCGATGTCGGCGCCACCGGTGTGCGCGGTGTCGCCCTCGGTGTAGACGGCGACCGAGGTGATCCCCAGCTGCCGCAGCGTACGGATGATCCGTACGGCGATCTCGCCCCTGTTGGCGATCAGAACGGTGTGGAACATCACGAGCGACCCCGGCGTGGCGAGTGTGGATCTGGCGAGTGAGTCATGTGCGCGTCACATCCTGAAGACGCCGTAGCCGATGGGGTCGAGCGGTGCGTTGGCCGCGGCCGAGAGGGCCAGGCCGAGCACCGTGCGCGTGTCGAGCGGGTCGATCACGCCGTCGTCCCAGAGCCTGGCGGTCGAGTAGTACGGGTTGCCCTGGTGCTCGTACTGCGCCCTGATCGCGTCGGCGTCCGCGTTGCCGACCGTGGTGAGCACGTTGGCGGCCTGCTCGCCGCCCATGACCGAGATGCGGGCGTTGGGCCACATCCACAGGAACCGGGGCGAGTAGGCGCGCCCGGCCATCGCGTAGTTGCCCGCGCCGAACGACCCGCCGATCACGACGGTGAACTTGGGCACCCGCGCGCACGACACCGCGGTCACCATCTTGGCGCCGTGCTTGGCGATGCCGCCCGCCTCGTAGGCCTTGCCGACCATGAAGCCGCTGATGTTCTGCAGGAAGACCAGCGGGATCTTCCTGCGGTCGCACAGCTCGATGAAGTGCGCGCCCTTGAGCGCGGACTCGCTGAACAGGATGCCGTTGTTGGCGATGATGCCCACCGGGTGGCCGTGCAGGTGCGCGAACCCGGTGACCAGGGTGGGACCGTACTCGGCCTTGAACTCCAGGAAGCGGGATCCGTCGACCAGCCGGGCGATGACCTCGCGCACGTCATACGGCGTCCTGGTGTCCGCGGGGACGATTCCGTAGAGGTCGCGGGGGTCGTACTTGGGTTCTTCCGTGGAATGAATCGCCCAGGGTCGTTCCGCTCGGGGTGCGAGCGTGGAGACGATGTCGCGCACGATGGCCAGCGCGTGGGCGTCGTCCTCGGCCAGGTGGTCGGTGACTCCGCTGGTGCGGGCGTGCAGGTCGCCGCCGCCGAGCTCCTCGGCGGTGACCTCTTCACCGGTGGCCGCCTTCACCAGGGGCGGGCCGCCCAGGAAGATCGTGCCCTGGTTGCGGACGATGACCGCCTCGTCGCTCATGGCCGGGACGTACGCGCCGCCCGCCGTACAGGAGCCCAGGACGGCGGCGATCTGCGGGATGCCGCGCGCCGACATCGTGGCCTGGTTGTAGAAGATGCGGCCGAAGTGCTCGCGGTCGGGGAACACCTCGTCCTGCTTGGGCAGGAACGCGCCGCCCGAGTCGACGAGGTAGACGCACGGCAGGTGGTTGAGCAGCGCCACCTCCTGCGCGCGCAGGTGCTTCTTGACCGTCATCGGGTAGTAGGTGCCACCCTTGACCGTGGCGTCGTTGGCCACGATCACGCACTCGCGCCCGGAGACGCGGCCGATGCCGGTGATGATCCCGGCCGCAGGAGCCTGGTCGTCGTAGAGGCCGTTCGCGGCCAGAGCGGACAGCTCCAGGAAGCGGGAGCCGGGGTCGAGGAGGCCGTCGACGCGGTCGCGCGGCAGCAGCTTGCCGCGCTCGACGTGCCGCTGCCTGCTCCTTTCCGGTCCGCCCTTCGCCGTCGCGGCCAGCCGCTCGCGCAGCTCGGCGGCGAGGCGCTCGTTGACCTCGGAGTTGCGCGCGAAGCTCCCCTGGTCAACCGCTGTCGGAAAAACCGGCCAGTCACTCATGCCACGAAATGTTAGTCATCATTAACTCGCCTGTCTAGAATGTGAGATGTGAGCACTCCTACCAGAAGCCGTCGCGTCGAGATCATCGAGGCGGCCGCACGGCTGTTCGCCGCCCGCGGGTACCACGGGGTCTCGATCGAGGACATCGGCGGTGCGGTCGGCGTGTCAGGACCGGCGCTGTACCGGCACTTCAGCGGCAAGGAGGCCCTGCTCGCCGAGATGCTGCTCGGCATCAGCTCACGCCTCTACGACGGCGCAGCCGCGCTGGTCACGGCGGCGGCCACGCCCCGGGAGGCGCTGGAGGCGCTGCTGGACGGGCACGTGGCGTTCGCGCTGGCCGAGCCGTACCTCATCACCGTGCACGACAGGGAGCTCGGCAACGTCGCCGAGCCGCAGCGCAGGCAGATCCGCAGGTTGCAGCGCCTCTACGCGGAGGAGTGGGTGACCGTGCTGACCGAACTGCACCCCTCGTGCCCGCCGCCCCGGCTGCGCGCCGCCACGCACGCCGTCTTCGGGCTGCTGAACTCCACCCCGCACAGCGCGGGCGAGCTCGCCCAGGAGGACGCGGCGGCGATGCTGCGCCGGATGGCGCTTGGAGCTCTTGTTAACGTCAGTTAACGTCTTGTTGGCCCAACTATCTAGATATATCTTTCGGGTATCTCGATAGTTGGAGGCTTCGCCATGCACGAACCCTTCCCCCCGCAGGACCACTTCTTCGTCGCGGGCCCCGAGCCGTTCGACCCGCACATGCCCCCGCTGCCGCCCCCTCCACCCTTTCCGCCACCCGGCCACTTCCCGCCGAAGGTCAGGAAGGGCGACGTGCGGGCGGCGCTGCTCAGCCTGCTGGCCGAGGGGCCGATGAACGGCTACCAGATGATCCAGGAGATCGAGGAACGCAGCCGCGGCGTGTGGCGGCCCAGCCCCGGATCGGTCTACCCGGCGCTGCAGCAGCTCGAGGACGAGGGACTCGTCGCGGGCGACGAATCCGGCGGCAGCCGTACATATCAGCTCACGGAGAGTGGCAGACAGCAGCGCGTCCAGCGGGCACCATGGGATGAGGTGGCCCGTTCCGTCCCCGAGGACCGCCACGAGCTCCGCCTGCTCTGGGCCCAGCTCAACGAGGCCTTCTCGCACCTGGCACGCACCGCCAACGACGGCCAGGTGGCGGCGGCCAAGAGGTTGCTCAGGGAAACCCGCAAATCCGTCTTCAAGATCTTGGCGGAGGACTGATGAACCCAGCGATAGCCGTACAAGGCCTCAAGAAGACCTACGGCAAGGTCGAAGCCGTCAAAGGGGTGGCTTTCGAGGTCGCCCCCGGCGAGGTGTTCGGCTTCCTCGGCCCGAACGGCGCCGGCAAGACCACCACGATCAACATGCTCTGCACGCTGGTCAACCCCACGGACGGCACCGCCAGCGTGGCCGGCCACGACGTCGTGCGCGAGCGCGACGAGGTCCGCAGGAACATCGGGCTGGTCTTCCAGGACCCGACCCTGGACGGTTACCTGAGCGCGGAGCAGAACCTCCGTTTCCACGCTGAGCTGTACGGCGTGCAGAAGAGCGTGGTCGGCGACCGCATCAGGCAGGTCATGGAGATGGTCGCGCTGTGGGACCGCAAGGACGCCAAGGTGATGACGTTCTCCGGCGGCATGAAGCGGCGCCTGGAGATCGCCCGCGGGCTGCTGCACTCGCCGCGCGTGCTGTTCCTGGACGAGCCGACCGTGGGCCTGGACCCGCAGACCCGGTCCGCCATCTGGGGATACATCAACAAATTACGGCTGTCGGAGGACATCACCATCTTCATGACGACGCACTACATGGAGGAGGCCGAGTTCTGCGACCGGATCGCGATCATCGACCACGGTGAGATCGTCGTCATCGACTCCCCGGAGGCGCTCAAGGCCGGCATCGGCAAGGACCGGGTGCAGATCCACACCGGCGACGACCCAGCGGCCATCGAGGCGCTGCGCGAGCGGTTCGGCATCGAGGCGGCCGTGCACGAGGGCGCCGTCACGTTCGCCGTGGCGTCAGGGGAGGAGTTCGTGCCGCGGCTGTTCGCCGAGCTCGGGCAGCCCATCAAGTCGGTGAGCGTGTCCCGGCCGTCGCTCGACGACGTGTTCATGAACTACACCGGCTCCACCATCCGTGACGCGGAGTCGGGCAACTCCGGCAACGAGTGGATGAAAGCGATGGCCAGACGATGACGACCTCGGCGATCAGCGTCACGATCCCCCGGCACACGACCGGGCACGACCTGCGGGCCGTCAAGATCGTGTTGCACCGGGAGCTGCTGCGCTTCCTCAACGACCGCACCCGCATGCTGTCCATGCTGCTGCAGCCCGTGTTGTGGCTGTTCGTCATGGGGACCGGGCTGGGGTCGCTCGTGCAGGGGTCGATCCCGGGGGTCGACTTCCGCACGTTCATGTATCCGGGCATGATCTCGATGACGGTGATCATGACGGGGATGTTCTCCGCTGCCTCCATCGTGTGGGACCGGGAGTTCGGGTTCCTGCGCGAGATGCTCGTCGCGCCCGTGTCGCGCGGGTCGATCGTGGTGGGCAAGTGCCTGGGCGGGGCGCTCGTGGCCACCGGGCAGGGGGTCATCATCCTGGCGATGGCGGGGCTGGTCGGCGTGCCGTACTCGCCGTCGCTGATCCTCACGCTGCTGGCGGAGATGTTCCTCGCGGCGTTCACGATCACGGCGTTCGGGGTGATGCTGGCGGCTCGGATGAAGAACATGCAGTCGTTCTTCGGGCTGATGCAGATGGCGATCATGCCGATGTTGTTCCTGTCGGGGGCGATGTTCCCGCTGGCCAACCTGCCGTCGTGGCTGCACGTGCTGACCACGGTCAACCCGCTGACGTACGCGGTGGACCCGATGCGGCAGGCGGTGTTCTCCCACCTGTCGGTGCCGCCCCAGGTGAACGCGATGCTCAACCCGGGGGTGTCGTGGGGTTCATGGACGGTGCCTGTGCCGGTGGAGCTCGGGCTGGTCGCAGTGCTGGGGGCGATCCTGCTGGGGGTGGGCATCGTGCAGTTCAGGAAGGCGGACTAGGACAGGTTTTGGATTTCCAGGCGACGATCTCATCACGGAGAGTAGCTTTCCGGACGGAGAACCCCCTTCGAAAGGATGCAGATGCTGGATCTTGAAGCCGCCATCCACGACCTACAAGTCCGTGTCGCCGCCCTGGAAGCTCGGGCTGCGAGCGGTCTGCCCGCCGTCAGCGAGAACACGGCGCGCGTCGATGCGCGGATCGACCGGGTCTATCTGCGGCTCGACAAGCACGACGGCCGGTTCGACCGGCTGGAGTCGTCGATGGACAGCGGATTCCGCGACGTCAGCATCCGGTTCGAGAAGATCGAGGAACTGCTGCGTGCGCTGGTGGCGAGGAACAACTAGCACCACGTGAAGAGGCCCGGAGCCGGTCGGCTCCGGGCCTCGTTCATGCGTGGAGGCTAGTGCTTGACGCGCACGTAGTCCCTGCGGCTGCTGTCGCCGTAGAAGTCGTCGTCACCCTTGAAGACGAACTTCCAGTACCCGGACTTGTACGCCTTGACCTTGGTGTACAGCCTGCCGGAGTCGTTCGACCACGTGGTCTTCACGTACTGCCACGAGCTCGACCCCTTGGGCTTGAAGTACAGCGCCACCTTGCCCGCGTACCCCTCCCAGCCGTTGTCGTCGACCAGGAGCTGACCGCTGAAGCGCAGGTAGTGCCGGTACTTGACCGGCTCAGGGTAGGCGTTGAAGTACTTCAGCCAGCTGTCGCCCTTGGTGGACGGCGGCGGAGGCTGGTTGACCGTCACCCAGTCGACGTCGCTCTCCGACCCCTTGACCGTGTCGCTGCCCTCGTAGACAGCCTTCCACAGCCCGGACGTCTGCGCCGTGGCGCTCGCCCAGTAGCGGCCGAGGGATCCGGTGACGTCGGAGGTCACGTACTCCCACTTGTCTGAGCCCTTGGCCTTGAAGAGGATGGAGACCTTCTGGCCGCTCAACCCCTCCCAGCCACTCTTGCCCGCGACCTGCAGCGCACCCTTGAAGTGCAGCGTCTCGCCCTTGTCGACGGGCTCGGGGTACGCGTCGAAGGAGAGCCGGCTGTCTGCGGCGACCGGCTTGATGTCGACCCGGTCGGTGTCACTGACCGAATCCTTGGCCGCAGGGGTGGCGAGGAACTCCGCCCGCCACCAGCCGGTGGCCTCCGCCTTGGCCTTGGCGCTGAACTCGCCGTTGGCGTTGGTCGTGGCCTTGTCCACGTGACGGTAGGCGTCGGTGCCCTTCTCACGGAAGGTGATCAGCACTGACTGCGCGCCGTACCCCTTCCAGGTCGGGTCCTCGATCTGGAGCTGGCCGGACAGCGTGATCACATCGCCCTTGGCGACGAGGTCGGGAGTGGCGTCGAAGTCGACGATCTTGGTGGCGTGAGCCACGGTTGGTGTTGCCGAAGCCGTGGTCGCGGGCGCCAGAGCTAAGCCCAGCGCGAGCGCTACGGCGACGGCACCGATGCGTTGCAACATTCGGGTTCCGTCCTTCCTGTGGAGAACCCTGATGGTTGAACGCGGCATTGAGGGTGCCACGTGCCTTCATCTAGTAGACGTTTAGGTCAGGCAAAGAGTTGTTAAATCTGACAAATCGTCATTAAGAACTGTCAAATCGGAGCGCTCCAGAATCCTGGCCCCCGCAGCAGCCTCTTGGGGGGCATAATCGGGCTTGTGGCGCGCGACACTGTTGAGACACATTTCACCCAGACGGTTGCGACGCTTAAGGCGGGCCAGCCCCGAGATCCCGGCCTGCCCGTCCGCGACGGCTCGACGCTGACCGGCGCTGGTGCCCGTTCCCTGTACCAGCACCAGCTGGGTAGCAGGCTGCTCGACATCGCCGCGCGCTGGCTGCGCGAGCAGGACGAGGGCTTCTACACCATCGGCTCGGCCGGTCACGAGGGCAACGCGGTCGTCGCCGCGGTCACCCGCACCACCGACCCGGCGCTGCTGCACTACCGCTCGGGCGCGTTCTACCTGACCCGGTCCACGATGGCCGGCAGGCTGGCCGACCAGGGGCTGCGTGACGTGCTGCTCGGGTTGTCGGCCTCGGTCGAGGAGCCGATCGCGGGCGGCAGGCACAAGGTGTTCGGCCACCCCGACCTCGCCGTCATCCCGCAGACCTCCACGATCGCCAGCCACCTGCCGCGCGCGGTCGGCGTGGCCTTCGCCATCGAGCGGGCGCGGGCGCTCGGCGTACCCGGCGCCTGGCCGGACGACGCGATCGCCATCTGCAGCTTCGGCGACGCCTCCACCAACCACGCGAGCGCGCTGTCGGGGTTCAACACCGCTTCCTACGCCACCTACCAGGGCCAGGCGCTCCCCATCCTGTTCGTCTGCGAGGACAACGGGCTCGGCATCAGCGTCAAGACGCCCAAGGGCTGGGTGGCCGCCGCGGCGCAGCGCCCCGGCATCGAGTACTTCGCGGCCGACGGCTGCGACCTGGCCGAGGCGTACGACGTGGCGGCCAGGGCGGCCGAGCACGTACGGACCACCCGCTCCCCCGCGTTCCTGCACCTGTCGACCGTGCGGCTGATGGGCCACGCCGGCTCCGACGTCGAGGCCGCCTACCGCACCCAGCGCGAGATCCGCGCCGACCTGGAGCGCGACCCGCTGCTGCGTACGGCCAGGCTCCTGGTCGAGGCCGGGCAGGTCACTCCGGAGCAGCTGCTCAAGTCCTACGAGTCCGAGCGCGAGCTCGTCCTCAGGATGGCCAGGGAGACCACCCGCTCCCCGCGCCTCACCTCGCGCGAGGAGGTCGTCGAACCGCTGGCTCCGCGCAGGGCCGACCTCATCGCGAAGATCAGCCCGGTGGCGGCCGAGCCGTCCGCCCGCGAGAAGGCCTTCGCCGGGACGCTGCCGGAGAACGAGAAGTCCATGACGCTGTCGCAGGCGATCAACAGGACGCTCGCCGACACCCTGGCCGTCTACCCGGAGATGATGGTCTTCGGCGAGGACGTCGCCAAGAAGGGCGGCGTGTACGGCGTGACCCGCGGCCTGCAGAAGCGCTTCGGCGGCGGCCGGGTGTTCGACACGCTCCTCGACGAGCAGGCGGTGCTCGGGCTGGCGCTCGGCTCAGGGGTGTCGAACCTGCTGCCGGTGCCGGAGATCCAATACCTCGCCTACCTGCACAACGCGCTCGACCAGATCCGCGGCGAGGCGGCCACGCTGTCGTTCTTCTCCAAGAGCGCCTTCCGCAACCCGCTGGTGGTGCGGGTGGCCGGATACGCCTACCAGAAGGGCTTCGGCGGCCACTTCCACAACGACAACGCCGTCGCGGCGCTGCGCGACATCCCCGGCCTGGTCATCGCCTCGCCGTCCCGGCCGGACGACGCTGCGGCGATGCTGCGCACCTGCCTGGCTGCGGCGCGCACCGCGGGGTCGGTGTGCGTGTTCCTGGAGCCCATCGCGCTCTACCACACGCGCGACCTGTTCGACGAGGGCGACGGCGGGTGGCTGGCGCCGTACGCGCCGCCGTCCCGCTGGGCGGAGACGCACGTGCCGATCGGCCGCGCCAGGTCCTACGGGGACGGGCGCGACCTGGCGATCGTGACGTTCGGCAACGGCCTGCGGATGAGCCTGCGCGCAGCCGTACGGCTGACGCAGGAAGGCTACAGCTGCCGTGTCCTGGACCTGCGGTGGCTGTCGCCGCTGCCGATCGACGACCTGATGCGGGCGGCGGAGCTGACCGGCAAGGTGCTGATCGCCGACGAGACGCGCCGCTCCGGCGGGGTGTCCGAGGGGATCGTGGCGGAGATGCTGGACGCCGGGTTCACCGGGCAGATCGCCCGGGTGACGTCGTCAGACAGCTTCATCCCGCTGGGCGCCGCCGCCAACCACGTGCTCCTGTCCGAGGACGAGATCGAGCAGGCGGCCAGGAAGCTCCTGGCCTAGTAAGGGCTGGGCGCGCCGAACATCTCCGGCACCCGCGACGCGAACGCGGGATCGCCGGTGATCTTGAGCTTGCCCGACATCAGCAGCGCCGCCGGGTTCGCGACGCCCGCGATCAGCCGCAGGACGTCGGCCGCCGGGAGCTCCAGGATCACAGCGGCGTTGCGCGCCGATCCCTGGACCGCGCGCGCCTTGTCGCCTCTGACCTGGATCGTCCACACCGATCCGCGCCCCAGCCGGAACTCGATCTCACCCTTGAACCCGAACGCCTTGGCCGGGTCGAACTGGCGCGCCATCAGCGCGAACAGAACCCGCTGCTGGCCGGGCCCGAACCAGCGCTCCAGCTGCGCGTCCGTCCGCCCCTCGACGATCCGCCCGAAGACGCCGCGCGCCCGGCTCCTGATCGTGGGCGCGACCTCCGCGTCCTCGTCGATGACGTACGGCGTGGCCAGCCGCCTGGCCGGTTCCCGCCTGGCCAGCGCGGCCTCGACCGCCGGGGCCAGCCGTTCCGCCTTGGCCTGTTCGCGCTGGTCGCGCCCCTCCGCGAAGATCGGCAGCACCTTCTTGCCGAACAGCTCCAGGCTCTCGCAGATGTGCTCGTGCCTGTTGGGCCCCGCCTGGAGCACGAAGATCATCTGGTCGACGCCGACGGCCTCGTAGCGCCTGACCAGCTCGACGAGCTGCTCCGGACTGCCCAGCGCCCCGGCGAGCGGATCATCCCCTCTGACCCCGAGTTTCGGGCTTTTTGCCGCGAAATCATCCCAAATACTGCCCGTGCCGGGGGCGTGCTTCGAGGGTCCGTAATAGTGTCCGAGCGCGTAGGCGAAGAACCCGGCGCCCAGCGAGCCGCGCTCCCTGGCCACCTCGGGGTCCTCGTGGCACATCATGGGCAGGACCACCGCGAGGTTCGCGTTCACCGCGAACCCGGCGGGCACGCACTCCTCGCTCGCGATCAGCCGGTAGTAGTCGTCCACCCACTTGCCCGCGTCCTCCGGGTGCACGAACGCGAACGACAGCGCCCCGATGCCGTTGCGCGCGGCCAGGTGGATGGTCTCGCGCCGCGAGCACGCCACCCACAGCGGCGGGTGCGGCTTCTGGACGGGTTTGGGGATCACGTTGCGCGGGGGCATCCTGATGTACGGCGACTGCCAGCCGGCGAACGGCTCCTCGACGAACATGCGGGTGACGGCGTCGATCGAGTCCTGCCACATGTCCCGTTTCCGGTCGCGCCGGACCCCGAACCCACCGAGCTCGGCGGCGGAGCTGGCCTCCCCTGTCCCGAAGTCCACCCTGCCACCGGACACCAGGTCGAGCGTCGCGATCCGCTCAGCCACCCGGGCAGGATGGTTGACCTGCGGCGGAAGCTGAACGATCCCGTGCCCGAGCCGCATGTTCACGGTGCGCTGGGAAGCGGCGGCCAGGAACACCTCGGGCGCGGCCGAGTGCGAGTATTCCTCCAGGAAGTGATGCTCCACCTCCCAGACGTAGTCGAACCCCAGCCGGTCGGCCAGCTCCACCTGGTCGAGCGCGTCCTGGTAGAGCCGCAACTCCGCCCCCGCGCCCCAGGGCCTCGGCAACTGGTGCTCGTAGAAGATCCCGAACCGCATACGTCGACCGTCCCCCGAACTGGATTCGACGTCAATACGCCGGGGGTGGGCCGAGGGGTTCTGCGTGGCAGAAGAAGACGACCTGGCGGCGCTCCGGTGAGTCGTCCGCCTCCTCCCCGCGGCTTCGCCACCGTTCGATCAGCGCCTCGAGCTCCGCGTCGAACTGCCGCATGTCCTCGGGGGTCATCCGCATCGGTCCCTTACGGCCCAGCGTCGCGGCGTCCTGCCAGTCCGGGGGCCAGGCGTGCATGCCCTCCACCCACCGCCGCATCTGCTCGGCGGTCACGTCGATCCACTGCAACATCAGCTCCCGCGAGGCGACCCGCCCCACGGGGTCGTCCACGAACTCGGACGGCGTGATCGACAGGCTCTCCGTGGGCACGAAGCGCCACCAGCGCTCGCGCCGGTCGCGGGCCAGCTCCGGGACCTCTGCGACCAGCCCGTGCGCGGCCAGCTGCCGCAGGTGGTAGCTGATCACACCGACCGGCTGCGACAGGTGCGTGGCGAGCATGCCGACCGTGACGGGCCCGATCTCGTCGATGGCCAGGAGCAGCCGCATCCGGAGCGGATGGCTGATCGCCTTGAGCGCGCCGGTGTCCTTGGGGCCGAGGTGCCGGCTCCGTGCCTCTTCCATACGGCCAACCATACTAGAAAGGTTGTACAAGGATTCTTGTACAACTATCGTTGTGCAATATGCAGCCCTTAAGAAAGAACCTGCGTTTCCAGCTCTTCTGGGTGGGATCGGCCGCCTCCGAGCTGGGCACCACCCTCACCTGGCTCGCCTATCCCCTGGTGGTGCTGGCGCTCACCGGCTCCCCCGCCCAGGCCGGGCTGCTCGGCGCGGTCGGGCTGGCCAGCGGCATGCTGTTCGCGCTGCCCGCAGGCGTCCTGGTCGACCGCTGGGACCGCCGCCGCGTCCTGCTCGGCGCCGACCTCGTCAGGGCGGCCACGATGGGCAGCGTCGCGCTCGCCGCGTTCACCGGCCACCTGACGCTCCCCCACCTGGTGGCCGTCTCCATCGTGAACGGCATAGCCGGGGCGTTGTTCTCACCCGCGCACACCGCTTCCCTGCGCGCCCTCGTGCCCGGCGAGCAACTGCCCAGCGCGTACGCCCAGGAGCAGACGCGCGAGCACGCGGCCGGTCTGGCCGGTCCGCCGCTCGGCGGCCTGCTGTTCGCGGCGGGCCGCGCCGTACCCTTCCTGGTCGACGCGATCTCCTACCTCGTCTCGTTCGTGTGCGTCGCGTTCGCCAGGGTCCCCAGGCACGCCGCCGAGCCCGCGCCTCGTCAGAACATGTTCACCGGCATCGCCGAGTCGGTCCGCTGGATGTGGGGCCAGCGGCTGCTCCGCGCGATCTGCGGCCTGGCGCTGGTGGTCAACCTGGCCTTCAACGCGATCATGCTGCCGCTGATCGTGTTCATCGGCTCGCCGGTCCAGGTCGGGCTGGCGATGGCGTGCCTCGGCGTCGGCGGGCTGGTCGGGGCCGCGCTGTCCGGCCGGCTGACCAGGCTCCTGCCGCCGGGCCGCCTCATGCTCGCCGTGTGCTGGTATCTCACGCTCGTCGCGCCGCTGACGGTGCTTCCCCTGGGCCCCTTCTGGCCGCCCGTCGTGCTGTTCGTCTGCGGCCTGGGCATCCCGGCGGTGAACATCGTGCTGTCGGTCGAGGTGGCGCGGGCGGCGCCCGACCACATGATGGGCCGCGTGCAGTCGGTGCTCAACGTGGCCACCATGGGCATCACGCCGCTGGCGCCGCTGGTCGGGGGCCTCCTCACGCAGTACGGCGGAGCCGTCGTGGCGATCCTCGTCCTCGGCGGCTACCTGGCGGTGTGCTGCGCCCTCGCCAGCCTTTCTCCCGCGCTCCGCCGTACCCTCGAAACGGTCTAGAAGGCGCGCTCCAGGAGGGTGCGCAGGCGGCGCGCCCGAGTCCAGTGCCGCCGGGCGCGGTGGGGGTCCCCGGCCAGGTGGCGCGCGCACGCCAGGATCAGCAGCGTGCGCGACCGGGCCAGCCACTGGCTCGTGTCCCGCTGGGTGCGCGACGCCTGGACGGCCAGGTCGGCGCCGCGTTCCGCCTGGCCGAGGCCGAGGCAGGCGGCGGCCTGGGCGGCCCGCGCCCTGGCTTCGAGGGTCGCCGGGCCCTCGGCCGACTGCGCCACGCGAAGGGCGCGCTCGTGCTCGCCGAGCGCGCCGTAGGCCTCCGCCAGGGTGACCAGCGTTTCCGCCTCTTCGAGGCGCTCGCCGGTGCTGGTGGCGAGGGCCAGCACGGCGTCGAGCTGTTCCACCGACTGCCGCGGGCGGCCCAGGGCGAGTTCGAGCCTGGCCAGCCCGAGGAGCGGGCCCACCTCACGCCGCAGCTCGCCCGCCTGCCTGGCCAGGTCGAGGGCGTCGGTGAAGGCGGCACGAGCCTGGCTGTGGCGTCCCGCGTCGAGATGGACCAACCCGATGCCGGTGAGCGTCCTCTCCGTCTCGTCCACGGTGACGATGCCGCGCAGGATCGCCAGGGCGCGCTCCTTGGCGTCGAGGGCCTCCTTCAACCGCCCCTGCCCGTGGCGGATGGTGCCCAGATTGCTGAGCATGATGGCCTCCCCGCGGGGATGCGCGGCGCGCGCGAACACCGGGACGGCCGCCACCAGCCAGAGGGCGGCCGCGTCGAGGTCGCCGAGCTCCTCGTGGGCGCAGGCGAGGTTGTTGAGGTTGGAGATCTCGCCCAGCGGCGGTCCAGGGTGATGCCGCGCTGGAGCGGCATCCCGCTGGCCGTCTGCTTCCTGCTCTTCATCCCCCAGTTCTTCGGCCCGCCCGCCTTCAGGATCGGCCACGGCGTCCTGGCGGCAGCCGGAGGGATCTGGCTGGCCTGGGCCCTGTGGAGGTCTCGCCGCTTCTGACGACCCGCGCCCCCTCCGCCCGCCTCGGCCCGATTCTCATGGGATTCTCAGCATCCTCCGGGAGGATCCCAGCGACGGGTCGACTACCGTGGGCTTCTACGAGGGGGAAGCGGTGGCATCAACACGCGCGCCGAAAGCGCGGAACTGGGCGATCGTTGTAGTGGCTTGCGTGGTCGTGGGGGCGCTCGCAGTCGCTGTACTGATCTACAACGCCCGGTCAGGGGCGAGCCCGGCCGCGGGCAAGGTGACCAGCACCACCGCTCCAGGCAAGATCGGCAAGCCGCCGCCCGTGGACGCCGCGTGGCCGCGCTACGGGCTGACGCACACCCAGCTCAGCGCCAACAACGGCAAGGAACAGCTCCAGGACGTCGTCGCCGGCCCGCTGTCCAAGACGCCGATGCTGCAGAACCAGCACATCATGGGGTTCGGCGTCGACAACCCGGAGGAGAGCCCTGGGCGGTTCGACTTCGAGGACCTCGACGACCGCATGCGGCTCATGGACCAGTCAGGCGGCGTGCCCGTGCTCACGCTGTGCTGCGCGCCCGACTGGATGAAGGGCGGCCCGGCCGGTCAGACGTCGTGGGAGAAGGAGCACCTGGAGGCGGCGCCGGAGCCGAAGCACTTCGACGACTTCGCCAGGCTGGCTGCCGAGGTGGCCAAGCGCTACGACCACGTCAAGTACTTCATGGTGTGGAACGAGCTGAAGGGCTTCTGGCCCGACCACAAGCAACCGCCGGACATCCAGGGCTACACGCAGCTCTACAACAAGGTGTACGCCGCGGTGAAGGCCGTGCGCCCCGACGCCCTGATCGGTGGTCCGTACCTGGGGATGAACAGCAACGAGGGCGACAACTCCGAGCTCAAGGGCGCGTGGGGGTCGGTCGACCAGCTCGTCCTGGACGCCTTCGACTACTGGTGGAAGAACAAGAAGGGCGCCGACTTCGTCGTCGTCGACGGCGCCTCGCCCACCGACGACCACCAGCTCCTGCCGGACGCCTTCGGGGCGACGGGCAAGTTCAGCGCGGTGACGTCGTGGCTGCGCAAGCGCACCGGCGACATGCCGATCTGGTGGTCGGAATACTACTTCGAGCCCGAGGACGGCTCGGCGAACTGGACGCCGCAGATGCGGCTGGCCGTGCAGGCGGCGGCGCTGATGGAGTTCGCCAGGAGCGGCGCCTCGACGGCGCTCTACTGGAACCCGGAGACCAAGTCGGGCGACTGCGCCGGCTGCATGTGGAACCAGGGCACCGGCGCCTGGCTGCCGACCGGCGAGCTGCTGTCCAACTTCACCAAGTGGTTCCCCGCCGGGGCGAAGCTGGAGTCCGTCAAGTCCTCCAGCCCCGGGATCAGGGTGCTGGCGCAGCCCGGCCAGCTCGTCATGGTCAACACCACCGACGCGCCGATCTCGGCCACCGTGGACGGCAAGCAGGTGACGCTGCAGCCGTACGAGGTGAAGTGGGCGGGGCGCTAGCCCTTGATCGCGCCCTCCTCGACGCCGCGGAAGAAGAAGCGCTGCAGGGTGGCGAAGACGATGACGATCGGGATGAAGGCGATCATCGTCCCGGCGGCGATCAACCGCGGGTTGGCGCTGAACGTGCCGTTGAGGTAGTTCAGGCCGACCGTGAGCGTCAGGTTCTCCGGGTCGGTCAGGACGATCAGCGGCCACAGGAAGTCGTCCCAGGCGCCGATGAAGGCGAACAGGCTGATCACGCTGAGCATGCCGCGCACGTTGGGCAGGCCGATGCGCAGGAACCGCTGCCAGGCGTTGGCGCCGTCGACGATGGCGGCCTCGTCCATCTCGCGCGGGATGGCGGCGAAGGCCGTACGCATCAGCAGGACGTTCAGCATGCTGATGGCGTTGGGCAGGGCCACTCCGGCCAGGGTGTCGGCCAGGCCCATGCTCTGTACGGTGACCAGCTTGGAGATGATCGTCACCTCCTCCGGCAGCACCAGCGTCGACACGAAGGCCGCGAGCATCAGCTTGGCGCCGCGGAAGCGCAGCCTGGCCAGCGCGTACCCGGCCAGCGTCGCGCCGATCGCGTTGCCGGTGATGGTGAGGAAGGCGACGATCACCGAGTTCCAGGCGTATTTCAGCACCGGCAGCGTGTCCAGGACCGCGCTGTAGTTGGCCAGCGTCGGCTCCTGCGGCAGCAGTTGCGGCGTGGCGGTGAAGATGTCCTCGTTCACGCTCTTCAGCGACGTGGAGAGCTGCCACAGGAACGGCCCGACGGTGATCAGCAGCACCAGCACGAGCAGCGCGTAGCGCAGGGCCTTCTCGCGCGAGGTCATCAGGACTCCTTCCTGCTGAGCCGGGTGAGCAGCAGCATCGGGCCGATCGTGATGACCAGCAGGATCAGGCTCAGCGCCGAGGCGTAGCCCAGGTGGCCGGTGAAGCCGCGGCTGTAGAGCTGGATCAGCATGACCATCGACATGTCCCGCCCGCCGGGCCCGCCGGTGCCGTTGGACAGCACGTACAGCTCGGAGAAGACCCGCAGCGCGGACACCGAGATCAGCACCGACACCAGCATCATCGTGTTGCGCACGCCGGGCACGGTGATCGCGAAGAACCTGCGCACCGCCCCAGCGCCGTCGACGGACGCCGCCTCGTGCAGGTCGCGCCGCACGTTCCCGAGCGCGGACAGGTAGACGATCATGTAGTAGCCCATGCCCTTCCACACCGTCAGGCTGATCGCGCTGAACAGCAGCAGCCACCGGTCGGTCAGGAACGGCAGCGGCTCCTTCAGGAAGCCGAGCTGCTGCGCCAGCCCGTTGATCGCGCCCTGGTCGTTCAGCATCCACCCCCAGATGATCGCCACCACCACCGCGGAGGCGATCACCGGCGTGTAGAACGCGGTGCGGAAGAACGTGATGCCGGGCAGCTTCTTCTCCACGAGGACGGCCAGCAGCAACGGCAGGAACGTCAGCAGCGGCAGGCAGACCAGCATGTAGACCACGCTGTTGAGCAGCGCGTTGCCGAGCTGGTCGTCGTCGAGCGCGCGGGAGAAGTTCGCGAGCCCGGTGAAGTGCCCGCCGCCCAACGGCTTGGCGTTGGTGAACGACAGCACCACCGTGTTGATCGCGGGCCACACCGAGAAGACCAGCAGCCAGACCGCCGCGGGCGCCAGAAGCACCCACGGCGTGAACCAGCGCTGGTTTCTCACTGAGTCAAGAGTTCGTTGCACTTCGCTACCGCGTCGTCGAGGGCCTGCTTGGAGGTCGCACCGCCGCTGATCGCCAGGGCGAACTGCTGGTTGGTGACCTTGTCCATCGCGCTGTTGAACTCGACCGGCTGCAGCATCTTGGCCGTTTCGAGCTGCTTGAAGGCGATGACCTTGGCGTCACCGGCGTTGGTGCCGTCGCTCTTGCTGAAGAACGGGTCACTGGCCGAGGACTTGGTGCTGGGGAAGATGGCCACCAGGTGGGCGAAGGCGGCCTGGTTCTCCGCGCTGGTCACCCAGCGCGCCAGCGCCTGGGCGGCCGGGAGGTTCTTGCTCTTGGCCGACACCGACAGGCCCTGCACCCACAGCGGCGAGGTCCCGATCGACTGCGAGGGCACCACCTTGGGGGCGAGCGTGGGGTTGTCGGTCTGCAGGCTGGTGATGTGGTTGCCGCCACCGGTCGTCCAGGCGACCTTGCCCTCGGAGAACAGCTTGGCGTTGCCCTGGAAGGTGTCGGTCAGGATGTCCTTGGGCAGCAACCCGTCCTTGAACGCCTGGGCGTACTTGTCGAGCAGGGCCGCGGCCTCGGGGGTGTTGAAGGTGAAGCTCTTGCCGTCGTCGGACATCAGCTTCACACCGGCGTTGGCCAGGTCGCTCAGGCCGGGCTTGCGGCTCATCAGGTAGATCTTGCCGCCCGACTTCTCCTTGACGGTCCTGGCCTGCGCGATCAGCTCGTCCAGGTTGGTCGGCGGCTTCTTGGCGTCCAGGCCGTACTTGGCCATCAGCTCGGAGTTCCAGTAGTTCACGTCCGTGCCCAGGTACCAGGGGTAGCCATAGGTGCCGTCGACGCCCGCGTACTTGTAGGCGTCCAGGCCACCGGGCACGTACTCCTCGTTCACCTTGGGGTCCGCCTTGGCGACGTCCAGCAGCAGGCCCTGCTTGGCCAGCGGCAGCGCGAAGTCGGGCGGCAGGTTGGTCACGTCGGGCAGGGTGCCGCTGGCCGCCTGGCTGAGGACCTTCTCCGAGTAGCCGTCACCCGGCTGGTCGAGCCACTCCACCTCGACGCCCGGGTACTTCTTCTTGAATCCGTCGATGACGCCCTGCACGTAGTCGGTGAACTTGGGCTTCAACGCCCACGTCTGCAGCGATACCTTGCCTTTGACCTCTCCCGAGGTGCTCGCAGACGGCTGCGCGGCCTGCTCGGATCCGAGGCCGCACCCAGTGATCGTCAGCGCGGCTAAGGCCAGCGCCGCCCAGTACTTCCGCATGATCGTCTCCTGGACTTGCTAAACCGTTCTAGTTGTCGGGACTATCTACCTACGAAACTTCTCGTGTCAAGGGGGAAACGTGGCGCGACCCACGATCGCCGACATCGCGCGCAGGGCCGGGGTGTCCAAGGGCGCCGTCTCCTTCGCACTGAACGGCAGGCCGGGTGTGAGCGACGCGACCAGGGCGTTGATCCTGCAGGTCGCCGAGGAGATGAACTGGCGCCCGCACAGCGCCGCCCGCGCTCTGGTGGGGGCGAAGGCGCAGGCCGTGGGCATGGTCATCGCCAGGCCCGCGCGCACGATCGGGGTGGAGCCGTTCTTCGCCCACCTGCTGTCCGGCCTGCAGGCCGGGCTGTCGGCGAAGGCCGTCGCCCTGCACATGCTGGTCGTGGAGGAGACGGCCACCGAGATCGAGATCTACCGCCGCTGGGTCTCCGAGCACCGCGTCGACGGCTTCATCCTGGTCGACCTGCAGGTCAGGGATCCGCGCATCGAGGTGCTCGAAGAGCTGGGCATCCCGTCGGTCGTGCTGGGCGGGCCCGGCAGGCACGGGTCGCTGTCGAGCGTGTGGGCCGACGACCGGGCGGCGATGTTGTCGATCGTCGACTACCTGGCCGCGCTCGGGCACACGAGGATCGCGCACGTGTCGGGATTGCCCGCCTTCCAGCACACCCAGCGCCGGATCAGGGCGCTGCGCGACTCGGCGCGCAGGCTCGGCCTGGGCGACCTGGTCTCGCTGCCCACCGACTTCAGCGACGCCGAGGGCGCGGCCGTGACCAGGGCGTTGTTGTCGCGCAAGGACCGGCCGACGGCGATCGTGTTCGACAGCGACGTCATGGCGGTGGCCGGGCTCGGGGTGGCCAACGAGATGGGCGTCGCGGTGCCGCGCGAGCTGTCCATCGTGGCGTTCGACGACTCGTTGCTGGCCCGCATCGTGCACCCGACGCTCACGGCGCTGTCGCGGGACACGTTCGCGCTCGGCGAGCAGGTCGCGGCCACGTTACTGGAGACGATCGCCGAGCCTGAGCAGCCGCGCACGGTCAAGACGCCGACGCCGCGGCTGACGGTCCGCGAGAGCACAGCCTTGGCAAGGACTACTAAAGCGGTTTAGGGTCACCGGCATGCGGTTCGGTGCCAACTACGTGCCCTCGTCCGGCTGGCTGTACAGCTGGCTCGACTTCTCGGCTGACGACGCCCGGCGGGACTTCGCCGACCTGGCGTCGCTGGGCCTCGACCATGTACGGATTTTTCCGATCTGGCCGTGGATCCAGCCCAACAGGACGCTGATCAGGCAGCGCGGCATCGACGACGTGCTGGCGCTCATCGACGTGGCGGCCGAGTTCTCCCTGGACGTCGCCGTCGACCTGGTGCAGGGGCACCTGTCGAGCTTCGACTTCCTGCCGTCGTGGGTGCTGACCCATCATCGGCGCAGCCTGTTCGAGGACGAGGCGGTACGGCAGGGCCTGGCGGCGTATGTTTCCGCGCTGAGCGAGGCGGTGGCCACCAGGCCGAACGTCTTCGCGATCACGCTGGGCAACGAGGTCAACAACCTGTGGCCGTCAAATCCGACTTCTCTCGAAATTTCGCGTGATTGGGCGCGGGAGCTGGTCGGCGTCGTGCGGGAGAAGGCGCCGGGCGTCCTGGCGCTCCACTCCCTCTACGACGACACCTGGTACGCCCCCGACCACCCGTTCCACCCGGCCGACAACGTGGAGCTCGGGGATCTCACGCTGGTGCACTCCTGGGTGTTCAACGGGGTGTCCGCGATCGACGGGCCGCTCGGCGGCGCGACGGTCACGCACGCCGACTACCTGGTCGAGCTGGCCGCCGCCACGTCGCCCGACCCTTCGCGGAAGGTGTGGCTGCAGGAGGTGGGCGCGCCCAGGCCGGACGTCGGTGCGGACGACGCGGCGCCGTTCACCAGGGGGCTGCTGGAGGCGGTCGGGCAGAACCCGGCGCTGTGGGGGGTCACCTGGTGGTGCTCGCACGACCTGGACCGGTCGCTGGCCGACTTCCCCGAGCGGGAGTACGACCTGGGGCTGTTCACCGTGGACCACGTGGCCAAGCCCGCCGCCAAGGAGCTAGCCGCCCACGTGGGCGCCCGCCGTACCCCGCCTGCGTCAAGACCCGCGCTGACCTGCGACGTCGACCTGCTGCGCCAGCCCGAACGGCGGGCCGAGGTGGCGCCGGGGAGCGCGTTCCACCGCGAGTGGGCACGGCTGCGCGCCGCAGGGCCCGTCGCGATCGTCACCGCCTCCAGGTCGGGCGACCCGGAGTATCTCAAGGCTCGGGGGATCCACACCGTTCGCTAGGAGAAATGCATGAAACGTGCCCTCTTACCCCTGCTGTTGGCAGTGGCCTTCCTCACCCCTGGACAGGTCGCACACGCCGACAGCGGCACCCAGCCCTACGCCTCCTACTGGTACCCCAGCACCATCCTGAACTGGAGCCCGAGCACCGACCCCGACGCGCGGTTCAACCGCTCGAAGGTGCCGCTGCAGCCCCGCAGGTCCGACCCCGCGCTGAAGGCCAACGCCAACGCACGGGCCGGTGAGGGGCGCATCGCCTCGCTCGTCTCGTTCGGCCCGACGTCGGCCAACCCGTCGCAGGGCTCGCTCGACCCGAACTACTACGCCTTCGGCTACTGGCAGTACATCGACACGCTCGTCTTCTGGGGCGGGTCGGCGGGCGAGGGGCTGATCCTGGCCCCCAACTCCACCGTGATCGACGCCGCCCACCGCAACGGCGTCAAGGTGTACGGCACCGTGTTCTTCCCGCCCACGGCGTACGGCGGGCAGATCCAGTGGGTGCGCGACTTCGTGAAGCAGCCGGTGATCGACAAGCTGGCCGAGGTGGCCAAGTACTACGGCTTCGAAGGCTGGTTCATCAACCAGGAGACCGCCGGGGGCGACACCGCGCTGGCCACCTCGATGCGGCAGATGATGGCGTACGGCAGGACCAAGGGCGTCGAGCTGATGTGGTACGACGCCATGACCGAGTCCGGCTCGATCTCCTGGCAGAACGCGCTGACCTCGGCCAACGACGCCTTCCTCACCGACTCGAACTCGATGTTCCTCAACTTCGGCTGGTCGGCCTCCGGCCTGGCCTCCTCGCGGACGCTGGCCAGGTCGATGGGGCGCAGCGAGTACGACCTGTACACCGGCATCGACACCGAGGCCAACGGCTACGACAGCAGCGTCTCGTGGAACGGCCTCTTCCCGAACGGCCAGCCGCACGTCACCTCGCTCGGCATCTACCGGCCCGAGTGGACGTGGAAGTCGTCGACCAGCCGCGCCGACTTCTACGCCAAGGACTCGCGTTACTGGGTGGGCGCCAACGGCGACCCGTCCAACACGACCACCTCGTCGTCGTGGAAGGGCCTGGCGAACTACGTGGCAGAGTCCACGCCGATCACCGCGAAGCCGTTCCTGACGTCGTTCAACACCGGGCAGGGCGACTTCTACAACAGCGGCGGCGCGCGGGTGCGCACGGGCGGGTGGAACAACCTGTCGCTGCAGGACGTGCCGCCCACCTACCGGTGGCTGGTCTCCTCGACCGGCACGAAGCTGACCCCGTCGATCGACTTCGCCGACGCCTATGACGGCGGGTCGTCGTTGCGGCTGTCCGGGTCGCCGTCTGCGGTGAACACGGTGCGCCTCTACCAGACGCAGTTGCCCGTGGCGTCGGACACCAAGCTGGCCGTCGTGGTGAAGACGCCTCCTGCCGGGCTGAAGGCTGCGGTGTCGTTCACGGACGCTCCTTCGACCTTCGTCTCCCTGGATCTCGGCGCCGCGTCCGGCAGCGGGTGGGAGCGCAAGACGGTCGACCTCTCGGCGTACGCGGGCAAGACGATCGCGCAGATCGGGCTGCAGGCTCCGGCCGGGGCGCTGGACACCAGGATCGGGCAGCTCGCGGTCTACGACGGGAGCGTGGACGTCCCTGCCGCGGCCTCGGGCGTCACCGTCGCCGGCGTCACGGACGTGTCGGCCACCCAGAAGTCCCTGCGGCTGACCTGGACGGCCGGTGGGCCCGCCCATCACTACGAGGTCTACCGGCGCAACCCGGACGGCAGCCGCACCTTCCTGGGAGCGACGCCGAACGACGCCTGGTTCGTGCAGCAGCTCGACCGGGTGGGCACGGAGGCGAGCACGACGCTGGAGGTGGAGGCGGTGTCGGCCGAGTACGGCCGCTCCCCCGCCGCCACCACCACGGTGTCGTGGTCGGGCGGCCCTTCGGAGAGCAACCTGGCCCTTGGGAAGGCCGCTACGGCGTCGGGCTCGTGCAACGGCAACGAGACCGCGCCCAAGGCGGTCAACGGCAGCACGACGGACAAGTGGTGCACGCTGACGTCGGCCAAGTGGCTGGAGGTGGATCTCGGGTCGGCGCGCTCGCTCACCCGGTTCGTGGTGAAGCACGCGCAGGCGGGCGGTGAGACGTCGTCGTGGAACACCCGGGACTTCACCATCCAGGTGCGCTCCTCGACCAGCGACCCCTGGACCACCCCGGTGACGGTCACCGGCAACACCGCAGGAACCACCACCCACCCGGCCACCGTCACCGCCCGGTACGTGCGGCTGAACATCACCAAACCCACCCAGACCACAGACCCCGCAGCCCGTATCTACGAGCTCGAGGCCTGGGGGTCGTGACGTCTAGCGGTTGAATCTCGTCCTGGCCCAGAGGTAGCCGCCGAGGGCCAGGGCGAGGCACCACCCCACCGCCACCAGGCCGGTCGTGCCCACCGGGGTGCCCATGAGCAGGCCGCGCAGCGTCTCGATGATCGGGGTGAACGGCTGGTACTCGGCGAACCAGCGGATCCCCGCCGGCATCGACTCCGGCGTCACGATCGCGCTGCCGAGGAAAGGCAGGAACTGCAGCGGCAGCGCCGCGTTGCTCGCCGACTCCGGCGTCTTGCACACCAGCCCGAACGCCGCCGCCACCCACGTGAGCGCGAACGTCAGCAGCGCCAGCAGCCCGAGCGCCCCCGCCCACCCGGCGACCCCGGCGGCAGGACGGAACCCGCACAGCACCGCCACGCCGATCACGAGTAAGACGCTCACCATCGTCTGGATCACGCCACCGATGACGTGCCCGGTCAGCACCGACGACCGGGTGATCGCCATCGTGCGGAACCGGTTGATGATGCCCTCGGTCATGTCGACGCACACCCCCACGGCCGTCGCCATGGAGCCCGACGTCGCCGCCATGAGGATGATCCCGGGCGTCACGTAGTCGATGTAGTCCTCCGCACCGAGCCCGCCGCCCAGCGCGCCGCCGAAGACGAACACGAAGAGCAGCAGCATGAGGATCGGCATCGCGATCCCCGAGATCGTCATACCGGGGTACCGCTGCGCGTGGCGGAGGTTGCGGCGCAGCATGATCATGGAGTCGGTCATCGGGCACCGTCCTTGCCGGTCAGGGCGAAGAAGACATCGTCGAGGTCGGGGGTGTGCACGGACATCTCATCCGCCTCCAGGGCGGACCCGTCGAGCCGGTCGAGCAGCGCCCGCAGCGAGCTGGAGCTGCCGTCACTGGGCACCTGCAGCACGAGGCCGTCGTCGTCGCGCTGCGACTGCCCGAAGAGCCCGGCCGCCGCGTCGAGCCGGCCGGGGTCGCTGAAGCGCAGCCTGATGTGGCCGCCGGGGACCAGCCGCTTGAGCTCCTCCGGGGTGCCCTGGGCGACGATCCTGCTCTCGTGGAGTACGGCGAGGCGGTCGGCGAGCTGGTCGGCCTCCTCCAGGTATTGGGTGGTCAGCAGGATCGTGACGCCGTCGGCGACCTGCCGCCTGATGATCTGCCACATGGTGTGGCGGCTGCGCGGATCGAGCCCGGTGGTCGGCTCGTCGAGGAAGATGACGCGCGGCCGCCCGACCAGCGTCATGGCGATGTCGAGCCGCCGCCGCATCCCGCCCGAGTAGGTCGAGGCGGGCTTCCCCGCCGCCTCGACGAGGTCGAACCGGTCGAGCAGCTCCGCCGTACGCCGCCTGCCCTCCGGCCGGGGCAGGTGGTGCAGGTCGGCCATGAGGAGCAGGTTCTCCTCGCCGGTGAGCAGGCCGTCGACGGCGGCGAACTGGCCGGTGACGCCGATGGCGGCGCGTACGGCGTCCGCCTCCTTGACCACGTCGTGCCCGGCCACCTCGATGCGGCCGCCGTCCGCCGCGATGAGCGTGGACAGGATCTGGACCGCGGTGGTCTTGCCCGCGCCGTTGGGACCGAGCAGGGAGAAGATCGTCCCCTGGGCGACCTCCAGGTCGATGCCGTCGAGCACCAGCTTGTCGCCGTAGGACTTACGCAGGCCCGTGGCCCTGATCGCGTACATGTCCCGCCCTTTCGCGATAGTACGTGTTTCTGTACGGCAAAAGCTACGTTGCGTTTATGGTTATGTCAACAGAAAAGATGCGTGATTGCAATGATTGTGACGGTGAATGCAAGACCCCCGTTGCAATAGACTGTGGACGAACGCAAACGAGGGAGGTCCCGATGCCGGGTGGCAGGCTGACGCACGAGGAGCGCGAGCAGATCGCGGCCGGGCTGGCGGGTGGCCTCGGCTACTCGGAGATCGCCAGGGACCTCGGGCGGCCGACGTCGACGGTCAGCCGGGAGGTCTCGCGCAACGGCGGCCCGGACGGCTACCTCGCCGACGCGGCGCACAAGGCGACCGAGGGGCGGGCGCGGCGCGGCAAGCCCGCCGCGGCCCAGGCGTCGACGGCCGGAGACGACTCCGGATATGGGCGCGACGGGGCCGCCGTGCGCGCCTTCGAGGAGTCGATCACCAACGTGCTCGTCGCCACCGGCCTGCCGCGCATGGTGTCCAGGGTGCTGACCAGCATCTACATCACCGACAGCGGCAGCATGACGGCCGGGGAACTGGCCGGGCGGCTGGGAGTGAGCCCGGCCTCCATCTCCAAGGCCGTCGCCTACCTGGAGGAGCGGGGCCTGGTCAGGCGGGAGCGGGCGAGCAGGCGCGGCCGCGAGCGCTACGTGATCGACGGGGACATGTGGTACCAGTCGATGATCGCCAGCGCGCGGGCCAACGAGACGGTGTCGGCCGCCACCCTCCAGGGCGCGCGGATCCTCGGCCCGGACACCCCGGCGGGCGCCAGGCTGCTCGACGCGAGCGAGTTCCTCGGGCAGATCAGCAAGGCGATCGTCCAGGTCGTGGAGGACTGGCGGGCTACAACCAGTCGCGGCGCTTGAAGACGAAGTAGAGGATCAGGCAGACCCCGGCCATCAGCACGACGGCGAACGGGTAGCCGAACACCCAGTGCGTCTCGGGCATGAAGTCGAAGTTCATCCCGTAGATCGTGCCGACCAGGGTCGGGGCGAAGAGGATGGCCGCCCAGGCGGAGATCTTCTTGACCTCCTCGCCCTGGGTGATGCTGGCCTGGGTGAGCGCCTGCGTGACCATGGTGGAGTTGACCAGCAGGATGTCCTGCAACATCTGCCTGAACGACGCGATGCGCTCGGCCACGGTGATCGCGTGGTCGGCGACGTCGCGCAGGTAGCTCTGCAACTCGGGGTTGAGCCCGTACTTCGCGGCCCCGGCGATGAAGCCGTCGATCATCGGCACCAGCGGCTTGGTCGCCCGCTGGAACTCGATCACCTCGCCGGACAGCTCGTAGACGCGCCGCGACACCGAGGGGTCGCCGCTGAAGACCTGCGCCTCGATCTCCTCGATGTCCTTCTGCAGCCCGGCGATCACCGGCGCGTAGCCGTCGACCACGGCGTCGAGGATGGCGTAGAGGACGGCCTGCGGACCCTGCCTGAGCAGGTCGGGGTCAGACTCCATACGCTTGCGTACGGCCTGCAGGTCGGGAGCCTCCGCGTGCCGTACGGTGATCACGAAGTTGGGCCCGACGAACACGTGCAGCTCGCCGAAGGCCACCTCCTCCTCGTCGTCGAGGTAGCGCGCCGCGCGCAGCACGACGAACAGGGTGGCGCCGTAGCGGTCCGCCTTCGGGCGCTGCGAGCCGACGATGGCGTCCTCGAGAGCCAGCTCGTGCAGCTCGAACTCCTCGGCGAGCTTGACCAGCTCCCACTCCTTGGGCCGGTAGAGCCCGATCCACGCCATCGCGCCCGGCTGCTCCTTGAGCCGCTCGAACGCGTCGGCCAGCGAGCCCGGGTTGTCCACGCGCTGGCCGTCCACGTAGATCGCGTTGTCGATCACCGTCGGACGGTACGGCTGCTCCTCGGCAGCCCTGGGATCCATCGAAAGCTCCGGCGCGGCCCCGCGCAGGATTCTCATCCTGGCCATGTCTGTTCGACCTCGTCCAGGGCCTTGCGCGCCCCATCGCGAATGGACTTGCGGAACATGGGGGTCCATCCGAGCACCACACCGGCCGGCTTGCCGAGCGCCATCTTCGACCAGTGGCGGAAGTCGTACTCGTCGTGGTGGCGGACGATCAGGTCGTCCTCGAACCTGAACAGCGCGTCGATCTCGTTGACGACCTCCCTGCCCGTGCCGGTGAAGGTGTAGCGGCAGGTCCAGTGGGCCGAGCCGGTGAAGTCGTCGGCGGTCACGTCGCGGAAGTCGGCCAGCAGGTCGCTCCTTCTGCCCAGCTGCAGGCGCCACATCGCCATCACCCTGTCCCGCCCCTCGACCTCCTGGAAGATCGGGTCGCCGAAACTGACTTCGGGGTGGTAGCAGCGGGCGATGGCGTCGAGGTCGCCACTGCCGAGAGCTTCGTAGAAGGCGTGGATGAGCGCCACGTGCCGATCGTTCACTGTCCTATCAGACCATGGCTGCGCCGTTGTCCCAGCATACGGCCCTCAACCAGGCGTCTCCGAGCTCAAGCCGGTCAAGTGCGTGCAACTGGTGCGCATAGGGATGGGGGATGGTCGGGAAGTCACTGCCGAGCACCACCTTCCCCGCCAGACCGAGATCATGCAGCGCGGGTTTCAGCCGGGCGGGGAACGGCATGCCCAGCTCGCTGAAGTCGGTGAAGGTCATCGTGGTGTCCAGGGCCACCCGCTCGTACGCCAGAGCCAGGTCGAAGAAGGGGTCGTACTCGGGCATGCCCAGATGCGCGATCACCAGCCGCAGCGCGGGATGCCTGCGCAGCACCTCGCCGATGGGCTCGGGCCCGACGCAGCCGCCGGGCACGGGCACCGAGCTGGCGTGCACGACGACGGGCAGCCCGGCGTCGGCGAGCATCCCCCAGACGGGGTCGAGTTCGGGCAGCCTGGGATCGAACCCGCCTACCTGGAGGTGGATCTTGAAGATCCGCGTGCCGTCCTCGATGGCCCGCCGGACGTATGCCTCAACGCCTGTCTCGGGGTAGAAAGTGCCCGACCTCAGGCACTCCGGGGTACGGCTCGCGAAGTCGGCCGCCCACGCGTTGAGGTCCTCGGCCATGCCGGGTTTGTGCGCGTAGGAGAGCGCCGGGAACGCGCGCAGGCCCATCTCGCGCAGCCTGGCCACCCGCTGCTCGACCGGCCACTCGTACTCGATCTTCCAGCCGTTGCCCATGAGCGGGCCGCCGTGGTTGAAGTGGTGCCAGACCCGGCGCTCCATCCGTTCCGGCAGGAAGTGGACATGGAGGTCGATCAAGCCCGGCAACCCCAGGCCCTGCCACCAATCCCGGACATCAGAATCATGTTCTACAGGCACAACCGAGACCATACCTGGATAGGGTCTTGGGCAATGAGCAAGTTGCTGACCCACCTGTTCGCGGCGCAACCCACTCCCGAACCGTGGGTCGTCGGAGTGTCGGCTTTCGCCGCGTTCCTGATCGTCGCCTACACCACCACCTGGCAGCTCACCCGAGGGCTGATCACCATCGCGCACGAGGGCGGGCACGCGGTGGCCGCGCTGCTCACCCGGCGCAAGCTGCAGGGCATCAGGCTCCACTCCGACACCTCGGGCGTGACCCTGACCAGGGGCAGGCCGAACGGTCCCGGCATGGTCCTGACGGCCATGGCCGGTTACGTCGCGCCGTCCCTGCTCGGCCTCGGCGCCGCGTGGCTGACCGCAGAGGGCCGGGTCACGCTGCTCATCTGGTCGGTGCTGCTGTTCCTGGTCTGCATGCTGCTGCTCATCCGCAACCTGTACGGCGCGCTGATCCTGCTGGTGACCGGCGGCGCCGTCCTGGCCCTGTCGATCTACGCCCCGGACCAGGTCCAGCAGGTCGCCGCGCAGGTGGCGGTGTGGTTCCTGCTGTTCGGCGGGGTGCGGCCGATCATCGAGCTGCAGCGCAAGCGGCGCAGGCGCCAGGCGTCGGACTCCGACGCCGACCAGCTCGCCCGGCTGACGTTCCTGCCGGGCGGCTTCTACGTGGTGTTCTTCCTGCTGGTGGCCGGCGCCGCCGTCGCGGGCGGCGCCGTCCTCATGTCGCCGTTCTAGTTGCCGCCGAGGACCTGCTTGCCCTTCTCGGTCAGCTGGCCCTGGAGGTCGACCAGCCCCTGGTCGAGGCGGTCCTTGAGCTGCTTGAGCGCGGTCACCGGGTCGTCTGAGTACTTCACCGCGTCGGTGTTGTAGACCCCGGCGTCCTTGAGCCGCTGCAGCTCGGCCTTGGCCTGGTCCACATTGTCCGTCAGCTGGATCTTGAGGTTCTCCACGGCGTCGCCGACCTGCCCTGCCGCCTGCGACGCCTTGTCCTTGGCGTCGGAGGCCATGGACGAGGCCTGGTCCTTCGCCTCCGACGCCATGCCGGAGGCGGAGGCCATGGCGTCGGCGCCCTTCGACTTGAGGTCGGAGGCCTTGGCCCCCGCGCTGTCGAGGACGGACGGCAGCGCGCTGGCCGCCTGGCTGGCCTTGCTCTCGGCGTTCTGCTTCTGGCTGTCGCTGCACCCTGCCAGCAGGATCCCGGCAGCGGCCAGCCCCACGGCGAACGTCTTCAGCATCGCGTCATCCCCCCGATAACGGCCTGCCCCCCGACAGGTCACAAATGCACCTATGCCCACTTGCGCCCGAAATTCCACACTAAACTCCCTGTCGGGGACAGGGGGGATAGCTGTGCAGCCAGTCGAGGACGCCCCCGGCTATCGGGTGCTCGATCAGGCCGGGCAGGGCGGTTTCGCCATCGTCTACCGCGCCTTCCAGGAGCGCCTCGACCGGGTGGTCGCGCTCAAGGTGCTGTCGGTGGACCGGGTCGACCAGCGCACGCTGCGCAGGTTCCAGCGGGAGTTGCAGCTCACCGGGCGGCTCACCGCGCACCCGAACGTGGTGACGGTCTTCGACACCGGCACCACCCGCAGCGGCAAGCCGTACATCGCGATGGAGTTCTTCGAGAACGGATCCCTGCGCGACCGGGTGCGCAACGAGGGACCGCTGCCGCTGGCCGACGTGCTGCGCGCCGGGGTGAAGCTGGCAGGAGCTCTCGCGGCCGTGCACGAGGCGGGGGTGCTGCACGGGGACATCAAGCCGCAGAACATCCTCATCTCCCGGTACGGCGAGCCGGCCATCGCGGACTTCGGGGTCGCGCGGGTGGTGGATTCTTCTGAGGTGTCGGCTGCCGCTGCGGCGTTCACTCCCCTGCATGCGGCGCCCGAGGTGTTGAGCGGGCAGCCGCACAGCGTCTCCACGGACATCTACTCGCTGGGGTCGACGCTTTACCACCTGCTGGCGGGGCAGCCCGCTTTTCACAGCCCGACGGATCCGTCGATCGCGCCGCTGATGTTCCGGGTGCTGAGCAACTCGCCGCCACCGATCGGGCGGTCGGACGTGCCCGCTTCGGCGGAGGCGGTGATCATGCGCGCGATGTCGAAGCAGGCGCACGAGCGGTACGGCACGGCCCGGTCGTTCGCGCGCGCGTTGCAGGAGGTCCAGAGGGAGCACGGGCTGCCGGTGACGGACCTCATCGGCGCCGACCCGCTGCCGGGGTCCGCCACCGTCCCCCGCTCCGACGTCCCGCCCCCCGCCGCTCCCCCAACCCCGACCACCCCGCCTCCTTCCGTCACGACCACGGGCCAGCACGCCGCCGCGGCCTCCCCCTACGCACCGCCCACATCACCGGGCGTTGCGAGCTCAGGCCCCTTGAGCGGCGGGCCCCCGAGTGCTGGGCCCCCTGGGGGCGGGCCTCTTGGAGGTGGGCCTCTTGGAGGTGGGCCTTTGGGTGTGGGCCCGCCCCAGGGGTTCGGCATGTCGCCACCGGCGGCAGCGCCTCCCCCGCGCGTGGAGCCCCCGCGTGTGGCGCCGCCGCATGTCGAAGCCCGGCGCGTGGAGCCGCCGCGTGTGGACCCGCGTGTGGAGCCTCTGGCTGTGCAGCGGTCAGAAGCTGAGGCGCGGCCCACCTACCCCGTGCCGCCTGCCGTACCCCGGGCGACGGGGTTGGGGAGGGCGGCGGCGGGGTCGGCGAAGCGGGGGAACTCGCGGGTGAAGCTGGTCGTCGGGCTGGCGGTCGGCCTCCTCGTCGTGCTGGGCACGGGGACAGCCGTCTATCTGTCCAGGACGCAGGACCCGGCCGTCGTCGTGAGCCAGAAGAGCGGTGAACCCGCCGTCAAGGAGCACCAGACCGCCCAGCCCATCGACCCGGCCGCCGTCAAGGCGCTCACCCCACGCAAGGTCAGGGTCGTCGCCGACAACGGCGCGACCGTGACCCTCAAGTGGTCCCTCCCCCCGGCAGCCACCCGCTACCCCGTCGTCCTCCAGCGCGAGCCGTTCGAGGAGAACGCCCAGCGCATCACCGCGCTCAAAGCAGGCACCACAGGCACCAGAGTGCTCGCGCTCAACCCCGACCTCGGCTACTGCTTCGTCATAGGCGTCGCCCTGCAGATCTCGGAAGCCTCCACCGTCGCCTGGTCCGAGCCCGCCTGCATCCGCGGCGCCGTCCCCACGAACTGACCGAGTTCCACTGTGCGGCACCGCGACGGCTTGACCTCGACTGTGTGACGGAAGACACTCCGTTTTGTATCCAATCGAGGAGTGTGCACGTGACCGCAGCGGCCCTTACGGTGATCGACCTCGTCAAGGACTACGGTGTGGACCGGCGCGCGCACCGGGCCGTGGACGGGGTGAGCGTCGAGATCGGCGAGGGCGAGTTCCTCTCGCTGCTCGGCCCGAGCGGATGCGGCAAGACGACGACGCTGCGCTGCGTGGCCGGGCTGGAACGTCCTGACGAGGGCCGCATCGAGCTGGCGGGAACCGAGGTCTACGGCCGAGGCGGAGCCGTACCGACCGAGCGCAGGGACATCGGGATGGTGTTCCAGAGCTACGCGATCTGGCCGCACATGACCGTCTTCGAGAACGCCGCCTTCCCCCTGCGGGTGGACGGCAGGCGCAGGAGCAGGTCAGAGGTGCAGAACCTGGTGGAGGAGGCCCTGGCCGTCGTGCGGCTGGCCGACCTGGCCGGCCGTTCAGCCACCCAGCTGTCCGGCGGCCAGCAGCAGCGCCTGGCCCTGGCCAGGGCGCTGATCAGGCGCCCCAAACTGCTGCTGCTCGACGAGCCGCTGTCGAACCTGGACGCCAAGCTGCGCGGCCAGATGCGCGCCGAGATCAGGGACCTGCAGCGCAAGCTGGGGGTCAGCACCCTGTTCGTCACCCACGACCAGGCCGAGGCGCTGTCGCTGTCGACCCGCGTGGCGGTCATGGACCAGGGCAGGATCGTGCAGCGCGGCACGCCCAGGGAGATCTACGAGCGCCCGGCCACCCGCTTCGTCGCCGACTTCGTCGGCACGGCGAACCTGGTGGACGCCGAGGTGGACGGCGACGGCACGCTGCGCACCCCGGCCGGTTCCATCCGCGCGACCTGCGACGGGCTGAAGAAGGGCGACCGGGTCACCGCCTGCTTCCGCCCGGAGAACGTCCTGATCAACGCCTCGAAGGGGCTGAAGGGCACGGTCGAGCGCGTCGACTTCCTCGGCGAGACGCTCGACTGCCGGGTCAGGCTGGACGGCTGCGCCCAGCGTGTGACGGTGCGCTGCCACCCGGCCGACGGGGTGCGCGAGGGCGACGCGGTGTTCGTCGAGCCCATCGCGGAGCGCTGCGCCGTACTGCTCTGACCCCAGAAACCGCAAGGCCTTCGGGGGCCCGTAAGGATCGATTGGATTCAGAATACAAAGGAGGGTCCGATGCGCAGGACGATCGCCGTTCTCACCGCCGCAGGGCTCATGACGGCCGCATGCGGCTCCACCGGCACCACGAGCACGGTGGCGGGCCCGGCCAAGACCCAGGCGGCCGCGACGACGTGCAAGGCCACCCAGCTCGGCCCGGTCACCCGGTGCGAGAACTTCTACACCGACTACTGGCCGACGCTCAACGCCAACCTCAACGCCCTCTACGAGGAGGCCAAGAAGACCGACGGCGGCCGCCTGGTCGTCTGGGACTGGTACGAGCTCAGCCCCGACACGATCAAGGCGTTCACCACCCGCTTCCCCGGCCTGACGGTCAAGACGCGCGGCCTGACGTACAACCTGTCGAGCGCGATCATCTCGGCCAAGGCGACCGGCGAGCGCAACACCGACCTGGTGTCCGGCTCGATCACCAGCATCACCGCGATGTACGACCAGGGCTTCTGGGAGAAGGTCGACTGGACCAAGTTCGGCGTGCCCAAGGAGTGGCTGACCGTCGGCGCACCGGAGTTACTGCCCGACAGCGTCAACGGGCCGCTGGTGAAGTACAACACCACGAAGGTCAAGAGCGTCCCCGACACCTGGGAGGCGTTCCTGTCGCCGGAGTGGAAGGGCAAGCTGGCGATGGCCAGCTATGACTCGCAGGTCTTCACCGGCTACGGCATGAAGTACGGCAAGGACAAGATGGTCAAGCTCATCAAGGACCTGCCGCTGACGCTGACCGACAACCCGCTGTCGCTGCTGTCCGGCGGCGACAAGCCCGCGGTGTTCGGCGGCCCGCTCTACGACGCCAACCCCGATCTGGCCGTCAGCCCGGTCCAGACGGAGAACATGTACCTGCAGTTCTCCGGCGTCAACGTGGACGGCAAGAACAAGCCCGCCGCGCAGCTGTTCGCGCTGTGGAACGCCTACGACCCAGACTGGCTCAAGCTCCGCATGACCGACAAGCGGTTCACCACGGAGCAGACGCCGTTCCCCGGACTGCCGAGCACGGTGTTCGACCAGGCCAACCCGCTCATCAAGCGCAACCAGTCGGCGTTCTTCGACGCGATCGGCAAGGGCTGGGCGCTGTTCGAGACGCAGGCCAACCGCGACCAGTACAACGACCTCATCAAGGCCGCGCAGGCAGCCATCGAGGCCAAGTGAGGCGGACAGGCAGGGGGTTGAAGCTGATCACCGCGATCTCGGTCGCGGCGATCGGCTACCTCCTCATCATCCCGCTGGTCCTGCAGGTGGTCAGCGCGTTGCGCGGCCCCTACCTGCCGTTCGGCGTGCCGAGCGCGCAGTGGGGGGTGGCGAACTTCGTCACCCTGTACGGCACGCTGGCCCCCGACCTGCTGGCCACGGTCCGCGACACGGTGCTGTTCGTCGGCGGGTCCGTGCTGATCTCCACCGGGCTGGGGTGGGCGCTGGCGTGGCTGGTGGTCCGTACCGACCTGCCTGGACGGAACCTCATCACGGTGCTGGTGATCGTCCCGTTCGTGATCCCGCCGATCGTGCGGGCGCAGAGCTACTTCCTCATGCTCGCGCCGGAGTCGGGGCTGCTGCGGGTGGATCCGTTCGACTTCACCACGATGACGATCGTGCAGGGGCTGGCCTACGTCACGTTCCCGTTCATGCTGCTCATGCCGATCATCCAGAACATGGGCAGCTCGCACGAGGAGGCGGCCAGGGCCAGCGGCGCGTCGGCGTGGCAGGCCTTCCGCCGGGTCACCTTCCCGATGCTGTGGCCGGGCACGCTCGGCGTGGTCGCCATGCTGTCGATGCTGACGCTGGGCAACCTGGAGATCCCGGTGCTGTTCGGCCAGCAGGAGGGGCGCAACATCTTCTCGCTGAAGTTGTGGTCCCTGATCACGCCGACGCCCGGCGAGCTGCCCAGGTACGGCCTGGCCGCCGCCTACGCGGTGAACTTCCTCGTGCTGGTCGCGGTGATCTTCCGGATCTACCTGTGGGCCACGCGCGACGCGGCGCAGCGGGCGTCGGTGACGGGTAAGGACTTCCGTCCCGTACGGCTGCCGCTGGGCCGCGCCAAGGCGCCGGTCACCGTGCTCGTCTGGCTCTACCTGATCCTGACGGCCGTGCTGCCGCTGGTGGCGTTGTTCTGGTCGTCGATCATGCCGTACGCGTTGCCGATCAGCTGGGACAACCTCGTCAAGCACGCGGGGCTCGGCGCGTTCGCCGCCGCGGCGGCCGATCCGGAGTTCTGGGCGTCGCTCGGCAGGACGGGCGTCATCTCGGTCGGCAGCGCGACGCTGGCGGTGGCGCTGGCCATGGTCGCCGCCTACTACACGGCGCGCGGCAAGGGCTGGACCGTGCGGTTCGTCGACACGCTGACGTCGTCGTCGCTGGCGGTGCCCGCGACGATGGCCGGGTTCGCCGCGTTCCTGCTGTACTCCTCGGTCAACCGGTGGATCCCGCTGGTCGGGACGGTGTGGGTGCTGATGCTGGCCTACTCCTACCGGGTGGCCGTGGCGTACCGCATCGCGCACAGCTCGATCCTGCAGATCAACCCCGAGCTGGAGGACGCGGCCAAGGCCAGCGGGGCCAGCCCGCTTTCCGTCTTCCGCCGCGTGGTGCTGCCGCTGCTGCTGCCGACCGCGGCGGCCGCGTGGATCCAGATGGTGATCCTCGGGGCCAACGAGTTCACCATCGCGGCGTTCCTCGCCACCCCCGAGTCCAGGCCGCTGTCCTGGTACCTCTACAGCCGCATCAACCCCCAGGCCGCCCAGCTCTACGCCCCCGACCAGGGGGCGGCCATGGCGGTCATCTTCACCGTGTTCGTGCTCGTCTTCGGGTACGGCGTGCGGATCCTACTCACGAGGAGAACCAATGAACGACGAGGTCGCCCTGCGCAACAAGGAGATCGCCTTGGAGATCTGGGGGCGTGACATCGGCAAGCGGGAGGACCCGGACAGCGAGGAGTTCGCCGAGCACTTCCGCCAGTACTACACCGAGGACTACTGGAACCACGCCTCGGCGCCCGGCGAGGACCGCGGGTTCGAGAACGCCAAGCTGGTGCGGCGCTCGTTCCAGCTGCTGTTCACCGACGCGAAGTTCGAGATCGAACTGGCCGTCGCGGACGGCGACCTGGTGATGCTCAAGGGCATGTTCACCGCCCAGCACACCGGGGGCACGCTGTTCGGCCTCCCTGCCGAGGGGCGGTTCGTCAGCCAGCCGCACGTGCACATCCTGCGGTTCCGCGACTTCAAGGTGGCCGAGCACTTCGTGGTGCGCGACGACTTCCCGATGTGGCAGCAGATGACGGCGGACACCCGCGAGGCGGGCATCACCGCGTTCTACAAGGAGAGCCAGAAGTGAACCCGCTGGAGGGCCGCTGGGTGTTCGAGGGCGGCAACAGCTCGATCGGGTTCTCCGTACGCCATCTGATGATCTCCCGGGTGCGCGGGAACTTCCGCCGGTTCTCCGGCTCCTTCGAGGGCACGACCGTCGAGGTGGAGATCGAGGCGGCGAGCGTCGACACCGGGATGGAGGTGCGGGACAAGGACCTGTGCGGGCCCGACTTCCTCGACGCCGACCGGCACCCGGTGCTGCGTTACGTCGGCACCGCCGTACGTGAGGACCGGGTGGAGGGCACGTTGACGGTCGCCGGGGTGACGCGGCCGGTCGCGCTGGACATGGTGTTCCAGGGCGCGGCCACCGACAACTGGGGCAACCACAAGGCGGTCTTCTCCGCGACGGCCACGCTGAACCGCGAGGACTTCGGGCTGACCTACAACAGGACGCTGGAGACCGGCGGGGTGCTCATCGGCTCGCAGGTCGAGGTGGAGATCGAGATCCAGGCGAAGCCGGAGGGATGACCGTGCCAGAACTGTTCGACGTGCCGCTGGAAGACCGCGTGATCGACCAGGTCGCGGGCGACCTCCGCCGCGAGCCGGCCAGGCGGCGGATCCGCGCCTACTTCAACGGGGTGGCCGTGGCCGACTCGGTCGAGGCGCTGCTGGTGATGCGGGCCAGGCACATGCCCGTCTACTACTTCCCCGTTTCCGACGTACGGATGGATCTTCTGGCGGACTCCGGGCGTACGGCGAGCGAGGGCAAGGCGCTGCTCGACCTCTCGGTCGGTGGGAAGGATGCCAGGGGCGCCGCGTGGTCCAGCCCCGATCTGCCCGGATTTATCGCCTTTTATTGGAAGACCATGGAGGCCTGGTTCGAGGAGGACGAGGAGGTCTACGTCCACCCGCGCGACCCCTATCACCGCGTGGACGTGCTGCACAGCTCCAGGCACGTGCGAGTGGAGGTGCTCGGCGGCACCGTCGCCGAGAGCTCCAGGCCGTGCCTGCTGCTGGAGACCAACCTTCCGCCCCGGTGGTACCTGCCCAAGCAGGACGTGCACCTGGACAAGCTGGTGCACTCCTCCACCACCTCGCAGTGCCCCTACAAGGGGAAGGCCTCCTACTACTCGGTGCGTTCCGGCGGGCAGCTCATCCACGACATCGCCTGGAGCTACCGCTTCCCCGTGCCGGAGTGCCCGAAGATCGAGAACATGATCTGCTTCTTCGACGAGCAGGTCGACGCCGTCTACGTGGACGGCGTGCGCCAGGAGCGGCCCACGACCGCGTGGAGCCGCCCCGCGAAGATCACCCCTCTCTGAGCCGCTCGCCCAGCCTGCCCAGCCGGTAGCCCGCTCCCGGCTGGGCTTCGAGCAATCCCTCCTGGCAGAGGGTGGAGCAGAGGGCGTGCACGGTGCTGCGCGGGATCCCGGTACGGCAGGCCAGCTCGCGCACCGACAGCGGGTGGGCGGTGTCGGCGAGTGCGCGCAGCACCCAGGCGGCTTTGGAGACGGCGCGAACGTGAGACATGACCCACCTTCACCAGCGCGGGACCCCCGGTTCAAGCGTCGGTGCCGTGAGACGGAACCCTTCGCGGGATCACCAGCACGGCGGCGGCGCCGAGCACGGCCATGACGATCATGACGAGGAAGACGTTGTGGACGGCGCCGGCGAGGGCATCCTTGATCGCTCCGGTGCTGTCGTCGCGCAGCGCGCGCACCGCCTCGTCGACGGAGGCGCGGCCGTCGAGGCGGTTGGCGAGGGTGGTGTTGGCGACGGCGGCCAGGATGGCTGCGCCGAGCGCGCCGCCGCCGATCCTGAAGAACACCACACCGCCGGTGACCACGCCGCGCCGCTCCCAGCCGACCGTGTTCTGCGCGCCGACCAGCATGGAGACGGAGACCAGCCCCAGCCCGGACCCGTTCACGAACGCGCACACGCCCGCGTAGATCAGCGAGGAGTCCGCGCCCATTCCCGCGAAGAGCAGGGCGGACACGAGGATCAGCGACAGCCCGACCAGCGCGGTGTCGCGGAAGCCGTACCGCAGGTAGAGCCTGGCCGACATGGACACCGAGATCGGCCACCCGATGGACTGCACGGCCAGCGCGAACCCCGCGGCCACGGCTCCGGCGCCGAGCACGCCCTGGGCGTACGTCGGGAGGTAGACGGTCGGGCCGACCAGCACCATGCCGACGATGGCGCTGCCGAGGAACGAGCCGAGCAGCACCCGGTCCTTCCAGATCCACGGCGGGATGAGCGGCTCTGCCGCCCTGCGCTCCCACCAGGCGAAGGCCACGAGTACGGCGAGCCCGGCCGCGATGGCCCACCAGGCGCTTTCCTGGAGCCCGAGCATGACCGCGACCACGCCGCAGACCAGGAGGGCCGCGCCCAGGACGTCCACGCGGGCGGGCTTGCGCTCGAAGTCCTCGTGGAGGAAGGCCACGATCGCGGCGATGGCGGCGACGCCGACGGGGACGTTGAGCCAGAAGATGAGGCGCCAGGAGGCGAGCTCGGACAGCAGCCCGCCCACGAGGGGGCCGAGCAGCGCCGACACGCCCCAGACGGAGGAGAGGAGGCCGCTGATCCTGCCGCGCTCCTCCAGCGGGTAAAGGTCGGCCGCGACGACCTGGACGATCGACTGGATCGCGCCGGCTCCGACGCCCTGGACCACGCGGGCGACGATCAGGATCGGCATGGTGGTGGCGAGGGCGGCGAGCACGGAGCCGAACAGGAAGATGGCCATGCCGGTGGCGAGCATGGGCTTGCGTCCGTAGATGTCGGCTAAGCGGCCGTAGATGGGGGTGCATACGGCTTGGGCCAGCATGTAGCCGGAGATCACCCAGGGGAACAGGGAGAAGGAGCCCAGGTCGCGCACGATGGCCGGGACGGCCGTCGCCACGATCGTCCCGTCGATGGCGGCGAGGGCCATCGCCATCATGATCGCCGCGGTGACCGGGCCGCGCCGGGTCGTCACGTGGCCGTCTCTACCGTCGTCTTCTTGGGCCTTTTCGCGGTTTCAGGCGGTTTCTTGGCGCTCTCCGGTGGCTTGCGGCGGCGGGACTTGACCGGTTCCGCCTCCGCTTCCTCGGAGAGCACTTCGATGATCTTGCGGGCTACCCGGTCGAGATGCTCGCGCAGGTGGTCCTCCGCGGCCTCGACGTCGCCTCTGCTCGCCAGCTTGGCCAGCTCCCGGTGGCCGCCCTGGTCGTGGCCCACGCGCAGGCCCAGGAGGTAGCGGCCGACGGAGTTGCGCAGGTCCTCGATGATGCCGACGGCCACCGGGTTCTCCTGGGCGTCGTACAGCTCGCGGTAGAACGCGACCCGCTCGTCGACCAGGGAGGAGCTGTCGTGCGGGGCGTCGAGCGCGGTGCCCAGCTCGCGGAGCCTGGCCGAGCGGGCCGAGGTCATCCTGGCGACGGACTTCCTGAGGGCGTGGGTCTCGAGGAGGGCGCGCAGCTCGTAGATCTCCCTGACCTGCTCGACCGTCAGCGTACGGACGACCGCGCCTCTGTGGGGGTGGAAGGAGACGAGGCCTTCGGACTCGAGCTGCATGAGGGCGGTGCGTACGGGGATCCTGGAGACGCCGAGCCGTTCGGCGAGCTCCTCCTGCCTGAGGTGCTCGCCGGGCGCCAGCACCCCTGTGATGATGCACTCGCGGATGATGTCGTAGGCCATTTGTCCGACTGTTTTGTATCCAGTCGACATGCGGCCGACAACATCAGCGAACGAGGGCGGGGGCGCAGCGTCCACGTCGATCCTCCCAGCGGGAACCCGGTTTTCGGATGCAATCCAAGCACAAGTGTCCCGCCCCACGGGACACCCCTCGCCACCACCCCGCCCTCTGCTCGCCGTACAGGGCGCCGACCACCACCGTCGCCCGTGCCCGCCGACGCGGCGCCCGGGGGTGCAGCCCCGTAAAGAGCGCTACCCCACGAGCGGCGGGAGGGCCCGGGGTGAGGAGGGGTTAGCGGAGGGCGGGGAGGACCTCGGTGCCCAGGAGCTCGATCTGCTCGAACCACCGGTGGAACTTGAACCGGAAGTCGAACACCAGATGCTCCACCCCCGCCGCCTCGAACTTCTTCACCTCGTCCACGATGTCCGCAGGGCTGCCCACGATGAGCTGCCCCTCCAGATCCTCCACCGTCTCGAACCGTCCGGAAGCAGGCTTGACGGCGAACTTCGCCTTGTTCGCCCACGCCAGCAACCCCGGCACGTTGACGTCCTTCAACGCCTCCTCCCGCGTCGACTCGACCGACGTGGGCGGGATGACGGCGACCGTAGGCAGCGGGCGACCGTTCTGAGCCACGATCGAGCGCATGCTCTCGACCCGCTGCGCGATCCCCCCGAGCGAGATCCGCCCGGGCATCCACCCGTCAGCCCACTCCGCCGCCAGCCGCGCCGACCGGGGCGTCGCCCCGCAGTACCAGAACGGCACCGGCCCACCCACCGGCTTGGGCTCGATGGTGACCCCGGAGAACGTGAAGTTCTCGTCCGAGTAGGCGACGTCGTTCTCCACCGCCACCCGCCGCAGGATCTCCGCGTTCGACCGGACCAGCGACACCCGGTCCCGGTCCCCCCACCCGATCGCGTCGAACTCGTGCTGGTACGTCCCAGCACCGAACCCCAGGATGAGCCGGTCCCCCACGAGCTGCGTCATCGTCCCGAGCTGCAACGCCGTGGTCAGCGGATGCCTGAACGGGATCAGTGACCCCGTCCCCAGCTGGATCCGCGACGTCACCGCCCCGATCGCGGTCAGCGTCGTCAGCGCGTCGTAGAACTCCCTGTTGGGCGACTCCATCTCCCCGTGCGGCTCGAAGACCAGGTGGTCGCGCACCCACACCGAGTCGAACCCCAGCTCCTCGGCGAGCTGCGACCCGCGCAGGATGCGGTCCCCGCTGGCGTACTCGCCGAAGTGGGGCAGCAAAAGACCAAATTTCATGAGAACGGCTCCTTAGGCTTTCTGTCCGTGACCGGGCGACCCGGTGACCCGGCCGTCCGCGTAGACCTCCACGCCCCTGACGAGCGTGCGGTCGATGCTCACCCCGCAGGTCAGTCCGTCGTACGGTGTCCAGCCGACCTTCGACAGCACCCCGGCGTCGGTGATCGTCCAGGGCGCGCCCGGATCGGCGATGACGATGTCCGCGTCGCGCCCCGGCAGGAGGGCGCCCTTGTGCGGCAGCCCGAAGTGCGCGGCGGGCGCGGTGGCCGCCATCTCCACGACCCGGTGAAGGCTGATCTTCCCGGCCTGAGCGGCGTCCAGCAGCAGCGGGTAGAAGTACTGGATGCCCGGCGTCCCGGTGTGCGAGCTCCACATCTTCGTCCAGCCGATCTCCTTCTCCTCGCGCGTGTGCGGCGCGTGGTCGGAGGCGGCGATGTCGATCGTGCCGTCCCGCATGCCCTCCCAGACCGCCTCGCGGGCGTCGTCGGGCACCCAGTAGGACAGCGCGTACGGCCCCAGCCGCTCGACGTGCTCGCACTTCGACAGGAACGGCATCCAGTGGTTGACCTCGCAGGTGATGTCGACGCCGCGCGCCTTGGCCCGCCGTACCGCGTCGACGGACCGCCTGGTCTGCATGTGGGCCAGGTGGACGGGGCAGCCGGACGCCTCGGCCAGCCGGAGCACGACGTCGATCGCGGTGTCCCAGATGACGCCCTCGCGCTCGGCGTACGCCTGGGCGTAGGCGGCGGGGGTGTTGTCCCCTGCGGCGAGGTAGCGGCCCTCGATGTAGTCCATGAGCGCCTGGTCGTGCGGGTGCACGATGAAGCGCTTGCCGGTGCCCGCGATGGTGTCCATCATGCGCAGGAGGTCGCCGTGGTCGTGCATGCCGGTTCCCGCGGGGTGCGGGTAGGTCCTGCCGGTGTCGACGACCATGTACACCTTGAAGGCCCTGACCCCGGCGTCGGCCATCTTGGGAACCTGGTCGACCAGGGTGGCGGCGGGGTTGTGGTTGTAGTCGACGATCGAGGTGGCCGCGTAGCGGGCGAAGACGTCCTCGAGCGTCTCCAGGGTGGTGGTGGGCGGGTCGAGGTTGGGCATCCCGAAGATCGTCGTCACGCCGCCGGCCGCTGCCTGGCGGGTGGTGGTGAGGATGTCCTCCTTGTGGGTGAAGCCCGGCTCGCGGGTGTGCACGTGCACGTCGACCATGCCCGGCAGCACGAGCTTTCCGGTCGCGTCGATCACCGGCGCGTCGGTTAGCACCCCCGCGTCCACCAGCCCGAGGATCTTGCCGCCGCCGACGAGCACGTCGGCGCGCAGCTCCCCCGCCGGCGTGACCACGGTGCCTCCGGAGATCCGCAGGTCAACTGGCATCGATGCGCTCCTCACCGGCGGGGGTGGACACGACCAGGTGCGCCGGTCCCAGGTGCCGCTCGAACCACGCGACGATGCGCGGCGTCACCTGCTCCCAGTAGCGGTCGTAGGCCGCGTAGTGCGTGGTGTGCCGCTGCATGATCAGCTCGCGCGGGCCGCGGGCGTTGGCGTAGATGCGCTCGGCGTGGTCGGTCGGCGTCGTCGCGTCGCCCTCGATGCCGATCACCAGCAGGGGCGTGTCGACGAAGGCCGACCCCGGCTGGTAGGCCAGGATCTCCTCCACTGCGGGCGCGAACGCCACCGCGGTCGGGATCTTGTCGTCCACGTCCGCCTTGACCGTGGTGTTCCGCCGCTCCTGCGTCGGGACCATGATCTCCTCGCGCGGGTGCACGAGCCGTCCCTTGCCGGTCAGCACCCGGTCGGTCCTGTCCGCCTCCACCGAGGCGAGGAAGTCCAGCCACTCGTACTCGCTGCGCATCCTGTGCAGCCAGTCGGCCCCGTCGGCCACCGGAAGCTGGCTCACCGCCGCCCGCACCCGCCGGTCGGCGGAGGCCAGGAGTACGGCGTTGCCGCCGCCCGTGCCGCCGCTCCCGAACACCCCGATCCCGTCGGGCACCACGTCGTCCCTGCTGGACAGGTAGGTGACCGCCGACCGCAGGTCCTGCAGCTGCCTGGCAGGTGACAGCACCGACCTGTCCCCCTCCGACCCGCCGAACCCGCGGTAGTCGAAGACCAGCACCGCGAACCCCGCGGCGGTCAGCGCCTCGTGATAGCGGACGTACAGCTTGGCGTCCTTCAACCCCAGCCATCCGGGCCCCTGAACGATCGCCCGGTACGGCCCGGCCCCCTCGTCGGGGGTGCGCCACAGGGCGCTGACCCGATCGCCGTCGCTGTACCAGCTCACCTCTTCTGTACGCATGCACGTCCCTTCTCGTCGGCTTGCGGACCCAAGCGTGAACTTTGTATCCAATCCTGTCAATGCTTGACTCCATGAGCCGTCCCGTGGCACAGGACAGCGATGAAAGACCAGGAAATATCCGTCCTTGACCGCGATTTGGATCGATGAATAATGTAGCCATCTCTTCCATCGGAAGGACGGAGCGCGTATGGCGAACGATCCGATCATCCGGATCCGCGACCTGTCGGTCCGCTATCACGTCGCGAGGACGGGCGCCTGGCTCACAGCCGTCCGGCACGTCGACCTCGACGTGTACGAGGGCGAGTTCCTGACCGTTCTCGGACCCAGCGGCTGCGGCAAGACCACGGTCCTCAACTGCCTGGCCGGCCTGGTCGCCCCCACCTCGGGCGAGCTGGCCGTCGACGGCCGCCCGGTCACCGGGCCTGGACCGGAACGGGCGGTGGTGTTCCAGGACTACGCGCTGCTCCCGTGGCGTACGGTCACCGACAACGTCAGGTTCGGCCTGGAGATGCAGCCCAGGCTGCGCGCCGGGGCCGACGAGCGGATCGCCGAGGCGATCCAGCTCGTCGGGCTCGCCGGGTTCGAGCACTCCTACCCGCGCGAGCTGTCCGGCGGCATGCAGCAGCGGGTGGGCCTGGCCAGGGCGCTGGTCGCCGACCCGCGCATCCTGCTCATGGACGAGCCGCTGGGCGCGGTCGACGCGCTGACCAGGGAGGTCATGCGGGCGGAGCTGGAGCGCATCATCGCGGCGACCGGCAAGACGGTCGTCTTCATCACCCACGGCATCGACGAGGCCATCCAGCTCGGCGACCGGATCGCGGTGTTCAGCTCGCACCCGGGGACCATCAAGGAGATCGTCCCCGTCGACCTGCCCAGGCCCCGGTCGGCGCACGCGAACACCACCGCCTACCAGGACCTGCGCCACCACCTGTGGAAGTGCCTGGAGGCGGACGCCACGGCCGCCGCCATGGGGGCGACGGAATGACCGCCGTCCGGCACGACGTCATGGATCTGCGCGCCGCAGGAGCGGACCCGCCGCCGGAACCGTGGTGGAAGCGGCACAGGACGCCGCTCATCGCGGTGGCCGACCTGGTGGTCTTCGTGGCGGTGTGGCACGTCGCGGTGGTCAACCTGCAGCTCGTCAACCGGGTGTTCTTCCCGTCGCCCGGCGACGTGGCCGCCTCGTTGTGGACGCTGGCGAGCAGCGGCGAGCTGGGCAGGCAACTCGCCGCGAGCGCCGCCAACTGGGCCGTCGGCTACGGGCTCGGCGCGGTGGCCGGGATCGCGACCGGGCTCGTCGCGGGCAGCGTCACCTGGGCCAACCGGCTGCTGATGCCGCTGCTGTGGTCGCTCTGGGCCACCCCGCTCATCGCTTTGCAGCCCACGCTGACCGCCTGGCTCGACTACGGCTCTGGGCCGATCCTCGTCCTGGTGTTCCTCAGCACGATGATCCCGGTGGCGCTCAACACCGCGACCGGCGCCACGCAGATCAGGGGCTCGATGCTCAGGGCGGGCCGGGTGTTCGGCGCGAACCGGCTGGCCCTGTATCTCAAGGTGCGGCTGCCGTGGGCGGTGCCGTACATCATCGGCGGGCTCAGGCTGTCGGTGCCCACCAGCATGATCGGGCTCCTGGTGGGCGAGATGGTCGGCTCGCCCAGCGGCATCGGCTCGATCATCGTCAACGCCACCTCCAGGTTCCGCACCGGCGAGGCGTTCGCGGCGATCACCGTCTACGTGGTGCTCTCCGTGGCTCTGGTGCGAATCCTGGATCTGTGGGAGCGGCGTGCCGGCACGTGGAGGACCGGTGGTTGACAGGAAATCCGCCGCCGTGGCGCTGGAGGTCGTGGCGCTCGTCGGGCTGTGGGAGCTGGCGGTCAGCGGGCTGCACCTGGCCAATCCGGCGTTCGTGCCGCCGCCGAGCCGCGTGTGGGCGGCGTTCACCACGATGCTGGCCGACGGTTCGCTGGCGGGCCACGCGTGGTTCAGCACGCAGAACGCGGTCGCCGGGTTCCTGCTCGCGGTCGTGACCGGCATCGGGGCCGGGCTGGCGCTGGGCACGTCGCGGCTGGTCAGCGACATCGCCGGGCCGCCGTTCTGGACGGCCTACGCGATGCCGCGCATCGCGTTCCAGCCGCTGCTGGTGTTGTGGCTCGGCTTCGGCGCCGCGCCCAAGATCCTCATCATCTTCCTGATGGCCGTGTTCCCCGTCGCGATCAACACGATGGACGGCATCAGGGCGGTCGACCGCTCCCTGGTCAGGGCGGCGAGGGTGTACGGCGCGAGCCGTATGGAGGTGTTCTTCAAGGTCCAGTTGTGGGCCGCGCTGCCGATGATCCTGACCGGCGTCCGCATGGGCGTGGCCAGGGCCATGGTCGGCATCGTGGTCGGCGAGTTCATCGGGGGCAGCCAGGGACTCGGCTATCTGATCTTCCGCAGGTCAGCTGACTTCGACCTGGCGTCGGCGCTGGCACTGACGTTGTCGCTCGTGGTCATCGCCAACCTGCTGATGGCGCTGGTGAGCCTGGTTCGCAGGCTCGTGGCGCCCTGGTTCTCCGAAAGCCAAGGAGTTTTCTCATGAGGCGTGTCGCCGCTCTTGTCGCCTTACTCGTCATTACCGGCTGTGGGAGTACGGCCGAGCCGCCCAAAGCCCTGGCCACCGGCCCGATCGCGGCGCCGGAGAAGACCACGCTCAAGATCGGGATGCGGCTGCCCAACCTGGACACCAACGCGCCGATCGAGATCGCCATCGACAAGGGCTTCTACAAGGAGGAGGGGCTGAGCGTCGAGCGGGTGGAGGTGCAGTCGATCCGCGAGGGCCTGGTCGGCGGCTCGCTCGACTTCGGCGCCGAGGCCTCCCCCGACGTGGTCGCCGCGGCCACGGCGGGAACCGGGCTGAAGATCGTGGCCGGGTACCGCAACCGCGAGCCGTTCGTGGTGGCCGTGCAGCCGGAGATCGCCAAGCCGCAGGATCTGGCGGGCAAGCCGATCCTGCTGGGCGCCAACCCGGGCACGATCGAGTACGACGTGCGCATGCAGTTGCTGAAGGAGGCCGGGTTCGACCTCACGGGCGTGGCGGTCAAGCCGGTCAACCTGCCCGGCGGGTCGAACGCGTGGGTGGAGCAGTTCAAGCAGAAGAAGCTGGCGCTGACGGTCATCTTCCCGAGGCACAAGAACCTCGTCCAGGAGGCGGGGGGACGGCTCGTCCTGGATGTCATGAAGGAGTGGCCGAACGACAGCCTCACGGCCACCCAGGACTTCGTGGCCAAGAACCCGAACACCACGGCGCGGTTCATCAGGGCGACGTTGAAGGCGATGAAGCTCTACAAGGACCCGGCGCAGCAGAAATACGTGCAGGACATGATGAAGGCCAAGGGCTTCATGGTGACGCCCAACGAGCTCAAGCCCGAGGTGTACGCCTTCGGCCCGCAGCTCTACGACGAGGACATGGGACTGAACGCCAAGGGCTTCGACGAGCTGCTCGCCGTACTGAAGATGCCTCCGGCAGCCTTCGACTCCTTCACCGACCTCACCCAGTTGCACCGCGCGCAGGACGCGCTCGGCGTTACGAAGCGCCCATGAGGGCCGCCAGATTCGACGGGACGCTGACGCTCCAGGACGTCCCCGTTCCCGAGCCGGGTCAGGACGAGGTGCTGGTCGAGGTGCACGCCGTAGGCGTGAACCAGCTCGAAAGGCAGGTGATGGCGGGCGCGCTGCTGGGACGGCCGTCGCTGTCGCCGCGAACGGTCGGCCTCGACCCGGTCGGCGTGATCGTCTCGGGCGACCGCGCGGGCGAGCGCGTCGCGGTCAAGCCGAACGTCCCGTGCGGGACCTGCGCGTTCTGTACGGCGGGGCACGAGGCGGACTGCCTCGACCAGCGCGTGGTCGGCGTGCACCGGGACGGCGGCGCCGCCGACTACGTGGTGGTGCCCTCCAGCGTGGCCTTCCCGATCGGCGACATCCCGTTCGCCCAGGCGGCGGCGGCCGTGCACAGCGTGCCGATCGCCCTGCACATGGTCAGGCGGGCGGGCATCTCGGACACGGTCCTGGTCACCGGGGCGGCGGGCGCGCTGGGCTGCGCCGCCGTCCAGGTGGCCTCGGCGCTGGGCGCGCAGGTGATCGCCGGGGTGCTCGAGGGCGAGCCGGTCGAGGAGCTGCACAAGCTCGGGGCCGACGAGGTGATCAGCTACCCCAGGAGCGGAGCCGGGCTCTTTGAGGCGATAAATCCGTACAAGGTGGGGCTGGCGCTCGACTGCACCGGCAGCGGCACGATGATCGACATCGCGCTGCGCTCGGTCCGCTGGGCGGGCAGCGTGGTCGTCGCCGCCGCACTCCCCGAGTCGTCGTTCACCGTCGACACCCGCCACTTCTACACCAGGAGGATCACCCTGTACGGCTGCGCCGCCGCCGACTTCGCCGACGTCCGCGACGGCCTGGACCTGGTGGCGTCAGGACGCGTACGCCCCCCGGTGGCCGCCACGTTCCCGCTGGAGGAGATCGCGGCCGCCTTCGACATGGCCGGCCGCAGGGACCACCTGGGCAAGGTGGTCCTGACCGTGAGAGATGAGGACTGAATGCCGCTGAGCGGACTGCGGGTGATCGAGGTGGGCCAGTACATCTCGGCCCCCTACGCCGGAAAGCTGCTGGCCGACCTGGGCGCCGAGGTGGTGAAGGTGGAGCCGCCCGGCGGCGACCCGATGCGGCGCTGGCAGGGCGGCGGCTCGCGCGCCTACAGCCCGCAGTTCGGCGCCTACAACCGGGGCAAGCGGGCGGTCACCATCGACCTCAAGGAGGACCTGGAGGCGCTGTTCGAGCTCACAGCGGGCGCCGATGTCCTGATCGAGAACTTCCGCCCTGGCGTGGCCGACCGGCTCGGGTTCGGGTGGAACGTGATGAAGGTGCGCGAGCCGCAGCTCGTCTACTGCTCGATCACCGGGTTCGGCCCCGGTGGTCCGTACGCGAAGAGACCCGCCTACGACACGATCATCTCGGCCATCGGCGGCATGTACGGTCACCTGGTCCCGCTGGAGGATCCGCGGCCGATCGGCCCCGCCTTCTCCGACCTGCTGTCCGGCATGTCGGCCGTCCAAGGGATCCTGGCCGCACTACACACCGGGCAGGGCATGCGGGTGGAGGTGTCGATGCTGGGTGCGCTGACCGACTTCCTCACCGAGGCGATCGGCACCTACCTGGAGACCGGTTCGGTCGTGGCGCCCTCGACGCGGGCCGTGCGGGCGCAGGCGTTCGGCTGCGTGAGTGGTGACGGGCTGCCGTTCGTGATCCACCTGTCGGTGCCGGAGAAGTTCTGGGAGGCGCTGCTGCGGGTGCTCGACCTGGCGCAGGACGAGCGGTTCTCCACCCGCGAGCTGCGGTGCGACAACTACGGGGAGCTGGAGCAGGTGGTGCGCGCCGAGTTCGCCAAGCGGCCGCGCGACGAGTGGTTCGAGCTGCTCACCGCCGCCGACATCCCGCACGGACCGCTCAACACCGTGGCCGACCTGGTCCAGGATCCGCAGGCACTCCACCTGGGCCTCATCAACGATCATGGCACCCGGCCCGGCACCCGCTTCTCCACCCACGAGCGCCGCCTGCCACGAAGGGACCCCGCGTGAAGGCCATCGACGTCCACACCCACCCGCAGACCGAGGAGTTCCTGGCCGCCATGGGCCGCAGGCGCGGGCAGATGGGCAGCCACTTCGGCAAGGAGCGCACGCCCATTTCCTTCGCCGCGCAGGCCGACATGTACCGCGAGCGCGACATGATGGCGGTGATCGTCAACTCCGCCGGGCTCCCGTCGCTCAACGACGCCCTGGGCAAGGCTGCGAGCACCCATCCCGATGTGTTCATCCCCTTCTGCGGTATCGATCCCCTGAAGGAGGGGGCGATCGAGGAGATCAGGCGCTGCCACGGCGAATACAACGTCAAGGGGGTGGGCGAGCTCAATCCGGGCCGCCAGCACTTCCACCCCAACTCCCCCGAGTTCTACCCGATCTGGGAGGTGTGCCAGGAGCTCGGCCTCGCGGTCATGTTCCACGGCGGGTTCCTGGGCGCGGGCGCGGGGACGCCGGGCGGGATGGGCTACAAGCTGGAGTACGCCAAACCCATCCCCTACCTGGACGACGTGGCCGCCGACTTCCCCGCCATGAACGTCATCGCCGCGCACCCGGCCTGGCCGTGGCACCTGGACAACCTGGCCGCGTGCTGGCACAAGTCCAACTACTACATCGACCTGTCCGGCTGGGCGCCGCGCTACTGGCCGGCCGAGGTCGTCCACTACGCCAACAGCATCATCACCAAGCGGGTGCTGTTCGGCACCGACTGGCCGGTGCTCGACACCGACCGCTGGACGAAGGAGTTCACCGAGATGGACTTCAAGGAGACCTCCAGGCAGCGCATCCTGCTCGACAACGCCAGGGAGCTGTTCGGCATTGGCTGAGATCGTCGGCGTCTACGGCACGACGCACAACCCCCTGCTGTGGCGGGCGCGCGGCGACGACCTGGCCGCGACCCGCGCGGGCTTCTCGCTGCTGGCGGAACGGCTGGCGGCGGCGCGCCCCGACGCGATCGTGGTGGTCGCCACCGACCACCTGACCCAGTGGTTCTACGACAACATGCCGTCCTTCCTGGTGGGCAAGGCGCCGTCGATCCCGGCGACGTTCTGGAACGAGGAGCGCGAGTTCGGCCTGCCGTACCGGACGCTGTCAGGGGACGGGGAGCTGGCCCGCGACCTGCTGGGCGGCGGGATCGAGCGCGGCGTCGACTTCGCCGCCTCCGACGACTTCCGCGCCGACCACAGCATGCTGCTGCCGCTGCTCTACCTGACGCCGGAGCTGGACGTGCCGATCGTGCCGGTGTTCACCAACTGCATGGCGCCGCCGCTGCCGCCTGCCGAGCGCTTCTTCCGGCTCGGCGAGGTGATCAGGCAGGCGGTCGAGGACTCGCCGCTGACCCGCAGGGTCGCGGTGGTCTCCAGCGGGCACCTGGCGACCGAGGTGGGCGGGCCGAGGCACTTCGCCGGGTCGCCCGACCCCGGGTTCGACGAGCAGGCGGTGGAGTGGATCCGCACGGGCGACGTGGACGGCGCGATGAAGGCGCTGAGCTACGAGCGGCTGCGCGAGGCGGGCAACGTCACCCACCAGTTCCTGAACTTCCTGGTCACGATGGGGGTGGCGGGCGGCTCCCCGGCCTCCTACGCGGAGGGCGCCGTCTCCCGCTTCGCCACCTCCCCCTTCTTCGAGTGGACGCCATGAGTCTCTACGGGGTGAACGCGTTCATGCGCGAGATCAACATGCAGCCGCTGCGGCACGCGGCCTACGTCGCCGATCAACCCGGATATGTCAGCTCCTGGGAAAGAGCTCCCCTTTCGGAACACGAGCGCGCAGCGCTGAGCGCCCGTGACTACGGAGCTCTCTATGCCATGGGGGCGCACCCCTACCTGCTGTGGAGCTTCACCGAGGCGGTCTGGGTGCCGGAGGTCACCAGGGCCGAGCTGGTGGAGAGCTTCAGGGCCAGGGCGATCGGCTATCCCGACGTGGCGACCTGAAGGAAGCGGCGCACGTCCTCCAGTTCCTCCGTCACGTCCAGCGGTCCGCCGAACGGCTCCGCCCCGCCGCCGCGCGTCCACGTCCCCGCCACGACGCCGTCGGTGAGCACCACGGCGCGCAGCATGCCGCCGCCCGGGAAGACCTTGCGCGCGTGCTTCTCCGGCAGGATGGGCGCGCGGCTCTTCCACCCCATGAGGTACTCGTCGAAGGCGGGCAGCAGCCGCAGCGGCACCGTCGCCTCGTCATGGGCGGCGGGTCCGGGCCAGGCCTTGCGGCACTCGCCGAGGGCCAGGCCCGACCAGGCGGCCAGGTCCTCGGGGGTGGCGTCGGCGTGTGCCCGGCGGTAGCGGACCGCGAGCTCGGCGAGCGCCCTGTCCCTGTCCTTCTCGAAGGCGATGGGCACGTCGAGCCAGACGTAGGTGGGCTTGCCCAGCCGCGCGGGCCCCAGCACGGCCAGGCCGTGGGAGGCGGCCAGCGCGACCAGGTGAACGATCCCCTGCCCCTTGATGCCCAGGCTCTCCTCCAGCTGGGCCTTGGTGAGCGGACCCTGACCCTCCAGCGCGCCCCTGATCAGCGCCACCGGGTCGGCGGCGGTGACGCCTTCCTCGGCCAGGCGGCGCAGCGTGCCCGTACGGCGGGTGGTGAGCGAGAGCAGCCACGGCAGGTCCTCTGCGGCCATGAAGTGCAGCGTGCCGCGCGGCCCCCAGGTGCGCACGATCTCCCCCGACGCCTGCGCCGCCTCGACGTCAGCGACCGTGAGCGTGGCGGAGCGGGCGCGGAAGGCCAGGTGGGCCGAGGTGAGGTCCTGAGCCTGTACGGCGAGCAGGTGCCGGACGACGTCACCCACGTCCAGTCCGTCCGGGCGGTGAAGGAGTTGCGCGGCGACCCTGCTCCGAAGACTCACAGGGAGGAACCTAGCAAAAGGCCGAATTCTGAAGCTAAGCTCAGTTTCAGTTTCGACCAAGGGATGCCATCATGAACGATGCCCTCATCGACCGTTTCTTCGCCGCCATCGAGGCGGGCGACGTCGACCTGGTCCGCGCCCTCTACACCCCTGACGCGGTGATCTGGCACAACGACGACCTTTTAGAGCAGAGCGTGGAGGACAACCTGCGGGTGCTCGGCGGGCTGCACCGCGTGCTGTCCGACCTGTCGTACGAGGTCGTCAGGCGGGCCGAGGTGCCCGACGGCGTCCTGCAGCAGCACGTCCTGCACGGCCGCCTGCCCGACGGGCGCGAGGTCGCCCTGCACTGCGCGATGTACCTGCGGGTGCGCGACGGGCGGGTGGCCCGCATCGAGGAGTACCTCGACTCGGCCCAGCGCACCCCGATCCGCGAGGCGCGCGAGGCGCTTCAGGGCCGCCAGTAGATCGACTTCACCCAGACGGTGGCCAGCGTGTCGATGGCGCGCTCGTCGTCGAACGCCGTCTCGATGCGCTCGCCGCCCTGCCCCTGCCAGATGTAGCAGAAGTGCTCCAGCATGGCCGACAGCGCCGAGGCGGTGAGCACGGGGTCGATGCCGGGGCAGTAGCCGTCGGCCTGCGCCCGCCTGATCTCGGCCGCGATGCGCTGCAGGGCCTCCGCCCTGATGTCCAGCCACCGGTCGAGGAACTCCTCCTCCAGCATCGAGGCCTGGAAGATGCCGATCAGCTCGCCGCGCCGCTTGCTGTAGGTGCGCCAGAACCCGGCGACCGCCTCCCGCAGCGCCGCCTCGCGCGACAGCCCGCGCCGGTACGGCAGCACGGCCATCTCGGTGGCCTCCTGGTGGAACTCGCCGGCGAGCGCGGCCAGGAGGTCGGCCTTGGTGTCGTAGTAGTTGTAGAAGGACGCGACCGACTTGCCCGCCTCTGCGGCGATGTCGCTGATCTTCGCGTTGAGGTAGCCGTCGCGGGCGAAGACCTTCCTGGCCGCCTCGCGCAGCGCCTCGTCGGTCTCGCGGCCCTTCCTGGTGACCTTCTTGTCCGCCCTGTCCGCCTCGACCTTCCTGGCAGGCGTGAACGTGTGTTTCCTCATCGTCGCACCAGCCTAGGACACACGCCTGGTCCTTCCCGTCCAGTACGGCTCGCGCAACGGCTCCTTCAGCACCTTGCCCGTGGCGTTTCTGGGCAGGGCGTCGACGAAGGTGACGGCGGTGGGGCACTTGTACCCGGCCAGCCGTACCCTCGCCCACGCGACCAGGTCGGCCTCGCTGCCCTCGCCCGCCACCACGGCGTGCACGCTCTCGCCCCAGGTCTCGTGCGGCACGCCGATCACCGCCACCTCGCGCACGCCGGGGGCCTGGGACAGGACGGCCTCGACCTCGGCGGCGTAGACGTTCTCGCCGCCGGTGACGATCATGTCCTTGAGCCGGTCGACGATGGTGAGGTAGCCGTCGGCGTCGAAGACGCCGATGTCGCCGGTGCGGTAGAAGCCGTCGGGGGTGCGCGCGGCCCGGGTGGCCTCGTCGTCGCCCCAGTAACCGGGGACCGGGATGGCGCCTCTGACCTGGATCTCGTCGTGCTCGCCCAGGCGCACCTCCCAGCCCAGCGACGGCCGTCCCGCCGAGGCGAGCCTGCCGCGCGCGGGGTCGTGGTCCTCCGGGCCGAGCGTGGTGATCGGCAGGGGGCCCGTCTCGGTGCTGGCGTAGTTCTGCCTGAACCGGCAGCCCAGGGTGTGGACGGCTCGCTCCAGGGCGTCGGGGTGGATGGGTGAGGCGCCGTAGACGACCTCGACGAGGTCGGGCAGCTTCACCCCGCGTGCGCGCACCTCGGCCTCGACGGCGTTGATCAGGGTGGGGACGAGCTGGGTGAGCTGGATGCGGCGGCCGATCAGCTCGTCGACGAACGTGGCGGGGGTGAAGGCGGACATGAGGTGCAGGTTGCCGCCGGTGAACAGCGAGTAGGCGAGGTTGGCCAGGCCTGCCGCGTGGAAGAGCGGTAAGGCGCTGAGGTGCCTGGCGCCGGGGGCTGCTTCCGGGACTTCGAGCTTCATGAACACGATGGCGGCGACGAGCATCTCGTGGCTGATGGGGACCAGCTTGGGGCGGCCGGTGGTGCCGCTGGTGTGCAGCAACAGGCACGGCTCCCCACCACGCAACCGCTCGACCGGCCGCTCGGGCACCGCATCATCAGGCCTTGCCCGCTCAGCGCCGTCGCCCAGTCGGCCTCCCATAGCCAGCACGTCAGCGGCCACGAGCCCTGCGCAGGCATCGTCGGCCACCACCCTTCGCGCTCCCGCCAACCCCACCAGCGCGGCGAGCTCGGGTGGCGACAACCGCCAGTTGAGCGGTGCCGGCAGCGCGCCCGCCCGCACCAGCCCGAAGAGAGCGGCAACCCACTCGACGCTGTTGTGCGCCACCATCGGGACGACCTCACCCGGAACCACCCCGGCGGCGGCGAACCGGCCAGCCTCCCGCTCGACGGCGGCAAGCAGCTTCGCGTAGGTGAGCGACCCCCCGCGCTGGTCGCTCAGCGCCACCGTGTCAGGGGTGACGGCGGCCCGCCACTCCAGCACGTGAATCCACGACACCATGGTCAGCGCCTGTCGGCGGCGGTCTTCGGGGTGTGGACCACATCTCCCGGAGCGCCCATCTCGCGGCGCCAGCACGCGAACTCCAGCAGGATCCCGTCCGGGTCCTGGAAGTAGAACGAGCGCACGTACACGTCGTCGGTGAGCGTGGTCGAGAACCCCAGCGGGCTGTCGTCGTGGTCGATGATCGGGCTGACCCTGACCCCCTTGGCCTTGAGCTTCGCCCGGTACTCCAGGAACCGCTCCTCGGGCACGTGCATCGCGACGTGGTTCATCGTCCCCACCGCCGACGTCCACTCCCCGATCCCCGGTACGGTCACCGGCTGCGAGACGCCGGGAACCCCGTCCGGCGCGTCCTCGAACCAGAAGAACGCCAGCGCGTTACCCCCTCCCATGTCGAAGAAGAAGTGCTGCCCAGCCCCCTTGGGGAACTCCACGGTCTTGATCAGCCGCATCCCCAGCACGTTGGTGTAGAAGTCGACCGTGCGCGCCATGTCGGAGCAGACGAGCGCGAGGTGGTTGACCCCGCCGATCTCGAATTCCGGATTCTGCCAAGCCATAAAACTGAATCTAAACTTAGTTTCAGAGATGCGCTAGTGTCGGCCGCATGAAGGAGTTCGTGGGGCTTCCCTCGCCCCTGGTCGGCCGGGCGGGCGCGGGCGGGCATCCCTGCCAGGGCGTCTACCACCGGCCCGACGGGCAGCGGCCCAAGGTCGCGTTCATCGCCACCCACTACAACATCGACTTCTCCGAGCACTACCTCGCCTCCTACCTGGCAGAACGGGGTTACGGCTTCCTCGGCTGGAACACCCGCTTCCGCGGCGCCGAGCCGTACTTCCTGCTCGACCACGCGCTCGCCGAGATCGGCGTCGGGGTGCGCTGGCTGCGCGAGCAGGCGGGCGTGGAGACGGTCGTGCTGCTCGGCAACTCGGGCGGCGGCTCGCTCATGGCCGCCTACCAGTCGCAGGCCGTCTCCCCCAACGTGGTGCCGGTGGCCGGAGCCCGTCCCGTCGAGGCAATCGAGGACCTGCCGGCCGGTGACCTGTTCGTCGCGCTGGCGGCGCACTCGGGGCGGCCTGAGGTGCTGACCGCGTGGATGGATCCGTCGGTGACCGACGAGACGGACGCGCTGTCCGTGGATCCGGCGCTCGACCCGTTCGACCCGGCGAACGGCCCGCCGTACAGCGCGGAGTTCCAGCGGCGCTACCGCGCGGCGCAGGTGGCGCGCAACGAGCGCATCACCGACTGGGCGCTGGAGCGGCTGGAGACGCTCAAGGGGACGCGGGCCCGCGACCAGCTCTTCAACCTCTACAGGACCTGGGCCGACCTGCGGATGATCGACCCGTCGATCGAACCGTCCGACCGCAGGCCCAACTGGTGCTACCAGGGCGAGCCGGTCAGGGCCAACTACGGCGTGTTCGGCATCGGGGCGCTGTGCACGCTGCGCACCTGGCTGTCGATGTGGAGCCTGCGCACCTCGCAGTGCATCGCCGGGCCGCACCTGGCGCGCATCACCGTGCCGTCGCTGGTGGTGCACGCCACCGCCGACGCGTGCGTGTACGACAGCGACGCGCGTTCGGTCTTCGACAGCCTCGCCGCGGCCGACAAGCGGCTGGAGTTCGTCAAGGCCGACCACTACCTGCAGGAGCCGGGCGGGGCCAGGACCGAGGGCGCCGACCTCATCGCCGCGTGGGTGGCCGAGCGCGTCTAAGCTTCTGCTGTGCAGAAAGCCGATCCGCCCGCGTACCCCATCTCCTCGGTCGACAACGCGTTGCGCCTGCTGGGGATGTTCAGGGAGCACGAGCGGGTCCGGCTGTCTGACGCCAAGGACTACCTGGGCGTCGCGCACTCCACCGCGCACCGACTGCTGGCGATGCTGGCCTACCACGACTTCGTGCGCCAGGAGGCGGACTCCCGCGCCTACGTGGCCGGGCCGGCGCTGGTGGAGATCGGCCTGGCCGCGGTGGGGCACATGGACATCCGCGCCCTGGTCAGGCCGGTGCTGGAGGAGCTGGCCGTACGGTTCGCCGAGACCGTGCACCTGGCCGTGCTGGAGGGCGGGGAGGTGCGTTACCTCGACGCGGTGGAGAGCACGCGGGCGTTGCGGGTGGCGGCGCGCACGGGGTCCAGCTTCGCGGCGCACTGCACGGCGTCGGGCAAGGCGCTGCTGGCGGCGCTGGGTCCCGTCGAGCTCGCTGCCGTGTTGCCCGGCGACGGGCCGCTGGCCGCGCAGACGCCCAGCTCGATCACCTCACGCGAGCAGCTGGCCGTCGAGCTCGCCAAGGTGCGCGAGCGGGGTTACGCGTTCAACCGCGAGGAGAGCGAGGAGGGCGTCGCCTCCGTCGCGGCGGCCATCCCGGCGGGCAGGCACACCCCTCCTGCGGCGCTGGTGATCTCCGCGCCGCTGTCCCGCCTGCCGCAGGAGCGCGTGGAGGAGATCGCCCAGGCCCTGCGCGCCGCGGCAGCCACACTCACCTGATGCCGATGCCACCGTCGGAGTGGATCGTGGTGCCGGTGATACCGCGCGCCCGGTCGGAGGCCAGGAAGACGTAGCTGCCCGCGTGGTCGGCCGGGGTGAGCGCCACCCCGAGCGGCGTGCGCGCCTTCAGCTCCGCCTCCCGGTTCCCGTTGGGGAGGGTACGGCCCGCCTCCCCGAGCGCCTGGGAGCCGCGCAGCTCGGTGCCGAGTGTCCCACCGGGGGCGACGCCGTTCACCCTGATGTCGGGGGCAAGCTCGTGCGCCAGCGCGAGCACGCTGCCCCGCACGGCGAACTTCGACCCGACGTACAGGACGCCGCCGCGCCCCGGGTAGAACCCCGACGTCGACACGGTCAGCACCACGCTCCCGCGCGACTCCCGCAGCGCGGGGAGCGCCGCCTTGACCGAGACGAGGTGGCTCCTGACGTTGACCCGGTAGATCTCGTCGAAGGCGGCGTCGAACGCGTCGTCGTCCAGGTCGCCGAGCCCGCGGTAGAAGTCGAAGACGCCGACGCAGTTGACCAGCACGTCCAGCCGGTCACACGCTTCGACGACCGCCCGCGTGTCGGCCAGCGACAGGGCGTCGCCGCACCGCACGACCTCGCCGGGCAACCGTTCGCACTTGGCCGGGTCGATCTCCAGCGCGGCCACCCAGGCCCCCTCCGCCACGAAGGCGTCCAGCACCGCCCGCCCGATCCCGGAACCCGCGCCGACCACCAGGGCGCGCCTGCCCTCCAGCCAGCCCATCAGTGCTCAGGCCCGTGCGGCGTCTCCAGCAGCCTGGAGAACAGGTCGTGGTCCTGCCAGGTGAGCGTCTCCAACTCCAGCGGGCACAGCAGGATCTCCCGGCCGCTGTGCGGGCTCGCGATGCGCAGCCGTACCCCGTTGCGGGTGGTGACCGCCTCCACGGTGACCTCGGCGTACTCGTTGGCCAGCCTCACAGGAAGATCGCCAGGTTCTGCGTGCGCAGCACGGACTCGTCGACCTGCACCTCGCGCCTGGCCAGCCGCAACTCCCCGCCGACCCTCCTGAGCAGATCGGTACGGCCGGCCGAGACGGTCTCCGCCTCCCTGGTGTCGCCCCTGCTGCGGAACAGCAGCACCGACGACTCCACCAGCAGCCCGTCCCCGGTCGCGAACGCGCGCACGTTGGTCACGAAGTGCCGGGTCCGCGACGGCGGGTCCTCCGTCCAGGCGTGCTCGGTGGCGAACCGGTCCACCCGCTTGCGCAGCGAGTAGAGGTCCTCGTCGAAGTGGCCCATGTCGGCGAGCGCGTCGAAGGCCGCGCCGCGCGCCGTCGTGACCCGCACCGGCATGACGTACCGGATGTCGTCGCACATCAGCGCCAGCCACCCGGCGAAGTCGTGCCGGTCGAGCAGGGCCGCCTCCTCCACCAGGAACTGGTGCGCGTCCTGGTGGTCGGGCTCGGTGTAACGCAGGGGGTTCATCGTGCCTCCAGGTGGTCGGCCCACATCGACAGCCAGTGCCGCTGGTTGAACTCGCCGAACCCCTGCCGCGCCTCCCCCGGCCCGGAGAAGCCGGACATGGGCGGCTTGATGGGGTCGCCGTCCGAGGTCAGGCCCATGCGGCTGTTGAGGTGGAGCCGGTGCGCCATCGACCCGGACGCCATCTCGGTGATGGACACCCAGTTCTCCACGTCGTCCTGCTCGAACATGCCCGAACTGCCGAAGCACATGACGTACGCCTTGGAGGAGTCGCGTTTGAAGCTCTCCGGAGCCTGGCTGTCGACGGCGAACCAGGACAGGATCTCGGTCTCGTTCTGCGACACGGGCTGCCACTGCCGTACCGAGATGAACGGGACGACGGTCCCCTGGTCGTCGATCTGCGGCCAGTTGTGCACGAAGCTCAGGTTCGGGAAGAGCGTCGCGGCCGAGACCATGAAGCCGTCGTCCTCGACCAGCGCCCGCTGCGGGCCTGTCCAGGCGGACCGCATGCGCTCGATCATCTCCGGCGGGTAGCCGACGTAGGCGAGCTTCTCCGCGAAGTCGCCGGGCGGCAGCTTGTAGGTGGTGCCCGCGCCAGGACCGGCCAGGTAGAGCGCGCCCTCCTTGCGCTTGCTCGCCTTGGGCTCCCTGAACAGCCCGATGTCGACGACGCTCGCGTGCGTGTGCGGGGTGTGGTAGCTGTCGCCGGCGAAGTTCTCCGCGCCGATCTTCCAGTTGGCCTTCACCCGCCAGCGCTGCGGCCCGCGCAGCTCCAGCCCGCCCTCGCTCTGGCTGGCGTAGAAGTCGAGGTAGAAGGCGAAGTCGCCGAGGAAACCCCTGAGCGGGGGCGCGTCCGCGTCGAGGCTGACGAAGACGAAGCCCTGGTAGGTCTCCATGGACGGCGCGGGCAGCAGCCTCTGGCCCTTCCTGGCGAAGCCGTCCTCGCCGCCGTAGGCGTCCTGGTGGAAGGGCAGCCCGACCAGCCGCCCGTCGTTGCTGTAGGTCCAGGCGTGGTACGGACAACGGAAGTGCGAGGTGTTGCCCAGCTCCGCGCGGCACACCTGCATGCCCTTGTGCAGGCACATGTTGAACATCACCCGCACCTGCCCCCGCTCGTCGCGGGCGACGATGAAGGAGTCGGCCAGGACGCGGCGCACCACGTAGTCGCCGGGCGACGGGATCTCGGACTCGTGCGCCACGAACACCCACGACCTGGCGAACAGCCGGTCGCGTTCGAGCGCGAAGATCTCCTGGTCGTTGTAGACGAAGGCGGGGATCATGCCCTCCCGCACGTCGGCCAGGACCTTGTCCAGCTCAAGCACCTGATCTCCCTTCCAGGTAGCGCCAGATGGCCTCCTCGTTGAGCGCGGCCCCGAGGTCGGGCAGCTCGGCGAGGTCCGCCTCGGGCAGCGGGCGCAGCGTGCCGCCCGCCCGCACGACGTCCAGGGACAGGCGGGCCAGATGTTCCAGGCCGACCGCCCTCGTGACCGCTTGGGCGAGGGTGGTTCCGGTGACGGTGACGCCGTGGCCGCGCAGCACGCAGACCGGGCGGTCGCCCATCGCCTCCAGCATCTCCGCCGCCAGGTCGGCGCGCCGGATGAGGACGGCGCGCGGGTAGACGGGCACGCCATCCCTCACCAGCCGCATCGTGGGGATGTCGTAGGCGCCGACGATCGGCAGCAGCGGCACCCCGGCGAGGTCGGCGGCGACCAGGGCGGGCGGATGGGCGTGCACGACGGCGTTCACCCCGGGGTGGCGGCGCAGGGTCTCGGCGTGGATGGGCAGCTCGGCGGGCACCTTGTAGCCGCCGGGCAGGTCGTACGGACCGTCCAGCGGGACCTCGTGGATGTCTTCTGCCGAGGTGTAGAGCAGGCCGCGTTCCCGGGGTCCCCTGCAGCGGATGAGCATCCCTCCGGGCGTGCGCAGACTCACATGCCCGAGGACATCTCTGGCCAGTCCCTGATGAGCAAGCACCCGACAAGCCACCACCACCTTGTCCGGAAATTTCATGCTTCGGAAGTCTGCCCTGCAGAAATGATTTCTGCAATGATCGGGCGCATGCAGAGCTGGATCCATGTTCTGGAGTGGCGCGCCACGGTCTGCCCCGACGTGCCCGCGCTCATCGACGACAGGGGAACCCGCCTGACCTACGCCGAGCTGCTCGACCGGATGGAGCGTCGGGCGGGCGGCTGGGCCGCGATGGTGAAGCCGGGCGACGTGGTGGCCGTGATGGCGAGGAACAGCGCCGACTTCTTCGTCCACACCTTCGCCCTCATGCGCGCGGGCGCGCTGCCCGCCCTGGTCAACTGGCGACTCGGTACGGCGGAGCTGGACGACCTCTTCGACCTGCTCCAGCCGGTGGCGGTCGCGGCCGACGCCGAGTTCGCCGCCACGCTGGAAGGCACCGGGGTGGTGATCGGTGGCGGGGCCGTCGAGGGCTGGACGTCCGGCGACACGCTCGACGCGGACCCTCCACCCCGGCCGGTCGAGCAGCTCAGCGGCAACGCGCCCATGGCGCTCGTGCACACCAGCGGCACCACCGGCCACCCCAAGGCCATCCCGCTGCGCCACGGCGCGCTCATCACCAGCGTCGCCGCGTTCGCCCTGGAGATCGGCGACCAGGTGCGCGGCTCCCGGCACCTGCAGCTCATGCCGCTGTTCCACCTGGGCGGGCTCGGCCAGGCCATGCAGGTGTTCCTGACCGCGGGAACCCTCCACGTCCCGACCGCGTTCAGCCCGGCCGCGACCCTCGACACCATCGAGCGCGACGGGATCGAGTTCTTCACCGCCGGCCCCTCGCTCATCGACCTGCTAGTCGCCGAGTTGCGCTCGCGCAGCCGTACACCTGACCTGTCGTCGCTCGTGGAGATCGCCTACGGCTCCGCCCCGATCACGCCGTCGTCGCTCGCCGCCGCGCTCGACGCGTTCGGCTGCCGGTTCCGCCAGATCTACGGCAACACCGAGAGCCAGAGCATGATCAGCCTGCTCGCCCCCGAGGACCATCGCCCCGACCACCCGCACCTGGCCAGCGCGGGGCGGGTCTCGTTCGGCTGGGAGGTGAGGATCTCCCCCGAGCCCGTCGGGGAGCTGATGATCCGCGGCGAGTGCCTGTTCGACGGCTACTGGCGCGACCCCGAGGCGACGGCCGCCGCGTTCGACGACGGCTGGTACCGGACCGGCGACATCGCCAGGCTCACCCCCGACCGCTACCTCTACATCCTCGACCGCGCCAAGGACATGATCATCAGCGGCGAGGAGAACATCTACCCGGCCGAGGTCGAGAACGTCCTCTCCGCCCATCCCCAGGTCGCCGAGGTCGCGGTCATCGGGCTGCCCGACCCGCGCTGGGGCGAGGCCGTGCACGCCGTCGTCGTGCGCGGGGGCGAGGTCTCCGCCGAGGAGCTCATCGCCTGGAGCAAGGAGCGGCTGGCCGGGTTCAAGTGTCCCAAGAGCGTCAGGTTCGTCGAGACGCTCCCGCGGACGACCACCGGCAAGGTACTCAAGCGGGAGTTACGATGACCCGGCTCGGACTGTCCATCGCCTCCCACAGCGGCCTGCGCGCCGCGCAGATCGGCGCGCACGCGGCTGCCGCCGAGCGGGCGGGCTTCGCCGCTGTGTTCGTCGCCGAGGGGCACGGCGACGCGCTGTCGCTGTGCCATCCCGTCGTCGCGGCCACCGAGCGGGTCACGGTCGGCACCGCGGTGGCCAACGCCGCGCTCCGCTCCCCCGTGCTGGCCGCCAAGGCTGCCGTCGCGCTCGACGCCGCCTCGGGTGGGCGGTTCGTGCTCGGGCTCGGGGTGGCGAACACGATCATGAACGCCCGGTTCGGCCTGCCCGCGATGCCGCCGCTGCGGATGATGGAGGAGTACGTCGGGGTCGTGCGCGCGGTGCTTTCCGGCCGTACCTTCTCCGGCGAGCTCTACCAGAGCGGGCAGATCCCGCTCGACCACCCGCCGCACCGCGCCGGCCTGCCCATCCATCTGGCCGCGCTCAGCCCGCGCATGCTGGAGCTGGCCGGGCGGATCGCCGACGGGGTGATACTCAACCTCATGTCGCCTGACCAGACGGGTGAGGCGGCCGCGCGGGTGCGGGCGGCGGCCGACGGGCGGCCCGTGGAGATCACCTGCGTCGTGCACTGCTGCCTGGCCGACGATCCCGGCCTGGCGGCCGAGGCGGCGCGGGCGGTCGTGCCGCGTTACGTGCTGCACCCCTCGGTCGCCCGGCTGTTCGCCGGGCACGCCACCGCGCTCCAGGCGGTCGCCGAGCTGGTCCTGGCCGGTGACCGTACGGCTGCAGCCGGGAAGGTGCCGCAGGAGGTGGCCGACGCCTTCGTGGCCTCCGGGTCGGCCGAGTCGATCCGGGCGCGGGTCGAGGAGTATCGCGCGGTGGGTGTGGATCTGCCGGTGTTGTTCCCCATGCCGGTGGCGGGCGACTGGGGCTACGAGCGGGTCATCGCTATCTGAGGAGGAGGCGGCGGCGCAGGCGGGCCTTGAGCGGGGTCTTCTTGCGTACCTGGGCGCGTACGGCGTCGCTGCGCCGCCACGCCTCGTCGGCCGCCTCGGCCGCGACGTCGTCGGGGGCGTAGCGCACGAAGTTGGAAATATCCGCCAACGGCCTGAGGTGGCTGGAAATGTCGCCCGGGTGGCGGTCGACCACCTCGGCGGCCGTCAGTGCAGGCTGGTGGCGCAGCCCCAGGTCGTCGCAGGTCTGCTGCCACGCGCCCAGCACCTTGCCCTCGGGGTCGGGCACGTTGCGCCGTTTGCGCCTGCGCCACCACGGCAGCGCCAGGGCGACGACGACGTAGACGAGCAGGATCGCCGTGCCGCCCGCCGGGACGGCCACCCACAGCGGCACGCCGTCCCCCGGCTCGGTACCCTTGCCGCCGACCGGCCGGGTCGCCTTGGGCTTGTCGGTGCCGCCCTGGCTGAACTCGCCCTCCAGCTCCTCGCTCTCCTTGATCTGCTGGGAGACCACGTCGTGGTCGTCCTTGGCCCCGCTGCGTCCTGGCGTGGGGTAGAAGGGCCGCCAGCCGAGCTTCTCGAACCTGATCTCCGCCCACGCCATCACGTGCCCGGACTTGACGTGATAGACGCCGTTGACGGCCTCGCCAGGACGGAAGCCGACCACCACCCGCGACGGCAGCCCCAGCGTCCTGGCCATCAGCGCGAACGACGTGGCGAACTGCTCCGACGTGCCCCGCTGCGTGGTCTGCAGGAAGAACTCCAACCCCTTGAGCGAGTGTCCGGGAGGCGCGGTGATGTCGTATTTCGCGTTCGCCCGCAGGTAGCCCTGCAGCCGGTAGGCCTGCTTGATCGGGGTGTCCGCGCCCTTGGTCGCCTCCTGGGCCAGCTCGCGGAACAGCTTCTCCTGCGGGCTCGCGGGGAACTCCACCAGCGCCGGATCCTCAACCGGCCGCGCGTCGAGCAGCTCCGCCTTGGACGGCTCCGCCACCCGGGACAGCACGTGGTAGGTGAACCCCTTGGCCGGTTGCTCGGCCGCCAGCAGCGCTCCGCTCGCCGGATCGACGGCCAGCCCCGGCACCCCGGACACCTCGGCGGGCCGTTCAGCCGACGGCAGCCACGTGCCCGGCAGGCCGTCGAACGTGACCGTCTGGTCGACCGTGCCCGTCTTGCCCGTCCAGTCCCCAGCCGGGACGCGTCCACCTGTCGGCTGGAAGCGGGCGGACGAAGTCCAGCGGACCCCGTCATACCGGTCGAGTACGGCCAGCCGCCAGTTCGCCGGACGGTCGGACTTCACGGTGAACAGCTCCCGGTCGGGGAGCTGCAGCCACGCCGAGACCCGGTCGAGCGGGCTCACGCTGTCCACCCTGACGGGTGGCGGCAGGTCGACGTCCTTCCTCGGGTTGTACGGCTCAGCCGCGATGGGCAGCAGCGGCCCGGCCACCAGCGACACCGCGGCGAGCACGGCCGCTGCCGGGATCCCGGCCAGCAACCACACGGGCGGGCGGTCGTCGCGCAGCAGGCAGAGCGCGGCGGCGAGCACCAGCAGGACGGCTGCGGCGGGCAGGTTGGAGCCCTCGCCGTCGACGCCGAGCAGCAGCGCCACGCCGTACACGAGAAGACCGGGGAGGGCGGGGGCGAGGCGGGTCCGCGTGCGGGTGAGGGTCTCCGCGCCGGCTACGGCGGCCAGCCAGACGAGGGTGTGCACGAGGATGAGCAGGCGCGGCTCGGGGGTGGCGGGAAGGAGCGTGGTGAGCAGGGCCTCCCAGGAGTTGGCGAGGTCTCTGACCAGGCCCGGCGCGACGCCCTTGTAGAGGGGGACGGTGGCGGCGAACCACAACACGACGTTGAGCACCAGCGACAACCACAGCGGGCGCTTGCTGGTCAGAGCCGCCACGAGCACGGGGACGACGGCCGCCGGGGCGACGGCGAGGAGGAGCTGCGTGCCGGGGAAGACCCGGTGGAAGGCCCATCCGGCCGTCGCGCCGATCGCCGCGACCGCGACGAGCCCGATCACCCCACGCCACGTCAGCGGCCGCCCCGGACCCTCCGGGCCACTCGTCGTGGGGCGACCCCGGCGGCTCATCGGGAGCTCCAGGCCACGGGCAGGGCGTCCAGGGTCGTGATGGGGGCCATGGTGACGCCAGGCGCGCCGGCCATGCCCTCGCCGACGAAGACGCAGATCACGCGGTCGAACCTCTTGCGCACCCCGGCCAGCCGTCCCGCCTCAGCCGGGTCGGCCGTGACGAGGACCAGCGAGCCGCCGCCCTTCGCCATCCTGACCGCCTCGGTGACCCCGTGGTCGCCCGCCCGCACCAGCGCGAGGCGGTCGAGCACCAGATCGGCGTCCGCCTTCGTCTCGGCCAGCGGTCCCTCGCCGGTCAGCAGCCGCACAGGGAAGCCCGCCCGCGCGGCCGCCACCGCGACCGAGGCGGCGGCGTCGACGGCGAGTTCCGGCAGGTTCCTGGTGTCCAGGACGACCGTGGTGGTGGGCAGGCTGGCGTCGATGAGCTGGCGGACCATCAGCGTGCCCGTGCGGGCGCTCGACTTCCAGTGCACGTGACGAAGGTCGTCGCCCACCACGTACTCGCGCAGGGTATGGAAGGTGACCGTGCCACTGGGCGCGTTGTCGCTGGTCGGGCCCTCCAGGTGGTGCGCCCTGCCGGACGGCGCGACCGGCAGCGCGACCGTGCGCGGGCGGACGAGGAGGGTGGCGGCCTCGCCGTACTCGCGGACCCTGCGGGTCAGGCCCAGCGGGTCGGCCCGCACGAGCAGCAGCGGGCCCACCGGGATCTCGCCGCGCGTGTCGGTGGGCAGCGGGTAGGAGACCATCTTCAGCGTGCCCCTGGGCAGGCGCGGCAGGTCGACGGTGTGCTCCGCCGTACCGAAACGGTCGCGGGCCCGCAGGCCGGACAGCGCCCATCTGCCGTGGTTGGTGACCTGCAGTACGGCTACCGCCGCGTCGCCGCGCGGCACCTTGAGCGGGGTGACCTCGCGGCGCACCTCCAGCTTGGGCTTGGGGGCCGTCCAGGCGAGGGCGGCGGCCAGCGCGAGCAGGCCGCCGGTGGCCAGGACGACGGGTTCCGGGTAGCCGAGGGCGAAGCCGATCCCGTAGAGGAGCACGGATCCGGCCAGCGTCCCCCAGCCCAGCGGTGTCAGCACCCTACGCCGCCTGCGATACCGGCATTCCGGCCAAGATCTCGGCCAGGACGTCCTGCGCTGTGCGCTCGCGCAGCTCGGCCTCCGGGGTGAGGATCAGCCGGTGGGCGAGCACCGGGATGGCCAGCGCCTTGACGTCCTCGGGCACCACGTAGTGGCGGCCCTGGGCGGCCGACCTGACCCGCGCCGCGCGCAGCAGCGCCAGGCTGCCCCGGGGGCTGGCGCCGAGCCGCAGGTGGGGGTTGGTGCGGGTGGCGGCGACCAGGGCGACGATGTAGTCGTAGACGGGGTCGGCGACGTGGATGCGGGTGGCGAAGTCGATCATCCCGCCGACGTCCGAGGCTCGGGCGACGACCGGGAGGCGTTCCACCTGGGGGCCGGTCGGCATGCCCTTGAGCACCTCGACCTCGGAGACGTGGTCGGGGTAGCCGACGGAGATCTTCATGAGGAAGCGGTCGAGCTGGGCTTCCGGGAGGGGGTAGGTGCCGTCCATGTCGACCGGGTTCTGGGTGGCGACCACCAGGAACGGCCTGGGCACGGGGTGAGGCTCGGAGTCCACGGTGACCCTGCGCTCCTCCATGACCTCCAGGAGCGCGGACTGGGTCTTGGGGGAGGCGCGGTTGATCTCGTCGGCCAGGACGATGTTGGCGAAGACCGGGCCGTGGTGGAACTCGAACTTCTGGTGGGCCTGGTTGAAGATCGACACACCGGTGATGTCGCTGGGGAGGAGGTCGGGGGTGAACTGGATGCGCCGCCACTCGGCGTCGATGCTGGCGGCGATCGACCTGGCCAGGGTGGTTTTGCCTGTTCCCGGGACGTCCTCGATGAGGAGGTGGCCTTCGGAGAAGAGGCAGATGAGGGCCAGGTCTATGGCTTCGCGCTTGCCTCTGATGACGTGCTCGATGTTCTGGGCGAGCAGGTGGAAGCGCTGGGCGAACTGGCCCGCGAGGGTGGCGAGGTCGGCTGGCTGCTGTTCGTAGTACTGGTTGGTCATGTCAATCCGTGCATTCGAAGAGCGGCGCCGCCGGGAACCCCCCACGCGGCGTGGTCACCATCGTGTCGCTGAAGTAGCCATTGCCCCACTGCGACTCGATACGGTCCCAGACGTCGCTGGTCTCGCCCGACTGCGTGTCGGTGACCGACTTGCCCTTGGCCTGGCAGATCACCGTGATATTGCCATAGGTGTCCTTGGGGATGCTGCCGCAATCTCCCGAGCCTGATGGGCTGCAACGGATCAGCGAGTTGGTGTCGCCATTGTTCTTGTTCTGGTAGGTCTGCCGTGGATACGCCAGGTCCACCTGCGCTGATGCCGCGTCCTGGCTCTCCCCCGCCGCGTTCTTCGCCTTCAGCTTGAACTCGTGCTTCTGGTTGTTCTGCAACCCCTCCACGCTGAACGACGTGCCCTCGAGCCCGCTCTTCGACGTAGCCCCCGACAGGATGTACGTCACCCCGTTGTCCGCATTGGCCGGAGCCCCCCACGTCAGGTCAGCCCCCTTGTTCTTCGCCTTCGCCGCGAAGTTCGACGGCGCCCCGGGCGCCACGCACGGCCGCGCACCACCGCTGGGGTCGGACTCCACCTCCCCGCCCTCCCACTCGGCGACGACCGTGAACGTGTACTCCTTCGCGCAGTCGCCCCCGCTGAACTCGAACTGGAACGGCCCGTTGGCGTCCACCGACGACGGCGACACCTTGCCGTCACCCCCGGACACCTTCACCGTGTACTTCTTCACCTTGCCGCCCGTAGCCGGGCTGAAGTTGATGTCGATCTTCCCGGGCCCCGACCTGGCGCTGACCGAGCCGGGCTTGCTGGGCGCGGTCGGCGTGGGAGTGGGTGTCGGCGTTGGGGTCGGCGTAGGCGTGGGAGTGGGTGTCGGCGTGGGAGTGGGCGTCGCCGTAGGAGTCGGCGTCGGCGACTTCTTGGGGGTCTTCGTCGGCCCGGGCTCGTCGTCGTCGCTCTTCGTCGGATCCGGGTCCGGCTTGCCGGTCGGGTCGGGACGGTTCGTGTTCGTCGGCACCGGGTTCGGGGTCTGCTTCGGCTTCGGGGTGTTCGTGGGGCCGGGGACGTCGGTGTCGTCCTTGTCCACCTGGTGCTTGCGCCCCTCGGGGTCGATGACGACCGCCTTGTCGCCGTTCTGGTCGTTCGCCCAGAGCAGGCCGTCCTTGACGAACACCTCCAGCGGGCCTGGCTCGTCTGCCACCTGGATCGTCGTGGGGCGGTTGCCGGAATCGGCGGTGTCCCACACGATCAGGCCGCCCGTGCTCTCGTCCGGCACGTAGACCTTGCTGCCCAGCACCTGCGGCACGCCCGGCCTGCCCGCCGCCAGCTTGGTGCTGAGCACGGCGTTGGACATGGTGTCGATCACCACGAGCAGCCCGTTGGGGCCGGGCACCAGGAGCGGCACCAGCGAACCCTCGGTCGAGGCGGGTGCGAGCACGCCGCCCTTGGCGGCCTGCGCGACCTCCTTGGGCAGGGTGATCTCCCCGGCTCCGCCGTCCGAGCCGATGATGACCGCGGTCGCGGCCCGGGTGTTGGTGATCACGGGCAGGCTGCCCGCGACGGTGACCGCGAGCTCCTCGCCGGGCTCGCCGACCTTCACCCCTCGTTCCTGTACGCCGGAGGAGATCGGGACGACCTCGCCCTTGGCCGTCACCGGCACCCAGAGCTTGCCGCCCCCGTCGATGCGGGGGGCGCCGAGCGGACCCGGCAGCTGCAGCGCCGTACCGACGGAGTTGAGGGTGGACGGGTCGATCTGCTGCACCGTGCCCGCGGGGTTGACCGCGTAGGCGGCGGTGCCGGACACGACGAGCTGCATGCCGACGGCGCCGAAGTTGCGCGTCTGCGCGACGTCGAGCTGGCTCGGCTCGATCCTGCTGACGAAGCCGGACTTCTCGTCGACGAGCAGCACGGTCGAGCCGTCCTGGACGACCTTCAGCTGCTTGCCGGCCGTGGCGTCGAGGTAGCCGTCCACCTCGCCGGACAGGCCGTTGACGTGCACGACCTTGCCCTTGACCTTGGTCCAGAGCCAGGCGCCGACATCGGCCAGCTTCGGGTTCGCGCTCGACACGCCGACCCCGAACACCGCGGCTGCCGCGACCAGACCGGCCACCACCACCGCGGCGACCACCGCCGTCGCCCGATCGCCCCGGAGCATGCGGATCCCCATCCGTCACTCACCCCGTATGTACGATTACTGAGAGTTTGCCCCCGTTTTAACAGGGCTCACCCTAGCGGTCACCCACCCCGGACGTCAGGTTCCCTTCAAGATGGTCCGAGACTGTCGGAGCGAACCCGTACCTTAGAGCGCGTGCTTGAGGAGCCCCTGACCCTTGACGCCGCGCTCTCCGAGGAGGCGGTGCTGTCGACCTATCGGCGCATGTTCGCCGCGCTCGCCCGCGACAGCGGAGCGGTGGTCGAGGACCCGGCGCTGGTCGACATCGCCGAGACGCTGTTCGCCGCGTTCGCCGAGGCGGGCGAGGAGTGGCTGACCCACGACCAGATGCGCCACGCGTGCCGTTCGTTCACCTCCGAGGCTTTCGAGAACCGGCTGCGCGTGCTGCGCGGGCTCGGCGCGATCCGCGAGGTGTTCCCCAAGCCCAACCAGCTCCGCTACCGCGCGTCGTTCACCAGCGTGGTCGGGCTGATGTTCATCCGGCGGATGATGGACGACGGCGGCCAGTCCGAGATGCACCGGCTGCTCGCCCTGGAAGACCTCAACGTCGCCGACCCGCGGACCACGATGGAGGAGGCGCGGGGCTCCGCGCTCAACCTGGCGCGCGCCTTCCGGCTGTGGGCGCTGGAGCTGATCACCCTGTCGTCAGGGACGATCGAGGAGCTGCGCGAGCAGGCGCCCAAGCTGTGGGGCACCGAGGAGATCGCGCGGCGGGCGCAGGGGTTGCACGGCACGATCCTGACCCGGTGGCCCGACCTCGACCGGGTCTGCACGGATCTGCGCTCGGCCATCTACGCCTACAGCGACGCCTCCCGCCGCGCGGCGGGCCGCCTGGCCGACTCCGCCGGGACGACCCGCAACCTGACGCTGCTGCCCACGGAGACGTGGCGCACGTTCACCCAGACGGCGTCGAAGGAACGGCTGGCGGCGGTGCTGGACGGCTTCGTCTTCGACGCGCCGGCGCCTTGGCACGATCCAGCGGCGATCGCCCGCGCGGTCGACGAATCTCCCCGCCCAGCCCCCGCCCAGCCGACGCCACCCCGCTCCGCCCTCCCTGACTCGGGCCCCGGCTCGGTGATCGAACCCCCAGGCGCAGCGGTCGCCCGCCTGGCCGAGGTAGCAGAAACCGCCCTGTCCGGAAGCAACCGGGTAGCCCTGTCCTCGATATTGGGCTCCGACTGGCCCTCGGCTCGGCGCCTGCTGGCCGACCTGACCAGCGTTGACCTGCGGCCTGAGCTCCCGTACCGCCTGGTGTGGTCGGACGGCCTGACCATCGACCCCTCGGCCGAGCCCACCTGGCTGTCCCACGGTCACCTCGAGCGCACCGAGGAGCCCACCCCATGACCACCCCCAACACCCCGGACCGCACCACCCCCTCGCCGGACTCGTCGGCCAAACCCACCGCGCCCACGCCCACCCCCGCCTCCTCGGCGTCCCTCACACCCACCCCGGCTTCCCCGGGGTCCCCCACGCCGACCGCTGATTCTGTGGGGTCGCCACCATCCGCCCCCGCCTCCGCGGCGCCCTCCACGCCCGCGGCCACCCCTGCCTCCGCAGAAGCCTCCTCGCCTGTGCCTGACCCGGCCTCCTCGCCCATGCGCGCCCCTTCGTCCCCTGCGCCCACGGTCGAGCCTTCCTTCGCCACTGCGGAGGCACCCAGCAGCGCTCTTCCCCCGAGGCCTTCCGCCGTGGACAGCCCGTCCGGGCCGCCCACCGGCGATGCGGCTGGAGGTACTCGGCGCGGGCGGGGGCGGCTTCGCCGTACCCCTCTCTCCCACGTGCAGGCCCGCAGCGCAGGCCCCGTACGGCTGGCGTCCGGAGAGCCCGCCCCACCGGGAATGGTCCGCCTGACGAACGCCGACACGACCGGCGTCGCCCTGTCCGTCTGGCCGGACGGTGTCACGCCAGCGCTCCTGGAGGAATACCAGCTCCCACCCATCTCCGTAGAACGCTCAGGCGAGACCAGACGGGTCCTGGCCGCGTGCCTCAAGTGCTGCTGGCCCGACCTCTCCATCGACCCATGGCCAGGCGAACCGGCGCCCGCCGAGCTGATCCTCGACACCTACCGCGCCCTGATCGGCCGTACGGACGACGTGATGCGCAACTGGGCCATCGGCGCCCTCCGCCGCCTGCACGACTCGGCGTGGATCATCATGTCCGACGGCGTCGTCCGCCTCGGCCCCCGCTGCGCCACCTGGCCCACGGAGGCGCACGCACAGCTCCAGGAGCTGGTCCGCCGCATCCCGGACGCCCCCCGCACCACCCTCACCGTCGTCGACGACACCGCCATCATCGCCGCCATCACCTCCCCCAAGGACTCCCCAGACACCCCCGCCACCACCGAAGTCCCCGACGTTCCCGCCATGTCACCCGCCTCCACCGACATCCCCGCCACCACCGACGCCCCCATCTCCACCGACGTCCCCGCCTCCACCGAAGATCCAGACGCCCCCGCTGCGCCACCTGCGACCGCGCCCATCAGTAGTGCGCCCGCAACCACCCACGCCGCGGAGGGCACACCCACCGCGCCCACTTCTCTCCTCTCCGCAGAGACCGCCGCGTCCGATCAAGGCCTGGACGGTCCCGAGGCGTCCGATGACTCGATGGATGGCGCTTCCGACCACGCGGCCGATGACGACGGGGCCACAACGGCAAGTAGCGACGGGGCCGCGGCGGCGAGTGGAGTGAAGAAAGCGGCTGTCCTGTCGAGTGTCGGCGGGCGGGTTGAAGGCGGAGAGTCCGCCGACTTCGACGACCTCCTCGATCCCTACGACGAGCGTCGTCGCGCCGAGCTTGTGGCCGCGTTCATGGCCGTCGAGCACGCAGCGGAACCCGTCCCAGAAGCCAGACTCGTAGCCCTGAGAGACCCCGCCCTCCGCCACACGCTGTCCGAAATGCTGGCCCGCCGCGGCCGCACCCTCATCCAGCACCGCGAACGCTGGACCTCCGGCTACGACGACACCGTCGCGGAACAGACGGGATCAGCCCTCGGCGTAGCAGAGCGGGCCGTGCTCACGCTGGTGCTCGTCCACTCCGTAGCCATCCCCCGCGCCGAAGGCGTCCTGCCCGAGGACACCTGGCTCTCCCCCCACCCTGCGCCCGTGGAAGAGCTCCGCAGACACACCCAGCTCCCCATCGGCGAGCTGGACGCCGCCCTGCGCGCCCTGCGCCACGCGGGGCTGCTGTCGCAGGTGAAGGCGGGCGAGGAAGCGGGCGGGTACGTGCCTGGCCCGCAGTTCCACCGCCTCACCCCCACCGCCAGGAGGCGCCTGCAGGAGGAGCTCATCCTCGCCGCAGGACCGCACTCGCCGCTGGCGACAGCCGTACGGGCGCGGAGGTCAGCAGGGTGACGCAGAAGCAAGAACTGTCGAAGGGGTCGCAGATGGAGAACATCGTCGGGGATCGGGTGCTGATCGCGGTACAGGCGGTCAACATCTCGCGGTTGTCGACGCATCCCGTGCCCACGGTGCCCGGCACGCTGATCGTGGTGGCGGGCGCGGGGCCGAAGGACTCCAACGGCGCGGGCAAATCCTCGTTCATCGCCTCCATCACGGCGCTGCTGGGTGACGAGCAGTGGCGGTTCGCCTCTGGCGCGAAGGCGGTGTCCGAGCTGCTGTTCAACGCCGAGCTGGCCAGCGGAGCGGGCGCCAGGCAGTGGGCGAGCGCCGACCACGGCTACATCGTCGGCGTCTTCGGCCCCGCCGACCTCCTGGCAGAAAACGCGCAAGCCGTACAGCAGGAAGAGGACGCGCTGTTCGACGAGCCGAACGCCGACTCGGTGACCGTGTGGCTGCGCGTCAACCAGGAGGCCCCCCACCTCGAGATCCGCTGGCGCGCGGGCGTGCACCTGTCCTCGGCCGCCTCCGAGGCGGAGCGGGTGGCCCGCGCCGACGAGATCTGGGCGTCCCTGCCCAGGTCGGCGGGGCGGCGTGACGTGGTGGCCCGCGACCTGACCAAGGTTCTGTACGGTGACCGGATCCGCTGCGTCTCCTTCCTGTCCACCTCGGTGCGCAGCAAGGTGGCCACCAACCTGCTCTCCCAGCCGCTCAACGAGATCACCCCCGAGCGCGTCTTCGAGGCGATCGCCGCGCTGACCGGCCTCGACGCCGAGCTGGAGCAGGAGCGCGAGGCGAGGCGCGACGAGCACGCCAGGCGGGTGCGCGCGTTGCAGGCGGGCGACCGGCTGGCGGAGTTCGAGGCGGAGTCGAAGGCGTTGCTGGCCACCTTCGACCGGCGCGACCAGGCGAGGGTACGGCTGGCCGACGCGTTGCGCTGCTGGCGCGGCAGGCAGTCGCGCAAGGTGGCCGACGCCGCGGATCGCGACGAGCTGCTGGCGCAGGAGCTGGAGAAACACCAGGCGGCCGAGGAGCGGGCGGCCGAGGCGATCGCCCAGGTGAAGGCGGAGATCGCCACCCTCAAGGACGACACCCTCGACCGCCAGGTCGCCGACGCGCGCAGGGAGCTGGCCGCGCTGCAGGCGAAGGCGGCCAAGCTGGACGCGGACCGGGCGGTGGCGGAGAACTCGGCCGACGAGCTGCGCGGGCAGATCCCGGCGTTGGAGGAGCGGCGCAGGTTCGCCGACGGGCGTGACGTGCCGACGGCGGAGGGCGAGCTCAAGCAGGCCAGGTTCGGACTGAACGAGGCGCTCAAGGCGATGGGCGTGGCCGACCGCGAGGCGTCGTCGGCGCAGGCCGCGCTGGACGACGCCGAGGGCGGTCCGGCCGCGGCCCAGCTCAACGCGCTGACCGGCGCGGGTCTGGCGGCGACGGGCCTGCTCGACGCCCTCGACGTGGCCGAGCAGGCCCGCGACCACACGCTGGTGCTGGACGGGCTGCGCGGGTGGCCCACCGAACACGCCGTGATCGTCGACGCCGCGCACCTGGACGAGGCCGCGCTGGCTCTGGCCGACCTGCCGGGTTCGGTGCTGGTGAGCGCGGCGGGCGTGAGCGTGGTCGGCGCGTTCGACGGCATCGCGACCGGGCGCGAGGCGCGCATCAAGGCGGCCGAGCACCGCCTCAACCGCGCCAAGGACACGCAGGAGGAGGCGGCGCAAGCCGTACGGCAGGCGGAGGAAACTCTCACCCAGGCACAACGACGGCTCGAAGGGGCCAGGGCGGGCGTGCAACTGGGCGACATCGAGGAGAAGCTCGCGGTACGGCGGGCCAGGCTCACCGAGCTGACCGAGGCGCTCGCCGAGCTCACGCCGACGGTCGCCGAGTACGAGCAGCAGGTCGGCGCGCTCGACTTCCGCGCCCGCACCCGCGACATGGAGACCGAGCGCATGGAGGGCCGCCGCCACCGGCACGAGTCAGAACGCGGCGCGGCGCGGGAGCAGGCGGCCAGGACCACGGCGGAACGGCTGGCGCTCAAGCTGGACGAGCTGGTCAGAGACTGGGGCGGCTCGGTCGACGGCGCCAGGGAGTGGATCCAGGCGCTGCCGGAGGAGGAGCGGCCGAGGTCGGCCGAGGAGTGGTGGCGCATCGCCGAGCGCCACTTCGACCAGGCGTTCCGCGACACGTTCCCGGGCGAGGAGGACGAGGTCCCCGAGGAGCTGCGGTTCCTCATGGGCGAGCGGGCTGGCCGGACGAGCAGGGAGCAGGCCACGTTCGCCGCGGTGTGCGGGGCGCTGGCCTCCTACCTGCGCGGGCAGGAGGACTACGAGAAGCACCAGCGGCGGCAGATCGAGGCGCAGATCACCAGCAGGCAGCGCGACCTGGTGGCCGCGACGAAGGGCGCTGAGGAGGCGGCGCAGTCGACGGCCGTGCACCGGGCGGCGCTGAGCGCGGCGATCAAGGCGCGGCTGACCAGGGTGGCGGAGGAGTTCGAGAAGCTGGACACCTCCTACGGCGGTTACGGCGCGACGCTGGAGTTCCCCGTGCCGCCCGCGCCGGCCGATCCCGAGCAGCGGTGGCAGTGGCGGGTGACGCCGAAGTGGCGGCGCGGCGAGGGGCAGGGGTTCGTGCCGTACAACCGGCGGGCCAACACCGCGCTCATGGACGAGAAGGCGGTCAAGCTGGTGTGCGCGGCGGCGATCGCGTCGTCGGGCGGCGGGCATCTGTGCCTGGTGCTCGACGAGCTGGGCCGCAACCTGGGCAAGGAGCACCGGCGGGAGGCGGTGGCGCTGTTCCGCCGGATCGGCGAGACGTACGGGATCACGGTGATCGGGGCGCTGCAGGACGACATGGAACCGTACGCGATCGACGCCTGCGGGCAGTACATCAAGCTGCGCCGGTCCAGCGACGCCATGCCGTACAACGAACCGCCGGTGATCGTCGGCCACGACGAGCACGCCGACCGCGTCCGCGCCCTGTCCGCCTACGTCGAACGGCCCGCCTAACGCGGGCCCTCGACGGCGGCGGGCGGGGTCGGGGCCGTGGCCGGGTGGATGATCCCCATCACGAACGGCTGCAGCCCGGCGAGCAGGATGGTGACCACGCCGGTCGCCACCGCGACCGTGACCGAGGACGCCCAAGCGGACAGCGACCACAGGTTGTGCACGTCGACCAGCCGCGCCGTGCGGTGCCCATGTGCGGCGAGGACGCGGCGGTCGGCGAGCATGCCGAGCGTCATGGTGAAGGCGAACAGCTGGGCGGCGTTCAGCAGCAGGCCGCGCCAGTCGCCCCCGGTGCCGTTCACGATCGCGCCGACCAGCCCGGGCAGGATCGCGGCGAAGAACAGCCACCGGCTCTTGGCCAGCCCGCTCGCGCCGCGCAGGAGCGGGTAGAAGTACCCGAACAGCAGGCCGTAAGCGGACCACGTCAGGACCAGCGGCGCGATCGACGTGATCGCGACCAGGACCGGATACGGATCGTCGCTCAGGGCCAGCCGGTCGGCGCCGACCAGTCCGAGTACGACCCAAGGCAGCCCGATCACGGTGCCGGTGGCGAGACCCCACACGGCCCGCCGCCACGGCACCTGGCTGTCAAGGGCGCCGAAAGCCCGCTGGTATGTGCTCACCGTGACGGCCCCCTTGATCCTTGCGGGCACGTCGACGGCCTGCGCCTCCAGTTGCTCGATCATGCGCTGCCCGTCGTCGAAGGCCAGGTCGGTGGATGCGGTCCGGTCCCTGACGGACTTGCTGAGCGACGGCAGGACGCGGCGGGCGGCCCCCGCGCGCAGCGCCCAGGTGACCGCCCGGTTCCGCACGGCGGGCAGCTGGGCGAGGATGTGCGCGGCGCGGTGGACCTGGTCGGCGGGCATCAGCACCCACGCGCCGAGCGCCGACGTGCCGAGCACGAGCGGGAGCGGCGCCCCGACCAGCATGTAGCCGTCGGACAGGGCGAGGAACCAGGCGAGCAGCCCGAGGACGCGGTGGTCGCGCAGCGCGGCGGCGTCGAGCGGCGCCGACCCCAGGTTCCGCAACGCCCGGACGGCGACGGCGACCAGCACGAGGCCGAGCAGCCAGTCCACCCGAACGAGGTAGGTGTAGGCACCCCAGAACGACACCTCGTCCACACTCAGCCGTCCCCAGGGGACCGCGACCAGAACAGCCGGTACGGCCAGCAGCGCGCATGCCCGCCCGCCCAGACTCGTGCCGGTGATCGCGGTGTGCGCGAGCCTGGTCACGGCCAGCCCTGCCAGCGCCCCGGTCACCAGGAGGACGAGCCAGTTCAGCCCCGCCCCCAGCCGCGCGTCCTCGCCGACCAGTGCGACCAGGACGGGCAGGACGGGCAGCAGCGCCGCCAGCTGCACGATCCGGTAGCCGCGGCCACGCCACCGGCGGCTGAGCACGACGGCCGCGTAGATCAGGAGAACCACCAGCGCCCCCAGGACCGTGCCGCGAAGTTCCGCGGGCGCTGCGCCGGGCTCGGCGAGCATGGTCCGCAGCGCGAGCGCCGCCGTACCGGCAAGACAGGCGATGCTCTCCCACGGGGACCATCGCGACAAAGGCCAGTCGCGAAGCTCCCGCAGCGGTGTCGCGACCATGACGGGACAGAAGCCCAGAACCACCAGGATGACGACCAGGGCGGGCCAGCTGCCGGCGAGCTCGGCGGGGTTGCCCGACCAGCCGTCTGCCACGAGGGCCACGACCCCGGCCAGCCCTCCGGCCAGTGCCAGAACACCGGCGACGGCCTGACCCCACCGCGGCGAGCCGGATCTGGGAAGGAGTGCTCGGCGCAAAGCCCCGAGCACCCAGGTGATCAGGAAGCCGAGCAGGACGAACACCGCCAGCGCCATCAGCACGACCCCCAGCGCCGCGGGCCGCCACGCCCCGGCGCCGCCGGGCGCCACCGCGTGCGTGAGCAGGAACTCCATCCCCCCCAGCGTCGCCCCCAGGCAGACGACCACCAGGAGCGACCGCCGTACGGGGTGGGAGGGGGCACGGGTCGACCAGGGCAACGCGCCGCACACCACGATGGATACGAGCAGCACGAGGGCGCCGTATCCCTGGGCGTACCCCATCGGCCGCCACAGGCCGGCCTCGCTGATCGCCTCACTGATCGGCGCGAAGGAGAACAGCAGGTCGAACGGCAGCGCCGCAGAGGCGGCGCCCAGGAGCAGGTGGGCGAGGAGCACGGCGCCGATCGCCCACTGGGCCCGCTGCCACGAGGGGTCGGCGCCCAGCCTGCCGAGGCGGCCGAACCTCCCGGCGAGGAACACGACCGTCCAGCTGAAGGCTCCGAGCAACGGCACCCAGAGGCTGTCCAGGTAGTACGGCACCCACCGCTCGGGTGCGGCGGTGACGGCGGACGGATCGGCCGGCTCCAGGTCGACCTCGATCCGGCCGCCGCCGGCGCTGGTCGCCTTCACCGAGGTGGCCGTCTGGCTCGTGACGGGCAGGTCGGACCCGGTGAGCCCGGCGACGATGAGCGAACGGGTCTTCAACTCGACCGTGCCGGGCCCCAGGAGGACGAGCTGCACGTTTCTCGGGCCTCTCGCCGTGCCGTTCTCGGCACCGCTGGTGGTGATGGTGACGGACCCCGTGGTGCCGGACGATTCGAGGGCTGGTGGCGTCCAGAGCATCGCGGACCTGGACACCGAGACGTAGCCGACCACGTTGCTGACGAACGTGCCGGGATCCTTGATCGCCGCGCCGGATCTGACCTTCGCCACCACCGGGTCCGAGGCGAGGAGCACCAGTTTCGCCGTCGCCTGGAAGAGCCCTTGCTCGTTCTCGACAATGCTGACGTCGGCTTTTCTCCCGAAGACGGGTTGCGACGAAAACGGATCGAGCCACAGGCAGTAGGACTTCAGCGGGGGATCGCAACTGTTCGCGGTGCGGTTCTGCTGGGGCAGTGCGGCCCCGAAAGCAGAGACGGCCACGAGGAGGCCCCCGGACAGCGCGAGCAGGGCCACGACACCCGCGACGAAGCACATCACCCGTCGCACCACTTTCCCCAAGGTCACTCAGGGATATTGGGGAAATCTCGCCGTTCGTTACCGTCTGACAGGTCTTGACTGGGTTGGTGAGATCGACTAGACCACAGGGAGCCTGTCGATCACCCCCTCGGAGGACATCATGTCGAGCACAGCGCTGGTAAGGCTCGCGGTCACCACCGCATCCGCCGCGTCGCTCATGGCGTTGACGACCATGCCCGCTTCCGCCTCGGCCGACCGGCCGCCGCGCACGACGCACGGGCCGTGCCAGTACACCTCGACGCCCGACGACCCCGCGGTGCGCAAGGTGCCGCTGCCGCCGGACCCGCGCAGGACGCCGACGCGCCCGGTCTCCGCCGTACTCAAGACCAACCACGGCGACATCGGCCTCACCCTCGACCCGGACAAGGCGCCGTGTACGGTGCAGAGCTTCGTGCACCTGATCAGGCACAAGTTCTACGACGTGACCTCGTGCCACCGGATGACCGCCTACGACCGGCTCAAGGTGCTGCAGTGCGGCGACCCGAGCTTCACCGGCGAGGGCGGGCCGGGGTACAAGTACAAGGACGAGCTGCCCACCGACCTGCCGCCGTGGCCGGGCGACACGACCGGGCTGCGCAAGACGTACGCGCGCGGCGTGCTGGCGATGGCGAACGCTGGGCCGAACACCAACGGCAGCCAGTTCTTCCTGGTGTACGGGGACTCGGGGCTGCGGCCTGACTACACGATCTTCGGCACGGTGGACGCGGCTGGCCTGGCGGTGCTCGACAAGATCGCGGCCGGAGGCATCCAGCCGGAGCCCGACGGCCCGACCCCGCCGGTCGACGGCAAGCCGGTCCTCCCTGCCAACATCGAGGACGCCCGCGTCTGCCGGTAGCACCTGCGAAGAACGCCCAAGGGCCTTCTCTCTTCGTGAGGGAAGAGTTGGAGCCTTTCAAGGGGACCGTCCCAAAGGACGGTCCCCTTTGCGGTGGTACAGGCCTTTCAAGGGAGGGCGGGGCATAGGAGTGCCCGGACCAGAAAAGGCGCGGCGCAGGGGTGGGCGCGCCGGGGGGTGGGGTTGGGGCAAAGGAACGGCAGCGTGGACGAGTCGTGTCACGAGTGCGTGGCTCGCGCGGGTTATCGTGCGAAATCTGATGACCTACACCTCCTCCGACGCCGACGGGCATCGGGCCATGGCTCTGGCGCTCCGCGTCGGTGAGCTGCTGCTGGGCAGCGGCGAGGCGACCGAGAACGTCGCGGGCGCCATGCGCAGGATCACCCAGGCGTACGGCCTGCGGCACGTGGAGGCCGACGTCAACCTCTCGGCGATCACCCTGTCGCACGTCCCCGACGACGGCAGGGCCGCCGCGACGGCGGAACGGCGGGTGCGCAGGCGCCAGCCCGACTACGACCGGCTGATCGCGGTCCACACCCTGGTCGGCGAGATCACCAGGGACCAGCTGGAGCTCGCCGAGGTCCAGGAGCGCCTGCGGGAGATCACCAGGCGGGTGTCGGTGTATCCGAGCTGGGCCGTGGTCAGTGCCCTCGCCCTCATCGCGGCCAGCGCGGCCGTACTGATCGGCGGCGGCCCGACCGTGGCCGCGGCCGCGTTCGTCGCGACGGTGCTCGGCGACCGGGCGTCGGTGTGGCTGGCCAGGCGCGGGGTGGCGGAGTTCTTCCAGTTCGCGGTGGCCGCCGGGTTCGGCACGCTGGTCGCGGTGCTGCTGATCTGGCGCGAGGTGCCGGTGCAGGCGTCTGCCGTGGTGGTGGGCGCGGTGATCGCGCTGCTGCCCGGCCGTCCGCTGGTGGCGTGCGTGCAGGACGGCATCGCGGGCGAGTACGTGACGGCGACGGCGCGGCTGACCGAGGTGGTGTTCATCGTCGCGTCGGTGATCTCCGGCGTGGGCACGATCCTGGCGCTTGCCGTACGGCTGGGCGTGCCGTTGACCGTCGACAACGTGCCCACCGCGCCGCTGACGCTGGCCGCGCCGCAGCTCGTGGGCGCGGTGGGGGTGAGCCTGACGTTCGCGGTGGCGCTGCTGGTGCCGCCGCGCCACCTGCTGGGCGGCGCGCTGGGCGGCGGGGTGATCTGGGTGACCTTCGTGTATCTGGCCGGGTTCCACGGGTTCCCGCCACTGATGGCCACGACGATCTCGGCGGCGGTGGTGGGCCTGCTCGGCACCGCCGCGGCCAGGTGGGTGCGGGTGCCGTCGATGGTGTTCGTCATCCCGGCGATCGGTCCGCTGCTGCCCGGCAGCGTGTTGTACCGCGGGATGCTGGAGATCAGCATCGGCGAGCTGTCGAACGGCACCCTGCACATGGTCGAGGCGCTGTCGATCGCGCTGGGCATCGGCGCGGGGGTGATCCTGGGGGCCGAGGTGCTGCGCGCGTTCAGGGGGCGCGATCTGGCGCGCCGGATCCGCCCGGCGTCACGGCGCACCCGCGGTTACTAGCTTGGCGACGACGTCCTCGTCGAAGGCGATCCCCAGGCCCGGCCTGTCCGGCACCTCCAGACGTCCATCCGCGAAGCGCTGCCGGGTGTCCTCGGTGAGCAGCTGCTCGAAGTTGTAGATCCCCTTCTCCCTCGCGAAGAACTCCACCACGAAGGTCCCCGGCAGGTGGACGTGCAGGTTGTGGTGCCAGTGCGGCGCCATGCGCAGCCCGAAGGCGTCCGCCAGGTGCGCGATCCGCAGCCATTCGGACACCCCGCCCGCGACGCCCGCGTCGGCCTGCAGGATCGCCGCGGCCCGCGCCTCGACGATCTGCCTGAACTCCCACCTGGTCTGGTGGATCTCCCCGGTCGCGACCGGAGTCCTGATCTGTACGGCAAGCTCGGCGTGGCCGGCGATCGCGTCGGGCGACAGCGGCTCCTCGAACCACCACAACCCCTCGGACACCCGCTCGAAAGCCTCGATGGCCGCCCGCGCCTCGGCGACCGACCCGTAGGCGTTGTTGGCGTCCAGCGCCAGCCGTCCCGTCCCGTCGATCGCCTCGACCGCGGCGGCCACGCGCCGCGCGTCCTCGGCCACGGACAGCCCGCCGACCTTGATCTTGTGGTCGGTGAACCCCTGCGCCCGGTTGAAGGCGATCTCCCGCCGGACCGCGTCGGCCCATTCGCCCTGGTCCGGCTGGTAGTAGCCGCCCGAGGCGTAGGCGGGCCTCGGCTCCGTCGACCCGCCGAGGAGGACGGCGAGCGGCTGCCCGGCGCGTTTCGCCTTGAGGTCCCAGAGGGCGATGTCGATCGCCGACAGCGCCCTGATGACCGCGCCGCGCCTGCCGGACAGCAGCGTCTCCTGGTAGGCGCGCTCCCAGAGCCCGTGGACGTCGTCCGCTGGCGCGCCGAGGTAGACGGGCGCGAGCAGCTCGACGGCGGCGCAGGTCAGCGCGCCGCCCGCCGTACCCGCGTAGGTGTAGCCGATCCCGGCGGCGCCGTCGGAGTCCACGACCTCGACCAGCACGTAGTGGCGGTCGGCGAGCACCCGGTTGGACATCCTGGTCGGCTGGTCGACCGGGACGGCCACGGCCCTGGACGTGATGCTGGCGATCATGCGGTGCCCCCTGTGCGTACGGACTGGAGATTGGCGAACTCGAGCGCGCCGTGGATGCCCAGCTCGCGGCCGTGGCCGCTGGCCTTGACGCCGCCGACGGGCAGGCGCGGGTCGGACTCGGAGATGCGGTTGACGAACAGCGACCCGGCCTGCACACCCAGCGCCTGCGCCCGCTCGACGTCGGCGGTCCACACCGAGGCGCTGAGCCCGTAGATCGTCTTGTTGGCGACGTGTACGGCTTCCGCGACGGAGCCGACGGCGAGCACGGCTCCGAGAGGGCCGAAGGTCTCCTCGGTGAAGGCCGGGTTGTCCGTACCGTCGACCTCGACCAGCGTCGGCGGGAACCACGCGCCTGGCCGGTCGTCGCGGTCGCCGCCGAAGAGCAGCCGGCCGCCGGCCGACAGGGTCGCGTCGAGCTGGCGCCGCAGCTCGTCACGCAGATCGGCGCGCGCCATCGGCCCGACGTCCGTCGTCTCATCGAACGGATCACCGACGGCAAGCCTGCCTGCCTCGTCTTTCAGAGCCTCCACGAACTCCTCATGGACGGCTTCGTGGACGGTGATGCGCTTGGCGGCGATGCAGCTCTGCCCGGCGTTGAGGAACCGCGACCGCACCGCTGCGGCGGCCGCTGCCTCGACGTCGGCATCGTCGAGCACGATGAACGGGTCGGACCCGCCCAGCTCCAGGACACATTTCTTGACCACTCCCCCGGCTCGCGCGGCGACGATGGCGCCGACGCGGTTGCTGCCGGTGAACGCGACGGCGGCGATGCGCGGGTCGTCGATGAGCGGGCCGATCCGCTCGGCGGGGAGCACGACCGTGGTGAGCACGCCTGGACCGAACGCCTCGTCGAACAGGTCTTGTACGGCGAGCGCGCAGCCGGTGACGTTGTCGGCATGCTTGAGCACTGCGGTGTTGCCGATGGCGAGGGCGGGGACCATCGACCTGATGACCTGCCAGAACGGATAGTTCCACGGCATGACCGCAAGAACCACCCCGAGCGGCAGCACCCTGACGTGCCCGATCTCAGCGGGTTGCGGCACGGTCAACGCGAGCCCCGCATAGTACTCACAGGTCAGGGCGCACTTGTCGATCTCCGCCCGCGCCTGGGCGATCGGCTTGCCCATCTCGGTGGTGATCAGCGTGGCGTAGCGCTCCCGCCCCATACGCAACCGCACGGCCAACTCCCGCAACCCCACCTCCCGAGAGCCCTCCATACGCCCCCGTACGGCGAGGTCGAGGGCGGCGGAGAGTTCGTCGGGGGTGGTGTAGGGGTGGGCGGCCAGGTGGGTGCCGTCGGCGGGGTTGATGGTGACGGGGCCGATCATTGTGACGCCAGCCAGTCGTGGAAGCGGCGGCCGAGGATGACCGGGTCTTCGAGCAGCTTCGGCACGTCAGCGGCGTTGCCGGGTTCGATGCGGGCGTGCAGGAAGGCTGGGCCGTCCGTCGTCAGCATCCGGGCCAGTTCCAGGCCGAGCTCGGCCGGTGTGGCGGCTCGCCGTACCGACCAGCCGGAGGCCTCCGCCAGCGCGCCGAGGTCTACCTGGGCCGCGTAGGTGGGCAGGTTGCCGGTCGAGCCGTACACGCCGTTGTCGAGCAGGACCATCGCCAGGTTGGCCGGGCGCAGGAAACCGCCGGTGGGTAGCACGTTGGGGTTCATGAACAGGGAACCGTCGCCCTCCACGGCGACCACGCGCGTGCCCGGCAGGCCGAGCGCGACACCCGTGGCTACGGATCCGGCCAGGCCCATGGAGTCGAGCAGGTAGAGGTGGTTGGGGCGGTCGGCGACGGCGGCGAGCTCACGGCTGGTGGCGGCGCAGGTCACCACGAGCGGCACGTCGGCGGTGTGTTCCGCGAGCACGCGGAGGGCCTCGATGCGCCTCATGCGGCTGCCTCGGGGTTGGTGGCCCAGAAGCTGGCGAGGACGACCACGGGGCGGAAGGTCATCCTGGCGTGGGCGCCTGCTTCGGTCACGACGGCCTGCCAGTCGGCCGGGGTGGTGCGGCGGTCGAGGGTGAAGACGCGCAGGCCCAGGTGGTCGAGCAGCGCGGGCACGTGCTGGCAGAAGGTGTGGATCATGGAGTTGTACTCGCCGAGGCCGCCTCTGGTGTTGGCCACGATCAGCAGCGGGAGGTGGTAGGCGGCGTTGAACGTGGTCAGGGCGGTGAGGGCGTTGCCGAATCCGTTGTCCTGCATGACCACGGCGCCGAAGCGGCCGGTCAGGGGGAGGGCGCCGAGGACGCCCATTGCTTCCTCTTCGCGGGAGAGGGGGAAGACGCGCTCGGGTGAGCCGAGGGCGGTGATGACGGGGGCGACGCTGACCGAGGGGACGTATCCGACTAAGTCCGCGCCCGAGGACCAGATGCCTTGGGCCACGGCGGTGGCGTGTGTCATGCGAGGTAACGTACTACCGGCTCCGAGTTGCATGCAACTCCAGATTGGAGAGAGGACCGAGGAGGTGTCCTTGGGTCTTCCGCCCTGCGGGGGTTGGGGTCTTTCGAGGGGGGTCTCACAGGGGGACCTACGGGGGTGGGGTCTGGCGAGGGCGCGGGGCCAGCGGAGGCGGGGCGGGAAGGGGTCCGGCCGGGGGGAGTCTGCGGGGCCAGCGGGTGCAGAGCGCGGGGGGCTGGCCAGGGGGCAGGTGGGGGCCGGGGATCGGGGTTGGGGGCAGGGGCCGGGGCCGGGGTTGGAGGTTGGAGGTTGGAGGTTGGGACCGGGCCGGAGGGCCGGGCACCGGGACGAGGGGCCAGGGACGAGGGGCCAGGGACGAGGGGCCAGGGACGAGGGGCCAGGGACGAGGGACTGGGGTGTGGCCGGGGGGACTGGGGTGTGGCCGGGGGGCCGGGCCGGAGGGCCGGGGGCCGGGGGCCGGGGGCCGGGGGCCGAGGGCCGGGGGCCGGGGGCCGAGGGCAGGGGCCGAGGGCAGGGGCCGAGGGCAGGGGCCGAGGGCCGGGCCGGGGGTTTGGGGGACGAGGGGCCGGGGGCCGGGGGGCCGCGGGGTTGGGGTGGGGGGTTTGGGGGTCGCGGGTTTGGGGGTTGGGGTGGTTCGAGTGTGGGGTGGGGGTGGTTCAGGAGACGAGGTCGGCCCAGCGGCGCCATTCGGCCATCAACGCTCGGTTGTCGCCGCTGGAATGCGCCACCAGCAGGTCGCCCGAGCGGATCAAATGCTCCCGCATCGCCTGCTCGGCACGGACCCCGTCCCTGAGGCGCAAAGCCTCGACGATCGCCCAATGGTCACGCAACGCCACCTCGACCGGCTGGTGGTCGGGCACGCTGTGCCATCCGTCCAACGTCAGCGTCTGACGCAGCTCAGAGACAATGCGAGCCAGCCGCTCGTTCCCGCTGGCGCGCAGGATGTGCTCGTGCAGGCGTTCGTCGGCGGCGAAGTACTCCGGCCCGCCATCCGCCCGAGTCTCCATGATCTTGAACTCGGCGGCCAGCACCTCGTCGTCGCGCCCCGTCCACACCGCGGCGGCCGCGTGTGCCGCCCTCGGTTCAAGAAGGACCCGCAGGCTGCACAGCTCGACCACGCCGCGCCCGTCCGTGCCCAGGACCCGCGCCCCCCGATTGCGCTCGATCCGCACCAACCCCAGGTCGGCCAGCTTGAGCAGCGCCTCGCGCACGGGTGTCCTGGAAGCCCCGAACCGGTCGCCCAGCTCCCTCGCCGAGTAGAGACCGCCACGCTGGAGCTCGCCCGACCTGATCGCGTCGCGGATGTCCGTCGCGATCTGCTCGGACTTGTTCTCAGGATGCTCCTGAGGCGACGGCGACAGCGACGGTGGCGGTGGCGGTGACGATGTCAAGGGACCCCCTCTACGGCAGGCCCCAGCATAACGTCGTCAGGACGGGACGGCCGCCGGTGCCCGGTTCCGCCACAGGGCGCCGATCACCACCATGGCCAGCGCGTTGGCCAGGATCATCACCGCCATCGACAACCCGTCGTTGCCGCCCGAAGCGTCCTGGATCCACCCGACCGCGAACGGGCTCACGAACCCCGCCGCGTTCCCCATCGAGTTGATCAGCGCGATCCCGCTCGCCGCCCCGGCCCCCGCGAGCAGGCCGGTCGGCAGCGACCAGAACAGCGGCTTGGCCGTCTGCGCCGCCATCGTGGCGACCGTGATCGCGGCGAAGGCCACAGCCGGCGTCCCGAGCGTCAGCGCCGTCACGGTGAAGGTCACGACCGACACCCCCAGCGCCACCAGCACGGGTACGGCGGAGCGTTCGTTCCGCACCAGCCTGCCGCAGACGTACATGCAGACCGCCGCCGCCAGGAACGGAACCGCGGACAGCCACCCGATCTGCGTGCTCGACAACCCCCCGCCCACGTGCTTGATCACCGTCGGCATCCAGTAGGTGAGCGGATACGCCCCGCACAGCAGCAGGAAGTAGACGAGCGTCAGCCCGAGCACCCGCCGGTCGCGGAAGACGGCGCGGTGCCCGGATGGCGCGCCGGCCGCACTGCGCTCCTGCTCCTCTGCCGCCAGCGTCGTCGCCAGCCACTCCTTCTCCTCGGCGCTGAGCCAGGCAGCCTTGGCCGGGCCGTCGGCGAGGAAGGCGAAGTAGACGGCGCCGAGCACGATCGCGGGCACGCCGCCGAGGATGAAGACCCAGCGCCAGCCCTCGATCCCGGCCACGCCGTCGAACGCCGACAGGATCCACCCGTTGAGCGGGCCGCCGATGACGCTGGCCAGCGGGATCGCCATCATGACCGTGGCCACGACCTTGGTGCGCGCCTTGTTCGGGTACCAGCGGGTCAGGTAGAGGATGATGCCGGGAAAGAACCCGGCCTCCGCCGTACCGAGCAGGAACCTCATGATGTAGAGGGACTCGACGTTGGGGACGAACGCGGTGAGCGCGGCGACGATCCCCCAGGTGACCATGATCCTGGTCAGCCAGATCCTGGCGCCCACCTTGAGCAGGGCGATGTTGCTCGGCACCTCGGCCAGGACGTAGCCGACGAAGAAGATCCCGGCGGCGAAGCCGTACTGCGTGGCGGTGATCCCGAAGGTGTCCTCCATGCCGAACTTGGCGAAGCTGATGTTGATGCGGTCGATGTAGCTGACGACGTAGCCGAGCATCAGCAGCGGCACGATCCTTCTGGTGACCTTGCGTAATGTCACGAGCGCCTCCTTGGATGTCACTATGGAGGACTTGCATGCTACTCATGCCTGTGATGGGCTCACAAGAGTGAACTTCCTCAGGTGATGGGGGTCCCGGTGTACGACGCACGCAGGCGCAGCAGGGTGCCCTTGCGGTACTCCTCCATGGCGTGGGCCAGCCATCCGGCGGTCCTGGCCACGGCGAAGACCGCCTCGCCGGAGCCCGGGCGCATTCCGGCCGAGGTGGTGAGGGCGGCCAGGGCGAAGTCGACGTTCTGCTCGGGCAGGCGCCGCCTGCGGATCTCGGCGAGTACGGCGAGCACCCGGGACTGGTCGGGGACGGCCCTGGTGACGAGGTCGAGGAGCGCGGTGCCGCGGGCGTCGCCGTTCTTGTAGACGCTGTGGCCGAAGCCGGGGATGCGCTCGCCGCGCCTGATCCGCTCACCCACGACCCTGGACGCGTCCTCGGGGTGGACGACCTCCTGGAGCAGGCGTTCCGCGCCGAAGGACGCGCCGCCGTGCAGGGGGCCGCTGAGGACGCCCAGACCGGTGAGGACCACGGCGTAGGGGTCGGCCCTGGCGGAGGCGGCCACGCGGGCGGCGAGGGTGGAGGCGGCGAGTTCATGGTCGGAGAGGAGGACCAGCGCGGCACGGAGGGCTTCCAGAAGGGGTTCCGTGGCGGGCTCATCCGTCAGCTTGGCCCACAACCGGTCGGCTATCGACTCACCGCGAGAGGCCTGAAGGCTCGGCATGGCGTCCACCAGACCGGCGATCAGGCGGCGGGCCGTGGCGGCCACGGACGCCTGGTCGAGCTGGTGGCGCAGGGGGTCGGTCGCGCCGAGCACGGTGGTGATCACGTGGAGGCGGTCGATGAGGAGGAGATCGTCCGGCAATCCGCGCTGGGCGGTGACCGCGGCCTTCACGGCGGCCGGGTCAGCGCGCCACACCGCAGCATCGGAGGACCACAGCCACTCGGCGACCTCCTCGAAGGTCGAGGAGGCGGCCAGGGTCAGGGCGTCCCTCCCCCGGAAATACGGGCGGTCCAGGCCGAGGTAGGTGATCTCGGACTCGATGACCAGCTCGGGCGGCTGGCTGCGGGGACGGCCGCGCCGGGCGAGCTGTTCGATCTCGCCCGCGTCGAAGAGACTGCGCCTGCCGTCCTCGGCGTGCCGCCGCTTGAGGACGCCCCGGCTCACGTACGCGTAGAGCGTGGCGGGCTTCACCCCGAGCCGGGCGGCCGCCTCCGCTGCGTCGATCCACTCGTTCATGTTGATGAAAATCAATATTGATACACATTGAGGAGCCATGTCAACGTGAGAGGCATGGCGAAAGTTCACTTTCTCGACGTGACCAACAGGGACGGCGTGCAGACCGCGCGCACCGGCCTGTCCAAGTTCGGCAAGACCATGGTCAACTTCTACCTGGGCAAGCTCGGCGTGGCGCAGTCGGAGATCGGGTTTCCGTTCCTCTTCCACGAGGTTCCCTACGTGCGCGCCCAGGTGGCGCTGCACGAGGCAGGCGCCTTCGGCGAGCTGCGGCTGAGCGGCTGGTGCAGGGGCGTCGTCGAGGACGTGGACAAGGCCCTCCCCCTCGGGCTCAAGCACTACAACCTGTCCATCTCGACGTCCGACTACATGATCCAGAACAAGTTCAAGGGCCGCCTCGACCGTGCGGCGATCATCGGCGAGATGACGAAGGCCGTCAGAGCGGCCAAGGACCAGGCGGAGACCGTCGGCGTCAACGCCGAGGACGGCTCGCGCACCGACGACGGGTTCCTGCTGGAGTTCGCCCTGGCGGCCAAGGAAGCGGGCGCCGACCGGGTCCGCTACTGCGACACCATCGGCGGCGACACCCCGGACCGCATCCGCGAGCGCTTCGCCAGGCTGGCCACGGCGGTGGGGCTGCCGATCGAGACGCACTGCCACAACGACCTCGGCATGGCCGTCGCCAACTCCGTCTCAGGCGCGCTCGGCGATCTGGAGGCCGGTCAGGACGCGTGGATCAACACCTGCGTCAACGGCATCGGCGAGCGGTCGGGCAACGCCGACCTGCTGTCCACGATCCTGGCGTTCGAGCACGGGTTCGGCCTGGAGAAGGCGGAGATCGGTGACGCGCTCGACCTGTCGTGGGCCAGGCGGTTCGGGCTGTGGGCGAGCTACGCGTTCGGTCAGGCTCTGCCGTACAACCAGGTGGGGGTGGGGCGTAACGCCTTCGCCCACGAATCGGGCATCCACGCGGACGGCGCGCTCAAGGACCACGGCAACTACGAGCTGTACGACGAGGCGACGCTCGGCCCCTTCCCCGCCGACTGGCACGCGAGGAGCGGGCGGGTGGTGCTGACCGGCGAGTACGGGGGCAAGGCCGGGTTCAGGCACGTCATGGACGGGCTCGGGATCGAGCCTGCCGACGAGGAGCTCGCGTTCAAGCTGGTCCAGCTCTGCAACGCGATGACGAGCAGGCCGCTCACCGACGACGAACTCCGCCTGATCGCGGCCTACCCGCGCGAGCTCATGCTGCTTTTCCCAGGCCATGCCTGACGTCCTCCTCCAGCCGGATGGCCTCGCGGCGGAACAGCGCCGACAGGGTCCAGTCCGCCAGCACGCGGACCTTGTGGTTGAAGGTGGGCACCCAGGCCAGGTGGTAGGCGCGGTGCGCGAGCCACCCCAGCACCCCGGTCAGCCGTAGCTGGTAGACCTGGGCCACCCCCTGGTGGTGCCCGAGGCCGGCGACCGAGCCGAGATAAGCGTGCTTGTACGGCTTGAGCCGCTTGCCTCGCACGTAGGCGACGATGTTCCTGCCCAGCACCTTGGCCTGCCGTACGGCATGCTGGGCGTTGGGGCCGGTGAACGTGCCCGGGTTGGTCAGGTCGGGCACCGCCGCGCCGTCACCGGCGGCGAAGGCGTCCGCCAGGCCGTCCACGGTCAGGTACTCGGTGGCCTTGATGCGGCCGATCGCGTCGACCGGCAGGTGGCTGTCGGCCGCGAGCGGGTTGGGCCGCCCGCCCGCCGCCCACACGAGGGTGCCCGCGTCGAGCTCGGTGCCGTCGTCGAGCACCACGTGCCCGCCTTCTGCCGAGGCCAGCCGGGTGTGCAGCCGGATGTCCACCTGGCGCTTGGCGAGCGCCTCGGCCGTCCAGATGCCTAGGTTCTCGTGGAGTTCCGGCAGGATGCGCCCGGTCGCCTCGACCAGCACCCAGCGCAGCTCGCTCCGCTCGATGCCGCGGTAGCGCACGGCGTCGTCGGCCAGGCCCTGCAGCTCGGCCAGCGCCTCCACGCCCGCGAACCCGCCGCCGACCACGACGAACGTCAGCGCCGAGGCGCGCAGCGCTACGTCATCCGTCGACGCCGCCGCCTCCAGCTGCTCAAGCACGTGGTTGCGCAGGTGGACGGCCTCGGCGAGGCTCTTGAACCCCACACCGTGCTCGGCCAGGCCGGGGATGGGCAGCGTGCGGGTGATCGAACCGGCCGCCATGACCAGGATGTCGTAGCCGATGGTCCTGGCCGGACCCTGCGCCGGCTGGAACTCCACGCTCCTGTCGTTGTGGTCGACCCTGGTCACCCGCCCGGTCAGCACCTTGGCGCCCTTGAGGACCCTGGCCAGCGGGGCGACCACGTGGCGCGGTTCGATCGCGCCGCCGGCCGCCTCGGCCAGGAAAGGCTGGTAGGTCATGTAGCCGCGCGGGTCGATGACCGTGACGGTCGCCTCGCCCGAGCGGATCAGCTTGCGTAGTCCCATGGCGGTGTACATGCCGACATATCCGCCACCAACGATCAGTATGTGCTTGCTCATACCTCTAGGACGGGACAGCGTCCTCCGATGTGACATGCCTGAAGTCGATTTTCTCCAGCGCGTCCGCCTGCCGCCTGTCGAGCACGACGACACCGTACGCCGGAGGCAGCGAACCCCCTCTGGCCTGGGCGATCAGCTCCTGCCACCGCCGCACGTGGCGGGCGAACGTGGCGTCGGCGACGACCCGGCCACGGGCGATCTGACCGGCTGCCGCGGTCTCCGGCTCGACGTCGAGCATGATCAGGTAGAGCCTGCCACCGCTGGCGCGGGCCAGCCAGGCGAAGCCGTACAGCAGGTGGGGCCAGGACGCCCGCGAGTGGGCCACGACCGAGCGGCCCGCCATCACGGCGCGGGCGATGCGGGAGACGTGCGTCAGGTGGACGGCCAGCGTCCTGCCCTTGCGCGGCAGGCGCGGCAGCAGCCCGGCGAGGCTCACCCGGGCCTGGCGGGAGTCGATCACGAGGACGCCCTCCGCCTCGACCGGCTCGCTCTCGTCGCCGCGCAGGCCGTACAGGCGGTCGAGCAAGGTGGTCTTGCCGGCGCCTGGCAGGCCGGTGATCAGCACGAGCGAGCCCGGGGGAAAGTCCATGCCTGACATTACAGCCTAAGATCGGCCGTTTCCGGCAGGGCGAGCAGGCAGAGCAGGCTCAGGACGGCCATGGCGCAGACGTACCAGCCGACGCCAGCCCCCAGCAGCGTGGCGATCAGTGGCGGTACGGCGCCGCCCAGCACACCGCCGAGCGCGTAGGACACCGAGGCGCCGCTGTAGCGGCACTCGGTGCGGAACAACTCGGGCAGGTAGGCGCCCATCGGCCCGTAGACCAGGCCCATCACGCCCAGCGCCGCCACCGGACCGACCGGTAGCCACACGATGAACGGCCCGACCGCGATCGCCAGGAGCGTTCCCGCGATCAGCGTACGGCGGCGCCCGAACCGGTCGGAGAGGCGGGCCGAAACCACGGTGCCCGCGGCCATGAAGACCACGCCGAGCATGATCAGCGCCAGCATCCGCTGCTTGGGGACGCCCAGAATGGCCGTGCCGTACGACAGGCAGTAGGTGGTGGCGACGTAGAAGAGGGTGTAGGCGATCACCATCGCCCCCGCCCCCAGTAGGACCCGCCCCCACGGCAGCTCCCTGAGCGGCACCCGCGCCCTGGCGGTCGCCGCCAGGAAGACCGGCGTCTCGGCGATCCGCAGGCGCACGTAGAGGCCGACGAGCACCAGAACCAGGCTCGCGAGGAACGGCAGGCGCCACCCCCACGCCCGGAAGTCCGCCTCGTCCATCACCGCCATGATCGCCAGGAACGCCCCGTTGGCCAGCAGGAACCCGGCGGGCGGGCCGAGCTGCGGGAACACCGCGTAACGACCGCGCCTGCCCTCGGGCGCGTACTCGGCGGCCAGCAGCGCCGCGCCGCCCCACTCGCCGCCCAGCCCGATGCCCTGCGTGAACCTCAGCAGCGTGAGCAGGATCGGCGCGGCCACCCCGATGGCCGCGTATCCGGGCAGCACGCCGATGGCGACCGTGGAACCGCCCATGAGCAGGAGCGAGACGACGAGCGTCGACTTGCGTCCCGCGCGGTCACCCCAGTGCCCGAAGATCGCCGAGCCCAGGGGTCTGGACAGGAACGCGACGGCGAACGTGGCGTAGGCGCCCAGCGGGTTGTCCTCGGCGAAGAACACCGTGGAGAACACCAGGGCGGCGGCCGTGCCATAGATGAAGAAGTCGTAGAACTCGATCGCGGTGCCGACGAGGCTGGCGAGGATGACACTTCGCGCACGAGTGGTCACTCCACGCGACTTTACCCTGCCGTTACGCTCAGTGTCGATCCGTTGCGCGCCTTGGATACGCGCAGTTGGGCCGGGATGCGGGTGCGCAGCTCGCCCACGTGGCTGACGATGCCCACGGCGCGGCCGCCGTCGCGCAGGCCGTCGAGGATGTCGAGCACGCCGTCGAGCGTGTCCTCGTCGAGGGTGCCGAAGCCCTCGTCGACGAAGAGCGTGCCGATCTCGGCGCCGCCCGCCTCGGCGGTGACCACGTCGGCCAGGCCCAGCGCGAGGGCGAGGGAGGTGATGAAGCTCTCGCCGCCCGACAGGGTGGCCGGGTCGCGGTCGACGCCGGTCCAGCCGTCGGCGATCCGCAGGCCCAGGCCGCCGCCGGAGCGGGACCTCGCTCCTGCGGTCTTGCGCAGGTCGTGCTGGAGCTGGTAGCGGCTGCCCGACATGTGGTCGAGGCGTTCGTTGGCGGCGTCGACGACCTGCCTGAGGCGCTCGCCGAGCACGAACGACGACAGGCTCATGTTCCACTGGTTGTCGCCCGAGGTGCCGGTGGCGAGGGCGGCCATACGTTCGGCGAGCGCGTGCCGGTCGGCTGCGGGTTGCCAGGCGCTGAGGCAGGCTTCCAGGTCGCCGTACAGGGCTTCGAGCCTGCGCTCTCTGGCTGCGGCGCTGTCGCGTGCGGACGCCAGGGCGGTGTGGTCGCGCTCCGCCCCGTCGGACTCGGACTGGATCGCGGCGAGGTCCGGGGGCGGCAGCTCCGCTGCCGCGACGAGTTCCGGGTCGGCGAGGGTCCGGGTGGCTGCGGCGTATTGGGCGTCCAGTTCGCGCAGCAGCTCGGCCTTGGTGTCGCGTTCCGCCGGGGGTCTGGCGGCCGCCTGGGCGTCCGACGGGCCGGCGAAGCCCGCCTCGTGGGCCGCTCGGGTGGCTGCTTCGACGGCGTTGGCGTGTTCCGTGGCGGCGGTGGCGGCCTGGGTGGTGGCGTCGAGGGCCTCGATGAGCAGGTCGGCCTCGTCGTTGAGGCGGGACAGGCGGGCGGTGAGCGACGGGTCGTCGCCGCGGGCGCTGTCGAGGCGCGCGGTGAGCCTGCCCGCGTCGCCGCTGAGCTCTTCCTGCCGGGTACGGCAGGCGGCCAGGCGGGCGGTGACGCGGCGCGACTGCTCTTCCATCGCCTGGCGTTCCTGGGTGAGCTGCGCTAGACGCGCTTCCAGCCCGGGAACCGCCCTTGCCGCCTCTTCCAGAGTGACCAGCTCCGCCTCGACCTGCCGCAACCGCTCATGCGGCGACACGCCCCACGCCTGCGGCACCTCCCCGACGGACCCGGCCCCCTGAACAGGGGCCCCTGCCTCTCGCGCGCCCTCGGCGCTCTGGCCGTGGACCTCGTCGGAGGACCTGGCGCTCTGGCCATGGGCCTCGTGGGAGGGCCTGGCCGGGTCGTTCGGTGTCTCCGGGAGTCTGGCCAGGAGGCGGGTGCGTTCTGCTTGGAGCTGGGTCTGGTGGGTGCGGTGCGCGGCCAGTGCCTCGCCGACCTCGCGGGCGCGGTCGCGGGCCCTCTCGCGGTCGGACTCCACCGCCTCCAGCTCCCTGGCCAGCGCCGGTTCCTGGTCGGCCGCCACCTGCAGCGACGCCAGCTCCCCCTCCGCCGCCTCCAGCGCGGCGAGGGCGGAGTCCACGTCGAGGCCGCCGGTGGCGTCCGTGGCGTCGGCGAGCCGGGACTCGATCGTCGCCACCGCCAGCTCCGCAGCCTCCCGCTCGTGCAGCGCCATCTCGTGGGCGCGCTCGGCGGCCTGCTCGTCGTCGGGCGACGGGGCGCTGGGGGCGGGCGAGGCGGGGTGCGGGTGGTCGGGCGAGCCGCAGACCGCGCACGGGTCACCGTCCGCCAGGCTGACGGCGAGCTCGGCGGCCATGCCGTCCACCCTGGCCTGGCGGATGTCGAGCCACTGCTCGCGCAACGCCTGCGCCCGGTCGACGGCGGCCCGCTGGGTCGCGGTCGCCGCGCCGAGGTCGGCGGTGAGGGCGTCGCGGCGGCGGGTGGCGTCGAGGGCGGCGCGGGCGGCGTCGCAGGTGGCGCGGGCGGCGGGGATCGCGGCCGCCTGCTCCCTGACCGCGGACAGCCTGGCCGACACCTCGCCGATCCGCGCGGGCAGCTCGGCCTCGGTCGCCGCGACCTCGGCCTCGCGGTGGGTCAGCCGTTCCAGCTCGGCGTCGAGGGCTCGCAGCTCTCGGTCCACGGCTATGAGGTCGGCAATGGCGGCTCGTACGGCTTGCGCGGCCGGGATCCCGGCGGCATCCGCCCGCGCTCTCGCCAGCCTTCGCTCGGCGTCTTCGATCAGGGTGGGGAGCTGGGTCAGGCGTTGCGCGGTCGCCTCGTCGGCTTCGGCGAGGTCGGCCAGCTCGGTCTCCACCCTGGCGAGGTCGCGGCGGACGACGGAGAGCCTGGCTTCCTCGGTGAGGAGGGCCGACAACCTCGCGATCTCCGCCTGGCGCTCCCGCTCAAGCTCGCCGAGGAGGGACGGCTCGACAAGCCCGTCGTATCGCACCCCGGCAGAGGTGCGCCCACCCGCAGCGACGCGTCCGCCCGTGGAGGTGTGCCCGCCTGCGGCAACATGTCCGCCCTTGGGGACATGTCCACCCGTGGCTGCGTGTCCATCCACCGGGGCGGTGTGTCCGCCCGTGGAGGTGTGCCCGTCTGTTGGGGTGTGCCCGCCTGTAGAGGTGTGTGTGTTCGTGGAAGGGGTGGGGAGGAGGGGGCGGGCGCGGGCTACGGCGTCGGCGGCCAGGGCTCGGGCCTTCGCCGCTGCCTCTGCTCGTTGTTTGACGGCGATGACGAGCGGGAGGACGCGGTCGGCGCGGGACGCCTCGTCGAGGATGGCCAGGAGGTCGGCGCGTTCCTCGGCGCGTTCGTCGAGGGTGCGGCGGAGGGTGAGCGCCTCCGCGTGCCGTCGCTGCCGGGCGGCGAGGGCTGCGGCCTGCTCGTGGCGGGTTCTGGCGGTGCGAAGGGTGTGTTCCGCGGTGGCGCATCGTTGGGCGGCGTCGGTGGCGACGGCTCGGGCGGCGGCCAGCAGGGCGCCTGCCCACACGAGCGGCTCCTTCTCCGGCGTCGGCACTTCCGCAAGCACAGGCTCGTGGGTGTGGACGACCGCGGGCTGAGGGGCCTCGGTAGCGGGGACACGACCTTCTTGACCCGTCTCACGGCCAGGGAGGTCGAAGAGCGCGTCCGTCGAGCCGCCCTCGCTCGCGGGACGACCGTCGCTGGACGGGCCATCCCCGGCGGGGAAACCGTCCTCCATAGCCGGGCCGTCGGTGGTGGCCTGACCGCCAGTGGTGGTGGCTGCAGCGGGCGAGGCGGCGGGTGGGGTGGTGGGCAGAGCCGGGGTGAGAGAAAGGCCGGGGCCCGCGGCTTCCTGGATGCGTTGGACGGCGAAGTCCACCTGCTGCCGCAGCCCCTGCTGCTCCCGCCACGTCTGCTTCCTGTGCTCAGCCAGCCACGACTCCGCCTGCGTGAACACCTTCACGGTGAACAACCGCTCCAGCAGCTTCCGCCGATCATCCCCGTCAGCCCGCAGGAACCGCGCGAAATCCCCCTGCGGCAACATCGCCACCTGGCAGAACTGGTCCGCGTTCATCCCGAGCAACCCACCGATGAGGTCCCCGGCCTCGTCGGCGCGCGTGGTGAGCCCCTGCCACGCCGTACCCACCAGCTCCGACAGCACCACCTTCGCCTTCTCCTCGGTCACCCCGCTCCCCCGCAGCTTGGGCCGCTGCCACGCGGGTGACCGCGAGATGCGCAGCCGCCGCCCCCGCACGGTCACCTCCAGCGTCACCGAAGGCCCGACCCCGGCTGGCGCGTGGTCGCAGCGCAGGCTGCGGGCGCTGTTGCGCTGCCCGGGCACCTGCCCGTAGAGCGCGAAGCAGAGCGCGTCGAGGATCGTGGTCTTGCCCGCCCCCGTGGGCCCGTGCACGAGGAAGAGCCCCGCCTCGGCGAGGGTGTCGAAGTCGACGGTCTCGGTGCCGGGGAACGACCCGAAGGCGGTCAGGGTCAGCGAGTGCGGTCTCACGCCAGCGCCTCCTTCAGCCGCGACGCCTCGATCGCCCGGCGGAGCAGCTCCTCCTCGTCGCACGACGCCGCCTCGCCGCGCACCTCGCGGACGAAGTCGAGCGCCACCTCCGCCTCAGGCCGCCCGGCCAAGGGCGCGATGGGAGCACCGGCGGGCGCTCCAGACGGCTCGAAGGAGAGGGCGAGCGTGTGCGGGAAGCGGGCGCGCAGCCGGTCCATGGCGGCCTTGGGCCGTACGGGGTCGGTGAGGATCACCTGCAGCCAATGTCCCGAAAAATCGTCATAAAGCACCGAGGTCAGCAGCTCATCCAGCGTCCCGCGCAACACCCCGATAGGGCGCGGCACGGGCGCGGGCACGAAGTCCACGTCACCCCCGAGCGTCACCAGCCACGACCCCTTCACCTGGTTGACCTCGGAGAACGAGTACGCCAGAGGCGAACCCGAATAACGCACCGACGGCGAGAGCTGCTGCCGCCCGTGCAGGTGCCCCAGCGCGACGTAGGACACCCCGTCGAAGGCGGACAGCGGCACGTGCGCCACCCCGCCGACGGAGATGTCCCGCTCGCTGTCGCTGCCCTGACCGCCCGAGACGAAGGCGTGGGCGAGCACCACCGAGTGGCTGTGCCGTACCGCGGAGGCCCTGACCCGCTCCATCGCGTGCGACAGCGCCGCGGTGTGGCTGCGCTCGGCCAGCTCCCACGGCCCGCGCACGAACTCGGGCTCCAGGTAGGGGATGCCGTAGAAGGCCGTGTCTTCGATGACCACAGGCTCCCACGACAGGGCGGGGTCCGTACGCAGATGCACACCGGCGCGGCCGAGCAGCGAGGCCCCGACCCCCAGCCGCCGGGCCGAGTCGTGGTTGCCGCTGATCATGACCACCTGCGCACCCGCGCCGACGATCCGGCGGAGCGCGGAGTCGAACAGCGCGACAGCGTCGACCGGCGGCAGCGCGCGGTCGTAGACGTCGCCGGACACGACCACCACGTCGACCCGCTCGGACCTCACGGTCTCGACCAGGTGATCGACGTAGGCCGCCTGGCCCTCGAGGAGGCTCTCCCGGTGGAAGGAGCGGCCGAGGTGCCAGTCGGAGGTGTGCAGGACGCGCATGTCCCAGCAAGCTAACAGCTCTCACCGACAAAGGCGGCCCCTCACGCCACACACGCCGGGAGTAGGCTGAAAGATCGGCGGGCAAACCAACGCACATGGGGAGGCCGATGCGCACCGGGCGTGGCACTCTGGGGGTCGCTGCCGGCTTGGTGCTGGTCGCGCTCGCCACTGTCGGCTATGTGCTGCCGCCTGCCTTCGACCCGCCGCCGCTCCAGGCGGGGCCGATGTTCCAGGCGATCCCGGCGCAGCCGCGCGACGAGCTGCGTCCCGTGGTGTCGGCCGGGCAGATCAGCGTGCAGAACATCTCCATCCCCGCCGAGGGCCAGACGCTGGAGGGGACCGTACGCGCCCCGACGACGCCGGGCCCGCACCCCGCGCTGGTGTTCGTGTCCGGCTCTGGCAACGGGTCGCGTGAGGAGTTCACGCCGCAGGCGGAGTTCCTGGCCAGGGCGGGCGTGGTGACGCTGGCCTTCGACAAGCGCACGGTCGGCTACAACTTCCGCGACCGCGACTTCGGGCTGCTGGCCGACGACGCGTTGCGCATGGTCCGCTTCCTGCGCGCCCGCTCCGACGTCGACCCGGCCCGCACCGGGCTGTGGGGCGTGAGCGAGGGCGGCTGGGTGGTGCCGATCGCGGCGGCCAAGAGCTCGGACGTGGGCTTCACCATCCTGGTGAGCAGCCCGAACGTCTCCCCGCTGCGCCAGGTCGCCTGGGCGCTCAACGAGCAGTTGCTGCGCCTGCACGCCCCGATCGGCGTGCGCGACCTGCTGACCAGGGCGATGGGCGGGGTGGGCTTCGACTTCCTGCGCTACGACGCGATGCCCGCGCTGCGGCAGATGAAGCAACCGGTCCTGGCCTTGTACGGCACGGCCGACCCGTCGATCCCGTTCCTGGAGAGCACGCAGGCGCTGACGAAGGCGTTGCACGAGGCGGGCAACGACCAGTACACGATCCGGTTCCTGGACAAGGCCGACCACGCGATGCGCATCAACGGCGGCCCGTTCACCCCCGGCTACCTGGAGACGCTCGGCAACTGGCTGACCGGCCTGCCGGGCACCGCCAAGCCGCAGCTCCACCTGGCCGGGGCCACCCCGGTGCAGCGGTTCGAGGCAGCCGACGTGCCGGCCGCGCCCTGGTACGCGGGCGGCACGATGCTGGGCCTGACGTTGTGCCTGGCCGTCGTCGGCTACGTGGCCGGCCCGTTCGCCGTCATGGTCGTACGGCTGCGCGGACGCAGAACCACCCCGCAGGAGACGAACGCCCGGCTGTGGCCGCCGATCAGGCGCAGGCTCAACCGCATGGCCTGGACCGGGCTGGGCCTGCTCGCCTCGGTGGTGGCGTTCATCACGCTGCTGGTGCTGTTCTCGGTCAACCAGGCGGGCGCGTGGCCCGCCGTGCTCGGCGGCTGGCTGGTCGTGCGGGTGCTTGCCGTACTCATGCTGGTGCAGGAGGTCACGGCGGTGGCCGCCGTCGTGTCGGGGCTGCGCGAGGGCATGCGCCCGAGCCGCTGGCAGCACGTGGCCATGGCCGGGGTGCTGGGCGGCACGGGGCTGCTGCTGGTCGCGGCCGCCTATTACGGCTTGTTCTCGTTCCCCTGGTAGACATACGCCGTCATCCAGCGGTCGATCTCGGCGAAGACCTGCTTGCGCACCGGTTCGGCGGACAGGATCAGGTCGTGCACGCCGTCCGGGATGCGCACGCAGGTGACGTGGTGCCCGACCGAGGTGGACCAGCGGGCGATCTGCTCGGGGTCGAGCACGATGTCGGCGGCCCGCGCCTCGGGCACGAAGTCGCGCACGTGCAGCCCCTTGTCGGAGGCGAGCACCAGCACGGGCACGTCGACGCCGAGCCCGCGGTGCAGCCGCTGCTGCGCCCTGCGGATGGCGGCCAGCCACATGGCGTGTACGGAGAACCCGCCCAGGGGCTTGAGCTCCAGGTCGTAGTCCCATTCGCCGCCGTGCTCGCGGTGCAGGGTCTCGCCGTACACCGTGCTGATGCCGAGCGGCAGCGGCCTGCTGGTGTAGGACAGCGGCGTCTTCAGCAGGTCGGCGGCGACGCGCAGCGGGGTCGGGACGTTGAGGTCGAAGAACGGGCTGTTGAGCACGAGGCCCTGCACCCGACCGCTCCCACGCACGCGGTCGGCCCAGAGCACGGCGACGAGGCCGCCGGTGGAGTGGGCGTTGATCGTCACCTCGTCGTGGTCCTCGCGGATGATCCGTACGGCCTCGTCGATCTCCGGGAAGTAGTCGGTGACGCTGCGGATCAGGCCGCGGGTCTGGTGCGGGAGCAGCGATCTGCCGTACTTGCGCAGGTCGAGGGCGTAGAAGTCGATGCCCTGCGCGATGTAGTGCTCGGCCAGGTGGTCCTGGAAGAAGTAGTCGGTGAAGCCGTGCAGATACAGGACGGCCCTGCGGGAGCCGACGGTCCTGGACACCAGCGTCGCGACCACGTCGCCCTCGAAATCCGGCGCCATGGGCAGAACGGTGATCTCGTACATATCACCCACCGTAGGGGTTGTCCGGCCAGGACGGGAGGTCGGCCTCGCTGACCTTCATCGGGAATTTGGCCGGACGTTTCTCCAGAAATGACGTGACGCCCTCGACAGCGTCCGGAGCCCCGCCGAGCTCGGTCATCAGCTTGGAATCCGCCGCGTGCGCCTCCCACGGGGACGAGGCAGACAACCCCGACCACATCAACCGACGGATCGCCGCCACGGAGACGCCGGAGGTGTTGTCGGCGATCTCGCGGGCGAGCGCGTACGCGGCCGGAAGGAGCTCACCTTCCGGATACACCTTTGACACCAGCCGCCCCTCCAGCGCCTCGGCGGCCGGGAAGACGCGGCCGGTCGCCGCCCACTCCATGGCCTGCGCGATGCCGACCAGCCTGGGCAGGAACCAGCTCGAAGCCGCCTCGGTGACGATGCCGCGCCTGGCGAAGACGAAGCCGAACTTCGCGCTCTCCGAGGCGAGCCTGACGTCCATGGGCAGCGTCATCGTGACGCCCACACCCACGGCCGGGCCGTTGATGGCGCCGATGACGGGCTTGATGCAGGCGGCTATGCGCAGGGCGACCGTGCCGCCGCCGTCGCGCGGGTATCCTTCGACCTTGTCGGCTCCGCCGAACATCTCCTCGGACTTCTTGTAGTTGAACGTCTCGCCGCCGCCACCCAGGTCGGCTCCGGCGCAGAACGCTCGGCCCGCGCCGGTGACCACGACAACCCGCACGTCGTCGTCGGCGTCTACCAGGTCGAACGCTTCGATCAGCTCACCGCGCATCGTGAACGTGAACGCGTTGAGCCGCTCGGGGCGATTCAATGTGATGGTGGCGACACCGTCGGCCACGGAGTACGCGATGTGAGAGAAGCCCATGCACCGAATCTTATTCGGTCGGGTGAGTTCGGTCGCTGTTCACTCGCCTATAAGGACATATTTGGCACTCTTTCGTAGGCTGCCCCATCAACTTCGGCCTACGGTGTACAGCACGGGGAAGCGGGGATGGCGTGGCGCGCAGAACGGAACGGGTCGGCACCGGGGCGGTGCTGGGCTGGACGCTGCTCTCGGTCATGGTGCCGGGGGCGGCGCACCTGCGCGCGGGCTGGCGCAAGACGGGCCTGGCCCTGCTCGGCGCCTACGCCGCGATGTTGCTCGGCATCCTGGCGCTCTACCTCGTCTACGGCGTCGCCCTCGTGGGGACGATCACCGCGAGCGCCACGTGGGTGAACGTGGTCATCGCGGTCACGATCCTGCTGGGTCTGGCATGGTTCGCGCTGGTCGTGCACTCCTTCATGGTGATGCGCCCCGGGGCGCTGCCGCAGAACGGGCAGATCCTCACCGGCACGCTCGCCGGGCTGATGGCAGTCGTCGTCCTGGCGCCGTTCGCCTACGCGACCCAGTTCCTGGTGTCCACGCAGAGCCTGGTCGGCTCGGTGTTCAGGGAGACCGGGGAGGAAGTCGAGGCAGGAGAGAAGCCGCGCACCGAGGCCGACCCGTGGGCGGGCCGTCCGCGGGTCAACATCATGCTGATCGGCGGCGACGCCGACGAGCACCGGCCCAGCGTGCGCACCGACAGCATGAACGTGGCCAGCATCGACGTGGCCACCGGCAACACCGTGCTGATCAGCCTCCCGCGCAACCTGGAGTACGTGCGCTTCCGCCCGGACACCCCGATGGCGCAGAAGTTCCCCGACGGCTTCCGGCTGCCGCCCGACCCGGGCGGCGGGCGCAGCGACCTGCTCAACAGCGTCTGGGAGTACGCCGACGCGCACCCCGAGCTGTTCGGCGGCAGGAAGAACATGGGCTCGAAGGTGCTGGCCGACACGATCGGCTACACGCTCGGCCTGAAGATCGACTGGTACGCGCTGGTCAACATGTGGGGGTTCGCCCGGCTGATCGACGCCATCGGCGGCGTCACGATCACCGTCGAGCAGGACATCGTGTTCGGCAAGTACAACGAGGGCCTGGTCAAGGCGGGCACGCGCAAGCTGGGCGGGGCCGACGCGATGTGGTACTCGCGCTCACGCACCAACAGCGACGACTACACCCGCATGCGCCGCCAGAAATGCGTCATCGGCGCGCTGCTCGACCAGGCCGACCCGGCGACCGTGCTGACCCGCTTCACCGCCATCGCCGGCGCGACCAAGGAACTCATCAAGACCGACATCCCGCGCCCGATGCTCAAGCCGCTGGTGCCGCTGGCGCTGAAGGTCAAGAACGCGAAGGTGACGAGCGTGCAGTTCGTCCCGCCGCTGATCAAGACCTACGCGCCCGACTGGGAGAAGATCCGCACGATCACCGCGAAGGCGCTCAGCGACTCAGTCACCAAGCGCCCCCTGGCCGCCTCGGCGACCCCCGACCCGACCAAGTCACCGAAGCCTTCCGCGACCCGTTCGACGAGCCCGGTCAAGGGCCTCACCGAGGGGTGCGGCACCCTCTAGACCAGCACGCCCGGGTTGAGGATCCCCGCCGGGTCGAGCGCGGCCTTGGCGGCGCGCAGGGCGAGCGCGAACGGTTCCGGCCGCTGCCCGTCGTACCAGGGGCGGTGGTCGCGTCCGACGGCGTGGTGGTGGGTGATCGTGCCGCCCTCCCGCATGATCACCTCGGAGACGCGGCGCTTGAGCTCGTCCCACTGCTCGACCTCGGCGCCGCGTTCCGCGTTGGTCATGACCGTGTAGTAGGGCGCCGGGCCGTCCGGGTAGGCGAAGGCGAAGCGGCACGTCGCCGTCGTCTCCGCCATGACCGCGGCGTGCAGGGCGGGGAACCTGTCCCAGGTCACGGCGGTCTCGAACGTCTCGGCGATCACACCCAGGCCCGGGTAGGCGTTCCTGAGGTACGGCATGCGGGTGAAGGAGCCCTTCCACTCCTGGCCCTGCCTGGGCTCACCCGCCACTCCCCCATGGTTTCCTGCGACGAGCAGCGCCGCCGCCATCGAGGCGTCCACCGCTCCTGACTCGAAGCCGACGATGAGTACGGCGTGCCGTCCGTCACCGCCGGACGCCAGAGCAGCCTCGCGGGCGTCCAGCAGGCGGCAGTTGGAGGGGTTCAGCCCCGACTGGGCGAGATCGTGCACCGCGTCCACCGCGGCGCCGAACTCGGCGAACCGCACCGGGACCGAGAGCTTGTGGACCGGCCGCTCCTGCAGCCGCACCCAGGCGCTCGTGATCACGCCCAGCGCACCCTCCGACCCCAGCAGCCAGCGGTCCGGCGCGGGACCTGCCCCACTGCCGGGCACCCTGCGCGACTCCCACACCCCGGCCGGGGTGACCGCGCGCACCGACTCGACGAGGTCGTCGATGTGGGTGTGCAGGGTCGCGTAGTGGCCGCCCGCCCTGGTGGCGATCCAGCCGCCGAGCGTGGAGAACTCGTACGACTGCGGGAAGAACCGCAGCCGCAGCCGCTCGCCGAACTGCTCGTTGAGCACCGGTCCCGAGGCGCCCGCCTGGATCAGCGCCGCCCTGGAGCGCTCGTCGACGGCCAGCACCCGGTCCATACGGCGCAGGTCGAGGCTGAGCGCGGGGCCGTCGAAGCGCGCCTCGACGCCGCCGACCACGCTGGTGCCGCCGCCGTACGGGATCACCGCGACACCCTGGGCGGCCGCCCACTCCAGCGCCCGCTCGACCTCGGCCTCGTCGCGTGGGTATGTCACCAGGTCGGGCGCGTTGGCGAAGTCGCCGCGATACGCCCTGATCAGGTCGCGGTAGGCCTGGCCGTAGGTGTGGATGATCCGGTCGTACGGCTCCGCCGTACAGAAGGCTGGGACCGGCACCCGGGGCGGCGGGAGCCGTACCGCTTCGAGGGGGACGGGGTCCTCCCACGTGTCCAGGTCGCCCAGGCCGGTGTGCCCGGCGATGAGCTCGGCCGTCTCTTTCAACCCCGTGGGCTCCGGGCCCCAGGCCCAATGACTGGTCCGCATTGCACCATCCTGCGCTACGGTTCTCGGGTGTTAATGCTCTACGAAGGCATGGGCCTGGTCCTGCTGGCGTTGTGGATCTTCTGCATCTTCGACGTGCTCACCACGCCCGAGGAGATCTGCCGCAACGCGCCCAAGGTGTTGTGGCTGATCCTGGTGCTGTTGCTGCCGCTCATCGGCTCGGTGTTGTGGCTGGTGGCCGGGCGTCCCGAGCGGCGTCCCCAGACGGCCCCTGGCAGATTCCCCGAGTACGACCGGCCGGGGCGGTTCGTCGCCACGAACCCGGACGACGACGAGGAGTTCCTCCGCAAGTGCCGCGAACGCGCCGAGGAGCAGCGCCGCAACGCCCCCAAGCGGCCCGAGGACGACTAGTTCGTGAAGACCGCTCGCCAGCGGCCGTGGACGTTCTCGACCTTCTCCTCGGTGAGGCCATCGGCGGCGAACGAGCGGATCTCGGACGGCGTGAGCTGCCAGGGCGGTGCGGCGACCGGGCCGCCCTCCAGGCGCGCCGAGGCGATCACCAGCAGCGTGCCGCCGGGCGCGACCAGCTCGCGGACGGCGGCGATGGCCGGGGCGTGCAGCGTCTCGGGCAGGGCCTGGACGGTCATGATCTCCACGACGAGGTCGAAGGCGCGCAGCCATTCGTGCGGCGGGTTCATCAGGTCGGCGACCTGGTAGTAGACCTTCGACGCCGGGAACCGTTCGCGGGCCCCTCGCACGGCCGACAGCGACACGTCGAAGGCGACGGTGTCGTAGCCGAGGCCGGACACGAACTCCGCGTCGTCGCCCAGCCCACACCCGACGACGATGGCGCGCGCCCCTCTGCCGTCTCGCCCGTCGGCCCACTCCTGCAGCAGGGGGTGTGCCGTGTTGGTGTCCCACGGGACGACGGCATCGCCGGTCGCCGCCTCGGCGTAGAGGCGCTCGAACCAGCCGGTCGGGTCTTCCGGGTGTTCGGCGGCGAGCCTGCGGGCGTCGGCGTCAGGGTCTTTCACAGCGTCTCCCGAGAGGTCCAGCCCGTGTGGCGCGCCCTGCTCCACCTGCGTGGCCAGTTCTACCACGTCGATCACGTCGCCAGAGGGACCGACCATGCGCCGCTGCGTGAGCGGATGCTCGTAGACGTACCCGTCTGGTGGATAACGCCATGGATCACACGATATTGGTGCGAAGGCTAGGCGGTGAAGGAGTCGGTGGCGAAGCGGCGGACGCGGTCCTCGTCGATGATGTGGCCCAGCCCCGGCTGCGTGAAGGGAACCGCCACGATGCCACCCGCAGCCCCCACCGCCGGAGTGACGATCTGGGCATTACGCGGCGGCTGGGTGACGTCGCAGGGCAGGGTGCACCCCGGCAGGCTCGCCACCGCCACCGTCGCCGCCCGCGCCAGACCGGCGCCGCGACCGCCCGTGCACTGGATGTCCCATCCCGCCGCCGCAGCCTTGTCGTGGGCGCGGCGCGCCTCGCTCAGCGACGCATACGCCGTCGGGCGCAGGATCAGCGCCCTCGCCGCCCGCAGCGTCAGATAGTCGTCCAGGTCGGTGGTCTCCACCGCCACCTTCGCCCCCACCTGGTCCTGCAGCGCCGCATGCGCATAAGCGTCGGACACCGCGAACGGCCGCTCGATCACCTCGACCCCGTAGGAGTCGAGCGCCACCAGCTGCTCGCTGTCCGTATAAGCACCCCCGCAGTCGACCGCGAGCGTGAGCGCCGGAAACGCCAGCCGCACCGCCCGCACCGGCTCGACGTCCCACCCGGGCCTGACGTCCAGCGTCACGTGCCCGTACCCGCCGCACACCTGCTGGTTGACCCGGGTGACCAGGCTGTCCAGCGAGGGGTCGGGCGTGAGCCGTACGGTCGCCATCAAGGACGTACGGCTGCCGCCGAGCGCGTGCGCCAGCGGGACACCCCGCATCCTCGTCCAGAGATCCCAGCAGGCCATGTCCACCGCGGAGTCCCCGGAACGCACAGAATCGGGGTGTTCCCAGTCCACCCCGATCAACTGCGCGCCCAGCGTCTCGCCGAGCCTGGCCCAGGTCTTGGGGTCGGGCTCGACGGCCTCACCCCACCCGACCATGCCGCCGTGGTCCGTGAGCCTCACGAGCAGGCTCTCCAGCCGCCTGCCGTACGGCAGGACCAGCCGGAAGACCTCAAGCTCCCGCACACGCGGCATACATCCTCCTAAGAACGAACCTCTTCCATGGTGCCTGCTCCGGCGGACTGGGCCAAACGGGGCGCCACCAGAATCGCAAGGACGGCCAGGACAAAGGTGAAGAGGAACCCGATGAGGTACGAATCGCCCGCTGCGGTGAACAGCGCTCCTGAGACGGCCACGGCCACGACCGTGAACACCGACTCGCCGACGCCGACCGCCGCGCTGTTCTGCCCCTCCTCGCCCTCGCGCGACATCTCCAGCACCAGCACGGAGACCGTGGGGTGCAGCGCGCCGATGCCGAGGCCGGAGATGGCCATCGCGATGTAGGCCAGCCAGATCGGGACGGACGGGATGAGCACCACGGCCATCAGCGCGATGCCGACCGCGATCATCGTGGCGCCGCCGCGCAGGGCCGCCAGGTTGCCGATGCTGCCGCGGCCCTTGATCCAGGAGCCGGTCGACCAGCCGAGCGCGCCGACGGTGAGGACGATCCCGGCGCCGGTGGGCGTCATGCCGCGCTCGCTGATCAGCATCAACGGGATGAGCACCTCGGTGGCCATCAGCGCGCCGAAGGCCAGACCGCGCAGCACGGGGGCGGTGGGCAGGCCGCGGGCCGCTCTGAGGGAACCGCGCATCAGCAACTTGGGCAGCGCGACGGCCAGCAGGATCACGCCGAGGGCCAGGAGCGGGATTCCGGCCAGCTCGAGTGCGCTGCCGTACTGGATGAGGGCGGCCGCGACGGCGGTCAGCGTGGCCCAGACGAGCTTGCGTCCGAGGCCGGGGGCGGGCTCGGCGGCGCCGTCGGAGCCCAGCCTGCCTGCAGTACCCCTCCACAGCAGGAACGCGGCGGGAACCACGATGAGGGCCACGCCGAAGAAGATCCAGCGCCAGTCGGTGTTCTGCACGACGAATCCGGCGATCGCCGGGCCGATCATGGAGGGCACCACCCAGGCCGCGGAGAACAACGCGAACACCTTCGGGTGCATCGCGGGCGGGTAGACCCTGGCCACCAGCACGTAGAGGGCCACCTGGATCATTCCGCCGCCGAAGCCCTGGACGAACCGGCCGGTGACGAACACCTCCATGTTCGGCGCGAACCCGGCGATCAGCAATCCGGCCACGAAACCGACCACACCGACGGTGATCGGCGGCATCGGGCCCTTGACGTCACTCCATCTGCCGCCGAGCACGGTGGCGATCACGCTGGCCGCGAGGGTGGCGCTGAAGGCCAGGTTGTAAAGGGACATGCCGTCGAGCTCGCGGGCCACGACCGGCATGGCCGTGGCCACCGCCATCGCCTCGAACGCCACCAGCATCACCAGGGCGACCAGGCCGACGGACAGAGCTCGGTACTTCGCGGAAACCACACTGACAGGGGGACTCTCAAGCAACGTCGTCATGTAGGAGAACGTACGGTTTCCCGCTGCCTGTCACATCGGGCGTCGGTCCCGGTCGGTCCTAGGCAATAGGACCTACTTCTCCACGTAGGACGCGATGCCCGCGATGAGCAGGTCGAGACCGAACAGGAACCGCTCGTCGCCCCCGCCCCCCACCATCTCGTCCACGTGCCCGGCGATGTAGGGGAACCGGTCGGCGGGCAGGCTGCGCATGTACGTCTCGACCTGGCCGAAGTACTCGTCTACCCACTTGTCCATGGGCTGGCCGGAGTTGGCCTGCTTGATCAGGTAGAGCGAGCCCTCGTAGGCGTCTGAGGCGATGTAGAGGGCGAGCCGGTCCAGCCCCCACGCGGCGATCTGCGGCGGGACCCCGCCCTCGATCATGATGGCCAGCATTCCCTCCGCCATGCGCAGCGAGTTGGGACCGGTCGGGACGGCCGCCAGCGACACCTTGGCGATGTCGTTGTGCGAGGTGAACAGCCGTTGCGAGTCGACGCACACCTCGCGCAGCTGTTCACGCCAGCGCGGCGGGTCGGGCTTCGGGAACTCCAGCTCGCCGACGACCTCGTCGTAGACGAGCTCGAGCAGCTCCTCCTTGTTGGACACGTGCGCGTAGAGGGAGGCTGGGCCGGTTTCGAGCTCCTGCGCCACCCGGCGCATGCTCACCGCTTCCAGACCTTCCGCGTCGAGCACGCGCAACGCGGTCCGCACGATGAGCTCCTGGCTCAGCTGCGGCTTCTTCGAGGCGGACTTCCGTTCCTTGCGCCAGGGCGGCGTCGGCACTGCGGTCTCCATGACGAACACTGTACTTGACACGAACGGTGTTCGCCAGTAGAACAGTGATTGTTCAAGACGAACAGCGTTCGAAGAAGGAACATCGTTCGCTCACTAAGGAGCCCCCCGCATGACCGTCACAGCCCCCGCGGCCGCCACAGAGGTCCAGCCCTACCGCTGGCGCTGGGTCGCACTCTTCGTCATCCTCGCAGCGGAGGTCATGGACCTCCTCGACGCCCTCATCACCAACATCGCCGGGCCCAGCATCCAGAAGAGCCTCGGCGGCTCGGCCAGCATGATCCAGTGGCTGATCGCCGGTTACACCCTGGCCATGGCGGTCGGGCTGATCACCGGTGGACGGCTTGGCGACCTCTACGGGCGCAAGCGCATGTTCATCGTCGGAGCCTTCGGATTCACCGCGATGTCGCTGGTCTGCGGTGTGGCCGTCTCACCTGAGATGCTGATCGGCGCGCGGGTCCTGCAGGGACTGTTCGGCGCCGTGATGTTGCCGCAGGGCCTTGGCCTGATCAAGGAGATGTTCCCGCCCAAGGAGATGGGCAAGGCGTTCGGCGCCTTCGGACCCGTGATGACCATCTCGTCGGTCGGCGGGCCCGTGCTGGCCGGCTGGCTCGTCGACGCCGACCTGTTCGGCACCGGCTGGCGCATGATCTTCCTGATCAACCTGCCGCTCGGACTGGCCGCCGCGATCGCCGCGATCAAGTTCCTGCCTGAGTTCCGGCTCTCCAACGCCACCAAGCTCGACCTGGTGGGCATGCTCCTGGTCTCCGCAGCGGGCTTCCTGCTGATCTTCCCGATCATCCAGGGCCAGGAGCTCGGCTGGCCCGCCTGGACCTGGGTGTCCATGGCCGTCTCGATGGTGCTGTTCTACGTCTTCGGCCGCCACCAGGCCTACCGGCAGCGCACCGGCAAGGACCCGCTGGTCACGCCGAGCCTGTTCCGCAAGCGCGCCTTCACCAGCGGGCTGGTCGCCGGGCTCGCGTTCTTCTCCGGCATGATCGGGCTCAGCCTCGTCTTCACCCTCTACACGCAGCTCGGTCTGGGATACAGCCCGCTCAAGACCGGCCTCACCAGCCTCCCGCAGGCCATCGGCGGTGTCATTGGCTTCGGGCTCGCGATGTCCGGGCTGCAGGAGAAGCTCGGTCGCAGCCTGCTGCAGATCGGCACCGTGGTGATGGCGCTCGGCGCCGGCGTCCTCGGCCTGACCGTGCACCTGGCCGGGCTGTCGATCACGCCTTGGCAGCTCGCTCCCGGGCTGGCGCTGGTCGGGATCGGGATGGGCCTGACCATGGCCCCGTTCTTCGACATCATCCTGGCGGGCGTGGAGCCGCACGAGTCGGGCTCGGCCTCCGGGACGCTTACGGCGGTGCAGCAGCTGGGCAGCGCGCTCGGCTCCGCGATCCTGGGGACGATCTTCTTCAACCTGCTGAAGGACCGGGTGGGCTTCGGGTCGGCGATGCAGACGACGATCTGGGTGGAGATCGGGCTGCTGGGGCTGACGTTCCTGCTCGCCTTCCTCCTCCCCCGCAAGGCGCTCCCCGAGTCCTCCTCCCACTAGCCGGTACGGCCCAGCCCCGCCCTCCCCCGGGAAGGCGGGGCTCCGCCGTTCCCGCTCTATCGGGCGTGACGTTCCGCCCATTGGGTGAGATCACGGCGTTCGATGGCAGCCGCCATGAGGTCGGGAAACGCATCCGGAGTGCAGGCGAACGCGGGCACCCCCATAGCCGCCAACGCCGCCGCATTGTCGTGGTCGTAAACCGGCGCCCCCTCATCGGACAGCGCCAGAAGCACCACCACCTGCACCCCCGCCTGCCGCATCTCCGCCACCCGCCGCAGCATCTCCTCCCTCACCCCGCCCTCATAAAGATCACTGATCAGCACAACCACGGCATCCCGCGGCCGCCCGATCAACCCCTGCGCATAGGTGAGCGCCCGGTTGATGTCCGTCCCCCCACCCAGCTGCGTACCGAACAACACCTCTACGGGATCGTGCAACACCCCCGTAAGATCCACGACCGCCGTATCGAACACCACCAAACTCATCCGAAGCGCCCGCAACCCCCCAAGCGCCGCCCCGAACACGCTCGCATAAACCACGGACTCCGCCATCGACCCGCTCTGATCGACGCAGAGCACCACCTCCCGATGCACCGCCCGCTGCCGCCGCGCGAACCCGGTCAACCGGACAGGCACGACCGTCTTCCGCTCAGGCAGGTAGTGCTTGAGATTCCCGCGGATCGTCCGATCCCAGTCGATGTCGGCCGCGTTCCTGGGCCGATGCGTACGCGCCGACCGATCCAACGCCCCCGTGACCGCGGACCGGGTCTTATGAACGAGCCTCCGCTCCAACTCCGAGACGACCGTACGGACCACCGCCCGCGCCGACTCTCGCGCCTTGTCAGGCATGACCCGGTTGAGCGCCAGCAGCGTGCCCACCAGATGCACGTCGGGCTCGACCGCTTCGAGCATTTCGGGTTCGAGGAGCAGGCGGGTGAGGTCGAGCCGCTCGATGGCGTCCTGCTGCATGACCTGGACGACGGTGGAGGGGAAGTAGGTGCGGACGTCGCCGAGCCAGCGCGCCACCCTCGGCGCCGACGCCCCCAGCCCGGCGGTCCCGGCACGCCCCTCGCCCGGCCCGCCGTACAGCGCATCGAGCGCCCCATCCATGGCCGCGTCAACCCCCTGCAGGGACCCCCCAATGCCGTCCCCCTCCCCGCCTCCCAACACCATCCGCCAGCGCCGCTCCCGCTCATCCACGCCCAGCCACCCCCATCGCCTCACACCCTGCGGAGCACCCGCACACCCCCGCCATACCGCGCCCTCCAGAGCGACCACACACCCCCACTGCACCCTGCCTGCAGGGGCGGCCGCACACCCTCACACGAGAGGAGCCAGGCATGCCCCTCCCCCACGCCGCCCTGGCCAGAATCAGATCTCCCAAGAGACGACCCGCAGAGAGCCCACTACCTCGCGCCATGGAGAGTCGCCCCCCTGAAGATCGTCAATACGGTCTCCACCGCTGGGCCCGCTCGCCGGTCGTCGACCTCGCCGCTGGGGGTCTCCCGACGACCTGAGCGAAGCCGTTCCCCGATGGCGCGCCGTTCGGGGGCGGCGAAGGTGGCAAAGGTACGGCGAAGCAGGGGCAGCACCTCCACGAACTGTTCGGCCGACAGGCCGGACAACCACCCATCGACCAGCCCGAGCAGGCGAGGATCGTGCACCAGCAGCAATCCGCCTCCGCCCAGGAACCCCTCCGCCCAGGCCGCCACCCGTGCAGGCGGATTCCCTCGGGAGGTGGCCCTCGCCATGCGATCTTCGACGTCATCCAACTCACCGGCGTCGAGCAGCAACCGCGTCAACCGCCCCTCCACCAGCCCGTGCACCCCCTCCCTCCCACACACCACCCGCAACGCCCCCACCCACCGCGCCCGCACAGCCTGCCCCGCGCCCACCCGCGAAGGTGCGGGACTTGCAGGCGCCTCAGCGGCGGACACCCCGAGGGTGGCGGGCGTCCCAGAGGCAGAGGGCGGCCCGAGTGTGGCAGACGGCCCAGAGGAGGCGCGCCCCTCAGAGGAGACAGGCCGCCCAAGCGCCTCAGGGGCGGCAGGCGGCTCGGAGGGGTCAGGGGCCCTGAGCGTGGCTGGCGCCTTGGGAGTGGCGGGCGCCCCGGCAGGATCGGGTCCACGCGTGACGGGCGCTCCAGGGATGG
>NZ_JBITGU010000003.1:686504-963959 GCF_044457355.1 Nonomuraea sp. NPDC050556 | reverse complement strand
GGCGCGGGTTTCGGGAGTGGTGGGCGCTCCAGGGATGGCGCGGGTTTCGGGAGTGGTGGGCGCTCCAGGGATGGCGCGGGTTTCGGGAGTGGTGGGCGCTCCAGGGATGGCGCGGGTTTCGGGAGTGGTGGGGGCTTCGTGGGTGCTGGAGGCTTCGTGGGTGCTGGAGGCTTCGGAGGCGGTGGGGGTTTCGGAGGTGGTGGGGGTGCTGGCGAGGAGGGCGAGGGCGGTGTGGGTGGCGTCGATGTGGGTGAGCATCTGGGCGGCGGCTGAGTCGTCCAGGCTGCCCACGGCGGTGGGGAGGCCTGCGCAGATGCGGTCCAGCATCGACAGCACCACCGCGCCCAGCCCGTCGGCTGACGTTCCGCGGACGTCGCCGTACCGATGGGCGCGCACCAGTGGGGGCAGCGCCGCCATCAGGTGGGTCACGTCGGTGTCCGCGGCGGCACGCGCCGACATGGCCGCCAGCACCGACGGCAACGCGTCAGGCAGGTCCGCCAGCAGACACCGCTCCACCAAGCCGGTGAGGTCGGCCAGCGAAACCCCACCCCCCGAGGCCAGGGACACTCCAAACCTTGGGGTCGGGCTGCCTGGGCCCGATGGGGGCGCGCCGGGCGGGAGAACGCTGCCCGGCCATGGCGAGGGTGAAGGACCTGGGCCGGGGCTCCGTCCGGGCGGGAGCGGGCCGGTGGGCAGGGGGCTGGTACCTGTGGCGAGGGATTGGGCTCGGTGGGTGGCTGCTGCCAGCAGGGTGGTGCCCAGGGCGGCGTGTTCGATGAGGCGCAAGTCGTGCTCCGGGTGCCAAGCCAGAGTCCACGTCTCCCGGAAAGTGCCCAACCCCCACGACTCCCCCAACACCCCCCAAGGCACGTCGAGCAGCCGGAGCCGGTGCAGCAGATGGCTGCGCGCCAGGTCCAAAGGCTTGCGGAGGTCGAGGTCCAGCAGGCGTTCCTCGGGCTCGGGGCGCAGCCGGAGGCGCCGCTGCGCATCGCGCAGGTCACGCTGCAACGGGACCAATGGGGTGCCATCCCCCACGAAGCCCAGACGGTCGCTCACCACCATCCGGCGCTGGATCAGCGCCACCGGCAGCTCGTCCCCCTCACACAACACGGCCCGCACCGCGTCCGTCACCTCGCCCAACCCCGCCAACGGCCGCCCACGCAGCGTGGCGAGGGTCTGCGCCAGCCGTACCGCCTCGATGACGTGCGCGGACGAGACGGCCAACCCCTCAGACCGCAGGATCCCGGCCGCGGCGGCCAGCCACCGTTCCACGGGCCGGTCGGGCGTGGTGAACAGGTGGTGGTACCAGCCGGGCGAGGTGATCCCCGCCCCGTAGCCGCTCCACGACGCCAGCCTGCCGTACGTCCACGGGATCCAGGTCAGCTCGACCTTCACCTTCGCCATCCCCCGCAACAACGCCGCGTCGGACTGGGCCGACGGCAGCGTGGTGAGGGCGGGGACGTGCCAGGCGCCGCAGACCACGGCGATTCGGGAGAAACCCTCCTTCGAACACGCGCGCAGGACCTTGCGCATGTGCGCCTCGCGCTGCGCCTCACGCCCCGACGGGACGTGGCCCTCGCGCACGGCCGCCATCGCCGAGGCGATCACCTCGAAGGGAGTGTCGCCGCGGTGTTCGACCGCGTCCTCCCACCACCGCTCGGGGTCGTCGTACCCGGCCGCGTGGGCTAGCGTCCCGATCGGGTCCGTACGCAGCAGAGCCCGATCCGATCCCTCAAACGCGAGCGAGTGCGCAGCAGGCAGGTCGCAGAAGCGGACAGGCACCCCATAGCGCACGCCGTACAGCAACGCCTGCCACTCCGGCGAGAACTCCGCGAACGGCCAGAAAGCGGCGCGTGACGGATCCCCGGGCACGTGGGCGAGCAACGCCACCGGCGGCTCCAGCGACGGCACCAGTGACACCAGCGAGTCCGCCTCCGGCGGCCCCTCCACCAGGATCACGTCGGGACGCAGGCGCTCCAAAAAGGAAGCCACGGCACGCGCCGACCCTGGCCCGTGGTGCCGCACCCCGAGGACGGAGACGCTCATGACACCTCGCGGCAGGCTCGGTAGAAGTCGTGCCAGTCGGCCCGCTCCCGCACCACGGTCTCCAGGTATTCGCGCCACACCACCGCGTCAGAAACCGGCTCCTGGACCACCGCCCCGACGATCCCGGCTGCCACGTCGGCAGGGCGCAGGATGCCGTCGCCGAAGTGGGCGGCGAGCGCGATCCCGCTGGTCAGCACCGAGATCGCCTCGGCCGTCGACAGCGTGCCGCTGGGCGACTTGACCTTGGTGCGCCCGTCCTCGGTGACCCCGTCGCGCAGCTCGCGGAAGACGGTGACGACGCGGCGGATCTCGTCCATGCCGGCCGGCGGCAGTTGCAGGGAACGGCCGAGCTGGCCGACCCGCCTGGCCACGATGTCGACCTCCTCCTCCGCGCTGGCCGGGAGGGGCAGGACGACGGTGTTGAAACGGCGGCGCAGCGCGCTGGACAGCTCGTTGACGCCGCGGTCACGGTCGTTGGCTGTGGCGATCACGTTGAAGCCGCGCCGCGCCTGGACCTCGGTGCCCAGCTCGGGGATCGGCAGCGTCTTCTCCGACAGGACGGTGATGAGCGCGTCCTGCACGTCGGAGGGCATGCGGGTCAGCTCCTCCACCCGCGCGAGGCTCCCGGACACCATGGCGCGCATGATCGGCGAGGGGGTCAGCGCCTCCAGGGACGGGCCTTCCGACAGGAGCCTGGCGTAGTTCCAGCCGTAGCGGATCGCCTCCTCGGCCGTGCCCGCCGTACCCTGCACGAGCAGCGTGGAGTCGCCGCTGACCGCGGCCGCCAGGTGCTCGGAAAGCCAGGTCTTGGCCGTGCCCGGCACGCCGAGCAGCAGCAGGGCGCGGTCGGTGGCCAGGGTGGCGACCGCGACCTCGACCAGCCGACGCGAGCCCACGTATTTGGGGGTGATCCGCTCGCCGTCGCCCAGCAGGTAGGTGGTCACGGCCCACGGCGACAGCGCCCAGCCCGGCGGCCGCTCGCGGTCGTCGTCCTTGGCCAGGAGCGCGAGCTCCTCCGCGTACTGCTCCTCCGCGTGGGGACGCAGGATCTCCGTCACGTCAGCTCCTTCATCATCTCGGCGCGGAAGCGCAGCAACGCGGCGACCTCCTGGATCGGCGGTTCCGGCGCGGCGGCCAGCGGGTGCAGCAGCGGATCGATGCGCTCGCCCGCCAGCCTGGCCAGCTCGCCGAGGTTCCACGGCTGGACCTGGAGGATCTTCTTGAGTACGGCTGCCGCCAGATCGGGGCCCCACGGCGCTGACACGCCGCCGAGCACCATGATGAGCTGGCTGTCGAGGTCATGGGTGCGGACGAACCCGGCGGCGACCTCCTGCTGCTCGGCCGCGGGCAGCGCGGTGAGCAGGTCGGCGATCGGGTCCCAGGCGAACATCGCCCGCGCCCACACCGGGTCGCGCTGCAGCACGGCGGCGCGCACCCAGCCCAGCCGTACCTCGCCCTCCCACTCGGGAATCCTCCCGCGCAGCAGGTCGGTGCTCCACATGCCGAGCGGGGCGCGCGCGATGACCTGCTGCAACCACCACGCCCGCGCGCCCGTGCCGTGCGGCGGCTTGGCCCTGACGCCGTCGCGCTCCATCGCCGCGTCGCACTCGTGCGGCGGGCTGACCACGATCACTCCCTCGCGTACGGCGAGGCAGCGCCTGGCCCGCTCGGCCATCCGCAGGGACAGCCGCGACCCGGGCAGGCGGGTCAGCAGGTTGGCCGCCTCCTGGCGCACCTCGCGCCTGCGGTCGTCGAGCGCCGACTCCAGGAACTCCTCGTCGTCCATGGACAGCCCCTCGCCGAGCAGCGACACGAAGGCGGCCCTGTCGTCGGGCGTCTCGCGTTCCCAGGCGGCTTCGAGCAGCTCGCGGGCCGCCTTCTGGTCGGTGGCGCGCAGCTCGCGCAGGTGGGCGCGGCGGTCGGCCGGGGTGCCGAGCTCCCAGGCCTGCCCGGTGGCCTCCTCCAGGAGGTAGGCCCAGGCGGGGTTGCGCGCGGCCAGCCAGCGGCCGCGCTCGCCCGCCAGGACGCCGAGGTGGCACCTGATCGAGCGGTCCCGTCTGCCCTTCTCCAGCAGGTCGGGCAGGACGTGCGGAGGGACCCTGCGCCCGGTGGCGGCGGCCAGCTCCAGCCATTCGCCGACCAGCCTGGCGTGCTCGCCACCCAGGATCCGCGCCAGCCTGCCCGCAGCCGCGTTGCTGACCGGCTCCCTGGTCTCCTCCGGGGCTCTGGCCTGCTCGCCGGTGGCCATGGGCACCTGCCCTGCCCGGCGCCTGACGACCTCGACGGCCGCGGCTTCCAGCAGGTCTCCGTCGTACGGCCGGCGTGCCGTACCGACGAGCGCGGTCGAGACCAGGGACTCCCAGCTCACAGCGTCACCGCCAGGCCGTCGTCGGTCCACGTGGCCATGGGGATCAGGCCCTGTGGCGTCCACTCCACGGCGACCGTCACCGGCGCGCCCCCGGAGACGGCGATCAGCCGCCAGGGGTCGTGCGCGGCGGGATGCAACGGGAGCCCGCCGACGTGCGTGTTGCCTGGGATGACACCGGAGAGCACGAGCGGCCACGACTCGGTCCAGGGGTCCGCCGCGATCGTGGCGGCCACCTCGTCGAGCGCCTCCTCGACCGTGCTGCCCGGCGGCACGAAGGCGACTGCGGAGACCTCCCCCACCACCAGGGCGCGCAGGGGCGCCGCTCCCGGATAGAAGGCGAGCGCCGCGTCCAGCACGTCGCCGGCGCGGGGAGCGGGCGGATGCGGCTGGCCGTTCGGCGCGAAGGTCAGCAGCAACGCCGCCCGCCCGGAACCCCGCCCGCGCAACCACACCCGCCGAGCCACCAGCCGGTCCTGCGCCTCCTCCCGCACCCCCACGACCACCCACACGTCACGCACAGCGGGACCGGCCAGCACCCGGTCCTTGACCACCGTGAACCCCACCCGCGACAACACCGTCTCCACCAGCGGCCCGGGCAGCTCCCCCCGGTTGCGATAAGCCACCGCGAGCAGGTTGACCAGCGCATACTGCCCCAGCAGCCCGTCGGCGGGCACCCGCCCGAGCCGCGACACCATGCCGGCCACCCCGGGCGCCTGCGCGTCCACCAGCCGCCTGGCCTGCTCGGCCCAGTCGCGCTCGCCCGCTGCGGCCAGCCCGTGCCGCACCTGGTCGGCCAGCCAGCGCTCCAGCTCGGCCAGCCCGGCGGCGACCCGGGCCTCCCGTACGGAGAGATTCACCCGATGCACACTAACCACCCGCACCGACATTTCCCTCTGCTCTAGCGCGATGAGGAAAGGAGGCCTACTGTATTCAAAACTCAGTATTCATCATGTGACATATCATGGAGCCAGCGTGAAGAAAGCCCATGTCATAGCTGCTTTAAGCCTGCTCGCGACCGCCTCCTGCGCCACCGGCGGCGTCCCCGCGAAGGAGGTTCCGAAGATCAGCGCGGGCAAGGTGCAGGGCGAGATCCAGGTCTGGTCGTGGGACGTGGCGGCCAAGGCGCTGGAACGCCTCGCCCCGGCGTACGAGAAGGCCCACCCGGGCACCAAGGTCAAGGTCGTCGACATCGGCTACGACAACGCCTACGACAAGATCACCGTGGGTTTGAAGTCAGGTTCCGGGCTGCCCGACGTGATCACGCTGGAGGACACGGCGATCCCCGGCTACGCGGAGAACTTCCCCACCGGACTGGTCGACCTGACGGGCGTGGCGGGCAAGTACGAGAAGGACTTCGACCCGGCCAAATGGGCGGCGGCCAAGACCGCCAAGGGCCTGTACGCCCTGCCCTGGGACTCCGCCCCGGTCGGCCTGTTCTACCGTCGCGACTACTTCGAGAAGGCCGGCGTCGACCCCGAGTCGATCAAGACCTGGGACGACGCGGTCAAGGCGGGCGAGAAGATCAAGCAGGCCACCGGCAAGCGCCTGTTCGTCAGCGACCTGACCACGGCGGCCGGGTTCACCACGCTGCTGCAGCAGCTCGGCCAGGGCTACTTCAAGGGCGGCAAGGTCGCCGTCAACTCCCCCGAGGCCGTCAGGGCGCTCACGCTGCTCAAGACGCTGAAGGAGAAGGACCTCCTGCAGAACGAGAAGGGCTGGGACGGCCGGGTCACCGCCACCAAGCAGGGCAAGGCGGCCACCCAGCCGACGGCCGCCTGGTGGACGGGCACGCTGACCGGCGAGATGCCCGAGCTGAGCGGCAAGTTCGGCGTCATCCCGCTGCCCGCCTTCGACGAGGGCGGCGCGCGGACGAGCGCCAACGGCGGGTCGGCGCTGGCCATCACCGCGCAGACGAAGAACCAGGACACCGCCTGGTCGTTCGTCGAGTGGCTGCTGGCGAACAAGGAGCAGCAGGTCTCGATGATGAGGACCGAGGCGCTCTTCCCCGCCTACCTGCCCTCGCTGTCCGACCCGTTCTTCGACGAGCCCCAGGCGTACTTCGGCGGACAGAAGATCAACCGGCTGTTCGCCGACCAGGTCAGCCAGATCCCGCCCGTCGAGCTGACCGGCGACGACACCCAGGCGGGCGAGCTGCTGAAGAAGGCCATCTCCGCCGCCGTACTGAACGGCAAGGACCCGAAGGCGGCGCTGGACGAGGCCGCCCAGCAGATCGAGGCGGCCACCAGGTGAGGCGCGCGGCATGGGTCTTCGTCGGGCCCGCCGCGGCGCTGCTGCTGGTCTTCTTCGCCTACCCGCTGGCCGCCTCGCTGCTGCAGAGCCTGCAGAGCACCGACGGAGGCGTGACGCAGTGGGCGGGTCTGAGCCAGTACACCCGGATGTTCGGTGATCCGTTCTTCCTGCAGTCGCTGGCGAACGCGGGGCTGATCCTGGCCGTCCAGGTGCCGGTCATGATCGGGCTGGCGACGGTGCTCGCCTACGTGCTCAACCAGTCGTGGTTGCGGTTCAAGGCGACGTGGCGCGCGGCGTACTTCCTGCCCGCCGTGACGACGCTCGTGGCGTACGCGGTGGTGTTCCGCGTGCTGCTGCGTACGGAGGGCGGGGCGGTCAACCAGATCTTCGGCCTCGAGGTCGACTGGCTGAACGACCCGTTCTGGGCGCGGGTGGCGCTGATCGCGTCGATCACGTGGCGCTGGGCGGGTTACAACGCGATCATCCTGCTCGCCGGGTTGCAGGCGATCGGGCGCGAGCAGTACGAGGCGGCCTCCATCGACGGCGCCTCGGCCGGGAAGACGTTCGTCAAGGTGATCCTGCCGCAGCTCAAGCCGGTGCTGCTGTTCTGCTCGATCACCTCGACCATCGGCACCCTGCAACTCTTCGACGAGCCGCTGGTGCTGACCGGCGGCGGGCCGGGCGACGCGACGCTGACGCCGATCCTCTACCTGTACCAGGTGGGGTTCAAGCAGTTCGACTTCGGCTACGCGTCGGCGATCGCGTGGGTCGTGGTGCTGCTCATCGGAGGGTTGTCTTGGGCGCAGTTCAGGTGGTTCAAGTGAAGCGGCTGCTCATCTGGGCGCTGGCGCTCGCCGGCGCGCTGGTCAGCGTGGTCCCGTTCTACTGGATGATCGTCGCGGCCACGCACGACGGGAGCGAGCTGTTCGCCTCGCCGCCGCCGTTCCTGCCCGGCGGCGACCTGCTGGCCAACCTGCAGAAGCTCGAGGAATCCGTGCACTTCGCCCGGGTGATGGCCACGAGCCTGTGGACGGCTCTCGTCTACACGGTGCTCTCCGCGCTGGTGTCGGCGATGTGCGGGTACGGCCTGGCCAAGTACCGCTTCCGCGGGCGCGGGCTGCTGCTCGGCGTGGTGCTGGCGACGATGATGATCCCGATGCAGGTGCTGCTCGTGCCGCTGTTCCAGATGATGGCCAGCGTGGGCTGGGTGGACACCTTCCAGTCGATCATCATCCCGTTCCTGGCGAACTCGTTCGGTATCTTCCTCATGCGCCAGGCGTTCATGGAGTTCCCCGACGAGCTGCTGGAGAGCGGGCGACTGGACGGGGCGGGCGATCTGCGGATCTTCTACCGCATCGTGCTGCCCTGCGTCCGGCCGCAGCTGGGCGCGCTGGTGATCTTCACGTTCATGTCGCAGTGGAACGCGTTCATCTGGCCGCTGCTGATGCTGAACTCCGAGGAGCGTTACACGGTCCCTGTGGCGCTGAACCACCTGATCGGGCTCTCGCACGTGGACTACGCGGGGCTGATGCTGGGCGCCTTCCTGGCGACGCTGCCGCTGATGCTGGTCTTCCTGATCTTCCAGCGCCAGTTCGTGGCCGGGCTGATGGGAGGCGCGGTGAAGGGCTAGATTCCACGCTATGCCGGGTATAGAGGTGGCCGTCACGGCCGCAGGCAAGGCGGTCGCCGAGCGGGCGATGCGCGAGTGGCTGGCAACCAGGGCGTCGAAGAAGGACCGCGGGGCCGAGCTCACGGACCTCATCCAGAGCTCGTTTCGCGACCGTCTGGCCCCGCGCAAGTTCGACAACCAGTTGCAGGGAATGGCGCTGGCCGTGGAAGGGCGGCTGTCCGTCCTCTTGGCACACGAGTATCGCGGGCTCGCGGACGAAGACCGCGCCGCTGTACTGCACGAGGTCGTGCGGACGCTGCGGGCGGCCGACATGTCGGACGAAGCTCTGTTCGACGCGGATGCCGACCCGGCTCGGCTGGCCGAGCGGGTCGTCGCCGCCCTCCCGCTACCTGTCCTGGGCGAGGCGGCAGAGCGGTTGTACGGCGTGCTGCTTGCCGAGTGCGTCGAATGTGTCGTCGGCATGGCTCAGCAGTTGCCGCAGTATCTGCCGCGGGCCGCGACCGAGAGCCTGAGCAGGCTCAGCGGGCTGGCAGAGGGCATGGAACGGCTGCTGGCCCGCATGCCAGCGCGTTCGCTCGAAGCCCCGGAGGGCAGACAGGACGACTCCGCGTTCGAGCGCGGCTACCTGTCCTTCCTCAGCCGCACCCTGGATGAGGTGGAACTGCTCGGGGTGCGGGTCGAGAGCTATCGTCCGCGCACGTCGCTGAGCGTCGCCTATATCAGCCTCCGCGTCGCTACCGGCGACGCGCGGCCCAGACGGCCGCTCGAGCGCCTGCCACTGGCGGCCATGACCGATCCGCGCCACCAGGAGCCCCGGTCGACGCGCATCGAGTCCGCGCTGGCCAGGTCACGGCTCATGTTGCTGCGCGGCGAAGCTGGCTCCGGCAAAAGCACGCTGCTGCGCTGGCTGGCCGTCACGGCGGCGCGTGGTGGCTTCTCCGGCGACCTGACCGCGTGGAACGGCTGCGTGCCGCTCATGATCAAGCTGCGCAGCCATCCGGACGGCCTGTTCCCGCCGCCGGAACGTTTCGTGCACGACGTGGCCCAGGAGGTGGCCGGGCGTATGCCGCGCGGCTGGGTGGAGCGGGTGCTTAACTCCGGGCGCGGGCTCCTGCTAGTCGACGGGGTGGACGAGCTGCTGGTACGGCACCGCCCCGCCGTACGGCACGGACTGGAAAAGCTGCTCGCCGCCTATCCCGGGCTGCGGGTGGTCGTGACGTCGCGGCCCACGGCGGCGGATGCGAGATGGCTGGCCGATGAGGGGTTCTCCTCCGCTCTGCTGGAGCCACTCACCCCGGACGACCTGCGGGAACTGGTCCGGCAGTGGCATCTGGCCATGCGTGGATGCCCGAGCCTGCCGTGCGGCCCCGACGAGCTGGAGGGGTACGAGGGCGGACTGCTGGCACGCCTGGAGAGCAACCCGCACCTGCGCATGCTTGGCTCGACCCCGCTGCTGGCCGCGATGGTGTGCGCTCTCAACCTCGACCGCCGCACCCATCTGCCGCGCAGCCGGATGGGGCTGTACGACGCGGTCCTGGCGCTGCTGCTAGAGCGGCGCGACGCCGAGCGCGGGATCGGGGACGAGGTGCCGCTAGATCCCGCGCAGAAGGTGTGGATCCTGCGGGACCTGGCGTGGCGGCTGGTGTCCATGGGGCGGTCGGAGCTGTCCAAATTGACGGCGTTGCGGCGGGTGGAGCAGAAGCTGGCGTCGATGACCCGCATGCCCTATGCGGCGGCGGACGTGCTGGAGAACCTGCTACGGCGGAGCGGGCTGTTGCGGGAACCGGTGCCCGGGCGGATCGATTTCGCGCACAAGACGGTGCAGGAGTATCTGGCAGCCGGGCAGCTCGTCGACGACGAGGACGTGGAGGTGGCCGTCGAACGGGCGCACCTGGATCAGTGGCGCGAGGTCGTGGTGATGGCGGCGGGGCACGCGTCCGGGCGAGTGCGGAGAGAGCTGCTGTCAGGCCTGCTGGACCGGGCAGACGAGGGCGGCAAGCACGCGCGGCGGCTTCGGTTCCTGGTAGCCGGGTGCCTGGAGACGATCCAGGAGATACCGGTCGACCTGCGCGACCGCATCGAGAGGTGCCTGGCTTCGGTGATCCCGCCGAAGAACGCTGCAGAGGCGAGCCTGCTGGCTGCGGCGGGCGAGGAGGTCCTTCGCCGCCTGCCCGACGACCTGTCGTCGCTGTCCGAACGGAGGGCGGCCCTGGCGGTGCGCACGGCGTGCCTGATCAACGGGCGACAGGCGCTGGACAAGCTGGCTTCCTATGCGGCCGACCCTCGCTGGGAGGTCGGTGATGAGTTGATCACCGGCTGGGATTACTTCGACTCGGACGAGTACGCCCGTCGCGTCCTGTCCAAGGCGACGCCGATTACCTTCGTCAACCTGATGACCGCGCGACACGTCAAACACCTCCGCCATCTGCCCAACCTGACCGACCTCTACATCCATTCCAAGCGGCCGATCACCGACCTCTCCTTCCTCGGCGGAACCCCTCAGCTGAAGACTCTGAGCATCTCCGTCGTCGAGGTCGACGACATCGACGCCATCGGTGCGCACGGGGGGCTTCGTGAGGTCCTCCTCTACACGAAGGGTTCGCGGCGGATCGATCTGAGCCCTCTGGAACGGGTGGAAGATCTGGAGAGGCTGATCGTCGATGATGTTTTCGCTCCTCTCACAATTCTCGACTCCCTTCCGCGTCTGATGGCGCTCCGCATCGGCGTGCTACGCGACGAGGATCTCGGCCCGCTGGCCCGACAGACGGAGCTGCTAACTCTTGGGATTACCGGCGAGCACCAAACGATCATGCCATCGGAACTGACCAGCGTGCTGAAGGTCAGGAATCTCACCCTGCGCCGGATGGAAGTCTCCGGCGGCCTCGAAGCCGCCGCCCGCGCCTGGCCTTACCTCGGCATGCTGAACCTTGAGGATCTCCAAGAGCTGGATGACCTCGCGGGTCTTCACATGATGGACCTTGATCGCCTGCGCCTGGCCGCGTGCCCCAGGATCGGCGACCTTACGCCACTCCGGAGTCAAAGCAGGCTCTATGAACTCCGACTCGACGATCTGCCCATCGTCGGCCTCCACCCTCTCGCCGATCTCGACCAGCTGAAGGCAATCCACCTGACGAACTGCCCCCGGGTGGTCGACCTGTCGCCGCTCGCGAACCTGACCGCGCTCGAGACTCTCAGGCTCGGCGGCGTGGCCGACGTCGACCTCGCTCCGCTGGCGTACCTACCGAGACTCCAGGTCATCGTGCCCGGTGGCCAGCGCATCCGGGCACCCAAGGGCATGAGGATCATAGGATCGGGTGAATGGAGATGACGATCTACCCTGACGGGCCCACGTTCACGGTGGCCGATGAGGGCGAGGCGCTGGCCAGCACGCAGGACGGCCAACTCGTCCTCGACGGTCGCTTCCTGCGCAGGAACGTGCGCGGTGAGGCGGTGGCCTTCGTCGAGCGCCCGCCGATCGCCGAAGCGCTCGACCTGCTTCCCCACCCCGAGGGCGGCTGGTACCGCGAGACCTGGAAGACCCGGCACACGTTCACTCCCGACAGGTACCCGGGCGAGCGGTTCAGCGCCACCGGCATCTACTTCCTCCTCCAGCCCGGCGAGGAGTCCGCTCCCCACGTCGTGCGCTCCGACGAGCTGTGGCTCTGGCACCGGGGCGGGGCGCTGGAGCTGGTCGTCGGCGACGAGACGGTCGTCCTCGGCCCCATGGTCGAGGAGGGTCAGCGCCCGCAGGTGGTCGTGCCCGGCGGGGTCTGGCAGTCCGCGCGGCCGGCGGGAGACGAGGCGGTGCTGGTGAGCTGCGTCGTCTCCCCCGGCTTCGACTTCGCCGACTTCCAGATGCGCTAGAAGACGATCGTCCAGCCCTCACGCCGCGCCTGGTCGGCGGTATAGGCGACGCCGTGGACCTTCAGCCCCTCCGCGTCCAGGAGGGTCAGCGCGCCGCCGTCCGGGCTGAGCGGGAGGGCCGGCGTCGCGACGAGTGTGACCCCGGGCGCGAGCGACCCCGCCTCCAGGGGTACGGCACGCCCGCCGCTCGCCAGCTTCCACCCGGCCAGGTCGATCGCGCCGGGCGAGGCGTTGATGAGGGTGACGCGGACCGGGTCGAGCAGGGCGGCGACGACACGCACCGGCTCCTGCCCCGCGACCGGGCGGGACGGGCGGTCGCCGATCGGGTCGCCGGTCCTGTCGTCGGTGTGCCACGCCTGCGACTGGAACGCCAGGAACAGCGCGACGTAGCGGGACTCCGACGGCAGGTGCAGGATGAGCCCGCCGTCCTGCCAGACTCCGTTGTCCGAGGCGAACCTGCCGCTGTTGCCCTGGTTCATATGGATGTCGTGCACGCCGTTGCCGGGCAGGAACCCGAACACCTTGTCCCTGGTGCGCGGCTCGGGACCCCAGCGCTCGCCGTACACGTAGACGGCGGCCTCCTGGTCGGCGATGGCCCGCTCCACGTAGTGGTCGAGCAGGTCGGCCAGGTCGTTGTCCGGGCCGGATAAGTCCGGCGGCAGCGTACGCATCCTGGCGGGGTCGAACAGGTTGCCCCTGATGAAGTCCAGGCCCTTGGTCAGCGCGGTCCAGCCGGAGCCGCGCTTGGGCAGCTGCTCGGTCATGGGGTGCCGGAAGTCGTCGTCGGCCAGGTAGAGCAGCTCCGACGGCGCCTGCTGGGACAGGACGTTCACCGCGATCCGGTAGGAGATCCCCGCGTCGTCGGTGAGGTGGAGCTGGTAGTGCGGCGTGTCCGACCGCCCCTCGCGGCGCTTGGCCACGGCCCGCGCGGCAAGGACTCCGTAGTGGCGCAGAGGCATGGCAGATCCCTTTCACGGCATTTGCGGGACAGCCTCATCCTGTCACGAACGCCCAGGAATTCAGCCGGTAAGAACCATCCAGCACCGGCCGTCGATGAGCTCGCGCACCGCGTCCAGATGCCCCGCGTGGCAGGCCGTCTCCACCATGACGTGCAGCAGGCACTCGCGCAGGTCCTGCGCCGGTTCGTCGCCGAAGATGTCGGACGGCCACCACTTCGGCGGCGCGTCGATCGGGGTCGCCTCGATCACGGCGTCGGCCAGCGCGATCTCCCGCCGATACAGCTCCAGCACTTCGGCTGCCGGCACGTCGTCGGCGACCAGCCACCCGTCGTCCACGCCGCTGTAGTGCACGTCGAGCACCTCCTGCTCGGCGGCCACGACGCCGCGGAACCAGAACCGCTCGACGTCGATCGCCAGGTGCCGCACCAGGCCCACGCAGTTCCACCCCGAGGGCAGGACGGGGCGGCGCATGGCCGTGTCGTCCAGGCCGTCGAGGATGCCCAGGACGTGCTTGCGCTGGGCGGTCAGGAAGGAGAGCTCCATCATGCTATTTCGCGATCTCCCAGATGTGCCCGGCCGGGTCGGCGAAGCACGCCGTGCGCACGCCCCACGGGCGGTCCATCGGGCCGTTGATCAGCTTCACCCCGCGCCTGGCCAGCTCCTCGCACTTGGCGTCCACATCGTCCACGTCGATGGTGAGCTGGAACCGTGCCCCCGCGTCCCGGCCACCGACCGGCGCCGGGTCGACCAGCTCCGGCGCAGCCGTCACCCGCAGCAGGTTGACCAGGGTGTTGCCGAAGTCGAACACGGCGGACTCGTCGTCCTCGTAGTGGACGGGCAGGTCGAAGACCTCCTGGTAGAACTGCTTGGTCGCAGGCAGATCCTCGACGAAGAGGGTGATGGCCGGGAGCGTCATGTCCACACCGTATACTTTCGAACGTGTTCGAAGCAAGAAGCACCTACCACCACGGTGACCTGCGCGAGGCTCTCGTGCGTGCCGGGCTGGAGATGGCTCGCGCCGAGGGCGCACAGGCGGTCGTCCTGCGCGAGGCCACCAGACGGGCAGGTGTTACGGCACGCGCCGCCTACCGGCACTTCGCCGACCGGGAGGCGCTGGTGCGCGCGGTCGCCGGGGCGGCGCTGACCGAGATGGCCGCCACGATCACCCGCTGCCAGGCGGGCGCTTCGGACGGGCTCGCGCTGCTGCGCGGGGTCGGTGAGGGTTACATCCGCTTCGCCCTGGACGAACCGGGGTGGTTCGACGTGGCCTTCTTCGCGATGGGCGATCCGGTGCAACCGTCGCGCTCGCCGTACCACCTGCTGGAGGAGGCCCTGCGGCTCCTGGTCGGGCCCGACCGGGTGGCGGGCGCGGCGATCATGTGCTGGTCGGGGGTGCACGGGTTCGCCACGCTGGCCACGCGCGGGCCGTTGCGCGCGCTGCCGCGCGCCGCGATCGACGCGCAGGGGCGGGAGCTGGTCGACCAGCTGTGCGACAACGTCCTCAGGTAACTCACCGGTAGGGCTTGAGCAGGGTGTCGAGGAGGGCGGGCAGCGGCGGCCAGGGAAAGTCCGGACGATCCCGGCGAAGGCTGACCAGCCCGTGCAGCGAGGCCCACAGACAGATGGCCTCATACTCCGCGTCCCCGCCCATGCAGTCTTGTACGGCTTCGCGGAGCAGGGCCAGCGCCCGCAGGCCGTGCAGCTCGTCGAGCTCCCATCCCGTCATGCCGGAGGTGCCGAACAGGATGCGGTAGTGGGCGGGATGCCTGAGCGCGTAGTCGCAGTAGGCAAGACAGATCGCCCTCAGCCTGCCGTACGGCTCCGCCCTCGTCTTCGCCGCCGTCTCCTCAAGGTCGGCGAGCAGCTCGGCGAACCGTTCCTGGAGCACCGCCGAGACCAGGGACTTCTTGTCCGCGAAATGCAGATAAACGCTCTGCGGCGCGACCTTCGCCTCCCTGGCGACGGCGCGCAACGAGAGCGCCTCCTCGCTGCCGAGCGTGGCCAGCAGCTCCCCCGCCACCCTCACGAGCTCGGCCCGGAGCAACTCCCCCTGCCCCCGCCGGTTGGGCACGCGCTTCTGCTCCATGGTTGACAAATATAGCCAGACGGCTGTCCACTGACAACCATCAGTAGACAGCCGTCTTCCTATGGAGCCCCCATGCCCACCACCACCGTCCGCCGCATCGTCCACGCGAGCACGTTGATCGACTTCGACGGCGCCCAGATCCTCACCGACCCCTGGTTCTCGGAACGCCGTGGCTACCGGCACGGCGAACCCCGCTGGCTGGACTCAGCAGCCGACCTCCCCGAACTCGCCGGGATCGTGATCAGCCACGCCCACTACGACCACTGCGACCTCCCGGCCCTGGCCGCGTATCCCCACAAGAACGTCCCCTTCGCCGTGGTAACCGGCCTCGCCGCAAAGGTCCGCGCCGCAGGCTTCCCCAACGTCGTCGAACTCTCCCCCTGGCAGTCGACCCACCTCGGCCCGGTGAAGGTGACCGCCACCCCCGCCCTGCACGGTGTCCCCGAGGTCACGTATGTCCTCGAATCCGCGGGATCCAGCGTGTATTTCGGCGCCGACACGCTGCGCATCACCGAACTCGACGAGATCGCCCGGCGCTTCCCGGAGCTGGACCTGGCGTTGCTCCCGATCAACGGCCTGCGCATCCGCCCGGCGATGAACCGCCAGGTCGTGATGAACGCAGCCGAGGCCGCCGACCTGACCGCCGCATTACACCCGAGGCTGGCCGTACCCATCCATTACGCCTTCACAGCAGGCCCGGTGGGCGACCGCCTGTTCCTGAAGATGGACCGCGCCCGCCCGGACCTCTACCGGGCCGCAACCGCCGACCTGGCCCCCGACACCACCGTCCACATCCTCCCCCCAGGCCAACCCCTCACCCTCTGAGCTCGCAGCCCCTGCGACAACGGATAGGACCCGCCCCCGATCGGGTCCTGTCCAACCGTGCCGTCAGCTGGCCCAGATGCCCTGGTCGAGCAGGGCCACGGCGCTGTCGTAGATCCGGTCCGACGAGTCCGCCACGGTGATCTTCACGGTGACGGGCTGCCCCGCCTTGACCGGCACCTTGCACTCCAGGGGGATCGTCAACCCGTCCATGCTGGTCGACAGGCCGGCCGCGCCACCGGTGTTGTCGATGTAGTACTGCGAATTGACGTTCATGTTGATGGAGTTGACGGAGACCGGCGTGGCCGTACCGGGCAGCAGAGCACAGTTCTTGCCGCCGACGAGCACCGCCATGACGTCGTTGTACTGAGATCCCACGTACTCCGGGTACTCCTCGCTGGCGAAGAGGTACTTGACGTGGAGGGTGGACCCGTCCGGCACCAGCGTCACCGTGTAGGAGACCGCGTCGTACGTCGGATGGCCGGACAGCTCGGTCAGGTCGTCGTCGCCAGGCCCGCCGAGCTGGGTGCTCGCGAACTTCGACGGCACCCCGACCACGTCACCGATGTCGCCGGTGCTCAGCACCCACGTCTTCTTCCCCGGCACCAGCCCGGACAGGTAGCCCCACTGGTTCTGCCCACCCGAGACGGCGTCCTCTACTTTCGTCACTCCGTCACCGAGCACCGTGTCGCCTGGGGTGCTCGCCTTCTCGCAGCCACTGGGCAAGTACCACGGCGAGCCCGGATAGGGCGACTCCCCGTCCAGGGCCTTCAGCGGGATCGTCGCGGAGATGTCGAAGCTGCCGAGGAAGGCCTTGGCGGTGAGGTTGAGGCTGCGACTGAAGGCCGCCGCCGCCTTGAGGCAGACGTTGTACCGCGGGTCGTCGGCGGGGAAGACCGGGGTGAAGGTGGCGTCCAGGGGATAGAAGTCCCCGCCGAGCCCCGCGATGACGCCGGCCTTGCTCGTGCCCGCCCCCGCGCCCACGATGAGCTTCCCGCCGAGCTTCAGGTTGAGCCCCACGTTCGCCTCGATCACCGGCGTGGTGGGCGCCGCGCTCAGGATCGGGCTCGCGGTGAACGAAGCACCGTCCTTGACGCTCAGGTGACCCGCAACCTGCACGCCGCCGGTGGCGGTCAGGCCGACGTTGCTCACGCTCGCCTTGCCGCTCAGAGTGAGCTTGGCCTTCGGCTCGAGATAGATGGAGAACGGCACGGGCTGCGTGGCCAGCGTCACCATCTTCGGCTCCACCTCCAGGGTGCAGGAGGCGGCTGCAGAGGTCTTCACCGCGACCGTGCCCGACACCGTCGCGGTCACCGCCATGTCCAACGTGGCCCCGGTGGGGATGTTCTTTCCGAGGAAGGAGTATTTGGTGATGACACCGTGGAAGTGACCGCCGATGGACACCGCGGGGGTGAAGGTGACACCGGCTTCGGCGCTCGCACTGCACGACAGCTCTGCCCCCGCACCGCCGGCGGCACCCCCGGCGGCCTTGGCCGCCGGCTTGGACGCCGCCGTCGGGAGCGGCTTGCGCTTGGACGGTGACACCGGGCCGGACGACGGGGATGGGGACGCCTTCAGCGTGGCGGCCGGCTGCGGGTCCCCACCCTGGATGTTGGGAACGGACAGCTCGTAGTAGTCGAACGCATCCGATATGCCGCCCGCCACCAGGTCAAGGGTGCGGCCGTCCGCCTGAACCCCGGCCACGACTCCGAGGTAGCCGCCCGGCAGTGACGACGAGATCGGCAGCGTGACGCCCGCGCCGATCAGAGGTGTCGCCAGGCCGGGAGCGAGCGTGAGCCGTACGCCGGAGCCCGTGGGCACGGCGGCGACGATGTCGTCGGCGTCGAGGAGCTGCGTCTGCGGGCCGGCGACGTACGTCGCGTGCTTCGGGTCCGCGGAGGCCGTCCCGACTCTCAGCACCATGGGGCCGGACCACTTGCCGCGGTACTGGGCGAAGAGTCCGTAGGTGTACTCGGTTCCGGACTTCAGACCGGTATCGGTGGCGGAGTCTCCGCTGACCGGCACGTCGACGCCCTGGTCGGGCGCCTTGGCCGGGGCCGGGCCGGGCGTCCGCCGCACGGTGATCCGATAGCGGGGGTCGGCCGTCCACGTCAGCGTGAGACTGGTCTGATGGATGGCGCTCGCGCGGAAGTCCTTGGCTGAGTCGTCGAGCGTGTAGGTGACGCGGAGGTCGGCTGTACGGCCCGCGGTCGCCGGCACCTCGGGCCTGCTGAGGTCGGGGACGTAGAAGCGCCCGTCGACGGTCATTCCGTCGGCGACCACCTTGTAGGCGCCGGGGTCCACCGTGAGGACGATCGTGGCCGTGCTGCCGGCCTCCGGCTTCGCCGCCACGTAGGTCGACTTGCCGGAGAGCTTGACGCTGGCGGGGATACCGCTGGGGGTCACGATGGTGACCCGAATAGTACTGTCTGCCTGCTTTGCGGCGAATGCGCTGGCACCGGGAAGCGCGAGGGCGAGGATTAATGCAGCGATGCCAAAGAGAATGCCCGAACGTGCTATTCGTACCATTTCTACTCCTGAGGAGCGAGGGGGATGCCGATCCGTCGGCGCTGGTAGATGCTCCTTCCCATCGGATTGGAACGCTCTAGGAGCATACGGATGGCAGAAATAACAGGGCATTCTCTGGCGATATCGTTATCTCGCTTTAATATGACCAAAGTCCCCAAAAGGAGAGTAAGTTCGACACGAAATAAAGCACCCCAAATCACCATTAATAGGGTTTTGGAGCCGCGCCAGCCAGCATGCGGCCGAACCGGTCGCCACGCCGGGTAGTCGCGGCCTTCCATTGACCGGCCCTGATCTTCGGTCACGGATATTCGCTGGACATCCGCTGCTCGACGCTGCGCATCATGGCGAGGTGATCACCAGGCCTTCTGTGACCGAGGCTCAGCTGCCGTCGGACGTCGATCCCGCCCTGTGGTTCGAGTCGGCTCCCTGCGGACGGCACTACCTGGTCGAGGGGAACCCGCACACCTTTCCCGGCCGCATGTACGCCTATTGCGTACTGGAGGGCATCTACACCCGGGTGTCCAAACAGGACATCGAGGTGTGCTCACGAGAGACCGAATACTTCGTCCGCGGATACCTGTCCGGCGATGAGCCCGACCCACGCGACCCTCCGACGGCCCGGTGGCAAAGGAGCATCGAGCTGTTCCGCCAGACCGGCTTCTGGCGAGACGACCCCGGCCCCTGCGAACTGTGTGGCGCCACGCTCCTGCACTCCGAGGCACCCGCCGAAGGACAGCCCTGCACCCAGTGCCCGCCCGCGTGACCGACGCTCGGTCAGCGGCGAACCTTGTCGCACATCTCGGTGATGGCCTTCACGATCAGTTCGGGCTCGTCGATCTGGATGTTGTGCGCGGCCCGCTCGGCGACGATCAACGTGCTCTCGTCGGACAGGCTGGCCAGGTCAGCCTGGATGCGGCCCCAAACGCGGGCATAGCGCTCTTGCACGTCTGGCGGCCTGTTGGCGAAATACTCGTAGTAGTACGTGCTGGGGGCCGGGCTCGGAGCCTTGGAGATGACGGTCAACGGCATGCTGCCGAAGTGCTTCCGCTCGGCCTCCAGCACCGGGACGACCCCGGCCCGGCCGAGACCTTCCATGACTTCGGCACGGCGCTGCCCGCTCGTCAGCTCCATCGCCAGGGCGGTCTCGACCAGGTCCGCCGGGACTCTCTGCCGCATGCGTCGCAGCAGGTCAGGCTCGTCGCCGCCTAGCATCGCCCGGCGCAATCTCGCCCGGACAAGGCCGCAGGGCGTCAAGGCATAGGTGAGAGCCTGCTTGAAGCGCCGGAGCGGCCCATACTGCTTGCGGCCGAACTCCTCGACGAGCCACGTATGGCGCTCGGAAGGCGAATCAACCAGCACCATGCCCGCGACGCGATCCGGGTGGCGCGAGCCGTACAGCCGGACGATCTCACCACCCATCGAGTGACCGACGAGGAGGTACGGCCCAGCCTCCCCGGACGCTTCGAGCACCCGGTGCAGCTCGTCCGCCAGCGTCGAAGAACTACGCCACTCCCACCACGGGGCGGCCTGACTCCAGCCGAGACCCGCCCTGTCATACAGCACCACCCGGTGGCCGGGCACCAGCCCGCGCTGCACGCGTACCCAGCTCAGGCAGTTGTCGGTCATGCCCGGCACGATGACCACGGTCGGCCCGCCCTCACCTTCCGCCCACACGTGGACCTTGCGCCCTTTGACGTCGACGAGGCGCCCGGGTGGAGGGAAGCGGCGACGGTCAGCCCGCTCGCTGAGCGTTTGATAAACGGGGCTGACGGCACCGGCCAGAGCGAGGGCCAGAGCGGCTTTCCGGAATGTGGGGGTCATGGCATGGCTCCTTTGGTGGAGGGGCTGGCTGACCTTGCGTCGTGGCAGGTGGATGGCGTGACTGCCGCGTTCCTCATTTTCCAGCGGGCGGTCTCCCTAGCGAATGACGGCTTTCCAGTCGCCCCGGCTCAAGAGGATTCGGCCGTCGGGCCGGACGATGGCCTTAGCTCCACGCACGGGGAGTTCCCCGTGCTCCAGCCAGTACCGTCGAATGTCGTCCAGGTGATCCCACAGCCGCTGCGGGCCGCCTTGATGGACGACCGCGCCGCCTTCGGGCCTGGAGACGGCCCGCGCCCATGAGCCGTCTCCGTGCCACATGTAGGCCGTGCGGATACCGTTGTCGGCCTGGTCGAAGTCGTGCTGGATGCCGGGCGTGGATATCTCCAGCATGGCGGCAAGATCCCACGCATCGGACGCGAACACTACGGGCAGGGGGCTGGTGGTTACAGCGTCTCCGTCGCCGACGGACGCCGACGGCCGATCGGCTCGAGGCGGATAGGAGCCTGGTCCACTGCGGGTGCCCATGAACATCGCCCGGTCCCACTCGATGCGACCAACTGCACCGCCACGATCGTCCTTCTTGGCCGTCAGGATGAGCGACGTGCCCCCGACGACTGTGGCAAGCCGTCCGCCGGGCCGAAGTGCGGTAAGCCAGCTTGCGGGGATGGGCCGGATGCCGACCATGGAGACGATGCAGTCGTAGGTTCCGGGCAGTTCGCCACGGGCGTCCTGCGTGACCAAGACCGGGCGGTGCCCGATGTCGGCCAGGCGCTCCCGCGCGACGTCCACCAGATACGGATCCACGTCCAGGCTGGTGACGCGCTGGCTGCCCAGCAGGTGCGAGAGCAGGGCTGCCGAGTAGCCGGAGCCCGTGGCCACATCCAGCACGTCGGCGTCGGGGTGAACGTCGGCGTACTGGAGCATGCGCACCACCAGGCTGGGCAGTGTGGCCGAGGACGTGGGCAGACCTTCGACATGCTGACCTCGTGCGACGAGATCGGCGTGCTGCCCGTTGACCTGGGTGATCAGCGTCTGGTCGCTGTAGGCCGCCGCCAGCCAGGCCGCATCGTCGACGGGTCCGTCGATCCGCTCCCATTTCCCGAACTGAGCACCGTACGGAGTGTCCCACCAGAAGGGAATGAGCCGGTGGCGTGGGGTATGGGCGACTGCTTCACGCCAGAGCGACCCCCGACCGGTGACAGTGTCGGCCAGGCTGAGGGCTGACGCCTCCCAGGGCATGAGGTTGTGTCCTCCCTACTCGTCAGGGTTACAGAACGAAGGGTCGCACGTCTCGGTCTCGGCGGGCGCGCAGTCGCCGCCGTCGCCTGTTGACGGCTTGCAGTCGGGGTTGCATGCCCGACCTGGTCGCGGCGCGGGTACGGTGGCCACCAACTTCCGCCAGGCCGGGCCGTACAGGATGTCGGCCAGCGGCTCCTCGCGCACGTTTCCTGCGACCATCCATCGGGACATGACGCAAGGCCATACGTCACCGTCTGGGCTGATGGCCGCCTTGCCGTGGCCGCAGCGCCCACACAGTTTCGAGACATCGTCCTGCGCCCGCGCGCCGGTTCCGCGACCGTAGGGGCGAACCCCATCCGTGCCGATGGTCTCGACACCCTGCCGCTTCAGGTCTGCGATGGCCTGCTGAACGCGCTGGCCATCCTGGACATCGACGATGGCAGCCCGAACGGGGATGCCCCGTGCCAGTGCCTCAGCGATGTTGGCACGAGTACGGGCATGGCTTCCCGCCCGGCCAGTCACCTGGTCGTGCTGGTCAGCCCGGTCGCTGTAGTAGCTCGTGGCCAGCAGGTTCGAGAAGACCTCCACGGTCAGACCGTAATCGAGTGCGGCGGCGAGGATCTGGGCGAACGCCGGGTACGCGGTCGGCTCCCCGCCGATGAGCTGGATATGGGTGACGCCGAGGGTTGTGCCTTGCTCCAGGACGTTCAACCAGTCTGAGGCCGTCATGACGCCGTGGCCGCCGGTCGGGCCGGAGTCGGCGTAGCAGTGCAGGCATTGCAGAGGACACCTGCCGGTCAGCTCCAGGTCCAGTCTGGTGATGGTCAGGGACATGATGAAGTCCTTCCTGGGAGGGGCTCAACTGACCTCGCGTAGGTGGGGCCGGTCTGCTTCCAGCACGTTGCGCAGCACCGCGAGGGTCTCGGCACAGATCACGGTCGGTTTGTTGGGGACGGTCATGGTGCGGATGGCCGCGTATCCGCCCGACCAGATCAGGACGTGCCACTCCCGGAACTGGGGTAGCAGCGACGCGGCATCCCAGATCATCCGGATGCCACCGCCTTGACTGCGGTCTCCACGTCCGGGCTGAGCGCCCGGCTCGACTGCGTGGCGACCAGGAAGCCATCCAGCTCACAGGTGACGGTGGCCAGCGGCTCGGGCGGGTAGCGGCGGCAGGATCTACTGCCCCGCATCTGGACCTCGACCCGTTCGACCAGCGGGGCTCGCAGCCCCTGCTCACGCAGCCCAGCCCCCACCGGCGCGAGAGCGCGTGCCTGTCTGTCGGCCTGGTCGTGAGGCATCTCGATGGAGGCTGAGGGGGTCATGTTCCCAGCCAACGCCCGCGGCCAGGCCGGGCGGGAGATGATACTCACGGATGGACGCGGACACCCCTTATCCCCGGAGGTGCTGGAGCCCATGAGCGATCAGAGCATGAGCGCCCGCCTCCGCGCCGAGCGCGAGCGGCGCAACTGGAGCGTCAAGGACATGGCCGCCAGACTTCGCGCCGCAGCCGACCCCGACACGCGGGCCAGGATGCCGACGAACGAGAGCCTGCGCCGGATGATCCGCAGCTGGGAGTCGGGCCAGCACGAGCCGTCCGAGCCCTATCCAGCGCTGTACGCGGCGGCCTTCGGCATGACGGTGTCAGCGCTGTTCGACCGGCCGCAGGTGTGGGCCGACGACGAGCTGGACGCGCTGGAACTGGCCCGCAGGGTAGCTGCATCCGATATTGGTGAGGCCACACTGCTCGCCCTGGAGCTGGCTGTGGACGACCTGGCCACCGCATACCACCGCACTCCAGCCGTCGTGCTGCTGGACCGCGTGCGGCGGCATCTTGCCTACGTCTCCCGCCTCATGGAAGGCAGGGCGACACTGGCCGAGCGTAAGCGACTGGTGGTGGCAGGAGGCTGGCTGTCACTGCTCGCCGGCACGTGCCACATCGACCTGCTGGACTACCCGGCAGCTGCGGCCCGCCTGCGCACGGCCGCCGCGCTTGCCGGTCACGCCGACCATCGCGAGATCGCCGCCTGGTGCCTGGAAACGGAGGCCTGGCAGGTCCTCACCGACGGTGACTACATGCGGGCGGCCATCCTGTCCCAAGCCGCCCAGGACATCGCCCCTAGGGACAGTTCGGCCTATATCCAGGCCACTGCCCAAGAGTCGCGCGCCTGGGCTCACATCGGGGACGGCCCCAAGTCACGCGACGCTCTGCTGCGGCTGCACCGATTGGCGGAGCCCATGCCGGTGCCCGAGCGGCCCGAGCACCATTACCGCTACGACCCACTGAAGTCCCAGGCATTCACGGCGCTGATTCTCGCTTGGCTGAAGGACCCGGCGGCCGAGAGCTGTGCCCGGCAGGTCTTGACCACCATGGAGACCCCCGCGGCCGGACCACCCCGCAAGCGCAGGGCGGTTTCCGCACGACTTGACCTGGGGCTGGCGTTGCTGGCCTCCGACAACCTGGACGAAGCTGCGCATCACACCCTGGACGCTGTCACCTCCGGGTTGCTGGTGCCGTCCAACTTCTGGCGCGCGACCGAGGTGATCACGGCCGTAGAGCGTCGCCAGGTCCCCGAGGCAGCGGAACTGCGCGCGGCGTATCAGGAACTGGGCGCGCGACGCACCGCTCCCCCAGAGTGACCCGCACATGCTTACGGCCTAAGGCCCCAGGACATGGCACTAGCCCTCTTCCTCCGACAGCATCAGCTCGGGTTGAAGGTGCGGGTCGACGTGCTGAAGGGTCGGTCTATGCACGAGCATTGACGCCAACTACGAGTGAGCTTGAAGGCTCAGTTCAGAAGTGCCGGCGAGCGCAAAGCGTAGATCTACTCCTCCGGGGGCCTGAACTGGGTATTCACGAGGCCAGATAAGGCTCACGCCTCCAGCATGATTCAGACATTTGACACCCCCCGCTAGGAGAGTGTGGCGGTATCAGCTCACCGCTTGATTTGACTCGGGCAAACAACCTGGATACCTGTAAGCCCTTACGTGATCATCGTGCATGTCCCGCACTCGCATCATCTGCGGACCGCAAAGTCCTGACGAGTTACGATAGGCCCCCACCACCGCCCTATCCCCTTATCGTTCGCCAACGAGAGGCGGCGCCGTGAGCATTCGATCTTGCCGAGGTTCCCATCTGTCACTCGTTCGATATGGCTGACCAGGCTTGGGCTCCGCCAGGAGCGAGAGGACGAAGCGATCGTGTCGTCACACTGCGCGATGCGGCCCGCGTCAGGCAAAATCGTCACCTCGGAGCCGGAATGCGCCCGCCGACATCCCTAGCCGCTCGTCCCCAGAGGAGTATGCATGAGCGCTCTTTTGGCGGTGCTCGGAGTCATCGCCTCGATCGCCGGCGTCGTCCAAACGGTGGTCGTCATCATCGAGAGGGCCGAGCGCAAGCGCCGAGAACTGCCGACCTCCACATCGACCCCAGAACGAAGCAGTGCCAGCGGTCGAGCGGAACGCGGTAAGGACGTCGCCGTCGACGTTGAGCCGCCCTGGGACCCGGACGTTGCAGACGGTTCATGGCGCTCCGCTCTTGCATATCTACTTGGATTTGTCGGAGGCCTAATCTTCCGACGCGATCACCGGCCGAACGTACGTTTCCACGCAGTGCAATCAATCTTGATCGACATAGTCGCTGTAGCATATTTCTTGATCACCCTAATTTTGGCAGGTATCTACGCCGCGATTCGGTACCAGGGAATCCGGACCGAGATTCCGTCGGACGATGTCGTCATGTGGACATGGGTGCTCACATTCCTACTCGGCCCGCCCGCCCTGCACCTTCTCCTAGCCGCCTTGGTGCTCGCAGGCCGGAGACCCCGGATTCCACTCCTCTGCAAGATCGCGGCGACCATCACCGCCCGACCGGTCAAAAACACCGGCCGAAACCCCGACCCGGCACTTTCTGGCGCTTCTGGGCCAGTGCCGAGGCATCCCCATCCGCGGACCGAAGAAGTAGGGCCCAAAGCACGGCACATGTCAACCGACTTGATTGAGGAGAGACCGTACGAACCGACACTGCACCGTGGGCGACGTGCGGTTGAGGCCGGATGCTCTTGGCACGGCCGTACTTGCAACGAGACGGTGGTCGCCAGTGTCCTGACGCGCGACAAGGGCGGGGAGACGTGGCATGCCGTTTGCCAGCGGGCGTTGAAGGCGCTTCGCGGCAGCTGATAGCAAACGGCTACGTGCCCTGCGCAAGGACAATGGCGACTGCTTCTGGGTGAGACCAGAAATGTGGCCAAGTATATTAAGGCCGGAGGCCTCAAAGATCTTCTTTGCTGCCGGAGCTGAAGGGCGCGTGCAGGAGTTCGACGGCGGCAGCTACTGGTTCCCAATCTCTGAAGCGATGGCAGGCACGGACCGCAGGGGCGACGAGGCCCGTCGAGCAGTTCAGCCACGGTCCTGAGTAGGTGGAACGGCGGCTCGCCCTGGTTCGGATCAGCCAGCGGCATAACCTGACAGTTACGGGCTGCGGATCTCCGGGCGACGATTGGCCATAATCCATGATGAGCCTTGCGCGTGCTTCTGATCGTTCGCTCTAACGATTGACACGCCGGCCGCGCGGGCCCCGACCTGCCGGAGAGTCGCAGCGCGGTCAGCGACCGCGCCTGCGCGGGTCGGTCGCCGAAAGCGTCGGCCTTGATGTCAGTGAAGATAGTCGGTTTTCGATCATGGCCGCGTTAGTCCAGACGCATTCGATGCCGGCCTGGCTTTGGAGGTCTCCACCAGCACCGTTTGCAGGTCAGTGCTGACACCACCCGGACCAGGAGGGAACCCTAGTGTTGGTGGGAGTTGACACCACCCTGGCGGGCGCGCAAGCGGAGCTCGTAGAGCAGGCCAAGTGGCGGGAGCACCCCAATCGGGACACCCCCGAGCACGTCCGCGATCAGGCCGAACTGTGGGCGGGACAGGCACGCACCGAACTGGAGTGGGCGAAGAGCCTGAGCAAACGACTGTCTGAGGGCGCCTACACCATGGCCGATGATCCGGGTTCGTGGCGAACGGTCCCCGATCACCTCAAGATGCGCGCCTAATCAACCTTGACTAGACGTTTCGTCCTCGTGTACTTTAGCCAAGTAGTCAAACTTGACTAGCTCACCAATCCGTTCGCAACACGGGAGAAGGAATCGAACCCATGGGAAAGCTCGCGATCGAGACGAGAGGGTTGAGCGGAGGTGGGCGCATGTCGGCGACGAAGCTCCTGGTACTCGGTATCGTGCACCTCTCCGGCGGCGCGCATGGCTACCAGGTGCGGTCCGAACTGCAGAGCTGGGGTGCGGAGAGTTGGGCCAAGATCAAGCCCGGCTCGATTTATCACGCGCTGAAGAAGGCGGCGGCTGATGGCCTCCTCACCGAACACGCCGAGCCGGGCAACTCCGGGCCGGAGCGCGTTCTGTACCGCGCGACAGCTCGGGGACGTGACGAGATGGTCGAACTGGTCCGCGACGGTCTGCGGCGCACCCACGACCCGGACATGCTCAACGCGTCCATCGCCATGTTGCCCATGCTGACCAGGACAGATGCCATCGCGCAGGTTAGCGAGCGGGTCGCGCGCCTGGAAGCGGAGCTCGTAGTGCAGGCCGAGTGGCGGGAGCACCCCAATCGGGACACCCCCGAGCACGTCCGCGATCAGGCCGAACTGTGGGCGGGACAGGCACGCACCGAACTGGAGTGGGCGAAGAGCCTGAGCAAACGACTGTCTGAGGGCGCCTACAGCATGGCCGATGATCCGGGTTCGTGGCGAACGGTCCCCGATCACCTCAAGATGCGCGCCTAATCAACCTTGACTAGACGTTTCGCCCTCGTCTGCTTTGGCCAAGTAGTCAAACTTGACTAGCTCACCAATCCGTTCGCAACGCCGAGAGAAGGAATCGAACCCATGGGAAAGCTCGCGATCGAGACGAGAGGGTTGAAGAAGAGCTTCGGCACGACCCACGCGGTCGCCGGTGTGGACCTGGCCGTGAGCGCCGGGGGCGTGTACAGCGTGCTCGGTCCGAACGGGGCGGGCAAGACCACCACGATCCGCATGCTGGCCACGCTCCTGCGCCCCGACGCCGGAGAGGCGCAAGTGCTCGGCTACGACGTCGTGCGTGACGCCCGGGCGGTGCGGAGCAGGGTGGGCCTTACCGGGCAGTTCGCGTCGGTCGACGAAGACCTCACCGGGGTAGAGAACCTGTTGCTGCTCGCCAGGCTGCTCGGCTACTCGCGCCCGCGGGCCAAGCGGCGAGCGGCCGACCTGCTCGACGCGTTCGGTCTTGCCGAGGCGGCCGACCGGCAGGTGAAGAAGTACTCCGGCGGGATGCGCCGGCGCATCGACATCGCGGCGAGCCTGGTCGTCACCCCCGAACTGATCTTCCTCGACGAGCCCACGACCGGGCTCGACCCGCGCAGCAGGAACCAGGTCTGGGAGATCGTCAGGGGCATGGTCGCCGAGGGCGCCACCGTGTTGCTGACCACGCAGTACCTCGACGAGGCCGACCAGTTGGCCGACCGGATAGCGGTGATCGACCACGGGAAGGTCATCGCCGAGGGCTCGAGCGGCGAGCTCAAGGCATCGGTCGGCGCCGGCTCGCTGCATGTACGGCTACGTGCGCCCGAGCAGCGGGCCGAGGCCGAACGGGTCCTCGCCGGCGTCCTCGAGGTGGCGGCTGAGCCGTCCGCCGACCCGGCCGCGCTGTCCGCGCGGATCTCCGACCCCGAGCGGGTCGCCCGCGCCCTGGCCGAGCTGTCCCGCGGCGGCATCGACGTCACCGAGTTCGCGCTCGGTCAGCCGAGCCTGGACGAGGTGTTCCTCACCCTGACCGGACACGCCGCCGAGGAGACACCCGAGGAGGATGCCGCATGAATGCCACGTCCGCGGAGCAGGCGTCGGCGCCGGTCACTGAGGACGCGCTGCGCAGTGTGCTGTTGGCCGGTGAGCGGCCGTCTCGCCCCGGCCCGGTGCGCACCTCGTTGACATTCGGCTGGCGCGCTCTGCTGAAGATCAAACACGTCCCGGAGCAGCTCGTCGACGTGACCACGTTCCCGATCATGTTCACACTGATGTTCACCTACCTGTTCGGCGGCGCGCTCGCCGGGTCGACACAGGCGTACCTACAGTTCCTGCTGCCCGGCATCCTGGTGCAGGCGAACGTCATGATCACCATGAACACCGGCATAACGCTGAACACCGACATCCAGAAGGGGGTGTTCGACAGGTTCAGGTCACTTCCGGTGTGGCGACCGTCCCCGCTGGTCGGCGCCCTGCTCGGCGATGTGATGCGCTACTCGATCGGGTCGGCGATCGTGATCACGCTCGGCCTGGTCCTAGGGTTCCGGCCGGAGGGTGGCGCCGTCGGCGTGGTGCTCTCGGTGGTGCTGCTGCTGGTGTTCTCGTTCTGCCTGTCGTGGCTGTGGACGATGCTCAGCCTGATCCTGCGCACGCCGAACTCGGTGGCGGGGGTCAGCCTGATGGTGATGTTCCCGCTGACGTTCGTGAGCAACATCTTCGTGGACCCGAAGACGATGCCCGGGTGGATGCAGGCGGTCGTCGAGGTCAACCCGATCACCCACCTGGCGACCGTGGTACGCGGCCTGATGCACGGCTCGGTGCCCGCCGGGGAAATCGGCTGGGTGCTCGTCTCGTCAGCGCTGCTCGTCGCGGTCTTCGGTCCCATCACCATGGTCCTCTACCGCAACAAGAAGTAGATGCCGCTCCCGCGAGCACTTGGTCGAAATCAACTCTGACAACCCGGCCCACTCGGCCAACGCCATCACCGGTACCAGACCCGGACACGACAAGAGAGCCGAATGAGCACCATTCCCAAGAAAACCTCGGAAACCGTTGCGCACACGCCCGGGCGGGCGAGCAGCATCGGGGTCTGGATTCTGCAAGTCGTGCTGGCGGCGATAGTCGCCGGCGGCGGAATCTCGAAGCTCGCCGGCGACCCGGTCATGGTGGACATGTTCGCCGACATCGGGGCTGGCCAGTGGCTCCGGTACCTGGTCGGAACGCTGGAGGTCGCGGGAGGGGTTGGACTTCTGATCCCGGCTCTGGCGGGCCTGGCCAGTCTCGGGTTGGCGGCATTGCTGACCGGTGCTGTCATCACCGATCAGTTCGTACTCGAGCAGAGCCCTTGGCTGCCGCTCGCCTTACTCGTCGTGGCGGCCGTGATCGCAAGGACGCGATGGTCGCGCACCGAGGCCGTCGTCGGCACGCTGCTCAGGCGCTGAGACAAACCTCTCGAACGGAGATGTGAGATGAACGAGATGGCCTTTCGCGTGACATCAAACGATGGCACCACCATCGCCTACGACCGGAAGGGAAGCGGTCCGGCCGTCATTCTGGTGGGCGGAGCACTCGACGAGGGGGTGGAGAACGCTCCCTTGGCGCCGGCTCTCGCCGAGCACTTCACGGTCTACAACTATGCCCGTCGGGGACGCGGCGCGAGCGGCTTCACCGAGCCGTACGCCGTGGAGAGGGAGATCGAGGACCTGGATGCGTTGATCGCGGAGGCGGGCGGCTCGGCACACCTGTTCGGGGCGTCCTCTGGTGGCGCGCTGGCGCTGGAAGCGGCCGCGGCCGGGTCAGCCATCGACACGATCGCCGTGTGGGAGGTGCCCTACGCGGTCGGGGACGACATACGCCCGCGATTCGAGGAGTACATCGCGGACACCCGACGCGCCTTCGACGCCGGGCGAGACGAGGAGGTTCTCGAACTGTTCATGCGTATGACCGGCGCCTCCGACGACAACATCGCGGCCAGGAAAGCGGCAGGCAAGCAGACGGCGCATTGGGCGGATTCGGTCGCCCTCGCGCCCACGCTGGTCCACGACAGCGTCTTCCTCAACCGCTACCAATTGCCGGCCGATCGACTGGCAACGGTCACCCAACCGGTCCTGGTCACCACCGGAGGACCGATCACGGTCCCCTACATGGCAGGCCTGCCCTCGGACTTCTTCGACCGCGCGGCCGACGAGCTTGCAGACCTCCTACCCCACGCTCAACGGGAGACCCTCGAGGGGCCGGATCACGTCGTCGACCCACAGACCGTCGGCCCGCTGTTGCGACGGTTCTTCAGCAGCGAACGCTGAGGGGCCCGCGAGGTGCTGCGGGAAGACCGATTAGGCACCGCACAAGCAGATCTTCGTCGCGCCAGGGACACGGGGCGGACAGGTGGTGTCGAGGTTGATGTCGTCGGCGGCATCACAGGCCTGATCCTGGGCGTGCTCGTCACCACGCAAGGCCGGGCCGTCGTAGTGACCTGGGCTTCAGTGGGACTCGACCTGCCTACTCGCTGCTCATCGGCTCCGTCGTCGGTCGTACCCCGCACTCCGGGCCGACTCAGTACCGCCCACCGAAGCCCTGCGCAGCACATGACCAGGCACCTCGGTAGGGCCAGTGATTCCGGGCTGTGGTCGCATGCGGTCACCGTTCCCGGGCGGTGGCCCGGTGCCGAAGGTCGTGCCCACGACGTGCTCACGTCAGGAGTGCCACCGATGACGCAGCCGCGTTCCCGGGTCGACCTGTACGCGGCGATCCGACGGGATGCCCGATCTGGGATGTCCAACCGCGCGCTGCAGCGCAAGCACGGCGTCGGCTTCCGAACCGTGACAGCGGCGCTGGAATCTGCATGGCCGAAGGAGAGAAAGCAACCGCCCAAACGCGGCTCACGGCTTGACGCGTACCGAGTGGTGATCGACGACTGGCTGCGCTCGGACCTCGACGCGCCGCGGAAGCAGCGACACACGGCGAAGCGGATCTTCGATCGACTGCTTGACGAACATGACGGGGCCGGGGTGGTGTCGTACTGGATGGTCCGCGAGTACGTCGCCACCCGACGCCGTGAGATTCGCGTCGAGGTCGGACGGGAACCTGCCAACGCGTTCATCCCGCAAGAGCACCTCCCGGGCCGCGAGGCCGAGGTTGACTTCGGCGACGTCGCCATCCGCCTGCGCGGCGAGCTCGTAACCTGCGCGCTGTTCAGCCTTCGGCTCTCCTACTCGGGCAAGGCCGTGCACAGGGTCAGTGCCTCGGCTGGGCAGGAAGCCTTCTTCGAGGGTCACGTCCACGCCTTCAACGTGCTCGGCGGGGTGCCGACCGGGAAGATCCGCTACGACAACCTCAAGGCCGCCGTCGCGAGCGTGATCGGGTTCTCCCGCCAGCGGGTCGAGGCCGACAGGTGGACCGCCGTCCGTTCCCACTACGGCATCGAAGCCTTCTATTGCCAGCCTGGAATCCAAGGTACGCACGAGAAGGGCGGCGTCGAGGGGCAGATCGGCTGGTTCCGACGCAACCACCTCGTCCCTATCCCGAGGTCGACTCCCTCGCCGAGCTCAACGCTATGGTCGACGCCTGGGACGAAGCCGACGATGCCCGGCGGATCGGGTCCCGCGCCCGCACGGTCGGGGAACACTTCGCCACCGAGCAGCCACTCCTCGCGCCCCTTCCGACCGAGCCGTTCGAGACCGGCCGCTGGTTCACCCCGCGCGTGGACCGGTACGCCCAGGTCACGGTCCGGATGAACAAGTACTCCGTGCCCGCGCGCATGGTCGGCCGTCAAGCCCGGGTGCTCCTGAACGCCAGCGACCTGGTCGTGTTCGACGGCAGGACCGAGATCGCCCGCCACGAACGGCTCATGACCAAGGGCTCGACCCGGGTCGACCTGGACCACTATCTCGAGGTCCTCCTCCGCAAACCGGGCGCGCTACCCGGTGCGAAAGCGCTGGAGCAGGCCAGGGCATCCGGGCGGTTCACGCCCGTTCACGACGCCTGGTGGGCCGCGGCCTGCAAGGCCCGCGGTGACGCCGACGGCACCCGTGCCCTCATTGAGGTCCTGATGCTGCACCGGCACCTTCCACACGACCACGTCGTCGCCGGACTCGCGACGGCGCTGCGTGCAGGCGCGCTCACCGCGGACGCTGTCGCGTTGGAAGCGCGCAAGTACAACGACACAGCAGATGGCGGAGCCGACGACACGACAGCGGACCACCAGTCCCTGATGAGCGGCGACAGGGCACGCGGAGAAGGCGAGATCCCTGCCGTGCGATCGCTGACCGAGCGCCGGCTCCGCGCCCACATCCCGGCCGACACTCGGCCGCTGCCGAGCGTGGAGAAGTACGACCAGCTGTTGGCCAGCCGACGTGACACCCCGAACGAAGGAGCCGCACCGTGACCACCAAGCGACGTGACACCCCGAACGAAGGAGCCGCACCGTGACCACCAAGCGGCGTGGAATGACCGAAGAAGCAGCCGACGCCGCGATCGACCAAGCGTGCCGGATGCTGCGAATGCCCACCATCCGCAACTCCTTCACCGACTACGCCGACCGGGCAGGGCGTGAGCAGATGTCTTACCGCGGGTTCCTCGCCGAACTATTGCTTGCCGAGTGCGACGATCGCGCCCGACGCCGGTCCGAACGCCGGATCAAGGCCGCCAAGTTCCCCCGCGAGAAGTCCCTGCGGGCCTTCGACTTCGACGCCAACCCCAACATCGATCCCGCCGTGATCCACACCCTCGCCAAGTGCGAATGGGTCCAGAAGGGACAGCCGCTGTGTCTGATCGGGGACTCCGGCACCGGCAAGTCCCATCTGCTGATCGCACTCGGCACCGAGGCCGCCATGGCCGGCTACCGGGTCAAGTACACCCTGGCGACCCAGCTTGCCAACGAGCTCGTCGAGGCCGCCGACGAGATGACGCTGGCGAAGACCATCGCCCGCTATGGCCGCGTCGACCTGCTGTGCATCGACGAACTCGGCTGTGCGCCACGAGGCGCTGTTGGATCTCGCGGGATGAGAGGCCCGCCGCTGGTCCTCGCAGGGACCGGTTGAAGCTGGAGGCAGGCTGAAACCCCGGGTTGGGGGTGAGGCCGGGAGCAGCCTCGACAACGTAGGGACGGACCGACACCACCAGACGGTTCGTGCCCGCAAGCGAAGACGGAATGGGTGCAAGGAAACTGAACCAGTGGTTGACGTCCCGTGAGTCGTCAGCGGCCTGCCGAACCTGGTGGATGGGCCGCTCGCAGTGCTGGGGAGGGCTCTATCCGATGGCCTTCTCCTCTCCCGTTGTCTCTATCCCATGGGCTGCGGGAGGCCCGGACCAAGACTGCGATGTGCGGTCCGTGGCGATGCTGCCGGGGTATAGCTGGGTGCCGAAGCCGTCGAAGAGATCCGCAGTGAACGTGGGAAGCGATCTGGCATCGCCCTTCCCGTCCGGCAGCCAGCCGGGCGGCGGGCAGGCGCGACGCCCGCTGATGAGGCCAGATCGTGGCGGAGTCGCCGTAGTACTCCGAGGCCGGGAAAGCCGGTCACATGGGGAAGGGCGACAGCGTGATGGCAGCGGAACTGCTGTCGGGGAGGAACGTTGTTGAACAACGACGCGCCGTCGCATGAGTGGCCGGAGGCAATACCGCCACAAGAGTGGCCGGGCTTGCCCTCGGCTCAGCGACGGGTACTCGATCATCAGACCAAGCTGCACCGATGGGCAAGGAACGAACCGGAACGCCGGTTCGATGATGTATTCAACTTGATCTGCGACCGGGCCACGCTGTTGGTGGCCTGGGAGCGGGTGTCCGGCAACCGAGGCGCCCGGACAGCAGGCGTGGATGCGGTCACCCGCTTCCACATCGAGGAACGCCATGGGGTGATTCCGTTCTTGGAGGAGCTGCGTTCCTCGCTCAAGGACGGGTCCTTCACCGCGTTACCGGTCAAGCAGGCGGTCATTCCCAAGAAGAACGGCAAGGTTCGTTACCTGGGGATCCCGACCCTGCGCGACCGGGTCGCGCAGATGGCGCTCAAGCTGGTCCTGGAACCGATCTTCGAGGTCGACTTCTATCCGTCCAGTTACGGGTATCGGCCTGGCAGGCGGGCTCAGGATGCCATCGCCGAGATCCACCGCTTCACCCGCAAGCCGTCGACCTACGACTGGGTCATCGAGGGCGACATCAAGGCTTGCTTCGACAACGTCGATCATCACGTCCTGATGGACCTGGTGGCCGAGCGCGTCAAGGACCGCAAGGTTCTGCGGCTGGTTAGCGCGTTTCTGCGGGCCGGAGTTGTCGAGCTGCATGGTGGATTCGCGGAGACCCTCACCGGTACTCCGCAAGGAGGGATCGTCTCTCCGCTGCTGGCCAACATCTATCTCTCCGTCCTGGATCGGCACTTCGCGCGGATCTGGAACACCGAGATGAGCCCCGGATGGCGCAGGCAACAACGCCGCCGCCGGGGGCTGCCGAACTTCCGGCTGGTGCGTTACGCCGACGACTTCGTCGTGCTCGTGCACGGCACGAAGCCCGAGGCCGAAGCGCTCAAGGCGGAGATCGGTGAGTTGCTGGCCCGCAAGCTGAAGATGACCCTCTCGGCAGAGAAGACCCACATCACCCACATCGACGACGGCTTCGTCTTCCTGGGCTTCCACATCCAGCGCAGACCCTTCGGCAACGGCCGTCGCGTCGTGCTCACCATCCCGTCCAAGCAAGCCTTGGCGAACGTGATGCACAAGATCAAGAAACTGACGGGGCGCAGCACCACCTCGCTCTCACTGGAGCAAGTGCTGCGGGCGGTCAACCCGGTCCTTCGGGGCTGGGCGGCCTACTTCCGCTACGGCGTCTCCAAGAAGACGTTCTCCTATCTGGGCTGGTACGCCTGGTGGAGAGTGGTCCTCTGGATCCGCTACAAGCGCCCCCACCTGACCTGGAAACAGGTGGGCCGCCGCTACTACGGGGCGGACCGCATCACAGAGGGCGGCATCGTCCTCTACAACCCGGCGAAGATGAGGGTCGAGCGCTACCAGTTCCGCGGCGCTCAGATCAGCACGCCCTACAACATCGACGAGGTTGACCCCGAGGGAGCACGCTTCCGACGGACCAGGCACGACGATGCGGCCTTCGTCGGCCAGGTCAGCGAATACCTCGCCTGACCCATCGGATCACGTGGAGAGCCGGATGCTCGGCCAACGGGCACGTCCGGTTCGGCGGGCGGGGACGGGAAGACCGACGCCCGAAACGGCGCACGGCGCCTCGTCCCCGACCCACCACATGCAACTCGACCGCCGCGGCGCGGAACTCCTCTTCCAGGTCCTCACCGAGCGTGAGGAGAAGGCCTCGGTCGCGATCGCGTCCAATGAGTCCTTCGGCGGCTGGACCAAGACCTTCACCGACCCCCGGCTATGCGCAGCCATCGTCGACTCACCTTCGGCGGCACCATCCTCGAGACCGGCACCGACTCCTACCGTCTGGCCCAAGCCACAAGGCAGCGGACAACCTGACACCCGTCGGGCGCGGAAGCGGTGTCGACGCAAACCAACATCCGCGGCACCGACACGTGCCCGGCGGTGTCAGAACTCGCCAACAAGCGGTGTCGGACGAAACCTCCGCAGCCACCGGCCAGAAGAACGATGGCCGCGAACTCGGTGTCGGCCAGTGGTGCGGTAGATCGAGTTGTAGAGCATCCTCCCACGCAGGCTGATCTCCGGCGCTGGAAGCTCGTGGAGTGAGTGGAACAGTGCTACGGCAGGTCTCGCCACACCGTATGGGATGGTCCAGCGACCCGTGTACAGGGCCTATACCTAAGGAGAGATCACCCAAAACGGTCTGCTGACCTCCGGCCATAGGTCTGCTTGGGCGACGTGAATGAAGGCGGCGATGGTCCAGCGGTACCGTGGGCCAGCGGATGCGGCCCCTGAGCCATCGGTCCACTGACTTCGACAGGTAGCAAAGACCAGGCATGTCATCCGATCGCGCCGACCAGCGATGAAGGGCCTATTGGTCGTTGCCGTGGCCTTCCTCAAGCCGATCTAGGCGTAGGCCCGTGACGCGGTGCTGGATCAGCCTTCGAGAGACGGTCAGTGCATCCCACCTCGATCGCAATCCACTTCGATCAAGAGCCCAGGAGATGCCTGACACCTCGGGGGTCCGGGGGCCGGTAGGCCCCCGGCTGGGGGTTTGGGGGCTCGGCCCCCAAAGAAGGGGAGCCCGAAGCCAACCCGCGCGAAGCGCGCCCCCAAGCGAAGGCCCAAGCAGTACATCCCACGACGACCGCTCAACGCCCTAACCCGCTCAAACGGCCCAAGACCTCGGGGGGCCGGGGGCCGGAAGGCCACCCGGCTGGGGGTCTTGGGGGGCTCGGCCCCCCAATAAGAGGAGTCCGAAGCCAACCCGCGCGAAGCGCGCCCCCAAGCGAAGGCCCATGCGCGCAGCACCCTCAAGCGACACAGAGCCACTCAAAGCCCCTCATAGTCTCTCAAAGCTTGAAAGCTCATGGTTTTCATAGTCGTCCCTGGCAAGGGAGAGGTTTTGTGGGTGGGGGTTCGATTTCGTGGAAGTTCGGCGGAATGATTGGCTGTGCGGAGGAACTCTGAGGAGGCACCGGTGACCCGACAGATCGGTTCTGTGGTTGGTGGCAAAGACGCCCCGGCCACGACCACCTACGACTCGACCAACCCAGCCCACATCACCACCGTGGTAGCCCGGGTAGGCCTGGCGGACGCGGACACGTTCGCCGCCGCCTGCCGTACCGCCAAGGATGCGCAGAAAGAGTGGGCCAAGGTCCCCGCCCCCGTCCGAGGCAGGGTGATCGCGTCCATCGGCCGCCTGGTGGAGGAGAACGCCGAAACGCTCGCCAAGCTGGTCACCCAGGAGATCGGCAAGCCGTACGCAGAAGCCCTGGGTGAGGTGCGGGAGATCGTCGACACCTGCGACTTCTTCCTGGGTGAGGGCAGGAGGCTGTACGGCCAGACCGTGCCGTCAGAAATGCCGGACAAGAACCTGTTCACCTTCCGCAACCCCATCGGTGTGGCCGCGGTGATCACGGCGGGGAACTTCCCGGTCGCGGTGCCGTCCTGGTATCTGATCCCGGCCCTGCTGTGTGGCAACGCCGTCGTGTGGAAGCCTGCCGAGTACGCTGCCGCGTCTGCCCATGCCTTCTACCAGCTCATCGCCGCCTCCGGCCTCCCCGAGGGCGTGCTGAACATCGTGTTCGCCGACGGCAAGAGCACCTTTGAGGGACTCGAAAAGGCCCTAAACGACGGAACTGTTCAGAAGGTCGGGTTCACCGGGTCCAGCGAGGTCGGCAGGAAGATCGGCGAGCTCACCGGCCGCCACCTGCAGTCCGCGTGCCTGGAGCTCGGCGGCAAGAACCCGATGGTCGTCATGCCGGACGCCGACCTCGACCTGGCCGTGGAGGGGGCGCTGTTCGCCGGGTTCGGTACGGCCGGCCAGCGCTGCACGAGCCTCGGCACGGTCATCGTGCACGAGGACGTCCACGACGAGTTCGTGCGAAGGTTCGCCACAGCGGTGAAGAACGCGAGGATCGGCGACCCGACCGAGGATGTTCTGGCCGGTCCTCTGCTGGACCAGAAGTTCGCGGACCGGTACGAAGAGTTCCTGACCTGGATCCAGCCCCACCACCAGGTGATATCAGGAAATATCGGAAGAATCGCACACACCAATCCCCGCCACGACTTCACCGGCGAGGACGGCCTCTACTACCACCCCGTCGTGGTTGACGGGGTCAAGCCCACGGACCAGCTCTTCCTCGAAGAGACCTTCGGCCCCATCGTCGGCGTCACCACCTTCACGACGCTCGACGAGGCCATCGAACTCGCCAACCTCCCCGGCTACGGCCTGTCCAGCTCCATCTACACCACCAACCCCAGCAGCGCCTTCCGCTTCCGCGAGGGCATCTCCGCTGGCATGGTCAGCGTCAACAACTCCACCAGCGGCGCGGAAGCCCACCTCCCCTTCGGCGGCAACGGCAAGTCGGGCAACGGCAGCCGCCAGTCCGGTATGTGGGTGCTCGACCAGTTCACCCGCTGGCAGGCGATGAACTGGGACCACTCCGGCCGCCTGCAGAAGGCCCAGATGGACGTAGCCGAAATTACGCCAGACCTGGGTTTCCGGCTCTAGATCCTTCTACCAGGAGGTATGAAACCCCACCCGCCGGGACTGGACACCCTTTCCGGCGGGTGATGGTCGTGGCACGATAACGGCGCCTTCGATTACGGGGAGAAGCCGATGCGTGACACTGCGAGATTACGGCTCAGGGCCGGGTTCCCCTGCCGCTGGAGCGTGTGGAGCGACGACGGGCGGGGCTGGTACCCCCTCGGCACCTCCCCGGCGCGGGACCTCGACGGCCTGCCGTACTTCCATGGAGACGACCTGGTGCTCGACGTCCCGCACGAGCGGGTGACGGTCAGGGCGGCCAGGGGCATGGAGTACGGCTTCGCGGAAACGATCCTGGTCCCGGAGGAACCGGGCGAGACGCTCGTCGAGCTCGCCCCGCAACGGATCTACGACGCCGCCGCCAAGGGGTGGTACGGCGGCGACCTGCACGTGCGGTTCAACCGCCCGCCGCTCTGGATGGCCGCCTCCCAGCACGGCGAGGACCTGCACGTCGTCAACCTGCTGTCCGGCGACGCGGAGGCCACGCGGGAATGGGTCGGCCGCAACCTGCCCTGGTCGGACGCGACGCACGTCGCCAGGGTCGACCTGGCCCACGACGCCGCGACCACCGGGGTGGACAAGCTGCGCGAGCGCGGCGCGCTCATCGGTTACGCCAACGCCTTCCGCGGCCCGGTCGAGACGCCGGAGCAGCTGCTCAAGGCGGGCGATCCCGGCTACGACGCGCGCATGTCGGTGGTCGACGCGGCCGTCGGCCTGGTCGACAGCTTCTCCTCGGCGATCGGCTCGGCGCGGGCCTACCGGCGGCTGATCGGCGCGGGCAACAGGGTCGCCGCGGTGGCCGGCACGGGCCAGCGGCTGGGGCCGATCGGGCGCGAGCGCACCTACGCGCACGTGCAGGGCCCGCTGACCGCGCAGTCCTACGCGCAGGCCGTACGGCGGGGCCGTACGTTCGCCACGACCGGGCCCTTCCTGGAGCTGTTCGTGGACGGGCAGGGGCCGGGCAGCACGCTCGACCTGTCCCCCGGCGACTCGGTGCAGGTGCACGCGCGGGTGATCGGGCCGCAGGCGGAGACGGTGCGCATCCTGACGGCGGACGGCGAGCTGGCGGCCGGGCCGCCGGGCGAGGTGAGCGCGGAGCTGTCGGTGGTGTGGCCGACGTACGTCGTCGCCGTGGCGGAGGGCGGCGGGCTGGTCAGGGCGCACACCAGCCCGGTCTACCTGGACGTCGAGCGGCGCCGGGTGGCCCGGGAGGAGGACGTGACGTTCTGCCTGCGCTGGCTGGAGCTGCTGGAGGACCTGATCAGGGATCGGGTCACCGACGACTACCTGGAGGTCGTGGAAGAGGCGCGCCGGGTCTACCAGGCGCGCCTCATGTGACCGAGGGGTTCTAGACCTGGCCGGCCTTCTCCAGCGCCGAGCAGCAGGTGTTGACCAGCAGGCGGGTCACCACGTACGGGTCGACGTTGGCGTTCGGGCGGCGGTCCTCGATGTAGCCCTTCTTGTCCACCTCGACCTGCCACGGGATGCGCACGGAAGCGCCGCGGTTGGAGACGCCGTAGCTGTACTTGTTCCACGGGGCGGTCTCGTGCGCGCCGGTCAGGCGGCTCTCGATGCCGGAACCGTACTGGCTGATGTGCTCCAGCGGCTTGTCGCCCTCGCCCAGCGCCTCGCAGGCGGTGATGATGGCGTCGTAGCCCTCGCGCATGGCCTTGGTGGAGAAGTTGGTGTGCGCGCCTGCGCCGTTCCAGTCGCCGCGGGCGGGCTTGGCGTCGAGGGTGGCCTCGACGCCGAACTCCTCCGCGGTGCGGTAGAGCAGCCAGCGGGCGATCCACATGTGGTCGGACACGTCGAGCGGCGAAGCCGGGCCGATCTGGAACTCCCACTGGCCGGGCATGACCTCGGCGTTGATGCCGGAGATCTCCAGGCCGGCGGCGAGGCAGCGGTCGAGGTGCAGCTCGACGATCTCACGGCCGAAGATGGCGTCGGCGCCGACACCGCAGTAGTAGGGGCCCTGCGGCGCGGGGAAGCCGCCCTCGGGGAAGCCCAGCGGGCGCGAGCCCTTGAAGAAGGTGTACTCCTGCTCGATGCCGAACCAGGACTCCTGGTCGGCGAACTGCTCGGCGATCGGGCGGAGCAGCGCGCGGGTGTTGCTCTTGTGCGGCTCGCCGTTGATCTCCTCGACCTCGCACAGCACCAGGATGTTGGCGCCGCCGCGGATCGGGTCGGGACAGGTGAAGACCGGGCGCAGCACGCGGTCCGAGGAGTGGCCCTCGGCCTGGTTGGTGCTGGAGCCGTCGAAGCCCCAGACCGGAGCCTCGGCACCGTCGGCAAGGATCTTCGTCTTCGAGCGCAGCAGAGCCGTGGGCTCGGTGCCGTCGATCCAGATGTACTCAGCCTTAACGCTCACGGGGACGATCCTTTCGGGGTGTTTCTCAGCCACACCGAGAGTCGCGTGCTGCCATTTCGAGGTTTTTGCCCGAATGTGAACGCCGTGTTAATCGGTGCCCATGTGACCAACGTCACTGCCGCCGACGAACGTGGCCACGCAGCGCCCCTGACCCTTCTCGATCAGGGTCCTGTACGGCTCGCGCGCGCCGGGGTCGATGTCGAAGACGGCGAAGTCGGCGCGCGCCCCTGGAGCCAGGCAGCCGATCTCGCCGGTCAGTCCCATGGCGGCCGCGCCGCCGAGGGTCGCGGCCTCGACGAGGCGCCGGTCGAGGTCGCCGTCCCGATAGCCCTGCCGTACGGCGAGGTCGCGGAGCGCGGCGACGTCGGCGAGCAGGTCGAGCGACGGCGAGGACGACAGCGAGTCGGTGCCGACCGCGATGGGGTTGCCCTCGCGCAGCAGCGCGGCGACGTCGGGGCCGTCCAGGCCGAGGACGCGGTTGGAGCGCGGGCACAACGCGACGGCCGTCTCTCGTGTACGCAGCAGCGAACGGTCGTGCGCGGTGAGGTGGACGCCGTGCGCGATGTGGCAGTCGGGGCCGAGCAGGCCGAGGCTGTCGAGGTAGTCGACCGGCGCCAGGCCGGAGCCGCCGTCGCGGACGATCCCGAAGCCCAGCTCGTCGACGAAGCGGCGCAGCGGCCCGGTGGCCGCGGTGGTGAACTCGTGCTCGTGCGGCGACTCGGCGAGATGGATGTGCAGCCGCATCCCCCGATCGCGGGCCAGCTCGGCGAGCTCGGCCAGGACGCCGGTGTCGAGGGAGTAGGGCGCGTGCGGGGAGATCCCGGACACCCCATCCAGCATCCCCTCGAAGCGGGCACGGCCCCCGGACGCCCAGCTGGTGTCGCTGTCGCCGATGGCCTCCAGGTAACGTACCCCGCCCAGCGGCGAGTCGACCAGCGCCTCGAGGTCGGTGACGATGTCGGCCACCGACGTGGTGCCCGACCTGAGGCACTGCCACGCCCCGTCCAGCGCAGAAGCCGCCCAGTCCCACGCCCCCTTGCGGAGCATCGGGTCCCAGCTGCCGTCAGCGGAGCCGAAGTAGACGTCGTTGAACACGCGGGCCCAGGCGTCGAAGTCGGGATAGACCCGCTGCCCCACCTCAGCCATGCACGTGTACTGCAGGTGGGTGTGCGCGTTGACCAGCCCGGCGACGAGCACCCCTTCGTGGTGCACGTCGCCGCGCCCGGTCGTCACGTCGACGACACGACCGTCCTCTACCACCACCGCACCGTTTTTCACGATATTTCCGGTCATGGGGAGGACCAGCTCCGCGCTGTGAATCACGGCACCCATACGACGTCGACTCCGAAGATCTTGTAGGCGAGCACGGCGACCGCCAGAACGGCGAACCCCGCCACAAGAACGTAGTCGGTCCCGCCGAAGGACAGTTCACGCATCCAGGTCCGCCGGCGAGCCCCGAAAGCCCGCAGGTCCATCGCGTTGGCCGTGTCCTCGGCGTCGATGAGCGAGTTCACGGTGAGCGGGATCACCACCGGCTGAGCGAGATCAGCCTCCTGACCGGGTTGTTCGTCCGAGGATGGATGTACCCGCCGCTGTCCACCCTCAGGTCCACGCCGTGGAGCACCTGGAGGCCGGTGGCGCGGTAGCGGACGGACGCCTCGCGCAGGTCGATGATCACAGGCCACGGTCCAGGAACGCGCGTTGCGCCGCCGACGGCGTGTCCACGGCGAGGCCTAGTGCGCCGAGCTTGAGCCTGGCCACCCGCTCGTCGAGCTCGGTCGGCAAGAGGTGTACGGCGGGCGGCAGGTCGTGCGTGAGCAGGTGCTCCACGGCCAGCGCCTGCAGGGACAGCGACAGGTCCATGATCTCGATCGGGTTGCCCTCGGCCGCCGCGCAGTTCACGCACTCCCCGTCGGCCAGCAGGGTGATCTTCAGGCCGTCGGGCACCGGCTCGACCTCGTCGCGCACTCCCCCGGCGACGGCCACGACCGCGCCCGGTTTCAGCGCGGCCAGGTGCTCGGCGGTGATCGTGTGGGCCACGCCGGTGGCGCTGAACAGCAGGTCGGCGTCCGGGCAGGCGTCGATCAGCGGGCGCACGTCGTGCCCGTCGTGGAAGGCGCGCAGCGCGGCGAGCGGGTCGACCTCGGACACGACGATCCTGGCGCCGAGCGCGGCGGCGTAGCGGGCCACGCCCTGGCCGACGTTGCCGTACCCGGCGACCACGCAGGTGGCGCCGTCCAACTGCAGGCCGGTGAGGTCGAGCGCGGCCATCACGCACGACTGGCCGGTGCCGTGGACGTTGTCGAACAGGTACTTGGAGCGGGCGTCGTTGACGGCCATGACCGGGATGCGCAGGTCGCCCGCGCGTTCCATGACGCGCAGCGGCCGCAGCCCGCTGGTGGTCTCCTCCGCCGCTCCCCTGAGCGGGCCGAGGCGGTCCTCCGCGTGCGCCAGCCGTACGACCCTGGAGCCGTCGTCGACCAGGACGTCGAGGCCCTGGTCGAGCATCAGCCTGGCCAGGTCGTCGTCCTGGGCGCGGGTGGCGTCCGAGCGGGCCAGGACGGGGATGCCCGCGTGGACGAGGGCGGCGGCGACGTCGTCCGAGGTGTCCCTGCCGGGGCAGGTGACGATCACGTCGGCGCCGGCGTCCCTGAGCGTCAGGGCGAGGTTGGCGGTCTTGGGCTCCAGCACCAGCACGAGGCCGACGCGGGCGCCGCGCAGATCGAGGTCGAGCGCGGCCATGACGGGCATGAACCGCCGCGCCCAGCCGATCTTCTCCAGCCCGCCGGGCCAGAGCGCGGCGTCCCTGATGTCGCTCAGCACGACAGGTCCACGACGTAGACGCCGTCGAGCTCGGTGACGCCCTCGCGCAGCCGTACGCCGGTCTTCTGGGGGTACGGCACGGCCAGGATCGTCCCGGGTCTGAGCAGGGCGGGGTCGGTCGCGCCGATGACGATGTCGGCCTCGGCGAGCGCGGCTCCCGGATGGGCGCCCATCCTCTGGAGGCGTTCGGCAAGACCTGGGACGTCGGCGGTGATCGCGATGCGTTTGCCCGCCATGAGCAGGTTGGTGCGGCGGAGAAGGGTCTGGATGATCTGCTGCGGTTCACCCACGGTCCGATAATGACCTATCCGGACGCCTGACGCAGCAGGGCGAGGGCCTCTTTCACCAGCGTGTCGACCCGATCAGACCACTTTGTGGAGCGTCATCGGGATCCCGTTGCGCGGCCGCAGCGTCACCGTCGCCTCGGGCACCACCTCGGCCCCCTCCCGCAGCTCCAGCCGGAACCGCTGCACGAGCATCGCGATGATCAGCGTGGCCTCCATGACCGCGAACCCGGCGCCCACGCAGATGCGCCGCCCGCCGCCGAAGGGCAGGTAGGCGAAGCGCGGCGGCTGGCTGCGCCCCGGCAGGAACCGCCGCGGGTCGAACCGGTCGGGGTCCGGCCACAGGCGCGGGTTGCGGTGCGCGAGGTAGACGGGGATGACGATCGAGGTGCCCGCCGGGATCTCGTGCCCGTTGAGCGTGTCCGCCTCGGCGGTGGTCCTGACGATCGACCACGCAGGCGGGTAGAGGCGCAGCGCCTCCTGGAAGGCGGCGGCCGTCCAGACCAGCTTGTCGGCGTCGCCGGCGGTGGGAACCCGGCCGCGGAGCACGTCCTCGACCTCGTCGCACACCCGGTCGCGGACCTCGGGGTGGGTGGCCAGCAGGTACCAGAGCCAGGCCAGGCCGTTGGCCGTGGTCTCGTGCCCGGCCAGCAGGAACGTCATCAGCTCGTCGCGCACCTGGCGGCGCGGCATCGCCTCGCCGGTTTCCGGGTCGCGGGCGGCCAGCAGCAGGCCGAGCAGGTCGTCCGACCCCTCGGGGTGCCCGGCGATGATCTCCTCGACGACCTCGTCCGTGGTACGGAGCACGTCGTGGATCCAGCGCAGCCCCGGCGTCCAGGACGGCGCCCGCCGTACGAGCCCCGGGGCCTTCTCCACCAGCCACGGCGGCGGGTCGAACAGGAGCTGCAGCCGCGCGGCGCGCACCCCGGCGCGCAGGCCGGAGGTGAGGACGGGTCCCAGCCTGGCCGCCTTGCCGGACAGCTCGGCGCCGAACAGGGCGCGGCCGACGACGTCGAGGGTGAGGGTGTTCATAGCGGTGGCCGCGTCGACCTGGTCGCCGTCGTCGAGCGTCGACCAGACCCTGACGAAGTCGCCGATGGCGTCGGTCATGTGCTCGGCGAACCGGCCCAGGTGGCGCTTGGCGAACATCGGCTGGATCACCCGGCGCTGGCTCGTCCACAGCTCGCCCTCGCTGGTGAGCAGCCCTTCGCCGACGACCACGGCGAGCAGGCGGTACTGCGCGGACTTGACGTAGAGGTGCTGGTGGGTGACGAGGATGCGCTCGAGTAACTCGGGCTCCCAGACGACGTAGTAGGAGGCCCGGCCGCCCTCGACCTTCACCAGGCCCGAGGACCGGTCGGAGATCATCTCGAACCGGTCGAGCACCTGCTGGAAGGTGAACAGCGCCTTGAGGCGTTGAATCCGGCCGATCCTTACCGTCTCCAGCGTCACCCTCCCACTATGGCGTCACAGCAAGGAACAGAAAAGCGCCAAATATCGCGAGATGTACGGTTCCCTGCATCAGCGTCGCGCGTCCCGGCGCCACGGTCAGCGTGGTCACCACCACGGTCAGCGCCAGCATCACCATCTCCTTGGCGCCCAGCCCCAGCGTCAGCTTCCCGCCCAGCCACACGCTGGCCAGCGCGATCGCCGGGATGGTCAGCCCGATGCTGGCCAGCGCCGACCCCAGCGCCAGGTTGAGGCTGGTCTGCACTCGGTTGCGCGCGGCGGCGCGCACGGCGGCCGTGGTCTCGGGCAGCAGCACGAGCAGCGCGATGGCCACGCCGACGACGGCGCGGGGCGCGCCCATCGCCTCGACCGCGCCCTCGATCGCCGGGGAGGCGGTCTTGGCCAGCCCGACCACCGCGACCAGGCAGAGGAGCAGCGCCACGAGGCTGGTGGTCGCGTCGCGGGCGGTGGGCGGGGAGGCGTGCTCCTCGTCGGGCTTGAGCGGCAGGAAGTAGTCGCGGTGCCGTACGGTCTGCATGAACACGAACACGCCGTAGAGGATCAGCGACGCGACACCGGCGAAGGCGAGCTGCGCGGGCGAGAACGTCGGGCCCGGGGTGGTCGTGGTGAACGCCGGGAGCACCAGGGCCAGCGTGGCGACCGCGCTCAACGTCGCCAGCGCGGCGGTGACGCCCTCGACCCTGAACTCCAGCACGCGGTGCTTCAGCGCGCCGACGAACAGGCACAGGCCGATGATGCCGTTGCACACGATCATGAAGGCGGCGAAGACGGTGTCCCTGGCGAGCGAGTCCGAGCCCTCGCCGCCCGCCGACATCAGCATGATGATCAGGCCGACCTCGATCACCGTGACCGCGATGGCCAGGATGAGCGTGCCGAACGGCTCGCCCACCCGGTGGGCGACGACCTCGGCGTGATGGACCGCCGCGATCACCGCGCCGACGAGCGCGGCCGCCACGATGATCATTACGAAGCCGTTGAGCGACCGGCCCCAGGTGAGCGCGAGCACGAGCGCGGCCACGATGGGGGTGATGGTGGCCGAACGCAACCAGCTGTAACGTTTCGTGACGATCATGCCCCTACCCTACGGGGGTTATGGGCGCTCGTGCACGCTCCCGTCCTGTTCCACGACCACTTTTGCCTGCGGGCCGAGTCCACCGCAGTCCTTGCCGTTCGGGTAGACGGGCTTCGGCGTCACCGTGACCTTCCGCCCTGCCACGCGCACCTCGACGGGATTCTCCGGCAGGCCTTCCACGCGGGCGAAACCGCTCGTCACCTTGGCGGTACGGCAGGAGCCGGACCAGCACACCTCCAGCTCCGTGACCTTGGTCGCCGACTCCACCACGATCCCCGGGTCGGCTCCGATCAGGGTGCACGCCTTCCCCGTGTCGCAGGCGGTGACAGTCGTGCAGAGGGCCAGCAGGACGAGGAGTCGGCGCATGCCCTGTAGGACGTGCGCCGACTCCGGGTGGTTCACCTGCGCTCGTCGCCCTCCTGCCCGTCGTAGCCGAGCAGGCGCATCGCCGTCTCCGGGTCCATGGCCGCCGCCAGGAGCTGGGCCCTGGCGTTGGCCCTGTCGCGGTCCTGCTCCGCCCTGGCGTGGGACGCCCTGACCGACCTGATCGCGATGAGCGCCACGCCGACCCCGACGATCACCCCGACCACGATGACGAACAGCAGGAGCAGCAGTCCCGGCGAGGCGATCCCCGAGGCGGCGGCCACCGCGCCTGACCCGACGCCCGAGACGGCGAGCGCGCCGAGCACCGCGATGGTCACCAGCGCCACCAGCGAGCCGATCACCACCCAGATGCCCTTGGACGACCTGCGCTCGGGAGCCTTGGCGGGCGCAGCGGACTGCGACTCGCCGAAGACGGGGCTCGCCGCCTGACCGAAGGCCGGTTGTGGCTGCGCCCACGGCACGAACTCCGGCCGCGGTCCGTCGGCTGCCGGGACGACCGCGGCCCCCTGACCGATGGTCGCTGCCGCCTGCGCGGTGATCGGCTGCGGCCCCTCCACCACCACGGCGTCCACGACCTGCGGCTCCTCTGCCACGCCTGGCAGGTTGCGCTCGATGCGGCTGTGCTCGTGGTGGGCGCGCGCCGCGTCGTGGTGGTACTCCTCCAGCTCGTCGTAGAGCTCGTCGGAGGCGTAGATCGTGCCGTCGATCAGCGGTCCCGGCTGCTTCTCGATGATCGCCACGACGTCGTCGCCGTTGAGCGTCTTGTGCGTCTCCAGGGCGTGCGCCAGGCAGAGCACGTCGCGCCGGTACTCCTGCAGCAGCCGCTCGGTCTTCTCCAGCAGCCGCACCAGGTTGAACTCGATGCGCTCGCCCAGCACGTCCGGCGTCATGTCCGGCTTGTTCGTGCGCGGCTCCCTGTCGGTGATGCCGATCGCGCCGCCTCCGCCGCCTCCGCGCTGGCGCGGCATCGCCTTGCCGCCGCCCATGATCTCCAGCGCCTGCAGCGCGGGCAGCGAGGTCACGCCGGTGCCCATGCCCCAGTACGACTCCATGAGCGCGGTCAGGAACGTCGCCGAGTGCAGGTCGCCGGAGACTCCCGAGGAGTTGTCCTCGCCGAAGAACATGCGCTCCCCCGCCAGGCTGGCCAGGGAGACCATGATGTCGGCCTCGTACTCCGACTTCCACCGGGTGAACTGGTCCTCGGGCTTGATCGAGGCGACCATGCCGAGGTAGTCGGCGCCCTTCTCGATCGTGGCGATGTCGATCTCGAGGTGGAAGCGGGTCCGGTACGCCACGACCGCGTGGCAGGCCTCGTGTACGGCCACGGCATGCCGTTCCCGCTCGATGTACTCCACGTCCTCCGGGGGGCCGAGCTGCTTGAGCCGCTTGGCGCGCAGCACGTCCGACCAGGTGATGACGTCGCGGTCGTCGCGGATCGCGGTGATCAGGGCCTCGTTGACCAGGTCCTTGATCGTGGCGCCCGTGGCATAGGGGGTGATGGTGGCCAGCTTGTCGATCTGCTCGGGGGTCAGCTCGTGCTCGACCTTGGCGAAGTAGCCCTCGTAGGTGCGCACCCGCCCGGCCTTGGACGGGTAGCCGACCTTGTAGATGCGGTCGATACGGCCCGGCCTGAGCAGCGCCTCGTCCAGCGCGTCCGGCATGTTGGTGGCCATCATGACCAGGATGCGGTACTTGGGCGGGGGCTTGGGGCGCATGCCGAGGGCTCGCCGTACGAGCCTGTTGAAGAAGCCTCTGGGCTTCTTCAGCCCGGACAGCTCGGTGAGCAGGGCCTGCAGGGTGCCCATGTCGCCGCTGCCGCCGTTCATGCCGCCGCCCATGAAGAAGCGGCTGTCCTCGCCCTGCGGGAAGTGGATCAGCGAACGGCTCTGCTCCGACAGGTAGTTCATGCCGTGACAGCCGTCGAAGCCCTGGCCGGGCGGGCCCTGCTGGCTGAGCCTGCCGCGGCGGCCGAGCGAGTCCGCCTCGTCGAAGAAGACGATCACGCCGCCGTAGCGCAGTGCGAGCTTGCGCAGCTTCCTGAACAGGCCCTTCACCTTCAGGATGCCGACGCCCATGAACATGTTGACGAACGCGCCGGGGTCGACGAAGACGTACGGCTTGCCGGTCTCGCCCGCGACCGCTTCTGCCATCAGCGTTTTTCCGGTGCCCGGCGGGCCCCAGAGCAGCAGGCCGCTGGGCACGTAGCCGCCGCGCTCCTCGATCTCCAGGGGCTTCTCCAGGAAGACGATGTTCTCCCTGACCCGCTCGACCACGTGGTCCTGGCCCCACACGTCGGTGAAGCGGGTCTTGATGTCGTCGGGGTAGTAGGTCTCCACGCCACCGCGCGACAGGAACCAGAACAGGCCGACGAACTGGAAGATGACGAAGAAGAACGCGAAGATCAGCTGGCCGACCAGCGGCAGCGCCTTGAGCGCCAGCGCGGGGGCCATGAACAGCGCGATGAACGGGCTGACGTCCAGGACCGCGGCCAGGACCATGGCGAGCAGCGTCACCCAGAACAGGATCTTGACGACCCTGGAGATCCGGAATCTGGTCCAGTCGCTGAACTTGCGGTGCGTCCAGCGCTCGGTGCCGCCGAAGACGCCCCTGTGCCAGAAGCGGTGGTAACCCGACCAGCGCTCGCTGACGAAGAAGTGAAGTTGCCTGACCAGCTCCAGGCCGATCAGCCAGAAGATCCACGGATAGGCGAAGGCGATGGCCTGCAGCGCCTCCGGGAAGGTGACGATGCCCTGGAAGTCGGCCATGGTCTTCCAGGTGAGCACCAGGAAGGCCAGGCCGAGACCGAGCAGGAACTTGCTGCGGTCCCAGAACTGCATCTTCTTGCGGGTGATGGCGTCGGGGTCGGTGGGGCCGCTGCCGGGAGCGCGCAGTCCCTCATGGTGGGTCGTTGTCATGAGACCTCCTTCGTCGGCCTCATGACCAAGGTGCTGTGTTCATTGATGACCTCAACAAGTTCGGTCATGAGCGCTCCCTCATCCGGGCAGCCGGAGCAATTTGAAGGATTCCGAGATCTTGTCGAACTCTGCCGCTCGCTGCCGGTAGCAGAGGGACTGGCAGCTGATCAGCAGCACGGAGACGGTTCCGCCCTGCTCGTCCAGATAGGCGGTGTGGTCGAAGGTCTGGACGTCGTCGCCGATCTGGTAGTTGAACCGGACGTGCACGCCCCTGGCGCCCTTGTCGAGGAAGACCGGTTCGTTCACGATCTCCTCGAACTTGGTGAACCTCAGCTGCTTGCCGGTCATCGCGGCCTGGGTCTCGATCGCCTCGCGCAGCTTCTTCGTCACCGGGAGGATGAAGTCGCGCAGCTGGTCGAGCGAGACGGCGTCGCGTTCCTCGTCCTTGAGCTTGTGCACGGTCGCGTACACGAACGGGGTCATCGAGGCGAACATGTGGTTGGGGTTGGGCTCTTTCGACTGGTCGAAAGCCGTCGACCAGACCCGCGCCCTGGCCAGCTTCGCCGCCTCCGAGTAGGGATGGTCCCCGCTCAGGAACAGGTCGATGGGATAGGACTCGATCTTCGTGAAGGAGGCCGGCACCTTGAAGTAGGTGGTGCCCTCTCGATCACGGACGTAGGTGAACTCAGGCTGGCCGCATGCCGCGACCCCTGACAGCAAGAAGACCGCGAGTACGGCCGCGGCCACCCTTGACCCTTTCACAGGGCTTACCTCCGCTTTACGGGCCAACGAGGTTGTTCTGCCCGTTTTCCAAGCGAAAGTGCTCTATGTCACGTGAGAAATCTTGACCAAATCTTGCCCGAAGTTAGGTCTTACTTGTTACAGATCATTTGATGGGCACCTGGATCGTCGCGGTCCCGGCCTCGTCGAAGGTGAAGGTGGCCGGAACGTACCCCGGCGCGGGGGTGGGGAGCCCGGCGACGGAGGCGAGCGGCTTGTCCGAGCCGACGGGCGTGTCCGGCAACAGCTCCACCGGCCCGGCCAGCGTCGCCGTGGCGCCCTGCATGGTGATCTGCCGGAGGCGGTCGGGACCCTGGGCCCCGTTGATGAGCACCGCGTGCAACTGGCCCTGGGCGATGTAGACGTTGCGCACGTGCATGCCGCGCAGGTCGGCGTTGCCGCCCTCGTTGCGCGGCAGCGACGCTCCCGGCGCCGCCCCCTGGCCCGCGCCGCAACCGGTCAGCAGGAGCAGGGTGGCGACGACGATCACAGTGGCCCGCATATGTCCAAGGTCGCCCCTGGAGGTGTCTGCGTAAATAGCGAAAGATGGGAAGGTTCGCATCTTTCTCGATCTCGGAGACCTTCCATGACCGACTGGGAGCCGCCCGGCGACTTCTACGCCCTCACCGCCGAGCACCTCTTCGCCGAGGTGTGGTCGCGTCAGGGGCTGACGATGCGCGACCGGCGGTTGCTGCTCATCGGGCTGCTGGTGGGGCAGGGGCTCTCGGCTCAGCTGGCCGTACAGCTGGACGCCGCGTTGCGCACCGGTGAGCTCACCGGGAACGAGCTGCGCGAGGTGGTCGTCTTCCTCACCCACTACGCGGGCTGGGCCCGCGGCTCCGAGCTGAACAACCAGGTCGAAGACCTCATCGCGCGCCTCGCCGGCTGATCACGCCACGCGCTGCAGGGCACGCTCCCGCCTGGCGGCCACGCTGGAACCCGACTCGCCGCGGGCCATCGTGCGCAGGACCATCGGCGCGAGCACCAGGCCGAGCACCGCCCAGCCGCCGAGGACCGCGATGGTCTCCAGGTGCCGCCACGACTCGCCGATCTCGATCGACACGGCCGACTCTGGCAGCAGGGCGGAGCGCATGCCGAGCCCGAGCCAGTAGAACGGGAAGACCTGCGCGATCCCCTGCACCCACTCGGGCATCGCGGTGATCGGGTAGAAGATCCCCGAGATCGCGATCGCGCCCAGCACCGGCAACTGCAGCAGCCCCTGGCTGCGCGCGCTGGTGAACACCGAGCCGAGCACGGCGCCGATCGGCAGCGTGGCCACCATGCCGAGCACCACCACCCAGAGCAGCGTCACCCACGACCTCGGGCTGATCACCAGGCCCTGGATGATGAACAGGCCGGGGATGAGGAAGATCGCCAGGTCGGCCAGGAGGCCGCCGGAGACCGACACGACCTTGCCGACCAGGTAGCCGCGCACCCCGTTCGGGGTGGCCTTGGCGCGCAGCAGCGTGCCGTCCTCGCGGTCGGCGGTGAGCTGCTGGCTCATGCTGACCAGGCCCATCGCGACGTTCATGCCGAGGATGCTGGGCAGGAGGACGGGGCCCAGCTTGAGGCCTGCGAAGGTCAGGTCGCGCATGAAGTACATGGCGACCAGGAGCAGCACCGGCCACAGGAAGTGCGAGACGAGCTCGGCCGGGTTGGTGAACGACTGCCGCAGCTCGATCAGCCCTCTTCTCATGCCGCTTCCTTCCGTTCTGCCTGGTGCACGAGCGTGAGGTAGGTCTGTTCGAGGGAGGCGCGGTGCACTTCCAGCTCTCGTACGGCTTCGCCGTACCGTGCGAAGAGGTCGCGGACGAAGGCGGTCGAGTCGGACGACTCCTCGGTGAAGCGGGTGTCGTTCATGGTCCAGCGGATCTGGTCCCGGCCCGCGATGGTTCTGGCGAGCTCGGCTGCCGTGCCGTCGGCGATGATGCGGCCGCCGTTCAGGATGACGATGCGGTCGGCGAGCTTCTCCGCCTCGGTCAGGTCGTGGGTGGTGAGGAGGATCGTGGTGTCCAGGCCTCGGATGAGCTCGTGGAAGTCCTGGCGGGCTTGGGGGTCGAAGCCGGTGGTGGGTTCGTCGAGGAAGAGGACGTCCGGGCGGCCGACGATGCCGATCGCCACGTCCAGCCTGCGGCGCTGGCCGCCGGAGAGGGTTTTGATCTTCTTGTTGGCGTGTGGGGTGAGGCCTACGGTTTCGACCAGTTCGTCGGGGTTCCACGGGTTTCGGTAGGGGGTGTAGTAGGTGGCCAGGTGGGCCAGGAGTTCACGGACGCGCCATTTGCCGTGGTCGCGCCAGGATTGCAGGACCACACCGAGCCTTGACCGCCAGCGCTCGTCACCGCGCGCCGGGTCCTCGCCGAGGACTCTCACGTGACCGTCGGACCGCATCCTGAAGCCTTCGAGGATCTCGATCGTGGTGGTCTTGCCGGCGCCATTGGGGCCGAGCAGGGCAAGGACCTCGCCTGGGTGGGCCTGGAAGGTCACGTCGTGCAGAACGTCGGTGGGGCCGTACCGCATGCGCAGCCCTTCGACCTCGATCACACTCATTCTCATCTCCACGTTTCTTGGACACTCTTGGGCGGGCAGAATCCCCCATGGGCAAGCGCCCACTCGGGACGGGCGGGTAGGCACCCCGCCATGGGCGACCTTGGGCAACCATGGGCAAGCGCCCACCCACCCGCCTTGGGCGGGCGGGTGGGCACTTTTGGGCACGCCAAAGAGAGGGCACGGCCCATGTGTGCGGTTGGGTCTATTCGCCTGCTGCGGCGCGGGCGCGCGCCAGCAGGTCCTCACGGTCGATCCCGGCCAGGCTCAGAGCCCTGGGCACGGTACCCACCTCTGCCTGCAGCACCCCGAGCAGCAGATGCACCGGCCGCAGGTCCTTCTTCCTCGGGGCGTGCAGAATCCCACGCTCCAGCGCCAGCTTCGTCGAGGCGCCCATGACCGTCGGCGCCTTGTCGGCCGGACTCGCCTGCGGAAGCCCGAACCTCGACGGCGACACCCCAGCCGCGGCCAGGCTGTGCTCGAACTCCCTGTCCAGCGCCGCCCGGATCGCGTTACGATCGAGCCCGCCCAGGACTTCACGAGTGACCTCCTCCTGACCGGCGGCAATCGCCAGGAGAAGATGATGCGCCTCGATCGCCGACGAACCGTCCGCCCGCGCCTCCTCAGCGCCTTGCTTCAGGACGGCGTCGAGGTATACGTCGATTGCGGATGCCATGCTTCAGCGTCTCCTCAGGTTGACTCCGGCGGTGATGAGCCGCTTGGCGTGCTTCTTGTGGACCGCTTGACGGGTCACCCCTAGCGCTTCGGCCACTTGAGGCCAGCTCCAGCCCGAACGCATGGCCTGTTCGACAGCGGCGTCCTCGATCTGGTCAGCCAGCCGCCGCAACGCCGCCACCGCGGCGAGCGCATCAGCGGGCTCCTGGGGGACGGGGATATCATCAGCGGACATACAAGCAACCTTAGTTGACAGCCCATCGCTTAGTCAACCTCAGTTGCTAATGCGCTTCCCGGACGCGATCGCTCGCACCCCACCCACGCGATCCCGCGCTTCCCCACCCCACCCTCATCGCGCCCGCCTCCCCCGCTTCACCCGAGCGCGGGCCACACCTTGTCGCCGCCAGCCCTCATTGGGCGCCACATACCTTCCGGCGCGCCACACGCACCCCTTCGGCCTCCACGATCACTGGCCACGCCTCCCAGCCCCACCTGTTGTGGCCAGCCCCCTTGGGCGCCACATCGCCCCGGCGCGCCACCTTCGCGCCCTTCGTGGCCTACTCCACTGGGCGCCACATCCGCCCGGCGCGCCACTCCTCCCGCTCCGCCCATCACCGGCGAGGCGTATGGGAGGGGTGGCCGGGCACGGCTCGCGGACCTTACGGGTGCGTGAGAGGCGAAGGCGCGTGAGGGATGGGGCGGGTTTGGGTGGGGTCAGGCGGGGTCGAGGCGGTAGAGGGTGCCTTGGAGGCTCAGCGCGTACAGCTCCCCCGAGGCGTCCTCGCCGAACGATGACACCTGCTCCATCGTCCCCACCTGCGTCGCCATCGCAAGGTCGTCCTCCGGCGCCGCCTTCACCCACCCGGCGCAGAAGTCCGCGTACACGAAACTCCCCTCCAGCCACGGGATCGCCTTCCCCCGGTACACGAACCCTGCGATCACCGAGCACGTCCCGCCCTCGCCCAGCGCGTAGGTGATCACTGGCTCGGTGAAATCGCTGGCCCTGCCGCCCTTGTACGGCTTCGCGCCCTCACGCAGGTTCCAGCCGTAGTTCTCCCCGCCCTCGGACCCGGCGGGCTGGTAGTCGACCTCTTCCCATCCGTTCTGCCCGACGTCGCCGATCCAGAGGTCGCCGGTCTGCCGGTCGAAGGAGAAGCGCCACGGGTTGCGCAAGCCGTACGCCCATATTTCGGGTTTCGCCCCGCTCTTGCCCACGAACGGGTTGTCCTTCGGCACCTTGTACGGCTTGCCGCGCGGGTCGATGCGCAGCAGCTTGCCGAGCCAGGTGCCGAGGTTCTGCCCGTTGCCGTGCGGGTCGCCGCCGCTGCCGCCGTCGCCGAGGCCGATGTAGAGGAGCCCGTCGGGGCCGAAGGCGAGCTGGCCGCCGTTGTGGTTGGCGTACGGCTGGTCCTGGGTGAGGACGTCGCGCCTGGCCGTCGCCTTGACGCCGTCGTACGCCCACTCGGTGACGTGCGTGTCGCCCGCTTTGTCGGTCCAGTCGAGGTAGAACCAGCGGCCGGTCGGGTGGAAGGCGACGCCCAGCAGGCCTTGCTCGTTGCCGCCGCTGACCTCCTGCGACAGGTCCACGACCGGCTCGCCGACCACCTTGCCCGCCCTCACCGCCCGCAGCTTCCCGCCCTGTTCTGCGATGTAGAGGGAGTCGTCGTTCTTGCGTACGCCGAAGGCCACGGGCTTGGTGAGCTCCGCGATCCTGGTGAAGCGGAGGGCGGCGTGGGCGGGGGTTTTGGGAAACGGTCCACTGGGAGACGGCGACGGTCGCGCCGATGGGGGGCCGGCGGCCAGGGGTTGGGCGGCTGAGCAGGCGGTCAGCGCTGCTAGCAGCAGGATCGTCGTCACCGAACGGCGCACGCCCGTCATCCTCTCACGCGATCGACGTCACCTTCCCTACCCCGAAACCCCCGCCAGGGTTCCCGCTCACCCACCAGAAGGATGGTCGGTAGTCCGACGGCGGCCCCCTCGCGCGGGTCGGGAGCCATTAAAGGGCGCAGGAAGACGGGGCGCGGGGCGCGGGTGAAAGCAATGGGTGGGCAGCTAGGGAGTGCGTGTCATGGGCTGGGAACGTCGGGTTGGGGGTGGGGCGTGAGTGGCGTGAGGATGCCGAGGTGGCGTGCACGGCGGGCAGGTTGGGCACGGAGTGGGATCGGGAGTGGCGTGCGGTTGGGAGTGGTGTGCGATGGGGAGTGGGGTTGGGTTGTGGGGGGAGGGTGGGTGGTTGGAGGTTGGGGCGGGATCCACGAGGATGTGAGGCGATGCCCACCATCTACGACGTCGCGCGGCACGCTGAGGTGTCCGCTGCCACCGTCTCTCGCGTGCTGAACGGTAACCAGACCGTGGATCCCGCCATGACGGCGAGGGTCCTCAAGGCGGTGCGCGAGCTCGGCTACCGTCCCAACGCCGTGGCCAGGAACCTCCGGCGCAGCCGCACCACGCTCTGGGCGGTGATCATCTCTGATATCGGGAACCCGTTCTTCACCGCCATGGTTCGGGGGATCGAGGATGTCGCCCAGCAGGCGGGGTACTCGGTTGTTCTCTGTAATACGGATGAGGATCCGGAGAAGGAGAACACCTATGTCACTGCGGCGCTGAGCCAGCAGATGGCGGGGGTGATCATCTCGTCCAGTGGCAGCGCCAAGGCGGCCAAGCATCTGATGGAGTCGTCTACCCCTGTGGTGGCGATCGATCGGGAGCTGGCCAAGGGGGCCGTGGATACGGTGATGGTCGACAACGAGGGTGGGGCGTACGCGGCTACCAGGCATCTCATCGATGTGGGGTATCGGCGGGTGGCCTGCGTCACCGGGCCGGCTGGCGTCAGTACGGCGGATCGGCGGCTGCGTGGCTACACCAAGGCCATCGAGACGGCACCGATCGTGCGGCGGGCCGACTTCAGGGAGCAGGGCGGGTTCGACGCCATGGCCTCGCTGCTGGATGACGAGCGGCCGGATGCGGTGTTCGTGGCCAACAACCTCATGGCGATAGGGGCCCTGCGGTGCCTGGCTGCGCGTGATGTGGGCATTCCGGGTGAGATGGGTGTCGTCGGGTTCGACGACATTCCTTGGGCGGACCTGATCCGGCCGTCGCTGACTACCGTCGCTCAGCCCACCTATGAGCTGGGGAGGGTGGCGGCTCGGCTGCTCGCCGACCGCATCGAGTCGCCGTCGGGCAAGCCTTCGACGATCATCCTGCCTGCCGAGATGCATGTACGGCAGAGCAGCTCGCGTTAGAGTCACCCGTCGCCCGGTAAGGCTGCACGCCGTCCAGACACTTGACCTTCGCGCCGCGGTTGCGGAGGGCTTCAGGGCGCTGCAGCGTCACCACAAGCGGGCGATCGGCAGTGCACCAAGCATGCGGATCGGCGAAGCGACTCGCAAAAACGCGCGGTCGGCGCGGCGGCTCATGTCACGGCGCGCGGTCGGCGCAGTAGATCACGTCAACCGGGCCAAAGCGTGCGCGATGTCAGCCGTCGACTCGTAGAGCTGCCGGTACAACCCATACAGCTCGTCGTAGTTCGACCCAGAATCGGGCTCGATCGTCGCGGCCACCGGGTTCCACCCCGCCGGTGATCCCGCCGCCAGCCGGGCGTCGCCGTACGCCGCACCGAGGGTGTGCGTCGGCAGCACCTGCGCCTGCTGCAGGACGTCGGAGACGATGCGGGTCCACAGCCCGCCCTGGGTGCCACCGCCGACCGCGACCAGTCGCGATCCGGTGCCGCCCGCTTTGCGCATGACCTCCAGGTTGTGCCGTACGCCGAAGGCGGTCGCCTCGAGCGCCGCCCGATATATGTGTCCACGCCCGTGACGGAGCGTCAGGCCTATGAGCGTGCCACGGGCGTCGGGGTCGAAGAGGGGTGTTCGCTCTCCGGCGAAGTAGGGCAGCATGAGCAGCCCGCCCGCCCCCTTCCCCGCCGAAGCAGCCTCGGCGGTCAGCTCGGCGAACGAGCCGCCGGTCAGGTCGCGCAGCCACGCCGTCACCGCGCCCGACGTCGCCATCCCCGCCGCCAGGTTGTAGGTGCCCGGCGCCACCCCGACGGTGCTCCAGAGGTACGGCGAGGCCGCGCGCGCCGCCATGACCTCGATGAGGAACATGGTCGTGCCGTACATCAGCATGACGTCGCCGGGCGCGGACACCCCGACGCTGGCCGCCTCCGCCCAGGCGTCGATCGTCCCGGCGATCACCGGCACACCGACGGGCAGCCCGGTCGACGCGGCGGCCGTGTGGGTGACCGTACCGATGACCTCTCCGCTCCAGGCCAGCGCGGGAAGTTCGAGCCCCGGAGCGATCTCGGCGGCCCACTCGGCGATCCAGGCACAGGTCCCGGTGTCGTAGAGCGGCGTGCACTGACTGGCGGAGTGGTGGTCGAGCACGTACGCGCCGGTCAGCCGGTGCGCCAGCCACGTGTGCGCCATGAACATGCGCCTGGTCGACGCCCACACGTCAGGCTCGTTACGGCGCAGCCATTCGAGTTTGGGGCCGATCGCCTGGGAGGTGAGCGGGCTGCCGCAGCGCTCCATGAGCGACGGGTAGCGCTCCTGCTGCAGAGCGATCTCGGCGGTGGCGCGGGTGTCGACGCCGTAGAGGACCGCGGGGCGCAGCGGCGTGCCGTCCGCCGTGGCCGGGAGCAGGCAGGGGCCGATGCCGCTCAGGCCGATCGCCTCGATGTCCGGCCTGGCGAGTTCTGCGGCGATCGCGGTGAAATCGGCCCACCAGACGTCGAGCGCGTCGTGCTCGAACCACCCGGGGCGGGGCGTCGAGGTGGCGTGCTCGCGCACGGCCGTGGCCACGACGGAGCCGTCGCCGTCCACGAGGACGCCCTTGGAGCTGGAGGTTCCGATGTCCACACCGAGATACATCAGTTCTGTCCTGAAAGGTCGTACTGCTTGTAGAGGGCCTGGGCGTTGTCCTTGCCCACCTGCGTGGTGCCCAGGATCTGCTGCTTGTCCACCTGCTGGCCGTGGAGGATCTTGTTGACGGTCTCCGCCGCCTCCTGCGCGCCCGTCGGGTAGACGAAGGTGGCGGCGAGCTGGCCGAGCTGCACGGCGCGGATGCCGCCGTCGGGGATGGCCAGGCCGTCGATGCCGATGAACTTGATCTGGCCGGCCCGCCCCGCCGCGTTGGCGGCGAGGTAGGCGCCCAGCGCCATGGGGTCGTTGTGGCCGTAGACCAGGTCGATCTTGGGGTGCTGGGCGAGCCACTGCTGCATGATCGGCGTGGCCTGCTCCTTGAGCCACTTGGCCTCGCGGTCGGCGATGATCTTGATGTTCGGGTTGGCGGCGATGGCCTCGCGGAAGCCCTTGTCCCGGTCGATCTGCGGCTGGTTGGACAGGATGCCGCGGAGTTCGACCACGTTTCCGCCGTTCGGCAGCAGCCTGACCGCCTCCTCCCCCGCTTTCTTGCCGATGAGCACGTTGTCGCCGCCGATGAAGGCGGTGTAGCAGTCGGTGTTGACCGTGCGGTCGAGGATGATCACCGGGATCTTGGCCTGGCAGGCCTGCTGGACGGCGGCGGTGAGCGGCGCGGGCTCGGTGGGCGAGACGATGAGCGCGTCGACCTTCTGGGTGATGAAGTTCTGGACCTGGGAGACCTGCGTGGCGCTGGACTGCTTGGCGTCGGCGATGGGCAGGAGCTCGATGTCCGGATATTTCTTGATGAAGTGCTGCAACTGGAGGTTGAGCTGGGCGCGGTACGGCTCCGCGTTGTTCGACTGCGAGTAGCCGACCACGAAGGTCTTCTTGCCGGTGGTCGGCGCCTGGGAAGCACAGCCGGCGACGAGGACGAGCGCGAGGATCAGGAGCTTTCTCATGAGCGGGACCCTCCTCGGAGGAATCTGAACAGATCGGGGCGCTGCAGGACGACCGCCACGACGACGATCAGTCCCTTGATGACGAGCTGCCAGTTGTCGCTGACGGCGTTGAGCCCGAGGACGTTGTCGAGCAGGGTGAGGATGAGGGCGCCGACGAACGTGCCGGCGATCGTGCCCTTGCCGCCGGCCAGCGACGCGCCGCCGATGACGGCCGCCGCGATGGCGTCCAGCTCGAACGACTGACCGGCCAGCGGGTCCGCCGAGGCGCTGTAGGCGGCGTCGATCGGCCCGGCGAACCCGGCCAGAAGGCCGCAGACGGTGAACACGGCGATGGTGACCGCGGTGACGTTGACGCCGGACAACCGCGCCGCCGTGGGGTTTCCGCCGACGGCGTAGACGTGCCTGCCGAACCTCGTCTTCGTGAGGATCAGCTGGAAGACCACGCAGACCAGGACGAAGGCCAGCACCGGGTAGTAGACGCGGCCGAACAGGTTGTGGCCCGGCGTGCCGAACAGCTGGAACGCCTCGGCCTGCGGGGTGAGCGCGCCGTCGGGACCCGCGATCTGGGTGCCGACGCTCACGTTGTCGCTGACCTGCCGGTCGATGCCGCGCACCACGGACAACATCGCCAGGGTCATGACGAACGACTGGATCTTCAGCCATGCCGTACCCGCGCCGTTGAGGAACCCGAAGAAGGCCCCCACCAGCATGCAGATCGGCACGATCTGCCACGGTTCGAGGGCGAAGCGGGAGAGCATCATCGCGGCCGTCATCGAGGAGATGCCGAGCAGCGAGCCGACCGACAGGTCGATGCCGCCGGTCAGGATGACGAGCGTGACGCCCACGGCGAGGATTCCGCGCGACGCGAACGCGCCGACGGCGTTGGTCAGGTTGACCTCGTTGAGGAACACCTCGCCCTTGGTGGCGAGGCCGACGGCCAGCACCAGGACGAGCCCGATGTAGGCCTGCGCGGCGCCGAGCGCGGACAGCGTGCGCGTCATGCCATGGCCGCCTCGAGAATCGCTTCCTGGGTGGCCAATCCCCTGGTGAAGGTGGCCGTGACGCGGCCCTCGCACAGCACGAGGATCCGGTCGCACATGGCCAGCAGCTCCGGCAGCTCGCTCGACGCCACCAGCACGGCCTTGCCCGACGCGGCCAGTTTCGCCATCAGCGCATGGATCTCCGCCTTGGAGCCGACGTCGATGCCTCGGGTGGGTTCGTCCATGAGGATGACCTTCGGCGTGGTCAGCAGCCATTTGGCCAGGACGACCTTCTGCTGGTTGCCGCCGGACAGGTTGCCGACCGTGAACGCCAGGCTCGGGGTCTTGACCCGCAACTCGCGCACCTGCTCGCCGACGACCGCGCTCTCCCACCGCCGGTCGACCAGGTATTTCCTGAGGGACGGCAGGCTGGCGTTGAAGGCGACGGTGTTGCCGAGCACGAGACTCTGCGCCTTACGGTCCTCGGCGACCAGCGCGACCCCGCGCCTGATCGCCTGCCTGGGGTTTTTCGGGCTGTACGGCACGCCGTCGAGCGTCATCGCGCCTCCTGTCGGCTTGAGCGCGCCGAAGAGGGTTTCGAGGAGTTCGCTGCGTCCCGCCCCCATGAGCCCGGCGACGCCGACGATCTCCCCTTTCCTGACGTCCAGCGAGACGTCGTGCAGCGCCGTACGGCCCGTCTGCCGGTCCCCGGCCACGGACAGGCCTTCGACCTCCAGCAGGACCTCGCCCGTCGCGGCGCCCTCGGCGCGCGGGAACATCTCACCCAGCGGCCTGCCGACCATGAGCTGGATCAGCTCGGCCCGGTCGAAGGTGGTGCGCTCGCCGACGCAGGCGCCGTCGCGCAGCACGACGACGCGGTCGGCGACCTGCTCCAGCTCCTCCAGCCGGTGCGAGATGTAGACGATGCCGACGCCGCGCGCGGTCAGGTCGCGGATCACGGCGTGCAACCGGCGCACCTCGGCGTCGGCCAGCGCCGAGGTGGGTTCGTCCATCACCAGCAGGCGGGCGCTGGCCGACAGCGCCTTGGCCACCTCGATGAGCTGGCGTTCGGCGATCTTGCACTGCCTGACGAGGCGGCGCGGCGACAGGTCGAGCCCGAGTCCGCGCAGCAGCTCCGCCGTACGCCGCTCCATCGACCTCGTGTCGAGGAGGAGGCGTTCCGCGCCGAGGAAGATGTTCGCGGCGATGGACAGCTCGGGGACCTGGTTGAGCTCCTGGTGGATCATGGCGATGCCGTACCGCTGGGCATCTTTGGGGGAATGAATCCGGGCGGGCACGCCGTCGAACGCGATCTCGCCTTCGTAGTCCTTGACCACCCCGGCCAGGATGTTCATGAGGGTTGACTTGCCCGCGCCGTTCTCCCCCAGCAGGGCGACCACCTCGCCGGCGCCCACGGTGAGCGAGACGCCGTCGAGGGCGCGCACGCCGGGGAATGACTTACCGATGTCCCGCATCGCCAGCATCGCCGAACCCTTCGAAATCGATTGCCAGCTGCGCGCACACCGCCTTCAACTCCGCCACGTAGTCGCCCGGGACGGCGTGGATGTGGTTGGAGCCGAAGCGGCCGAGGAACTCGGTGGCCGGGACGTGCAGCCGAGTGAAGGCGTGCGGCCACTCGAAGGTCGACTGCCTGGCCATGCGCTCGTTGGTCGCGTCGTCGTAGAGCTCGAAGTCGCCGCGCATCACGTGCATGCGGTAACGGCCGTCCCTGCGGGTCAACCGGGCGAACGTGGCCGCGCCGGGCGCCGCCAGATGGTGCACGCTCGCGCCTCCCGCGGGAAAGAAGAACACCTCTGGGTAGAAGTGCGTCTTCGCCAGATTCTCCGCCGGGTCGTCGGAACGCGCCGCGTACCAGGTGGCGTGCTGGCCCGAATTGCACAGGTCCCACACGTCCTTGTCGGCGTGGTAGTGACGGACGTCGGCGAACAGCACCGGGTCGCCGCTGAGCAGTTTGAGGATCTGCATGCTCAGCGCGCCGTCCATGTCGGCCTCGGTCGCGCAGACGTGCGTCTCCTTCGGGCCCTCCCAGTCGTAGGGGTCGTTGAGGAAGGACTCGGCGAGGTCCATCGTGCAGAAGTGCGTGGTCAGCTCGGGCTGGCCCTTGATGCCGGAGAAGTCGAGATTCCACTCGTCGATGAGCTCGCGCATCGCGTAGTAGGTACGGATTTGCCGCTCGAACAGCTCTTTGGTGAGCTGCTTGCCGTCATAGTGGACGTTGCCCAGGTTCTCCAGCCACTCGCGGGCCTCGGTGACCCGCTTCTGGTCGGCGTTCTCGCTGCGCCTGACGATCTCCCACTGGTCGATCTCCTCGACGTCGACGCCGAACGTGCGCATCCACTGGTCGGTGTTGGCGACGGCCGTGTACATGCCCATGGGACGGCCGCCGATCCGGCCGAACGTGGAACCTCTCAGGCCTTGTACGGCTCGCGCCGCACGCACCTCGGTGAGCACACGATTTCTCACCTCGGCGTCCTCGATGTCGCCCCAGGCCCTGGAGTGCACGCGGCCGATCTGGTCGAGGCCGCCGCCTCCGGCCAGCATGCCGACCATGCCCGGCTGGGCGGGGTCGATGTTCGCCATGAGCAGCAACGGGCCGCGGGTGGCTTCCGCGGCCAGCATGGTGAAGTGCGGGAACGCCCAGACGGCGTAGTTGAAGATCGTCAGGTCGGGGCGCTGGTCGGCCATCCAGCGGGCCTGGCTGGTGGCCAGGTCGTTGGTCCACACGATCTCTGGGGCGATGATCACCTCGTGGCCGTCCTTGCGAAGGGCCTGCGCCAGGGCCTCGTTGGCGGTGGTGATGTGGGTGACGAGATCGCGGGCGACGAAGTCCCGCCCGTCCGACATTGCCAGCAGTCCGATGCGCGCCATCGCTTGGGCCTCCGCGGGAAATCGTTTGCTAGAAATCGATTTCCCGTTAAGCTAAACCGCGTTGGAGGGGGTGTCAATGGATCGCCCACCGTGATCAACCACCTACTTCGGGCAGCGGTGAAACCCCGGGTGCCCGACGCGTCCGCTTGCCCCCGGCCCCGGTGGCGCGGACACCGCCCCCTGCGGGCACCGGCTCCTGGCGAGCACAGACGCGTGGGTGGCGCGGGCACAGGCGCGTGGGTGGCGCGGGCACCGGTCCGTGAGAGGCGCGTTGCAAGGCGGGTGACGGCGTGCCCGATGGCGGCGCGATTGCTCCGCCCTACCCGTATGTCGCATCTCTTGGCGCGCTCGCCGGTCCTCGCGCTCCCGTCGAGCTCGCTGGTCACCGCGCTCAGGGGCCAGCCACGCTCAGGGCCAGCCATGCGCAGGGGCGGCCATGCGCGGGGGCGGCCATGCGCGGGGGCGGCGTTCTACTCGTCTCTTTCGGTAGGGGTTATGTGCCCTCGGCCGGGGTGATGGTTTCCGGGTGGGGGCGTCTGACGGGGGTCAGGGTGCCGGCCAGGGCGATCAGCAGGATGCCCGACCCCGCCGCCGCGGCCACGGCCGGCACGCCGTACCCCGCCACCGCCAGCGTAAGGACCGCCGCGCCCACCGGGCCGAGCGCGTAGTGGATGGTCCAGAACGCCGACGTGACGCGCCCCAGCAGGTGGCTCGGCGTGACCTCCTGCCGTAGCGACTGCGAGCAGATCCCCCCGATCGCCCCGGAGAACAGGAAACCGGTCATCGCCGCCGCGATGCCCACCGCCCCCGGTGCCAGGCCGACGCCGGCGATCGCGAGGCCCGACAGCGCGATGGCCGCGATCCAGGTCGCGCCGAAGCCGAGCTTCTTGCGTACGGTTGCCACCACCGCCGCCCCGGCCACCGACCCGAGCGCCGCGCACGCCAGGACCACCCCCACGGCGTCGTCGTTCTGGCCGAGGTCGTGCTTGAGGTAGTAGATGACGATGTCGTCCAGGCCGGTGGTGAGGAAGATGTAGAACGTCAACAAGATCGTCAGCGTACGGAGCACCGGGTGCCGCCACAGAAACCGGGCGCCGTCAAAGAAACCGCCCCGATCCACCGCCTTCGCGGCCTCCTCGGTGGCGCGGATGCGGACGAAGTACAGGCCCACGGCGGAGATCACGAAGCTCACCGCGTCGATGCCCAGCGCCACGGCCGGGCCGTACAGCTGCGAGGCGAGACCGGCCAGCGCGGGCCCGCCGACCCCGGCCGCGGAGTAGACCGCGTAGAGGCGGCCGTTGGCCTGGGTGAGCTGCTCCTTCTCCACCAGGCTCGGGACCACGGTGACGTAGGTGACCTGGAAGATCATGCCTACGGCCGCGCCGAGCGGGACGACCACGTACAGGAGCCAGATCTGCGGCGAAAGGATCCACACCAGCGGGACCATCCCGTAAAGGACGGCTCTGGCGAGGTCGCAGACGATCAGGAGGCGTTTCCTGTCGAGGCGGTCGGCGATCACGCCGGCGAACGTTCCGGTGAGAAGGGAGGCAACGCCAGCCGCGCCGGTCAACACGCCCATCTGGACGACGGACCCGGTCTCATGCAGGACCAGCAGCGGGATGGCGATCAAGGAGAAGGAGTCACCCGCGACGGACAGCGCCTGAATCGCGAGGAAGATGGTGTAGTTCCTGTTTCGCCATAGAGACATCGGTTCATTCTCGCCGATCTTCGTGGGACACAAGCCTGTTCTGGTGGGCGAAAACGACGGCCTGGACGCGGTCGCGCAGCTCCAGCTTGGTCAGGACGCGTCCGAGGTGGGTCTTCACGGTCGCCTCCGCGAGGTGCAGAGCCGCGGCGATCTCCGCGTTGGACAGGCCCCGGCCGACTTCGACGAGGACGTCCAGCTCGCGCGGGGTCAGCCGGTGCAGGCGGGGGTCCTCTTCCGGGGGCGGTCCCAGCTGGTGGGCGAAGGTGTCCAGCATGTGGCGGGTGATGCGGGGCGACAGGGCGGCCTCGCCCGCCGCGACGTTCCTGATCGCGGCCAGGAGCTCGTCGGGTCTGGCGTTCTTCAGCAAGAAGCCGGAGGCTCCTGCGCGGAGGGCGGCGAAGGCGTACTCGTCGAGGTCGAAGGTGGTGAGGATGAGGACCCTGGTCTGGCGGCGGTCGCGGAGGATCTTTTCCGTGGCCTGGATGCCGTCCGTGCCCGGCATGCGGACGTCCATGAGGACCACGTCGGGGCGGAGGCGTCTTGCCAGCCGTACGGCTTCCGCGCCATCGGCTGCTTCGCCTACGGCTTCCATGTCGGGCTGGGCTTCGAGGACCATGGAGAAGGCCATGCGCAGGAGCGGCTCGTCGTCGGCCAGGAGCACTCTGATCGTCACCGGACTGCCTCTGGGTGGAGGGTGGCCGCGACTCGCCAGCCGTGGCCCGGGAGGGGGCCCGCCTCGAGGGTTCCGCCGTAGGCGGCGGCGCGTTCCCGCATGCCGAGGATGCCGTGCCTGGAGGCGTGGTGCCCTGACGTGGGGTGGTCGGTGATCTGTACGGTGACCGTTTCCGGGGCGCAGTGGATGGCTACGGTGGCTCGGGAGCCTGGTGGGGCGTGTTTGAGGGTGTTGGTGAGGGCTTCTTGGGTTAGGCGGTAGATGGTCAGCTGGAGTCCGGCCGTGGTGTGGTCGGGGTTTCCGGTCACGTCGAGGCTGGTCGGGAGGCCTGCGGCGTCCATCTGCGCGACCAACGCGTCCAGCTCGGCGAGCCCCGGCAGGGGGTGCCGCTCCGCGGGGGCGTCGCACTCGGTCGCAAAGGCCACGTGCGGCACCGGGGAGCCCGCGTGTGGCGTCGGCGGGCTTTCGTGTGAGCTTGCAGGACGTGCGTGTGGCATTGCGGGGCGTGCGTGTGACCTCGGCGGGCTTGCTTGTGGCCTTGCGGGATCTTCCTGCGACATCGCCAAGCCTGCTCGTGGCCTCCCCGGGCCTGCGTGTGGCGGCGTGGACAGGAGGTCGAGGGCATGAGGTGCCTCGCGCTGGTCAGAGGGATCGAGTGGCGAGACGACCTTGGGGCGGAGGTCCGGAGTGTCGCGTGGTGACGTGGCCTGGGAGTGGGTGGCGGGTGGTGAGGCGGTCGAGATGTGGGTGGCGGATCGTGAGGCGGCCGAGATGTGGGTGGTGGATGGCGGTGGGGCGTCAGGGGTGCGGAGGGCACCCAGGGTGTGGTGCATGTCGGTCAGTGCCTGGCGGCCCGTTTCGGCGATCTGGGTCATGGCGGCGGTGGCGCGGTCAGGGGCGCGGGGCTGGGCGATGACGGCGGCGTCCGCGAGGGCGACCATGACGGACAGGTTATGGGTGACGATGTCATGCATTTCCCGGGCGATACGCGCCCGCTCCCCCGCCACAGCCAGCATCGCCCGCTGGTCACGCTCGTCCTTCAGCCTGGCCAGATGGGCCCGGCGCAGGCGCATGTTGGTCCCCGTGGCGACGGCGGCGACGACCATCGCGGTCAGGAAGACGAGCGAGTTGACCAGACTCCCGGTCGGCAACGCCCACCGCAGGGACGCCAGCACCACCCCCACCTCGACGACCGCAGCAGCCAGGAGCGTACGCCGCCAGGTGGTGCGCGCGGCGACTGTATAGAGCGCGACCAGCAACGCCACGTCGGTGACCAACTGCACGTCGGCGACCCACTGCGCGAAGGCCACGACGGAGATGGCGCAGAGAACGGCCACGGGGGCGCGCCGCCGCCAGACGAGCGGCAGCGCGAGAGCGACATGCAGGTAGAGCGGCGACGGACCGGGATAGACCTGACCGTTCAACCCCAACCCGGCCACCAGGACCCCAGCCGCCAGCACCGCGTCCCACCCCGTCCGCTTCATGGCGCCCAACCTAATCGGCGCGAGGGAATGACTGCGCGAAAGTCATCCCCCAGTCGTACGGCTGATGCCGTACGTGCAGGTCAGACAGGGTACGGCGGGCCGCGAGCGAGGCGGCGGGAAAGCCGACCGGGAGCTGACGCGCCGCGCCGGGAGGAATGACTAGCTTCGTGGTCCTACCTATCGGAGGAGGACTTCTCGATGCTTCCAGGCAAGCTGATCATCGCCGGAGCAGTACTACTGGGCAGCACCCAACCCACCGCACCGCCCACAGACACAACCCCCACACCCCACGCAGCAACGCCCACAACACGCGAAGCGACGCCTGCGGCCCACGGGGTAGCGTCTGCCGCCACCCAAGAGGCCGAGCCCGCAACGCGCGGAACGACGCCTGCGACCCACGGGGCGATGCCTGCAACACGCGGAGCCATCTCCGCGACCCTCTGGGCAGCGTCTGTCGCCCAAGAGGCAACGCCCGCGACACGCGGAACGACCCACGCAGCGACGCCTACGGCCCACGGGCCGATGCCCACGACGCGGGGAGCGACCTCCGCGCCCCTCGGCGCAACCCCCACAACACGGGGGGCAACTTTCGCGCCCCTCGGGGCAGCGGCCGTGACCGCCGAGACAACCACCGCGCCTCTCGGAGCAACCCCCGCGACCCGCGGAGCGACCTCCGTGACCCATACAGCGGGGCAGGCGGTCGGGTGGCATGGGTGTGATGATGAGCAGCTCCAAGCGGCCAAAGCGGACTGCGCCGAGATCACCGTGCCCCTCGACTACACCCACCCAACCGGCAAAACCATCAAGATCGCGATCTCGCGCCTCAAAGCGACCGACCCCAAACACAGACGTGGCGTCCTGCTCTACAACCCCGGCGGCCCAGGCGTCCCAGCGAGAACCCTCACCCCGCTGGTCGCCAAAGCAGCCCCCGCCGTCGCCGCCCGCTACGACCTGATCGGCATGGACCCCCGCTTCGTCGGCAGCAGCCAGCAACTGGACTGCCGCTGGCCCACCGGCTTCGTCGGCTCTGCCGGTCACGACCGGCGCACGTTCGACCAGGGCGTGGCGCTGGCCAAGGACCTCGCGTCCCGCTGCGCCGTACACAAGAGCGTCCTCCCCCACGCCTCCACCGCCAACACCGCGCGGGACATGGACACGATCAGGGCCGCGCTCGGCGAGTCGCGGCTGTCCTACCTCGGCTCCTCCTACGGCACCTACCTGGGCGCCCTCTACCTGCAGCTCTTCCCGCGCCGCGCCGACCGGGTGGTGCTGGACAGCGTGGTCGACCCGGCGCTGTTCGGCCCCGACCTGTCGCGCACCCAGGGCCCGGCGGTGAACGGCGCGCTGCGCAACTGGGCGCGATGGGCGGCGCGAAACCACCAGAAACTGGGCGACACCACGGAAGAGGTCCTGGCCACGGTGCGGTCGATCGACCGCGGGCCGTTCAAGGTGGGCCGGTTCCAGGTGGACGCCCGGATGCTCCCGTTGATCCTGTTCTCGGTCACGGCGGGGGACGACGACGCGGCGTACTCCAGCTTCTCCGCCGACGTCCGGGTGCTGCGTGACGCCGCACTCGGGCGGGACGTCAAGCTCACGCCGGTCCTGGAGCAGGTGCTGAGCGGGATGTCTGCGCCGGACGCGGGCGGAGCGGCCAGCGCGCAGACCGCGATCATGTGCGCCGACCGGGCGGCGTCCCGGGACCCGGAGACCTATTACCGCGACATCCAGGCGCACCGCACCGACGAGGCGCTGTTCGGACCGCTGCTGCGCAACCTGACGCCCTGCTCGTTCTGGCCGGTCGCCCCGGCCGAGCCGCCGGTGCGGGTCGGCAACGCCGTACCCGTGCTCATGGTCGGCGCCACCGGCGACCCCGGCGCGCCGTACCCGGGCCAGCTTTCCGCGCACCGGGCGCTGACCGGCTCGCGGATGGTGACGCTGCGCGGGGCTTTCCGGCACACGGTGTACGGCGGGCTGTTCGCACCGCGCAACGCCTGCATCGACACGGCAGTCAACCGCTACCTGGTCACCGGCAGGCTCCCCGCGACCGACACGACCTGTTAGACCCCGGTGAGCGCGTAGCACAGGGCCTCGTCGAGGTCCCGGCATCTGCTCTCCGCGAAGACGGTGTCGAACGTCTCGTCCCCCAGCCGCAGCCGCGCCTCCCGTTCCGCGTTCTCCCTGATCACGCTGAGGTGGGCGACGGACAGCCGCAGGCCGAAGGTGTGCTCCACCAGCGCCACGATGCCCAGCAGGCGGGCGGTGCGCTCCGGGTCGCCCAGCCCGGCGGCCGCTCCGGCCAGCGTCGCGACCACCAGCGCCACCCCGATGCTGTCGCTGAGCAGGTGCTTGACGCGCAGGCTGTCGCGGCCGAACCGGTCGGCGGCTGCCGCGTTGCCCAGCCCCAGCTCGATCAGCGCGCGGATCCAGTCGCCGAACGAGCCCAGCCACACCTCCCCCTCCTCGGCGCACATCGTGCGCAGCCGTTCGAGGCAGCGCAGGGCTTCCTCGGGCCTGCCGAGGCTGCTGAGGGTGAAGGCCTGGCCGACAAGCGTGTAGGCGAGCCCGGCGCCCGGCGCGTGGATCGCCTCGGCGCGCGAGTAGAGGGCGAGCGCCTCGCTGATCTGGCCGCGGTAGATGCCGGTGATCGCGCACACGGCCATCGCCCAGCCCGCCGCCTCCGCGTCGCCGACGGCCTGCGCCTCCACCATGCACTCGGTGGCCAGGTCGTTGGCCTCGTCGAGGTCCTCCTGAACGTTGCTAAGCCAGGAGCATGCCCACAATGCCCTGTTTCGCTGCGGTCCGGGACGGGGGTTGTGGGCGAGCGCCCGCTTCAGATGATGCCTGCCCTCCGAGACGACGCCGCCCGCCATCCAGAAGTAGGCCAGCCGTCCGGCCAGATCGAGCCCGACCGCGTGCTCGGCGCTGGAGCCGAAGCAGAAGTCGAGGGCGGCGCGCAGGTTGGGCAGTTCCCTGGTCATCCTGGAGTGCCAGGCGACCTGGTCTGGGCCGAACCACTCGGCGTCGAACTGCCTGGCCAGGCCCAGGAAGTGGTCGCGGTGGCGGCGCCGCACCGCGTCGCGCTCATCCAGCCTGACCAGCCAGTCGGCGCCGTACTCGCGGACCGTGTCGAGCATGGCGTACCTGCCGTCGCGGCTCCGCCGTACAACGGACTTTTCCAGCAGACCGGCCAGCAGCTCCTCCACGAGCATGGCGTCGATCCCCGCCGACGGGTCCAGCTCGGCGCACACCGCCTGCGCCGCCTCCAGGTCGAAACCGCCACAGAACACCGACAACCGCGCCCACATCAGCCGCTCCAGCGGCCCGCACAGCTCGTGACTCCAGCCGACCGCCGTGCGCAACGTCTGATGACGGGCCAGTCTGGTACGGCTGCCGCCGGACAGGAGGCGGAACCGGTCACCGAACCGGTCCAGGATCTGCGCCACCGACAGGGAGCGGAGCCGTACGGCAGCCAGCTCGATCGCCAGCGGGATGCCGTCGAGCCACTCGCACAGGCGGACCACGTCGGGCGTGGCGACGAAACCGGCCGCGCTGGCCTCGGCTCGCTCGGTGAACAGGGTCACCGCGTCGACCGCCTCCAGCGGTTCCACCACCCAGCAGGCCTCGCCAGGGACGCCGAGGGGATGCCTCGTCGTGGTCATGACGGTCACCCCGGGGGCGGCGCGCAGGATCGTCTCGGTGAGGTCGGCGCAGGCGTCGACCAGGTGCTCGCAGGTGTCGAGGATGAGGAGGAGCTCGCGGTCATGCAGGTATTCGGCCAGCACCTCCGTCTGGGGGCGGGCGGCCTGGTCGGCTACGCGGAGGGCGGCGCTGACGGTGTGGCCGAGGAGCGCGGGGTCCTGGAGGGAGGAGAGCTCCACCAGCCAGGCGCCGTCGGGGAAGAGTTGCTCGGTGGCTCTGGCGGCTCGTACGGCGAGCCTGGTCTTGCCTACGCCGCCTACGCCGGTGAGGGTGATGAGGCGGGTGGATTGGAGGAGGGTGGTGATGGCTTCTTGGTCTCGCTGGCGCCCGACGAAGCTTGTCACCTCGGCAGGAAGGTTGCCCATCAGGGCATGTTACGCCGCCCACCCCCTAACAGCACCGCCCCGGCGACCCCAGCCCACCCCTACTGTTGCCGCACCCCGACTTCGCCTTTTACCTCGCTGTGGGCGCCTTCTCTCCCCTTTGGCACGCCCTCAACCAGACGCTCTTCCTCCGCGCTCACGTGAACGACCCTGCGTATACGTCGTAGACCTCACCACGCACCCGAGGGTTGCGACCCGATGAGCCCCCACCGCCCGTCAGGACGGATCACTCCCCCTCAACGCCACCGAAGTCCCGTCGATCAGCGCCCGCAACCCATGGTCGAACGCCTCCAGCCCCAACGGATCCCCCCCTTCGACCAGCGCCGCCAGCAACGTCGCCCCCAGCCGCTCCGGCGCGATCCCGGAGTCGAGCCGCTCCGACTGCTCCTGCAACACGAACCCATTGATGTACCTCGTGAGCGCAGCAATGGTCCGCAACGCCAGCACAGGCGTGAACCCCCGCCCCACCAACGCGTCCAACTCCTCATTGAACAACCGGACAGTCTCAGGACTGAGGCTCGCCGCATTGGCCACCACCCGAGCCCCGTCCCGATGCGCCAGCAACGACCCGCGGTAGGCGTGCGCCCGCCGCATGAGCCATTCCTGCCAGCTCTCCCCCTCCCGCGGCGGCCCCATACCTGCCGCGAGGACGATCTCGTCGGCCATACCGTCCAGCAGTTCCTGCTTGGTCCGGATGTGCCAGTAGAGCGCCGGGGACTGCACCCCCAGCTCGGTGGCCAACCGGCGCACGGTGAGCCCCTCGAGCCCCACCTCGTCAAGCAACCGAAGCGCCGTCTCGATCAGCATGTGCCTGGAAAGCCCCGGCCTCTTGTTCTCACCCATCCCCGCCACCTTAGCGCCGCTAAACCCACCCCAGCAGCCAGTGCTGCTGGGGCGCGCGTGGTTGGCGCCTGCGGCTTGGACCCCTACTGGAGCGCGGGAGAGTGGATGTGGGCGCTTGCGCTGGCGGGCGATGGCAGCGAGGCGGGCCGCTGGGGCGGCCCCTAACGCACGCCATGACCGCGAGCGCACACCACGCACCACGAGCACACACCGGGCACCGCAAGCTCACACATCGCACCGGGCACCGGTCATCGGGCACCGGACTGCGCAGGCGGCGGACGCGGCCGACAGTGTGGGCCGCGGGCAGCCAGGTGGGCCGTGCGGGCAGCGCGAGTGACGGACCGTGTTGGCGACGGACCGCCCAGACAGTGGGCGTCTCGGGCCACGCAGACGGCGGCCGCAGCGCGTGGGCGGCGGAACGCGCGAGCGGCGGGCGGCCTGGATGGCGGACTGCGTGGCCGATGGACCGTAAGGCCTAACGGCCGTATGGCCGAGCGGTCGTATGGCCGAGCGGTCGTATGGCCGAGCGGTCGTATGGCCGAGCGGTCGTATCGCTGATGGACCGTATGGCTGATCGGCCGGATGGCCGGTGGGCTTGGGGGCGGGCTTGGGGGCGGTGGCGTGGGGGTTTGGTTGGGTGCTTAGCGGTGCTAAGGGGGGTGGTTGACAGCTTAGCGCTGCTAAGGGAGCATCGCCTTAGCAATGCTAAGGAGGCGTTGGTGTTACGTAACCTGCTTCGGTGTGGGGCGGTGGCTGGGCCGTTCTTTCTGGGGGCTGTGCTTGTCCAGGACTACACGCGGCCCGGGTTCAATCCGCGTGTCCATCCGCTCAGCCTGCTGAGTCTCGGTGGCTGGGGGTGGGTGCAGGTCGTCACGTTCGTTGTCGCTGGGCTGCTCTTTGTCGCTGGGGGTGTTGGGTTGGCAGACCGATGGTGACCGTACGGTGTAGCGGGGGGCCGGGCCCTGGGCCGTCGCTTGAGGGGGTGCTGCTCAGCCTGGGGGCGGGCGGCGGCTTGTGGGAGGACGAGCGAGCCGTTCTGAGGGCAACCGTCCCCTACGGCTTGGAACACGAGTGGGGGCGGTGTGCCAGGTGGCGGTTGAGCCCAAGTGCTGGGCCTGAGGCGGTGGGGCCTGAGGCGGTGAGGCCTGAGGCCGCAGGGCCCTCGGAGCGCTGGCCCAGGGAGTGCCGGGTACGAGCCCGAGGCGGCAGTGGTGCCTGATGGCGGCGGGCTCGGGCAGCGGGCCTGAGGAGCGCGGGCCCTGAGGTTGTGGCCCGACAGGTGTGGGCACGAGGCGGTGGTAGGGCGTCCAGGTCGAAGGTGGGGCCCAAGGTGGTGGGGCTCGGGGCGGCGGGCCCGAGGAGTGCGGGCCCGCCGCTGTGACCCAGCGAGTGTGGGCCTGGTGCTGTGGTCCAAGAGATGTGGGGCCCCGGGTTGGAGGCCTGGGTGGGTTAGTGGGCTGTGGGGAGGGTTAGGGAGGTTTGGGAGAGGTTGACGGTCAGGGTTGGGCGGTCGCCTGGGGTCAAGAACTCCCAGTAGTCGGTTCCGCCGATGATCAAGCCCAGACGGTGGCCTGCCGGGACGATGTGGTCCAGTGGTGACAGGTCGAAGCGCATCGTGTAATAACGATCCGCCCTCAGCGGCACCTGGTGGCGGCGGCTGGCGTAATGGCCCAGGTCGGCCCAGGCTACGGAGACGATCTCCCGGTCCACGGACACGGTGTCGGGCACCGTGTCCAGGTAGCAGGCGCTGTCCACGTCGCTGCTGGAACCCCAGCACGAACGGGTGTCCAGGTTCCTGATGCCGACCTTGCCGGTGAAGTCCACATTACGGATCACGGCGGGGCCGTAGTCCACCACCAAGACGCCCACCCGCGCGACCGGGGTTGAGGACTTCATGGTGACGGTCACCGTACCGACCCCGGACAGGCGGGTGTCAGTGGTCAGGGGTGGGGAGGTGTAGAGGACGCGAGCCAGTGAGTCATCGCTGAGCCATTCGAAGCGTCCCACCGACGGGTCGTCCTGGAAGGTCGTTGTGCCGGGCGAGGGGGTTCCGGAGAGGGTGCCGTCGGATTTGGGCCACCATGTGCGGAAATTTCCGGGGGCAGGCCAGGTGGGTTCGTCGCGCCACTCGTCCACGGCGTGCTCGATCTTCACGGCCGGCTCGCGTTCCACCCCGTTCGGTACACCCAGGAGCCACCTGTCGAACCACCGTCCCACGGTCTCCACATAGTCAGCCCTGCGCAGGTCGAACGGGTCCGCGTGCCCACCCTGGAAAAGCCACGCCTTACGCGGCACGCGCAAAGCCTCCCACCACTGCGAGAAGTTCGTCGGCTTCACCGCGAGGTCGTTGAACCCCTGCGTGGCGAACACCGCAGCCCGTACGGACGACGCCTTGCTCGGGTAATGACGCTCCTGCCAGTACCGGTTCCAGTCACCACTGGTCCCCTTCTGCCTGGCCAGCTCCGCCTCCAGAGGCTTGCACAGCTTCTGCGCCCGCTCGTTGTACAGCGGCGGCCCGCCCTCATAGGTCCCGACCCACGCGCCGTTGTCGTTATAAGTCTGGTAAATATCGGTGACCCCGGCGATCGAAACGACCGCCTTCAACCCCTCCACCCCGGTGGTGGCGATGCCGTTGGCCAACCACCCGTCGTGCGACTTACCCCAGATGCCGACGTTTCCAGTGGACCAGCCGGAAGAGACCGGCGTTCCGCCGAAGGGAGCGGAAAACGCACGCGCCTTGCCGTTCAGCCACTTGATCACCTGCGCCCCGGCAGCGAGATCGTACGGACCACCGTCGTCCATACAGCCGGTGGACCGGTTGGTGCCGGACATGTCCACCAGGAGTACGGCATAGCCCCTCGGCACGAAGTAGTTGTCGTAATAAAGGGGAAAGGCGACGGGCTTGCCGTCGGCGTCGTAGGTCTTCTTCTGCGCCTCGTTGCCACGTCCGCAGCAAGCGTAATAAGGGCTGATGTCCATCAGCACGGGCACCCGGCCCGCCGAGGAAGGACGGATGATGTCCGCGGCGAGGCGGTCCTTGTGGCCGTCCCGGTCCAGGTCGACGTCGAGCTCCACCCAGGCCGTCTCCTTGATCGCCGTGTCGTAGGCAGGCGAACCGACCAGGGAGGTCAACAACAGCACCACCACCGCGCACAGCTTCGATAAGATGATCATGTCGCCAGTCTCGCCACCCCCACCCCGTATGGCAAGCTGCGGACATGCCTACCGCACTCATCACCGGCGCCACCGCCGGCATCGGCGCTGCCTTCGCCCGCCGGCTGGCCGCCGACGGCTTCTCGCTCGTCCTCGTGGCCCGCGACGAGAGCAGGCTCGCCTCGTCGGCCGGCACGCTCAAGCTCCGGTACGGCGTGGCCGTCGAGATCCTCCCCGCCGACCTGGCCACGAACCAGGGACTGGAGCGCGTCGAGGCGCGCATCGCGGACGGCGTCGACCTCCTGGTGAACAACGCCGGGTTCGCCCACGAGAAGGCGTTCCTGACCGTCCCGCTGGAGGACGAGCTGGCGATGCTCAAGGTCCACTGCGAGGCGGTGCTGCGGCTCACGCTGGCCGCGCTGCCGGTGATCGAGGCGCGCGGGCGGGGCGGGATCATCAACGTCGCCTCGGTGGCCGCCTACTTCAACCGCGGCACCTACGGCGCGTCGAAGTCGTGGGTGCTCAGCTTCAGCGAGGCCGTCGCCTCGGAGATGAAGAACCCGCGCGTCAAGGTGATGGCGTTGTGCCCCGGTTTCGTGCACACGGAGTTCCACGAGCGCGCATCCATGGATATGTCCGGCATTCCGGAGTTTCTGTGGCTCAACGCCGACGACGTCGCCAAAACGGCGATGCGCGACCTGGCGATGGGCAAGGCCGCCAGCGTACCCGGCGCCCTTTACAAGGCGATCGTCGCCGTCGGCCAGCTCGTGCCGTCCAGCGTCCAGCAGGCGGTCAACCGCAGGCTGAGCCGCCGATAAAACCGAGGGGACAAACAATCCGCCCGTCTGTAAGTTTGTCGCGATATTTCGACATACGAACGGACGACCCCCCCCCATGCGCGCCGCCATTTCCCTGACCCTGCTCGCCGGTTTCTTCGTCGTCGCGCTCGCCATTCTCGGCGGCGCCGTCTGGGCGGGCGTGCTCATCGCCACCCTGACCACCGGCGTGATCGCGGTCAAGCTGATGGTCCCCCTGGTCCTCGCCGTGGTCGGCGGCGCCGGCGGCGCCCTGTGGAAGGCGCTCCGCGCCAGGCCGGAACCCCCCGAGGGCCTGCCCGTGACCGCCGCCCGCGAGCCCGACCTGTGGCGTACGGTCACCGACCTGGCCACCGAGATCGGCACCAGGCCCCCGGACGAGATCCGCCTCGTCCCCGAGGTCAACGCGGCCGTCTCCGAGGACGCCAAGCTGTTCGGCCTGGTCGGCGGCCACCGGATCATGTACATCGGCCTCCCGCTGCTGCACACGCTCACCGTCGGCCAGCTCCGCGCGGTGCTGGCGCACGAGCTCGGCCACTACTCCCACAGCCACACCAGGCTCGGCGAGGTCGCCTACCGCGGCAGGCTCGCGATCGGCGGCACCCTGTCCAGGATCGGCCCGTACAACCCCGTGGGCTGGGTGTTCAAGGGCTACGCCAGGCTCTACCTGCTCGCCGACAACGCGGTCTCCCGCCGCCAGGAACTCCAGGCGGACGAGGCGTCCGTACGGCTGGCCGGCCGTACCGCGGCGCGCAGCGTGATGCTGGAGCTGCCCGTCCTCGACGCGGCCTGGGAGTTCTTCCACGACGCCTACGTCTCGACGGGCTGGGAGCTCGGGTACGCACCAGATGACGTCTTCGCCGGTTTCGCCGCCATGGTGCACGCACGCGCCTCGGAGCTGGAGGCGTTGCGCGCCGAGCCGGACGAGGAGGTGGCCTCGATCTGGGACACCCACCCGCCCACCGCCGTGCGGGTCGCCGCGATGGACGCGCTGCCCGACCCGGGCGCCGCGCCCGACGACCGGCCGGCCGCCGCCCTCGTTCCCGACCTGGCCGAGGCGGGCAGGGCGATCCAGGACCTGCTGTTCGACCTCGACGGTCGCACGGTGCTGCCGTGGGCCGCGTTCATCCCCGCCGCGCTCGCCGCCGACCTGCAGCGCGACGGCGACGTCGTCTTCCGCGCGATCAGGCGGGTCACCGGGCACGAGCGGCTCACGCTGTCCGACGTGCTCGACGCGATCGAGGCGGGACGGCTGGCCGAACTGGCGCAGCCGTTCCACAGGACGGCCACGAGGCGCGAGGTGGAGGCGTTGTTCGCCGATCAGGTGGAGACGCTGATGGTGCTGGCGGCGGTGCGCTCGGGCGCGACGGCGTTCCAGCTCTCGTGGTCGGGCCCCGCGACGCTCGTCCCGCCGATCGGCGAGGAGCTGGAGGTCGCCGCGGCGCTCGCGGTCGCGCCGGGCGGCGTGGCCAAGGCGCGGGCGAAACTGCTGGAGCTGGGTGTCGACCCGCACGCGGCCGAGCTGGCCGAGCAGTCGCGCACCGCGGCCGGGTCGTCGGTGATGGCGGGCGCCGCCAACGTGAAGGTCGACGGTACGGAGCACGATCTCCTCGCGCTGACCGAGGGTTTCGTGCTCATCGCGAACCCGGGCTCGGCCGACGACGGGCAGCGCAGGCTGGAGGCGCTCGTCGGGCAGGCGTCCGCGGACTGGCTGGCGGCCAACCACCGGTTCATCCCCTACGAGGAGATCGCGGAGGCGAGCGTCACGCGCGAGATCCCGTTGCGCGCCGAGATCCGGCTGCACGACGGCGGGGTCCTGCAGGTCCAGGAGCGGATGTCGAGCGAGTTCCTGTCCAAGGACAGCCGGGAGATCGTCATCAGCGTCCTGCGCCAGATGTGAAGAGCCCCCCACCGCGGGAGGGGGTCGCGGTGAGGGGCTCGGACGGACGCGTAGGAACGCGGTCCGGTTAGCGACCGATGTTGGCCTCGTGGCCGATGGCCAGACCGGACGCCGGGTCGAAGAAGTGCAGGTTGTGCGTGTCGATGACCAGCTCGATGTTCTGGCCGGGGCGCACGTGGCTGCGGGCGTTGACGCGGGCGGTCCACAGGGACTTGTCGCCCACCAGCGGCAGGGCCGCCTCGTCGTCCTCGGTGTCCGCGGCCGCGGCGGTGTCGGCGTGCTCGACCGGCGGGGCGTCGATCAGGAACAGCACGTTGATCTCGGAGCCCAGCTCCTCGGTGACCTCGGCCTTGACGGGCAGCGTGGCCCAGCCGTTGGCGTGCTGGCCCGCGGCGGTGGAGTCCTCGAAGTCCGAGGGACGGATGCCGAGGATGATCTTCTTGCCGATGTACTGGTCGAGGCCGGGCTTCTCGCTGAAGGTCGACTCGGGGATGTTCAGCTTGATGTCGGCGAACGTCACGGCGGCGCCGCCGTCGCGGACGAGCTCGGCGGTGACGAAGTTCATCGAGGGCGAACCCATGAAGCCGGCGACGAACAGGTTGACCGGCTTGTCGAACAGGTTCTGCGGGGTGTCGACCTGCTGCAGCAGACCGTCGCGCAGGACGCAGACGCGGTCGCCGAGGGTCATGGCCTCGACCTGGTCGTGGGTGACGTAGACCGTGGTGACACCGAGGCGCTCGTGCAGCGTGTTCAGCGAGGCGCGCATCGAGACGCGGAGCTTGGCGTCCAGGTTGGACAGCGGCTCGTCCATGAGGAAGGCCTGCGGCTCACGCACGATGGCGCGGCCCATGGCGACACGCTGGCGCTGACCACCGGACAGGGCGGCCGGCTTGCGCTTGAGGTAGCTCTCGAGGCCGAGCATCTTGGCGGCCTCGCCGACGCGCTTCTGGATCTCCGGCTTCGGCATCTTGCGGAGCTTGAGGCCGAAGGCGAGGTTCTCCTCGACCGTCATGTGCGGGTACAGCGCGTAGTTCTGGAAGACCATCGCGATGTCGCGGTCCTTGGGCGGAAGGTGGTTGACCACCTTGTCGCCGATGGAGATCTCGCCGCCCGAGATGTCCTCAAGGCCGGCGATCATCCGGAGTGCGGTCGACTTGCCGCAACCGGAGGGGCCGACCAGCACCATGAACTCGCCATCCTTGATCTCAAGGTTGAGCCCGTTCACAGCCTTCACGCCACCGGCGTAGATCTTGTCGACGTTACTCAGAACGATGGATGCCATGACATTCCTTCGCGCTCCCGGGCGAGGGGCCCGGATCTTTGCGGGGGTTCCCACTTACGTGGATACGTTTTCATGCATCTCACCCGAAACGGACATCCCTGTCAAGAGTGCCTGGGTGTTATCGGTTCGAGCTGGTTCGCTCGTGGAATGCATGATGGAATCGTTTCCATGAACAGGGCGACCATCAAGGACGTGGCCGAGGCCGCAGGCGTGGGCGTCGCGACCGTGTCCAGGGTCCTGTCGGGCGGCTCGGCCAGCGCGGCCACCCGCGAGCGCGTGCTGGCTGTGGCGGCGCAGCTCGACTACCGGCCCAGCGCGCTCGGGCGCAACCTGCGGCAGCGCCGTACCGGCGGCATCGGGCTGCTGGTGCCTGACTTGACCGACACGTTCTACGGGCAGCTGGCCGAAGGTGTGCTCGCGTGCGCCAGGTCGGCGGGGGAACCGGTGCTTCTCGGATCCACCGCCGACGACCCGGAGCAGGAGACGGAGGCGATCGGGATGCTGCTGGAGCAGAGCGTCGACCGCCTCATCGCCGTGCCGTCGGGTGGCGCGGACACGTGGGGGCCCGCGTTGCGCGCCGACATGACCGTCGTCTTCGCCGACCGCCTCCCGTTGATCTCGCCCGAGCCCGCCGGGACCCCTTTGGACGATCTGCAGGCGTTGGACGGTCTTCGTCCTGTACGGCAGGCCGCGCGGCTGGACGTGCCGTCTGTGCTGGCCGACGACCGATCAGGTGTCCGTACGGCGGTGCAGTACCTGCGCGCGCTGGGTCACCGGCGCATCGCCTATCTGGGCGGCCCCGCGAACCCGCGCCGGGTGGCCGCCTTCAGGGAGACAGTGGCGTCGGTGGACGAGGAGCTGATCGTCTTCTCGGACGGCAGCCGGGACTCGGCGTACGCCGCCGCGTCTGGCCTCTTCCAAACCCGCCCCGACCTGACGGCCGTATTGGCAGGCGGAAACGTCTTGGGCGAAGCCGCAGTGTTGGCCGCCAGAGAACTGGACCTGCGCGTACCGCAGGACGTCTCCTTGATCATGTACGACGACGTCCCGTGGGCGGAACTCTGCTCTCCCCCGTTGACCGTGATCGCCCAACCCGGGCATGACATCGGGTACAGGGCGGCGGAGCTGGTGTTGCGAGCGGGCACCCGCAAACCCCGCAGCGTGGTGCTCCCGACCGAACTCATCGTCCGAGGCAGCTGCGGCCCCCACCGCTGACCCGAGGCTCCTTCACAAGCCCGCCTGCCCACCCACCGCCCCCGGTCCTGCTGTGGCCGACCACCTCTGGCAGTTTCCCCCGTTCGGGGACCCCTCGCCGTACAGGTGTCCGCAGAGTGCGGATCACCTTGTCACCGAGCAGCTCGAGCGCAACGCCGCGAGGTGGTCATGGAGAGGTATATCGCCGACGAGCGTCAGCGCGACGCCTCGCCACCGCCCATGGGCGCTCTTCTTGGTCAGCATCCTCAGTCGACCGCCTACCGAAACCCACCCAGACCCGCGCAGACGGGAACTGCCAGAGGTCGCTCGCCACAGCAGGACCAGGGGCGGGCGGAGGGTGGGCAGGCGGGTGAGGAATGGGTGGAGGCGGCAGGCGAGGGAGGGAGGCGCCGGGGGTTAGAGGAGCTTCTCGATGGCCTCTGTGATGGCCGGGTCGTCGGGGGTGGTGCGTGGGCGGAAGCGGGCCACCACGGCGCCCTCCCGGTCCACCAGGAACTTCTCGAAGTTCCACTGCACGTCCCCCGCCTCCCCCGACGCGTCCGGGGTCTCGGTCAACGCCTCGTACAGCGGGTGCCGCGCGTCGCCGTTGACGTCGGTCTTCTCCAGCAACGGGAAGTCCACCCCGTAAGTCGTCGAGCAGAACTCCTGGATCTCCTCAGCCGACCCCGGCTCCTGCCCCATGAACTGGTTGGACGGCACGCCGACCACGGTGAATCCACGCGGCCCATACGTCTCCTGCAGCTTGACCAACCCGCTGTACTGCGGCGTCAGCCCGCACTTGGAGGCCACGTTCACCAGAAGGACGGCCTTGTCGCCGACGAGGGAGGCCAGGGTCGTGGGGGCGTCCGCCAGCGTGCGGACCGGGATGTCGCGAAGGCTCATGATCCGAGCCTACCCCCCGGCAAATTGTGACTCATTCCACAATATCCGGCATAAGGCCTGAATAGCGGCACCGGTCGCATACCCCAAAAGATCTATCTTTTCTTGGTCAATTCGCTATTCGGGCAAAGGTCCCGCATGGTGCTCCAGTCACCCAGAAAGGTCACCGAAGGTCCCCTAGCAGCTGGAGACTCCCCCATGCACTGCCGTACCAAAGCCCTCGTCCTGACCGCCGCCCTCGTGGCGTCCGGGCTGGGAAGCGCAACGGCCGCGCAGGCAGAAGCCAAGGAAACCCAAGAGGCCAGGAGCCAGGCCAACAAGGCGATCGCCAGGAAGATGGTCGCGCACCGAGGCTGGAACGCCCAGCAGTACCGCTGCCTCGTCCAGCTCTGGACCCGCGAGAGCGGCTGGAACCACCGCGCCGGCAACAGCGGCGGCGCCTACGGCATCCCCCAGGCCCTCCCCGGACGCAAGATGGCCAGCGCCGGAAACGACTGGCGCACCAACCCCAGAACCCAGATCGAATGGGGCCTGGGTTACATCAAGCAGAGATACGCCGCGCCGTGCCGAGCATGGGCTCATTTCCAGTCACACGGCTGGTACTGATTCAAACCCCATGAAAGATCCAGCACGACCCCAGAAAGGGGTAGGTCACCCGCCGGGGCAGGCCAGCGCGCCCCCGCGAGACCCCCTGCTGACGGAAACGATCGGGCAAACACCTGTCTGACGCGTGGCGAGATGCCTCACCCGCGGCGGGCGACCGTACTAGAACACCGCCTAGAGAACTCGTCGCGGGCCTTCCGGGCCGCCCAGCCTCATCGGGCGGTGCCAGATCCCGGAAAGGCCGCGCGGGCACACCTCGTCCGAGCCACGGACGCTGGCGAGCAGGGATGGCAGCAGGACCGGCCGTCTGCCCGCACGTGACCCGACAGCAAGGATCGATTTGGACAGCAAACGCGCACTCGCCATCGTGATCGCCGCAACGGCGTTCACCGGCGGCGGGACTGTGACGGTCGCCAGGGCGGACGACGAGTCCACCAGGGCGGTCCACCAGCGGACCTGGGAAAGCGATGCCCGACCTGAAGTGGTGGTCAGGAAAGGCACCTGGGACACCCAGGCCAGGCCGAAGGTCAGGGTCCACCGGCCCAAGGGCAGGAACAAGGAGATCGCGCTCGGCCTGGTCGTCAGGCGATCGTGGTCCTTCCACCAGTTCCGCTGCCTCGACAGCCTCTGGACCAGGGAGAGCAACTGGAACCATCGGGCCTACAACCGCTCATCGGGCGCCTACGGAATTCCGCAGGCACTACCGGGCGGCAAAATGGCCGGTGCTGGATGGGACTGGCGGCACAACCCGACCACCCAGATCCGCTGGGGTCTGACGTACATCAAGAGCAGGTACGGCAGGCCGTGTGGCGCGTGGGGTCACTTCAGGTCCCACAACTGGTACTGAGCAGCCGATCAGGGGAAGGATCGGCTTCTCAACACGGGGAAGGCACTCCTACGGGGTGCCTTCCCTGCTTTTCACCAGCATCGCCTGGATCATCAACTCCACCCCGAAAGCGAACTCCGACTCGTGGTCGCACGCCCCCAGCAGCGGCGCGAGCGCGCTGACCGTGGGGAACAGCGCGGGGTCGACGTCCTCGGCCCTGACCATCCGCTTGTGGTTCGGCGCGAACGTCGGGGTGACCCCCACCTCGCGCAGCAGCGACCCGACGATGAACGCGATGAACATGCGGAGCATCCGTACCGCGTCAGGCCCGTCGAACCCGGCGGAGCGCAGCGTGGACAGCGCCCGCTCGACGGGCAGCAGCCCGGCGTCGGAGTGCAGCTGGCGGCTGACCACGACCATGGTGCAGCGCGGGTAGTGGTGGGCGATCTGCCGGAAGGCGTGCGCCTGCATGCGGACCCGGTCGGTCCAGTGCGCCTCCGGGTCGTCGATGAACTCGATCTGCGCGAGCACGGTCTCGGCGACCTCGCTGAGCAGGGCGTCCTTGTTGGGCACGTGGTTGTAGAGGGACATCACGCCCACGCCGAGCTCGGCCGCGATCCGGCGCATGGAGACCGCGTCCGCGCCTTCACGCTCGATGAGGTCGATGGCGGTGGCCACGATGGCCTGGCGCGTGAGCATGCTCCATTGTATTGACGGACGTACACCGTACGTGCAAGCCTCGAAGGCAGATACGTACGGCGTACGTCCGAGGGAGCCCGCATGTCGACGCACGACCTCTACACGATTCCCGCAGAGCTCTCCACCTGGAATGTGGAGATGTCCGGCGCAAGCCGTTTCACCTGGGAGTACGACGACGGCAGGGACCGCATGCTCTCCCTGTACCAAAAGGGCAAGGACAAGCAGTGGGACTCCACCAAGCGCATCGACTGGGACCTCGAGGTCGATCCGTACAACGTGCTCGGCATCCCGGACAACACCATCGCCATCTACGGCACGCCGCTGTGGGACAGGATGGACGCCAAGACCCGCAACGACGTGCGCCTGCACGGGGCGGCGTGGCAGTTCTCCCAGTTCCTGCACGGTGAGCAGGGCGCGATGATCTGCTCGGCGAAGATCGTGGAGTCGGTGCCCGACCTCGACTCGAAGTTCTACGCCGCCACCCAGACCATGGACGAGGCGCGCCACGCCGAGACCTACGCCCGGTTCCTCCAGGACAAGGTGGGCCTGGCCTACCCGATCAACGAGCACCTCAAGGCGCTGCTGGACTCCACGCTGAGCGACTCGCGCTGGGACATGCCCTACCTCGGCATGCAGGTGCTCATCGAGGGCCTGGCGCTGGCCGCCTTCGGCGTGATGCGCGACATCACCACCAAGGAACTGCCCAAGCAGATCCTCGCCTACGTGATGCAGGACGAGGCCAGGCACGTGGCCTTCGGCCGGATGGCGCTGCGCGACTACTACAAGAACCTGTCGGAGACCGAGCTGCGCGAGCGCGAGGACTTCGTCATCGAGGGCTGCTACCTGATGCGCGACCGGCTGCGCGGCAAGGAGACGTGGGAGACGATCGGCCTGTCCCGGTCGGAGGTCGACGAGGCGATGACCGCCGTCGACCAGTCGGAGTACCTCAAGCTGTTCCGCTCGCTGCTGTTCAGCCGCATCGTCCCGTGCGTGAAGGACATCGGGCTGTGGTCGCCGCGCCTGCAGCAGGCCTACGCCGACATGGGCGTCCTGGACATGGCCGGCCAGTCGCTGGACGCGCTGATGAAGCAGGACGAGGACATCGCCGACAAGCTGGACGCCCAGCGCTTCGCCGAGGAAGAGGCGGAGCGGCACGAGGAAGTCGAGGCCACCATCGCGCTGGGCGCCGACGGCTAATACATCATGTGGTTGTAGAGCCCGTACATGCCCTGGATCAGGGGCGGGCTGTAGTAGCCGCGTCCCGAGCTGTCGAGGTTGCGCCACTTGGCGTCGTAGGCCGACGACTTCTCCGTGCGCATCTCGCTGTGGCTGATCGTGTCGCCGCTCGCGTTCTTGTAGTAGAGCGCGACGTGGCTCACATCGGAATCGAAGCCCTTGGTCGAGGAGTTGTCACCGACGGTGTCGTCGTAGGCGGAGCCGAGGATCGTGTAGTCGGTGCCCATGGCCGAGGACTTCAGCCCGCCGAGCCAGCTCAGGAAGCCGCTGCCGGCCTTCATGTCGCTGCACTGCTCGTGGGTGAAGGGGCACAGGGTGCCGCCGAGGATGCTGTCGATGCCCTTGTGCGGCGTGCCGAGCGTGACGACGTCCTCGATGTAGAGGTACGGTGGCCAGCCGCTCGGCCACGCCGAAGCGCTCAGAGTGGACACATCGGTCGCCGCGACGGCCGCGCCGTACCTCCTGACGCCCTCGATGGCCGCTCTGGTGACCAGCCCGCCCATGGAGTGGGCCATGATGTCGATCGCGACGCCGCGCCCCGAGTAGAAGTAGTAGACGGTCCAGGCGAGCTGGCGGCCCACCTCCTGGATGCGGGTGTCGGTGGTGCCGTCGAACTTCAGGTCGCAGTTCTTGTCGCCGCCGTAGTAGCCGAAGGTGTAGACGTCGGTCCAGCCGTTGGCCAGGAGCAGGTCCTTGGCGGACTTCCAGCCGCCGGCGCAGTCCTGGTCGGCCTCGCGGTCGAAGCCGTGCACGAGCAGGGTGATGCGGTGGCCGTCCGCGCGCGGCGGCGCGGCGGCGGCCGAGCCGGGCTGGGCGGTGGCGACGAGGGAGGTGAGGAGCAGGCCGAGGGCGATGAGTAATCTGGGGAGCCTCTGCATGCGAGCACCGTAGATCCGCGGCGATCATCGCCGAATCGGTCGGCGGCGATCAGGTCATAGGTCTTTCCAGAACGTGTTCTAAGTAGTGCCCGAGTTCTGTCCTGGAGGCGACGCCGAGCTTCGGGTAGGCCTTGTAGAGGTGGTGGCCGACCGTGCGCGGGCTGAGGAACAGGCGGGCGCCGATCTCCCTGTTGGACAGGCCCGCTGCGGCCAGCCGTACGACCTGGCGCTCCTGCGGGGTCAGCCGGTCGAGCGGGCCCTCGCCCCTGGGCTGACCGGCCACGCCGGTGGCCTGGAGCTCCGCCTGCGCCTGTGCGGCCCACGGCGCGGCGCCCACCGCCTCGAACCGCTCCAGCGCGGCCCTCAGGTGCCCTCTGGCCTCCGTACGGCGACGCCTGCGCAGCCACTTGCCGTAGAGCAGCTCGGCCCGCCCGTGCTCGAACGGCTGGTCGGCGGTCGTCTCATGCAGGTGTACGGCGTGCGCGAAGTGCTCCCCCGCCTCCTCTCCCCCGCACAGCAGCCCCCGGGTCCTGGACAGCGCCGCCTCGGTCCACGGCCTGCGGGTGGACGCGGCCCAGGACGCGAGCCGCCCGGCCGGGCGGGCGGCGAGGTCGGTCCTGTCGCCGAGCACGGCCGCCTCCACCAGGTCGGCCGCCGCGTACAGGCAGATGAACGTGTGCTCGATCGCGGTCAGGTGGACGAGGGCCGCGGACGCCCTGCCGTGTCCCAGCTCCGACAGTCCCAGCGCCCAGGAGGCCATCGCCCGTCCGGCCACCACGTCCTCGCTCCGCGCGGCGAACTCGGCGCACCCCGCGGTGTCGCCGCCCGCCGCTGCCAGCCAGGCGAGCGCGCCGCTGAGCTGGCCCGCCTTGGGGGCCTGGCGGATGTCGCCGGCGATGGCCAGCGCCTCGACGGCCGACGCTCTGGCCTCGTCGTGCCTGCCGCGCAGCATCTGGGCCTGCGCGAGCAGGGTCAGCGCCTCGGGCAGCAGCCCGGCGAGGCCGCGCTCGCGGCACTGCGCGACCATCGTGTCCGCGTGCCGGTGCGCGGCCTCCTCCTCGCCGATCATCAGGCTGAGCGAGGTGGCCAGGGCGGGCAGCGGCCAGCGCGCTGCCATTTCGGTGACGGCTCTGACCGCGGACAGGTCGGGTACGGCCTGCCCCTCGATCAGCCGCGCGACCACCCCCATCCCGCGGGCGAGCGTGCGCACCGAGGGGTCGGGCGGCAGCGCGAGCGCCCTGAGCATGGTGTCGGCGGCGCGGGCCAGCTCGCGATCCCCGCCGAAGGCCGCGTGCCGGATCGCGTCGGCCAGCATCTGCGCCGCCGCCCCAGGGTCCCGCGCCGCCCCTGCACCCGGGCCTCCCGAGGCCGCGCACCTGGCCCCGTCGAGGAGGATGCGACCGGCCGCGCTGGGGTCACCGCACTCGAACTCGACAGCCGCGCGCACCCGAGCGAGCCGCACGCCCTGCCCTCCCCGGTCGGAGGCGCGCTCTGTCAGGCCGCTCGCGCGTTGGGTCTGGCCCACGTGCATGGCCAGCTCGGCCGCCGAGACCAGGCGGTCCGCGGCGCGCGGCGGGTCGGCGGTGAGTTCCGCGGCGCGCTCATAGGCAGCGGAAGCGGCGACGGTGGCCTGCCGGTCGCGCGCGCGTTCCGCGGTGCGTTCCAGCTCGTCGGCGACGTCCTCATCGGGCCCGGTCGCGGCGGCCGCCCGGTGCCAGGCGCGACGGTCGACGTGCGTGACGCCCTGGAGTTCCGCGGCCAGGGCGTTGTGCGCGGCGATGCGCTCGAAGTAGGAGGCCGACCGGTACGCGGCCGTCCTGATCAGCGGATGCCTGAAGGTCAGCCCACCCGACTCCAGCACGATCAGGTTCGCCCGCTCAGCCGCGTCAAGGTCACCGGCCCCGGCACCCACACGACTGGCAGCCCGCAACACCAGGTCGAGGTCGCCCGTGTCGTCGGCCGCAGCCACCAGCAGCGCGGTCCGCGCAGAGCCCGGCAACCGCCCGATCTGGGTGTGGAAGAGCCGCCGCACCCGCTCCGACGGCGGCCCGGCGTCGACAAGGGACGGCAGCGGGCTGAGCCGACCAGCCCGCTGCGCCGGGGTGAGCGACAGGGGCAGCTCCAGCAGCGCCAGCGGATTGCCGCCCGCCTCCTCGATGATCCGCCGCCGCACCTCCGGAGCCAGATCGGCCGCCCGCTCGGCCAGCAACGCCTCCGCCGCGTCACAAGGCAGCCCGCCCAGGGCCAGCTCGGGCACCCCGAGTCCCGACCGCCCCGCGAAGATCATCACGATGCCCTCCGCGTTGAGCCGCCGCGCCGCGAACAGCAGCGCGTCAGCCGTACCCCGGTCGAGCCAGTGCACGTCGTCCACCAGGCACAGGAGCGGCCCCAGGTCGGACAGCAGCGTGAGCGCGGCCAGCCCCACCAGGAACCGGTCGCCCATGGTGCCGGTCAGCGCGGCCGCCTGCGCCTCGGGCAACTTGGCCACGTGGTCGCGCACGGGGGTGAACAGCAGGTGCAGGGCGCTGAAGGGCAGCTCGGCCTCCGACTCGACGCCCGCCGTACGGAGCACCGGCCAGCCGGGGGCGCGCGCGGCCGCGTGGTCGAGCAGCGCCGACTTCCCGATCCCCGCCTCGCCGGTGAGCGCCAGGACGCCGCTGCGCCCGGTCCTGGCCGCCGCCAGTAACCGATCGATCTCGCCCTGCTCGGCGTCGCGTCCATGCAACATCGGGCCTCCTGACAACCGGTCAAGGAGGCAAGTATCTGTTACCGTCGCCGCGTGGATCAAAAGCCGCGTGTGGCCCCGCTGGCCGAGTCCGAATGGGACGACGAGACCCGCGCCCTCCTCGAGCCGCTCCGCGTCCGCGGGCAGGTCGGCAACATCTTCGCCACCCTGGTACGGCACCGCGAGCTGTTCGCCAGGTGGCTCCCGTTCGGCAGCCAGCTCCTGGAGAAGGGCAGGCTGGGGGCGCGCGACAGGGAGCTGCTCATCCTGCGTACGGCGAGCAACTGCGGCGCCCCCTACGAATGGGGACACCACGTCAGGATCGGCGCCCGCGCCGGGATCACCGAGCCCGAGTTGCAGCGGATCGCCGAGGGCCCGGACGCGCCCGGCTGGTCAGCCCAGGACGCCACGCTGCTCAGGGCGGCCGACGAGCTGCACCGCGACTCCCGGCTGTCCGAGACCACGTGGGCGGCGCTCGCCGAGCGGTTCGACGCCGAGGACCTCGTCGAGCTGACCATGCTCGTCGGCCACTACACGATGGTCGCCTTCGCCCTGAACTCGCTGGGCGTGCAGCTGGAGCCCGGCGTCAGGGATTGATCACCCGGTCGGCGACGGCGAAGGCGGAGTTGGCCGCCGGGACGCCGCAGTAGATCGCGGACTGCAGGATGACCTCCTTGATCTCGTCGGGGGTCAGCCCGTTGCGCAGGGCCGCGCGCACGTGCATGGCCAGCTCCTCGTGGTGCCCGCGGGCGATGAGCGCGGTGAGCGTGACGCAGCTGCGCGTCTTCCTGTCGAGCCCCGGCCTGGTCCAGATCTCGCCCCAGGCGTAGCGGGTGATGAGGTCCTGGAAGTCGGCGGTGAACGGGGTCGTGCGGGCGATCGCCCGGTCGACGTGCTCGTCGCCGAGCACCTCGCGCCTGACCCGCATCCCGGCAGCGCCTTCGAAATGCTCGCGCAGCGCGGCGGTCACCCGTTCGGGCTGTTCGACCAGCGCGAGGTGGGCGGCGTGCGGGATCTCGACGAGGCTCGCCCCCGGGATGCCGTCGGCCAGCTGCCTGGCGTGCGCGACGGGCGTCGAGGGGTCCTCTCGCCCGGCGATGACCACGGTGGGTGCGGTGATCCGTTCCAGGTCGTCGCGCAGGTCGAAGGTGGACAACGCATCGCAGCAGGCCGCGTATCCGGCGGGGTCGACCGTGCGCATCGCGGCCACGAACGGCTCGCCGCCGGTGAAGCCCGGGGTGAACCAGCGGGTGGCCGCGGTGTCGGCCACCGGTCCCACGCCGTGCTCGCGCACGAGCGCCGCTCTCTCGTGCCAGCCCTGCGGCTCGCCGAACCTGGCCGAGCTGCACACGAGCGCGAGCCGCTCGACCCGCTCACCGTGGGCGGCGAGCCAGGCGCCGACCGCGCCGCCGAGCGACACGCCCGCGTAGGAGAAGCGCTCGACGCCGAGCGAGTCGGCCAGCTCGAGCACCAGCCTGCCCAGGTCGCCCACGTCCGTCACGCGGGTGGCAGGGGTGCCGCCGTGTCCCGGCAGGTTCCAGCGGATCACCCGGTGCCTGCGGGCCAGCGCGGGCACCTGCGCGTCCCACAGCGCGTGCGTGGTGCCGAGCGAGGGGCCGAGCAGCAGCGGCGGCGCGTGGTCCGGCCCGTCGACGCGGTGGTCGAGCATCATGTCCCTTCCGTACGGCGGAGCGCCCGGTCGGTGAGCTCGCCCGCCGAGCCGGTGTCGCCGGTGATCCTCAGGTTGGCGCGCATGCGGTCCGGGTGCACCCGCAGACCCTCGGCCAGCTCGGCCGCGTCGCGGGCCGCGCCGCCCGCCAGGCGCAGGCACTGGCGCAGCGGCTCCCACTCGGCGTGCCAGGCCCCCGAGGGGCGCTCGTCCTCGGCCACCAGCGAGCCGTACAGGATGGACGCCAGCGCGGGCGTCTGCCTGGCCGCAGCGGCGATGAGGGTGGCTCTGACCGGGTTCGACTTGTGCGGCATCGACGAAGAACCGCCGCCGACGCCCTCGCTCACCTCGCCGATCTCCGTACGGGACAGCACCAGCACGTCGGCGGCCAGCTTGCCGAGTGCGCCCGTGGTGAAGGCCAGCGCGCCCGCGAGGTCCGCGATCGGCGTGCGCAGCACGTGCCAGGGCAGCGCCGGTTCCGCCAGCCCGAGCTGGGCGGCGAAGGCGGCGGTGACCGCCGGGTCCAGGGTGCCCGCAGGTCCGCCGAGCTGGGCGGGCAGGGTGAGCGCCGAGAGCCTGGCGTGCGCGTCGAGCACGAGGGCGCGCCACCCGGCCGCCTTGAGCCCGAACGTGGTGGGCACGGCCTGCTGGGTGAGGGTGCGCGCGGCCATGGGAGTGTCGCGGTGGGTTTCCGCGAGCTGTTTCAGAGCGCTCGCCGTACGCGACAGGTCGGACAGCACGCTGGGCAACACCCTGGAGACGACCAGCATGGTCGCGGTGTCCATGATGTCCTGGCTGGTGGCGCCGTGATGCGCGTGCGGAGCCGCCCGGCGCAGGTCCTCGACCAGCGGGATCACCGGGTTGCCGCCAGAGCGGGCGCGCAGCGCCAGGTCTCGGGCGTAGGCGGGCAGATCGGCGCCGATCCGTTCCGCCGCCTCCACGATCGCGCCCTCATGCGGGATCAGGCCGAGCGACGCCTGGGCGCGCGCCAGCGCCACCTCCGCGTCGAGCATCGCCCGGACATATGCCTCATCTCCCGCGAAGGCCTCGGCCGGTGACAGGAGGTCAGGGGAACTCAAGGAAGACCGTCTCCTCATGCACCCCGTCGTACTGCAGCCGGACGTCGAACCGGTGAACCCCGGCCCGCTCCAGCGTGGCGACCAGCGTCGCCCTGCGCTCCGGCGCCAGGCTGTCGAGCAGCGGGTCAGGCCCGTCGCTCAGGTAGGCGCGGGTGTACAGGTGGTGCAGCAGCCCGCGGGCGAAGACCACGACGGACACGTACGGCACGCCGCCAGGCGGCAGGGTGCGCAGCGTGTAGTGCCCGTCGGGATCGGTGCCCACCCGGCCGAACCCGGTGAAGTCCGTCCCGTTGCGCCCGAGGTAGCCGCCGGTGACCTGGTCGCGGCGCAGCGAGCCCGGCCTTCCGGTGCGCGAGCCGTCCGGGCCGGGCTGCCAGAACTCCAGCAGCGCGTCGGGGATCGGCTGCCCGGCCCCGTCCAGGACGTACCCGTGGACGGTGATCGTGTCCTGGCGCCCTGCGGGCGCGAGGTCGCCGCCGCCGGGAACGGGCAGCGCGTAGCCGAAGAACGGGCCGACGGTCTGCGAGGGCGTCGGGTTCATCGGCCTTCCTCCATCCAGGTGGCGGTGGGCCCGTCCAGGACGATGTCCCACCGGTAGCCGAGCGACCACTCCGGCTTCGACAGGTCGTGCACGTAGGTGGCGACCATGCGCTGACGCGCCGACTCGTCGGTCACCGACTGCATGATCGGGTCGTAGGGGAACAGCGGGTCGTTCGGGAAGTACATCTGCGTCACCAGGCGCTGCGTGAACGCGGTGCCGAACAGCGAGAAGTGGATGTGCGCCGGTCGCCAGGCGTTGACGTGGTTACGCCACGGGTAGGCGCCCGGCTTGACGGTGGTGAAGGAGTACTCGCCGTCCGGCCCGGTCAGGCAGCGGCCGACGCCGGTGAAGTTCGGGTCGAGCGGCGCCGGGTGGTCGTCGCGCTGGTGCAGGTAGCGCCCGGAGGCGTTGGCCTGCCAGATCTCCACGAGCTGCCCGCGCACGGGACGGCCCTGCCGGTCGAGGACCCGCCCTGAGACGGTGATGCGCTCGCCGAGCGGCTCGCCCTGGTGCTGCCTGGTCAGGTCGTGGTCGAGCGCGGTGACGTCGGTCGCGCCGAACACCGGCCCGGTCAGCTCGACCGCGTCCGGGTCCTGGACGACGACCAGCGGCCGCTTGGGGTGGCGCAGCGTGGTGCTGCGGTAGGGGGGATAGTCGCGGTCCGGATGGTCCCGCGACGGGTCCGGCTTGATCGCGGCGATCTCCGCGCTGATCTCGCTCTGCGTGTTCATTCATCTCTCCAGGACGAGGGCCAGGCCCTGGCCGACGCCGATGCACAGGGTGGCGACGCCGACGCCGGAACCCGCCGAGGCCAGCTGGTGGGCCACGCTACCCGCGAGCCTGGCGCCAGACGCGCCGAGGGGGTGGCCCATGGCGATGGCGCCGCCGTGCGGGTTGACGAGGGACGGGTCGAGTTCCGGCCATTCGGCCAGGCAGCCGAGCGCCTGGGCGGCGAAGGCCTCGTTGAGTTCGAGCGTGGTCAGGTCGTCGAAGCCGCGTCCTGCCCTGGCGAGGGCCTTCCTGACGGCGGTGACGGGGGCCAGGCCGAAATACTGGGGTTCCACGGCGGTCACGGCCGAGGTGGCGACGCGGGCGAGCGGCTCGCGGCCGATCGCGCGCAGTCCTTCCTCGTCGGCCAGGAGCAGGGCGGCGGCTCCGTCGTTCAGAGGGGAGGAGTTGCCCGCCGTGACCGTGCCGCCAGGACGGAAGACCGGTTTCAGCGCGGCCAGCGCCTCCATCGAGGAGTCCTCGCGGATCGTCTCGTCACGCGAAATTTCCGCCATCGTGATGATGTGGTCGTCCTTCCAGCCTTCAACCGCCTTCGTGTGGCTGGAGAGGGCAAAAGCGTCCTGCTGCTCCCGGGTGATGCCGTGCTTGTCGGCGATCAGCTCGGCGCCCTCACCCAGGGGCACCGTCCAGGACGGCTGCATGCGCTGGTTGACCAGCCGCCAGCCGATCGTCGTCGACACCAGCTCCTGGTTGCCTGCGGGGAAGGCGCGCGACGGCTTGGGCAGCACCCAGGGCGCCCGGCTCATCGACTCCACGCCGCCCGCGACCGCGATCGACGCCTCGCCGACCGCGATGGCCCTGGCCGCCTGGACGACCGCCTCCAGCCCGGACGCGCACAGCCGGTTGACCGTCACTCCCGGTACGGTCACCGGCAGCCCGGCCAGCAGCACCGCCATCCTGGCGACGTTGCGGTTCTCCTCGCCCGCGCCGTTGGCGTTGCCGAAGACGACGTCGTCGATCGCGGCCGGGTCCAGCTCGGGCGAGCGGTCGAGCAGGCTGCGCAGAACCTGGGCCGCCAGGTCGTCGGGGCGCACGCCCGCCAGGGCTCCGCCGTACTTGCCTATGGGTGTCCTGACGGCGTCGACGATGTAGACGGTCATGAGGTCTCCTTGAGTGCGCGGAGCACCCGCAGCTCCGCCTCCGTCGGCTCGGCGGTGGTGGTGACGGCGTCGGCCGTCTTGAGCTCCCAGCCGGTGACCGCGCGCACCTGCTCGGCCGTGACGCCCGGGTGGAGCGCGGTCAGGACGAGCTCGGCGGTGGCCGGGTCGGGGCGCAGCACGCCGAGGTCGGTGATGACCGCCGTCGGTCCCCTGCCGCGCAACCCCAGTCTCGTACGGTCACCCGGCCCTGAGCCGTGCCCCACCGACGTGACGAAGTCCAGCTCGGCCACGAAGGCGCGCAGCGAGTGGCGCACCACGATGAGCACCTCGCCGCAGCTCGCCGCGATCTCCGGGGCTCCGCCCGCGCCGGGCAGCCGCGTCTTCCCGACGACCGTGGTGTTGATGTTGGCGAACCGGTCGAGCTGCGCGGCCCCGAGGAAGCCGACGTCGATCCGCCCCGCCTGCAGCCAGTAGTTGAACATCTCCGGCACCGACACGACCGCGTCGGCGGTCTCGGCCAGTTCGCCGTCGCCGATGGACAGCGGCAGCCTGCCCGGCTTGGCGCCGATCGCCCCGGACTCGTAGATGAGCACCAGGTGCCTGTTCACCGTACGGCGGGCCAGGTTGGCCGCGGTGCTGGGCAGGCCGATGCCGACGAAGCAGGTCCTGGCCCCGGCCAGCGCCCTGGCGGCGTTGACCTCCATGAGCTCGTCAGCCGTCCACTGCATCGCGCAACCACTCCGTGAATCTGTCGCGTGAGCGGGAGATGGCGTCCCACTCCTGGTAATAGCCGTTGTCGCGGACGGTGTATCCGGCGGCGTACGACGGGTGCGCCCCGCCGGGCACCTCGCAGACGGCGGTCACCGTCCACGTGGGCAGCACGATCGCGCCGGGAACCGGGTCCAGTGCGTCCACGATCTCCTCGACCGTCACCAGCGAGCGTTTCGCCGCCAGGACCGCCTCCTTCTGCACCCCGGTCAGCCCCCACAGCTGCACGTTGCCCGCGCGGTCGGCGCGCTGGGCGTGGATGACGGTCACGTCGGGGGTGACCGCCGACACGGCGGCCAGTTCCTCGCCGGTGAACGGGCAGGTCACGGTCCTCGCCGAGGTGAGCCCCGTGCCCCGGTAGCCGCGCAGCACGGCGAACGGCAGCCCGGACGCGCCCGCGACGTAGCGGTTGGCCATGCCCGCGTGGCTGTGCTCCTCGACCTCCAGCGGGCGCGGCCAGCCGTGCTCGACCGCGTCGCGGAAGCGGTGCAGCGACCCGACGCCCGGGTTGCCGCCCCAGGAGAAGACCAGCTTCCTGACCAGGCCAGCGCCGATGAGCTGGTCGTAGATCACGTCCGGCGTCATCCGCACCAGCGTCAGGTCGGTGATGCCCTGCCTGATCACCTCGCGCGCCGCCGCGAACGGGATGAGGTGCGTGAAGCCTTCCATCGCGACCGTGTCGCCGTCGTGGATCAGCTCAGCCACCGCTTCTGGCAGGGTCCGGATGTCCGCCATAACCCTCTCAATTTTCGCCTGGTGAACTATAGTTCGCAGAAAGAGTCTGTCCCTGGGAGATATGACATGTCAATGCCGCCGGAGGTCGTCGGCCCGCTCGTCCGCGGCCTGTCGGTGCTGCGCGCGCTGGCGGCGGCCGGTGGGCGCAGGCGGGTCAGCGAGCTGGCGCGGGAGACCGGCCTGGCCCGCTCGGCGGCCGACCGGGTGGTCAGCACGCTGTCCCAGCTCGGCTACCTCAGGCTGGACGGCGGAGCAGCGTCGATGGCGCCCCGGCTGATGGAGCTGGGCAACGCCTACCTGGCCGCGTGCCGGGTGCCCGCCCGCCTGGGGCCGCTCGCCGAGCGCCTGGCCACCGAGCTGGACGAGTCCGTCGTGCTCGCGGTGCCTGACGGGGGCGGCCTGCGGCTGGTGTACCGGTCGGCGACGCGGCGGGCGATGTCCGCGTCGTTCGGGGTCGGTGACATCGTCTGCCTGGACGAGCCAGGCCTGGTCGCGGTGTCCGCGTGCACGTCGGACGGCGTCGTCGTCAGCGTGGTCGGCGCGCAGCCGCTGGGCTCCGCCGTACGCAGGAGGCTTGAGGAGACCGTCGCCGAGATGGAGGCCGCGCCGTACGCCGAGGACGAGGAGCCGGCGTGGGAGCCGCGCGGGCCGCTCGGTCCCGGGGCCAACGAGTCGCTGGCCCGCGGCCTGGCGGTGCTGGCCACGCTCGACCGGCCGCGCACGCTGAGCGGGGCGGCGCAGGTGACCGGGCTCGCCCCTGCCACGGTCAGGCGGTCGCTGATCACCCTGGAGCACCTCGGCTACGTGGCCGCCTCAGGCAGGCTGTTCGCGCCGACGCCGCGCGTGCTGGACCTCGGGTTCGCGCCGCTGTCCAGGCTCACCTTCGAGCAGCTCGCCAGGCCGCACCTGGAGGAGCTGGTCGCGCGGGTGCACGAGTCCGCGTCGGCCGCCGTGCTGTGCGGCCCCGACATCCAGTACGTCGCCAGGGTGCCGACCGTGCGGATCATGAGCGTCAACCTCATGGTCGGCACCCGGCTGCCCGCCCACTGCACCGCGATGGGCCGGGTGCTGCTGGCCGGGCTGCCCGCCGACCGGCGCCTGGACGGGATCCATCCACGCGCGCTCACCCCGCGCACGGTCACCTCGCCCGACGCGCTCGGCGAACTGCTCGACCAGGTGGCGCGCGACGGGTACGCGCTGGTCGACGGGGAGCTGGAGGAGGGGCTGCGGTCCGTCGCGGTCCCGGTGCGCGGGCGCGGCGGCGAGGTCGTGGCGGCGATCAACGTGGCCATGCACGCGGGGCTGCCCATGGACGCCGGGCTGCTGCCGAACCTGCTCGCGGCGGCGGCCGCGATCGAGGCCGACCTGCGCGTAGCCGTCAGGGCAGCAGGTCGTCCAGGTTCGGTGTGGTGGTGAAGAGCCCGTCCTTCTTCCCGAGGGCGGCGAGCCGTTCCAGGGAGGGGCGGTCGGGGACTATCGGCCATCTGGGCAGCGTCATCGCCTCCAGCGTGGCGTCATCGATCCTGAGGTAGCCGGTGAGGGCCTGCCGCACCTCCTCGGGGTGGGCGTCGGCGTAGGCCAGCGACTCGAGCATGCCGTCGGTGAACCGCCTGACCAGGTCGGGGTCGGAGTCGAGGAGCTTGGCCGAGGTGAAGTAGAGGCCGACGGTCAGGTTCTTGGCCACGTCCACGAACGCGGAGGCGACCACCCTGCCGCCCTTGGCCTTGACCGCGGACAGGGACGGCTCGACCAGCCAGGCCGCGTCGACCTTCCCCTGCTCCAGCTCCGCCTGCGGCGCGTCGGTCGCGACGAAGTCGATGGTGGCCGGGTCGCCGCCCGCCTTGCGCACCGACTCCCTGACCGAGACGTCGCCGAGGCCCTTGAGCGCGGTGACCGCGATCCTGCGGTCGGCGAGGGCTCTGGCCGACCTGATCGGGCTGTCCTTGGCGACCACCAGCGCGCCGAAGTCGGCGCCCTCCTTGCCCGTGGAGGCCGCGCCGTTCACGACCCCCTTGACGGCGACGTTCCTGGTCCGCGCGGCCATCAGCGTGGTGACGGGGCAGAAGCCGAAGTGGAAGTGGCCGTCCAGGACGCCGGGGATCATCGCCTGGCCGGCCTTGGCCGTCTCCAGGGTCAGGTCGATCTTCCTGGCGGCGAAGAAGCCCTTGGCCCTGCCGAGGTAGATCGGCGCGACGTCGACGACGGGGAGCACCCCGACGGTGACCGCGTTCGCCGTCGCCGTGGGCGAACCGCACCCGGCCGCCAGGACCAGGACCACCACAGCGCCGACACTCAGCGCACATCGGTTCACATCGAGAACGTATGGGTGGTCAGCTCACCGGTCAACGATACGGTAATGGGCGTGTTCGCCTTCATACCGGTCACCCGGGACGACGACCTGGCCGGGTTCCTCGCTGCCGACGACTGGCCCTTCCACGCCGGCGCGCCCAGCGCGACGGTGGCCGACGACGCCCAGGCGTTCTGGATCCTCGCCGACGGCGAGCGGGCCGGGCTGGTCAAGCTGATGGACCTCGGCGACGACACCCCGATGTTCGACCTCCGGGTACGGCAGGCCTGGCGCGGCAAAGGCGCGGGCACGGCGGCCGTGGCCTGGCTCACCGGCCACTTGTTCACCTCGCTGCCCGGGGTGAACCGGATCGAGGGCACCACCCGCGTGGACAACGCGGCGATGCGCGCGGTGTTCCGCAAGAGCGGCTACGCGAAGGAGTCGCACTACCGCGACGCGTGGCCGGGCAGGGACGGCACGCCGTACGACGCGGTCGGCTACGCCATCCTGCGCCGCGACTGGGAATCGGGGACGGTCACCTGGCCCGACTGGGACGACGAACCGTCACGACCCTGACGGCGAACCACGGACGCACGTCACACCGCCGGCCGGTAGGCGGCGGTCACGGCGTTCAGCGCCCAGCGCATGCGGTCGGCGAAGCTGTCCGGATGGTCACCGGCCTCCTGCGCCACAGTGGCTGCGCACACGGCGGCATCGCCTCCGCACGCGCACAGCCGGGTGTCGATGGCGGTCCTGACGGCGTCGGGCGTCACGTCGTCCGACGGCTGCAGCGGGGAGGTGAACAACACCTGGGCCAGGTCTGTCGTGGTCATCATGGCTTCACTGTGCGCCCGCGTGCGGCCGCGGTCATCCGGGGTGACCACTGATTCCCCAGGGTAAGAACCACGTATCCGCCCGCGGGCGCCGGGCCTAGAGCCCGAGCGGGGGCGCCACGTACGGGAAGGACGCACCCGTCGGAGTGCCTGGACCGGTGACCGGGCTGTCACCGAGCTCGGGCGCGCCGGGACCGGCCGGCTCCCCCATGAGCATGCGCACGGTGATGGCGCCGACGTCGTCGCCGAGCCTGCGCCCGTTGGGGAACCCCTGGAGGTCCCCGCCCAGGACGCCGAAGCGGTTCTGCCGCGCGGTCACCGGGGTGGCCATGTTGAGCCGCAGTTCGTCCGACGGCGCGAACGCCTCCGCGTCGGCGTCGGCGTTGAGCAGTTGCGAGTTCAGCTCGACGCCGATGGGCCCGCCCCGCTTGCCCGTCAGCCCGGTGAGGAACACCTCCTCGAGGTCGGTGCGCGGCTCGGCGGGGGCGGTGTTGCCCGAGCTGAGCGCGATGGTCTGCGGCAGCCGCGGCCTGCGCACCGCGTCGAGCAGGCTCCTGTCCTCCACGGGCGTCATCGTGTTGTAGCGGGGCGCCTGCTCGGGAATGATCGCGTCGCAGAAGTTGGGGTTGCCCATCCTGGACACCTGGCGGTAGCTCCCGCCGCCACCGGCCAGGCTGACCGTGGAACGGCCCGCGTCCGTCGTCACGCCGATCACCGGGTTGCGCACCGGGTCACCGTTCAGCGCCAGGTCCTTCTTGGGCACCTGGATGGCCAGCGTCTGGATGTTCTCCTGCAGGCCCAGGTCGGTCTGGGGCAGCAGGCTCGCGAACCCCAGCCGCAGCATCCCGGCGATCTTGAAGTCGAAGAAGAACGGGTCGGTCGCCTGGCCCGCGTACGTCTGCCCGCCGCCGGGCAGCGCGGCGACCGTCCTTGCCCTGGGGCCCGTGGTGGAACCGTCCCTCACCAGGGCGCGAGGTAGAGGCCGGGGCCCGGCTGCGGTGGCGGCGGGTCGGACACGGCCATGGCCGGGGCGGCGAGCGACAACGATGCGACCACAGCGGCCGTCATCAGGGCGATGCGCTTCATATGGGATCCCTACGGGTCTTTTGCTTCGAAGATCGAGCAAGATCACCGTTACCAATGACTACTCTCCGTAAACGTTTTCTTTCCGCCGGGGGGACAGAAAACAGGTTGAAGAAGAGGGCTAGCCTGGAAGTGATGCCTCCCGATACTCAAACCCCCAGTCGTCCCCTGCCCAATCCCCGACCGACCCGGCTCAGGTCCAACTCGCTGTGGCGAATGCGAAGCTACCTGCGCCCCCACGTGACCAGACTCGTCTTCATCTGGCTCGCCGCCATGCTGGGCATCGGCACCAGCATCGCCCTCCCCCTGGTGGGCAAGGAAGTCATCGACGGCCCCGTGTCGCTGCGCGACCCCGGCGCGCTGCTCCCCCTGGGCCTGCTCGCCCTCGGCCTCGGCGTCGCGGAAGCGCTGCTGATCTTCCTGCGCCGGTGGTCGCAGATCGGCCCGGTGCTCGGCCTCGAGACCGAGATCCGCGACGACCTCTACAAGCACCTGCAGCGGCTGCCCATGAGCTTCCACGGCGAGTGGCAGTCCGGCCAGCTCCTGTCGCGGGCCACGACCGACCTGTCGACGATCCGCCGCTTCCTCGGCTTCGGCATGCTCTTCCTGGTCATGAACGTCATCCAGCTGACGACCGTGACCATCGTGCTGCTGAACATGTACTGGCCGCTCGGGCTGCTCGTCGCGGCCTCCGCCGTACCGATCGTGTGGACGTCGCTGCGGTTCGAGAAGAAGTACATCAAGATCTCCCGCCAGGTCCAGGACGAGCAGGGCGACCTCGCCACGCTCGTCGAGGAGTCGGCGATCGGGATCCGCACGATCAAGGCGTTCGGCCGCCGCCACCACGTCTTCGACAGCTTCGACGACAACGCGCGCAAGGTCTACGCCACCTCCATGGACAAGGTGAAGCTGTCCGCCCGCTTCTTCACCTTCCTGGAAGTGATCCCCAACTTCACCCTCGCCCTGGTGCTGCTGCTCGGCGCGCTCGCCGTCGGCGGTGCCAACCTCACGATCGGCACCCTGGTCGCCTTCACCACGCTGATGCTGCAGCTGGTGTGGCCCATCGCCAGCCTCGGCTACATCCTGGCCATGGCCCAGGAGTCGATGACCTCGGCCGACCGCGTCATGGAGGTCATGGACACCGTTCCCTCCATCGAGGGCGGCGAGGAGACGATCGAGCGGCCGCGCGGCCACCTCAAGCTGGAGGGGGTCGAGTTCCGCTTCCCCGGCGCCGACCGCCCCGTCCTGCACGACGTGTGGCTGGAGGTACGGCCGGGCGAGACCGTCGCGGTCGTCGGGGCCACGGGGTCGGGCAAGACCACGCTCACCGCGCTGGTCCCCAGGCTCATCGACGTCACGGCGGGCCGGGTCGTCGTCGACGGCCACGACGTGCGCGACCTCAGCCTGACCGCGCTGCGGGAGGTGGTGGCCACCGCGTTCGAGGAGCCGACGCTGTTCTCGATGAGCGTGCGCGAGAACCTCACGCTCGGGCACCGCGAGTCCTCCGAGGAGGAGCTGCGCGAGGCCCTGGAGGTGGCGCAGGCGACGTTCGTCTACGACCTGCCGTGGGGGCTCGACACCCGCATCGGCGAGCAGGGCATGTCGCTGTCCGGCGGGCAGCGGCAGCGCCTCGCCCTGGCGCGTGCCGTACTCAGCAAGCCCAAGATCCTCGTCCTCGACGACACCCTGTCGGCGCTCGACGTGGAGACGGAGGCGCTGGTCGAGGAGGCGCTGCGGCACGTGCTGCGCGAGGCCACCGGCATCGTCGTCGCGCACCGCGCCTCGACCGTGCTGCTGGCCGACAAGGTGGCGCTGCTGCGCGACGGCACCATCACCCACGTCGGCCGCCACCAGGAGCTCCTGGCCGAGGTGCCCGCCTACCGCGAGCTGCTGGCCCAGGACGCCGACTTCGACCCCTCGGAAGGAGCCCTCCGATGACCACCACCACCTGGAGAGGCGTCGCCGCCGAGAACAAGGACGACATGCCGGAGGACATCACCGTCCTCCTGCGGGAGCGCTCCCGCCGCCTGCTCGGCGACCTGCTCAGACCGCACAAGAAGCAGATCGCGCTGCTCACGGCGATCATCGTCCTGTCCAACGCGGCGGGCCTGGCCATCCCCTACCTGGTCAAGGTCGGCATCGACTCCGGCATCCCGCCGATGGCGCGCGGCCAGGGGCCCGGCACGCTGCTCACCGTCGTGGCCGTGATCATCGGCATGGCTCTGACGCAGGCACTGACGCGCCAGGCGTTCCTGCAGCTGTCCGGTCGCATCGGCCAGGACATCCTGCTGGAGCTGCGCCGCCGGGTGTTCGACCACTTCCAGCGGCTGTCGCTGTCCTTCCACGAGAAATACACCTCGGGGCGGGTCATCTCGCGGCTGACCTCCGACATCGAGGCCATCGCCGAGCTGCTCCAGTCGGGGTTCGACGGGCTGGTCACCGCGGTGCTGACCATGTTCGGTACGGCTGCGCTGCTGCTGGTGCTCGACGTCAAGCTCGGTCTGGTCGCGCTGCTGCCGCTGCCGATCCTGCTGCTGTTCACCCGGTGGTTCAGGCGGCAGTCCGCGATCGTCTACCGGCGTACCCGCGAGACCGTGGCGCTGGTCATCGTGCACTTCGTGGAGTCGATGACCGGCATCCGCGCCGTGCAGGCCTTCCGCCGCGAGCCGCGCAACCAGGAGATCTTCGAGCAGCTCAACGACGACTACCGCGAGGCCAACGCCGGGAGCATGCGGCTGATCTCGGTGTTCATGCCGGGCATCAAGCTCATCGGCAACATCACCGTGGCGGGCGTGCTGCTCTACGGCGGGTGGCTGGCGCTGCACGGCGAGGTCACCGTGGGCGTGCTCGCGGCGTTCCTGCTCTACCTGCGCCAGTTCTACGAGCCGATGCAGGAGATCTCGCAGTTCTACAACACGCTGCAGTCGGCGGGGGCGGCGCTGGAGAAGCTGTCCGGGGTGCTGGAGGAGGAGCCCTCCGTGCCCGAGCCGCGCACCCCTTCCGCCCTGGTCACCAAGGGCAAGGTGCGGTTCGAGGGCGTCAGGTTCGCCTACGTCGAGGACCGGCCGATCCTGCCGTCGCTCGACCTGACCGTCCCTGCCGGGCAGAGCGTGGCGCTCGTCGGGGCGACGGGGGCGGGCAAGACGACGCTGGCCAAGCTGATCTCGCGCTTCTACGACCCTACGGCGGGGCGGGTGCTGCTCGACGGGGTCGACCTGCGCGACCTCGACGAGGCTACGCTGCGGCGGGCGGTCGTCATGGTCACCCAGGAGAACTTCCTGTTCTCGGGTACGGTCGCCGACAACATCAGGTTCGGCAGGCCTTCCGCCTCGCACGCCGAGGTGGTCGCGGCGGCCAAGGCGATCGGGGCACACGAGTTCATCCTCGATCTTCCTGACGGGTATGCGACCGAGGTCGGGAAGCGGGGCGGGCGGATGTCGGCGGGGCAGCGGCAGCTGGTCGCGTTCGCTCGGGCGTTTCTCGCTGATCCGGCGGTGTTGATCCTGGATGAGGCTACTTCTTCGCTGGATGTGCCTAGTGAGCGGTTGGTGCAGCGGGCGTTGCGGACGATCCTCGCGGATCGGACGGCGCTGATCATCGCGCATCGGTTGTCCACGGTGGAGATCGCGGACCGGGTGCTGGTGATGGAGCGTGGGGAGATCGTGGAGGATGGGGCGCCGGAGCAGCTGATCGCGGCTTCGGGGCGGTATGCGGGGATGCACGATGCTTGGCTGGAAAGCTTGAGCTAGCGGGGTTTCGTCGCGACCCCTCGCTGTGGGGGGGTCGCGACACCCGCTCGCGGCGCGCCTTCTACGGAGGCGCGCCCTCACCGGCGGCGCGCCCTCACTGGACCCGCGCCCTCACTGGACCCGCACCCTCCCCACCGGAGTCGCACCCCTGCTCGCTTTTGGCGCGCCGTCACCAAGGGGCGCCACCGCCCTTTAGGAGGGCCGTCCCCCCTGGAGTTGTGGCCCCTCAACGCCTCCGACGCCGCGCGGAACCTACCGACTTCGGGCCCCCAGGGCGTGAGGTCCCTCAGGTCCTGAGGGCGCTTGGGCACGGCGGTGCTGAGGCCCTTGGGCGCGAGCCGTACGTGAGGTCAGTGCGGGTGGATCGGCCGCACGAGGTTCATGTACAGCTCGTACCCCACGAACACCACCACCGGCAGCCCGATCGCCGCCATCAGGCGATTCCCGCTCGCCACCCGAAAGGGCTGCCGCCGCGCCACCTCCACGGCCGGGCTCTCGGCGGGTTCCACGGCCGCGACCGGCACGTGCGGTCTCAGCTCGGGATGATGCGACAGGTATCCGGACGGGAACGACGTGACGCGGAACCCGCCACACAGCGGGCAGCAGCAGCCCGACCAGGGTGGCTGCACCGGCACGCTGCCGCGGTACCAGATCTCGCGCTCGTGACCGTGTCCGTCTGCCATGTGACGGACCACGTACTCTTCCTCCCAGACGTGCCAGCAGTGCAGGCACTCGAAGGGCCACGTCTGGCGGGTGCTGAAGCCTTGGTCCACGAGGATCACCCCCGGTAGGGATTTCGCCGCCTACTACGAGTGTGCCCCCTTTCACGCAACACAAAGGCTCGGTAACAGAATCCCTACGTGATACCTTCACATACCGGTTGGTATGTAAGGAGTCACTGATCGATGGACCCCCGCGTAGCGCGCCGCGCCTGGCGTCGTCTGGAACCCGTGCACGGCATGATCTACTTCGTCCCCGAAGCCACCAAGGCCTACGCGGCCCTCGGGCTGACCGGCGACATGACCGGCTACTTCGCCTCCCGCTCCGCCGCGTTCGGCACCGCGAGCGCCGAAGTGGTGATCGCCACCTTCTACAACTTCAACCCAGCTCTTGTACGGCAGGCGCTGCCGTACGCCTGGGAGGTCACCACGCCCGCCCAGATTCTGGCCGCACGGCTGGAGTCGGCGGGCGCCGCGCTGCGCAGGGTCGGGGTCGACGCGTTGCCCTCGCTGCCCGAGACGCTCGGCCTGGCGCGCCGCGCGGCTCTCGCGGCGACGGAACACCTCCAGGGGCGCCCGCTCTTCGCCGCGCACGCCACGCTGGACTGGCCCGGTGAGCCGCTGCTCGACCTGTTCCACGCGCAGACGTTGCTGCGGGAGTTCAGGGGGGACGGTCATGTGGCGACGCTGGTGTCCGAGGGGATCGGGCCGGTGGAGGCGCTCGTCATGCACGCGGCCAGCGGTGACGTGCGGGAGATCTTCCTCAAGGCCTCGCGCGGGTGGCCGCGCGAGCGGTGGGCGGGGGCCGAGGAGTCGTTGCGTTCGCGGGGACTGCTCGGCGCGGAGGGGCTCACGCCCGAGGGCGTCCGGCTGCGTGCCCACATCGAGGCGCGCACCGACCTCCTGGCGCTTCCCGCCTACGGGGTGCTGGGGGACGACGGGGTGGAGCGACTGGCCGAGCTCGCCAGAACCTTCGGCAGGACCGTGGTGGATGCGGGATTGATCCCTGTGTAGAACAATGTTCGGCATGGACATCTTCGACGATCTCGCCGCCGAGTACGCCCAGCTGGACGCCGTGCTTTCCGGCCTTTCCGACGAGCAGTGGTCCCATCCCTCGGCTGCCGAGGGGTGGACCATCGCCGACGTCGTCCTCCACCTGGCCCAGACCGAGGAGTTAGCCGTCGCCTCAGCCACGGGCCTCGCACTCGCGAGCCTCCCGAAGGACACCCCACCCGCGGGAGAGGCTGCGCCCGGAGAAAGCGCGGAAGGGGCCGAGGTCGCCGGGGCCGCAGAAGGGGTCGAGGTCGCCGGGAGCGCGGAAAACGTCGGGCGTACGCGAGGCACCGGGGTCGCCGGGAACGCGGAAGGCGTCGGCGCCGCAGAAGGTGCGGGAGACGCCGGGGTCGCCGGGAACGCGGGAGATGTCGGGGGAGCAGAAGGCGCGGGAGGTGTCGGGAGCGCGGGAGGTGTCGGGGCCGTCGGGGGTGGAGAGCCTGCGGGCAGCGTCGAGGTGGCCGGGGCGCTGGGAACGGCGGGGCGGGTGGATGCGTTCGCCGCCGACCTGGTGGCCGCCCAGCGAGACGTCCCCCCGGCCGAGATCCTGGCCCGCTGGCGGGCGGCGGCGACCAAGTCCCCCGCCGCCCTCCGAGCCCACCCCAAGGGCGTCCGGCTCCCCTGGATCGCCGGAAGCCTGTCTCCCGCCACCCTCGCCACCACCCGCCTGGCAGAACACTGGGCCCACGCCTACGACATCACCAAACCCCTGGAAATCGCCTATCCAGACACAGAACGGCTGCGCCACATCGCCTGGCTCGGCCACCGTACGCTGCCGTATGCCTTCGCCGTGGAAGGCCTAGAAGGCGGCCCCGTCCACGCCGACCTCACCGCCCCCGACGGCTCCCACTGGCATTTCGGCGACCCAGAAGCCCCCTCAGCCATCGTGGGCCCGGCCGCCGAATTCTGCCGCGTAGGCGCCCGCCGCCTCGCAGGCAAGGACTCGACCCTGAAGGCAAGCGGTCCGTACGGCAAGCTGGCCCTCGACGTCCTCCGCAACTACGCCTTCTGACCAGGGGGACACCAAAGGCATCGAACTGAACGCCGGCCCCCTCGAATACCAGGACAGCGGCGGCGCAGGCCCGCCGGTCGTGCTGCTGCACGGCCTGGGGATGGACGGCATGCTGTGGCGCAACGTGGACCTCGGCCCCCGCCGGGTCGTGATCCCGACCCTGCCACTCGGCTCGCACCGGCTGCCCATGCGCCAGGACGCGGACCTGACGCTTTACGGCCACGCCAGGATCGTCGCCGACTTCATGGACAAGCTCGGCCTGACCGCCGCCACCGTGGTGCAGAACGACATCGGCATCGCCATCCCCCTGGCCACCATGCGCCCGGACCTGGTGGCCCGGCTGGTGCTGGTGTCGTGCGAGGCGTTCGACAACTACCCGCCCGGCTTCCCCGGCAAGGCCCTGACCGCGGCGGCCAGGATCTCGGGCGCGCTCAACCTGTCGTTCCAGACGCTGAGGGTGAACCGCTGAGGCGGGTGCCGCCGTTCGGGATGATGTCGAAGCGCGTGCCGCACGAGGTGTCCACCGCGTGGTTCCGCCCCCTGTGGACGCGCGCCGACATCCGGCGCGACCTGCTGAAGTACATCCGCTCGCCGGAGAGGAGGCACATGGTCGAGTCGACCGAGAAACTGCGCACCTACCAGGGCCCGGCGCTGGTGGTGTGGGCGAGCGAGGACCGGGTCATGCCGCCCGACCACGGCAGGCGCCTGGCAGCGTTGCTGCCCGACGCCCGCCTGGTCGAGATCCCCGACAGCTACACCCTCATCCCCGAGGACCAGCCGGGGCCGCTGTCCGAGGCGATCCGGGAGTTCCTGTCAGCTCACCAGTCGTAGGGCTTCTTCAACATGGACCGGTCGAATCTGTTGTTCTTGAGCCACCTGGCCGGATTGGCGTTCCACTGCCATTCGTAGCGCCGGAGGAAGCGAACCCCGCCGACGGCCTCCCGATAGGCGTCCTTGAACTTGTGCAGCGTCGTATGGCCGCCCTTCTCCAACGAGACCGGGACGGTGATCGCCTCCTTGAAGGCGTCCCTGGACCCCTGGTAGACCCGGCTGCCGAAGCCACCCATGGCTCCCCCAGCACCAGCCAGGAGCACCCCCGACACCGTCATGTCCTCGTCGACCGACGCCTGTGACATGGCGTATCCAGCGATGCCGAGCGCGGCGCCCACAACGATGCCGCAGACGATGGATACTCCGCAGGCGGCTGTGGCGACGATGCCGCCGAGTGCCATGAGCGACTTACCGACGAAGCCCATCGTGCTCTTGCCCCACTTGTCCCACCAGCCCTTCTTCTTGCTCTTCTCCGCCTGGAGCCTCTTCTGCTCCGCCTCCCACCTGGCCTGCTCCTTCAGCTTGGCGTTCTCGGTCTGCAGCTTGGCGATCGCGCTCTGCTGGGCGGCGTACTCCGGATCGCTGTACTCCCTGGCGCAGCTGTAGGTCACGCAGTGCGAGGCGTTGCTGGGAGGGGCCCCTGCGTCGCCCCCGTCGTAGAGCGAGTTGACCTTCAACCCGGACGGGTCCGACCAGGTCACCGGGTTGTTGCTGGCGTACGCGTAGCCGTTGATCTGCTGCGGGTCCGACAGGTCCATGATCGGGTCTGCCGAGATGAACCGCCCGTTGGCCACGTCGTACTCGCGCGCCCCGACGTGCGTCAGCCCGGTCGTGTCGTCGACCGTGCCGCCGACGAACCCCTTCTGCGACGGCCAGGAGGCAGGCTGGGCACCGCGAGCGGTGCCGAACGGGGTGGTGTCCCTGCGCGTGTAGGCCATCGTGTACCCGTTGACCGCCACCTCGCCGGTCCCGTTCCTGTCCGCCAGGACGTAGCTGACCGTGGTGGACCCCGAGGTGCGTACGGCGACGCCGTCCGGCCCCTGGTAGAAGCGGCGCCCGGAGAGCACGCCGCCGGTGTTGGTCAGCTCCTGCGTCCCCAGGTAGAGCGTGGCCGCCTTGGGGTCGCGGCGCATCAGGCGGTTGCCGTCCGCGTCGTAGAGGAACGTGGTGCCCACCCCGCCGACGGAGGACTCGGCCAGCTTGCCCTGGGCGTCCCAGGTGAGCGTCTGGTCGCCCAGCGCCGTCTTCCTGCGCTTGGTGTTGCCGGCCTCGTCGTACTCGAAGCTGTCCGTGCCCGCCGTCCTGACCGTGTGGCCGGTGGCCGCGTAGGTGTAGGCGCGGGTCTGGCCGTCGAGCGTCTCCGAGCGGCGGTTGCCCGCCGCGTCGTAGGTGAAGCTCTGCCGGTAGGGAGCAGGTCCGCCGACGACGGGGGTGGCGGTGCAGTCGGCGCCGGAGGCCCACGCCTCCTTCAGCCGCCTCCGGTGGTCGTAGGTGTAGCACTGGGTGTCGTTGACCGCCTCGTCGTCGCGCAGCGTCCTGACCTGCTTGATGTCACCGGTCCTGGTGTAGTCGTAGGTGACGTTGCCGATGGTCGTCGGCACGCCTTTGCTACGGTCGGTGATGACCTGGTGGACCCTGCGGGTGTCGTTCTCGTAGGTGGTGGTCTGGAAGATCTGCTTGCCCGCCCGGCCGAGGACGGACTGCAGCACCTCGCCGAAGGGCGAGTAGGCGACCGCGCCGACGTAGACGGCCCCGAGCTCGTTGACGGTGGAGACGAGCTGGTCGCGCGCGTCGTAGGTGGCCGTCACCGTCTCGGCGGGCAGCCCGGCCGCCGCCTCGTACACCGTCGTCTGCGGCAGCCCGACGCCGCCGGTGTATCCCTGGCCGACGGTGTAGATGCCCGCGAGCGGGCCCTCCACCGACGGGATGGTGACCTTGGTGCCGGTCGGTTGGCCGGCGGCGGTGTAGCCGGTGGGCTCGCTGACGTAGGCGTTGCCCCTGTCGTAGCGGGTGGAGGAGGCCGGCAGGCCCTTGCCGAGCGGCAGCGTGTCGTACGTCCAGCCGGCGAGCTTGACGCCGTCCTTCTTCACCGCCGTCCTGCGGCCCAGCTCGTCGTAGTCGGTGACGAGCGTGATCCCGCGGGCGTCCTTGGTGCTGACGGCCTGGCCGGCGGCGTCGTAGCCGAAGGTGGCCGCGCCGGTGTCCGGCTCGGTGCTGGCGATCTTGTGGCCGCGCAGGTCGTAGTCGTACGCCCAGACGTTGCCCGCCGCGTCGGCGACCCGCCTGAGCTGGCCTTCGACGTCGTAGGTGTAGGCCGTCGCGTCGTAGGGCCTGCCGGTGAAGGCGGGGTTGCGGTCGGTGTACTGGCGTAGTTGCGTGACGTGCCCCGCTGCGTCGGTGAGCTTCATGCTGGCCGAGTCGCCCTCGGGCGGGATGGTGGCGGTGTAGTTGCCGCCGTAGCGGTTGCTGGTGCGCCGCTGCTCGACGTTGAGCGACAGCGAGATCTGCTCGGTCGTACGGCCGAGCCCGTCGTACTCGTTCACGGTCTGCGCCGGGATCAGCTCGTCGCCCGCGCCGAACAGCTCGGGGGCGACCGGCAGCTCGTTCCAGAAGGGGGCGTTGGTCTTCCACGCCCTTCCGTGCGTGTCGTAGAAGATGTCGTTGATCACCCGCCCCTTGCCGTCCCTTGAGTCCTGCTGCACCTGGCGCTCGCGCAGCAGACCGTCCAGCAGGGTGGTCGTGGTGCGGTAGGAGCCGTTGTCCAGCAGCTGGCGTGAGGTGACCACGACGGGGGTCTCGGCGCTGATCGCGTAGCCGAAGGTGAGGTTCGGGGTCTGCGTCCTGGCCCTTCCCGGCAGCCAGACCTGCGCCAGCCGTCCGAACGCGTCGTACTCGCTGACCGCCGTGCGGCCGTTGGCGTCGGCCGCCGAGGCGACCTGGCCGCGCACCGGTTCGAAGGCGGTGGTGGTGGTGAAGCCCTTCGCGTCGGTGGTGACGGTGCCGGTCGGCAACCCGGTGGCCGGAGTGTAGGCGGTCGTCGTGGTCCTGCCCAGCTCGTCGCCCGCCCGGGTGATCCGGCCGTAGGCGTCGTAGCCCGTGGTCGTGGCCGCGTAGACGGAGTCGTGGTCGAGCGTCTCGGTGCGGGTGGCGAACGCCTCGCCGTAGCGGGGGGCGGCCTTGAAGGCCTGGCCGTCGTAGAGCGTCCGGGTCTCGCCCGTCACCTTCCCCGGCGCGGCGCAGAGCCCTTCCGTGGTCCGGCCGGCCGCTTCGTAGCCGACGAGCCAGTTGTTCAGGTCGCGGTCGGTGTAGGTGGTCGTGGCGCAGGTCTCGTCCCCGGTCACCATGGTGTCGCCCTGGTCGCTGACCGAGACGAGCTGCCCGAGGTCGTCGAAGGCGCGGTCGGCGCGGGTGCGCCGCCAGCCGGTGCCGCCGTCCACGGTGACCAGCGTCCTGGTGCGGGTGACCGCGGTGCCGGTCATTCGCGCGGTCAGCGCGGTGGTTCCCGTCCTGAGGCGGGTCGCGGTTGCCTTGGACAGCCAAGGCTCGGTGACCGTGGCCTCGGCGAGGGAGCCGTTGTCGCCGGAGTAGGTGAGCTTCTCCAGGACCTGGCCGGACAGGGCGGGGTCGTCGGCGAAGGAGTTGCCTTCCGAGTCGGTGACCGTACCGCCCATGCCGCGCAGGTAGACGGTGTCGCTCTGGGTGCGGTTGGTGACGCCGGTCCAGGTTCTGACCTTCTGGAACCCGCGGAAGACGCTGTAGGTGCGATTCTCGTCCTTGGTGAACTCGCTGTCGTCCTTGGCCCAGCCCGGGTTGCCGTACTCGTAGGCCGTGACGATCGACTCCGAGCCGGAACCAGCTACCTTGTCGTCCTCGGTGACCTCCTTGACCACGTACTTGTGGAACCAGTCCTTCAGCGGCTTGACGGCGTCGGCCGGGGTCCAGAAGGCCGGGTAGCAGCGCCTGGTGTTGGCCGCCGGGTCGGGGACGGCCGCGTAGGTGCAGTCCTTGTCGGCGTAGGTGACCAGGGTGTCCGAGCCGGAGTCCGAGCCGATCCTGGTGATGCGGTACTTGTTCAGCGGCGGGCGGCCCTCGTCGGCGTCCACCCGGTTCTCCATCGGCTTGCCGTGGAAGGTGGTCGGCTTCAGTGCCTGGCCGCCCGCCGTGCGGACGATCTGCGACAGCCACAGGCCGCGCGCCGTGCCGTCGCCCGGGTCGGGAAAGTCCTGCGCCAGCGCCCAGGTGTCGACGGGCTTGTCGCCGCGGAAGGTGGCGATCTCGGTCAGCCGCTTGCGCGTCCAGAACGTCGGGCCGGCCTGGGGGCAGGTGGCGACGGCGCAGTTCTGGTCGAAGGGCACATCGGGCCAGTTGCCCGCATGGGCCGCGTCGAAGGTGGCGCAGTCGGTCAGGCAGCGTTCCTCGGTCCTGAACTCCACCTTCGCCAGGGGCGTGGCGTATACGTCGCTGTGCCGCAGGCCGTACTCGATCCGCTTGAGCACCCCCGCGCGGACGTACGCCTTGGTACTGCCGCCGGCCGTGTAGGAGTTGGTCTCCTTGTCGTAGTAGTAGGCCATCGCGTTACCGTGCGGGTCCACCACGTAGTCGAGCTGCCACCGCCAGGGCAGGACGCCCTTGTCCTTGACCGGGACGGTGTAGACGGACTGGGTCTCCAGCCTGCCCGGCGTCCAGCCGGGCAGCCGGTTGGCGCCGAACCAGTACTGCGTGCCGTCCTTCTTGGTGACCACCCAGTGGTCGGCCACCCACTGCACGCGGGAGCCGTCGTCACGCTCCGGCTTCCACACGCCGGTCGCGTCGTCGCGCACCAGCGCGGTGGACGAGTCGCCGAGCGACAGGGTGGCGTTGTCGGACTTCCAGCACAGCTCGCCGCTGTCCTTGCACCCCTCGTAGGCACGCTCGATGAAGCCGGGCTCGTAGTCCCAGCCCTCGCCGATCCAGGACGGCTGGTTGTTGGTGGAGGCGGTGCGGCCGTCCACGCTGGAGGAGTTGTAGCCGAGCGACACGCTGGGCTGCAGCGAGCCCGGCACGTCGGGCAGGTCGATCGGGTACTCGTAGGTGAACCCGCCGGAGCTGCTACCCGCCGTCCACTGGCCGGACGGGCTGAGCGTGGTGGCCTTGTACGTGCCCGCCGCGCCCTTCGGGGCGGCCTGCACGCCGATCACCGTGGCGCCGGACACCTCCGCGTTCAGGGTGCCGCCCTCGCGCGTGGTGGCCAGGGGCGACGCCGTACGGCAGGCAGGTTCGTCGGGCGTCGTCAGCGCGCACGCGGGCAGGCTCACCAGGGTGAGCCGCTGGGCCCAGTCGCCGCCGTAAGCGGCGCCGAAGGCCGACGTGTCCAGCGAGACCGGCACCTTGCCCGCCGACGTCGGCCTGACCGCGAAGACGAGGCCCTTGCCGTACTCGACGGGCGCGGTCGTCCTGAGCGTGGGCCTGTACGTCGCGGGTGCGGCCTTCCATCCCTTGAGGTCGGACTCCGCCGCTGGCGCCGGGCGGTCGGCCGCGACGCGCCCGCCGGGGACGGAGGCGGTCTTCTGGATCGGGCGTGGTTTGAACTTCCTGGCGGTCGCGCTCGCCGGGGCCGGGACCAGAAGTCCCGACACCAGCGAGGCGACCACCACGAGGGTGGTGGTCGTTCGCATCGTTTCCCCTTAGAAGATTCCGGCGATCCAGCCGGTCCAGCCGGAGGACCCGGTGGTCACGGGCGCCTGTCTGCCCGCGTCGGTGGCCGGGTAGAGGTAGAGCCCAGCCGGGTGCTCGGCGGTCCTGGCGGTGACCAGCAGGTCGGCGCCCTCCTTGCCGGGCTGCGGCTGGTAGATCGGGCCGTCTGCGGTGGCGACGACCTTGCCCTGCATGTCTCCCGGCGCGGCCAGCAGCGGGAAGCCTGCGGCCGGCCACGCCTCGCCGCTGTAGGGAGCCGTGGTGTAGCCGCCGACGACGCTGCCGGTGGCGCGCAGCACCGCGCCGGTGTCCCTGTCGCGCAGGAGCAGGTCGCGGGTCCCGCCGGGGACGACCACGTCGACGTTGCCGAGGCCCGACATGAGCTCCTTGGGCGCGGCGAGCTCGCCGTTGGCGCCCAGGGCCAGCGGGCCGGTGGGCGTTCCGGCGAACAGCAGCAGCCTGCCGCCCTCGACGACGAGCAGGTCGGCGTCCAAGTCGCCGTCCAGGTCGCCCGGCGCGACGATCTGGGTGGCCTGGCTCCAGGTGCCGCCACCGGGGTGCTTGAGCGGGACCGCGGCGTAGTCCACGAGGCGGCCGCCGCCCTCGTTCGGGTAGAGCGTCAGCGTGCCGTCGGTGCGCAGGACGAAGACGTCCTCGTAGCCGTCGGCGTTGGTGTTGCCGTTGTATCCGGCGAAGTCGCCCCGGTGGGCGAACCTGGCGCCGAGCAGTCCTGCCAGGTTGGGCTGCGGGTCCAGGTAGTCGAGCTCGTCGAAGGGGCGCTCGTTCTGCCTGCCACGGTAGATGCGGTAGACGCCGCTGTTGTTGGCGGTCACCAGGTCGGGCACGCCGTCGCCGGTCAGGTCTCCGTACCGGTCACCGTACGACGTCCTGACCAGGGGGCCGCCGGTCTCGGGGTCGCCGACGAAGGTCGGCGGGCGGGCCGCGACGAGCGTCTGCGAGGAGCCGTCGTACGGCGAGACGTTGCCTGACGCGTCGAGCGCCGCCACGTCCAGCCGGGTGCGCGGGCTGCCCCACAGCATGACGTCGACCTCGGCCGCGCCGTTGCTCGCCGGAACCCAGGTGCCGGTGGCGCCGCAGCCGCCGCCGGTCAGCGAGAGGCTGCCGTTGAGCGCGTAGCAGAAGCCGGTGAGGTTCGTGTCGGTGGAGGTGAACCGCAGCCGCCTGGTCTGGCGCGCCTCGGTGGTGGCCTTGGTGAGAGCCACACCGTCCGTGGACGTGATGACCGGCTTGGTGGGCGCGGTCTTGTCGATCATGACGGGGCAGGAGTTCGTCGAGGTGTCCTCGGCGACCTGGTCGGAGACCTTGGCCCACCACCAGTAGCCGACGCCGTCGGTGAGCTTCCAGGCCGGCACGGTGATGCTGGCGGTGCCCCCGTTGGCGATCCACCTGCTCTCCACGTGGATGGGGGTGCTGTCGTGGCCGCTCTCCCAGATCGCGAAGGTGGCGAGGAGGTTGTCGCCGTCCGGGTCGGTGCCGGTGGCGGTCAGGGTGAGGTCGGTGTTGGGGACGTACTGCCAGGTGACGTTGTTCGGGTCGCATGCGAGCGGCCTGTCACTGGCGTTGTTGTTCCACGGGCCCTTGTAGCCGGTCTTGGCGGCCAGCTTGGGCGGCCGGTTGTAGTTGATGATCAGCGCGGGGATGAGGTCCTGCCACTGCGGGTGGCCCCACATCTCGGCGCCGAACTTCTTCCATCCGTACGCGTCGTTCTCGTTCTGGGCCTTGAGTCCCAGCGTCAGGATGGGGGCGTTGGCACCGGCCGTCGTCTGGGCTGGGCCGGTGACGTCGAACTCCACGTTCTGGCCGGGGGTGGTGTACCCGTAGGCGAACGACTTGGTCGCGATGACCTGCTGCGACCACGGCTGGTTGTTCCAGGTGGTGTTCGCGTCGATGCCCGAGGTCCAGAGCAGGTCGACGTTCCTCGGGGAGTTGCTCCACGAGTACTGGTTGTAGACGCGGAACCTGGCGCTCAGGATCTGCGCGCCCTGCAGGCCGTCCATGTTCATCGCGAAGAAGCTGCGCGCGGTCACTCCGGTGTCCGACTCGTAGCCGACGGAGGCGACCGGCGGCCAGTCGCTGGACAGCCGCCTGTTGCTGTCGTAGAAGGCGGTGCCTGCGACGCTGGAGTAGCCGGCGCGCTTGGCGGCGATCGCCCAGTGACTCTTCCAGCCGGTGTGCCACGACGGGTCGATCGTCACCGGGTAGACGGTGGCCGGGTCGTCGAGCAGGGCTCGGTCGGGCACGATCTCCAGGGTGTTCTTCGCGACCTTGGCGGCCATGGTCGCGTCGCGCACCTTGCGCGCGGTCGCGTCCCACATGACCGGGACGGGTGCGGCGAAGACCTCCTCGCCCTCCGGCGCGGTCGCGCTCAGCCCGCCGTCCGCCGCTCTGGCGACCTTGAGCCCGCCGCCGCGCAACCCGAACTTCAGCGTACGCAGCAGCGGGTTGGCCGCCGCCTCGCGCGACTTGACCACGAGGTGGTGCACGAAGCCGTCGGGAGCGGCGACGATCTTCAGGTCCACGCCCGGCAGCACCTCGGTGTAGGTGGCCGTGTTGGCTTCGAGAGCGGGTTTGGGCAGCACTCCTGGAAAGGTCATCGACAGGCTCCTGCCGCCCTTGACCATGGTGGCCATCGGGCCCGCGCCGCCGCCGGAGAAAGTCATCGGAAAGGTGGACACCGCCGGCGAGATCGTGCCGTCGGCGTTGGCCTTCAAGGTGGGGTCGACCGGTACCCAGGCGCCGTCCCGCTTGGCGCGGACCGGGCGCATGTACTCCTGGACGGTGACGCTGCCGCCGGGCTCGGCGAAGACCTGGGTGGTCTCGGTGGCCCGGCCGGTCAGCTCCACAGGTGTCCCGGTACGGCGGGCCGTGTCGAAGGCCTGGGTCTCCGGGTCGGCATAGGCGGGGGCGGCCGCCTGGCCGACGGTGACAAGGGCGCCGGCCAGCAGGCTCAGCGCGGCAAGTGAGGATTTCAGGGGGAACGCCATTTCAGACTCCTGTTCTGAACTGTGCGGGAGTCAAGGTAGGTATGGCTGTCCTCGATTCGTCCTCGCCCCGGCCTCTGTTGGAGAGTTAAGCTATCCACGCTTGGCGACGATCATCGAGGTGGCGGGTGGACAAGGCGTGGTTCGGGCTGCTCGGGCCGCTTGAAGTGCGTATCGGCGACCGTCCCGTCCGGCTCAGCGGCTCCCGCCAGGAGCGCGTGCTGGCCGCCCTGCTGCTCGACGCGCGCCGGGTGGTCACCGTGGACCGGCTGGTGGACGTGGTCTGGGAGGAGCCGCCCGCCACCGCGCGGCGGCAGGTGCAGGATCTGGTGACCCGGTTGCGCAGGACGCTCCAGGCAGAGGGCGCGTCGCCGGAGCTGATCACCACGCGCCGCGCGGGCTACGTGCTGACGCCGGAACCCGGCGGGCTGGACAGCGAGCAGTTCGACGCGCTCGTCGCCGAGGGCAGGCTCACCTCAGCCGCGCCGCTCCTTCGCGGGGCGCTGGCGTTGTGGCGCGGCGAACCCCTGGCGGGTCTGCGGGGTCAGGCGTTCGAGAGCGCGGCGGCGACCTTGCAGGAGCGACGGCTCGCCGTACTCGAGGACTGCCTGGCGCTGGACCTGGAGCAGGGCAGGCACCGCGAGGTGATCGACGAGGCGACGGCGCTGCTGGAGCGGCATCCGCTGCGCGAGACGCTGGCGGGCGTGCTCATGCGGGCGCTGGCCGGGGTGGGCAGGCTCAGCGCGGCGCTGGAGGCCTACCGGGCGGTGGAGCGGCGGCTGGCCGACGAGCTCGGCGCCAGTCCTGGGGCGGGGCTGCGGGCCGTACACGACACGCTGCGCCGCCACGATCCCCGGCCGCCCGCACTGCTGCCTGCCGACCCGCGCGGGTTCGCCGGGCGGGAGAAAGAACTGGCCCGGCTGGACGAACTCGGACCCATCGTGGTGATCTCCGGCACCGCCGGGGTGGGCAAGAGCGCGCTGGCCGTCCACTGGGGGCACCGCGCTCGCTCCCGGTTCCCCGACGGGCAGCTCCACGTCAACCTGCGGGGCTTCGAACCCAGCGGGCCGGCGGCCGTCCACCCCTACGAGGCGCTGCGCCGTTTCCTGTCCGCGCTCGGGCAGATCCCGCCGGCCAGCATGGAGGAGCAGCTCAGCCTCTACCGGGCGGTGCTCGCCGAGCGGAGGGTCCTCGTCGTCCTCGACAACGCGCGCGACGCCGACCAGGTCAGGCCGCTGCTTCCCGGCACGCCCGGGTGCATCGTGGTGGTGACCAGCCGCGACCGGCTGTCCGGGCTGGTCGCGGTGGAGGGCGCCGACCCGCTCCCCCTCGACCTGCTCCCCCACGACCAGGCGCGCTCCCTGCTGGAGCGGCGGGTGGGGCCCGGCAGGATGAACGCGGAACCCGCGGCCGTCGCCGAGATCATCGACGGGTGTGCGCGGCTGCCGCTGGCGCTGGCCATCGTGGCCGCCCGTGCCGCGGCGCACCCGAGCTTCCCGCTGTCCGCGCTGGCCGCCGAGCTGCGGACGGGTCACCGGCTCGACGTCCTGGACGGTGGCGAGGTGGCGCTGCAGCTCCGCGCGGTCTTCGCGTGCTCCTACCGGCTGCTCAGCGCTCCTGCCGCGTCGCTGTTCCGGCTGATGAGCCTGCACCCGGGGACCGACCTGGCCGCCCCGGCCGCCGCGAGCCTGCTGGGCGTGCCCCTGGGCAGGGCGCGTGCGCTGCTGGCCGAGCTGACCAGGGCGCACCTCGTCAGCGAGGCCGCTCCAGGCCGTTACGGGTATCACGACCTGCTCAGGGCTTATGCCGGCGAGCTGACCGAGCCGCAGGAGGCCGAGGTCGCCGCGCGGCGGCTACTCGACCACTACGTGCACACGGCGCAGGCCGCTGCCGCCGTGCTCAGCCCGCACCGGGACCCTGTGGTCAGTGCGCCGCCGACGCCAGGGACCGCACTGGTCACCTTCGGGGGGCCGGAGGAGGCGCTGGCGTGGTTCGCTTCCGAACATCTGGCGGGGTTCGACTCGTGGGAGCTGGCGTGGGCGCAGTTCGACTACCTGGACCGGCAGGGGCGGTGGCAGGAGCTGCTGCAGGCGCAGGAGCGAGCGCTGGTCACCGCGGAAGGATCGTCGTCCGGCACCGCCCACACCCATCGCAACCTCGGGTGGGTGCTGACCAGGCTGGGCCGTACCGAGGACGCCCACCTGCACCTCAAGCGGGCGTTGGAGCTGTTCGAGCACCTTGCCGACGTCACCAACCGCGCGCACACCCACGGAACCCTGTGCGGCCTGCTCGAACGGCAGGGCAGGTACGGCGAAGCCGCCGGCCACGCACGACGCGCCCTGCGTTTGTACGGCACGGCCGGGCACTCGACCGGGCAGGCGAGGGCGGCGAACGCGGTGGGATGGCTGAACGCACTGATGGGGAACCAGGGGGTGGCGCTGGCCTACTGCACCCTGGCCCTCTCCCTCCACGACCACACGGGCGACCGGCACGGCCTGGCCATCACCTGGGACAGCCTCGGCTACGCGTACCGGCGCCTCGACGACTTTCCGCAGGCGATCGCGTGTTTCGTGGCGGCGCTCGACTTGTTCCGCTCGGTGGGCGACCGCCGCAACGAGGCGGACACGCTGGTGCGACTCGGCGACGCGGAGCTGGCCGCAGGGGACGCCGAGGCGGCTCGGCGCAGCCGGGAGGCGGCCGAGCAGCTCTTCACCGCCCTGGCCCGCGACAACCCCGCCCGCGCCCCCGCGTAACCAGGTCGAGCAGGCGTCTGGCGGTGCCGGGCTCGTGCAGGTTCAGCCAGACGCCATCCGTGCCCACAGCCCCGGAGTGCAGGAACCCGTCGGGCACCAGGCGTCCCGGGCCGCCGAGCCTTCTTCGCGCTTCGGGCCACGCGCCGGTGCTACCTGGCTGAGTTCAGGCTCGGCCTGGTGCCGGTGGCTCGGCCTCGGATGAAGATCAGCAGGATGAGAGCGGTCGCGATGACCGCCAGGTTGAACGGCTCCGCCGCCGTGAGGAGGGCGTTGCGCGTCGCGCCGTCGGTCACCTCGTCCACGCCGCCCGTGGCTAGGATCAGCGTCGGGTCGGTCAGCCCGTGCAGCACGACCGCCAGCCACAGCGACCCGCTCGCCCGCATCGTCAGGTACATGCAGATGCCGAAGCCGAAGGTGTACAGCACCGTGAGCGCGACCGTCATCGGCTTCATGCCGCTCAGCAGGTTGGAGCCGTGCAGCAACGCGAAGACCAGCGAGGACAGAACGGCCACGACCCACTCGGAGTGACCCGCGTCGCGCAGCATCTTCACGGCGATGCCCCGGGTGAGCACCTCCTCGACGAAGCCGATGAGCAGCCCGCTCAGGAACATCAGCACCACGACGGACACGCCGTACCTGGCGTAGTCGATGCCGAACAGCCGGAGCACGACGGGGACGGCCACGACCAGCGGCGCCAGCCACATCCACCACGAACCGCCAACGGGTTGACGACCGAAGAGGGCGGGGAACCAGCCCATCAGCCGCAGGAAACCGATCAGCGCCACCGCTCCGGCGATCAGCGCGAGGGTGAAGCCGAAGAACACCCCTCCGGCGCTGTTCAGCAGGCCTGCCTTGATGGAGGAGGCCCCGAGCTGCCCGGAGACCCAGCCTGCGCCGAGGTAGATCGCCATGTAGGCGAGGGCGATCAGGAGCAGCCGCCACAGACCACCACAGGCGAAGAAGCCTCTCAAACCAGCCATCTCAGGCCTGGCGTGCGCTGCGGTCATGCTGTCATCCGTTTCGTCGCAAGGCTGTCTGGGTTACCAGGCCAGATAGCTGAAAACTAAACCTTTCATGCCTGTTTTACACCAAAAGCGAAGATCGGAGGATCTGGGAGGGGATTGGCAGGTCGTTCTCAACAAGGCTGGCCAGCATTGGCGTTCCGCAGCAACCCCAACACCTATGGACGCCACCGACATCTTCGTGGAATACGGGTCGAAGAGGTTCGACGGTACGCGGAGATACGGGATCTCGCCCACGTCGGCGCGCTCGCAGGCCCAATCGCCTCGTTATTCCTTGCGATTGAAGGGCGGAGCCTTGTGGCAACGAGCGGAAACTGCCAGAGGTGGCCAGCCACAGCGGGACCGGGGGCGGGTGGGTTAGGGGAGGGTCTCCACTATGACGAAGGCCAAGGCGCCGCCCACTACGCAGAGGGTGCCCAGCCACGCCAGCACCGCGTCCGCCTGCTCGTTCAAGGGTTCCTCGCCGTGCAACGCGCGCTGGACCCGGCGGAAGCGGCCGCCTGTGCGGACCAACAGGACTCCGCCGCACAACGCGGCCACCGCGAAGGACGCCACGGCCAGCATGGGCAAGCCCGCTCGAACGCTCACCCCCGCCGCACCCAGACCTCCCGTCGACAGTGCCACTGCTGTCCTGACCCACGCCAAACGGGTGCGTTCGCTCTGCAACCCCGGGTCCCAGATCTCCACCGACACCCTCACGCCGCCAAAATGATCAACACGAGCGCCACCACAGCCACCGCCGCCACGCCGTACCCGAAGACCGCCGCCAGCGCCGGCGGCGGCAACGGCGCCTCGTTGCGCAGGGCGCGCTGGATGTTGCGCCACCGCGGATACGCCATGCCCGCCGCCAGCGCGGCGAGGCTGACTAGCATGACGGCCAGGGCCGTACGGACCCATGGGACGAACACGCCCTCGGGGACGGCGGCCATCGCCACCCCGCCCGCGCTCAGCGCGAGGGCGGTGCTCAGCCACGTCAGGAAGGTCCGCTCATTGGCGAGCGTGAACCGGGGGTCGGGTTCCTTGCCGTTCATGACTACGACGCTAATTGGGCACCATTTCCCCTAGAGAAGCCGGGATACGCAGATGATGCACCAGCTCGCCGCCGACTTCCTCGCCGCACTGACCGAGGAGCAGCGGACGCGGGCCGCGCACGAGTTCACCGACCCGCGCCGCCTGCGCTGGACCTACGTGCCCGCGCCGCGTCCCGGCGTGGCCCTGCTGGAGCTGGGCGGGCGGGCGCGCAAGCTGGCGCACCGCCTGCTGGCGACGGCGCTGTCCAGGCACGCCTTCGCCCAGGCGGTGACGATCATGGCGCTGGAGGAGGTGCTCGACCTCGACGAGGGCGGCCACAGGAACCGCCACAGCGACGGCTACCAGCTCGCGGTCTTCGGCGTCCCGGGATCTGAGGCGTGGAGCTGGCGGTTCGAGGGGCATCACCTGTCCGTCACGGCGACGGTCGCGGGCGGGCTGACGAGCGTGGCGCCGCTGTTCCTCGGCGCGCATCCGGCAGCCGTCTCGTACGGCGGAGCCGCCGTGATCAGGCCGCTCCCGCTGGAGGAGGAGCTGGCCCGCACCCTCCTCGGCGAGCTCTCGCGCAAGCAGCTCGACCAGGCCGTCGTGGACCCGGTCGCCCCGCCGGACATCCTCACCGGCACCGCCCCCTACGTCGACAGCGCCATCGACCCGCTCGGCGTGGCGGCCCGCGACCTCGGCCCGGCGGCGCGCGACCTGATGTGCCGCCTGGCCGAGGTGTACGTCGACCGGCTCGCCCCGTCCCTGCGCACCCCGCTCGACCGGTCAGGGCTGTCGTTCGCGTGGGCGGGCTCGACCGTGGTGGGGCAGGGGCACTACTACCGCATCCAGGGCCCGGACCTGATCATCGAGTACGACAACACCCAGGACGCCGCCGACCACGCCCACACCGTGCTGCGCCGTCCCGGGGCCGACTTCGGCGCCGAGCTTCTTCCCGTTCACCTCTCGCCGCGCAAGCCGTAGTCGCATACTGTGACGGTGCGGATCCTCCTGGTTACCCTGCTCGCGTCAAACCTGCTGGCGCCCGCGCAACGGGCGGCGCAGCCGTTCTGCCTGGTGTCCAAGGAGGTCGAACGCACCGTCGAGGTGCCGCCCGCCGTGGCTCGCGAGCTGCTGCGTACGACGAGGTCGTATCGGGGGCGGTGTGCGCTCTACGGTACGGCGAGGCCGCTCGGCGCCGGGTCGATGCGCACCTACGTCCAGGCCGAGCCGATGACCGTCGGGGTCACCTTTCCGGCATCCACCCTGAAGCAGCTGCCGCAGGCGATGAGCGACGGGCGGGTCTGTTTCGACGCGAACGGCGACGGCCGGATCGACCGGGAGTCCGAGTGCGCCGTCGGGCACGCGCGCGAGCTCGACCTGCCGAGGTCGGGCACGCCGTACAAGTGGGTGCTGGCCAACTGGAACCCGATGGGACACCTGCCGGTCGGCGTCTACAACGTGCCGCACTTCGACTTCCACTTCTATCTGGTGCCGCCGATCGAGCGGAACGCGATCAGGCCGGGGCCATGCCCGATCATGACGAACTGCGACGACTACGCGCGGGCCAAGGTGCCCGTTCCGCCGCGATATTCGCATCCCGACTTCGCCGACGTGGACGCGGTGGAGCCGGCCATGGGCAACCACCTGATCGACCTGGCGGCGCCGGAGTTCCACGGGCGGGCGTTCACGCACACGTGGATCTACGGCGCGTACGGCGGGGCGGTCACGTTCCACGAGACGATGATCACCAAGGCGTGGTTCGAGTCGCGCCGGGACACCTGTGCGGCGATCAAGCTGCCGCGGGCCTGGAAGAGCGCGGGGTGGTACCCGACGTCCTACTGCATCGAGTACCGGGACAACAGGGACGACTACACGGTCTCACTGACGGGCTTCGTGCACCGGGACGCGTCCTAGGAGCAGGCCTTGGCGACCTTCTCCAGGTAGGCGGCGGTCTGGGTGCCGACCGTCTGGACGGCGTCGACGGCGTCGTTGACGTCCTTGACGTCGATCTTGCTCAGGGAGGCGGCGAGGTCGTCTGAGGCCTGCTTGAGGGTGGTGTTGGCGGCCTTGTCCGCTACGTCGTTGAGCTTCTTGGCGGAGTCGTCGAGGGCCTTGTCGAGGGCGGCTGGGTCGTTGGCGAGCTGGCTGACCTTGCCGGCGAGTTCGGTGACTATCTTGGGCGCTTCCAGGCAGGCTTGTGCCTTGTCGATGGTTCCGTTGACCTCGGCACACCCGGTGAGGAGGACGGCGGCGGCGAAGACGGCAAGGGGGACGAACCGGCTCTTATGGAGTCGCATACCAGGACCCTACCCAACCACCTGACCTCCGCGAGCGGACACATGACCGTCCGTCGGGCGGCGCACCCCTGAGGGGCGATCCGTCCTTTTTGGAAGGATCACCCCTCAGGGGGTCGAAGGAGGGGTCAGAGTTTGGCGAAGCAGGGGCCGTCCATCGTGTAGGCCGAGGCGGTCGGGCCGACGAAGAAGTCCTTGACGATCGCCACCCCGGTCGGCGCCGTCTCGTCCACCTTGTTGATCAGCGTCTGCCGGAACGTCGCCGTGTTCGGGTCGCCCGAGTAGTTGCCCGCCTCAGGAGGCAACATGCCCTCGTAGTCGACCGTGGACAGCGACTTCACCGCCGCCAGCAACCCCTTACGGCTGACGTCCCCACCGGCGACCATCTTGTCGAGCGCCGCCTTCATGGGATACGACCACGCCCACCCGGACGTGTACCCGTCGTTCGGCGTGACCCCGGGAAGCGCGTCCCGCATCGCCTTGTGCCCAGGTGTGTCCGCCCCCCACGGCTTCCCGGGCGACGACTGCTCGTACAACGCCTTCAACGCGGGCGCCGCGGGTGACTTGAGCAGCGCCGGGTTCCACGTGGGCCCGGTCCCGATGAACCGCCCCTTGAACCCCGCAGCCGCCGACTGCCCGATGATCGTGGCGGCGTCGGCGGGCCCGGTGGTGAGGATCACCAGGTCAGGCTTGGTCTTGGTGATCTCCGTGATCGCCCGCCCCTGCTCGGTCGCCCCGGGCGGCGTCTCGACGTTGACGAACGTCAGCCCGTTCTTCTCCGCCGCGATCTTCGCCCCGGCCGCCGCGTCCGCCCCGTAGTCACCGGCGAGGTGCACCGCCATGACCGTCTTGGGCTTGTAGACCTCCATCGCGTAGTCGACGGAGTTCATCGCCTCCATGCAGTAGTTGGACCCGGTCTCCATGATGACGTCCTCGAACTCCCACGCGGAGGTCCAGGAAGCGGGCGCCGACACGATGCTGTTGGCCTTCAGGTCGTCGAGGATCGCGGCCGTGGTGGGCGAGCCGAGCGTCTGGACGAGCCCGAGCACGTGGTCCTTGATCTCGTTGTAGACCTGCCGGTGCGTCTCGGGGTTGTACTTGTTGTCGCGCACCCACGCCTGCACGTCGACCTCGTACTTGCCGCCGATGCCGCCCGCCTTGTTGACCCGCTCCCAGAACTTCGACTGGGCCTTGGTGATGGGTACGGCCAGCGCGGCGAACGGCCCCGAGGTGAGGTCGGAGATCGTGCCGAGGTAGATGCACCCCTTGTTCTTGTCGATGGCCAGCGGGCACGGCTGGCTGGTCACGCCAGGCGCGATTGCTGCCTTGCTGTCCTTGTCGTCCCCCCGGATGACGCCGCACGCGGACAGAAGGGCCACAAGCGCGACGCCGGTCACCACCTGTCGGCTCTTCACATGAATCTCCCTAGTAAGAGAACGGCCAGCTTTTCCAGTAGTTGCGGACGCGGATCCAGATCCCGAAGAGCCCGCGCGGCTCGAAGATGAGGAACAGGACGATCAGCAGCCCGTAGAGCACGGTCTCGACCTGGAACACGTTCGGCGTCTGGGTGGTGTCGCCGTTGATGAACGGCAACAACGCGGGCAGCGACCTGGTGAGGGGCTGCAGCAGCGAGATGAACAGCGCCCCCGCGATGGCGCCGGAGACGGTGGCGACGCCGCCGATCAGGACCATCGCGATGAACTGCACGGACATGAGCAGGCTGAACGAGCCGGGCTCGACGTATCCGGCGACGCTGTAGAGGAGCGCGCCGGCGCAGCCGGCGTAGAAGGAGGAGATGCCGAACGCCAGCACCTTGTAGCGGGTCAGCCCCACCCCCATGACCTCGGCGGCGATGTCGCGGTCGCGGATCGCCGAGAAGGCCCGGCCCACGCGGGAGCGCGCGAGGTTGCGCGCGGCGAGGGCGAAGACGATGAGCAGCACGAGCATGAGCAGGTAGAGCTGCTGCTCGCGGGTGCCGAGGAGCCCGTCGGCGTCGAGCCGTACGCCGAAGAGCTGCGGGATCGCGGCGGGACGCCCCACCCCTGGCCCGCCGGTCAGCTGGTCCCACTCCTTGAAGATGTGCTCGCCGAGGAAGACCAGCCCGAGCGTGACGACCGCGAGGTAGAGCCCGCGCAGCCGGGTCGCCAGCGGCGCGACCAGCACCCCGAAGAACGCGGCGACCAGCCCGGACACGGGCAGCCAGATCCAGACCTCGGCGATGCCGAACCCCAGCACCTTGCCCCCCGGCGCCCCGGACAGGGCGGCGGCCGTGTAGGCGCCGATGGCCACGAAGAAGGCGTGCCCCAGGGAGACCTGTCCCGCGTAGCCGGTGACGATGTTGAGCCCGATCGCGCCGATGGCGAAGACGTACGCCCCGGCCAGCACCTCCAGCGACCGGTCGACCAGCACCACGGACAGGGCGAAGGCCAGCAGGACGAGCAGGAGCGTCCACACCTTCTTGGCCCTGGTGTCGAGCAGCGCCATGTCCTGGCTGTAGGCGGTGTAGAGCAGCGGACGGCCGCGCGGCCGACGAGACCGTCCGGTCGGTATGTCCAGAGCGGCGCTTATGGGTCGCTCACCGCTCCTCACTCGCTCCGCGGCCAACCTCGTTCCTCGGTCGTCCACTCCGCTCGCTGCGTCGGGTTCACTCCGTGTCATACGCGTTCCACCTCACGAGTGCCGAAGAGCCCGTACGGCCGGACGAGCAGGACCAGCAGCATGACCACGTACGGCGAGACCACGGCGAAGTTCTGGCCCAGCCACGGTGCGTAGTCGCCCTGGTAGCTCTGGAACAGCGACTCCACCACCCCGATCGACAGCCCGCCGATCACCGCGCCGCCCAGCGAATCGAGCCCGCCGACGATGATCGCCGGGAGCGCCTTCAGCGCGACCACCCAGGTGAGCTGCTCGATGCCCTGCCCGGTGCCGACGAACATCCCGGCGATCGCGGCCAGGAACCCGGCCAGCCCCCACGACAGCGCGAACACCGTCCCCACCGAGACGCCCTGGGCGAGCGCCGTCTCCTGGTCGAAGGCGGCCGCGCGCATGGCCAGGCCGTACCTCGTGTAGCGGAAGAACGCGAACAGCAGCCCGACCAGCACCGCGGTGACCAGCAACATGACCAGCCAGCGCTGCTGCACCACGAGCGGCCCGAGCGAGACCTGGGTGAACCCCCACGGATCGCCCATCTGCCGCACGTCCCGGCCGATGAAGCCGTTGACCACCACACGGACGACCACGTCGATCCCGAGCGTGATGATCGCGACCACGAAGACGGGCCGGCCAACCATGGGCCTGATCGCGACCCGCTCGACGGCCAGCGCGACCCCCGCGATGAGCAGCGCGGCCAGCAACACGGCGAGGTAGAAGCCGGTCACCTCGGCCAGGTAGCTCACCGCCACCGCCCCGGCGAGCATGAACGACGGCTGCGCGAAGCTGATCACCCGCGTCGCCTTGTAGATGATCACGAAGCCGAGCGCGAGCAGGGCGTACACGGACCCGTTGCCCAGCCCGCGCACCAGGCTTTCCAGCAGGCTCACCGGCGGTACATCCCTTCGACGAGCTCCTCGAACAGCCGGGCGATGGCGCTGCGCTTGACCTTCTGGGTGGCGGTCAGCTCGCCGTCCTCGTGGTCGAGCTCCTTGGGCAGGAACGCGAAGCGCTTGACCTGCTCGACCGTGGCGAAGCGGGTGTTGACGTCGTTGACGAGCCCCTGTACGAGCTCGCGCACGAGCGGTTTGTCGGACAGGTCGCGGTAGGTGGTGTACGACAGGCCGCGCCTGCGCGCCCACTCCCCCACGGTGTCGAGCTCGATGCCGATGAGCGCGACCAGGTAGGGCCGCCGGTCGCCGACCACGATGGCCTCCTTGATGTACGGCGAGGCCTTCAGCGCGTTCTCGATCTCGCTGGGCGCCACGTTCTTGCCGCCCGCGGTGATGATGATGTCCTTCATGCGGTCGGTGATCCGTACGTGGCTGCCGTCGACCCACTCGCCGACGTCGCCCGTGTGCAGCCAGCCGTCCTCGTCGAGCACGGCGGCCGTGGCCTCGGGATTGCCCCAGTAACCGGCGAACGTACCGGGATGCCGGGTGAGGATCTCACCGGTCATGTCGTCGATCCGCAGCTCGATGCCGGGCTGCGGCTCGCCGACCGTGCCGAGCCGTACCCTTCCGGGACGGTTGGCGGTGGCGACGGCGGTGTTCTCGCTCATGCCGTACACCTCGTGCATGGCCACGCCGATGCCCATGTAGAACTTGAGCACGTCAGGCGCGATCGGGGCTGCTCCTGAGGCGGCGTAGCGCACGCGGCGCATGCCCAGGCGCTCGCGCAGCGCCCGGTAGCAGAACACCCAGCCCACGGCGTACATGACCCTCGTGGACAGCGTGTGCCTGCCCCCCGTACGCACCAGCGTGGAGCCGATGCGGTCGGCGACGCCCAGCCAGAAGCGGGTGGTCAGCCGCTTGAGCGGCGAGGCGGCGTCGAGCTTGATGTTGACCTGCGCCAGGACCTTCTCCCAGATGCGCGGCACGCCGAACAGGATGGTCGGCTGCACCTCGCGCAGGTTGGCCTGCACGGTCTCGATCGACTCGGCGAAGTTCACCTGCACTCCGGCGGCCGAGTTGAACCAGACGGTGAAGGCGCGCTCTGCCACGTGGCACAGCGGCAGGTAGGAGACGATGAGATCGCGCTCCGACGGCGGCGGCGAGGCGAACCCGCCGTCCTCGACCAGCGTCTTCACCGCGAACTCGACGTTGCCGACGGTCAGCATGACGCCCTTGGGCGGGCCCGTGGTGCCCGAGGTGTAGATGAGCGTCATCACGTCCTCGGGCACGGCCTGGGCCATGCGGCGGGCGACCGCGCCCTCGTGCTCGCGGCGGTGCGCAGCGCCGAGGGCGAGCAGGTCCTGCCACGGCATCAGGCGCGGGTCGTCGTAGCGCCCGCGGATGCCGCGCGGTTCGAGGTAGACGATGTGCTCCAGCCCCGGCAGGTCGAGCGCCTTGTCGACCTGCTCCTGGTCCTCGGCGATGAGGATGCGGGCGCCGGAGTCGGCCAGCAGGTAGGCGACCTCGGCCGGCGGGTTGGTCGGGTAGAGGCCGACGGTGATCGCTCTGACCGAGACGACGGCCAGGTCGGCGTAGAGCCATTCCGGCCGGTTCTCCGAGTGCACGGCGACCCGGTCGCCCGGCTCGACACCGAGGGCGAGCAGGGCGTGCGCGACGAGCTCGACCTGGGTCCAGTAACCGGCCCAACTCACCTCGTGCCAGATGCCGAAGTCCTTGTGCCGCAGCGCGACGGAGCTCGCGGCGGCCGGGGTCTCGCTGGCCCTGCGCTTGACCCGCGTGACGATCGTCTCGGTAGCGGTGTGTTCCTTGGTGACCGTCACGAGGTCCCTCCCAAGTACGCCTCGATGACCTTCGGGTCCCGCTGCACCTCGGCCGGGGTGCCCAGAGCGACCTGGCGGCCGAAGTCCAGCACGAGCACCCGGTCGGCCAGGTCCATGACCAGGCCCATGTCGTGGTCGACGAGCACGATCGGGATGCCGAGCTCGTCGCGGATGTCCAGGACGAACCTGGCCATGTCCTCGGTCTCCTCCAGGTTCATCCCGGCCACGGGCTCGTCGAGGAGCAGCAGCTTGGGCTCCATGGCGAGCGCCCTGCCGAGCTCGACGCGCTTCTGGATCCCGTACGGCAGCAGCCGTACCGGATGCCTGCGCCAGGCGGCGAGCTCCAGGAAGTCGATGATGTCCTCGACCCTGGCTCTGGCGGCGAGCTCCTGCCTGCGTGCCCTGCCGTACCAGAGGACGGCGGACAGGGCGCCGTAGGAGAAGTGGTGGTGGCGGCCGAGCATGAGGTTGTCCAGCACGGTCAGGTTGTGGAACAGCTCGACGTTCTGGAACGTCCTGGCCAGGCCCATCGCGGCGATCTCGTGCGGTTTGCTGCGCAGGAGATCGTTGCCCAGGAAGGTGACCGAGCCCTTCTGCGGGCGGTAGACGCCGGACAGGACGTTGAAGATCGAGGTCTTGCCCGCGCCGTTGGGCCCGATGATCGCGAACAGCTCCGCCTCGCCCACGTCGAACGACACCTCGTCGATCGCGCGGACCCCGGCGAAACGCAGCGAGATGTCCTGCATTTCTAGGACAGCCATCGTTTCCTCCGCTTGTAGTGCTTCACCTCGCGGAAGGACTTGGCCGCCCCCTCGGCGCCGAGGCCGAGGTAGAACTCCCTGATGTCCTCGTCCGACAGCAGCTCGGCGGCCGGCTTGTCCATGACGATCTTCCCGGTCTCCATGACGTAGCCGTGTCCGGCGATCGACAGCGCCATGGTGGCGTTCTGCTCGACCAGCAGCACGGTCGTTCCCTGCCGGTTGATCTCGACGATGAGGTCGCGGATCTGCGCGACGAGCGCGGGCGCCAGGCCCAGGCTCGGCTCGTCCATGAGGAGGTATTTCGGCCCTGCCATGAGAGCACGCCCGACGGCGAGCATCTGCTGCTCCCCGCCGGACAGGTATCCGGACACGCTCTTACGCCGGTCGCGAAGGACGGGGAACAGGCCGTAGACGCGGTCGAGGTGGGATACGCTCGCGGTGTGCCCGCCGACCTTGAGGTTCTCCTCGACGGTCAGCTCGGCCAGGATGCGGCGGCCCTCCATCACCTGGGCCAGGCCGCGCCGGACGATCTGGGCCGGTTTGAGATCGTTCAGCGGCTCGCCGTCCAGGGTGACCGTACCCTTGGTGATCTCGCCGTCGTGCACGTCGAGCAGGCCGGACAGCGCGCGCAGGAGGGTGGTCTTGCCCGCGCCGTTGGCGCCGAGGAGCGCGACGATGGAGCCGGGCGGCACGGCGAGGCTCACACCGCGCAGCACGAGCATCACGTCGTCATAGACGACCTCGAGATTTCGGACCTCCAGCAATAGCGCTCCTCGGAGTGTGGTCTGCGTCACATCCCCCGATGACGACAGAGTCCACGCACACAAGCGCCCGATCAATAGGTGCGGCCAAATTGGAATCAGCTTCTAGTTCTAGGATTCCGTTCATGGCAACTTGCGAGCATCTTCTCAAGGCGGGCGACCCTCCCCCGCGTACTCCGGAGGGCTGCGAGGAGTGTCTCGCCGCCGGCGGGCGCTGGGTTCACCTGCGCCGCTGCCTGGAGTGCGGGCACATCGGGTGCTGCGACTCCTCGCCGAGCAAGCACGCGTCCGCACACTTCCGGGAGACCGGACATCCAGTGATGCAGTCCTTCGAACCCGGTGAATCCTGGCGGTGGTGCTTCACCGACAACATCATGGGCTGAAACCGCGTCTAACCGCGCATGAACGTTGATCCGCTCCGCGCGGGCGATCCCGACCGGTTAGGCGGCTACTGGCTGGCCGGCCGGCTCGGCTCAGGGGGCCAGGGGGTCGTCTACGAAGCCTACGACGAGGCGGCCAACCGGGTGGCCGTCAAGGTATTGCACGCCTACCTCGCCGGTGATCCGCAGCTCAGGCGGCGGTTCACCCGCGAGGTGGCCGCCGCCCAGCGCGTCGCCTCCTTCTGCACCGCCCCCGTCCTGGGCCACGACCTGGACGGCGAGCGGCCCTACATCGTCAGCCAGTTCGTACCTGGCCCCAGCATGCGCGCGGCCGTCACCGCGCCCCTGACCGGCGACGCGCTGCACCGGCTCGCCGTCGGCATGGCGACCGCGCTGGCCGCCATCCACCAGGCGGGCGTCGTGCACCGCGACCTCAAGCCGGAGAACGTGCTGCTCGGCCCGGACGGGCCCCGCGTCATCGACTTCGGCATCGCACGCGCGGCCGGGCTGTCGATGACCTCGACGGGCGAGCTGACCGGCACGCCGCTCTACATGGCGCCCGAGCTCTTCTCCGGCGGCCGGGCAGAGCCCGCGGCCGACGTGTTCGCTTGGGGGGCGATGGTCTGCTTCACCGCCACCGGCCGCGACGCGTTCGGCGCGCCGACGACGGTGGCGACCATCCACCGCCTGCTCACCGAGCACCCCGACCTGTCGATGCTGCCCTCGCCGCTGCGCGAGCTGGTCGACCGGGCGCTGTCGAAGGACCCCTCGCTGCGTCCCACCGCGCAGGACCTGCTGCTCGCGCTGCTGGGCGGCACCGCCTCGCTGGCGGCCGGCGCGCGGGCCGCGTCAGCCGTACGACCGCCTGAAGAGCTGGCGGGCGAGCCTGCGCTCGGGCACATCGCCGAGCTGGTGTACGGCTCGCTGCCGCCGGACGGCAGGGAGGTGGCCAGGCAGCTCATGTTGCGCCTGGTCGACGTGCGCGAAGGTGACGAGCTGCCCAGGCCGGTCGCCCTCGACGAGCTGCCCGACCCGGCCGCCGCGGAGCCGGTGCTGGCGGCGCTGGCCGGGGCCGCGCTGATCGAGCGGGGCGCCGAGACGATCAGCGTGCGCAAGGGCGCGCTGCTGCGCGCGTGGCCGCGGCTGCACGAGTGGGTGGACGGCGACCGCGACTCGCTCAGCCGCCACCGCAGGCTCGGCGAGGCCGCCCGCCGCTGGGCGCGCAACGGCCGCCACCCGGAGGACCTGCTGCGCGGCACCGCGTTGTACGAGGCGTCCGCCTGGGCCGCCGACCTGCCCTCCCACTTCACCCTGAACGTCACGGAGAAGACGTTCCTGGAGGCCAGCCGTGCCCAGTCGGTACGGCAGGGCCGCAGGCGCCGCCTCGTGGTCACCTCGCTGGCGGGGCTGCTGGTCGTGTCCCTGACGGCGGGGGCGTTCGCGTGGCGGCAGTCGATGCTGAGCGACGAGAGCGGCAGGCAGCTCGCGGCTGAACGCGCCCAGGCGGGGGCCAGGCGGGTGGCGCTGCAGGCGGAGGCGCTGCGCAAGAGCGATCCGACGCTGGCGATGCGGCTCAGCCTGGCCGCCTACCAGATCGCCGACGTGCCTGAGTCGCGGGCTGCGGTGTTCAACTCTGCGGGGCAGCAGGAGCAGCGGGTGTTCACCGACCCGGTGCTGACCAACGCGGGCCGCGCTCTCAGCGTCGACGGGAGCACGCTGATCAGCGCGGGAGCGGACAAGGTCACGGCTTACGACGTGGCGTCGGGCAAGGTGCTGCGGTCGTTCACGGGGGTCGGGGCCGGGCCGTTCGCGGCCGCGATCAGCCCGGACGGAGACACGCTGGCGCTCTACGACGAGAACGGCAAGATCGCACTGTGGAGCATGAAGTCGGGCAAGAAGCTGGGCGAGGGCAAGCAGCAGTCGGTCGTCTCCAGCTCCATCAGGTTCAGCCCGTCCGGCCGCTACGTGATGGTTTCGGGAAACGGCGGTGGCCCCTTCGACGGGCTGTGGGACGTGGCCGCGCGCAGGTCGATCGGCTACACCGCGGGCAACTTCAACGTGATCGGCCCTGGCGACCGGTTCGGCATGGTCTCCATCGGCAAGGACTACGTGTCGCTCAGCATGCGGTCGCTGCCCAGCGGCACACCGCTCGCCGCCAAGCTGCCGAAGAAGCACGCCGTGGTGGGATTCACACCTGACGGCAAGTGGGCCGCGCTCAACACGGGCAGCAAGATGATCATGTGGAACCTCGCCGCGGGCACGGGCGACGACCGCGAGTTTCCCGAGGACTACCCCAGGGTGGTGTTCAGCTCGGACGGCTCGCTCGGAGTGGTCAGCTCGGGAAACCGGGTCACGGTCTACCGGATGAGCGACGCGGCACGGATCGCCAGGTTCACCTCGGCGGCCTGGCCGGACGGTGAGCCGCGGCTCAGCAAGGACAACCGCTACCTGACGCTGCTCGACCAGGCCGGGCAGGTCACGGTCTACGACCTCGGCGAGCAACCGCCGCCCTCGCTCCACCTGGAAGAGGACGACGCCAAGGAGATAAGCGCGGACGGCAGGACGGTCTACACCTTCGTGTCCGGCGCCGAGCAGGCCTGGACGCTGCCGGGACTCAAGCGGGTGGGCCCGCTGTTCGAGATCCCGGCCGACGTCGGGGGCACCGTGAGCACCGAGATCAGCCCCGACGGGAAGATCCTCGCCTCCACCGACACCGCCTACACCGACGGGCCGCTGACCCTGTGGAACCTGGCTACGCGGCGCAAGCTCGCCACGATCTCGCTGTCGGGCAGGAAGAGCGGCGACAACAAGTCGGGCCCGGTCTTCAGCCCGGACGGCCGCCTCGTGGCGCTCAGCTACAACGTGTCGAACGACTACTACAACATGGGCAGCGTCACCGTCGTGGAGGTCGCCGCTCCGCACCGCAAACGCTTCTTCGACACGGTCTCCGGCGGCCAGTTGAACTTCAGCGCCGACAGCAGGACCCTGACCACGGGCGACGGCGGCGGGGTCGACGTGATCGACCTGGTGACCGGCAAGGTGCTGCCCCGATCCCAGGGGCCGGGCACCACGGCCAAGAACTGGCTGGTCCTCGACCCCACCGGGACCCGTGCGGCTTCGCCGTACGGGGAGAGGGGGGTCGTGTTGTGGGACACGCGCACCTGGAAGCCGGCGAGCGCGGTCTTCCGCGTCGGCGGGTACGTCGGCGGCGCCTGGTTCTCGCCCGACGGCAGGACCATCGCCGTCACCCACGACTACCGGGTGACGCTGTTCGACGTGGCGTCAGGGCGTCAGCTCGGCTCGCCACGGGCACTGGCCACCCAGACGCAGGACACCTACAGCGCCTCACGCACGGTCATCAGCTTCGCCGCCGACAGCCGGTCGCTGCGGGCCATCGCCAGTGACGGCACCCTGCGCGAGCTGTCGCTGGATCCGGCCAAGGTCGCCGGGCAGGTGTGCTCGCGCGCGGGGCGCGGGCTCAACGCCGGCGAGTGGCGTGAGCACGTCGGGCAGGACTTCGCCTTCACCCCCACCTGCTAGCGCTCCATGAGCGCCTCCTCGAAGTCGAGGTCGGCCATCACCCGCCGCATGACCTCGTCCTCGAGGCGGCGCTCGTCGCGCAGCCTGACGAAGACGGCGCGCTCGGCGTCGAGCATCTCCCTGCGCAGCCGCCGGTAGTAGGTGCTCGGCGTCTCGGCGCCGTCCTGGCCTGTGCCGCCGCCGAGCCGTTCCCACGCGGTCATCGCGCGGCGCTGTGACTTGGCTCTGAGCTGGGCGATCGCGTCGCGCTGGATCTCGTCAGGCTCGCCCTCCGCCGCGACGACCTCGTCCAGCCGCTGGAGCCCGGCGTCGAGCGCGGCCTGCTGGGCTGAGGCCTCGGACAGGTTGTCCTCGTAGCGCTCCTGCTCGCTGGTGACCTTCAGCTTCCTGATCAGCCACGGGAACGTCAGGCCCTGGACGAGCAGGGTGCCGATCACGGTGGTGAAGGTCAGGAAGAGCATCAGATCGCGGTCGGGGAACGGCGCGCCGGTGCGCTCGATGGTGAAGGGGATGGCGATGGCGGCGGCCAGCGACACCACGCCGCGCATGCCGGCCCAGCCGACGATCGTGATCTGCTTGGCAGAAGGCCACGGCACCGACTTGATCAGCCACGCCTGGAGGTAGGCGGCGGGGAAGACCCAGACGAACCTGGCGGCGACCGTCACGAGGAACACCAGCACGGCCGCGCCGGCGAGCTCCCACGGGGAGCGCCCCTTCAGCCCTTGCAGGATCGGGACGAGTTGCAGCCCGATGAGCGCGAAGACGATCGACTCCAGCAGGAAGTCGGTGACCCGCCACACCGAGCTCGACACCAGCCGCGTGCCGAACCCCCTGCGGTGCATGCGGTGACCCAGGTAGAGGCCGACGATCACCACCGCGATGACGCCCGAGGCGTGCGCCATCTCGGCTGCCAGGTAGGCGCCGAACGGGACGAGCAGCATCACCGTGGTCTCCACGAGGGAGTCGCGGGTGCGCTCCAGGATCCAGGCGATCACCAGCGCCAGGGCCAGGCCGATCAGCGTCCCCAACACGGTCGCGCGGAGGAACACCCCCAAGGCCTCGACTGCGGCGGAGGCCTGGCCGACGGCTCCGCCCATGACGATGCCGATCGCCACCCGGTAAGCGGTCAGCGCGGTCGCGTCGTTGAACAGGCTCTCGCCGACCAGGATCGTCAGCGCCCGCCGCGGCAGGCCGAGCCTGCGTCCGACGGCGACGGCGGCCACGGCGTCCGGCGGGGCGATGATCGCGCCCAGCGCGAAGGCGGCGGCCATCGGCATGCTGGGCACCAGCAGGTGCACGGTCCAGCCGACCACGAACGTGGTGAACAGCACCAGCCCGATCGACAGCAGCGCGACGGGGCGCTTGACGTCGCGCAGGTTGAGGTAGGAGCTGTCGAGGGCGGCCGAGTAGAGCAGCGGCGGCAGGAAGACGAACAGGACGAGCTCGGGGTCGAGCTCGGCCGACGGCATGAACGGCGAGACCACCAGCCCGGCAAGGACCAGCAGCAGCGGCGCCGGCCAGCCCCTGCGCCTGGCGACGGCCGCGATCGCGATCGCGCCGGTCGCCACGAGCAGCAGATGCAGACCCATCTCCGGGTTCACCTTGCATCTACAGCGTGGAAGCTGGGCCTTTCAGGGCCGAGAGGAATCGCGGAACAGGGTTGCACAAGATTCTCCTGCAGGGTTGCAATCGTTCGGTGACACACGGTAATCTTCAGGTCAAGATTCGAACTGGTGGACGGATCGGAAGGTGCCGGATGGCGTTCGTCAGAGCCGCCGCGAAACGGGTCGGGCTGACCTCGGTCGTGCAACTGCGCCTGTTCCCGGCCGCCGAACAGCACAATGCACTGACTGCTGCGATGGAGCTGGCCAACCGGGCGGCCAACGAGGTGTCGCGGCTGGCCTGGGATCGGCGGTGTTTCGGTCGGGTGGAGTTGCACCGGCTGGCCTACCACTCGATCCGGGCAGAACTGCCCAGGCTGGGCGCGCAGGCGGCCAACCTGGCCATCGCGCGGGTGCACGGCGCCTACGCCAACCGGCGCGCCACCCGCAAACGCGCCCACACCTTCCGGCCGCAGGGCGCGACACCCTATGACGCGCGGATGCTGACGTTCAACCGAGACGCGCGCACCGCGTCGTTGTGGACGCCGTCGGGCCGGGTCAAACTCGCCTACGCGGGCCGGGACGCCGACATGAACGCGATCGAGCAATGGCCAGTGGGTGAGGCGGATCTGGTGTGCCGGGGGGGAGTGTGGCTGTTGCAGGTCACCGTCACCCTGCCCAGGCCCGAGGTCGCCGACCCGATGAACGGGTTTGTCGGGGTGGATCAGGGCATCGCCAACCTCGCCGTCACCTCCGACGGGGCGGTGCTGCCCGGCAAGGTGCTGCCGGGCACGATCGCCGGAAACGGGCACGTGCGCACGCTGCGCGAGCGGCGCCACCGCCAGCGCCGCCGCCTGCAACGCAAGGGCACCAGTTCGGCGCGGCGGGTGTTGCGCCGCCTGTCGGGCCGCGAACGGCGGATGATGACCGATGTCAACCATCAGATCAGCACGTATGTGGTGCGCGAGGCCGAACGCACCGGTCGCGGCATCGCCCTGGAAGACCTCCAAGGCATCCGCTCCCGGGTAAGGGCTCACCGGTTCCAGCGGCGCACCCTGCACTCCTGGGCCTTCGCCCAGCAGATCACCTTCACCCGCTACAAGGCAGCGCGAGCCGGTGTGCCATTCATCCTGGTGGATGCCGCATACACCAGCCAACGCTGTCCTCGGTGCGGGTACGTCTCGCGGAAGAATCGGCCCGTCCGGGCCCGATTCGTCTGTATCGGGTGTGGCCTCGCCGGGCACGCCGACCACATCGCGGCCCTCAACATCGCCCAGCGCGGCGTCGAGGGCTGGGGGACAGTCAACTCCCCACACGCTACCGGCCTCCCTTCAGCCAGACGGGACCGCGAGAGCAAGCCACCGGCTTCAGCCGGTGGTCGTTGACCTCAGTACGGGCACTCGCTCGCCCAGCGAGCGGACGATCCTGGTCACGTGGCGCAGCGTGGAACGCAGGTCACGGTCGACCGCCGCGTTCCTCAGCCGGATCGGCGGTCCAGGAGAGATTCTCGTGGGCACGAACCACGGGCGCACCTGCCAGCCTTCCGGTGTTCTCTCGAAGCGGAACCAGGCGATGGCACCCTCGTGGGTGGCCTCCAGGCCGGCCGAGGGGTTGGCGACCTGGTTGCCCAGGCCGTAGGCCACCCATTTGCCGTTGATCCGGTCGAACGGCTGGACCACGTGGGCGTGGTGGCCGACGATCAGGTCCACCTGCGGGGAGTCGAGCAGCTTGTGGGCGACGTCGAGCTGCTGGGCGCTGGGGGCGTGCTGGTACTCGTCGCCCCAGTGCAGGCTGACGATCACCACCTCTGCGCCCTGGTCCCTGGCCCTCCTGGCCTGCTTGACGATGGTCCTCGCGTCGAGGCCGTCGTTGACGAGCCAGGGTTTGTCGCGGGGTTCGACCATGCCGTTGGTGCCGTAGGTGTAGGAGAGGTGCGCGACCGTCACCCCTTTGACACGAAATATTGTGATTATTCTGGATTCTTCGACGGTTCTGGCTGAGCCGGTGTGTTTGAGGCCTGCCTTGTCGAGGGCTTCGAGGGTACGGACCACGCCGGGCTCGCCCTTGTCGATGGTGTGGTTGGAGGCGGTGGAGCAGGTGTCGTAGCCGACCCGCCTGATCGCCTTGACGACCTGCGGGGGGACGCTGAAGATCGGGTACCCGCTGTAGGGGCCGCGTCTGGGGGCGAGCGGGGTTTCCAGGTGGCAGATCGCCAGGTCCGCCCGCTGGACCACGTCCTTGACGCCTTTGAGCATCGGGTAGAAGTCCGGCTCGCCGCGGCCGTCCTGGGTGGCCTGCTGGACGAGCGGGCCGTGGAGGAGGACGTCACCGCTGGCCGCGACGGTGAACGTCTCGGGCTCCAGCACGGGCTCGATCTCGTGGGGCTGTACGGCAGGCTCCGCCGTACGGGCTGGGAGGGCCAGGAGGTGGAGCCGCGTCACCGCCGCACCGAACGCACCCACGGCCACCCGCTCGCCGGCCACCGGGGGGCGGGCCTGGGCCACCGGGTAGGGGTCAGCGAGGACGGCGGGCATGGCCAGCGCGGCTATGACGGCCATGCGGGCAAGATCCTTGCGCACCAGGGCAGGCTACGCGCAGACGACCCCTCCAGCGATCTTCGATGGCGGAAACTTGGCCCGGGGTTTCATCCCCCGACACCCACCCGCCTGGATGTCACGAAAGGACATCACGCGAGCACGGCCCTCGGCTGAGGGCCGTCACCACTCGCGGCGTTCCGACCTGTCGTCGTGTTGGTCGGGGCGGAGGCGTTCGCCGGTGACGAACATCTGGTCACCCACGTACGGGCGGGAGATGCCCGGTTCCTGGTACCCCTGCGGCTGCTGGGTGCCCATCGCGAGCAATGGGTCGACCGGGTTGGGCTGCTGGCCGTACTGCGGCTCCTGCGGCTGCGAGCGGCGGCCCGCGCCGGGAATGCCGTGCATGGGGGTGCCGAGCCCGGCCGCCGACGGGGGCGGCGGCACGTAGGCGGGCTGCGCGCCGTACTGCGGTTGCGCGGCGAAAGGCTCGGACTGCGGCTGCGCGCTGAACGGGTCGGTGCTCTGGGGGCGCTGGTGGCGCGGCTCGCTGGGCAGCTGGTAGATCGGCTCGGCGCCGGGCAGCGGCTCGGCGTACTGCGGAGCCCCGTAAGACGGCTCGCGCCCATAGTCTCCTGCGGGTTCGCGCCCATAAGCGGGCGCGTCGCCGAAGAGCGGGTCGTTCCTGGACGGCTGCTCCTGGCGCACCTGACCGCGCCTGGGCTGGTCACCGTACGGCTGGTCGTTGTAAGAGGGCTGCGGGGCCGCCTCGCCGTACGACGCGACGAGCTTGTCCGGCTGCGGCACCCCCCTGGCCACGAGCACGTCGGTCGCGGGCAGCGCGGCCGTCGGCCGCTCGTCGACCGGCGGCGCCTGCGGCACGGGCGCGACGCCCTGCGCGGGCCGCGTGTACTGGCCCGTACCCGGGTATTCCCCAGGCTCCTGTACGGCCGGCTGCTCGCCGGTGATCTCCGCATAACCGTCGTCGAGGGTGTCGAGCAACCGCCCGACGTCCTCGATCGGCATGCGGAAGCTGGCGGTGCACATCTCCCCTCGCCACAGGCTCAGGACAAGCGTGCCCTCGTGCCACGTGACCCGGAGACACCGCTCCTGACCTCGCGCATCGAAGAACACTTCACCGAATGATGGCAACGGGACAACTTCCGACATGGCAGACATACTGCTTTAACCAGCCTTTATTCGTCCACTCAACCCCGGAAAACCCTACCCGAACGGCCGCCACGCCCCTGCCGCAGACCCCATTGACCACAGCAGGAAGATCTTTCTTGACCTGGCGGGTTCCGGTCGTCAGTGTGCCACGCGAGATGCCCGGAGGGTTCTGGAACGCCGGGATGCGGTCGCCCGATCACACCCCGAGTTGTCGGTGCGGGAGGGTAGGTTGACTGCCGTGCCGGACTCCCATCTCCCACCAGTCGACGTACTGCTCAGCACCGCCGTGACCGCGCTCGGCGGCAGCGAGAGACCAGGTCAGATGACCATGGTCAAAGCCGTTCAGCAGGCGATAGACGACGAGGAGCACCTAGCCGTCCAGGCCGGCACGGGCACCGGGAAGTCGCTGGCCTACCTGGTTCCCTCGGTACGGCACGCGATGGAGTCCGACAAGCCCGTCGTGGTCTCCACGGCCACGATCGCGCTCCAGCGCCAGCTCGTCGACCGCGACCTGCCCAGGCTGGCCGAGGCGCTGACCAAGGAGCTGCCGCACGAGCCGACGTTCGCCATACTCAAGGGCCGGCGCAACTACCTGTGCCGCTACAAGGCGACGGCGGGCTGGCCCGAGGACGACGAGCAGGACCAGCTCTTCGACCCGCGCGAGGTCAGCGCGACCGGCCGCATGGTGCAGCGCATCCAGGAGTGGGCGGAGGAGACCGAGACCGGCGACCGCGACGAGCTGGTGCCGGGCGTCAACGAGCAGGCCTGGCGGCAGTATTCGGTGAGCGCGCAGGAGTGCCTGGGCGCGCAGCGCTGCCCCAGCGGCGCCGAGTGCTTCGCCGAGCTGGCCAGGGCGCGGGCGGGCGAGGTCGACGTGGTGGTCACCAACCACGCGCTGCTGGCCATCGACGCCATGGGCGACCTGGCGGTGCTGCCGGAGCACGAGGTGGTGGTCGTCGACGAGGCGCACGAGCTGGTCGACCGGGTGACCTCCGTGGTGACCAGCGAGCTGTCGGAGGTCTCCGTCTCGCTGGCCGTACGGCGGGTCGGTCGGCTGATCGAGCAGCCGATCGCCGACCAGTTGCTGGAGGCGGGCGAGGACCTCAAGGCGCTGCTGGCCGCCGCTCCCCCCGGCAGGCTCGACGAGCTGCCGCCGGTGCTGGGGCAGACCCTGGCGCTGATCCGCGACACCTCGTGGCGCTGCGTCACCGCGCTCGGGCCGCGCAACGCCGACCGCGACGATCCGGACAAGGCGGGCCAGCGCAAGGCGGCGTTCACGGCGCTCGACGAGGTGCACGACACCGCGGTGCGCATGCTGGAGGCCTACGGGCACGCGTCGGAGGTCGACCGGGCCGAGGTGGTGTGGCTCGACGGCGCCACCGACCGGCGGCCGCCGATCCTGCGGGTGGCGCCGCTGAGCGTGAGCGGCATGCTGCGCGACCGGCTATTCGGCGAGCGCACGGTGGTGCTGACGTCGGCGACGCTGGCGCTGGGCGGGTCGTTCGACGCGCTGGCGGCGCAGTGGGGGCTGGGCCAGGCGCCGTCGTCCTCGGACGACGCCGCCGACAAGCGGCGCAAGCGCGACTGGACGGGGATCGACGTCGGGTCGCCGTTCGACCACCCGCGCGCGGGGATCCTCTACGTCGCCAAGCACCTTCCGCAGCCGGGGCGCGACGGGTTGCCGCAGCAATACCTCGACGAGATCACCGAGCTGATCGAGGCGGCCGGCGGGCGGACGCTGGGGTTGTTCTCCTCGATGCGGGCCGCGAAGGCGGCGACGGAGGCGTTGCGTGACCGGCTGGACGTGCCGCTGCTGTGCCAGGGGGACGACTCGACGATGCTGCTGGTCAAGCAGTTCGCCGAGGACGAGAAGACGTGCTTGTTCGGCACTCTGTCGCTGTGGCAGGGGGTTGACGTTCCCGGGCCGTCGCTGCGGCTGGTGATCATCGACCGCGTGCCGTTCCCCCGTCCTGACGACCCGCTGACGTCGGCCCGCCAGCGTCATGTGGCGGCGCGTGGAGGGAACGGGTTCATGGCGGTGGCGGCCAACCACGCGGCGCTGCTGCTGGCGCAGGGGACGGGGCGGTTGCTGCGGTCGCAGCACGACCGGGGGGTGATCGCGGTGCTGGATCCGCGGCTGGCCACGGCTCGTTACAGCGGGTTCCTGCTCAACTCCCTCCCCCCGTTCTGGCGCACCACCGACCCCGCCGTCCCCCGCGCCGCCCTCAAACGCCTCTCCGAGGACGCCCCCTAGCCGCCGGAGGCACACCGCGTTTCGTCGCGACCCCCGTGGCCCCAAGAGCTCCTGACAGAATGAACCTCACCTCGAAAGCGCTCAGAAAGCCCAGAGAGAAGACCCTCCCTTCTATGCCCCTCTCTCCTCTTGAGGGGGACAGATGTGTGGGTGAGGTTCCCTTTTTGTTAGGCGTCCTAAGGGATGGCCCGGCCTACCCGAAGGGTCCATCGGGCAAGGACCCTCAGGTGGTCGGCGGGTCGTCCCTGAGGGCCGTTGGGTGCGCGGTGGGTGGTCTTCGAAGGGACCGTTGGCTGGTCGGAGGCTCAGCCAACACAGAGCCAACACCCGTTGGCTAGCGTCCCCGCCATGGACGGGGTGCAGTTCAGGATTCTCGGCCCGCTCGAAGTCCTGGTCGACGGCCAGGCGATCAAGCTGGGCGGCCGCCGAGCGCAGACCACGCTCGCGGTCCTCCTCCTGGCCGAGGGCCGGGTGGTGACCGTGGAGCGGCTCGTCGACGTCGTCTGGGGTGAGGAGCCCCCCACCTCCGTACGCGGCCAGGTGGCCATCGCCGTCTCCGCCCTCCGCAAGGCCTTCCGCCAGGCAGGCGTCAGGCGCGAGCTGATCGAGACCGTCGGCGCCGGATACCGCCTGCGCGCCGTACACCTGGACGCCCGCGAAGCCGACCACCTCGCGACCCAGGCGCGCGGGCTGGCGGCCCAGGGCAGAACGGCTGAGGCGGTCGCGGCCCTGCGGGAGGCGCTGGCGCTCTGGCGCGGCCCGGTGCTCGCCGATCTGGGACCGCTACCCGGCGCGGGCAGGTGGGAGGAGTTGCGGCTGGCGACGACGGAGGAGTGCGTCCAGCTCGGCCTGGCGCTGGGCCGCCACCGGGAGCTGATCCCCGAGCTGACCGACCTGCTGGCCGAGCACCCGCTGCGCGAACGCCCACGCGCCCAGCTCATGCTGGCCCTCTACCGAGCGGGAAGGCGCGGCGAGGCGCTGGAGGTGTTCCGCGCCGGGTGCAAGCTGCTCTCCGACGAGCTCGGCCTGGAGCCCGGCGCCGAGCTGCTGGACATGGAGCGGGCGGTCCTGACCGGCGACCCGTCGCTCGACCTCACGCACGGGGCCGAGGCGTCTCCCGCCGAGCTGCCCGCCGCGGTGACCGGGTTCATCGGCAGGCAGCACGAGCTCGACCGCATCCAGGCGCTCCGCGACGTCCCCATCGTGGCGATCACCGGGCCGGGCGGCATCGGCAAGTCCGCGCTGGCCGTGCGGGCGGCGCGCAGGATCGCGGGCGAGTTCGGCGACGGCCAGCTCTACGCCGACCTGCGCGGCTCCACGCCCGGCGTGGCGCCGCTGGAGCCGCATCAGGTGCTGGGCAGGTTCCTGCGCTCGCTGGGCGAGGACGACGTCCCCGCCGACCAGGACGAGGCGGCGGCCAGGTTCCGCTCGCTCACCTCGCGGCTGCGCCTGCTGGTCCTGCTGGACAACGCGACCTCGGTGGCGCAGGTCAGACCGCTGCTGCCGTCCGGCGCGGGCTGCCTGGTGATCGTCACGGCCAGGCGCGCGCTCACCACCCTGGACGGCGCGGCCCACCTGCAGCTCGCCGCCATGGAGACGGACGAGGCGGTGGCGCTGCTGGCCGGGGCGATCGGCGACGACCGGGTGTCCGGCGAGCCAGAGGCGGCGCAGGAGATCGCCGAGCTGTGCGGCGGCCTGCCGCTGGCCGTACGCATCGTGGCGGCCCGCGCGGCGGCGCACCCGCGCTGGTCGCTCGGCGAGCTGCGCGGCACGCTCGTGCGGGCCCGCAGCAGGCTCGACTCGCTCGAATACGCCGACCTGGCCGTACGCACCAGCTTCGCGGTCAGCCTGCAGCGCCTGCGCGAGGAGCCCGGCTGCGTCCCTGCCGCGCGGCTCTTCTGCCTGCTCGGCCAGCTCGACGTGCCCACGGTCACGCCGGGGGTGGCCGCCGCGCTCATGGACACCGACGAGCAGGCGGCGGCCGTGGCGCTCGACGACCTGGAGGCAGCCAGGCTGATCGACGAGGTCGCCCCGGGCAGGTACGGCATGCACGACCTGCTCAGGCTGTACGCCAGGGAGATCGCCGAGCCGGACGCCGCGCTGCCCAGGGCGGCGCACCGCTACCTGGCCACGCTGCTGAGGAGCCGCGTCCTCATGGCGCTCGGCCCCGCGCCGCTCATGTCCGGCTTCGCCGTACAGGATGGGGGGTTGCCGCTGGCCGACCGGGGCGAGGCGATCGCCTGGCTCGACGACGAGAGCGACAACCTGGTCGCGCTCGTCCTGCAGTTGCTGGGGTCGGCGGAGCACTTCCGGCTCGCGGCGCGGATGTGCACGGCGCTGGCGATGCCGCTGTTCACCAGGGGCAGGACGCACGACATGCGGGCGCTCAACCTCCGCCTGCTGGACGTGGCCGACGACCGCGAGGTGCGGGCGGACGCGCACAACAACCTCGGCATCGCCAGCCAGGGCCTCGGGCTGCCCGCGGACGGCGCGTTCCACTTCGAGCGGGCGGCCGAGCTCTGGACCGGGCTCGGCCTGCGCGACCGGGCGGCCAAGGCGATCAGCAACCTGGCCATCCCCTACCGCTGGCTGGACCGGCTGGAGGAGGCGCTGGCCTGCAACCGGCAGGCGGTCGCGCTGTTCCAGGAGCTCGGCGACCGGCACGCGGAGTCGGCGAGCCTGGACAGCCTCGGGCTGACCTGCCGCAGGATGGGCCGGTTCGACGAGTGCGTGCCCGCGCTCGAACGCGCCCTGGAGATCCGGCGCGAGCTGGGGCTGGAGCGGGAGGTGGCCATGTCGCTGTGCAACCTGGCCGAGACGTATTTCCTGCGAGGAGAGGCGGCGAGGTCGGCTGACACGTTCCAGCAGGCGTTCGAGCTGGCCGTCACGACCGGCGACCGGTATGGTCAGGCCTTCTGCCAGTGGGGGCTCGGGCAGGCGCGGCACGCGCTCGGGGATCCCGAGCGGGCCACGGCGCACTGGCACGGCGCGATCGCGCTCCTGCGCGACATGGGCCTGGTGGCGGCCGCCGAGGCTGAGCGGCTGCTCGCCCAGCCCGTTCCCGACAAGCCGTCGGCCATCGGATAGGGGGCTGGGTGGAGTTCCGGATCCTGGGTCCGCTGGAGGTCGTGTCCCGCGGGCGGGCGGTGCCGCTGGGCGGGCCGCGCACCCGGGCGACGCTGGCCGCGCTGCTGCTGGCCGACGAGCAGGTGGTGCCGATCGACCGGCTCGTCGGGCTGGTGTGGGGCGACGACCCGCCGTCGTCGGTGCGCGGGCAGGTGGCCATCGCGGTGTCCAAGCTGCGCAAGGTGCTGCCGGGTGTGATCGAGACGGTCGGCGCGGGGTACCGCGTGCCCGCCGTACGGCTGGACGCCAGGATCGCCGAGGCGCGGATCCTGTCGGCCCGCCTGGCCGCGCCGCCGGAGGCGGCCGAGGGGTTGCGCGACGCGCTCACGTTGTGGCGCGGGCCGGTGCTGGCCGGGCTGGGAGAGGTCGCCGCGGCGGCCGACCGGTGGGAGCAGCTGCGGCTCGACGTGCACGAGGAGTGGGTGGCGCTGGAGCTCGGGCTCGGACGGCACGGCGACGTGATCGGCGAGCTGACGACGTTCGTCGGGGAGAACCCGCTGCGCGAGGGTGCTCGGGCGCAGCTCATGGTGGCGTTGCACCGGTGCGGGCGGCGGGCGGACGCGTTGGAGGTGTACCGGGAGGGGTGCGCGGTGCTCGGGCGGGAGCTGGGCGTGCGGCCGGGGGCGCACCTGCGGGACGCGCTCGACACGATCATGAGCCCGGTCGTACGGCGGGCCGCCCCTGCCCCCGTCCGCGGGTTCGCCGGGCGCACGCGGGAGCTCGCGCGGTTGCGGGCACTGCTGACCAGCGAGACGGACGGCTCCGTGCCCATCGCCGCGATCAGCGGACCCCGCGGGGCCGGGAAGACGGCGCTGGCGGTGCGTGCGGGGTCGGAGGTCGCCTCGGCCTTCCCCGACGGCCTGCTGTACGCGGACCTGCGCGGGAGGTCGCCGCTGGAGGTGCTGGAGGGTTTCCTTCGCTCCCTCGGCGCCGCCGACCTCCCCGCGGACGAGGCGGAGGCGGCCAACCGCTACCGCTCGCTGACGGCGGGGCGGCGCGTGCTCGTGGTCCTGGACGACGCGCGCGACCCCTCGCAGGTGCGGCCCCTCCTCCCCTCGGGCGCGGGCTGCGCGGTGATCGTCACCAGCCGCCAGATCCTCGCCACCCTGGAGGGCGCGGCCCACCTGTACCTGTCAGGCGGGGGTCGGGGTGGTGGAGGTCTGGGCGCGGCGCCAGGCGAGGGCGGCGAAGAGGCCGACCAGCAGCCCGGCGGCCCCGGCGATCGCCAGTCCCGTCGGCGGGTCGGTCCACTGGACGAGCAGCCCACCCACCACTACGCCCAGGCCCTGCACGGCGGTCAGGGCTGAGCTGGCCAGCCCCACCGCCTGTCCCCGCTGCTCGTTGGGCACCACGCGGACGAACTCCGCGTTCGCCGACACCTGGTACGCGGTCAGCACCCCGGTCACCGTCCACAACACCAGCAGCGCGAAGAGCCCGGGATGCAGCGGCCCGGCCAGCAGCGGCGCGCACCCCAGCACCGCCATCGGCCCCATCCACCGCAGCCGCATCGCCACCGGGGCGTACCTGGTCATCACGTACACCCCGACCACGTTCCCCACCGGCAGCGCCGCCATCATGAACCCCGCCTCCACCGTCCCCAACCCCAGGAACGACGCGTAGGGCACCGCGATCGCCTCAGGAACCACGTGGAAGGCGGCCAGCAGCGCCAGCCCCAGGAGGCTGCGCAGCGGCGGCGAGCCCGCGATGAGCCGGAATCCGCCCCTGGTGGAGGCGAGCCAGGAGGCGGATCCCCGCCGGGCCGCCGGGCGCCGCCGTACGAGAACGAGGGTGACCAGCGCGCACAGCGCGAAGGTCCCCGAGTCGATCAGCAGCGACGTCGACGGCCCGGTCAGCGCCACCACCACGCCACCCGCCGCGAAGCCGATCAGCGACAGCAACTGGCTGGTCAGGTGGTTGACGGCCACCCCGGTCGCGTAGACGGACTCGGGCAGCACGTCGGGCAGCATCGCGATCCTGGACGCCCGCGACGGGGACTCCAGCAACTGCGACGCGAAGACGAGCCCGCCGAGCAGCCACAGCGGGATGCCGGGCACGGCGACCAGCGCCATGAGGACCATGCGGACGACGTCGCAGGCGATCATCACCTCGCGCCGGGGGTAGCGGTCGGCGAGCCACCCGAGCAGCGGCCCGCCGAGCAGGCCGGGCAGCAGGGTGAGCGCGTAGACGACCGCGGTCAGCGCCGGCGACCCCGTGCGCTGGTAGGCGATGACGGCCAGAGCGACCCGGGAAAGCTGATCACCCCCGCGCGACAACAGCGAACCAACCCATAACCCCTGAAACTCTCGTACGGCAAAAACCTGCCGAAACTCCCCGCGCACACGCTAGACGGTAAGGCAATAGATCAGCTTTTGTGGGGATATGAGCAACGAAGAGATCGTGGACAGCCCGACCGGATGGGTCGCCAAGCATGTCCAGCAGTACATAGAGAGCGACGGCGCCCAGGGCCACCAGTACCACGGCGCGCCCGCCCTGCTCCTGACCACCCGCGGGCGCAAGAGCGGCCTGCTGCGCCGTACCGCCCTCTACTACGGCCAGGACGGCGACGACTACCTGGTCGTCGGCTCCCAGGGCGGCGCGGACGCCCACCCGCTGTGGTACCTCAACCTGGACGCCGACCCCAACGTCCAGGTACAGGTGGAAGCCGACCGTTTCGACGCCACGGCCCGTACGGCGACGCCGGAGGAGAAGGCCAGGCTGTGGCCGATCATGGTGAAGGTGTTCAAGACCTACGACAGCTACCAGAAGAAGACCAGCAGGGACATCCCCGTGGTCATCCTCACGCGTAAGGGCTGAGGTCAGGGCGTTTCGGGTCGAGGCCGTCGCCCGACGACCGGCCGCGCAGGCGGCGGCTCACCCAGGGCACCAGGAACTCGCGCACCCACAGCGCGTCCTCGCGCCGCCTGACCCGCGGGTCCACGTCACGGGCGGGCCAGTCGTGCCGCCAGGACTCCTCGCCAGGCACGCCGAGCACGTCCAGGACGCGGGCGGCGACCAGCCGGTGGCCGTCCTCGTTCAGGTGGATGCGGTCGGCGCTCCAGGCGCGCCAGTCGCGGATGCTCTGCATCGACCACTGGTCGACCAGGCGGCAGCCGTACAGGTCGGCGATCGACCGCACGTGCAGGTAGAAGATCGCGAACTTGCCCCGCATGCGCCGCATGAGCGGCATGTCGTGCGGGTCCACCCCGGTGAACAGCAGCACCTCGGCGCCGGTGGCCCGCAGGTCGCGTACGGCTCGCGCGACCTTCTTGGCCATCACGTCGGGGTCGCTGCCCGGCCGCATCAGGTCGTTGCCGCCCGCGCAGAAGCTGATCAGGTCGGGCGCCATCTCGACGGCCACCGGCACCTGGTCGGCGACGATCTGGTCGATGAGCTTGCCGCGCACGGCCAGGTTGGCGTAGCGGAACGACGGGTCGTCGACGGCCAGCCGTTCCGCGACCCGGTCGGCCCAGCCCCTGAAGGCGCCGTCCTTCCCGGGGTCGTTCATGCCTTCGGTGAAGCTGTCGCCCAAGGCGACGAAAGACCGAAAAATCACTGCATCCTCGCGATGGCCTGGATCGCCAGCACGTAGGACTGCAGTCCGAACCCGGCGATCGTCCCCGTCGCGACGGCCGCCACCACCGAGGTGTGGCGGAACTCCTCGCGCGCGGCGGGGTTGGAGATGTGCACTTCGACGAGGGGAGCGGTGCGCTGCGCGATGGCGTCGCGCAGGGCGTAGGAGTAGTGGGTGAACGCGGCGGGGTTGAGCACCACGGGGATCTTGCCGTCGGCGGCCTCGTGCAGCCAGCCGACCAGCGTCGCCTCGTCGTCGGTCTGCCTGACCTCGACCTCGTGGCCCAGCTCCTTGCCCGTCTCGACGCAGAGCTTCACCAGGTCGTCGAAGGTGTCAGCGCCGTAGATGGACGGCTCGCGGATGCCGAGCCTGCGCAGGTTGGGCCCGTTGAATACGTAGATCATCGCCCCACCCTGTCGTAGGCGGCCTCCAGGAGCTCCTCCGCCGGGTCTTCGAGGCTGCCGGGCTTGGCCAGGTCGTCGAGGACCACGAAGCGCTGCTTGGCGCCGCGGTTCTTCTTGTCCAGGCGCATGTGGTCGCGCAGCTCGGGCCAGGCGTCCCTGCGGTAGGAGGTCGGCAGCCCGACCGAGGTCAGGATGTCGCGGGTGCGCTCCACCAGGTCGGCGCGGCCGGCGAGCTTGGACAGCTCGGCGGCGTAGACCATGCCGATGGCGACGGCCTCGCCGTGGCGCATGTGGTAGCTCTCGGCGCGCTCGATGGCGTGGGCGAGGGTGTGTCCGTAGTTGAGGATCTCACGCAGCCCGGCCTCGCGCAGATCGGCGCCGACGACGTCGGCCTTCACCTGGATCTTGCGCTCGATCAGCTCGCGGGTGTGCTCGCCCTCGGGCCTGGCCGCCGCGTCCGGGTCGTCCTCGACGAGCATGAGGATCGTCGGGTCGGCGATGAAACCGCCCTTGATGATCTCGGCGAGCCCGGCCACGTAGTCCTGGCGGGGCATCGACGGCAGCGTCGCCAGGTCGCACAGCACCCCGGCGGGGGCCAGGAAGGTGCCGACGAGGTTCTTCCCCTCGGGGGTGTCGATGCCGTTCTTGCCGCCGACGGCCGCGTCGACCATGGCCAGCAGCGTGGTCGGGACCAGCACGACCTTGATGCCGCGCAGCCAGGTGGCGGCGGCGAACCCGGCCAGGTCGGTGGTCGCTCCCCCGCCGACGCCGACGACGGCGTCGGAGCGGGTCACGCCGTAGCGGCCGAACGCCGACCAGAGCCCGGCGGCGACCTCGACGGTCTTGGCGGCCTCGCCGTCGGGCACCGGGAGAGCGACGACCTCGAACCCGGCCTTCTCCAGCGCGTGCACGACCGGGCGGGAGATCTCCGGCAGCGACGCCGGGTGGATGACGGCGACCGTGCGGACGCCGGCGCCGAGCAGTCCGGGCAGCTCGCCCAGCACGCCCGTGCCGACGACCACGTCGTACGGGTTGTCGCCGCGTACGGTGATGCGCGAGGCTGTCATCGGCCCAGGCCCTTCACGATCTCGTCGGCCAGTTCGCGCGGGTCGCGCCCGTCGGTGTTGACGATGAGTACGGCCAGCCGCTCGTAGATCGGCTTCCGCTCGTCCATGAGCTTCTTCAGCGTGCTGCGCGGGTTGAGCACCAGCAGCGGCCGCGCCGAGCTCAGGCCGACCCGCTGCACCGCGTCGGCCAGGCCGACCTGCAGGTAGACGACCTGGTGCCCGTCGAGCAGCGCCTGGGTGTCCTCGCGCAGGATCGCGCCGCCACCGAGCGACAGCACTCCATCGTGCTCGGCCAGGGCCTTGGCGACGGCTTGGTGCTCCAGCTCGCGGAAGTGCTCCTCGCCGTCCTCGATGAAGATGTCGGACACCGGCTTGCCCGCGACGACCTCGACGTCGAGGTCGGTGTCGCGGTAGGCGACGCCGAGCCGCTCGGCCAGCAACCGGCCGAGCGTGGACTTGCCGGATCCAGGAGGTCCAATCAGGACTGCTGTGGTCACTTGATCACCATCGAGGAGAGGTAGCCGGACAGGTTGCGCGCGACCTCTTCGACCGAGTCGCCGCCGAACTTCTCGAGCGCGGCGTCGGCCAGCACCAGCGCCACCATCGCCTCGGCGACGATGCCGGCGGCCGGGACCGCGCAGACGTCGGAGCGCTCGTGGTGGGCCTTGGCCGCCTCGCCGGTCTTGACGTCGATCGTGGCCAGCGCCCTGGGGACGGTGGAGATCGGCTTCATCGCGGCGCTGACCCTGAGGATCTCGCCGTTGGTCATGCCGCCCTCGACGCCGCCCGCGCGGTTGGTGATGCGCTTGACGCCGTCCTCGGTGGTGTACTCGATCTCGTCGTGCGCGCGCGAGCCTGGGCGGCGCGCGGTCTCGAAGCCGTCGCCGACCGCCACGCCCTTGATCGCCTGGATGCCCATGAGCGCCCCGGCCAGCCGGGAGTCGAGGCGGCGGTCCCAGTGGGTGTAGCTGCCCAGGCCCGGCGGCAGGCCGTAGGCGAGGACCTCGACGACGCCGCCGAGGGTGTCGCCGTCCTTGTGCGCCCTGTCGATCACCTCGACCATGGCCGCGCTGCCCGCCGGGTCGAAGCACCGCACCGGGTCCTCGTCGATGACGGCCAGGTCGCCGGGGCCGGGGAAGGCGCCGGGCGAGACCGCGCCGCCGATCTCGGTGACGTGGCTGACGATGTCGACGCCGAGCGCCTGCTTGAGGAAGCGCCTGGCGACCTCGCCGAGCGCGACGCGGGCCGCCGTCTCGCGGGCGCTGGCCCGGTCGAGGACGTTGCGCGAGTCGTCGAAGCCGTACTTCTGCATGCCCGCCAGGTCGGCGTGCCCCGGCCTGGGGCGCGACCTGGGGGCGTTGCGCGCCAGGCCCTCCAGCTCGGCGGGGTCGACCGGGTCGGCCGCCATGACCTTCTCCCACTTGGGCCACTCGGTGTTGCCCACGCGGATGGCGACGGGGCTGCCCATCGTGCGGCCGTGCCGTACGCCGCCGACGATGTTCACCTCGTCCTGCTCGAACTTCATGCGCGCGCCGCGGCCGTAGCCGAGGCGGCGGCGGCGCAACGCCTCGTCGATCGCCGCCGTGGTGACCTCGACCCCGGCGGGGAGGCCTTCCAAGATCGCGACGAGCTCGGGGCCGTGGGACTCTCCTGCGGTCAACCAGCGCAACATGGGGTCAAGTCTTCCATGTGCGGCCGGGTGCGCCTGCACCCACCTCACATACGGTGGAATCCACCATTATCGAGCGGGTTGAAGAGCAGCCCGTTGAGGTGATCGACGGCGTAGCAGATCGCGCCGATCGCCACGCACTCGTCGCCGAGCGTGGAGGCCCGCAGCTCGGGCGTGCGCAGGCACATCGCGGCGAGCTCGGCCTCCAGCGGGCCGAGCAGCATGTCGGCCGAGCGGGAGAACCCGCCGCCGAGAACGATGAGGTCAGGGTCGACGGTCAGCGCCATCGCGGCCGTGGCCAGGCCGAGCAGCTTGACGTAGCGCATCACCGCGGCCTGCGCGTCCCTCTCGCCGCGCCTGGCCGCCTCGAACACCCCCCAGTAGTCGGCCGAGCCCTCCTGGAGCAGGTCGCTGGAGCGGCTGAGGTTGAACAGCGGGTGCAGGCCGATCTCTCCCGCCGCGCCGGCGCCGCCGCGCAGCGGGACGCCGTCCAGCACGACGGCGGCGCCCGCCCTGCGCCCGATGTGCAGGAAGATCAGGTTGGGCACGTCGCGGGCGACGCCCCTGCGGCACTCGGCCAGCGCGGCGAGCCTGCTGTCGTTCTCCACCAGCACCGGGCAGGGCAGCCTGGCGCCCAGGTGCTCGGCCAGCGGCACCCCCGACCAGTCCTGGATGGCCAGGGAGAGCACCACGCGCCCGTCGAGGTCGACGTAGCCGGTGCTGCCCGCCGTGGCCGCCCACACGTCGGCTGGCGCCACCCCCGCCCCGGCCAGGCACGCGTCGACGGCCCTGTCCACGGCGGCCAGCCGCTCGGCGCGCGACTGCTCGGGGGCGACCGGCTCGCGGGCCAGGTGCAGCACGTTCCCGTCGAGGTCGGCGACGGCGGCCAGGACCTTGTGCGCTCCTATGTCGAGGCCGAGGACCCGCCCGTTGTCCGCGCGGAAGCGATAGCGGCGGGCCGGCCGCCCCTTGCCGCCCGCGCTCGGGTCCATCTCCGCCACCCAGCCCTGCTCGACCAGGTCGCGGACGAGCTCCTTGATGGTGGCCCTGGCCAGGTCGGTGCGCTCGGCCAGCTGGGTGAGCGCGAGCGGGCCCTCGGCGCGCAGGGTCGAGATGACGGTCAGGGCGTTGAGCCGCCTGAGCCGCTGGAGATCGCCGCCGCCTACAGCGAGCGCCACATTTCCCCCTCTTGACGCGGATTAATGGTGGACTCCACTATAAAGGCGCTTCCCCCGAAGCGCGCAAGGAGGTGATGGGGTTGCGGTTCCTGCTGTCCCGGCTGGGGTTCTACGTGCTGACCACGTGGGTGGCGGTGACGGTCAACTTCCTGGTGCCGCGGTTCATGCCGGGCGACCCTGCCGAGGAGCTGGCCGACCGGCTCAGGCGCCAGACCGGCCAGTCGCTGTCGGCCGAGCAGCTCGCGGCGATCAGGCGGTTCTTCGGCGACCCGACCAAGGACGTGTTCCGCCAGTACCTCGACTACCTCGCCTCGGTCGCGCGGCTCGACTTCGGCTCCTCGCTGCACCACTTCCCCATGCCGGTCGCCACGCTGGTCGGCGACGCGCTGCCGTGGACGGTCGCGCTGGTCGGCGGCACGACGGTGGTCGCCTGGCTGCTCGGCACGGGGCTGGGCGCGGTGCTGGGCTGGAAGCCCGGCGGGCGGCTCGACTCGGTGATCGCACCGGCCACGACGTTCCTGCACGCGATCCCCGCCTTCTGGCTGGCGCTCATCGGCTTCTACGTGTTCGCCTTCGAGCTGGAGTGGTTCCCGCTGGGCGGCGCGCACGACCCCGACCTGGACCCGGCGCTCAGCCCCGAGTTCCTCGGCAGCGCGTTATGGTACGGCGCGCTGCCCGCCGTGTCGCTGATTTTCGTCGGGTTCAACGGCTGGCTCTTCGGCATGCGGAACATGATGGTCACCACCATCAGCGAGGACTACGTGCTGCTGGCCAGGGCCAAGGGGCTGCCCGCCGTACGGGTGCTGTTCCGGTACGCGGCGCGCAACGCGATGCTGCCCAACGTCACCGGCCTGGCCGTCGCGGTCGGCGCGGTGATCGGCGGCGAGCTGGTGACCGAGGTGGTCTTCTCCTACCCGGGCCTGGGCCATGTCCTGTTCGAGGCGGTCAAGGGCAAGGACTACCCGGTCATGCAGATGATCTTCCTGATGATCACCCTGCTCGCGGTCACCGCGAACTTCGCAGCGGACGCCGTCTACGCCGCGCTCGACCCGCGGACGAAGGAGCAGCGCTGACATGCGCAACGGAAAGGTACGCGTCGGCGCGGTGCTGCTGGCCGCGTTCGCGCTGCTCGCCCTGGCCGGGCCGTGGCTGGCAGGGACGCTGCTGGGGCTCGGCGCGCGGACCATCGACTACGACGCGCTCGGCGTCGGGCCAGGCGGAGCGCACCCGCTCGGCACGACCCAGTCGGGCGAGGACATCCTGGCGCAGGTGCTGGTCGGGGCGCGCGGCTCGGTGCTGGTCGGGCTGGTGACCGGCGTGGTGAGCACCGGGCTGGCCGTCCTCGTCGGGCTCACCGCGGGCTTCGCCGGCGGGCGGACGGACAAGGTGCTCACCGTCGCCACCAACGTCATGCTCACGCTGCCCGGCCTGCCCCTCATCCTCATCATCGCCGGCTACCTCGACCAGGCGGGACCGGTGACCATCGGGCTGCTGCTCGGCGTGCTCGGCTGGTCGGCCAGCGCACGCTACCTGCGCGCCCAGACGATGTCGCTGCGCGCGCGGGACTTCGTGGCCGCGATGCGGATGGTCGGCGAGAGCCGTACCCGCCTGGTGTTCTACGAGATCCTGCCGCACCTGACCGGCCTGATCTCGGCGCTGTTCCTCGCCGGAGTCGTCGGCGGCGTGCTGGGCGAGGCCGCGCTGGCCTTCCTCGGCATCGTCAGCCCGGACACGATCTCCTGGGGAAGCATGATCAGCGAGGCGCAGCAGCAGAGCGCGCTGCTGCGCGGCATGTGGTGGTGGTTCGGCCCGCCCGGCTTCTGCATCGCGCTGTTCGGCTCGGCGATCGCGCTGCTGAACTTCGGCATCGACGAGATGAGCAACCCCCGGCTCAGGAGGCACCGTGAACCCGCTGCTTGAGGTCGAGGGCCTCACCGTCCAGTACGGCCAGGCCGTCAAGGCGTGCGTCGACGTGTCGTTCACGCTGGAGCGCGGCGAGATCCTCGGCGTGGCCGGGGAGTCGGGCTCTGGCAAGTCCACCCTGATCACCGCGCTCACCCGGCTGCAACGGCCGCCCGCGCGCACCACGGCCGGGCGGGTGATCCACCACCCGCGCGGCGGCGAGCCGGTCGACCTGGTCCCGCTGAGCGAGCGCGAGCTGCGCCGCTACCGGTGGACGTCGCTGTCGATCGTGCTGCAGAGCGCGATGGACGCGCTCAACCCGCTCATGCGGGTGGGCGACCAGTTCACCGACGCGTTGCGCGGGATGAGGAAGGAGGCGGCGCGGGAGCGGGCGAAGGAGCTGCTGACGATGGTCGGCATTCCCGCCGAGCGGGTCCGCGCCTACCCGCACGAGATGTCCGGCGGCATGCGCCAGCGCGCCTCGATCGCGCTGGCCCTGGCCTGCGAGCCCGACCTGGTCGTCATGGACGAGCCCACCACCGCCGTGGACGTCGTCATGCAGCGCCTGATCCTGCAGCAGATCGTGCGGCTGCGCCAGGAGCTCGGCTTCGCGGTGATCTTCGTGACCCACGACCTGCCGCTGCTGCTGGAGGTCGCCGACCGCATCGCGGTCATGTACGGCGGGCGGATCGTGGAGATCGGCGACGCGACCGGCATCTACCACGACCCGCTGCACCCGTACACCAGAGGCCTGCGCGACTCCTTCCCCCCGCTGCGCGCGGCCAGGGAGCGCCTCCACGGCATTCCCGGCTCGCCGCCCGACCTGCGCCACCCGCCGCCCGGGTGCGCCTTCCACCCCCGCTGCGACCGCCGCCTGTCCCTGTGCGAGGAGTCGAGGCCGGAGCTGCGCGCGGTCGACGGCCGTACGGTCGCCTGCCACCTGACGGGAGCGGCCCGGTGACGCTCGAAGCCCTGCACGTGAGCAAGCACTTCCCCGGCGGGGTGCGCGCCGTCGAGGACGTCTCCCTCGTCCTGAGCCCCGGCAGGATCGTCGGGCTGGTCGGCGAGAGCGGGAGCGGCAAGACCACGCTGGCCAGGATGCTGGCGATGTTCCACGCCCCGACCGAGGGCGAGATCAGGCTGAACGGCCGGCCGGTGCGCGACGCCCGCGACTACCACAAACACGTGCAGCTGATCTTCCAGGACCCGTTCAGCTCGCTCAACGGCCTGCGCACGGTTGGCTACACGATCGGCAGGGCGCTGCGCATCCACAGCGGCCTGCGCGGCAGGAAGGCGATCGAGGAGGCGACGGCCGACCTGCTCGCCCAGGTCAACCTCGCCCCCGAGTACATGGCCAAGCTCCCCCACGAGCTGTCCGGCGGCCAGCGGCAGCGCGTCGTCATCGCCCGCGCGCTAGCGGTCGGCTCCAGCGTGCTGCTCGCCGACGAGCCGATCTCCATGCTGGACGTCTCCATCCGCCTGGACGTGCTCAACCTGCTCGCCGAGCTGCGCGACCGGCGCGGCCTGTCCATCCTCTACATCACCCACGACATCGCCAGCGCCCGCTACCTGTGCGACGAGATCTGCGTGATGTACGGCGGCCGCATGGTCGAGTCCGGTCCCGCCGAGGAGGTCATCCAGCGTCCACGCCACCCCTACACCCAGCTCCTGCTCGACTGCGCCCCCGACCCGTCCCGCGACCTCGGCGTCCTGAAGGAGGAACTCTCGTACGGCGAGCCGCCCAGCCTCACCGACCCGCCACCCGGCTGCAGGTTCGAACCCCGCTGCCCGCACGCCCGGCCCGCCTGCGCCCGGGAGCAACCGCCCCGCGCCGAGTTCCCCACCGGACAGTGGACCGACTGCTGGCTCCACGCCTGACCTGACACCCCCCTAGCTCGAAAGGTCTCTTCGCCATGCGCAGATTCGCCCTCCTGGCCGTGGCCGCCGTCCTGGCCCTCACCGCCTGCGGCGGGAGCCCGCCCAAGGCGTCGGGCGGCGACGGGCTGCTGAAGCTGGTCGGCTGGCCGCTCACCCCGACGTTCGTGCACAACTACAACCCCAGCGCGCCCACCACCGGGCCGCTGCTCAACATGATGTACGAGCCGCTGGTCAGGCTCGACGACAACCACATGGAGCTCAAGCCGTACCTGGCCGAGTCCTGGGAGTGGTCGGCCGACGCCAGGACGCTCACCATGAAGCTGCGCAAGAACGCCACCTGGTCCGACGGCAAGCCCTTCACCTCGTCCGACGTGGAGTACAGCTTCGTCACGCTCCCGGCCAAGTATCCCGACCTGCCCTTCCTCAAGCCGTCGTTCGCCTCGATGGACAAGATCGACGACAACACCGTGGCGTTCCACTTCGAGAAGGCCTCGCGGGTCATGCTCAGCGACTGGGGCTGGACCTACGGCCTGATCGTGCCCGAGCACGTCTTCGCCGCCCAGGACCTGACCACCTGGACCAACCCGGCCCCGGTCACCACCGGGCCGTTCACCGTGGAGCGGTTCACCCCGCAGCAGGTCACGCTCAAGGTTCGCGACGACTGGTGGGGCGGGCGGTCCAAGGGCGTCAAGAGCGTGAAGATCCTGGCGTCAGGCTCGCCGGACGCGGCGCAGAGCGCGTTGCTCAAGGGCGAGGCCGACTGGGCCAACATCAGGTGGGCCGACCCGGCCAAGCAGTGGACGACCAAGCCGGAGCACCGGTTCTGGATGGCGGCCAGCGCCTACTTCATGGTCACCTTCAACCTGGAGCGCGCGCCGTACGACGACGTGCACGTCAGGCGGGCGCTGAACGCCGCCTTCGACAACGCCAAGCTGGTCCAGGTGCTGCACAACGGGGTGCAGGTCGGCAACGTCACCGGCATGGACGCCAAGGTCTTCGGCGACGCGCTCGCCCCCGAGTTCCGCGACAGGCTCCAGACGCAGGACGTGGCGGCGGCCAAGAGCGAGCTGGCGGCGGGCGGCTACACGGTCTCCGGCGGGGCGCTGGTCAAGGACGGCAAGAGCTACCCGATCACGCTCAACGGCCGCGAGGACGACGCCACCACGATGCGGGTCGTCGCCGCCCAGTGGAAGGAGGCGCTGGGCCTGGAGGTCACGGTACGCACCCAGGGCACCAGCTACGTCGACCAGATCAAGAAGGGCGACTTCGACCTGTTCATGTGGCAGGGCGGCGGGTGCAGCGTCTACTGCAACTTCAACGCGCTGAACGGCTCGCTCACCGCGCCCACCGGCAAGCCCGCCGCCGACAACTACGGGCGGGTGCGCGACGACAAGCTCGACGGGCTGCTCGGCGAGCTCGCCGCGGCCACCTCGGACGAGAAGATCCAGCAGGTCGGCTGGGACATCCAGCGGCGCTTCGTCGACCAGCGCTTCAACATCCCGCTCGGCTCCTCAGGCGCTTCTGTGTCGGTCAACGACGCGAGCTGGCGCTTCCCGCAGCAGGGCGAGGGCGACTACCTGCCCGCGCTCGGCCTGGCCGCGCAGCCCGCTGTGGCGATCATGAACCTGGAGCCCGCCGCCAAATGACGCTGCCCAGGCCCGCCCGGCTCACCACCGAGCCGGGCGACCCCTTCGTCCCTTCAGCAGGCACCCCGATCACCGCGCCCCCCTCGCTGGGGAAGGCGGCGGCGTGGTTGCGCGGCGTGCTCATGCCCGTCCTGCCGCCCGGCTCCTCCGCCGGCGCGATCGCGTTCTCGCACGACCCGGGGCTCGGCCCCGAGGCCTACCGGCTGGCCGTACGGGCTGAGGGGGTGCGCATCGAGGCGGGCGACGCGGCCGGAGCCTTCTACGGCGCGCAGACCCTGCGGCAGCTCCTGCCGCCCGCCGCCTTCAGGAGCGGCTCGATCGGCGAGACCGGGTGGGCCGTGGCGCCCGTGACGATCGAGGACCGGCCCAGGTACGGCTGGCGCGGCTGCCTCATCGACGTCGCGCGGCACTACCTGCCCAAGCCCGACCTCCTCCGCTACGTCGACCTGCTGGCCGCGCACAAGCTCAACGTGCTGCACCTGCACCTCACCGACGACCAGGGCTGGCGGATGGAGGTGAAGGGGTATCCGAAACTGACCGAGATCGGGTCCTGGCGCACCGAGAGCCCGCTGGGCTCGCGCCAGCACGGCGTCTTCGACGGGCGGCCGCACGGCGGCTTCTACACCCAGGACGACCTGCGCGAGATCGTGGCCTACGCCGCCGACCGGTTCGTCACCGTGGTGCCCGAGATCGAGCTGCCCGGCCACTCCCAGGCCGCCATCGCCGCCTACCCGGAGCTGGGCAACCTGGACACTCCTCTCGACGTCGCCACGCGGTGGGGCATCTCGCCGAACGTCCTCAACGTGGAGGACACCACCCTGGACTTCTACCGGGCCGTGCTCGACCAGGTCATGGAGATCTTCCCGAGCGAGTACGTCTGCGTGGGCGGCGACGAGTGCCCCAAGGACCAGTGGCGCGACAGCCCGGCGGCGCAGCGCCGGATGCGCGAGCTGGGCCTGCGCGACGAGGACGAGCTGCAGTCGTGGTTCGTCGGCCGCTTCGCCGACCATCTGGCCGCGCGCGGGCGGCGGCTGCTCGGCTGGGACGAGATCCTGGAGGGCGGCGCGCCGCCGGGCGCGACCGTGGCCTGCTGGCGCGGCCAGAACGCGGTGAGCGCCGCCATCCGTGCCGGGCACGACGTGGTGATCTGCCCGTTCACCGAGCTCTATCTCGACTTCCGCCAGTCGGATCATCCGGGGGAACCGGTCCCGATCGGCAGCGTCATCTCCCTGCGCGACGTCTACGCCTTCGAACCCGTCCCCGGCGAGCACGTGCTCGGGGCGCAGGCGAACCTGTGGACCGAGCACATCGACTCACCCCGCGCCCTCGACTACATGGCCTTCCCCCGGCTGTCGGCGTTCGCCGAGGTCGTGTGGAGCCCGGCGGGCGGCGACTTCGACGACTTCCGCGAACGGTTGCACCACCACGAGCGGCGGCTGGCCGCGCTCGGCGTGGAGTACCGCAAGGAGACGGGACCCGAGCCGTGGCAGACGCGCCCAGACGTGCGCGGATGGCCGCGGGAGCGGGCCGAGACCGAGGCCGAAGTGGCGGCCTGGACCCGCACCATCCGATGAGAGAGGTCACATGCTCAGACACCTGATCGGCTTATCCTCCCTGCTCACCCTCCTGATCCCGGTAGCTCCCACCCCATCGCTGGAGGCCCTGTTCACCGTCCCGAGCATCACGGGCACCGTCGACCATTCCCTGGAGGACAAGCTCGTGGAGCTGGTCGGCAAGGCTGAGCAGGGCTCGACCCTGCGCCTGGCGACCTTCGTCATGGAGCTCGACGCCTACAAGAACGCGCTCGTGGCGGCGAAGCAACGCGGCGTCGACGTCCGGGTCGTCGCCGAGGGCAACGGGCACAACGCGATACTCGACACCCTGAGCACGGAGCTCGGCGCGGGCCGCGTCACCCTGTGCCAGAACGGCTGCAACGGCGCGGCGAACAACGACGTCATGCACCACAAGTTCGCCGTCTTCAGCGCGCTGGACGACGGCAGGACCGACGTGGTCGCGCAGAGCTCGCAGAACCTCAGCCCCTCGTACGGCCTGCACAACAACATGCTGATCAGCTCCGGCGATCCCGGCCTGGCCACGGGCTACCGCGGCGTCTTCGACAAGCTGGCCTCGCAGCAGAACTACGTCTGGACGGCGCCCTTCACCTCCACCAGCGGCAAGATCACCGCCTGGATGACGCCGCGCGCCGACGATCCGGTGGTGACCGCCATCAACGACGTCGGCTGCCCGGGGAGCATCCGGGTCGTGCACTCCCAGTTCGCCACCGACCGCGGGGCCGTCATCGACGCCCTGAAGGCGAAGAAGGCGCAGGGCTGCAGCGTGCAGGTGGTCGTGCCCGAGGGCAACCAGACGACCGCCACCGCCAAGCTCCTGGCCCAGGGCGGCATCGTGGTGCACAGCTTCCGGCCAGGCGGGTGCCACTACCCGCAGGGCGGCGGCTGCGACGTGGACACCATCCACTCGAAGATCATCCTGACCGACGGGCCGTCGGCTGCTGCGGGCGGCGCTCAGCGGAAGTACGTCTACACCGGCTCGCACAACCTCAACGGCGGTTCGCTGACGGCCTCCGACGACTCCTTCGTCCGGGTGGACGACGCGGCCGTCTACGCGGCCTACGACGCCGACTACGTCCACCTGATGGACGAGGCGGTCAAGCTCGTCCCCGCCGCCTACCCCGACGCCGCGCTGCAGATGGCGGCCAACGGCCCGGAGGACCAGCGCTCCCCCGACGCCTCGGCGGAGCGCGACGGCTACACCGCCGTGGCGTGGGAGAGCGGCGGCACCGAGGTCTACGCGCGCATATACCGGTACGGCCAGCCCGTCACCGGTCCCGTCCTGGTCTCGATGGGCGGGGTCGGCTGCGCCACCGGCTACGACCACGTGCAGCCCTCGGCGGGCGTCGACGACCTGGGCAACGCCTACGTCGCGTGGGCCGAGGACGGTGACTGCCGCGGCGAGCACAACATCGCGGTGCGCAGGCTCTCGCCGTCCGGGCAGCTCAGCTCCACGATCTGGGCCAACGACCCCGAGTGGCGCCAGGACCAGACGCGTCCCGAGATCGCGGTGACCGGTGGCGGCGGGTTCACGGTGGTGTGGGAGGACGCGGCGACCGGCACCGTCCGTGCCGCGGGCTACGCGTCGCTAACCTCGCGCTCCTACGGTCCGATCCAGGTGAGCACGGGCCTCCGGCCGGACGTCGCGGTCGACGGCACGGGCGTGGCGACCGTCGTGTGGCAGCAGGCGCCCGACGTGTACGGCACGCGGCTGTCGGCCTCCGGCGGCACGGTCGCCGGCCGTACCAAGGTGAACACGAACGCGGCCACGCAGCATCTGGCGCCCGTGGTGGCCTCGACCTCGGCCGGGGCCGTGGTGGTGGCCTGGAGCGACAACGTCGACGGCGTGTGGCGGGTGCGCGCCCGCGGCCTCACCGGGACGCTGTCCTCCCGCTTCGCCGAACTTCCCGTCGCCTACGGCAAGTTCACCAAGAACCAGGCGGCGGACTCGAACCTCGAGTACCCGCCGCTGTGCCACAACGGCGCCTGCGCCGTGCAGGGCACCCCGTCGATCGCCACCGACTCCACCGGCCGGTTCGTGGTGGGGTGGACGGAGTCCGACCTGTGGAACTCCGACCGCTCCTACGAGGTGTACGCCAGAGGCTTCAACGCCGACGGCACCACCACCGGGCGTTTCCCCTGTGAGCGGATGAACCCCAACACGACGGGCAACCAGTTCGCGACCGCCGTCAGCGCCGGTTCCTCGGGATTCACCTTCTTCTACACCGAGGACTTCGACGTCAACAACTACAGCGACATCGTGGCCAGAACCGGGTTCACCAACACCGGCTTCTAGACGGCCAGGAGAACGGCACCAACACATCCAAGGATCATGAAGGGCCCGAAGGGGAACTCGGTCTTCGAGTTCCCCTTCCGCGTGACCAGCAGCCCGACCGCGTAAACCGCCCCGAGCACCTGCCCGGCGACGGCCGCGACCACCAGCGCCTGCCAGCTGACGGAGGCGGCCACCATCCCGATGAGCCCGGCCAGCTTGACGTCCCCCAGCCCGAGCGCCGACGGCCGAACAAACCACATCACCCCGTAGACCAAGGCGAGCGCCAACCCTCCAAGCAGCGCCCGAGGCAGTTCCCCGGTAGGGACCAGCAGAACGGCCAACACCGGATAGGACGGCAACGTGATCAGGTCAGGCAACCGGAAGGTCCGCCAGTCGATGACCGCGAGAGCCGTACCGACCAGCACGAAGAACAACACCCCAGGCAGGTACGGCGGAGCCGCCCGCCACACCACCAGCCCGCACAGGACGGCGGCGGCGACCGGCACCACGGGGTTCCCGAGCAACGCGGGCCTGGCCAGCAGCGCCTCGCGCAGCTCCCGCCGGGTGTCCTCGGGCTCCGCCTCGAAACGCCCGGCGAACGCCCGGATCCAGGCTCCCGCCAGGAAGCCAGCCACCACCGCCACGACCACCCACATCTGACCGACCCTACGGCACTGAATGCTGCACTATGGGCGCATGGCCGCCCCTGACAACGCCATCGTCGACCTCGCCACCGCCATCGTGAAAGCCTCCTGCTTCCTGCTCACCGGTGACGTCTCCGACGCGGCGGCCACGATCGCCGACCTGGTCAAGGGCCGGGTGAACGACGTCATCGAACGGCGGCAGATCGAGCGCACCTTCGACGCGTGCGCCGACGTGGTCGCGCACCGGCTGCGCGGGCTGGTCGACTCCTCGGAATACCGGCGCCTGCCGTCCAACGAGCGGGCGGCGGCGGTCCTGGCGGCGACGGACACCATGGTGGGCGGTGCGCTCGATCTGCAGGGCCTCATCGCCGCCGACCTCGACGCGGTGACCGTCGGCGAGCGGCTACGCCCCTCGTCCCGCGAGGTCCTGGGACGTGCGCGGCTGTCCTCCGGGGGCGTCGAGCTCTACCGGCTGGTGCTGCGCGAGTCGTGCGACTACCTGGTGGAGGCGGCGACCACGTTCCCCCAGTTCCAGGCGGAGTCGCTGCGCGCGTTGCTCGGCCGTCAGACCAGCCTCGACGAGCAGCTGCGCGAGGTGCTCGCCCGGTTGCCCAGCAGGCGGGCCGTGGACGACTTCGAGGTCGACTACCGGCGCGCGCTGGTCAACCGCCTCGACCGGATGGAGCTGTTCGGCGTCACCCGGCTCGGCGAGGCCAGCCGCCACTACCCGCTGAGCGTGGCCTACCTCAGCCTCGGCGTGGCGACGGGAGACAGGGGGATCACCGGGACGCGGGTGGAGGACGCCCTGTCCGGCCAGGCCAGGACGTTGATCGCGGGAGAGGCTGGCTCGGGGAAGACGACGCTGCTGCGCTGGCTCGCCGTACGGGCCGCCACGGACGGCCTGGGCGGGTCGCTGGCCGGGTGGAACGGCTGCGTGCCGTTCTTCATCCCGCTGCGCCGCTACTCCGACCAGCCGCTGCCCACCCCGGCGCGGTTCGTGGAGACCGTCGCCGCCAACCACACCGCCGACATGCCGCCTGGCTGGGTCAACGGGCTCCTGCGCGCCGGGCGGGCGCTGGTGCTGGTCGACGGCGTGGACGAGGTCCACGAGGGCGAGCGGCGCGAGGAGGTGCGGCGCTGGCTGGAAGACCTGATGGCCGACTTCCCCGCCGCCCGCTACGTCATCACCTCGCGTACGGCGGCGCTGGACGACTCGTGGCGATCGCTGGACCGCACGCCGGTGGCCACGCTGCAACCCATGTCGCGCTCGGACGTGCGCGAGTTCGTCGGGCGCTGGCACGAGGCGATGAACGACCACCTGACCGACGCGGCCGACCGCGACGCGCTCGCCGACGACAAGGGACGGCTGCTCGCCTCGATCGACCACGACAGGCACGTGCGGCAGCTGGCGGTGAGCCCCTTGCTGGCCGCGCTGTTGTGCGCGCTGAACAGGGAGGGGTCAGGGCTGCCGCAGAGCAGGATGGAGGTGTACGACGCGGCGCTGTCCATGCTCCTGGGCGGGCGCGACCGGGCTCGCGGGGTGCCGGTCGCGCTGGAGGTGGCGCCGCCGTTGCAGCGGGTGCTGCTGGCTGAGCTGGCGTACTGGCTGGTGATGAACGGCTGGTCGGACGTGCCGGTCGAGCGGGCGGCCGAGAAGCTGGGGCGGATCGCGGCGACCGTCAAGGAGATCACCGCCGACGGTGAGACGTTGCTGCGTTACCTGCTGGAGCGCTCCGGGCTGCTGAGGGAGCCGGTGCAGGGGCGGGTCGACTTCGTGCACAAGACGTTCCAGGAGTATCTGGCCGGCTGGGCCGCGATGCGCGCCGACGACGTGGGGCAGCTGATCGCACACGCCGGCGACGACCAGTGGCGGGACGTGACCGTGATGGCGGCTGGGCACGCGACGTTGCGGCAGGCGAACGAGCTGGTGGGCGGGGTTCTGGAACGCGGGTCCGAGGAGCTCGCGCTGCTGGCGGTGGCGTGCGCGCAGGCCGCGCGGCAGTTGGACGCGGGACTGCTGGCGAGTGCCCAGGAACTGGCGGCGGCGTTCATCCCGCCACGCGACCTGGAGTCGGCGGAGGTGCTCGCTCCCCTGGGCGACTTCATGCTCGAACTGCTGGAAGACGCCACGGACATGTCCGACGTGGACGCCCGGTGGTCGGTCCACGCGGCGGCACTGACCCGGAGCCCCGACGCCTTCCCACTGATCGTCCGGCTGGCCCGCCGGTGCGAGGCCGCCCGGGAGGCCGCGATCGACTGCTGGTCGTACTTCGCGCCCGACGGCTACTTCCACGAGGTCGTGTCCAACACAGGGCCGCACGGCTACGTGTTCCTCACCGATCCCGCCCACGCCGCGTACCTGCCCCAGCTGAAGGAGCTCCGCCACCTCAACTGGCTCCTCCGCGACAGGGTCGCCGACCTGAACATCCTCGGAGCCTGCGACCAGCTTGAGAGCCTCACCCTCTCTGGAGCCGTGTGTGACCTCGTCCTGCCCCAGGCTCTCCGCTACATGTACATCATGGATGCGCCGTTCCTGGAGCTCGGGGAGGAGCTGCCGGAACTCACCGCCCTCCGCCTGGACGGGTGCCCAGGGGTGACCGACCTTCGCGCCCTACGCCGCTGTCCAACCCTGACCGAGGTCACGCTGATCCACATAGGAACACGCGACATCAGCCCGCTGGCCGCGCTCCCGGACCTTCGGCGGCTGGAGCTCGGCGGTTTCTCCAACGTCAGCCTCGCTCCGTTCGCAGGAAAGACGGACCTCATGATCGTCGTGCATGAGGACACCACCGTGAGCGGGAAGCACGCCCTAGGTCCTGGGTCGTCCATCCAGCAGGAGCCGCCCTACTAGCGGGAGCGGCGGGAGAACCAGCGGCGGCGGGCCGGGGCGATGCGGGCGACGGTCACGTCCTCGACCTGGTCCAACGTGCCCGACTCCACGGCGGCCAGGACCTCCAGGACCTGGCCTTCGATGGGGAACGGGACCGGGCCCGCCACGTCGATGACCACCGCGGCGGCCGACTCGTGGACCGCCGCCTGGCAGACCTGCATCACGCTCGCCTGGATCGGCCTCGCGTCGCGCCGCCACAGCGCCAGCGACTCGCCCGAGGTGAAGGCCAGCACCGCCTCCCTGCCGTCCTTGCCGACCAGCTTCGGGAGGGCCATCTCGCTCTCCTTCTCCTGCTTCAGGCCGTGCGCGCCCACCTCGGAAGAGGTGAGCAGCGCCACCACGGGCACCAGCAGGCGGGAGCCGGTCAGCGCGGACAGGACGGCTGTCGCGTCTGCGGTCCCCGACGCGTACGCGGCCAGGGCGGCGGCGACGGCGGGGTCGGCACTGCCGTCGTCCGACGGGACCAGGGGTTGCGGGATGCTCGGCACAACGTCCGAGGCTACGCCACGGACGGCCCGCACCGCGTCAGACCCCTACGCCACGGGCGGCTTGAGCAGCGTCAGCACCCCCGACGTCGCGTCCAGCCGCGCCGGAACCCCGATCGGGTACGTCTGCGTGGGGATGTTGTGCCCGATGTCGGCCCCGGCGAGCACGGGCACGCCCAGGTCGCTGAAGCGGTCGACGAGCAGCCGTTCCACGTCGCGCGGGTCGCCGCACTCGGTGAACGTGCCGAGCAGGATCCCGGCGACCCCGTCGGTGTAGGTGGAGCGGCGCAGCTGCGTGAGGATGCGGTCCAGGCGGAACAGCAGCTCGTCCACGTCCTCCAGGAACAGGATCGCCCCCGACGCGGGCAGGCTGGTGTCGGTGCCCAGGTTGGCGGCCAGCAGCGTGGCGCACCCGCCCAGGGTGACGCCCTCGGCGACGCCGGGCACGATGGTCCTGGCGTCGGGGAAGACCAGCTCGGCCGGCGGCTCGGTGACCATGGTCATGAGCTCGGTGAAGGCGTAGGAGCCCGCGCCCAGGTGGAAGTCGTCGCAGGCGACCATCGGCCCGTAGAAGGTGCCCCAGCCGAGCTTGACGGCGATCGCCTCCAGCAGCGCGGTCACGTCGGAGTAGCCGACGACAACCTTGGGCGGCGACGACACCAAAGAGAAGTCGACCAGCTCCAGGGTGCGTTGCGCGCCGTACCCGCCGCCCGCGAAGAAGATCCCGGCGTACGACGGGTCGGACAGGGCGCGGGTGAGGTCGGCTGCGCGCAGCGCGTCGTCGCCCGCCAGGTAGTCGTACTCGGTGCCGGACGCCCGCGCGGAGTCGAGGACGTCCACCACGAAACCGGCGTCTTCCAGGACCTGAACGCCGCCGGCCAGCTTGGTCTGATTGCACGGGCTCGATGCGACGATCACCGCCAACCGGTCACCTCGGCGCAGGGGTCGCGGCTGGGCGAAGCGGATCACTGAACAACCTCCAGACAGGCCACGGAGTCGTCCGCGGGCAGAACAGGCAGATCGTGTACGGCGCAGCCGTCCACGCGGATGGGACAGCGCGGGTGGAACCGGCAGCCGCCGGGCACCCGGGTGGGGTCGGGCGGCTCGCCGCTGAGCACGATCCGCTCGGGCGAGGACGGCAGGACCGACAGCAGCGCCTTGGTGTAGGGGTGGCGCGGGCGCAGCAGGACCTCCTCGACGGTGCCGGTCTCGACGATCCTGCCGAGGTACATCACCGCGACCCGGTCGGCGATGTTCCACGCCAGCCCCAGGTCGTGGCTGACGACCAGCGCGGACAGTCCGAGCTCGTCGCGCAGGCCGAGCAGCAGCTTGAGTATCTCGCCGCGCACCGAGGCGTCGAGCGAGGCGACCGGCTCGTCGGCGACGATCACCGACGGGTTGAGCGCGAGCGCCCCGGCGATGACGACGCGTTGCTGCTGCCCGCCGGACAGCTCGTGCGGGTAGCGGCGGAAGTACTCCTCGGGCGGCCGCAGCCCGGCTTTGGCCAGCGAGCCCGCCACGTCGTGGGAGAGCCCGTGCAGCCGCGGCCCTTCGGCGACGGCGTCGAAGACGGTCTGGCGCGGGTTGAGCGCGCCGCCCGGGTCCTGGAGGACGAGCTGCACCTTGCGCCGGTGCTCCTTCATCCGCTTGGGGTCGAGCGGCGCGCCCTGGTGGAGGACCTGGCCGGAGGTGGGTTTCACCAGCCCGACCAGGGCGCGCGCGAGGGTGCTCTTGCCGCACCCCGACTCGCCGATCAGCGCGACGATCTCCCCTGGCCCGACGCGGAGGTTCACGCCGTCGACCGCTCGTGCCCCGCCCGGATACGTGACGTACAGGTCGCGGGTCTCAAGCATGCGGCTCTCCTTCCAATACGCGCAGGCAGGCGGCCGAGCGGGCGTCGCCGCTGGGCCACAACACGACCTCGTCGGTACGGCAGGCGTCGGCGGCGTGCGGGCAGCGCGGGGCGAAGGCGCACCCGGACCCCAGCTCCGACGGCCTGGGCGGATCGCCGGGCAGCCCGGAGGGCGCCAGCCGCGAGACCGGGTCCCCGATCACCGGGAAGGCCCCGGCGAGCGCCCGCGTGTAGGGGTGGTGCGGGTCGCCGATGACCTCGCGCGAGGGGCCGAGCTCCACGATCCGCCCGCCGTACATGACCGCGAGGCGGTCGCACATGCTCGCCAGCACCGACAGGTCGTGGCTGATCATGATGACGGCCACGCCGGAGGAGGCGACCAGCCCGGTCAGCAGGTCCATGATCTGCGCCTGGACCATCACGTCCAGCGCGGTCGTCGGCTCGTCGGCGATGATCAGGTCGGGGCGGCAGGCGAGCGCCATCGCGATCATGATGCGCTGCCGCTGCCCGCCGGAGAACTCGTGCGGGTAGGAGTCCATGCGCCTGGCCGGGATGCCGACGCTGTCCAGCAGCTCGGTCGCCCGCTTCCTGGCGCCCTTGGCCCGGTCGTGCAGGATGATCGGCTCGCACAGCTGGTCGGCGACGCTCATCACCGGGTTGAGCGCGCTCATCGCCCCCTGGAACACCACCGACGCCTTCGACCAGCGCACCGCGCGCAACCGCGACCAGCGCGCCGTGAGCAGGTCCTCGCCCTGGAAGAGCACCTGGCCGGTGACCCGCGCCGAAGGGGGCAGCAGGCGCAGCAGGCTGAGCGCCATCGTGGACTTGCCGCAGCCCGACTCCCCCGCCACGCCCAGCGTCTGGCCGCGTTCCAGGGTGAAGCTGACCCCGCGCACGGCCGGGGCCTCGCCGTACCTGACGTGTAGGTCGACGACCTCAAGCATGCGTCACCATCCTGCTCTCCACGGCGCGGCCGATGAGGGTGAAACCCAGCACGACGAGCAGGATCGCGATGCCGGGCGGCATCAGGTACCACCACGCGCCCGCGGTGACCGCGCCGCCGGAGAACGCGGTCTGCAACATCGAGCCCCAGGTCACGCTGGTCGGGTCGCCCAGGCCGAGGAAGGTCAGCGTCGCCTCCGACAGGATCGCCGAGGCGATCGTCAGCGTGCTGGAGACCAGCACCAGCGGCAGCACGTTGGGCAGCACGTGGCGCACCATGACCTGGCGGTCCCCGGCGCCGAGCGCCCTGGCCCGCTCGATGTACGGCCTGGCCTCCACGGCCAGCGTCTGGGCGCGCACCAACCTGGCGGTCGCCGTCCACGAGGTGACCGCGATCGCGATCGTGATGGAGGCGGCGCCCTGGCCGAGCACGGCCGACAGGGAGATGGCCAGCGGCAGGCTGGGCAGCGCGATGAACCAGTCGGTGACGTGCATGAGCGCCTGGCCGAGCCGTCCCTGGTAGTGACCGGCGACCAGCCCGACGGCGGTGCCGACCAGGACGGTCAGCACGGTCGCGATGACGCCGATCGCCAGCGACTCGCGGCTGCCCCAGATCACCAGGGCCAGGATGGAGCGCCCGGCCAGGTCGGTGCCGAGCGGGTAGTCGAGGCTGGGCGGCGCGAGGCGCGGCCCGTCGACCCTGACGACGTCGAGCTGGTCGGCGCCGATGAACAGCGGCGCGGTCACCGCGAGCACCGCGAAGGCGGCGAGAACCCCGATACCCCACTTCACTGGGCACGCACCCGGGGGTCGAGGAAGCGGTAGGCGACGTCGGCCAGCAGGTTCATGACGATCACGCTCGCGCTGAAGATGATGAAGGTGCCCTGGAGCAGCGGCAGGTCCGGGATCTTCAGCGCCTCGTAGGTGAGGTAGCCGAGCCCAGGCCAGGAGTAGACGGCCTCGACGGTGATCGCGCCGGTCACCAGCGTGCCGAGGTGCATGAAGATCACCGTCACGGACGGCAGCAGCGCGTTGGGGACGGCGTGCCTGCGCCGGACGACGGCGTCACTGAGGCCCTTGGCCCGCGCCGTGAGCAGGTAGGGGCTGCCGAGCTCGTCGATGATGGACGAGCGCATGACGCCCACGTACTGCGCGAAGACCACCAGCACCATGGTCAGCGCGGGCAGCACGAGGTGGCGGCTGACGTCCAGGAGGTGCTCCAGGCCCGAGGCGGCCAGGCTGGGGTCGCTCATGCCGCCGCTGGGCAGCACGCTGCTGAAGAAGATCAGCAGGATCATGCCGAGCCAGAACGTCGGCACCGACCACAGCGTCAGCGACACCCCGGACGACACCCGGTCGAACGGGCTGCCGTGCCGCCAGCCGCTGCGCACGCCCAGCCACAGGCCGAGCGCGATGGAGATCACCGCCGAGGCGCCCATGAGCAGCAGGGTCGGCCCGATCCGCTCGGCCACCAGCGACGACACCGACTGCTGGAACTGCCAGGAGAAGCCGAGCTTGCCCTGCACGGTGTCGCCGACGAAGCTCAGGAACCGGTACCAGATGGGCTCGTCGAGCCCGAGCTGCACGCGGATCTGGGCGAGCTGCGCCTCGTTGGTCGGGCGGCCCCTGGTGAGGGTGCGCACGGGGTCGGACGGCATCAGGCTGAAGATCACGAACCCGATGACGAGGGTGACGAGGAAGCTGACCAGCGCCGCGGCCAGCTTCCTCAGGAGGTACTTACTCACGGTCGTCCTTGGTACGGCGGCGCAGGACCACGGCCCCCGCGACCAGCACGATGAGCAGCCCACCGATCACCCAGATGAGGACATTTCTCGAGTCCTCCACCTTGGCCGACTTCACCACCGGAGCGGCCTTGAGGTAGCTCCAGAAGGCCGTCTGCGCCGGGTAGACGCCGCTCGCGTCCGGCTGCCCCAGCGTGAGGCCGTCGACGGTGTCCTTGCGCGCCACGTCGAGCCCGTTGCCGTAGTAGTAGATCTGGTTGACGTTCGCCTGGTAGAGGATCTCCTGCATCTGCGCGACGACCTTGGCCCGCTCACCCTGGTCGAACGTGGTGAGCTGCTGCTTGAACAGCCTGTCGTAGGCCTCGTCGCAGAAGAAGGAGTCGGTGTTGCCGCCCGTGCCGTCGTCCTTGGGCAGGGTGGCGCAGCTCTGGATGCCCAGCAGGTACGTCGGGTCCGGGCCGGTGGTCCAGGCGTCCATGAGCAGGTCCCAGTCGCCCTTGGCCAGGTCGCTGTTGAGCGCGCTCATGCTGAGCGACTGGATGGTGAGCTTGATCCCGATGTCCTTGAGCCAGCCGGCCAGGTAGCCGGAGATCGCGGCGTCGGCGGAGTCGTCGGAGTGGATGCCGAGGCGGAAGGCCAGCGGCTTGCCGCTCTTGGGGTCGGTGCGCACGCCGTCCGCGCCCTTGGTGTAGCCGGCCTCGTCGAGGACCTTGTTGGCCTGGGCCGGGTCGAACGGGGTGGGCTGCGCGGGCTTCCAGTTCCACTGCGGCCACGCGGGCGGCAGGTATCCGGCGCCGACCTGGCCGACGCCGTCGATCACCTTGGTGACCAGGGTCTGCTTGTCGGTGGCCAGCGCGATCGCCCTGCGCAGCACCGGGTCGGCGAGCGCGGGGTGGCCGGTGCCGATCTTCTTGCCGGTGCGGGTGCGGGCGTTGTGGTTGATCTCCAGGCCCATCCAGCCGTTGCCGACCGTCTGGACCGCCCTGATGTTCTTGTCCGCCTGCAGCGCCTTGAACTGGGTCGGGTTGACGCCCGGCTTGTAGTCGATCTGCCCGCTGCGCAGCGCGGCGACGGCGGCGTCGGCCGACTTGAAACTCTGCAGCACCAGGCGGTCGTAGACCGGCGCGCCGAGCACGAAGTCCTTGGTGGCCTCGAAGGTGGCGTACTGCTCCTGCTTGTAGTCGGTCAGCTTCCACGGCCCGTAGCCGACCAGCGGGAAGGTGTCGTTCTTGGCGTCCTTGAGGTTCTTGGCCAGCGGCTCCCACACGTGCTTGGGCACGATCGGGATGCCCGTGGTGGGGATGCTGACGTACGGCACGCTCGCCTGCGGCGCCTTGGTGGTGATGACGAGCGTCGTCGGGCTCGTCGCCTCGACCTTGGCGAAGTTGGAGACCAGCGAGCCGTTGGCGGTTCCCGCGACGGCGTCGTCCTTGATGAGGTTCAGCGTCCAGGCGGCGTCCTCAGCGGTGATCGGCTGGCCGTCGCTCCACTTCAGGCCGTCCCTGATGGTGAAGGTCCAGGTGTTGCCTTCGCTCTTCCACTCGGTGGCCAGGTAGGGTCCCGGCACGCCACTGGGGTCGAGGGAGTTGAGCGAGGGGTAGACCAGGCCGAACACGTCGAGCGCGCCGTTGAAGAAGGCGAGGAACGGGTTGAGGGTGTCCACGCCTGAGCCGTCCATCGCCGCCCTCAGCGTGGTGCCCTGGGCGGCCATGGACGGCCGTGGGTTCAGCGCCGTCGCGCAAAACACCAGGCTCAGCGCGCACACGATCGCGCCGATCCGCTTGCTCATGAGGGGGTGCTCCTTCCGGTCAGCTGTGAACGAATGCTGACCATGCGGAGTCACGACCCCAACATTCCTGACCGCTTGTGATCCTGAGCAACGAAAAGTTCGTTGCTAGGACAGCGGCTCCTTCGACACGTAGACCTCCTGGTCGTTGGCCGGGTCGGCGTTCGGCGCCGGCGCCGTGCAGACCGCGGGAGCGCACACGAACAGCGCCTTGGCGCGGGTGTCCGACCACACCGGGTAGGCGTGGGCCGCCGTGGCCTCGACGAAGATGTAGTCGCCGAAGAACGCGCCGCCGAACTGGCTGGCCGGGGGCATGCTCGAACTCGTCACGCGCCTGGTCGAGCCGCCCTTGACGGTCAGGGACACGTCGGAGAAGCCGGTCGCGTTGGCGTTGCCGTACTGGCGGTCGTAGTAGGCGGCCACGAGCCTGCCGGTCGGGCTGTAGTCGAGGCCGTGGAAGAACTGGTCGGTGGTGCGCTGGGCGGGCCGGTCGGACAGGCTCGGCAGGGTCCTGACGTCGGCGGCGGTGCCCGCGAAGCTCGCGCCGCCGTCGGACGACTCGGACAGGACGATGTCGTTGTTGCAGCCGCCCGCCTTCACTCCGTCGTACAGGTTGATGCCGGTGGTCGCCGAGAAGCCGGCGGGCGTGCAGCCCTTGCTCTCCTGGGAGTTGCGGTTGATGTAGGAGCCGTAGGCGACCGCGATCTGGGCGGGGTTCCTGGGGTTGACGGCGATGTAGGGGTAGTTGGCCGCGCGGAAGACGGAGTTCTGGGTGGCGCCCTTCTCCGGGACGCACGAGCGGAAGGCGTTGGCGTTCTGGTAGGTCAGGCAGTCCGGCAGCTCGTAGAAGTCACCCGCCTTGACCGGCGGCGAGAACGTGGCGCCGCCGTCGGTGGACTTCGACACCAGCATCTGGTTGCGGTTGTCCGTACCGGTGACGGCGTTGTTGAAGTTGGCCCAGACGACGTACAGGGTGCCGTCTGGCGCGGTCACCGGCTGGGAGAACTGGTTGACGTTGCACCGCCCAGCCGGGGTGGGCAGGCCCAGCGTGTTCTGGCACAGCGCGGAGTCCGTGCTGACCACGACGAGCGGGCTGAAGGTCTCGCCGGAGTCGGCGGAGTGCGAGCTGACGATGTAGGCGGTGCCGTCGGAGTCGAACTTGGTCCACGTCACGTAGACGCGGTCGCGGAACGGGCTCGACGTCGAGGCGTCGACGGTCATGAGCTGCTTGTCGTGCAGGAAGCCGTCGTCGCCCTCTGGGTCGGAGTGCTCGGCCGTCGGGCGACCGGTGAACGTCCATGACGCGCCGCCCGTGGCGGACCTGAACAGGTAGATGCCGCTGGACTGGTCGGCGTTGGGCGACACCGCGGTGCCGCGGTTGAACGACAGGCACGACAGGTAGGCGTTGCCCCTGGAGTCCCAGGCGACGGACGGGTCGCCGCCGCCCTGCCAGTACTGGCGCGGCTTGCCGAAGGCGGTGCCCCTGGTGAATCCGTTGGGGGTGGTGGCGTCCGCCCAGCGCGCGCCGCCGTCGCCGGAGTAGGAGACGCCGCAGGTGCCGTCGCCGCGCCGGTAGTCGTTGTAGGCGGCCAGCAGCTGGCGGGCGTCGCGCGGGTTGGCGGCGATCCAGGTCTCGTTCTGCGCCTGGCCGCGCCCGTGCAGGTCGGCGTCGGTGGGGTTCTGGCAGTTCTGGTTGACCTTGACGTTGTCGGCGATGCGGTTGTCGCAGTCCTGGGTGGCCGGGCGGCCGGCGCCCAGGCTTCTCCTGGCCGAGTGGTCGTCGCCGAGCGCCTCGGTGAGCGCGCCGGAGACGAGGCGCTTCTGCAGCGGGGTGAGGTCCTTGAAGGCGAAGCCCTCCGCCGGGGTCACCGAGAGTCCCGCAGTGACCAGGGCAGCGGCAGCGAGCACGTATAACGCACGTCTGAGGCGCATGACTCCTCCGTCACCGGCGTCATCGCCGGTCCGAGTCGGTTGAGGAATGGGCGCCCAACCTTGGACCATAAAACGGCTCGGAACTGCGGCAAAGGCCCAATAATCAGCAGTATGCGGATCTCGGTTTCAGCGGACAGCCTGGACGGCGTGGCCTCGACCCTCGTGCGAGCCCTGACCGAGCGCGGGCACGACGTGATCGCGCACGGCGCCCTCGGCGACGGCGAGCGGGACGACTGGGCCTGGGCCTCAGAGGCGGCCGCGCGCGACATCGCCTCGGGCAAGGCCGACCAGGCCGTGGTGTGCTGCTGGACGGGCACCGGCGCGTCGATCGCGGCCAACAAGGTGCGCGGCGTCCGCGCCGCGCTGTGCACGGACGCCTACACGGCCTCGGGCGCCCGCCGGTGGAACGACGCGAACGCCCTGGCCCTGAGCCTGCGGCTCACCTCGGAAGTGGTGCTGCACGAGATCCTCGACGCGTGGTTCGGCGGCGAGCCCGAGCACGACGCGAACCTCGACCACCTAGCCGAGATCGACGATCGCGGCGACGGGGCCGCCTCCTGACGGCCCCTGGTGGACCGCGGCGACGGAGACGAAGATCGCCGGGTCGCCGGTGACCGCCGCGGCCACGCCGCCCACGGCCGCCTTGATCTGGCGGTGCCACTGCACGTCGGAGTCGTCGAGCATGATGTTGCGCCGTCCGCGCACCCGGCCGGTCGGGTCGGCCTCGCACTTCATGAAGACGTTCACCAGCCGCCCCTGAAGGTCCGAAGGGTGCGGGCGATCGGGCAGGTCGAGGCCCGCCGAGCGGATCGCCGCCCAGATGCCGTCGGCGTCGATGGCGTCCTTCATCACCGAGTGGCCGACCCGGTAGCGCCCGCCGATGCCGCGCACGTTGCCGACGACCACGATCTGCGCCCGGTCCAGCTCCACGCCGGACGAGCACGAGGCGACGCTGCTGTAGAGCGACAGGTCCTTGTGGATCTGCCCGGCGCTCGGCATCTCGATCTCGCCCAGCGCGACGGCGATGCCCAGCGCGGTCGTGGAGTTCGACAGGTCCATCGACGGGCCGGTCTCCTCGATCGCGGTGTCCTTGCCCCGGCTCTTGGCGTCGGTGATGGTGGCCAGCGTGAGCAGCGGCGTCTTGGTCTGCACGTAGTGCACGTCCGCCGGGTCGTCGATGCCCGCGACCTTCATCGCCTCGCGCACCCCGGCCGCGACCTTCTCCACCATCGCCGGCCGGCCGATGTCCTCGGGCAGGATGACGTCGCTCATCGCGATGCCGACCGAGACGCGCGGCTCGTCCGTGCGCTCATAGGAAGCGGTGGTGGCGAAGATGGTGGCGTGCGGGCTGAGCACGCCGTCGGTGCCGCCCGACCAGACCAGCGGCACGCTGTCCGGCGCCGGGTGGCCGTGCCTGGCCAGCACCTCGCGGAAGGCCCGGTCGGCCAGGATGCGGGTGTAGTCGTTCACGCCGCCGTTGCCCTCGGTCTTGCCGATCACGGCGAGCACGCGGTGCGCTTCGATCTCCCCGTCCGTGATGAGCCGTTCCAGGCCCGACGCGTCGGTCACGCTCTCGATGGCCACTTTGCGCACGTCGATCGGCTCAGGCATCTACTTCTCCACTCTCGTCCCGCTGTCTCCGGAAATGCCGTTCAGTGAGGTGATCACGGCGCGCTCGCCGCCGCCGTGGACGAACCGCAGCGCCGCCTCCACCTTGGGTCCCATGCTGCCCCCGGCGAAGTGCCCCGCGGCGTGCAGGACACGCAGTTCCTGCGCGGTGATCCTGCCGATCGGGCGCGGGTCGGGCCCGCCGTACCCGACGACCGCGTTCTCGACGTCGGTCGCGATGATCAGGGTCGTGGCCCGTACGGCTCGCGCCAGCAGCGCGGCGGCGAGGTCCTTGTCGATGACGGCCTCGACCCCGGCGAGCGAGCCGTCCGCCTGCCGTACCACCGGCACTCCCCCGCCGCCCGCCGCCACCACCGTGTACGCGGCCCGCATCAGCACCAGCACGGCGGGGGCGTCGAGGATCTCCAGCGGCTCCGGCGAGGCCACCACCCGGCGCCAGCCGCGGTCGAAGCGGCGCCAGCTCTGCCCGAGCTTCTCGAACCTGCGCGCCTCCGCCTCGGTGAAGTAGCGTCCGATCGGCTTGACCGGGTCGGCGAAGGCCGGGTCGGCGGGGTCGACGAGCGTGCGGGTGACGATCGTGGCCGTCGTGTACGGCAGCGCGTTCATGATCAGCATGCCGATGGTCGCCTGCGTCTGCGCGCCGCACCAGTCGAGCGGGACCGGCGGCACCACGTCGGCCGCGAGCTGGTTCTTCAGCAGCAGGTTGCCCACCTGCGGCCCGTTGCCGTGAGTGAGGATCACCTCGTGCCCGGCGTCGACGAGGTGGCGCACCTGCGTCATGGCGCTCTCGACGGCCGCCCGTTGCTCCTCGGGAGCCGCGCTGCCGTCGGGGCCGGTCATGGCGTTGCCGCCGAGCGCGATCAGTACCCGTTCACCCACGGTCGCGACGCTACCGAGCGGTTACGCCCGGTTCATGGGCAATGTCTGCCCACTCGGCGAGGGTTCTTCGGCTACAGTCGCCTCGTGAACGGGATCAAGCTCGCCTATCGGACGGCTGGCGAGGGCCCGCCCCTCGTCCTCCTGCACGGCAGGACCGACTCCGGCCTCACCTGGGCGCCCTTCGTCGTGCACTTCGCCCGGCGCTTCCAGGTGATCAGACCGGACCTGCGCGGGCACGGCAAGAGCCCCTACCCGGGCTCCTACGCGCTGCCCGACATGGCAGAGGACGTCGCCCGGCTGCTCGACGACCTGGGTGTGGAGCGGGCGGCGGTGATCGGGCACTCGCTGGGCGGGATGGTCGCCTACCACCTGGCGATGCTGCACCCGTCGCGCGTCTCGCGGATGGTGCTGGAGGACCCGCCGCCCCCGCTGCCGATCATCCGGGCGGCGCCCGAGGTGGACCCCGGCGATCCCCAGGCCGAGATGCTGCTCGACACCGAGCGGCAGTTCGCCGCCCCGGACCCCGCGTGGGCCGAGGGGCTCGGGCGGGTCACCGTACCCACGATGGTTCTGTACGGCGGGCCGTCCACGCACGTGCCGGCCGACCGGACGGCCGCGCTGATCCCCGGGGCGAAGCTCGTCACGATCGACGTCGGCCACCTGATCCACGCCGACGCGCCGCAGGAGTTCCTAGCCGCCGTCGACGACTTCCTTCAGGACCCGCTCGAAGACGTCTGACCATGGCCTGGCCTCGACGACCGCGGCTCCAGCCGCCCTCGCGCGCCCGGCCAGCCAGTCGCCGTACATGCGGCTGACCAGCGCGCGCCCGCTCTGGTCGCCCGCTTCAGGCTCGCGTGCGAGGTAGTTGCGCGCGATCTGCGCCTCGTCCCGCTCGTGCAGGATGACGGTCTTCACCCCTGGGGTGGGCAGCAGGTAGTCGCCCTCGATGACCACCGGCGTGCCCGTTTCCAGGTGGTTGGCGATGACCGCGTCGACCGCGGGGACCAGCGCCTCGGCGATCGCGATCTGCAGCTCCACAATCTGCTGGGGGTCGGTGGGGTGCGGCTGGGTGTTCCAGTAGTGCAGGAGCGGCAGCTGCTCGGGCGTGGTCATCGCCTGGAGCGCCTCGACGATGTCGTCGACCTCGACCAGCGGGACCCCGAGATGGGCGGCGAGCCGGTAGGAGATCTGGCTCTTGCCGACCCCCGACGCTCCCCCGAGCAGAACGATCACCCGCCCCATGATGTCACGCCCGGCGTGGTCTGCTCCGTCTATGTGGTGACTCAGGAGGTTTCCCCATGCCCAGGATCTCGCTCACCCCGCCGCGCGGCCTGATGTACCGCCTCAGCGAGTGGTACTGCAGGCGCTCCTACGGAAAGGTGCCCGACCCGTTCAAGGTGGCCGGCCACAATACGGCGGTCTTCGTCACCTACGGCCTGTTCGAGATGGGCGTGCTGCGGTGGCGCAAGCTCGACCGCAAGCTCAAGGGCCTGGCCGTGCTGGCCTCGGCGGCGAGCATCGGGTGCGAGTGGTGCCTCGACTTCGGCTACTGGGAGCTGCACTCCCACGGGGTGCCCGTGGCGAAGATCGAGGCGATCGCCGGCTGGCGCTCCAGCGAGGTGTACACGCCGCTGGAGCGGCTGGTCATCGAGTACGCCGAGGCGATGACGGCCACCCCGCCGCAGGTCACCGACGCCATGGTCGACGGGCTCAAGGCGCACCTGAGCGAGGCGCAGCTGGTGGAGCTGACCGCGATCGTGGCGGTGGAGAACCTGCGCTCCCGCCTCAACAGCGCGGCCGGGCTCACGGGTCAGGGGTTCAAGGAGTCCTGCGCGCTCTAGCCCGTACGGCCCGGCCGAGGAGGAGGGCCAGCGCCACGAGCCAGGCGGCGACGAGGGCGCGGTTGAGCCCGGTGCCCAGGTCCAGCGCCTTGAAGGCCCACTGCTTGTCGAACCCGGACAGGACGAGCACGGACCACAGGAGGTTCTCCACGACCAGCCCCGCCCCGACCAGCAGCGCGATCGCGCCGCCGACCTTGCTCCAGCGCCACGTGAGCGCGCCGAGCGCGACGAACATGGCCGACTGGACGACGCCGCTCAGCACGCCCACGGCCATGCCGGGGAGCTCGGGGTTGGCATCGAAGACGTACGCCCATCCGGCGTGGAGGACCAGGGCGGGGACGGCGGCCAGCGCGACGAGGGCGGCGGCTCGTCGTGCCCGCCAGAGGGCGATGCACAGGGCGGTCGCGAACAGGCTCAGGGCGCCCAGGCGGACGGTCTCCCAGCCGTTCCAGTCGAGGAAGGCGGTGTAGTCGTCGGTGACCAGGCCGCGCAGGATGACGAGGACGTGGATGAGGCCGGCGAGTGCGGCCAGCCCGGCGAGGGCCATCGCGGCCACGGCGGGCCCGGACGGCACGGCCTCCAGAGCCTCGACCCCGGACGGCTTCCGCGTTGGCTGCCGATAGCCCGGCTGCTGATAGCCGGGTTGCTGATAGCCGGGCTGCTGGGGTCCCGACTGCTGGGGTCCCGACTGCTGGTAACCCGGCTGGTGGTGGCCTCCGCTCTGGCGGGGGTCGGTGGGGTGGTGGGGGCCGGAGTCGTGCCGGGTGTAGGCGCGGGTTTCCGGCGCGGTGCGGTTCTGCGCCGGCGGCGGGTGGTCGCCGGTCAGGGTGGCCAGGAGGCTGGCGGTCGTCGGCCGGTCGGCCGGCGCCTTGGCCAGGCAGGCCGCCAGCAGCTCACGCAGCTCCACCGGCACCCCCGACAGGTCGGGAGCGCGCGTCATGATGGCGTGCATCAACGCCGGCATGCTGTCCCCAGCGAACGCCGGACGCCCCGACGCCGCGAACACCATCGTGATCGCCCAGCTGAACACGTCGGCCGCCGCGCTGAGCTGCGCCCCCTCGAACTGCTCTGGCGCCATGAACGCGGGCGTCCCCAGCACCCCGTGCGTGGTCGTGTGGTCCAGCGCCCGCGCGATCCCGAAGTCGATCACCACCGGCCCCTCGGGACCCATGATCACGTTGCTCGGCTTGAAGTCCCGGTGCACGATCCCCGCCCGGTGGATCGCCGCCAGCGCGGTCAGCGTCGACACGGCCAGCCGTACCAGCCCGCTGCCCGACCGCGGCCCCTCGCGACGGACCAGCTCGTCCAGCGAAGGCCCCGAGATGAACTCGCTCACCAGGAACGGCCGCTCGTCGGCGATCCCGACGTCGAGCACCCGGGCGGTGCTGAACGGCGCGACCCGCCTGGCCGCGTCCGCCTCGCGCAGGAACCTGCGGTGCGCGTCCTGGCCGAGGGCGACCTGGTCGTGCAACATCTTGATGGCCACACGGGCGCCGTCCTGCGTCTCACCGAGGTAGACGGAGCCCTGCCCGCCCCTGCCGAGGACGCCCACCAGGCGGTGTCCGCCCAGCTGCGAGGGGTCCTGAGGTCCGAGCGATTGCACAGAAAAGACCCTATGGCCCGCTATGGTCCTGGGTCCATGACCTATCTGCTCACCGCGGGCCTGGCGGTGTTCGGCCTGCTGTTCTGCGGGGTCGGCGTGAATCATGTCCTGGGCGCGCGATGGCTGGCCGCGAACGGGGTCAGGGCGTACGCCGTGGTGACCCGGCTGCGCTGGCAGTCGAGCGACAACGGCGGCGTGCACTACCCGACGCTGCGCTTCCAGACCCGTGACGGGGCCTGGCTGGAGGTGGAGTCGGACATCGGGTCCAGCCCCGCCCCCGCCGAGGTCGGCCGCCAGGTCGTCGTGGTCTACGACCCGCGCGACCCGCGGCGGGCGCGGGTGGACACCCCGCTGGGCAGCGGGGCGCTGCTCGGGTGGATCTTCACCGTGATCGGCGCGCTGGTCGTGGTCGCCGCGGTGGTCGTCGTCATGGTGACAGGTGCTTCAGCCGGGTGACCGCCTCGTCGATGACCTCGTCCTTCTTGCAGAAGGCGAACCTGACGAAGTGGCTGCCGCGCTCCTGGTGGTCGTAGAACACCTGGGTGGGGATGGCGACGACCCCGGCCAGGGCGGGCAGCTTCCTGGTGAGGTCGAGGCCGTCGGTGAAGCCCAGCGGGCGGATGTCGGTCTGCACGAAGTAGGTGCCCGACGGCTTGAGCACCTCGAACCCGGCCGCGCTCAGCCCCTCCATCAGCCGGTCCCGCTTGCTCTCCAGCTCGGCACGCAGCCCGGCGACCCACTGCAGCTCGTTGCGCAGGCCGTACGCCACGGCGAGCTGCCAGGGCGCCGAAGCGGTGAAGGTGAGGAACTGCTTGACCGTCTGGACCGCCTTGACCAGCGGCGGCGGCGCGCAGATCCAGCCGGTCTTCCACCCGGTCACCGAGAACGACTTGCCCGCGGAGGAGATCATCACGGTCCGCTCGCGCATGCCGGGCAGCGTGGCCATGGGCACGTGCTCGGCGCCGTCGAACGTCAGGTGCTCGTAGACCTCGTCGGTGATCGCGATCAGGTCGCGCTCCTGGCACAGCTCGGCGATCGTGGTCAGCTCGCCGCGGGTGAACACCGTGCCCGTGGGGTTGTGCGGCGAGTTGACCAGGATTGCCTTGGTGCGCGGTGAGACCGCCGCGCGCAGCTCGGCGGGGTCGAAGGTGAACCGCCCGTCCACCGGCCGCAGCGTGACCGCGACCAGGCGCGCCCCGGCCATGGCGATCGAGGCGGCGTAGGAGTCGTAGTAGGGCTCGAACGCGATCACCTCGTCGCCCGGCTCGCACAGCGCCAGCACCGAGGCCGCGATCGCCTCCGTCGCGCCGACCGTCACGAGGATCTCCCCCGCCGGGTCGTACTGCAGGCCGTAGTGGCTCGCCCGGTGCTCGGAGACCGCCTCGCGCAGCTCGGGCACCCCGGGGCCCGGCGGGTACTGGTTGGCGCCGCCCTTGATCGCCTCGACCGCCCGTTCCAGCATCGCCGACGGCCCGTCGGTGTCGGGGAACCCCTGGCCCAGGTTGATCGATCCGGTCTGTACGGCAAGCGCGCTCATCTCGGCGAAGATCGTGGTGCCGAAGGCGCGCATCCTGTGCACAAGGGGTTCGCTCACACGGCCAACCCTAACCAGTGGGACGCAGATGGAAGAAGGACCCGTCGGTACCCCGGGGTTCCGGCGTGGAGACCTCGTCCAGCCGCTCGGTGGCCCAGGCGGGCAGGTCGAGCGCGAACGCGGCCAGGTTCTCGTGGAGCTGCGCCACCGAACGCGGTCCGATGATCACGCTGGACACCCCGGGCCTGGCCGCCACCCACGCCAGCGCCACGGCGGACGGCTCGGCGCCGAGCGAGGACGCTACCTCGGCCACCCGCTCGCCGATCTCCAGGTGGCGCTCGGCGAGCAGCGTCTCGGCCCACCAGACCGCGCCGGGAGCCCTGGACGACAGCAGCCTGCCCATCCTGCTGTCCGGGTCGGGCGGGGTGTCCCTGCGGTAGCGACCGGCGAGGATGCCGCCGCCCAGCGTGCCGTACACGATGGCGCCCAGGCCGTGGCGCGCGCAGGCGGGCAGGACCTCGGCCTCGATGTCGCGCGCGATCAGCGAGTACTGCGGTTGCAATGAGACGAACGGCGTGCCGTTCACGCGGGCGGCGGCCCACTGCGACTCCACGATCTGCTCGGCGCTGAAGTTGGAGCAGCCGAGGTAGCGCACCTTGCCCGACCTGACGAAACCGTCGAGGGTGGCCATGGTCTCCTCGATCGGGGTGACCCCGTCCCACAGGTGGCACTGGTACAGGTCGACGTGGTCGGTGCCGAGGCGGCGCAGGCTGCCCTCCAGCGCCCTGGTGAGGTGGCGGCGCGACAGGCCCCTGCCCTCGGGGAGCAGCGCGCCCTTGGTGGCCAGCACCACGGAGTCGCGGCGGCCCCTGAGCGCGCGGCCGAGGATCTCCTCGGTCTCGCCCCGGTGGTACATGTCGGCGGTGTCGACGAAGTTCCCGCCCGCCTCCAGGAAGGCGTCGACGATCTTCGTCGCCTCGTCCTCGCCGGTGGCCGCCAGGCCGTTCGCGGTGCCGAAGTTCATGGTGCCCAGGCAGGCGCGGGACACGCGCAGCCCGGAGGCGCCCAGCATGACGTGGTCCATGCGGAATCCCCTAGAATCGGAATTGTTGTTCCGCTTGGACGATACGGAACAGTTGTTCCGCTTGTCAACGAGAAAGGGTGACGCATGCGCGCAGACGCCCAGCGCAACCGCGCCCGCGTCCTGGAGGCCGCGGAGGTCGTGCTGGCGCGCGACGGGCTGTCCGCCTCCATGCGCGACATCGCCGACCTGGCCGGGGTCGGGGTGGGCACGATCTACCGCCAGTTCCCCACCAAGGAGGCGCTCTACCAGGCGATCGTCGTCGACAGGAAGCTCCGGCTGATCGACAGGGCCGGCGAGCTGGCCGGGGCCGGCGATCCCGGCGAGGCGCTGTTCACCTTCTTCGCCGCCGTCGTCGAGGACGCGACGGCCAAGAAGGTCTTCACCGACGCGCTCACCAGCGCGGGCATCGACGCCAAGGAGAGCGCGCCCGACGTCAGACCGGCCATCGAGACGCTGCTGACCCGCGCGCAGGAGGCGGGGGCCGTGCGCCGCGACGTGGGGATGCCCGAGCTGCTCGCGCTGCTGGCCGCCGCCTGCCTGGCCGCCCAGCACCACCGCTGGGATCCGGACCTGCGCACGAAGACTCTGGCTGTCATGTTCGACGGGCTGTCCGGGCGCTAGTCTCGTCGGGTGATCACCAGGGTCGCCCTCGCGCTCGCAATGATCTTCCAGCCCGTGCCAGCCCCGCCTCCTTTAGAGGCGACGACCTGCCCGGTGGCCGTCCCCCGCGGCACGAAGTGCGGCTTCCTGGTCGTTCCCGAGCGGCGCGACGCCCCCGGCCGGACGATCAAGGTGGGCTACGCGGTGAGCCCGTCGATCGCCAGGGGGCGCAAACCCGACCCGATCGTCTACACCAGCGGCGGGCCTGGCTCGTCGTCGATCCAGCTGACCGGGTTCCTGCGGCAGATGTTCCCCGACCGCGACGTCATCGCGCTGGAGCAGCGCGGCAGCAGATACTCCCAGCCCAGCCTGGGCTGCCCGGAGACGGTCAAGGCGATGCTCGACCAGCTCCGCACCCCGCGCGGCGACATCGGCGCGGCCGCCACGGCCTGCCGTACCAGGCTGGAGGAGCAGGGCGTGGACCTGCGCGGCTACCGGACGGCCGAGATCGCGGCCGACGTGGTGGCGCTGCGCCAGGCGCTCGGCTACCCGAGCTGGAACCTGTTCGGCGTCAGCTACTCCACCCGCTCGATGCTCGAAGCGGCGGCGGCCGACCCCACGGGCGTGCGTTCCGTCGTGCTCGACTCCTTCCTGCCGGAAAGCGTCTCCTGGTACGGCGACGCCGCCGCCAACTTCACCGCCACCCTCGACAAGCTCGGCGTGCGTGACCGGTTCGAGGTCATGGCCAGGCGGCTCAACAGCCGCCCGGCCTTCGTCGAGACCACCGACCCGCAGCTCGGCACCCGTTTCAAGGCGACGCTGACCGGCGACGACGTGGCCACGATCCTGGCGGAAGGGCTGCACGACCCCCAGGTGAGCGCGGTCGCGCCGGCGCTGATCGACGCGCTGGCCGACGGTCACTACGAGCTGCTGCAGCCGCTGGCCGACGCCGTCGGGGGCGGGCTGACCTCGCACGAGTTCGGGCTCTACCACGCGGTGCAGTGCCAGGACGAGCGGCCCACGGCCAAGTCGACGCTGTTCACGGTGAACGCGGACAAGGCGGTGTGCGACGCCTGGAACCTGCCCGCCTCCCCGCCGGTCAACGCCACGACGCAGGCCCCGGTGCTGGTGCTCGGCGGCGAGTTCGACCCCACGACGCCGACGAGGACCAGCAGGCCGGCGGCCGAGCTGCTGCCGCACGCCAGGTTCGTGGAGCTTCCCGGCCTGTCGCACGCGGTCTTCCTGAGCAGCCAGTGCGCCCGCCAGACGATCATCGCCTTCGTCGGGGACACCTCGTCGGTCTCCGCGCCGTGCGGGCCGGTTTACAGGCGTTTCAGCCCTTCCGATCTGGTCGTCTCGCAGGCGCCCTACCAGGCGCAGACCTCGCCGTGGCTGCTGGCGCCGTTCGCGCTGTTCGCGCTGGTGTCGATCGTGCAGTTCGTCGTGGGCGCGATGCGCGGCAGGGCGCTGACGGCGTTCGGCGGCCTCGCCGGGACGGCGTTCTGCGGGCTGGTGGTCCAGGAGGTCTGGCGGCTGGCGGGCGAGAACGAGGTCGCCCTGGCCGTGGGGCTGCCCGCCTCGGTGGGGTGGATCCAGTGGCTGGCGGTCGGCTCCGACGTACTGACGCTGGCCGCGCTGGTCAAGGCGGCGGGCAAGATCCGGTTGTGGCCGTTCGCCGTCGCCGCCGTCGTGGCCGACGGGTTCCTCGTATGGTGGTGGACCTGGGTGCTGTGACGCGCGTTCGAGAGCTTGACGCGCTCCGCGGGTTCGCGGTGTGCGGCATCATGCTGGTCAACATCTGGCAGCACGCGCCCCACACGGGCGACGGCGTGATCGGGACGTTCTTCCAGGGGCGGTTCTACCCGATCTTCTCGATGTTGTTCGGCGTCAGCTTCGTGCTGGTCATGCGGTCGGCCGGGCGGTGGGTGCTGCTGCGCCGGCTGTTCTGGCTGGCCTGCTTCGGGCTGGTCCAGCACCTGTACTACCCGGGCGAGGTCCTGACCGACTACGCGCTGTACGGCGCCGCCGTCCTGCTGCCCGCCTCCTTCCTGCCCACGCTCGCCGTCCTTCCCCTGGGCCTGGCCGGGGTGGCGTGGGCGACCTGGATGGGCGGCGGCTCGATCCTCATCCCCGGGCTGTTCCTCGTCGGGATGGCGGTCTGGGAGCTCAGGCCGTCCCTGCCGCTCGCGTTCTGGCTGGCCGCGCCGGTCTCCGCTGCGTTCACGGTCGCCTGGCTGGCGCCGGAGGAGCACCGGTGGGTGCTCTACACACTGGCCGCCCTCACCGGCGCGGTCGCCTACGCGGCCGGGTTCCTGCTGCTGCCGCGCTGGCTGACCGCGCTGTTCGAACCGCTCGGCAGGATGGCGCTGACCAACTACCTCACCGGCACGTTCGTGATCTTCCTGGCCGGGCCGCGGCTCGACGGCCTGTCGGTGGTCGCCGTGGCGCTGGTGACGGTGCTGACCCAGGGCCTCCTGAGCGCGTGGTGGCTGAGCCGTTTCCGCTATGGGCCGTTCGAGTGGGCGTGGCGGTGCCTGACATGGTTCCGGCGGATAGATTTGGTCCGTGACGACCATCGCGCTCTGCCAGATACCCGTCTCCCCTGACCCGGCGGTCAACCTCAAACGGGCGCAGGAGGCCCTGGGCAGGGTCCCCGAGGCCGATCTGGCGATCTTCCCCGAGGCGGCGCTCACCCGGTACGGCAGGCGCATCACCGACCTGGCCGAGCCCCTGGACGGGCCGTTCGTCACCGGGCTCGCGTCGTACGCGCGGGAATACGGCACAGCCGTCATCGCGGGCACCTTCACGCCGGGCGAGGGCCGGGTGCACAACACGTGCGTCGCCCTGGACTCCGACGGCTCTCTCCAGGCCGCGTATCAGAAGATCCACCTGTTCGACTCCTTCGGCGCCCGCGAGTCCGAGCTGGTCGCCCCCGGCGCGTCGCCGGTCGTGGTCGAGCTCGCCGGGCTGCGGGTCGGGCTCGTCACCTGCTACGACATCCGCTTCCCCGAGCTGACCAGGGCGCTGGTCGACCAGGGCGCCGAGCTGTTCGCGGTGATCGCCGCCTGGGGGTCCGGACCGCTGAAGGAGGACCACTGGGTCACCCTGGTCAGGGCCCGCGCCCTGGAGAACACCACGTGGACCGCCGCCGTCGGGCAGGCCCCCAACCCGGCCGAGTCGACCGACGGCTTCGGCGTCGGACGCAGCATGTTGGTCGACCCGCTGGGAGTGGTTCGCACCGATCTGGGCACAGGTCCTGGGGTCCAGACAGTGCGCCTCGACCCCGAGTTCACCGCCACGGCCAGGGCCACCCTGCCGTGCCTGGAACATCGCGTACTAGGGGTCAACAGATCGTAAAGTAGGAACGTGAACGAGCGTAGGACGCAGATGCAGAAGGTGGTGCCGCCCCGCCTGCTCGTGCCCTACCTCACCGGCAAGCGGACGGTGATCTCCGGCTACGTCTACCGGGTGCAGGACTGTGCCAGGCTCACCTCGCCCAGGCAGCTGTTCCTGGGGCTCGACCTGGGGTTCGAGGGGTCCGACCTGTTCGCCGAGGTGCCCGAGCTGTACGTCATGCGGTGGTTCGCGCGCGACGTCGACACCTACGCCGTGCCGTACGGGCCGCACATGGGCGGCGACTGGTCCGACAGCGCCCCCTTCGCAGGCAACGGGTTCACCACCTCCCGCGAGCACGTCGTGCCGCAGTTCCACACCATGCCCATGCCCATCCCAGCGGGAGCGGAGATCCAGCACGTGACCGGCGAGGACTGGCGGGCGTTCGCCCACTACGACGGCCTCACCTGGCGGCGCGCCGCATGAACGCCGACCTGGTGCCCGTCGCCTCCGGGTTCGTCGCCCGCTTCCACGACCGCACGTTCCCGGCCGCCCTGGGGCCGGAGAGCGACCAGGTGGTGCTGTTCAGCGAGGAGGAGCTCGACGGGTTCGAGGCCGCCTCAGGCTACTGGCGGCGCGTGGTGGTCCGTACCGACGTCGAGTGGCTGGTGCTGGTGCGCACGGTCGGCGCGTTCGGCGGCGAGCCGTGCATCGTGCTCGACGAGGACGAGGACGGCCTGCACATCGCCTACACCGGGCACAGCGGGATGAAGGCCGAAGCGCTGGGCTACTGGATGGTCGACCACGGCGCCTACGAGGTGGTCGTCCCGCGCGAAGAGGTGTTCTCGCTCAGGGTCGAACGCATACCCGTCTCCTAAACGCTGTCAACCGACGCCATCCTCGGGTGTCTCTAAAGCGTGATGGAGTCCCCCACCGTGGAACGCGAGGTCCCCTCGTTCGCCGAGCTGTTCGCCGCCCAGTACGCCTCACTGGTACGGCTGGCAGGCCTGCTCGGCGCCGACGATCCCGAGGACATCGCCCAGGAGGCGTTCGCCCGCCTGCACTCCAGGCGCCTGCGCGAGGACGGCGCGGCGCTGGGCTACCTGCGGGCGACCGTGTGCAATCTGACCCGCAACCGGCTGCGCCACCTGCGCCTGGTACGGCTGCGACGGCCGGACCCACCCGACCCGGTGCCCAGCAGCGAGCACAGCGTGCTCGTCGCCGAGGAGCACCGGGTGCTGCTCGACGCCCTCGACCGGCTGCCCCGCAGGCAGCGCGAGGCCCTGGTCCTGCGTTACTGGCTGGACCTTTCCGAACGTGAGATCGCCGACGCCATGGGCGTGTCGCCGGGCTCGGTGAAGACCCACGCGAGCAGGGGGCTCGCGGCCCTGAGGGAGATCCTGTGAACGATCTGGAAGAGCGCCTGCGCGCCGCCCTCGACGCCAGGGCGGGCACCTACGAGGCCGGCCCCGACGCGTGGATGGGCGTGCAGCGGCGCCTGCGCCGCTCGCCCGGGACGCGGCGCGCCTGGCTCGTGGCGGTGGCGGCCGTGGCGGCGATCGCGCTGCTGGTGCCGTTCCTGCTGACGCGGGGGCTGAACAAGCAGCCGGCCGAGACGCCGGACGAGGTGTACCGGCGGGCGATGGACGGCAGGACGCCGTACGGCGAGGAGCTGACGCTGGCCAACCCGACGGAGGGCAAGCCACTGCGGCTGTGGTTCGCCAAGAACGCGCAGGGCGCGCCGGAGACCTGCTCGCTCGTGGAGCAGCAGGCGGGACCGCCGTCCGGCGGCTGCCACCTCCCCGAGAACATCCCCGCCAGCTACAACCCCGCGTGGTACGAGGGCACGACCGCGCGCGAGGGCTCCGACGTGGTGATGGACTACGGCGTGGCCACCGACCTCGCCACCGGGGTCTCCGCGCTGGCCAAGGACGGCAGGCGCATCGAAGGCACGATCCACCGGCCGGCGGGGGCGCCGATGGGTTTCTGGAGCGTGACGTTCTCCACCGCCGACGAGGTCGCCAAGCTGGAGTTCACCGGGCCGACGCTCGACAAGCCCGTCGTCTACGAGCGCACCCGCCTGTTCTTCGGGCGGCCGGGCGCGAGCCTCGGCGAGGGCTTCACGATGCCCGGCGGGTTCGTGGCCACGCCGCACACCGACAAGGACGGTCCGATCCTGCTGTGGACGCGCGGTGGCAGGGAGGTGAGCCGCCAGACGCTCGACCCCAAGTTCCTCTTCGCCGACACGCCGGTCGCGTTCGACGACCGCGAGGGGTCGCTGCAGGGCCTCGTGCGCAAGGACATCGCCACCCTCGAACTCATCACCGCGAAGGGCACCCTGACCGCCGAGACCGTGCAGGAACCGTGGAACTACGGCATCAGGCTGTTCTCCGTCCCCTTCTCCGGGCGGATCGACTGGAACGCCGGGGTCACCGAGATCGCCTACGACGACACCGGCAAGGAGGTGTGGCGAAGGGTCCTGCCGCCGAGCGAGGGCAGCTCCTTCCTGAAGGAGCGCGTCGGCGAGGTGCTGACCGTCCCGGGAACCGACGACTTCCCCGAAGGACCGGCCAGGATCTGGTTCATAGGCGAGGGCAGGAACACGATGCTCTGCAGCACCGGCGGCCTCGGGCCGACGGGCGAGCGGCAGGGCGGCTGCGCCAACGCCTCCGTCGACCCGAACGGCTTCTCCTACGACACCCTGCGTAGCTACCTGCCGGAACCCGGCCGGATCGTGGCGTTCGGCGCGCTGAAGGCGGGCTGGCGGTCCGCTGCCGCCGTCACCCCGGACGGCACCCGCATCCCCGCCACGGTGCACCGGGTCGACGGCGCGCCGTACCCGATCTGGACGGTCACCTACCCGCGTGACCTCGACGTGGCCGCGTTCGTCTTCGCCAACAAGGGCAGCCAGGTAGAGAACGTCTACCTCCTGGACGCCGCCGACTGCTGGGACGCCGAACCCCCGGCGACCGGCGGGCAGGCGCTGCCCCACGGCGTCACCGCCTACCTGCGCCAGGACAAGCACTGCCTGCAGTGGGTCAAGGGCAAGGACGACCAGACCTTCGACCGGTTGCCCGGCGCCAAGCTGAGCTCCTTGGTGGGTGAGGGCCGCCCGGTCAGGTGGTCCTCGTTCAAGGGGGTCTGGTACGGCTTCGCCACGGCGGAGACCGCCAGGGTAGTGGGCGAGATGGGGAACGGCACCCGCTTCAGTGCGGACACCGTGCCCGACACCTGGGGCGAGGGTGTGGCCATGTTCGCCGGGCCCCTCCCGGACAAGGCGTCGCCGCCAGCGGAAATCATCGGCTACGCGCGTGACGGCAGCGAGTTGTGGCGGTACGACCCGAAGGAGTACCAGGGCGGTTAGCGGTAGCGGGCGTGGCGGGCCGCGAGGCGGTCCGCCTTGTCCTGCAGCAGCAGCCCGGCGATCTCGTACTCCAGGGCCCGCCCCACCCGCTCGCAGAACGCGCGCGGCTCGTAGGCGGCGTCCGGCTCCTCGGGGATGACGCGGTCGGCGATGCCGCTCCTGCGCAGGTCGGTGGCGCGCACCCCCTGCGCCTGGGCGATCTCCGGGGCGAAGTCGACGCTGCGGTAGAGGATCGCCGACGCGCCCTCCGGCGGCAGCGGCGACAGCCAGGCGTGCTGGGCGCAGAGCACCCGGTCGGCGGGAAGCAGCGCGAGGGCGCCACCCCCGGCGCCCTCGCCGAGCAGCAGGCACACCGTGGGCGCCTCCAGCATCACCAGGTCGGCCAGGCAGCGGGCGATCTCGGCCGCCAGGCCGCCCTCCTCGGCCGCCTTCGACAGGTCGGCGCCCGCCGTGTCGACGATGGTGACCAGCGGCAGGCCGAGCTCGGCAGCCAGGCGCATGCCGCGCCTGGCCACGCGGAGCCCGGCGGGGCCGAGCGGGCCGTAGGAGCGCTGCCTGCGGCGGTCCTGGCCGAGCACGACGGCGGGAGCCGTACCGAATCTGGCCAGGGCCAGCAGGAGGCCTGGATCGTTCTCGCCCTCGCCGGTGCCGTTGAGCGGGGTGACGTCGGTGGCGGCCAGCTTGAGCAGGGCGCGCACGCCTGGGCGGTCGTCGCGGCGGCTGCGGGTGATCGCCTCCCACGCCTCCACGGGGCGCAGGTCCTCGGCGGGCGGCTCGCCCTGGGTGATCTGCGTCCTGTCCGCGGCCAGCACGCCCAGCGCCCTGATGGCGATCTTCCTGGCGTCCTCGGCGGAGACCACGGCGTCGACCAGGCCGTGCGCGTAGAGGTTCTCGGCGACCTGCACGCCCTCGGGGAAGGGGTAGCCGTGCAGGGCGTCGAAAACGCGCGGGCCCAGGAAGCCGATCAGCGCCTCGGGCTCGGCCGCCGTCACGTGGCCGAGCGAGCCCCAGCTCGCGAAGACGCCGCCGGTGGTGGGATGGCGCAGATAGACGACGTACGGCAGGCCAGAGGTGCGGTGGCGCTGCACGGCGGCGCTGATCTTGACCATCTGGACGAACGCGACCGCGCCCTCCTGCATCCGGGTGCCGCCTGAGGCGGGCGCGGCGAGCAGCGGCAGCCGTTCCTCGGTGGCGCGCTCCACGGCTGCGACGAGGCGGCGCGCGGCCGCCTGGCCGATGGAACCGGCCAGGAAGGAGAACTCGCAGGCGGCGATGGCCACGCGGCGGCCGTCCAGCAGGCCCTCGCCGGTGATGACCGACTCGTCGTATCTGGTCTTCGCCCGCGCGGCGGCCAGCTCGTCGGCGTAGGAGGAGCCGGGCTCCGCCGGGTCGACGGGCGGCGTGTCCCATGACTTCCACGAGCCCTTGTCGAGGACCGTTTCGATCAATGCGCGCGCGTCAGGACGGGTCACCATGGCTGTCAGGGTCTCATCCTTCACGTTCTTCGAGCCAGGCCAGCACGGCGTCGCCGTCCTGACCGAGGGCGGGAGGGGCGGTGTGCTGCGCCGCCTGGGCGTTCTCGAACCGCAGGGGCGGGCCTGGCAGCTCGATGGAGCCGAGCACCGGGTGGTCGACCTCGACGAGCAGGCCCTGGGAGCGGGTCTGGTCCCAGGCGTAGACCTCGTCGAGGCTGCGGATGGCTCCTGCCGGCACGCCGAGGTCGCCGAGCGCGGCCAGCCAGTGAGCGCGGTCGTGCCTGGCGAGCGACTTCTCCATGTCGGCGATCAGCTCATCCCGGTGCGCAAATCTCTCCCTGTTTGTCGCATATTTCGGGATATCTGGATCGATGTCTAGGAGGGTGGCCGTCTTTCGCCACTGGTTCTCGTTGGCGACGGCGATCTGCAGCATGCCGTCGGCGCAGCGGAAGGCGCCATAAGGGGCGATGCTGGCGTGGTGGTTGCCGTTGGCCTGGGGAACCTGGCCGCCGACGGTCCACGCGGTGCCGTGGTAGGAGTGCACGCCGGTGACGGCGGCGAGCAGGGAGGTGCGCACCACGTCGCCCTTGCCGGTGCGCTCGCGCTCGTAGAGGGCCGCGGCCACGCCGTACGCGCCGTGGATGCCCGCCAGCAGGTCGGCGATGGACGCGCCGACGCGGTAGGGCTCGTCAGGTCCGGGGCCGGTGAGCGACATCAGGCCCGCCTCGCCCTGCGCGATCTGGTCGTAGCCCGGCCTGCCGCCCTCGGGGCCGTCGTGGCCGAAGCCGGTGATCGACAGGATGACCAGGCGGGGGTTGAGCTCATGCAGCCTGTCTACGGGGAAACCCAGGCGGTCGAGGACGCCGGTGCGGAAGTTCTCGATCAGGACGTCACTCTGGCGGACCAGGCGCTCGATGAGGCGCTTGCCCTCGTCGCTCTTGAGGTCGACGGCGATGGACTGCTTGTTGCGGTTGGCCGCCAGAAAGTACGTGGAAATGTCGTGATCCGGGCCGACGAAGGGCGGGCCCCAGCCGCGCGACTCGTCCCCTCCGTCTGGATGCTCCACCTTGATCACCCTGGCGCCCAGGTCGCCGAGCATCTGCGCGGCGTGCGGGCCGGCGAGAGCCCTGGACAGATCGAGCACGACGACGTCGCCGAGGGGTCCGCGCAAGATCAACCTCCTAGATTGACTTCCAGGTGCGGGGCACCGTACCTCACCCCCGCACCCCCTGGCACCCTTGAGGGGTGAAAGCCCTGGCCGCGCGCATCGCCGCCCTCGCCCCCTCGTGCGGGCCCGTGCGGCTGGTCGCCGTCGACGGGCCTGCGGGATCCGGCAAGACTACCTACGCCGGACGGCTCGCCGACGCGCTGGGCGGCGTTCAGGTCGTGCACAGCGACGACTTCCCCGTGCCGTGGGAGGAGGGGCCGGGCGCGTGGTTCCACGCGCTGGAGTCCCAGGTGCTCGAACCGCTGTCGCGCGGGGTCGACGGGTCGTTCCTGCGTTACGACTGGGTGGCCGGGCGGTACCGCTCGCGGGTGACCGTACCCGTCGCGCCCGTGCTGATCATCGAGGGAGTCGGCACGGCTCGCCCTGCTTACACGGCGTTTACCGTCTGGGTGGAGGCGCCATTTCCCGTCCGTATGAAGCGGGTGCTCGACCGGGACGGGCCCGCGCTGGAGCCGCAGTGGGTGCGCTGGTTCGCCGCCGAGGACGCGTGGTTCGCCGCCGACGGCACCCGGTCGCGCGCCGACCTGATCGTCACCTCAGGCGGGCAGCCAGATCCGTCCGGGTCGCATTGACCTGTACGGCGTGCCTCGCGCGCTCCTCCTTCTCCGCCTCGTCCAGCCTGCGCAGCTCGTCGTCGCCCTCCAGCAGGCTCCTGCGCAACGCCACCTCCGTGCGCTTCTCGTGCGCCCTCCTGCGCATCTCCAGGCGCCTGGTGAACAGCTCGTCGTAGGTGGTGCGCGCGGACAGGAACTTCACCAGTGCGGGCAACACGTCGATCACCACGAAGAACAGCGTGACCAGCCAGATGGAGATCGCCAGCATCGCGCTCTTGCCCTTGAGCACGCCCAGGGCCTCCAGGCGCTCCAGCAGGCCGATGTGGCCCTGCTGCGCCTTACGCTCCTGGACCTTGGCGGCGATCTTCTGGGTGAGCTCCTTGGCGTACGTCGTGGACGCCCCGCCGAGCTGCTCGGTCAGCGTGGTCAGCTTGGCGTTGAGCGCGGCGACCGTCGCGGTGTTCTCGGCCAGCTTGCTGTCGGTCTTGAACTGGTCGGCCTCGGCCCTGTTGCGCGCGCAGTTGGGGCCCTCTCCTGCCTGGCCGGTCAGGCCGGCGCCGCCGGTGCCGTTGCACTCGCGGCGGGCCAGCTCCTCGCGGCGCTTCAGCTCCTTGTTGTCCTGGGCGACCTTCCTGGCGAGCTCGTCGCGCTGCCTGGTGAGGGAGTCGCGTTCCGCCATGCGCTCGGTGGGGGCGCCGGCGGTGGCCAGGGTCATTCCCTCGCAGTTCTTCGGGGTCGCCGGGATGGTGCCTGCGGCGTCGGGGGACGGGTTGCAGCGGCGCAGGCTGTCCTCGTAGGCGGCGTTCTGTATCTGGCGGGTCTGTTTGACCTGCTCCTCCACTGCCGAGCCGAAGATCGACAGGACTACGGGCTCGGCGATGATCACGCCTAGGAGGATGGCGATGATCAGGCGGGGGAACATGACCATGGCCTTCTGGCGCCAGGTCATCACGCCGTGGCCGCTGGAGACCAGCCAGCGGTCGAAGTTCCCCACGAGGGCGGACCACAGGAGGGCTATGGGGATGGCGATCAGGAGGGTCCAGCCGGCGCCGAAGACCATGGTGAGGGCGGCGAGCATGGAGACGAAGGCGATGGCTGCCGTGCCGATGACCACGCCGCCCAGGCCGGTGTAGCGGTTGCGCTCCTCGGGGACCTCGTCCAGGAGGGCCTCATCGACACCGGCCATGACCCTGACCCGCCGCCCGATCCAACCGGCATCCTGCCCGTAGGCCTCCTTACCCCTGACAAACCCCCACCCAGAGTTGCCACTCCCCCAACCCTCACCTGGCCCGACTCCACCGTTACGTGCACCACCGCCTTGCCCGGTCTCACCACCCAGCCCGGCCCCGCCATATTGCCCAGCCTCAGCCCCCAGCCCCGCACCGCCATCCGGCCCGATACCGCTATTCGGCCCGGCACCGCTATTCGGCCCGGCACCGCTATTCGGCCCGGCACCACCGCCTTGCCCGGCATCACCACCCTGCCCGGCTTCATCGCTTCGCCTGGCTTCATCGCTTCGCCTGGCCTCTTGGCCGTCCCAGCCGCCCTCCGGGGCCTCTCCGGCTGCTTGCTCCCTGGGGGGACCACTCACGGGGAAGACATCCGTGCCATGGGCGCCCTCAGGCCGAGGAAGCTCGCGGGTGGGTTCGTCGGGCCAGGTCTCGTACTCACGGGTGCCGTCGGTCACGCTGCCTGCTCCTCGTCCTGCCGCTTCGTCGCCGCCGCCCGACCCCGAGCCAGCCGGGCCAGCCAGCTCTGCCGTACCTCCTGAGACGGTGTCTCCAGGTTGCGGGTCACTTCGGCGATCACGTCCCCGGTGTGCCCTTCCGCGCTGAGCCGCGCCAGCACGTCACGTTTGACCTCCAGCCGCCGCCGCTCCTCCGCCAGGCGCAGCTGCTCCCGATGGAAGGTCCGCTCGCGCTCAGCCTCGCGGCGCTCGGCGGCCAGCCGCGACTCCCACTTGCGTTCCTCACCCTGCTCCGCGGCCTGCGCCCGATCGCGCTACTCGCGCAGGTAGCCGACGATGTCGGACGCCGCCACCTGCCCCTCCAGATGCCCGGCGAGCAACGCGGTCAGCGGATCACCCGCCACCTGACCGGCAAGATCAGCCGCCTCGCGCCAGGCGCGCCGCCTGGCCTCGTAGTCGAGCGCATGGTTGCTCCACCGGGCCTCATCGCGTTCGGCGGGTTCAAGCTCGATGCCGAGCAACTCCACGGCCATCCCGGGAATCTCCACCGGGAACAACGCCAGGAACGCCCTGACATCCGCCTCCGACGACACCCCGGGCTGGGCGCCCTCGAGATGCCCCAGCAGCAGGACCGCCACGTCGGCGACCCCGTCACGGACGACCGTGACGGGGTCGAGGACGGTGCAGGCGAACCGCACCTCGGCCAGGAGGTGCTCGCCTCCAGGGGACGGAAGCCACATCCGTACCGTGATCTGCGCGTTCCTGCGCAGGTCGACCACGCTGACGCTGGTCGCCCGCGACGGCGTCCTGCCTGCGGCGTCCACGCGGTGGTGCCCGCCGCCGATCACGAAGACGAGCGTCTCGTGGCCGAGCGGGATCGGCAGCCCCTCCTGCCCGTCACCCGCACGCCGGAACGCTCGCCTGACCTGTCCGAACAGCGTCCCGAACAGGCTGGACGGCCTGAGCGCGCGCTGCTCGACGATCGGATATGACCTCATCATTCATCCCCCGAAAGATGCAGCCTCAGAGCATAGGTCACATTTTGATATCTTTGGCACGTTTTATAACATTTGCCTGCTCACAACGGGGATTCGAAACCCCCAAACACCCCAACCCAACCCAGCACCCAGCCCCCACAAGCACCACCCGACCAAACACCAAAGCCACCCCCACCCCCGCCAACCCCGCGCCCACCCCCACAGCCGCACCCGCCTCCACCCCCGCCGCCACGTCCGGCGCCACGCCTGGCTCCACCCTCGGTGCCAAACCCGGCGCCACGCCTGGCTCCACCCCCGGTGCCAAACCCGGCTCCCCCCGGCTCCACCGCCGGCGCCAAACCCGGCTCCCCCCGGCTCCACCGCCGGTGCCAAGCTCGGCCCAGTCACCAACCTCATCCCGACCCCGCAGCTGGCGTGACACCCGGAGCAACCACCGCACTCAACCCCAACGCCGCGCCCGACTCCTCCACCACCGGCGTCATGCCCGGCCCAGTCACCAACCTCATCCCGACCCCGCGGCCGGCGTCACACCCGGAGCAACCACCGACCCCACCCCGAGCGACACCAACCCCACACCCGGCAACCCCGCCAGCGGCGTGCCCACCTCCTCGCGCCCTCCCGCGCCAGAACGGCCCCGAAGCCCCACCCCACACGCACACTCAACACGTCGCCCCGAAGCCCCGCCCCACACGCCCAACACCTCGGCCCCGAAGCCCCACCGCACACGCACACCCAAGGAGCGGATCTACTACCGCAACTGCGCCACCGCCCGTGCAGCAGGCGCGACCCCCGTCAGTCGCGGCGATCCGGCCTACGGACGCCACCTCAACCGCGACAGCGACCTCGACGGCCACGACGGCGACCTCGACGGCGACAGCGACAGCGACAGCGACAGCAGGGCTGTGAGTGGAGCCAACCCCTCCTCCGATGCGAGGGGGAACTAACCCTCCTCCGAAAGGGGCACGCAGGTCAGGGGAGGTGGGTGGTGGTGTTGAAGGCTTGGAGAGCGAGCTGGCCGTTCACCGAGTGCCAGGTGGAGATCGACGCGTTGTGGATGGGGGCATGGGCGTCGATGTCGGCCAGTCGCCCATCCGGGGTTCCTTCGATGACGTGGCGGAGGATGAGCACCACCGCGTCGTGGGCGACGATCAGCACCCGGCGACCGTACGCTGCCGTATGGAGGTCTGCCAGGAACGTACGGAGGCGTATGGCGACATCCAGGAAGGACTCTCCGGCTGGGGGTCTGTAGGTGTACTCACCCTCTGCTTGCAGGCGGGCCCATTCCTCCGGGTGGTGGTGCTGGATGGCTTCGTCGTTGAAGTGAGCGAGGGCGCCCCACTCGCGGTCACGCAGGCGTTCGTCGGTGGTCACGGGGAGCGGTGGGTGGCCCCACGCGGCCAGTGCGGCCGTCCAGGTGTCCTGGGCTCTGCGGTACGGCGAGCACCATACGACCTCTGGCGCCTCCCCCTCCGGCAGCCCGCCCAGCCATGCGCCGATCGACGCCGCCTGCCGTTCCCCCAACGGGGTGATGGTCACCTCGTCGTCGCCGCGTTCGTAGACGAGCGGCACGCCGATCGACTGCTGGTAGGCGAGATTGGCCTCGCTCTGGCCGTGCCGTACCGCGATGATCCTCACGGGCGTCATCCTACAATCTTGACCGAACGTTACAGATAGGGCTACGGTCGGAGACATGGCCAGGACCAGAGAGTTTGACACCGATGCGGTGGTCGGGAGTGCGATGGAGGTGTTCTGGAGCCGCGGCTTCGAGGCGACCTCCGTGCAGGATCTCGTGGCGGCCACCGGCATCGGCAGGGGCTCGCTCTATGCCGCCTTCGGCAGCAAGGAGGGGCTCTACGAGGCTGCGCTCAGCCGCTACGCAGCCCGGTCGACGGCCGCCATGGCGGCGAGGCTGGATCGGGACGAACCCGTCCGGGTCGTGCTGCGCGAGCTGCTGCTCGACCTGGTCGACGAGACGGTCGGCGACCCGGCCAGGCGCGGATGCCTGGTTACCAACAGCGCGGTGGAACGGCTTCCGCACGACCGTACGGCGGGCAGGATCGTGGGCGACGCGCTCGACCGCGTGACCGAGGCCGTGGCCGGGGCGCTACGCAAGGGACGCGAACGGGGCGAACTGCCACGAGACGCGGATGTGACGGCGCTGGCCGACTTCGTGGTGACGACGATCCAGGGGCTGCGTGTGCAGGGCAAGGCGGGCGCGGACCGCCGCAGACTGGCAACCGTCGTGGACACAGCCCTCGCCGCCCTCCCGCGCTAACGCCCGCCCCGCGATGGACACGGCACCCGCCGCCCTCAAGGGGCAGCACTCGACCTGTGGTGGACACGACCCTCGCCACCCTCCCGCGACAGCGCCCGACCCGTGGCGCATACGGCCCTTGCCGCACTCCCGCGACAGCGCCCGACCCGTGGTGGTCACGGCCCTTGCCGCACTCCGCGATGGCACTCGCCCCGTGGCGACAGCGCGCACCACGCCGCCCTCGTCGCCCCGGTCGCGATCGTGCGCCACTACACAACTCCTTCGCCATTGCGCCCTCACCGTCGCCCTCACCCTGCGCCCTCACCCTGCGCCCTCGCCTCAAGGGCGCAGGGCAAGCCCGCCGCAGCAGTCAAGCCCGACGCGAGAGCGAGCGGCAATCCCGTCGCAGCGTTCACCCCCACGCGACAGCACGTGTCGTATCCCCGCGACAGCGCTCACCCCTATCGCGGCCCAGCATCTCTCGCGATAATGGAATGACCGATCAAGATAAGGTGGAAAGCAGATGACTGCCATCGCGTTTCTCGGTACCGGAACCATGGGTGCGCCCATGGCCAGGAACCTCGTCAAGGCGGGCTTCCAGGTCACGGCCTGGAACCGTACCCGCGACAGGGCTGAAGGGCTCGTCGCCGACAGCCCCGCGCAGGCCGTCGAGGGGGCGGATGTCGTCGTCACGATGCTGAGCGACGGCTCCGCCGTACACGAGGTGATGGAGCAGGCGGCGCCCGGGTTGCGGCCTGGGCAGGTTTGGGTGCAGATGAGTACGGTCGGGGTCGCGGCGCTGGACCGGCTGGTGGGGTTCGCGGCCGAGCGCGGGCTGGTCTTCTACGACGCGCCCGTGCAGGGCACCAAGCAACCCGCCGAGCATGGGAAGCTCGTCGTCCTGGCCGCTGGGCCCGCGTCCGGGCGGCCGATCGTGCAGCCGATCTTCGACGCAGTGGGCGGGCGTACGCTCTGGCTCGGCGCGGTTGGCGACGCCAGCAGGCTCAAGCTGGCGGGGGTCAGCTACGGCATCACGGCTACGGCCATCGCGGGTGAGGCGATCGCGCTGGCGAAGGCGCTCGGGGTCGATCCCGCGCAGTTCGCCGAGCTTGTGACCGGGGGGCCGATGGACAGCCCTTACTTGCAGGCGAAGATGAAGGCCATCATGGCGGGCGACTTCACGGCCAGCTTCGCCGTACGCAATGCGATCAAGGACATCGGCCTCATCGAGGAGGCGGCGCGGGGGGCCGGGGTTCGGGTGGACATGTCGGTCGCGGCAGGCGAGCGCCTGCGCCGCGCCGAGGCCCAGGGGCATGGCGCGGACGACATGGCTGCTGCGTATTTCGCCAGCTTCGCCTGAGCGCTCGGCGGGCACAGCCCATTCTTGGCTGTACGGCTGCGCAGGCCTTTACAAAGTAGATTCGCCCCTTTTGTATGGCTTCGCGCCCAGCGGTGGGTAGGCGGACTCCAGCGGAACCCCTTCGCCGACGTGGTGCGGCGACCACCCGTAGTGGAGGCGAGGCGAGTGCCCGCGATGGAGGCGGGTGGCCGTGGTGAAGGCGGATCGGCCGTGGAGGCGGGGCCGTCAGCAACGGAGCTGGCAGGTGACCGCGTGGTCGGAGTGCGGGTGGTCGGGTGCCGGGTGGCCGGGGGTGGCGGGTGCCCGAGGCGCTAAGGGTGGCGGGTGGCCGGGGTGCGAGGTCAGGGCGGCGGATGCCCGAGGTAGTAGGGGCGAGTGGCGGGGGTCGGGGTGGTAGGTGCGGGGTGGCGGGTGACCGAGGTGGTTGGGGTGGGCGTTGGCGGGGGTGGGTGTTGGCTGGGCGTCTATGGGTGGTGCTCCGCGAGAATGGCGTTGTGGTCGCATTTGATGGTCGGTCCTGGATCCCCTACTACCTGCCCCAATGGAGTGGCCGCGCCTCCTCTGCCGCCCGGTACGAGTGGGCCGACGGGCAGTTGCATCTGCTGATCGAGGAGGATCAGCCACCCTGGTCTCCCGAGCTTGAGGGCGAGATGCGGGTGTCGTCCCTGCAGACGGGTGTGTTCTCCGGGCCTGTGGGCAGCACCATTGGGCAGCATGGGCGGGGCAAGGCCGTCGTCGTGGAGGCCCAGCGGCCCGAGCGCATCTATACGCCGCAGTACGGTCTGATCGAGATGCGTGCCCGCGCCACCCCCGACCCCACCTGCATGGTGGCCCTCTGGATGATCGGCTACGAGGACGAGCCCGAGCGCTCCGGCGAGATCTGCGTCGCCGAGATCTTCGGCAAGGATGTCGGTAAGGACAGCGTGCGGGTCGGCATGGGCATCCATCCGTTCGGCGACCCGGACCTCACTGACGACTTCACCGTGGAGACCGTGCCGATCGACGCGACCGAGTTCCATCTGTACGCCGCCGAATGGACGCCTGAGCGGGTCTCCTTCTCCATCGACGGCGAGCATGTCCGCACGGTTGAGCAGTCGCCGAAATATCCGATGCAGCTGATGCTGGGCATCTACGAGTTCCCACAGGACCGTACGGGACCGTATCCCAAGCGCTTCATCGTCGACTACGTCAGAGGCGGGCCGTACAGGTGGTCCGCGGGGTGATGAGCTACGGTGTTCTGCGCCAAGAGAGGGCCGCGGTCCTGGAATGCGGACCGGGGTTGCGACAGCCAGGCGAGGGCCCGGCGCTGCACGAGATTGTCAGGCGCGCGCCGTACGGGACTTCGACCCAGCCCCCGAGCGGAGCGGATCACCCGTGCTTGGGAAATCCAAGGCCACCGGTTACCCTTCCGGTCTAGACCGTAATGAAGGAGGCGCAGGTGGGTATCGTCATCGGGGTCGTCGGCCCGCATGATCTGGTCGACGACGTCGCGGCCACCTGCGAGGAGCAGCCGGGCGTCAGCGCCCTCCGCCTCGACTACGACCACGAGTCGCAGGCGCCGTCGATCGTCGAGGCGCATGCCTCCGCCGTCGAGGGCTGGCTGTTCACCGGCATCGTGCCGTACATGCTCTCGCGCGACGCCGACGTCCTGACCAGGCCCGCCGCCTTCGTCGACTACTCCGGCGCGACCCTGCTGTCCGGGCTGGTACGGCTGCTCAGCCAGGGCCAGGACGTCACGACGCTGTCGATCGACACGCTGTCCGCGGGCGACGTGGCCGCGACGTTCGGCGAGGCGGGGCTGGACGCGGCCGAGGTGCGCACGCTGCCCTACCGCGCGGGGATGACGTCCGACAAGGCGATCGCCTTCCACCGGCGCGGGCCGGCGCACGCCGTGATCACCTGCCTGAGCTCGGTGTACGAGGCGCTGCGCGGGCAGATGCACGTGCTCAGGCTGGCGCCTTCCGTGCATTCGGTACGGGTCGCGTTGCGTCAGCTGCTGCTGACCGCCGAGGGGCAGGCGCAGGAGGACGCGCAGATCGCGCTGGGGCTGATCGAGGTGGACGGCGAGGAGGGGCTGCTGCGCGAGGCGACCGCGCTGGGCGGCACGCTGGCCGCCTTCCGCGGGGGCACGCACCTGCTGGTCACCACGCGGGGGCCGCTCCACGACGCGACGGGCGGGTTCTCGTCGCTGCCGATGCTGGCCAGGCTGGCGGGGCACAACTCGGTGGTGCGGGTCGGGTTCGGCCTGGGGCGCAGCGCGGCCGAGGCGGAGAGCCTGGCTCGGCGGGCCCTCGCTCGGGCGCGGCGGATCGGGTCGGTCGCCGCGGTGCTGTCGTTGCGCGCCGACACCGACATCGTGCTGGAGTCGGTCACCGCGGTCCCGGCCGGGGAGCAGAACCTCACGGTGCTGGCCCGGCGGGTCGGGCTGTCGGTGCCGACGCTGGAGAAGCTGGTGGAGGCGAAGGCGGCGGTGGGCGAGGAGCCGCTGACGACCAAGGAGATCGCCGAGCGTCTGGCCGTGCAGCAGCGTACGGCCCGCAGGATGTTGCACCGGCTGGAGCTCGCGGGCCTCGCTGAGCGGACAGGCAACCTCACCAGCGGCTCCAGCGGCCGCCCGCTCACCCTCTACCGCCTGACCCTCTGACCCCCCGTCCCGCTTCTCCACGACCAACCGCTTCGCGGAAACCCACCTAATGGAAACCCACCTAATGGAGACCCACCCCGTGGGGGCCACCCCGCAAAGGGGGGGCCACCCCGCAAAGGGGGGGTGACCCCGCAAAGGGGCGGTTTCAGGGGTGAGGGTCAGAAGAGCCACCGTTCCAGGCCCTCGGCTACGAAGTCGTCGTCGTTGAGCCACGGGTAGGCCGCCTGGACGCGGTCGATCTCGGCGAGTTGTCCCGGAGAGAGGTCCTCCGCCGGGTCCAGGCACCAGCGACCAGCCAGCAACCCTTGGCGGCGGAGGATCTCGTGGATGCCGGGGATGCAGCCGTGGAAGCCGTTGGCCGCGTCGAAGATGGCCGCGTTGGCGTCCGTCAGCTGGCCGTCCAGGCGCAGCAGGCTACGGGTGGCCGCGGCGTCGCCGCCGCGCGCCGCTGAGGCCTCGGCCAGCAGCTCCACCGCTCGCCGCGTCCACACCGCCCACTGGCCCAGCAGGCCGCCGACGAACTCGACCTCCACCTCCCGCCCGTCCACGACGACCTGGTGCGGGGTGATGAGGTCGGCCAGGATGTGGTCGTCGTTGCCGGTGTAGAGAGCGACCTCCCGCCCCGAGCGGCAGACCCCATGCAGAACGTCAAGGGTGCGATAACGGTTGAAGGGCGCGACCTTGATGCCGACCACCGACTCCAGAGACGCCAGACGAGTCCAGAAATTTCGGGACAAGGGGTGGCCGCCCACTGCCGACTGCAGGTAGAAGCCGATCACCGGCAACACCTCCCCCACCGCCCGCGCCCGCTCGACCAGCCCGTCCTCGTCCAGCTCCGCAAAAGGGCTCAGCAACACCATGTCGTACCCGAGCGACCGCGCCATCGCAGCCTCGGCCACCGCCTGCGCCGTCGGCCCGGTGACCCCGGCCACCAGCACCACCTCGCGGGAATACTCCCGCGCCGTCGTGGCGGCCAGCTCGAGGACCGGCCGCAGCAGACCCGTCCCGTGGATGGCGAACTGCGTCGTGTGCACCCCGACCGCCAGCCCACCCGCCCCCGCCTCCACGTAATAGCGGGTGAGCGCGCGCTGCCGCCGCTCGTCCAGCTTCCTGTCCTCGGTCAGCGCCAGCGGGTGCGCCGGGATGGCCAGCCCGCGACGGAACAGTGCGGTACTCGACACGTTCGCCCTCCTAGAACTGGCCGTCGCGGCGTTCGAACCTGGTCGGCTTGTCCAGCAGCGGCCCACCGTCCGCCACCCACCGCGCGGTGTGCTCGATGAGCTCGGCCGGGGTGATCGACGGGTAGCCGAACAGCCGGTGGCACCTGGCCGCGTTCGACAGCAGCGCCGTGGGCGCCTCCTCGCCGGTGAACACCGGCTCCCTGCCGAGCGCGTCACCCAGGGCCAGCGCGGCCTGCCGTACAGAGATCAGCTCGGGCCCCGAGACGTTCAGCGTGTACGGCGGGGCGTCGGCGAGGAGCAGCGAGCGCAGCGTGACCTCGTTGGCGTAGCCCTGCCACACCACGTTCACCTGCCCGGTCGCCAGGTCGATGGGCGTCCCGTCGAGGATCTTCCGCGCCAGGTCGACCAGCACGCCGTACCGCATCTCGACCGCGTAGTTGAGCCGGATCAGCGCCAGCTTCGTGCCGTAGGTCTCGCTGAAGTGCGACATGACCCGCTCGCGGCCCAGGCAGCTCATCGCGTAGTCGCCGACCGGCCCGAGCGGGTCGCCCTCCACCGAGCCGCCGCTGACGACGGGGACCAGCGGGTACACGTTGCCGGTCGACAGGGCCGCGATCCTGCTGCCGCGGTACCGCTCGGCGACCCTGCCGGGCAGGTACGCGTTGGTGTACCAGGTGGCGTGCTCGCGTCCCCGCGTGCCGAACTTGGCGCCCACGAGGAACACCACGTTCGCCGCTTCAGGCAGCGCGTCCACGTCCGCCACGTCCGCCCGCACGACGTCGGCGCCCTCCTCGGCGAGCGCGTCGGCCAGGCCTGGCTCGGAGAAGCGCGAGACCGCGTACACCCTGCGCTTGCCGCGCGTGGCGTTCAGCGCGAGCCGTACGAGGCTGGGGCCCAGCTTGCCCCCGGCGCCCAGGATCAGCAGATCGCCGTCGAGCCCGCCCAGGTCGTCGACCAGGGCCTGGCTCGGCCTGGCGAGGTGTTCCTCAAGTTCCGCTACGGTCCGCACGCCGAACTCCTCTCGGTTACGGTCCAGACCGTAACTTCGCCGGAGATCGCCTGTCAATGGGGGCGACGCGTGTTACAGCTCGTCCACCTCCGCGTGCGAGCGGCCGCCGGAGAGCCTGGGATAGCCGGGGCCGCGGTCGAAGAACGGCCCGCCCGACGGGCGCAGCCGCTCGCGCAGCTCCGCCGTACCCTGCTCGTCGACCCTGCCGTTGTCGAGCACCACCCCGTAGTCGCCCAGCGCGCCCGCGATCGACACCTTGCCGTCGCGCACGTCGGCCGCCACCTTCATCGGGTCCCTGTCGTACGGCGAGCCCCACCCGCCGCCGCCCGTCGTCCTGATCCTGATGACGTCGCCCGCCTTGACCTGGTGGTCGTCGACCAGCCCCTCCATCTCCCTGCCCGCCACCTCGACCCGGAACGGCCGCCCGGCCAGACCGCCGTTGACCCCCCAGCACGACAGGATCGAGCGGTCGGCGATCGACATGTAGGACGCGTCACGCAGCATGCGGATGTGCTTGTCGTAGCCGAGCCCGCCGCGGAAGAGCCCGGGGCCGCCTGAGTCGCAGGCCAGGCCCAGGCGCTCGACGCGGAACGGCCAGCGCGACTCGGCGAACTCCACCGGGATGTTGCGCGAGTCGGGCACGACGTGGATGGTGTCCTCGCCGTCGGCGTACCACCGGCCGCCGGAGCCCCCGCCGAGGACCTCCCTCATGAGGTACGGCACGCCGTCCGCGTCAGCGCCGTAGACGCCGGTGTAGCGGATGGTCTCCTGGTCGGCGGGCATCCGGCCGCCGGTGGCCTTGGCGAGGACCCCGGCCAGGACGCCGAGCAGCCTGAGGATGACGAACGTCCTGGCGTTGGTCGGCGCCGGGAAGATCGGCGTGAGCAGAGTCCCCTTGTCCGGAAATTTCATCTCAATGAGGGGGACGACGCCTTCGTTGACGTCGAGCTCGGCCATGCGCTCCGGGGTGTCGGCCAGGTTGCGCAGGATCGGGGCGAGCCACTTCTTCAGGAACACCCCGTCCGCGTAGTCGCCCGCGTGGTTGATCGGCCCCTTGGCCTGCGGCGACGTCCCGGTGAAGTCGATCGTCAGCGGCTTGTCCGCCGCATGGTCGACGGTGAGCGTGATGCGCTGGGTGTGCAGCCTGGGCTCGTCGACGCCGTCGTGCTCGGCGTAGTCCTCCCACACGTAGGTGCCCGCGGGGATCTTGGTGAGCACCTCCCTGCGGAAGGTCTCCGTGGTGTTGCCGATGATGGCGTCGAAGCAGGCTTCCACGGCTTGCCTGCCGTACCTGTCGAACAGCTCGGTGAGCCTCCTGGCGCCCATGAGGCAGGCCGAGCACTCGGCGTCGAGGTCCCCGGCCAGGGAGTCGGGCATGCGGGAGTTGCGGGTCATGATGCGCAGCGCGGCCTCGTTGGGCACGCCCTGGTCCCAGAGCTTGATCGGGGGGACCATCAGGCCCTCCTCGAACACGCTCCTGGCGTGGGACGGCATGCTTCCGGGTACGGCTCCGCCGATGTCGTCGTGGTGGCCGAACGCCTGGACGAACGCGACGACCTCTTTGTTGTGAAATACCGGCACGGTGACGCACAGGTCGGGCAGGTGGCCGATGCCGCCTTCCGACAGGTAGACGTCGTTGTGGAAGAAGACGTCGCCCTCGCGCATGGTTTCGAGGGGGAAGTCCCTGACGACCGGCTGGACCAGCGCGCTGTAGGAGCGGCCGGTGAGCTTGCGCAGCCTGACGTCGTGGATCCCGGCGCGGAAGTCGTGCGCGTCGCGGATCATCGGCGACCTGGCGGTGCGCGCGATCGCGGTCTCGACCTCCTGCTCGACCGAGGCCAGCGTCCCCTCGACGATTTCCACCAGGATGGGGTCAGTGTTCATGGCCTCGCTCCGCTCGGCTTGAGCCCCTCGCGTTCACGACGGATCTCCAGGTTGCCGTAGTCGTCCACCGCCGCCGTGTAGCCCGGGTGCAGCGGGATCGTGGAACCGTACTCCTCGATGACCGCCGGCCCGGTGAGGGTCTGCCCTGGCTTGAGGGTGGCGCGCTGGTGGACGGGGGTGTCCTCGCGCGTCTCCTCGAAGAACACCCGGCGCTCCCCCGGCTCGCCCTCCTCCACGGCCCGGCGCGGGCCGATGGCCGGGCGGGTGATCGGCCCGATGCCGGAGACGCGAAGGTTCACCCACTCGGCGCCCTTGTCGTAGGCGTAGCCGTACAGCTGCTTGTGGGCGGCGTGGAAGCGGTCGAGCACCTCCGCCTTCCACTCCTCGTCGATCTCGCCGGGCGGCGCGGGGACCCGCACCTCGTAGGCCTGGCCGTAGTAGCGCAGGTCGGCGGAGCGGGCGTAGACGTGCTCGTCGAAGCCCTCGCGGTCGAGCGCTTCTGCCGCCTGGCGCTCCAGGCCGCCGAAGATCTCCGCCGCCGTGTCGGTGGACAGGTCGCGAGTCACGTGGGTGCGCACGTAGTCGTTCTTGACGTCCACGGTGAGCAGGCCGAACGCCGACACGTTGCCCGGATCGGGCGGCACGATCACCGCGGGCAGGCCCAGGATGTCGATCAGGCGGCAGGCCAGCAGCGGCCCCGACCCGCCGAACGTCACGAGCGGGAAGTCGCGCACGTCGAGCCCGCGCTTGACGGTGATCTGGCGGATCGCGTTGCTCTGGTTGAACGCGCTGATCTCCAGGATCCCTGCGGCCAGCCGTTCCGGGGTCAGGGAGAGCTTCTCGGCGAGCGCCTCGATGCCCATGCGGGCCGCGTTCACGTCGAGCGGGATCTCGCCGCCGAGCAGGTGCGGCGGGATGCGGCCCAGGTAGACGTGGGCGTCGGTGACGGTGACCTCGCTGCCGCCCCTGGCGTAGCAGAGCGGGCCCGGGTCGGCGCCCGCCGAGCGCGGGCCGACCTTCAGCGTGCCCTCCGGCGAGATCCACGCGACGGAGCCGCCGCCCGCGCCCACGGTCACGATGTCGATCATCGGGATCTTGCAGGGGTAGCGCCCGATGGAGCCCTCGGTGGTGATGGACGGCTCGCCGTCCACGACCACGGCCACGTCGGTCGAGGTGCCGCCGCCGTCCAGCGTGATCACGGACGGGTGGCCCGCCGTGAAGGCGATCAGCGCCGCGCCCAGCGCGCCGGCCGCCGGTCCCGACAGGACGGTGGTGATCGGCTGGTGCACGACCTCGCGGGCCGACAGTACGCCGCCGTTCGACTTCATGACCGAGAAGGAACGGCCCAGCTTCTCCGACAGCCGGTCGATGTAGCGCCGCATCGTGGGCTTGACCGCGGCGTCGACCAGCGTGGTCACCGACCGCTCGTACTCGCGGTACTCGCGCAGCACGTCGCTCGACAGCGACACGACGGCCTCGGGATGCTCGGCTGCCAGCACCTCCCGCATCCGGTGCTCGTGCGCCGGGTTGGCGTAGGAGTGCAGGAAGCAGACGCCGATCGCGGTGATGCCCCTGGCCTTGAACCAGCGCGCCGCCTCCACCGCCTGCTCGTCGGAGAAGGGCCGCACCTCCTCGCCCAGGTGGTCGAGCCTGCCACCGACGGTCTTGACGCGGCTCACCGGAACGATGCGCGGCGGTTTGACCCAGAAGTAGGAGTTGCCGTAGCCGTCGGGGACGCTCTGCCTGGCGATCTCCAGGATGAACTCGAACCCCTCGGTGGTGATGAACCCCAGGTCCTCGATCCGGTCTTCGAGCAGCTGGTTGGTGGCCACGGTCGTGCCGTGCACCAGCCCGGTGACGTCGAACTCCCCCAGTTTCGCGATCCCCGCCATGAACCCCTCCGCCGGGTCGGCGGGTGTGGACGGGGTCTTGGTCGTGAGGATCTGCCCGGTCTGCTCGTCCACCGCGACGACGTCGGTGAAGGTGCCTCCGGTGTCCACTCCGATACGGACGCTACGCATGGTCTCAGTCTCTACTTGGGTGTACGGCTCAGCGGAACCGGCGAAAGTTGCCGAACGCCGGTCATGGGGTTCGGCGTCGTCCGAGCACCTCGTCGATCACGCGGGGCGCGTTCTCGGTGCCGACGTAGGCCGCCAGCCGTACGACGAGCTCCTGCGACTTGGCCAGCTCGGCCTCCACCCGCGCCTTGCCCGACTGGCCCGCCTGGACGCCGAAGTAGGCGCCCATGATCGTGCCCACCACCCCGGCGACACCGGCGAACAGGGAGGCGAACTCGCGCGTGGCGAACACGGCCGCGCCGAAGGCGATGAGGATGGTGATGATCCCGGCCAGGACGACGTAGAAGCCGTAGCGCCAGCGGGAGGCGTCGGCCTGCGCGGCGGTGATGTCGTCCGTCTTCATCAGGGCGTCGAGGGCGGGGGGCTTCTCTGTGACCACGGTTCCTCCTGTTGCTCAGGGGACAAAATCTCCCATGGCACAGCAAGGCACGCCAACCCGACCGATAGGGTGGCCCCCCGTGACCGAATTGTCTGCCCTCTCCCCCGTTCCGCCCGGCGCCAGAGCCGCCGTCCTGAAGTTCTACTTCGGGCCCATGGACTGCGGGAAGTCCACGCTCGCGCTCCAGATGAACTACAACCACGGCCGCCAGGGCAGGCGCGGTCTGGTCCTCACCAAGCACGACCGCTCCGGCGGGCCGCAGGTGACCAGCCGTATAGGGCTCGGGCTTGAGGCGATCGAGGTCACCGACGGGCTGGACCTCGTGGCGCTCGTCTCGGCGCACGACCGGGTCGACTACCTGATCTGCGACGAGGCGTGCTTCTACACGGTGGAGCAGATCGAGCAGCTCGCCGACCTGGTGGACGAGCACGGGATCGACGTGTACGCGTTCGGGCTGGCGTCGGACTTCAAGTCGCGCATGTTTCCCGCGGCGCAGCGGCTGTTCGAGCTGGCCGACGAGGTGTGCCGGCTGCAGGTCGAGGTGCTGTGCTGGTGCGGGCGGCCGGGACTGCTCAACGGCCGGGTGGTGGGCGGCGTGCTGGTGCGTACGGGGGAACAGGTCGTCATCGGGGACACCGACGCGTCACCGGTGCGCTACCAGGTGCTGTGCCGTCGCCACCACCGCAGCGGCGACCTCGGGGTGGTCTCGCTTCAGACCGCGCAGTAGCCGTCGTCGTCGCAGCCGTCGGCCGCGGGGGCGAGGGGGATCTGGCCGGTGCGCTGGGCCACCTCGTCGAGGACGGCGTCGAACGTCTCCTCGGGCTGCGCGCCTGAGACGGTGAACTGCTCCTCGAACAGGAACAGCGGGACGCCGGTGATGCCCAGCGACCTGGCCCTGTCGATCTGTTCCTGTACGGCTTCCGCGCCCTCGCCGGTGTCCTGGACGCCTACTTCGGCGGTGAGCTTGGCCAGGACGTCGGGGTCGCCGACGTTGAGTCCGTCGGTGAAGTGGGCCTTGAAGAGGCGCTCGGCCATCTCGTGGCCGCGGCCCTGGCGGGTGGCGAGCTCGATGAGGCGGTGCGCCTCGAAGGTGTTGGCGCTGATCGCCTGGTGGAAGTGGGTCTCGATGCCCTCCTGCGCGGCTGTCTGCGTCACACGCTGGGTCATCTGGGACACGTTGGGGCCGAACTTGCGCTCCAGGGCGTCGAGCAGCGGCTCCCCGTCGCTGGTCGCTTCCGGGTTGAGCTGGTACGGGCGGAAGGTCACGTCCAGCTTGCCGCCCTTGGCCCTGAACCGGTCAGCGGCCTTCGCGAACCGCACATGACCGATGTAGCACCACGGACACACGACGTCAGAGAAGATTTCTACTTTCACACCCATCAACAACCATGCATGTGCATGGATGATTCCTCACCCGGCGGCAAGCTCAGCGAGGCGGTGCGGGAGGTAGCCCGAGTCGTCCACCAGGGCGGATGCCCCTCGCCACCACCCGAACCACTCGGCTCCTCGCCACATCCAGTCGACGCGTTCGATCGCCGCCACCACGTGGCCGACGTTGTGCCACTCCTCGCCGAGCTGCTCGATCGTCGCGCCGTGCCTGAGCGCCCAGTCGCGCAGGATCGTGACCGCCTCGTCGGGCACCTCCCTGGCGTACGGGTCGGGGGACTCGCCGGGCAGCGGGTGCGGGCCGAGGCCCGCCGCGACGCCCCAGCTCCACTGCGTCTCGGCAGGTCGGGAGTAGCGCAGGGAGTGGAAGTCGAGGTTCGACCCCAGGTCCTCGTCAGAGCGCCGGGTCACGACGGCGTCCAGGCGTCCGCCAGCGTCGAAGTGCACCACCAGCCGCTCCCCTGCCTTCGCGCCCGGGGGCAGGTCGAAGCGGTCCTCCGCCTGCCAGGAGTCCAGGTCCACCTCGGCCACGGCGGCGCCCCACAGCGCGTCGGCGGCGTCGTCGGCGATCCAGGCGGCCAGCATCTCCAGCACGGTCAGGTCGGTCCAGGGCTCGATCGCGGCCGCTGTGGCGAGCACCTCGTCGGGGGCGGGGAGCTTGCCGCCGCGCTTCTTCGTCCACCATTCCTCGCCCAGCTCGCCCGTGCCTACGAGGAGGGCGGCTATGGAGGCGAGCTCGGCGGAGCGCCTGGTCAGGGAGGCGCCGAGGGCCAGTTCGAGGCAGCGCTCGATGCGCTCGGCACCGATCACGGGGCGGGCGTCGGCGATGAGGGTGGCGGCTGTGGGCTGCTCCTCGCCGAGCAGGTTGCTGATGACTCGTCTGGCCTCTGTCCTGGCGTCTTCCGCGTGTGCCTGGCGCATAACAGCCACGCTACGCCCGGAGATCCTTTTCCGCGAGACCTCCACGTATGGCCCGACGTGCGAGGGAGAGGAGAGGAAGGCGATACGGCGAAGCCCGCGCGGAGCGTCCTCTCGGCGGCGCTCCTTGGGCACCCCACCCCCGCCCCCTGTCCCCTGCCCCCAAGGACCCTCACCTCAAAAGACCCTCGCCCCCAGTGCCCCTCACCACCTCCTCCGCCCCGCCTCCTGCCCCAAAGGACCTTCACCCCCTCAGGGCCCTCGCCTCGTGAAGGTCTTTTGGAGGTGAAAGGCCCTTGGGGGTGACCGCCCCTTGGGGTGAAGGGCACTGGGCGTGAAGATCCTTGCGTGTGGCTGGATGGGGTGGGGTGGGTGACCGGGATGTGACGTGTGGATGGTCAACTGGAGCATGCGACTCACGCCCACAGAGCGGGACAGGCTCCTGCTCTTCAACGCCGCGCAGCTGGCCCGTGCCCGGCGGGCGCGCGGGCTGCTGATGAACGTCCCCGAGTCCATCGCGCTCATCGCCGACGCGGTGTGCGAGGCGGCGCGTGACGGGGCCAGGCTGGCGGACGCCGTCGAGGCAGGCAAGAGGGTCCTCGGACCGGCCGACGTGCTGCCCGGGGTGGCGGACGTGGTGACCGAGGTGATGGTGGAGGCGGTGTTCGACGACGGCAGCCGCCTGGCCGTCGTGAAAGACCCCATCGGTGGTTCCCTGGGCGACCTCGCGCCCGGCGCGATCGCCAGGGGAACGCTCCAGGAAACATTCCCCGAGAAAGGAACGACTGTCGGCGTGGAGAACACCGCGACGGTCCCGATCAGCGTGACCTCCCACTTTCACTTCTTCGAAGTCAACCCCCGCCTGAGGTTCGACAGGAGCGCCGCGTACGGCATGCGCCTGGCCATCCCCGCAGGCTCCACCGTGCGCTTCACCCCGGGCCAGACCACCGAGGTGCCGCTCACCCCGATCGGCGGCAGCCGTACGGTCATCGGCTTCGCCGGGCTCGTCGACGGCCCCCTCGACGCCCCTGGCCAGCGGGAAGAGGCCCTGCGCCGCGCCCGCGCCTGCGGATACGAGGGGGCGTGATGGTGCACGGCCCGACCACGGGCGACCGGGTGCGGCTCGGCGACACCGGCCTCGTCGTCACCGTGGAGGCGGACTCGCAGAAGCCAGGGGATGAATTCCTGGCCGGTTTCGCCAAGACGGCGCGCGACGGGCTGCATCTGAAGGCCGCGAGCGTCAAGGAAACGTGTGACCTGGTGATCAGCAACGTGCTGATCGTCGACGCGGTGCTCGGGATCCGCAAGGCCTCCATCGGCGTGCGCAAGGGACGGATCTCGGCGATCGGCCGCGCGGGCAACCCCGACACCCTCGACGGCGTGGACGTCGTCGTCGGCACGGGCACCACGATCGTCTCCGGCGAGGGCCTGATCGCCACCGCCGGGGTGATCGACACCCACGTGCACCTGCTGAGCCCCCGCATCATGGAGGCCTCGCTGGCCTCGGGCGTGACCACGATCATCGGGCAGGAGTTCGGCCCGGTGTGGGGCGTGGGCGTCAACTCGCCGTGGGCGCTGGCGCACGCGTTCAACGCGTTCGACGCCTGGCCGGTGAACATCGGCTTCCTGGGGCGCGGCTCGTCCTCCGACCCTGCGCCGCTGGTGGAGGCGGTCGTCGAGGGCGGCGCGTGCGGGTTCAAGGTGCACGAGGACATGGGCGCGCACACCAGGGCGCTGGACACCGCGCTGCGGGTGGCCGAGGAGCACGACGTCCAGGTGGCGCTGCACACCGACAGGCTGAACGAGTGCCTGTCGGTCAAGGACACGCTCGCCGTACTCGAAGGAAGGACGATCCACGCCTTCCACATCGAGGGCTGCGGCGGCGGCCACGTCCCGAACGTGCTCAGCATGGCCGGGGTGCCCAACGTCATCGGCTCCTCGACCAACCCGACGCTGCCGTACGGTCGCGACGCGCTGGCCGAGCACTACGACATGATCATGTCGGTGCACGGGCTCGCCCCCGACCTGCCGGGCGACGCGGCGCTGGCCCGCGACCGGATCAGGGCGGGCACGATGGGCGCCGAGAACATGCTGCACGAGCTGGGCGTCATCGGCATCACCTCCTCCGACGCGCAGGGCATGGGCCGGGCAGGCGAGACCGTGCGCAGGACGCTCGCCATGGCCGCCAGGTTCGCCACCGGCGACGACAACGACCGGGTGCTGCGCTACATCGCCAAGCTGACGGTCAACCCGGCCATCGCGCACGGGCTGGCGCACGAGGTGGGGTCGATCGGCGTCGGCAAGCTGGCCGACATCGTGCTCTGGGACCCGGCCTGGTTCGGCGCGAAGCCGCGGCTGGTGCTCAAGGCGGGCTTCCCCGCGTGGGGCGTGACCGGCGACCCGAACGCGGCCACCGACACCTCCCAGCCGCTCGTGTACGGCCCGCAGTTCGGCGGGCACGGCGCCACCGCCGCCGACCTGTCCGTCGCCTTCGTCGGGAAACACTCGGCGCTGACCACCCGGCGCCGCCAGGTGGCCGTGGCGGGCACGCGCGGCATCGGGCCGCGCGACCTGGTGCGCAACACCCGGCTCGGCGAGGTCCTGGTGGACCCGCACACCGGCCTGGTCACGCTCGACGGCGAACCCGTCGCCATGGACCCGGCAGACGAGACGAAGCTCAACCGCCTCTACTTCCTATGACAGGGGGATTTTTCATGACTCCAGCAGCTGACGGGTTCAGGATGCCCGCCGAGTGGGAGCCGCACGCTCGCACCTGGATGGCCTTCCCGACCGACAACCCGACCTTCGACGGCGAGGACGCCCTGCACGAGGCGCGCCAGGCCTGGGCCGCCGTCGCCAACACCATCGCCCGCTACGAGCCCGTCGTCATGCTGGCCAACACCGGCGAGAGCGCCGACGCCCGCTACTACCTCGACGTCGGGATCAAGGTGCTGGAGCGCCCGCTGGACGACGCGTGGATGCGCGACATCGGCCCCACCTTCCTGGTCGACGGCAAGGGCGGGCTGGCGGCTGCCGACTGGGTGTTCAACGGCTGGGGCGCGCAGAGCTGGGCCAGGTGGGAGCTCGACGCCCAGGTCGGGGCGGCCGTGACCGATTTCGCCGGGGCTGTGACGTACCGGTCGAGAATGGTCAACGAGGGCGGCGGGATCCACGTGGACGGCGAGGGCACCGTGCTGCTGACCGAGACGGTCCAGCTCGACCCCGAGCGCAACCCCGGCTGGACCAAGGCCGACGTGGAGCGGGAGCTCAGGGACTTCCTCGGCGTACGGCGGTGCGTCTGGCTGCCGCGCGGCCTCACGAAGGACTACGGCATGTACGGCACGCGCGGCCACATCGACATCGTCGCCGCCTTCGTCAGGCCAGGCGTCGTGGTGGCGCACCAGCAGCCCGACCCGGCGCACCCCGACCACGAGGTGTGCAGGGAGAACATCGCGGTCCTGCGCAAGGAGGGCTTCGAGGTGGTCGAGGTGCTCGCGCCGACCGTCACCGAGGTCGACGGCGCGCCGGTCGACTACTCCTACATCAACCACTACCTGGCCAACGGCGCCGTGGTGCTGTGCGCGTTCGACGACCCGCGCGACCAGGAGGCGGCCGACCTGTTCGGCAAGCTGTTCCCGAACCGCACGGTGGAGCTCGTGGACGCCAGGGAGATCTTCGCCGGTGGCGGCGGCATCCACTGCATCACCCAGCAGCAGCCGGAGGTCAGTCGTCCAGGCCACGCGCGCTGAGCGCCTCGCCGAGCGCGTCGGCGTGCCTCAGCGCGCCGACGACCAGCGGGACGGCGAAGGCCCGGACGCTCCAGGTCACTCCCCTGGCGCGCTGGGCCTCCCTGACCCGGGTGGCCAGGTCGGACAGCAACGGCACGGTGCGCAGCGTCAGCGTGAGCAGCAGCGAGATCCGGAAGGGGTCTATTTTCAGCAGGCGCAGGGGGGCCAGGCCACGTTCGATGGTGGCGAGCATGACCGAGGTGGGGGTGGTGAGGGTGACGAGCCCGGCCATGGCCACCGCGAGGACGATGCGGACCGTGGCCGTGATCGCCGTGGGCACGTCCGCGAAGATCACCTGGGTGGCGAAGAGCGCGACGGCGAACCACCGGATCGGCTTGACCTGTTCCCACGCGCCCTTGATCGATATCCTGGAAATCGCATAAAAAATCACGACAATGAGGACGGCGATCGCCAGCATCACGGGCTCGTGCACCAGCACCAGGAGGGTGCAGAACACGGCGAGCCCGGCCAGCTTGAGTCCGGTCACGTCATCAGCTCGCGGTAGTAGCGCAGGGCGGCCGCCGGCGCGTCGTCGGCCACGATCTTGCCCTCGTCCAGCACCAGCACGCGGTCGAACCCCTCCAGCAGCCCCAGGTCGTGGCTCACCACGACGAGCTGCTGGGGCAGTTCCGGCAGCAGGGCGGCCACCTTGCGCGAGTTGCGCAGGTCGAGCAGAGTGGTCGGCTCGTCCATGACCAGGATGTCCGGGTCGAGCACGAGGACGGCGCAGAGGGCGAGGAGCTGCTTCTGGCCGCCGGACAGGTGGTGGGCCGGGTGGTCGGCATGCCCGGCCAGGCCGTACCTGTCGAGGACCCCGAGCACCTTGGCGGCGATCTCCGCCTTGGTGAGGCCGCTGCGGCGCAGGGAGAACGCGACGTCCTCGGCCACGGTGGGCATGACGATCTGCGCGTCGGGGTCGGTGAACAGGAACCCGACGCTGCGCCTGACCTTCGCGCCCTGGCGGCGGGTGTCGAGACCGCGCACGGTCACGGTGCCCGAGGTGGGGAGGGCGAGGCCGTTGAGCAGGCGGGCGAAGGTGCTCTTGCCTGAGCCGTTGGCGCCCACGACACCTATGCGGCGCTCGGCGAGGGTGAGGGTGAGCCCGCTCAGCACTTCACGCTCGGCGAGCCGTACGGAGACGTCGGTCAGCTGGATCGCATCGCCCTGCTCACTCATCGACCCACCCCGACGAGCTCGCGGCCCTGACCCCAAACCGGACCAACCCGCCCTGATACAACGCGCCGCCCTCATCACTCATGGGACCACCTCGAACAACGCGCCGGGGCACACCAGACCACCTCGGCCAACGCGCCCGCATCAGACCACCTCGAACAGGACCGCGACACCGAGACCGCCACCGACGGCCGCGGTGGCCAGCCCGAGCATGCCCTTCTCCGCTCCGGCAAGCCTGGCGAACAGGCGCGTGACAACAACCGCACCAGTGGCCCCCCAGGGATGACCGAGGGCGATGGCGCCCCCGTCAGCGCACACACGGGCGGCGTCGGCCCCCAGCGGGTCAAGGCCGAGCGCGTCAGTGACCGCGAGCACCTGCGCCGCGAACGCCTCGACGATCTCTATGGCCGCAACCTGATCGAGAGAGACACCGGCCCGCTCCAGAACCCTGCGTACGGCAGGCACAGGCCCCCAGCCCGGCAGCGCCGGATCACACCCGACCACGGAACCCGCCACAAGCCGCAGCCCCGGCAGCCCCAGCTGCTCCGACACCATGGCCACAGCCGCCGCACCATCACTGACCGGCGACGAGTTGCCCGCAGTAACCGTCCCACCCTCGACAAAGGCCGCGGGCAACCGAGCCAGCGACTCACGCCGCATAACCCGCGGCCGCTGATCCCTCTGCCGCGCACCAACCTCCACAATTTCCGGAAATTTCCCAACAAGCGCCTTGGCATGGCTCTGGCAGGCATAGGCATCCTGCCGCTCCCTACTAACCCCGCACTTCACCGCAAGCGCCTCAGCGGCCGGCCCCATGTCAGGATCCAGATACCCATCAGGAACAAAGGCCGCTCGAGAGTACGGCCCAGCCGCCCCTGGATGCGTGCGCAGAGGCGCAGTAGACGCACTCTCCGCGCCACCGGCGACCACACACTCCATCGCCCCACTGGAGATCGCCTGCCCGGCAAGCAGGATCGCCGCCAGCCCACTGCCACACTGCCGATCGACGGTGAGACCAGGCACGTCATGCCCCAGCCCAGCCCGCAACGCAGCCACCCTGGCCACATTGCCACCGGGCCCCATGCAGTTGCCCAGCACCACATCCTCAACCGGCAACCCAGCCGCCACGGCGGCAATCACCGGCGCAGCAAGCTCATCGACGGTGAGCGCCTTGAAGGCATGCCCAGCCGTCCCGATAGGCGTACGGCAAGCCGCCACAATCACCGCCCGCACCCAAACCCCCCAACCCCAACAGGCTCCATACGCCCCCGCACGGACCGCCCGCCACCCAGCAACACCCGAGCCCTGCTCACACGCTCCCGCCCGACCCCCACCAACACCCGACACCTGCTCATACGCGCCCACACGAGCCACATCAACGCCCGAGACCTGCTCGTACACGCCCGCATGGACCCCAGCAGCACACGAGCGTCGCCCACGCACTCCCGCGCAGCACCCTCGCCGTCCCGCACAGGCTCCAGGCCAGCCACCAACACGCGCGCAACGCCCATACGCTCCCGTACGGACCCCACGCCACCCACCGACACCTGAGCGACGTCCATACGCTCCCGTATGGAGATCACCTGAACATCGACAGCGGCCATACGACTGCGTATGGGGCTCATCGGAGGCGCTCGAAGGCGTCGGCTGTCAGGTCGCGGGCAGGTTTGCCGGTCGGGGTGCGTGGCAGGCGCTCGGCTGTGTGCCAGCGTCGGGGGCGCTGCGCCGGGTCGAGACCGGCGCGGGCCGCCTCCTCCAGGGCCGCGCGCGAAGCCGTACCCTCGACGATCGCAGTGACGACGGCGCCCAGATGCGGGTGCGGCGAGCCGACCACCACCACGTCCACCACCCCGGGCACCCGCCTGAGCACCGCCTCCACATCCTCGGCCACGACGGTCGCCCCGCCGGTCTGGATGGCGCCCGCACCCCTGCCGCGCAACCGCAGCACACCACCGGGCTCATACGCACCCAGATCACCCACGGTCAGCCACCCCTGAGCGTCCCTACGCAGGGGACCATCAGCATCGCGGTACAGCGGGCCGTCGGCGGCGCGCCGGAGGGGGTCGCCAGGGTCCCGGAGTGGCGGGTCGTTGGCGTCGCGTTGCAGGAGGCCGTCAGGGTCCCGGGATAGCGGGCTGCCAGTGTCACAGTGCAGGGGGCCGTCAGCGGCGCTGTGTGGCGGGGCGTCGGCGTCCTGGCGCGGCGGGCCGCTCGCGCCGCGGTAGAGGAGGCCGTCAGCGTGGCGGTGCGGCGGGTTGTCGGCGTCGCGGTGGGGTGGGTTGTCGGCGTCGCGGTGGGGTGGGTTGTCGGCGGTGCGGTGGGGTGGGTTGTCGGGGTTGATGAGGTAGCCGTCGGCAACCCACGGTGAGCGGACCCATACCTCGCCTGCCCTCACCTCGATCTCCACCTCGGGAAAGGGGCGCAGGCCCCGACCGTCGACGTCGATGGCGACGAAGGACAGCTCTGTCGCGCCGTAATAGGAGATCACGCGGCTGTCCCTCATGGTGGGGTCCAGGGCGGCGCCGCCGACGATCACGGTCCTGACGTTGGAGGGCAGTACCTGGGGCAGGAGGTGGGGCACTGTGTGGACCACGGTGGCATCGTCGATGTCGGCCAGGGACCAGCGGCCGGGCAGGATGGCGGTCGCGCCGGTGCCGAGCGCGTGGACGGCGGCGAAGCCGTACAGCGAGGAGTTGAGTGGGCCTGGGACTAGCACGGTGTCGTCGGGGCCGATGCCGGTGAGGGCGTTGAGGTGGGTGAATGAGCCGGTCCATGACTCGCGCGAACGGACCACGGCCCTCGGTCTGCCGCTGCTTCCCGATGTGAAACATGCCCAGCCCCCACCCGGACGAACGCCCAAAGGCTCCAGGCCCGTGACACCGCCTGTGGTCTCGGGTTGGGAGCTTCTGGGCGGGGTGTCGGTCCCGAGCTGGGTTCCGGGTGAGGTCTCGGACCCGAGCGGGGTTACGGGACTGGTCCTGAGCGGGGTGCTGCCAAAAACGTCGAGCGCAGTGCCGCCCATGACATGGAGTGGGGTGCCGTCCGAAGCACCGCGCGAGGCATCGCTCCAAGCACTGCGCGGGATATCGCCCGAAGCACTGCGCGAGGTGCCACAAGCGTCAAGCGGGGTCTCGCGAGAAAAAGGGCGCGAGGTCAGGCGGGCGTGCTGGGCGGGGTCGCATACCAAGGGGGTCACGCCTGCCAGATCGGCCGCCAGCGCCATGACCAGCACCTCCACCGGGTCAGCCGCACTGACAAGGAGCACCCCCACCTGCGGAACCCGCGTCCCCTTGATCCGCCTCGCCAGCTCCGCATACGTGAGCGCCCCGCCGGGCCCGCGCACCGCGAGGTGGCGCGGGCGGTCGGCCGCGTGGTTCAGGACGTGGGTGGCGACGGGCATCGGAAGGTCAGCGCTCTCCCGCGGCCCTGAGCCGCTCGCGGTGTACGGCAGGCACGGCGTCCGGGTAGGCACGCTGCGTGGCCCGCACGACGAGCGCCGCCAGCACCACCTTGATCACGTCCCCGGGCACGAACAGGAGGCTGCCGACCGCCGCCTGACCGAGGGTGAGCTCACCGCGTACCGCGACCACCGGGATGCCGAACAGGTAGATCACCGCGATCCCGCCGACGGCGCAGGCGACGAGCAGCCGTACGATTCCCGGCTTGTACCCGCCGCGCTCCACGATCCACCCGGTGACGAACGCGCCGACCGGCCACCCGATCAGGTACCCGGCCGACACCTCGGCGAAGACGCCGAGCCCGCCACGCCCTCCGGCCAGCAGCGGCAGCCCGGCGGCCACGAGCACCAGCAGGACGATGACGGCCAGCGCGCCGCGCCACCGCCCGAGGATCGCTCCGGCGAGCATGACGCCGAACGTCTGCAGCGTGATCGGCACCTGGTTGCCCAGCGCCGTGATAGTGCCAGGCAGGCCGAGCGCGGCGATCAGGGCCGCGAACACGGCGACCCTGGCCAGGTCTCCTGTGGCGAGCGTACGGCGGGCCGGTGGCAACGCTTCTCCCTCATTGGTCATGGTGTCGATCTCACACCAGAATGCGCGGTCACGCTCATGGAGGGATCCCACAAGAATCGGCGCGCAGAACAGGTGTCCAGGTTATGCGCCGGAAACTGCCCACATGTGCGGGGCCCATGCGGCAGGCGTCTCAGCGGCGCCTGCGCCCCAGAAGCCAGCCCAGCGCAACCCCGGCCAGCGCGGCAACCGCGCCGAGGGCGAACCCCGCCAGCACCGCCTCCCGCTCCGCGACCCCAGCGGTCGACACGGTCGCCGGACGCTCATAGACGACGCCGGCGGGCACGGCCGAGGTCGTGCCAGGCGAAGCGTCACCCACAAGGACCGGCGACCCACCGTCGGAAGCGGTGAGGTGGGTCTCCACGGCGGCGAAGAACTCGCCCGCCGTACGCTTGGCCACCGACGCCAGCATCCGCTGCCCGACCCCGCCGATCATCCCGCCGATGACCGCGTCCGCGTCGTAGTCGACGCGCGTCCCCCCGTCGATCTCGCTCAGCCGTACCTCGACCGTCGCGTCCACCGTCCCAGGAGCCCCCTGACCGCGCGCCCGGAGCACGAACCGCTCCGGCTCCAGCGGCTCGGACAGCGCCACCTCGCCCTGGTAGACCCCCTTGATCGAGGCCACACCCGCGGACACGGTCATGCGATATGTGTCCGCCCCCGTCTCCACCAGGCGCTCGCACCCAGGGATGGTGCGCACGAGCACCGCCGGGTCCTGGAGCGCGGCGTAGACGCGAGCCCTGTCGATGCCGATCACGGCACTGCCTGCCACCTTCACAGCGCCCACTGTAAGGTCACGCGGCCCCGCGCTTAAGGGCAACTCACGCCGATTCGCCCGTGGCGAGATCGGCAACCACGCAGACCCTGGCAAGATGGGTCGGCATGGTCGGGGGAAGAGTGGCGGCGGGGGCCGCGGCGTTGGCACTGCTCACAGCTTGTACGGCAGGCCAGGCGGGACGGGCGGCGAGCCCGGAGAAACCGGAGAGCAGCGGAAAGCCGCAGGCTGAACCCTCGCTGGGCCCCGCGGGCGTCATGCCCCGGGAGGGCGAGGTGGGGCGCATCACCGCGACCGGCAACCTCCCAGCCGTGATCAGCTCGATCCCCACCAAGCGCAACGTGGTCTTCCTCACCATCGACGACGGCTGGGAGCAGGATCCGGGCTTCGTCAGGCAGGTGCGCGACCAGCGGATTCCGATCACGGTGTTCGCCATGCGCGACGCCGTCGAGGCCGCGGGGGCGCCGGACCCGGCGGGCGGGGTCGGCAAGTACGTCGGCGCCGGTAAATGGGGATATTTCCGTGAACTGCGTGATGCGGGCGCGCCCGTAGAGAACCACACGCTCACCCACCCCGACCTGCGCCGCCTCGGTTTCGACGGGCAGAAGCGGGAGATCTGCGGCTCGTCCAAGGTGATCGCGAAGGAGATCGGGGCGCGGCCCACGTTGTTCCGCCCGCCGTTCGGCAGTTACAACACCGACACCCTCAGGGCCGCCAAGGCGTGCGGGATCGACCGGGTGCTGCTGTGGACGGCCACCGTGCAGCCGGGCGGCAAGATCGCCTATCAGGTGGCGGACAAGCAGCTGCGTCCCGGCGACATCCTGCTCATGCACTTCCGGCCCAACCTGGCGGCCGACTTCAGGCGCCTGGTCAAGAAGATCAAGCGCAGGGGCTTCGAGCTGGGCAATCTCCAGGCCTACCTGGACGCGGCCACCGGCGCACGCACCCCGTAGAAGCGCCGCGGTTGAGGCCGCGCGCCCATAACTACCCTCCACGGGTTACAGCGGACTCCGCCTGACGGGTGACGCCTGCGAGGGGCATCTCGCGAGATCGTCGGAGATGTCAAAACACCTTCCAAACCGAGTGTGAGGAAGATCGCATAGCGTTGCTCTACAGCGTGTAGTACTACTTTCAGTAGATGCTCTACACGCTGTAGAGCTCGGGGTCCGTGAGGTGGGAAATGGACGCGCTAGACCTGGCTCGGTGGCAGTTCGGGGTGACCACCGTCTACCACTTTCTGTTCGTGCCGCTGACGATCGGCCTCGGCGTCTTCGTCGCGGCCCTGCAGACCGCCTGGCACCGTACGGGCAACGAGCAATACCTGCGGCTGACCAAATTCTTCGGGAAGTTGTTCCTGATCAACTTCGCCATGGGCGTGGTGACGGGCATCGTGCAGGAGTTCCAGTTCGGAATGAACTGGAGTGAGTATTCGACCTTCGTCGGCGACGTCTTCGGCGCCCCGCTGGCGATGGAGGCGCTGCTCGCCTTCTTCATGGAGTCGACGTTCCTCGGCCTGTGGATCTTCGGGTGGGACAAGCTGCCCAAACGACTCCACCTGGCCTCGATCTGGGCGGCCGTCATCGGCTCCAACCTGTCGGCCTACTTCATCCTGGCCGCCAACGCCTGGATGAAGCACCCCGTGGGATACGAGGTCGTGGACGGCAAGGCGCGCATGACGGACCTCTGGGCGGTGCTGACCAACTCGACCGCGCTGGCCCAGGTGCCGCACGTGGTCGCCTCGGCGTTCATCGTGGCGGGCGGGTTCGTGCTCGCGGTCAGCGCCTATCACCTGCTGAGGAAGAACGGCGACATGTGGCGCAAGGCGCTGCGCGGCGCGCTGCTCATGACGGCGATCGCGGGGGCCGTGGTCGCGGGCACCGGCGACCAGTCGGCCAGGCTGCTGTACGAACAGCAGCCGATGAAGCTCGCCGCGGCCGAAGGGCTCCAGCACGACACGGCGGGCGCGCCGTTCTCGCTGGTGCCCGGGGTGGAGATCCCGAGCCTGCTGAGCCTGCTCGCCGCGCACGACCCGGGGGCCACCGTACAAGGTACGGAAGACCTGCAGGCCAGGTTCGAGAAGCAGTTCGGCCCGGCCGACTACCGGCCGGACGCCACGATCGTGTTCTGGTCGTTCCGGGTGATGCTGGTCTTCGGCCTGTCCACGTTCGGGCTGGCGCTTCTCGGACTGTGGCTGACCCGCCGCCGCAGGCCGGTCCCCGCCTGGTTCGCCAGGATCCTCCTGCTCGCGCTGCCGCTGCCGTTCATCGCGGTCATCTCGGGCTGGCTGCTGAGCGAGATCGGCCGCCAGCCGTGGACCGTCGCCGGCGAGCTGCTCACCGCCGCCAGCGTCTCGCCGGGGGTGTCGCTGGGCGAGGTGGCCATCTCGCTGACGATCTTCACCCTGCTGTACGGCGGGCTGGCACTGGCCGAGGCGGTCCTGCTGGTCAAGCACGTGCGCAAGGGCGCCGATGCCCAGGAAACCCCCGCCGAGCAGCGCGAACCAGCGCTGATGTACTAGGGACTGACCATCATGATCGATCTGTGGTTCGCCGTCATCGCCTTCCTGTGGACCGGCTACTTCGTCCTGGAGGGTTTCGACTTCGGTGTCGGGCTGCTCGCGCCGTTCATCAGCAAGAACGAGCGCGAGCACCAGCAGGCGCTGCAGACCATCGGCCCGGTGTGGGACGGCAACGAGGTCTGGCTGATCACCGCGGTCGGCGCCATGTTCGCCGCCTTCCCCGCCTGGTACGCGGGCATGTTCAGCACCTTCTACCTGCCCGTCGTGCTGGTTCTCGTGGGCCTGATCGTGCGCGGCGTCGGCCTGGAGTGGCGCTCGAAGCTCGCCTCGCCGCGCCTGGCCGACCTGGGCATCGTGGTCGGCAGCGCACTGCCCGCGTTCCTGTGGGGGGCGATCTTCGCCGACGTCCTGCGGCTCAACCCGATCCTGGGTGGGCTGTTCTCGCTGGCCGTCAGCGTGCTGCACGGCGCGGTGTTCCTGACCTTGAAGACCACGGGCGACGTACGGCGGCGCGCCAGGGTCGCGGCGCTGGGCGCCTCGGCCGTGGTGGTCCCGCTCGGCGCCGTGGCCCTGTCCTCGATCGGCTCGGCGCCCGCACTGGTGGCGATGGCCGCGCTGGCGGCGGCCGTGGCGCTGGTATGGCGTCGGCGCGAGGGCTGGGCGTTCGCCGCCACGGCCGGGGCGATCGTGCTGACGTCGGTGTCGGTCTTCTGGACCCTGCGCACCACCCCCCTGCCCGGCCTCACCCTCGCCGAGGCGGCCTCGGGCCCTTACACCCTGAACGTCCTGACCTGGATCGGACTGGCGGTGCTGCCGTTCGTCATGGTGTACCAGGGCTGGACGTACTGGGTCTTCAGAAAGCGCATCGCCGTGGCATGATCTCCCGATGATCATCCGGCGTCCGTTACTGGTGTTCCTCACCGCGTCCATGGCCGGCGCGCTGGCGTGGGAGTTGTACAAGCCGAACCGGCTCGGCCGCGAGAGCGGGCTCCCGATGGGGAGCGGCAATCTGGCCTGGGACGTCGGGTGGTGGCTGGCTCCCCTGTCCGCGCTGGCCATCGGCGTGCTCGCCGATCGCATACGGCGGCGTACGTTACTCGTGGCGGGGAACCTGGTGGGGGCGGGGCTGCTCGGGCTGCTGGCGGTGTCGTGGTGGCAGGACCTGATCACGTTGCCGCAGGTGTTCGCGGTGACCCTGGCGATCAGCCTGCTGGCCGACGTGTCGTGCGTGGGTGAGGAAGCCTTGCTGCCGACGCTGGTGTCGCGACGGCGGCTGGTGCTCGCCAACACCCTGCTGTACGTCTCCGTGGCGGTGGTCGGGGTGGCCGAGGAGCTCCTGGACGGTCTCCCGATCCCGTTCCTCCTGCTGGCGGGGGCCCTCGCGTACGTGATCGCGGCGCGTGGGTTCGCCAGGAGTGAGGAGGAGCCTCCGGCCCCGGCCCTCGGTGTGGGTCGCTCTCTGGTCGACGGGTTCCGCTTCGCCGCCCGCCATCGCGTGGTCCGCGCGCTCACCCTGTCGCTGATGGCGACGACGTTCTTCGGCTCCTTCGTCAACTCGGTGGAGGCCGCCTCCGCCATAGGCTCTTTCGCGCCCTACGAGACGGTGAAGGCCCTCTGGCTCGGCCAGCTCGGCGGGGTGATCGGTGTCCTCCTCGTCGTGCCCCTCGCCACTCGCTATGGCGCCTTCACCACGGCATGGGTCTCACTGCTGGTGACGCTTCCGCTGGGCATGCTTCTCCCGCTCGTGCTGCTGACCGTTTCCTCAGCGGGGCTCGTCACCCAGTTCATGGTCGCGTTCGCGCAGTCGGCTGGGCTGGCCATCTCCTCGATCGCCCTGCTCAGCCTGCGTCAAGAGGTCACCCCCAGCCACCTGCTCGGCCGGGCGGCGGCTGTCGTGTACGCCGCCACGAGCCTCGCGGCCATCGCCTCCGACGCCCTCTGTGACGCCTTGGGGCCGGAGCAGATGCTCTGGGTCGGCATGTTCGGCCTGCCGCTCGCCGTACTCCCTCTGCTGGCCGTGCGTCGCCACTTCGGGGCCGGAGTCGTCCTCAGCTCTTGACCCGGTGGTCCTTCAGGTGCAGGTCGCCGCCCAGCCGTACCCTCAGCTTGTCCAGCACCTTCCTGCTGGACAGCACCGTCCACAGGTTCCCGACCAGGTGCGGGTTGTACTCCGGCGCCGTGTCCATCCAAGCGTCCTTCCCCGCCTGAGTGGTGAACGTGCTGACGAAGAACTCGCCGTCCCCCGTCTTGCAGTGCCCCGTCCTGATGTCGGACGCGTCGACCTGGATGTGCGGGGTGCAGCCGACCTTGGCGGCCAGCTGCTCCACGGTGAGCGGCTTCTGGGGTACGGCCTGGCGCGAAGCGGGGGAGGCGGGGGAACACGCCGCCGCCAGCGCGGCCACTGCCACGAGTGCGGTGATTGTCTTCACCCTCGAGGTACGCAGCCCCGCACAGGACGGTTCAGCGCAGCACGACGCAGCCCCGCGCCTCCAGCTCCCCCTGCCACGGCAGGTCGAGCTTGTTCCACCGCAGGTCCAGCTTCTCCAGGGGCAGGTCGAGCAGCTGCTTCGGGAGGGAGCGCAGCCGGTTGTTGCGCAGGTCGAGGTGGCGCAGCCGTCCCAGCTGCCCGATGGAGGCCGGTAGCGAACTGACCTGGTTGTTGCGCAGGTCGAGGTGGCGCAGCTCGCCCAGGCCGCCGACCGACGACGGCAGCGTGGTCAGCCTGTTGCCCTGGAGATGCAGTTCGCGCAGCCGACCGAGCCCGCCGATCGACGCGGGCAGCGACTCCAGGCGGTTGTTGTACAGGCGCAGCTCCACCAGCCCGGCCATGTTCCCGAGCTCGGAGGGCAGCTCGGTCAGCCGGTTGTCAGTGATGTTGAGATAGGCCAGCCGGTCGAGCGCCCCCAGCGCGGCGGGCACCTCGGTGAAGCGGTTGTCGCTCAGGTAGAGGTAGTCGGTCAGGCCGAGGTCGCCGAGCTCCGGCGGGATGGCGCTGAGCGCGTTGTGGCCGAGGTCGAGCATGCGCAGCGCGGACAGCTTGCCGATCCCGGGCGGGACGGCGGTGAGCGAGTTCTCCGCCAGGTTGAGCGACTCCAGCCCGGTGAGCTGCCAGAGCGTGTCAGGGACCGAGGTGAGGCGGTTGCCGCCGACCGACAGGTGGCGCAGGCTCGCCATCCTGCCGAGCTTGGCGGGCAGGGAGCCGATGGCGTTGCCGTACAGGGAAAGAGTCTCGAGGTACGGCGGGCACTGCGGCAGGGCGGTCAGCTTGTTGCCGTCGAGGTGCAGGGCGCGCAGCGCGGTCAGCGTCTCCAGCTCCACGGGCAGCGAGGTGAGCTGGTTGCCGTCGAGCAGCAGCTCCTCCACCCCGTCGAGCTCGGCCAGCTCCACGGGCAGGGTGGTGAGCTGCTTCCAGGCCAGATCCATGAGGAGAACTATGGCAGAGCCTTGACGGGGAACCGCTTTCCGCGAAAGGTGAATCAAGTGGACTACGACGTCTGCATCGTGGGTGCCGGGCCTTCCGGGGCGGTCGCCGCCAAGCGGCTGGCCGAGTCCGGGTTCCGCGTCGCCGTACTCGAGCAGGGCGACTGGCCCGACTACGGCCAGGCCCGCGCTGCCGAGCCGGACTTCGAGATCAACACCGGCACCGCGTGGGAGTGGAACCCCAACGTCCGCGCCAACCCCGCCGACTACCCGATCAACACCGACGACTCCGACATCGACGTGCTCTGCTACAACGGCGTCGGCGGCGGCACGGTCATCTACGCCGCGCACTGGCAGCGCAACCTGCCCTCTGACTTCCGCGTCCGCACCCTGGACGGCGTGGCCGACGACTGGCCGATGACCTACCACGACCTGCGCCCCTACTACGAGCGGGTGGAGCGCGACTTCGGCGTCTCCGGGCTCGCGGGCGACCCGGCGTTCCCGCCGGGCGAGGGCCCGCCCCTGCCTCCGCTGCCGCTGGGCGCGATGGGCGAGCGGGTGGCGCGGGCGCACAACGAGCTCGGCTGGCACTGGTGGCCCGGGCCGAACGCGATCGCCTCGCGCCCGTACGGCGCGCTCTCGCCGTGCGTGCAAAGAGCGGCCTGCCTGTACGGCTGCGCCGACGGCGCCAAGTCGAGCGTCGACCTGACCCACTGGCCGCTCTGCCAGCGCCTCGGCGTCACCCTCATCACCGGCGCCCGCGCCCGCCGCGTGGTCATGGAGGGAAATGTCGCCCGCGGCGTGGAGTGGGTGGACAGATCAGGCGTGGAGCACCTGCTGGAAGCGTCCGTCGTCATCCTCTGCGCGAACGGCATCGGCACGCCCAGGCTCCTGCTGCTCTCCGAGCTGGCCAACTCCTCTGGGCTGGTCGGCAGGCGGCTCATGCTGCACCCGTTCGGCGTGGTCACCGGCCTGTTCGAGGAGAACCTGCACAGCTCGCACGGCCCGTGGGGCCAGCACCTGCACTCCCTGGAGTTCTACGAGACCGACACCTCGCGCGGCTTCGTGCGCGGCGCCAAGTGGGGGCTGCAGCCCACCGGCGGCCCGGTGAACGCCACCCGCTCCTGGCCGTGGGGCGACAACCCGGTGTGGGGCTCCGGCTTCCACCGCGGGGTGCGCGGCCGGGTGGACCATTCGGCCATGTGGGGCATCATCGCCGAGGACCTGCCCGAGGCCTCCAACCGGGTCGAGCTCGACCAGGACGCCACCGACTCCGACGGCCTGCCCGCCGCGAAGGTGGTCTACCGGGTGAGCGAGAACTCCGACCGGCTCATGGACTTCCACCTGGAGCGGGCGCGCGAGTCGCTGGAGGCGGCGGGCGCGTACGCCACGATGACCGCGCCGCAGATCAGGGGCACGGGCTGGCACCAGCTCGGCACGGCGGTCATGGGCGCCGACCCGGACACCTCCGTGGTCGACCCGTACGGCCGCAGCCATGACGTGCGCAACCTCTACGTGTTCGACGGCAGCGTCTGGCCCACCTCGTCCGGGATGAACCCGACGGCGACCATCGCCGCCCTGTCCCTCTACTTCACCGAGGCGCTCATCGCGCGGCGCCGCTCGCAGGAGGTGCTCTAGTGTTCCGGCTCGATCCAGCCGAGCGCGCCACCCTGTCCGCCCTGGCCGACCTGCTGATCCCCGCCGAGGACGGCATGCCGGCCGCGTCCGCCGCCGGGGTTCCGGAGGGCGGCGTCGACTACGTGCTCGACGTGCGGCCCGACCTGTGCGGGCCGCTGGTTACGCTGCTGGCCGAGGCGGCCGACGAGGATCCGTGCGCGTTCCTGCGCGACCTCGACCCTGAGGCGATGGCCGCGCTGGGCGAGGTGGTCGCCGGCGCCTACTACCTCGACGACCGGGTCAGGGTGTTGATCGGCTATCACGGGCGGCGGGCCGTACCCGTGGACGAGTCAGAGGAGATCGACCCCGACCTGCTCGCGCCCGTGCTCGCCCGCGGGCCGATCTTCAGGGACGCCAAGTGAGGTCGCCCTAGCGAGCCCTGAGGTGGAACAGCTCCGACGGCGAGATCGGCATGCGGTCGATCTCGATGCCCTCGGCGTCCTCGATCGCGCTCGCGATCACCGCGGCGACCGGGATGACCCCCGCCTCCCCCGCGCCCTTGATGCCCAGCGGGTTGAGCGGCGACGGCGTCTCCAGGTGGGCGGTCTCGATGTGCGGGATCTCCGTGGCGTACGGCATGAGGAAGTCCATGAACGAGGCGTTGAGCAGCTGCCCGTCCCCGTCGTAGACCATCCGCTCGTACAACGCCCCGCCGATGCCCTGCGCGACGCCGCCGTGGATCTGCCCCTCGACGATCATCGGGTTGATCAGCTTGCCGCAGTCGTGCACGACCGCGTAACGCAGGACGCGGATCTCCGCGGTCAGCGGGTCGGTCTCCACGATCGCCGCGTGCATCCCCGACGCGAACGTCGAGCGGATCGGCGAGTAGTAGTCGCGCCCCTCCAGACCGGGCTCCTCCCCCTCCGCGACAGGAGCCCGGTCCGGATGTCCAGCCGAGGCCGAGGCGAACTGGGTGGCCTTCGAGGTCTCCTCGTCGAAGGCGTAGCGCAGCGGGTTGGACAGCACGGCGACCGTGGACAGCGGGATGGTCGCCTCGGGCGCCCCCTTGACCCGGACGACGCCGTCGACGATCTCCAGGTCGGCGGGATCCGCCTCCAGCGCCTCACCCGCGATGCGCAGCGCCTTGTCGCGCACCTTCTTGCAGGCCAGGGCGATGGCGTTGCCGCTCATCACGGCGGCGCGCGAGGCGAACGTGCCCACGGCGTACCCGAAGCGGCGGGTGTCGCCGGTGACGACGCTGATGCGCTCGATCGGGACGCCCAGCTCGGTCGCGGCGATCTGCGCGAACACCGTCTCGTGCCCCTGGCCCTGGGAGGTCAGTCCCGTGGACACGTGCACGCGGCCGTCCGAGGTCACCTGCACGTGTCCGCCCTCGTACGGTCCCACCCCGGTCCCCTCGACGTAGCAGCCGATCCCGATGCCGAGGCCCGGCCGCTGCTCGAAGGTGTCCCAGCCGATCAGCTCCTTGATCATGCGGAGCATCTCGGGGTAGTCGCCGCTGTCGTAGATCAGCGGCCGCCCGTCCTGGAAGATCAGACCCTGGTCGTAGGGGAACTCGTCGTTCTGGATGAAGTTGTTCGCGCGGACCGCGGTCCTGTCCAGGTCGAGGTAATGGGCGATCTTGTCCATGGTGCGTTCCATGCAGAAGACGCCCTGCGGGCGACCCGCCCCTCTGTACGGCGTGACCTGCACGGTGTTGGTGTAGATCGAGCTGAACTCCACCCGGTAGGCACCGATCTTGTACGGCCCGAGCAGCTGCGTCGAGGTGATGATCGGGACGATGATCCCGTACGGCGTGTAGGCGCCGTGGTCGTGCAGGATCGTCACCTCCAGGCCCTCGATGCGCCCTTCGTCGTCGAACCCGACCCGCACGTACTGCACCTGGCCGCGCTCGTGCGCGCTGGAGATGAAGTGCTCGCGCCGGTCCTCGGCCCACTTGACCTCGCGGCCCAGCGTCATCGCCGCCCACGGCACCAGCAGCTCCTCTGGCCACGGGTGCACGATCTTCACGCCGAACCCGCCGCCGACGTCGGGAGCGATCACTTCCACATGCGGAAGCGGCAGGTTCAGTTTCGCGGCGATCGCCATTCTGACGCTGGTGGAGGTCTGGGTACTCGAGTAGACCCGCAGGTCCTGGCCGTCCCAGCGGGCGTAGACGCCGCGCCCCTCCAGCGGGGTGCAGGCGCTGCGTTCGATGTCGAGCCGGAAGGCCAGCGTGTGCGCGGCGGTCTCGATCGCCTCCCTGGCGTTGCCGACCTCCTGGACCAGGTGCGCGCCGACGTTGCCCGGCACGTCCTCGTGCACGAGCGCCGCGCCCTGGGCGGCGTCCTCCAGGCCGACGACCGGCTTGAGCGGCTCGTAGTCGACCTCGATGAGCGCGCAGGCGTCCTCGGCGAGGTAGCGGTCGGCGGCGACGACCATGACGACGGGCTCGCCGACGTGCCTGACGACGTCCCTGGCCAGGGGGTACGCCGTGCGGGCGTGGGTGAGTGCGGGGTGCGGGATGAGCAGCGGCAGGGGTTGCGCGAGCCGTTCCGGGAGGTCCTCCCAGGTGTAGACGGCGATGAGGCCCTCGACGTCGAGGGCCTGGCTCACGTCGATGTCGCGGATGCGGGCGTGCGCGTGCGGCGACCGCACGAAGGCGACGCCCACCGCCTGCTGTCCCAGGTCGTCCACGAAACGGCCCTGGCCGGTGAGCAGCCTGGGGTCCTCGACGCGTTGCACCCGCTCCCCGAACATCAGGCCTCCTCCGCCATGAGCTCGGCCGCGCGGTGGACCGACTTGACGATGTTCTGGTAGCCGGTGCAGCGGCACAGGTTGCCCGAGATGCCCTCGACGACCTCCTCGTCGCTCGGCGCCGGGTTGTCGCGCAGCAGGGCGGTGACCGTACACAGGAAGCCCGGGGTGCAGAAGCCGCACTGCAGGCCGTGGCACTCGGCGAACGCCCGCTGCACGGGCGACATCCCGTCCGGCCCCGCCAGCCCCTCGACCGTGGTGATCTCCGCGCCGTCCACGCTCACCGCGAACGTCAGGCACGACCGCACCGGCTCGCCGTCCAGCAACACCGTGCAGCACCCGCACACACCGTGCTCGCACCCGACGTGCGTGCCGGTCAGGCCGAGGTCGTGGCGCAGGCAGTCGGACAGCAGGCGGCGCGCGGGGACGCTCACCTGCCTGGCCGAGCCGTTCACGACCAGCGTGATCTCATGCCGCTGCACGGGCCGCCTCCCTCAGCGCCTGTTCCGCCAGCACGCCCACCAGGTGTCTCCTGTACTCGGCCGTCGCGTGGATGTCCGCCTCCGGTTCTGTGCTCTCCTGTACGGCACGCGCCACCGAACGCCAGTCGACCGTCGAGACGGGGCGTCTGGCGCACTGCTCGGTGACGTCGGCCACCATGGGGACGGGGCCGACGCCGATGCAGGCGGTCCTGGCGCGCTCGACCCGCAGGTCCTCGTCGAGGGTGACGACGGCGCACACCCCGGCGAGCGCGTAGTCGCCGTGGCGCCTGGCCAGCTCGCGGAAGGCGCTGCCGGTCCTCGGGGGAAGGTTCGGGAAATATGCGGACACGGCCAGCTCACCGGACTGCAGCGCCGATTCCAACGGCCCTACGAAGAACTCGGCGGCAGGGACGTCCCGATACCCGGCGGTGATGGCGTCGCTTGGTTTTCGCGGGGTGAATCCGCTGGATTCATACCGCGCCAGCCGTACGGACCCTTCGAGGACCGCCAGCACGGCGGGCAGCTCCGCCGCCGGGTCGGCGTGCACGAGCGAGCCCACCACGGTGCCGCGGTTGCGGATCACCGGGTGGGCCACGTGCCGCAGCGCCTGGTCGAGCAGCGGATGCCCGCCCAACGCCGCCGAATGCCTGGTCAAAGCGCCGATGGTCACCCCGTCGAGCCCCTGGTCCACATATGCCAGCGCGTGCAGCCGGTTGATGTCGATCAGGTGCTCGGGGGCGGCCAGGCGCATGTTCATGAGCGGGATGAGGCTCTGCCCGCCGGCGAGCACCTTGCCGTGCGCGCCCGTCCCCGCGAGGACCTCCAGGGCCTCGCCGAGCTCGCGCGGCGCGTGGTACTCGAACGGCGGTGGCTTCACCCGATCGGCTCCTTGACCTCAGTGCTGCGCGTCCCGGCTATCCATCTCAGCAGGTGGTAGCCGCCCACGACCACGATCGTGCCGAACGCGATGCCCTCCAGCCGGAAGTCGCCGCTGATGAGGTGCTTCACCGGGCCGATCGCCAGGATGATGCCCGCGCCGATGGGAACCATGTTCACCGGATCGGCGAAGTCCACCCGGTTCTCGATCCAGATCTTCGCGCCGAGCAGGCCGATCATCCCGTAGAGGATGACGGTGACGCCACCGAGCACGCCGCTCGGCGTGGCGGCGACCAGCGCGCCGAACTTCGGGCACAGCCCGAACAGGATCGCGATGATGCCCGCGATGTAGTAGGCGGCCGTGGAGTAGACCTTGGTGGCCGCCATGACGCCGATGTTCTCCGCGTACGTGGTGGTCGGCGAGCCGCCCACCGCGCTGGTGACCACGGTCGCGACGCCGTCCGCCGCGATCGCCCGGCCCACGTACGGGTCTACGTCGGTCTGCGTCATCTCGCCGACGGCCTTGACGTGGCCGATGTTCTCCGCGATCAGCGCGATCGCCGCGGGCAGCACCAGCAGCACCGCGGAGGTCTTGAAGTCGGGGAGGTGGAAGTTGGGCAGCCCGATCCAGTCGGCCTTCTCGACCGCGGTGAAGTCGACGCGGAAGTGCGCGGGGATCTTCAGCGTGCCGTCGCTGTAGGCGGGGACCATGCCGATGGCCTTGTCCCAGCCCCACGACAGCACGAAGCCCGCGACGAGCCCGAGCAGGATGCCGATGCGGCCGACGAACCCCCTGAACGCGACCACCATCACGAACGTGATGAGCATCGTGATGAGCGCCATCCACTGGTCCTGCGGCCAGTAGAAGTCGGCCACCACGTAGGCCAGGCCGAACCCGATGAGCATGACCACCGCGCCGGTCACGACCGGCGGGAAGATCCGGTTGATGATCTGTACGCCGAGGAAGTGGATGGCGACGCCGACCAGCGCCAGCACCAGGCCCACCACCAGGATGGCGCCGGTGACGATCGCGTCCGTGCCGGCGTTGTCGATCCCGGCCCTGATCGCCAGCACGCCGCCGACGAACGAGGCGCTGGTGCCCAGGTAGCTGGGCACCTTGCCCTTGACGATCAGCAGGAACAGGATCGTCGCCACGCCGGACATCATGATGGCGACGTTCGGGTCCAGCCCCATCACCAGGGGGAAGACGAACGTGGCGCCGAACATCGCGATCACGTGCTGGGCGCCGAAGCCCACCATGCGCGGCCAGGTCAGCCGTTCGTCGGGTCTGACGACCTCTCCGGGAGCCAGATGTTTGCCGTCGCCGTGTTTGGTCCAACCCAAAACCATGAGAGCCCCTTAGGTCGCTCCGGCCCCCGACTCGCACTGTTGCGGGCACATTAGGCCCGTCTGGGCGAGCCCACACCGGCATGATCTGCCAAAAAGAGCCCTCACACCAGTGAGGCCGTAAACCCCGACCAAAATGACCCCTCACCTCAAGAGCGCCCAGAACCCCCTGTGAGGAGACCCTCCCCTCTTCTCATGAGGGAAGGACCTTTATGGAGAGCCTCCACGAGGACGACCTCCACACGAGGGTGACCTCCACGTGAGGGTGACCTCCTCGTGAGGGGAGGTCTTTCTGTCAGGCGCTCTCCGTGGTTGGGGTGATCGCGCGGAGCAGGTGGTAGCCGCCCAGCAACACGATGGTCCCGAGGGCGATCCCGCTGAGCGCGAAGGTGTCCGTGACCGGAAAGGCGACCGGCCCCACGGCGCAGATGATGCCCGCGCCGACCGGCACCATGGTGGCCGGTGCCGACAGGTCGACCCGGTTCTCGATCCAGATCTTCGCCCCGAGCAACCCGATCATCCCGTAAAGGATCGTGGTGACACCGCCCAGCACCCCACCCGGAGTGGCGGCGATGAGCGCGCCGAACTTCGGGCACAACCCGAACAGGATCGCGATCACCGCAGCCACGTAGTAGGCGGCCGTGGAATAGACGCGCGTGGCCGCCATGACGCCGATGTTCTCCGCGTACGTGGTGGTGGCAGGACCGCCGACAGCGGTGGAGACCACGGTGCCGACCCCGTCGGCCAGGACGGCGCGCCCCATGTACCCGTCGACGTCCGCACCCGTCATCTCCCCGACCGCCTTGACGTGACCGACGTTCTCCGCGATCAGCGCGATCACCACGGGAAGCACCAGGATGATCGCCGACACCTCGAAGACCGGCCCGTGGAGCTCCGGCAACCCCACCCAGGCCGCCTCCCCGACTTTGCCCAGATCTATCCGTACAGGCCCGCCGAAAAGATCCAGCACCCACGACAAAAGAAACCCGAAGACCAGCGTGAGCAACACCCCGATCCGCCCCAGGAACCCGCGGAACACCCCGATGAAGAAGAACCCGGCCAGCATCGTCAGCAACGCCACCCACGGGTCCTTCGGCCAGTAGACGTCCGCCGCGACGTAAGCCATCCCGAACCCGATGAGCATCACCACCCCGCCGGTCACAGCGGGCGGGAAGATCCGGTGGATGATCTGGATCCCCAGCAGGTGGATGGCCAGCCCGACCAGCGCCAGCACCACCCCGACCGCCAGCAGGGAACCGGTGACCGTACCGTCTCCCCCACCGGCCGCCCTGATCGCCGCCACCGCGCCCACGAACGACGCGCTCGACCCCACGTAGCTCGGGATCCTGCCCTGCACGATGAGCAGGAACAGGATCGTCGCGACGCCGGACATCATCACGGCCAGGTTCGCGTTCAACCCCATCACCAGGGGGAAGACGAACGTCGCGCCGAACATCGCGATCACGTGCTGGGCGCCGAAGCCCACCATGCGCGGCCAGCTCAGCCGTTCGTCCGGCCTGACCACCTCACCGGCGCGCAGGTGCTTGCCGTCGCCGTGCAGTTTCCACATCTTCCCATTTCACGACGGGTTTCGCCGTTGGCAGGGAAGCCACGCGGAGGCTATTCGACGTGGACGGTGAACCCGTCCCCCGTCACCACCTGCCCGGCGCGGATCTTGCAGGTCTTGCGCAGCTCGACCTCGCCGTCCACCGACACGAACCCCTCGGCGATCAGGTGTTTGGCCAGCCCGCCCGTCTCGGTGACCCCCACGTACTTCAGCAGGTCACACAGCGGGATGTACTCGGTCTGCAGCTCGAAGGTCACGTCCACGGACCCAGCCTAGATCCCCCGCATGCGGAGTACGTGCAGGGCCAGCGTGAGGTTGAGCCGCAGGTGGGGGTCGTCGGTGAAGTTGCCGAGCAGCCGTTCCAGCTTCCCGATCCGGTATCTCAGGGTGTTGTAGTGGAAGTGCAGCCGCCGCGCGGTCTCGGCCACGTTGAGGTTCGTCTCCAGCAGAACCTGGAGCGTACGCCGGAGGTCGGCGTTCTCCGCGTCGTCGTCGGAGGCGAGGGGTCCGAGCGTCTCCCGCACGAAGGCGTGCAGCTCGTCGGTGTCGTTGACCAGGGAGAGCAGCCGGTAGACGCCGAGCTGGTCGAAGTGCGCGACCGCGCCCGGCCCGTGTAACTGGCGCCCGACCCTGGCCGCCTTCAGCGCCTGGGAGTACGCCTCGGGCAGCGTCTCGGGCCCCGTGCACACCCGCGAGGTGCCCGTGGAGAACGTCGCGGGCAGCGCGTCGGCGAACGCGGAGGCCGCGTCCTTGGCCACCCTGGCGGCGTCGAGGGAGGCGTCGATCACCGCGACCACCTCGTGCGAGAACCCGGCGACCGCGCCGCGCAGGTCGTGGCGGCGCATCGCGTTGGTCCACGAGACGACGAGCCGGTCCTGGGCGCTGCGCTCGTCGCTCTCCGGGTCGAGCTCGGCGACGGCGACCGTCATGCGGCGTTCGAGGTCCCAGCCGAACGCCCTGGCCCTGGTCCTGATCCGTTCCGCCGATCCGGCGCGGCCGGTGAGCACGTCGCGCAGGAAGTCGGCGCGGTATTTGCTCTCGACGGCGTTGACCGCCTCCTGCCTGGTCACCACGAGCGCGGCGACCGTGGCGGCACGTTCCAGAATGCCGATGTCGCTGTCGCGGATGGCGCCGGCCGGGCTGAAGGCGACGATCCTGCCGTGGTGGTGCCCGCCCGCCACCACGGGCACGGAGGCGAACGTCCCAGGACCCTGGTCGCGCATCGCGGCGACGTGCTCGGGCGGCCCGGCCGACGCCAGCACCCGGCCCGTGCCGTCCAGCGCCGCGACGGAGACGTCGAGCAGCCCGGAGACCTCGGCCGCGACCTCGTTCAGCCCGCCACCGGCCAGGACGACCTGCACCAGCGCCCGGTGCGCCTCCTCGGCGCGCACCAGCACGGCCGCCTGCCTGTTGAGGATGTCGGTGAGCACCTGGTTGAGGATGTCGTCGAAGCCGACGTCGTTGGGCAGCAGGATCAGCGGGAAGCCGAGCCGGTCGGCCTGCTCCACCATCTCATCGGGCAGCTCGTCGACGTAGCGGCCGAGCTTGATCGCCAGGGCGGCGAGGCCGCGCTCGTCGAGGTCGGCCACCAGGCGGTCCAGGGACTGCGGGGTGTTGCGCAGGGGGTAGCCGGTGGTGAGCAGCAACTCGTGCGGCTTCACCCACGACAGGATGTCGGGCACCTCCATGACGTTGAGGCGCTGCACGATCCGGCCGAGGCCGCTCTCCCCCGCGATGAGCCTGGCCTCCGCGAGTGTCGACACGCCGAGCACCTCGCCCACGGAGACTCCGTGGATGATCGTTCCGGTGCTGGCCAGGCGAACGGGGGGCTCCATGAGGCGATTGTTACCGATGAAGCCGTCTGTCAGGAAGAGCCAACCTTCTGGCGGACTGTTGGCAAATTTCTCCGTACGGAGGGTTCGGAGGCCGTTCTACGGTCAGGTCCAGGATCGATTGGGAGGCCCTGTGACGGTAAGTACCCACGCGCGGCGTGTGCGCACGCATGTGACGGGGGCGGCCAGCGCGGCGGTCCGTCCGCTCCTGGACGCGCCCAGACGCCCGGCGCGGGTGCTCGCCGCGTTTCCCGCAGGCGTGTATCTCGAGGTCAGGACCGATCTGGAGCCGTCCGTGATCGCGGTGATCACCGGCGCTGCCACCCGGCTGCCCAACTCGGTGCTGCTCTCCGGCGATCTTCCGCACGTCACTGTGGGTGACGACGCCTCGGTGGGCGACGGCACGGTCGAGCTGGGGCGGCTGAGCCTGCGCGCCCGCCGCTACTGGGATCCGGCGCCGCCGCTCGGTCCCGTCGATCTGGTACGGCTGGCGCTCGCCGTACCGCTGCTGTCTCCTGTGGCGGAGCGCCCGCCGGGACTCCTGGGCAACGGCGCCATCGACCTCCTCGCCGAGGGGTGCGCCTCCGGGTCGCTCGTCGGCGCGCTGACGGCGGCCGAGCAGCTCGTCGGGCTCGGCCCCGGGCTGACGCCGAGCGGCGACGACGTGCTGGCCGGGCTGATGGTGACGCTCAGGCACGTGGGCGCGGCGGCGCGGGTGGGCAGGGCGGTGTGGCTGGCCGACTGGCTGGCCGCCGCGGTCACCTTCGACGCGGGGACCCGCACGACGCCGATCTCGGCGACGTTGCTGCACTGCGCGGCGCGCGGTGAGGCGAGCCCCGAGGTCACGGCGGTGTTGCGCGCGCTGACCGGCAGGGGGGCGCTGGAGCCGGCGCTGCTGCGGCTGCGGCGGCTGGGACACACGTCGGGCGCCGATCTGGCTCAGGGGGTCGCGATCGGGGTGGCGTCCGTGCTGGCGTTGGGGGGAATGGCATGAACGATCTCGTCCTCGTACGGAAAGGGATTTATCACGACTCGGTGAGCCTGATGCGGGTCAGCCAGTCGCTGACGGCTCTGCCGTACGTCGAGGTGGCGATCGTCGCGATGGCCACGGAGCTCAACCTCGGGCTCGCCAGGGACCTGGCGTTCGAGCTGCCCGCCGCCGAGCCGGCCGACCTGTTCATCGCGTTGCGCGGCAGCGACGTCACCTCCGCTGCCGACGAGCTCGACCGGCTGCTCGCCGTACGAACCACTGGACCTGCCGTGGAGCAGCCGCCCCGTACCACCAGGTCGGCGATCCGGTCGGGGGGCGATCTGGTGCTGGTGTCGGTGCCGGGGGAGCACGCCTTCGCCGAGGCGCTGGACGCGGTCGAGGCGGGGCTGCCGGTGATGATCTTCAGTGACGGGGTTTCGCTGGAGCAGGAGGTGCTGCTGAAGCAGCGCGCGACGGCGCTGGTCATGGGGCCGGACTGCGGCACCGCGATCGTGTCGGGCGCCGGGCTCGGCTTCGCCAACGTCGTACGTCCGGGGCCGGTCGGGGTGGTCGCCGCGTCGGGGACGGGGGCGCAGCAGGTGGTGTCGCTGCTCGACCTGGCCGGGGTCGGCGTCAGCCACGTGCTCGGCACCGGGGGGCGCGACCTGTCGGCCGAGGTCGGGGGCGCTTCGACGATCAGGGCTCTGCGCATGCTCGACGACGATCCGGGCACCGAGCTGATCGTCCTCATCTCCAAGCCGCCCGCCCCAGAGGCCGCACGAGCCGTGCAGGCCGTGGTTGACAGCCTGCGCACGCCGGTTGTCCCGGCGCTGCTGGGCACCACGGATCTCACCTCGGCCACAGAAGAGGTCCTGCGCACGCTCGGCGTTCCTGTACCTGTCTGGCCGTCCTGGGGCACCGCGGTCAAAGGTCCCATCACCGGGCTCTACTCGGGCGGCACCCTCTGCAAGGAGGCCGAGCTGATCGCGGGCTCCGGGACGTTCACCGACTTCGGCGACGACGCCTACACCCGCGGCCGCGCCCACCCCATGATCGACCCCACCCTGCGCCTGGAGGCCCTGGAACGGGTGGAACCGGGCGGCGTGGTGCTGATGGACGTCGTCCTGGGCCACGGCGCGGACCCCGATCCGGCCGCCGGGCTCGCCCCCGCCATCGCCGCGTCGCGCAGCGCCGTGGTCGTGGCGCTCATCGGCACCGAGGGCGATCCGCAGGGGCTGCACCGCCAGGCGGCCGCGCTGCGCGAGGCGGGAGCAGCGGTCTTCACCTCCAACGCCCAGGCCGTCAGGAGCCTCCTGTGACGCTGCTCGAGAACCCTCCGCACGTGATCACGGTCGGCGCTTCGCTGCTCGACGAGGCTCTGGCGGCGCAAGCCGTACGGACCACCCGCGTCGAGTGGCGCCCGCCGCTGCCCGGCACCGCGGCCGCGCTGGCCCAGGTCCTCGCCGACCCGCGCAGGCCCGCGGCCAACTCCCTGGCCGCCACCCGGCTGACCACAGCCCGCCCCCAGCTCGTCGGGGTACGGCAGGCCGCCGAGATCCTGCCACACGGGACGTTCCTGCACGCCGGACCGCCCCTGGAGTGGGAGCGCGCCTCGGGCCCGATGCGCGGGGCGCTCATCGGCGCGATGTTGCTGGAGGGGCACGCGACCGACGAGGCTTCAGCGGTGGCCGCTCTCGCTTCCGGGCGCGTGGCCCTGGAGCCCTGCCACCACCACGGGACGGTCGGCCCGATGGCCGGGGTGGTGACGCCGTCGATGTGGATGTTCGAGGTGCGCGACGCCGAGCACGGCGGCACCGCCTACTGCTCGCTCAACGAGGGCCTGGGCAAGGTCCTGCGTTACGGCGCCTACGGGCAGGAGGTGATCGACCGGCTGCGCTGGATGGACCGGGTACTCGGCCCGGTGCTCGCCGCCGCCCTGAAGATCACCGGCCCGATCGACCTGCGCTCGCTCATCGCGCAGGCGCTGCAGATGGGCGACGAGCTGCACAACCGCAACCGCGCCGCCACCTCCCTCCTGCTGCGCGAGCTGGCCGCCGCCGTGGTCGAGGCGGCGCCCAGGCAGGCGGCCGAGGTGTTGCGGTTCATGAACGGCAACGACCACTTCTTCCTCAACGCGGGGATGGCCGCGGCCAAGGTCAGCACCGACGCCGCGCGCGACATCCCGGGCTCCACGCTGGTCGTGGCCATGGCGCGCAACGGCACCGACTTCGGCGTGCAGGTGTCCGGGCTGGGCGACCGCTGGTTCACCGGCCCCGCCGGCATACCCGACGGCCTCTACCTCGGCGCGTACGGCCCGGCCGACGCGAACCCCGACATCGGCGACTCCACGATCACCGAGACGGCCGGTCTGGGCGGCTTCGCGATGGCCGCCGCGCCGGCGATCGTCAGGTTCGTCGGGGGCGAGGTCGAGGACGCGATCGCGGCCACCAGGTCCATGTACGAGATCACGCTGGCCGAGCATCCCGCCTACCAGATCCCGGGGCTCGGCTTCCGCGGCACGCCCGTCGGGATCGACGTCACGCTCATCGCCAGAACGGGCATCCTGCCCGTGGTGAACACCGGGATCGCCGGGCGGATCGCGGGAACGGGCCAGGTCGGAGCGGGCCTGGTCAGCCCGCCTGCCGAGGCGTTCACACAGGCGATCAATGCACTTGCATTCGGTAAGTGATCGTTTCTGATAAACCGCCTTTCAGCACGTCAAGCGCGCTGTGTAATCCCGATATCGCTTGTTATTGCGCAATGAACGCCCTATATCGTGTCCAACCTCATAATCTGCAAGAATCACGCGTTGCATGTTTCTGGTGAGGCTGGAGTTGGGGGGCGGAGATGTCGGCGGACCGCTTGCTCGCGCAGGGGGGCTCCCCGCAGAGCCAGGGCCGCCTGATCGGACGGCGCTACCGGTTGATGTCGCCCGTCGGCAGGGGCGGCATGGGCATGGTGTGGCACGCCCACGACGTGCTGCTCGACCGGGACGTGGCGGTCAAGGAGCTCATCCTCCCCTTCGGGCTCGACCATGCGGGCAAGCAGGTCGCCCACCGGCGCATGCTGCGCGAGGCCCGGTCGGCCGCGCGCCTCACCCACCCGGGCATCGTGACCGTCCACGACGTCGTCGAGGAGGACGGGCGCCCGTGGATCGTCATGGAGCTCGTCCGCGCGTGGTCCCTTGAGCAGGCCGTACGGCAGAGCGGTCCGCTGCCCGTCGCCCAGGCGGCCGAGATCGGCATCCGCGTGCTCGACGCGCTGCGCCACGCGCACGCCGCCGGGATCCTGCACCGCGACGTCAAGCCCGGCAACGTCCTGCTGACAGCTGACAGAGTTGTGCTGACTGATTTCGGTATCGCGGCGATCGAGGGTGACGTCACGATCACGCAGACGGGTCTCCTCATGGGGTCACCCGCCTACATCCCGCCGGAGCGGCTCTCCGGGCAGCCGATCAACCAGGCGGCCGACCTGTGGTCGTTCGGCGCGACCCTCTACGCGGCGGTCGAGGGACGGCCACCGTACGAGGGCAGCGACGCCATCGCCGTCCTGGGCGCCGTCCTGACCCAGGAGCCGGTGCGTCCTCAGCGGGCCGGGGCGCTGCTGCCGATCATCGAGGGGCTGCTCCGCAAGAACCCGGCGGAGCGCATGTCCGCCGCGCAGGCGGCCGACCTTCTGGAGCGGGTGCTGCGCGCCCACGGCTCCCAGCCGCCCCGCAGCCGCGAACCCTCCCCCTCGCCATTGCCCACGCCGGGCGACTCGACTCCGATGCACATGCTCCCGCCCCTGGATCCGCCTTCGGGCCCGATGCCGTCGCGCATCGTCGAAACCCCGTCGGGCCCGGTCAGGGTCCCTTACGACCCGTCCGGCGGCCCCTCGGGGGGATACGGCCGCCCCTTCGACGCGGACGCCAGCCCGTCCGGCAGCCACCGCACGGACCTCCTGCCCTTCGACGCGGCGGCTTCGCCACCGGGTAGCTTCGACGCGACCTCCTCGGGCAGCTACCGCACCGACCAGATCCCCCCGACCTCCCAGGCCCAGCCTCACGACCCCCGCCAGCCCTACGGCGCTGCAGCCGACCCCCGCCAGCCCTTCGGCGCTGCGCCGGTCGACCCCCGCCAGCCCTCCGGCTCCGCACCATCCGACGGTGCCCGCCAGTCTTTCGGCGCTGCGCCATCGGACGGCGCCCGCCAAGCCTTCGACGCCGGGCCCTCGGATGGCGCCCGCCAGGCCTTCGGCACTCCTCCGGCTGACCCGCGCCAGGCCTTCGGCACCGCATTTCCCGGTGACCCCCGCCAGGCTTTCGACGCGGCTTCTCCGGGTGGCTCGCACCCCGGCCAGCCGTCCCCTTTCGACGCATTCACCAGCCCGTCGGGCCCGGTGCGGCTACCCGCCGAGGACCACGACGTCCTGTCCAGCCCCGGCTACCCGTCGCGTGACCCGAACCCGTCTGGCGCGCATCCCGGGGCCGGACAGCAGTTCATCCTCGACACCCCCTCAGGCCCGCAGCCCCGCATGGGCGGCTCCCCCAGAAACCTCGCCGACCCATCCACCCAGGGAAACCACCCAGGAAGCCCGTCCGGCCCGGGGCACCCCTCCCTCCCAGGAGATCCCTCCGGCTTCGGAAGCCCGTCCGGCCCGCACATCTTCGGACCCCCTTCAGGCCCCCACCCCCTGGGCCCCCAGTCAGGCCCGCACGCCCTGGGACCGCAGTCGGGCGCGCACAGCTTCGGCCCCCAGTCCGGCCCGCAGCCGATCCTGCCCCTCTCCACCGACAGCCGCTCGGCGGGCGCCTCCTCACCCTGGCCCCTGGCGTCCCCCGACGACCTGCGCGAACACTCCCGCGACCTGTCCAGAGAGCTGGGCACCAGGGACCCCGGCGACGGCCGCAGAGTCACCGGCGCCCACACCGCCCCCACAGAAGACCGCCTGACCACAAGCCGCAGAAGACCCACAGACCAGGGCAACGGCTGGCTACGCGACGGCCGCCCAACTCCCCGCCTGATCATCTCCGGCGTGGCCGCAGTGGGCGTGGCGGTGGCCGCGGCCTTCGTCCTCACCTCAGGCGGCGGCGGCACCCCCACCGCCGAACAGCCAGCCAAGAACACCCCGGCCAGCGCCCAGCCATCAGAAGCCGGTTCGGCGAGCGCCGCCCCCAAGGGCTACAAGTCGTACACCCCCCAGGGCTTCACAGCGGCAGTGCCCGCAGCCTGGAAGATGACCTCCACAGGGGGTGAAGCCACCTTCACCGGCCCCAAGGACAGCGGCCTCAAGATCAGCGTCGTGCAGGTCTCGGCGCAGAAGGACGGCGGCCTGTCGGAGCTCGGCCGCGAGGAGGCCGACGGCGGGGTGGCCGGGTACATCCAGGTGCATCTGCAGGAGGTGCAGTACCGGGGGTGGAAGGCGGCCGACTGGGAGTACACGTACACGGTGGAGGACGGCGAGCTGCCGATGCACTCCCAGGTCCGCTACGTGACCATCGACGGCAGCACCGCCTTCAAGATCACCTTCTCCACCCCGGAACTCACGTGGGACGACCAGGCAGAAACCCGCAAGGTCTTCCTGGACACCTTCCACCCCAACACCTGAACCCACCCAAACCCTCTCCCCACACCACCGCCTGACCGACCCAAACCCCCTCCCCACCCCAACACCTAACCCACTCAGCTCCCCCTCACCGCACTACCACCCAACCCACTCAGACGCCCCGCCACGCCACCCCCTGCCCCCACTCAGACGCCCCACCACGCCACCGCCTGACCCACTCAGACGCCCCACCACACCGCCGCCTGACCCCTGACGCCCCAGCTCGTCACCCCAAGCTCCTCGCCGCAGGCCCCACACCGGCAGCAGCACGCCGCCACCGGTCACATCACATCCCGAACCACGCGCCCTGCCTCCCACACCGGGGGCGCGCGAGTGTGCGGCTGCGGAGGCGCGAGTTTGCCACGGCGACCTGGCCGGTGCCCTCGGCGTACGGGAACAGCGCCCTCCACGGGGCTCCGCCGTACAGCAAGATGGATCCGGCACGTCCGTGCGGTCAGATCCCCCTACGGGGTGGTATGTCTCCACAACGACCGCCACCCGTGCGCAGGTCGGCTCAACGTGACCATGTACCGTCGGCGCATGAAGTTGGCGAGCATCCACCTCTACCCCATCAAATCCACCAGAGGCCACGACGTGACGACCGCGCGGGTCGAGCCCTGGGGGCTGGCCGGTGATCGCCGGTTCCTCGTCACCAGCGACGACGGCACCATGCTGACCGCACGCAAGCACCCCCGCCTGTTCACCTGCCTCGCCGAGCTCGGCGACGGCGCCCTCACCCTGACCGGCCCCCACGCCGCCCCCCTCCGCGTCGCCCTCACCCCCTCACCCAGCCTGCGTACGGTGTCCGTCTGGGACACCCCGGTCGACGTCACCGACTGCGGCGACGAGGCGGCCGCCTGGCTGTCGTCCCTGCTCGACACGCCTGCCCGGCTGGTGTGGCTCGACGACCCGACCCGCCGTGCGGTCGATCCCCTGTACGGCATGCCGGACGACAGGGTGATGCTCGCCGACGGGTTCCCGTTGCTGCTGGCGTCGACCGCCTCGGTGGACAGGCTGAACGACTGGATCGCGGAGGACGCGGTGGAGCGTGGGGAGGAGCTGCCTGAGCCGCTGCCCATCTCCCGGTTCCGGCCGAACGTGGTGGTGTCGGGGGTGGAGGAGGCGTTCGCCGAGGATCGGTGGAAGCGGATCAGGATCGGGGAGGTGGAGTTCAGGGTCGCCAGTGGGTGCGCGCGGTGCGTGATGACGACGATCGACGTGCCGACGTTGGAGAAGGGCAAGGAGCCGCTCCGCGTCCTCGCGAAGCACCGGCGGTGGGACGGGAAGGTGTGGTTCGGCATGAACCTCATCCCGGACACCACCGGCACCATCCACCAGAACGACCCCATCACCATCCTGTAACCGCCTCCCCAGGGGAACCCACCCTGGGAGGACCCACCTACCCCTCGGGTTCGCAGCACACCCTGCTGGCACACCCCACCGCCCCAGCCATCTGCGCGGCGGGCCCGGTGGCCGGTGCACACACCACCTTGCGCACCACACGAGGCGCCGGACACCACCGCACACCCACCCGCCGACGCGGCGCCCTGAGGTGGCGCCGCTGGGCCCCGGGACACACAGCGGCGCCCTCGGGACACGCAGCGCGGAGAGACGCCAACGCGCCCGACGCAGTCGCCCCGTGCCGCCCCACACCACCTCACCCGCCGCACAAGGCGCCGGGCACCGACCCACCGACGCGGCGCCCTGGGGTGGTGCCGCTACGGCCTCTGGATGCGGCGGCCGGGGTGACACGCACTCGGTGTGGGGCCGCCCTGGGTTGTACGCGGGGAGCGGGGTTGGCGAGAAGGCGGGGGGTGTGTGGGCCCTGCGTCGCGACGGCGGCCCGCGGACGGGTGGGGTGGGGAGGGGATCGTGGCCGGGGCGGGTCTGCGATCTATGACAAACTTCACGAGTGACCAGTACCCCCACCAATACCGACATTTCCCAGCCAGAGCGCGTCCGTAGCGTTCAGCGGCGGACCCTCGGTGTCCTCTCCACAGCGCAGATCGTGGGCGGCGTAGGTGTCGCGGTGGGCCTGGCGTTGAGTTCCGTGGTCGTCTTCAAGCTCTCCGGCTCCGCCTTCATCAGCGGCTTCGCCGGCACCGCGACCGTCCTGGGCGCCGCCCTCCTGGCCCTCCCCATCGCCAAGGCCGCCGGCAAGAAAGGCCGCCGCGCAGGTCTCAGCCTCGCCTACATCGCCGCCCTCACCGGCTGCGTGATCTCCGTGGCCGGCATCACCATCGCCTCCTGGCCCCTCCTGCTCGCCGGTCTCGTGCTCGTCGGCGGCGGCAGCGCCGGCAACTACGCCGCCCGCTACTCGGCCACCGACCTCTCCCCCGACGGCCATGCCGCCAGGCACCTGTCCCTGGTGGTGTGGGCCGCCACGGTCGGCTCGGTCGCGGGCCCCAACCTCGCCGAGCCCGCCGACGCCATCGGCAGGAAGCTCGGACTGGTCGGTACGGCGGGCCCGTTCGCCTTCGCCGCCCTCGCCTTCGCGCTGGCGCTGCTCGTCGTGGTCGCCGGGCTGCGTCCCGACCCGCTGGTGCTGGCGCGCAGCCTCAAGCCGTCGGACGGCCAGCACCCGGCGGGCAACCGTACGATCAGGGACGCCTGGCAGATCCTCCGCACCACCCCGACCGCCAGGCGCGCGCTGATCGCGATCGCGGTGAGCCACACGGCGATGGTGTCCGTCATGTCGATGACGCCCGTGCACCTCACCCACGAGGGCGCCGCCATCAGCGTCATCGGCATCGTGATCAGCCTGCACATCGCGGGCATGTTCGTGCTGTCCCCGGTGGTCGGCTGGCTGGCCGACAAGGCGGGCAAGGTCCCCGTGTTGCTGGCCGGAATGGTGCTGCTCCTGGCGGCAGGCCTGCTTGCCGGTACGGCGGGGCATGCCGTCTGGCAGATCACCGTCGGGCTGACGCTGCTCGGCATCGGGTGGTCGTGCGGGCTCGTCGCCGGGTCGGCGATGCTGAGCGAGTCCGTCGCCATCGAGCGCAGGCCCGCCGTGCAGGGGGTGTCCGACCTGCTGATGAACGTCTGCGGCGCCACCGGCACCGTCCTCGCCGGGGCGATCGTGGGCGGCGTCTCGTACCTGGCGCTCGGCCTCAGCGTGGGCGCGATGGTGGCGGCGGCGGCCCTGTGGCTGGCCCTCACCGCACTGCGCAGCGGACCTGCCACGGCTTAGAGCACGCTCCCGACCTCTCAGCGCGCCCGACGAGACGGCCGAAGCTCCCAGAGAAGGGATCCCGTCCTTCTCGGGGTCTCTCTCAGTGAGGGGAGGGGCTCCTCTCTGGGGTTCCGGGAGCTCTCGGGTGAGGGTCTATTTCGCGTCCGCGTAGCAGCTGACCGCGACCGCCTCCATCGGGAAGCGCACCGGCGTCTCGCCGAAGAGCAGCCGCGTGGCCTCAGCAGCCGCCGCCGTGACCGCCCCGATGACCTCCTCCGCCTGGTCCAGCGGGCAGTGCACCATCACCTCGTCGTGCTGGAAGAACACCAGCCGCGCCGGATCAGGCAACAACCCACGCAACACCGCGAGCAACGCCAGCGCCCACTCCGCCGCCGTGCCCTGCACCACGAAGTTGCGGGTGAACCGGCCACGGTCGCGCGCCACCTTCCCCCCGTCCGGCCCCGTGACGAGCTCGCGGAACCGCGCGGAAGGCGGCGGGCTGGTGCGCCCCAGCCAGGACCGCACCAGCTTGCCGTCCTCCCCCGCCTTGGCCGCGTCCTCGACGAACTGGTAGGCCAGCGGGAACCGCTGCCGCATGATGGCCAGCAGCTTGGGCGCGTCGCCGCTGCTCCCGCCGTACATGGCCGACAGCATCGCGATCTTGGCGTTGTCGCGCTCGCCGCCGAACGCCTTGGCCAGCGCCGAGTAGAGGTCGATCTCCCCGGCAGCGGCGGCGAGCCCGCGGTCGCCGGCCATCGCGGCCAGCACCCGGGGTTCGAGCTGCGCAGCGTCGGCGACGATCAGCGCCCACCCGTCGTCGGCCACCACGGCCCTGCGCATGGCCTTGTGGATCTGCAGCGCCCCGCCCCCGTTGGTGGCCCAGCGCCCGGTGACGACGCCGCCGACCACCCACTCGTCCCTGAACCGGTCGTCGCGCACCCACTGGTCGGCCCAGGCCCAGCCGTGGAAGGTGTAGAACCTGGACAGCTCCTTGTAGGCCAGCAGCGGCGCGACCGCCGGGTGGTCGATCTCCTTGAGCTCCCGCGACCGAGTGGTCTTGATCGTGACCCCGGCCGCCTTGAACGCCTTGACCAGCTGCTGCACCGAGTCGGGGTTGACCTGGTGGCCGAAGGCGGTGGTCACCTCGTCGGCCAGCGCCTGCAGCTTGACCGGCCGCATGCCGTGCACGGGACGCGGCCCGAGCATCTCGGTCAGCAGCGCGTCGTGCGCGCTGCGCCGCCACGGCATGCCGTAGAAGCTCATCTCGGCCGCCACCAGCGCCCCCGCCGACTCGGCCGCGACCAGCAGGCGGAAGCGCGCCGGGTCGGGCAGCGCGGCGATGCGCCGCGCCTGGTCCTCGAACACCTCGACCACCTCGGCTGACCCCAGCGCGGGGCGTTCCGGCTCAAAGAGCGTGTCCTGCCTGGCGGCCGGGCCGTGGTCGTCGTCAGGAACGGGCAGCCCGTGCAGCCGCGCGTAGGCGGCGGCCGCCGAATAGGGCTCGCCCATGCGGCCGTCGTAGGCGAGCAGCATGCGCTCGGTCAGCGCCAGGTCGTGGCAGCGCGCCACCCGCACCTCGGCACGCAACAGGTCGGGATAAACCTCCCGCGTATCCGCCCAGACCCACCGAGGGCGCGAGTCACCCTCGACCTGCCGCACGGTGGCGGCGGAAGAGACGGCGGCGGCATCCCCGAAGGGGCGCAGCTCACTGGTGGTCAGGGCGACGTGCACACCCTCAGAGTGCCACCCGGCTACGACAGTTTGATGCGCACCTCGTCCTCCATCGGAGGGTCGATCTCCTGCGGCAGGCACCCGGTCGCCCCGAAGCACCGGATGTGCAGCGTGTCCGGCGTGACGGACACGTGGAGGAAGTTCTTGAAGAACGGCGGAGTGTCCCAGTCAGACAGCTCGGACAGGTAGCGGTGGAACACCGTCCCCACCGGCAGCCGCAGCGGGAACGGCCAGGCCCCCAGGATGCGCGCCGCCCACCGCATCCGCCTGGTGATCGTCACCGGCCCCTCGATCGGCCGCACGGGCGTGTTGCCGATCTGCCCGGACATGATGCAGGACGCCTCGCGCGGCGTCAGGAAGAGCCACTTCATCCGCAACCGCTTGGCGTACAGCTGGCTGTAGAACGACAGCGAGTCGCCGCGCAGCGGGTAGCACTTGAAGTCGTCCTCATGCACCCCCGCCACGTCCACCCGCCGGATGGTGTGGGTGGCGTGCATGAACGCCCCGCCCCCGCCGGACACGATGTACTGGATCACCCGATCCCCCACCCTGACCGGATAGCGCTGGTAGTTGTGCACGTCGCCGCCGATGGCCGCGACGTACCGATGGGCCGGATCGCGAACGATGTCGTCGATCGTCCCCCCGCCCTGCAGCGGCGACGGCTTGTAGTCGTTGCGCGTGTAGATCGGCTTCCCGGTGACCAGCACCTTCGGCCTGGGGTCGAGCGAGGTACGGCGGAGCCAGTCGGCCTGCGCCTTGTCCAGGTCGCCCGCTATGCCGGTGTCGACGCCGACGATGAGCAGGCTCGGCGTCTCGATCACCCAGTAGGGCGCGGGCTGCGTGGCCTGCTGGGACGGCGCCCCGCGCAGCTTGCGCGCCTCGGCCAGCGCCTTCTCGTCGATCGCCTCCGGCTTGCGCCACAGCAGCCCGCGCAGCCCACGGTCGGGCGCGGGCTTGAGCGGCGGCGCGTCGCAGAAGACCCGCATGAACCCGCCGAGCCCGTCGTACCAGTCGTGGTTGCCGGGCACGGCGTAGATCGGCGCGCCGTACGCCTGGTAGGGACGGAAGAACTTGTCGCAGTACTCGTTGCCCGACCCCGTTGGGTAGATCACGTCGCTGGCGACCACCGCGAACGAGGTGTCCTCACCCAGCTTGAGCAGCCCGGGGACCACGGCGTACTGCGAGGCGTCCCCCTCGCCGGGGTCGCCCATCAGCAGGAAGGTGAACGTGTCGCCGACCGGGGGCCGGATCGCGAGCGAGGGGTCGGCGCCGCGCGCCTGCTGCGACTCCATCCAGCGCGCCCGCACCTGCCCCGAAGGGTCGCCGAACAGCCCGGCCAGGATCTGGTTGCGCGAGCGCCACAACGTGCGCGGATTCAGCCACGAGAACGACCGGTCGTTGGGACGCAACGACTTGAATGACCCGATCTGCTGGCATTTCCAGCCCGCGCCCTCCTCGGAAACTCGTGAGGAGAGCTGCTTCCCGCGTTCGGCCGCGACTTCCACCATGACCATATCTTTGCCGTGATCTACCGATAGCGCACCCTTCCCGCGCGAACTCTGTGTACATCAAGCGACACGGGGCGGTACCTTGCGGTAGCCTCGACAGCCAAGCAAGCGGTTGTCGGCAGGGGGCTGCGATGGCCCGCAACGGATTCAACGAGGCGGCCCGGCGCAACGCGGCGGGGGTCGAGGCCGTCGAGGGGCTGCTGGCCTATGCGCAGACACAGGCCCGTGGCACGTTCGGCAGGGGCGCGGTCAGGAGCGCCCGCGAGGCGGTGGCGATCAGCAGGCAGCTCGCCGCCCGCGATCCCACCGAGTTCATCCCGCTGTTGTCGCGTTCGCTCTGCGTCCACGCCCGGCTGCTGAAGCGGCGACCGGCCGAGGCGTTGCCGATCGCGGAGGAGGCGGTCATGCTGACCCGCGCGATCGGCGGCGGGCCGCTGGTGCTGGCGCTGAGCTGCCTGGCCGACGTCCTCACCGCGCTGGGCAGGCACGGGGAGGCCGAAGCCGCGATCGCCGAGGCGGACAAAGCCGCTAGGGGATGAGCACTCCGGGGTTGAGCACTCCCTCGGGGTCGACCCGCTGCTTGATCGCGCGCAGGATCTCCACGCCGACCGGCCCCACCTCGGCCGCGTAGGCCTCCCGATGGTCCCTACCGACGCCGTGGTGGTGGGAGATGGTGCCGCCTGCCGTACCGATCGCCTCGTTGACCGCCGTCTTGGCGGCCTCCCACTGGGCCAGGGGGTCGGCGTCCTGCGCGGTCACGACGGTGAAGTAGAGGGAGGCGCCGGTCTCGTAGACGTGCGAGATGTGGCACATGACCAGCGGCGACCCGAGCGAGCCGTGCAGCGCGAGCCGTACGGCGTCGTAGAGCCTGGGGAGGTTCGCCCAGAAACCCGCGGTTTCAAGGGTCTCCACGGTCGCGCCAGCCGCCAGGAGCGAGTCGCGCAGGTAAGGCGCGGAGAACCGGCCGTGCGCCCACGCGTCGCCGGGAGCGGTCCCGAGCGGCTCTCCTCCAAGGCGCGCCAGTACGGCTCCCGCCGCCCGCCTGCGCTCCTCGACGGAGGCCCCCTCGTACCCGGCGATCACCAGGCATCCTGAGTCGCCGCCGCCGATGGCGTCAGGCTTGGCCAGGCCGATCATGGTCTCGGTCTCGTCGGAGAGCCTGAGCACGGTGGGCATCGGGCCTTCCTGGGCGAGCGCCCGCAGAGCGGCGGAACCCTCCGCGAACGACGCGAACCGCCAGCCCTCGTAGACCTTCTCCTCCGGTACGGCACGCACCCGCAGCCGCAGCGAGGTGATGACGCCGAACGCGCCCTCCGAGCCCAGGACGAGCTGGCGCAGGTCGGGCCCGGCTGCGGACTTGGGCGCCCGGCCGGTGTCGAGGGTGCCGATGGGCGTCGCGACGGTGAGCCCCACGACCATGTCGTCGAACCGCCCGTACCCGGCCGACGCCTGGCCGCTGGACCTGGCGGCGGCGAACCCGCCGAGCGTGGCGTACTCGAAGGACTGCGGGAAGTGCCCCAGCGTGAGTCCGTGCGCGGCCAGCAGCCGCTCGGCCTCGGGGGCCCTGATTCCCGGCTCGAACTCGGCGATCATCGACTCGGTGTCGACGGAGACCAGGCGGTCCATGCGGCCGAGGTCGAGCGCGACCACGCCGTCGAACCCGTCGCGAGCGGCGGTGAGCCCACCGACGACAGAGGTCCCCCCACCGAAGGGCACCACGGCCAGCCGCTGCCCGGCCCCCGCGCCCTCAGCGGAGCCGCCCGCGCAGAGCGCCAGCATGGCCACCACCTCGTCGTGCGACGCGGGCCGCACCACTGCGTCGGGGGCGTCCGAGCCGTCGCCCGCGCGCATCCGCAGCAGGTCGGGCGTGGATTTGCCGCGCGTGTGGCGCACCCGATCCTCGTCGCCTGTGAGGACCTGCTCGGCGCCGACGATCGCATGCAACGCCTCCAGCGTCGGCGGGGTCAGCGAGACGGGCGGGAGCCGTACCCACTCCAGAGAGACGGCGGCCGACGACGGCGCGCGCACGCCGAGCAGGTCGTGCAGCAGCTTGACGATCGGCTCTGGCAGTTCCTTGGCGAGCGCCGGGTCGCCCCAGCCTGACCACAACATGGCTTCCACCACTACACTGTGACACATGTCGTCCAATCGTCACAACGATCCGGTGCTGGACGCCGCTCTGGAATGCGTGCTCGCCTACGGAGTCCGCCGCACGACGCTGACCGACGTGGCGCGCAGGGCCGGGGTGTCGCGCATGACCCTCTACCGCCGCTGGCCCGACGTGCACTCCCTGGTCGGCGACCTGATGACCAGGGAATGGGTGCGCGTCGCCGCGAGCGTGGACCTGGCCGACCCGGTGCGTGCGGTGGTGGACGGCGTACGGGCGCTGCGCGCGCACCCGCTCTGGCGCAAGATCGTCGAGGCGGACCCCGAGCTGCTCCTCCCCTACCTGATCGACCGCAGGGGCGCCACCCAGGAGGCCATCCTCGACCTGCTGGAGCCCGCGGTCGGCGACCGCGGCAGAGCGGCGTCGATCCTGCTCGTCGCCCAGTCGTTCCTGATCTCCGGCCCCACGATGCTCGACCCGGACGCGCTCGACGCCCAACTCACCACGATCCTGGAGAGGTACCTGTCATGAACACCTCGCTGAACGCCGCGCGCCGTACCAGGGAGCTGGGCCTCGCCGCGGAGCAGGACGTCGACGTGCTGGTCGTCGGGCTGGGGGCGACGGGGGCGGGCGCCGCGTTGGACGCCGCGTCCCGTGGGCTGACGGTAGCCGCGATCGACGCGCACGACCTGGCGTTCGGCACATCCAGGTGGAGCTCCAAGATGATCCACGGCGGCCTGCGCTACCTCGCCAAGGGCCAGGTGGGCGTCGCCTACGAGAGCGCCGTCGAGCGCGGCGTCCTGCTCGGCCGTACGGCTCCGCACCTGGTCAGGGCGCAGCCGTACCTGCTGCCGCTCACCCAGGACGTCTCCAGGGCACAGAGCGCGCTCGTCATGACCGGCTACCGGCTCGGCGACGCGCTGCGCATCGCCGCGCGCACCCCGCGCCGCCTGCTGCCCGGCCCGTCGCGGCTGACGGCCGCTCGGGCGCGCGAGCTGGCCCCGGAACTGAGCCCGTACGGCCTGCGCGGGGCGCTGCTGTCCTGGGACGGGCGGCTGGTCGACGATGCGCGGCTGGTGGTCGCGATCGCGCGCACGGCCGCCGGGTGCGGGGCGATGGTCCTGACGAAGTGCCGGGCGCTGGAGCTGACCGGTGGCGGGGCGAGGGTCCGTGACGAGGTGAGCGGGTCGGAGTTCACGATCAGGGCGCGCGTCGTGATCAACGCGACCGGCGTGTGGGCGGGGCAGCTCGATCCGTCCGTACGGCTGCGCCCCTCGCGCGGCACCCACCTGGTGCTGCGTCCCTCGACGCTTCCCGGGCTCCGGGCGGGGCTGCACGTGCCGCTGCCGGGGGAGAGCAACCGGTTCGCTCTGGTTCTCCCGCAGCGCGACGGGCGCGTGTACGTGGGGCTGACCGACGAGCCGGTCGACGGGCCGATCCCGGATGTTCCCGAGGCGCCGGAGGCGGACGTCAGCGCGTTGCTGGGAGTGCTGAACTCGGTGCTGGAGCGTCCGGTGGCGCGGGCGGAGGTCGCGGGCGCCTTCGCGGGGCTGCGGCCGTTGCTCGCCGCCGACGGGCGCACGGCCGACCTGTCACGCAGCCACGCCGTCCTCGCCCACAACGGCGTCGTGACCGTGGTGGGGGGAAAGCTCACGACCTATCGGCGCATGGCGGAGGACGCGGTGGACCGCGCCGTCACCCTCGCCGGACTACCCGCCTCGAAAAGCATCACCGCCCGCCTCCCCCTCGTCGGCGCAGAGGACGCGCGTGCCGTACAGCAGCTGATCGGGCAGGATCCCGCGCTTGGCGAAACCCTGCCCACCGGCGTCACCCGCGCGGACCTCGTGTGGGCGGTCAGGCACGAGGGCGCCCTGGACGAAGGGGACCTTCTCGACCGCAGGACGCGGATCGGACTGATCCCCGAAGACAGGGAAGCCGCCCTACCCGCGGCGAAACAGGCGCTTTCGGCGTGTTGAAACCCCCACCAGCCATCCCACCTGTCCCTTAGGTTAGTCTTACCTAATCTTCAAACGGGTGGAGGGGATCATGGCCAGGGGGTGCGAGCATCCCGCCGGGTGCCACAGCGGGGACCAGCCGGTCCTCGCCAGCGCCACGGTAGGCGCGCGCTCGTGGTTGCTCATCGAGCACGACGGGCCGTGGACCGCTTCCCATCTGGAGAACTGTGACCTTCCCGAGAACATCTCGGAACTCGTGCGCAGGGCGACGGAACGCGGTATCAGGGCCCAGCTGATCAGGCGGCCAGGAAGGCGCACCCGCCTGCGGGACCAGGGCATCCGTGTGCTAGTCGCCGTCTCGACAGGCGAGAAGCCCTGGTTGGCCTCAGGAGTCGTCGCAGGTCCCGACGATCTTGACTTGGACGCCGTGGTGGCCGGAGTGGTCCCAGAGTCCTGCATACTTGAAGACGAGCCGGTATTTCTGGTCTGCACGCACGCCAAGCGCAATGCGTGTTGCGCCCGCATTGGACTACCCCTCGCTCGGGGGCTGGCAGAAATTTTGCCGGACAGAGTGTGGGAAACGTCACACGTTGGCGGCGATCGGTACGCCGCCAACCTCGTGTGCTTGCCACACGGCCTTTATTACGGCAGCATGTCTCAGGCTGCTGCGATCGCAGCGGTCAACGCGTACCGGTCCGGCGAGGTGATTCTCGACCGCTTCCGGGGACGCGCAGGCATCCCTGAGCCATTGCAAGCCGTGGAGCATTTCGCCCGAGCCCATACGGGTGTGCTCTCGGTCAGTGCGGTGGCCGTGGAATCCTCCAGGTCGGACGGCGACGTCACCGAAGCCATCGTGCGCGTCGGGGACGTCCGGTTCCAGGTTGTGGTTGAGCCATCGGTGTGTCAAACACCAGGTGGTACGGCTTGCGCCGAGACAATCACCACCTACCGGCTGGTCTCGCTGGACAGGCTTTCGCCTGTGCGGTACGCCACGCCAGCGCTTACCTGATCACGGGAACATCACGGCCCTGCCTTGCGTTGGAACAGTGACGCCGAAAGCGTCCAATGCGGCTCAATTACCGAAATACCTCTCACGAAGGTGGTTTTCTCATGTCTCAGGTACGTCGGCAGATCGCCCGCCCGCGCCCCAGCTGGGGTTGGCAGGATGATGCCGCGTGCCGGGGTGAGGACCTCGTGCTCTTCTTCGGCCCCGATGGCGAGCGCCAGCCCGAGCGTGACAACCGTGAGCGGAAGGCGAAGGCCATCTGTGGCCAGTGCCCGGTCCGCAACGAGTGCCTCGACTACGCGCTGTCCCGTCCGGAGAAGTACGGCACGTGGGGTGGCCTGAACGAGGACGAGCGCGCTTCCGAGCGTCGCCGTCGTATGCGCCGCGCCGCCAGCGCCGGCATCTCCGCCGCCTGACTCCACCCGGCAGCGCTTCAACGTTTGCACGCGTGATCACGCAGTTGTCCCGATGAGCCCGGTCACCGACCGGCGAACCCGGTCGGGACAACTGCCTGATCAGGCGCTTTTCTGCTGTACCGGGATGTCCCGCGTGCTGATCCTGCGGCGGAACACCCAGTACGTCCACGACTGGTAGAGCAACACCAGCGGCAGGAAGATCACCGCGACCCACGTCATGATGCCCAGCGTCTTCGGCGTGGCCGCGGCGTTCTCGATCGTCAGGCTGTAGGCCGGGTCGATCGTCGACGGCATCACGTCCGGGTAGAGCACCGCGAAGAGGCTGATCACCGCGACCCCGATCGCGACGGCCGACAGCGTGAACGCCCACCCTTCGCGCCCGGTGAACTCCATGCCCAGCGCCGCCACGAACGCCAGCGCCGCCACGGCCGCCAGGATCACCGTGACCAGCGTGCCGCCCTGGAACTGCGTCCAGACCAGGAAGACCACGGCGAGTACGGCTGCCGCCAGGCCCGTCCGCACCGCCAGCGCCCGCGCCCTGTCCCTGATGTCGCCCGCCGTCTTCAGCGACAGGAAGATCGCGCCGTGCGTGACGAACAGCGCCAGCGTGGTCAGCCCGCCGACCAGGGCATACGGGTTGAGCAGGTCCCAGAACGAACCCACGTACTCGTGCCGCGCGTCGAGCTTGACCCCGCGCACGATGTTGGCGAACGCCACACCCCACAGCAGTGCGGGCAGGAACGAGCCGAACACGATGGCCTTGTCCCAGTTCGCCCGCCACCGCACCGAGTCGCGCTTGCCCCGGTAGTCGAAAGCCACGCCGCGCAGGATCAGCGCCACCAGGATGAGCAGCAGCGGCAGGTAGAAGCCGCTGAACAGCGTCGCGTACCACTCGGGGAACGCCGCGAACGTGGCGCCGCCCGCGGTGAGCAGCCACACCTCGTTCCCGTCCCACACCGGCCCGATCGTGTTGATCATCACCCGGCGCTCGGTGTCGACGTGCTCATGGTCGCGCCCGCTTCGCTCCTCGTTGGCATCGGATCGAGCCTCGCTCTCTCGTCGCGAGCTCCTGCGCTTGGGGGCCAGCACGGGCAGCAAAATGCCGACGCCGAAGTCGAAGCCCTCAAGGACGAAGTAGCCGACCCACAGGACGGCGATCGCCGTGAACCACAGTGTTTCCATCAGGCTCTCCTAGTAGGCGAACGCCAGCGTGTCCTCGTCGCGTGGCTCTTCCTCCGGCGGCGGGGCCTGCCTGCCGTACTTGATCATCAGGCCGACCTCGACGACGGCCAGCGCGCCGTACAGGAGGGTGAAGACGATCAGGGACGTCAGGACCGTGCCCGCGCCCACCGCGGGCGAGACGCCCGCGGGGGTCTGCATCAGGCTGAAGACGATCCACGGCTGGCGGCCCATCTCGGTGAAGATCCAGCCGAAGCTGTGGGCGAGGAACGGCAGGACCACGGCCCAGACGGCGACCTTCCAGATCCACGCCTTCTCCGGCATACGGCCGCGCCTGGTCAGCCACAACATCACCAGCGCGATCAGGAACGCCAGCCCGCCGAAGCCGATCATCAGGCGGAAGCCCCAGTAGGTGATCGGGATGAAGGGGCGGTAGTCGCCGGGGCCGAACCGCTGCTCGTACTGCTTCTGCAGGTCGTTGATGCCCTCGACCTTGCCGTCGAACGACCCGGTGGCCAGGAACGACAGCACGCCGGGGACGTCGAGCTGGAAGATCGGCTCGGTGCCGTCAAGGGTGCCGATGGTGAACAGGGAGAACGGCGCGGGCTGCGCCGTCTCGTAGAGCGCCTCGGCGGCGGCCATCTTCATGGGCTGGGTCTCGGTCATGACCTTGCCGAGGGTGTCGCCGGACAGGAACACGCCGACGAAGCCGATCAGGACGGCGACGATGCCGAGGCGCATCGACGGCTTGAACACGTCGAGGTCGCGGCCGCGGGCCAGGTGCCAGGCGGAGACGGCCATGAGGATCACGCCGCCGGACAGCCAGCAGGCGAGGATCGTGTGGGGGAAGGTGGCCAGGACGACCTTGTTGGTGAGGACGGCGCCGAAGTCGGTGAGCTCGGCGCGGCCGTTGAGCTTGTAGCCGACGGGCCACTGCATGAAGGAGTTGGCGGCGAGGATGAAGTAGGCGCTCAGCGTGGTGCCGACGGCCACGATCCAGATGCAGGCCAGGTGCACTTTCTTGGGCAGCCTGTCCCACCCGAAGATCCACAGCCCGAGGAAGGTGGATTCAAGGAAGAACGCCAGGAGCGCTTCCATGGCGAGCGGAGCCCCGAAGATGTCACCGACGAAGCGGGAGTAGCTTGACCAGTTCATCCCGAACTGGAACTCCTGCACGATTCCCGTCACCACGCCCATGGCGAAGTTGATGAGGAGGAGCTTGCCCCAGAATTTGGTGGCTCGTTTGTAGTGGGGCTTGCCCGTGCGCACCCACGCGGTCTGCAGGATCGCCACCAGGAGCGACATTCCTATCGTGACGGGCACGAACAGGAAGTGGTACACCGTGGTGACGCCGAACTGCCATCGCGCAAGATCCAACGCGTCCATGGTGGCGACTCTACGTTGTGTTACGAACACACAATGTCACGACACGCCCACCCATCCACCCCACAACCCCCAGGCATCTGGCTGGGGGTTGCGCAAGCAGCACCCCACCGGGCGCACCATCTCAGCAACCGGAGGGCCAAGAGGTGACGCCCAACCACACTCACCGGAGCTGAGGTAACCGGAGAGGCGCCTCACGCGCCTGGGCCTCCCACGAGCGGGACCTTCAAAAGGAGCGCAACCCCCACGGACGGCAAGCTCGGCCAGAGGAGGTCCGCCCGCACGGAGAGCAGCCGAAAGGAAGCCCAGCCCCAGCAGGACGGGCACTGCCAGAGGTGGTCAGCTTGAGCAGGACCAAGGGCGGGTGGGTGGGCAGGCGGAGGGCGGGGTTAGTGGATGGGGAGCCGGAGTGGAGAGTGTCAGGCGATGAGGTCGTCGAATTCGCCGTCCTTGGCGCCCAGGACGAAGGCCGCGATCTCCGCCCGCGTGTACACCAGCGCCGGATCATCAGGAAACCGTGAGTTACGCATCGCGATCTCACCGTTGGGCAACGCCGCGACCTCGACGCAGTTCCCGTTCGGATTGCTCCTGCGCCCCTTACGCCAGGCGACAGAAAGCCGGCTGGCCGTGACCCCGTTACGGATGTCCTGCATGGCATAGCTCCTCGCGTGCGGATGCACGTGCATCGGTGATTGCAGGGCAGACACTACGGTAACGGGCATGTCTCCATATAGGCGATGCCCAAAAAGGTGGTTATGACCACATTCACAGCAGGTCTGCGAGGAACTTCCGTGACTCCCGAGGCGAGTTAGCCTGCACGCTCAACCGATCCATCACCGACATGTAATGCTCGGACTCCGCCTGCTTGTCCAAGTAAAGAGCGCTGGTCAGCTGCTCCATGTACACCACGTCAGGCAGCTCACGATCAGGAAACCGAAGGATCGAGAACGGCCCCCCGGCGGCGGCGTGCCCACCCCGCTCGAACGGCATGATCTGGACCGTGACGTTCGGCTTTTCGGACATCCGAAGAAGGTGCTCGATCTGCTCCCGCATCGTCTCGGCCCCACCGAGAGTCCGCCGCACGACCGCCTCGTCCAGCACCGCCCACAACACCGGCGGCCGCTCGGCGGAGAGCCGCTCCTGCCGGGTCATCCGCAACGCGACCCGCCGGTCCAGCTCGTCGTCGTTCCCCAGCTTGATCACCGCACGCGCGTAGGCGGGCGTCTGCAGCAACCCGGGCACGAACTGGTTCTCATAGGTACGGATGATCGAGGCGGCTCCCTCGAACCCGATGTAGACCTCGAACCAGCTCGGCAGCAGGTCACCGTACTTGTGCCACCACCCGGGCGCGTTGGCGTTGCGCGCCAGCTCCAGCAGCGGCTCCCGCTCGGCCGCGTCGGTCACGCCGTACAGGGTCAGCAGATCGGCCACGTCGCGCTGCTTGAAGCTGACCTGGCCGAGCTCCAACCGGCTGATCTTGGCGTGGGAGGCCCGGATCGCGTACCCGGCGTCCTCGCGCGAGATGCCGCCGGCCGTACGGAGCCTGCGCAGCTGGGCGCCGAGAAGGATCCGCAGGACAGTGGGGCTGCCCGGTGCGTGACTGAGCACCTGGCCCGTCTCTGCTGGGTCCACGCCGAGCTCCTTGATCGGGAAAAGACCCAGTGTTCCATGGACAAGATGAAACGTATAGCCCGGTGCACGTGCAAACGAGTCATGCATCGGTAATGCACGAAAGGGTCTTGCATCACCAGCTATGCCCCGTAAGGATGGTCACTGGATCACCACAAACTGCGCTCGGGGACCCAACGATGACGACGTTCGCCGCACGACAGCAAGCCGACACCGCTCCGACGCCGCCGGAGTGGTTGAGCTCGGTCCTGACTGACGTCGACCCGGGCGGATACGTCGCGGTGTTCCACCGTCCGGCGCCGGTGGCGGCCGCCAGGCGGTTCGTGTCCACGGCGCTGACCCAGTGGGGGCTGACCGAGACCGTCTTCGACACCCAGCTCGTCGCCTCCGAGCTGGTCACCAACGCGATCAGGCACGCGGGCGGCGCGCTGGAGCTGTTACTGGTCTGCCGCGGCGCCCACCTGGCGTGCGCGGTGAGCGACGAGAGCAGCGCGGTGCCGGCGGCGGCCGCCCCCGATTCCTACGACGAGTACGGCAGGGGCCTGCAGCTCGTGCAGGCGCTCTGCTCCGGCTGGGGATGGCTCCCCCTCGACGGTCCAGGCAAGCTGGTCTGGGCAGCACTCCGCTAGACGTTCAGGCCCACGAGAGCAACGCGACCACGTCGGCGTCGCTCAGCTGGTCGAAGCGGTCGTACCACTGCCCGACAGAGCGGAACCCGGACGGGGTGGCCAGCACCACCACCTCGTCCGCCTCCGCGCGCAGCGCCAGCACCGTCTCCCAAGCCCCCACGGGTACGGCCAGCGTCACCTGGCCCGGCCTGGCGGCGGCGACGGCACGCAGCGCGGCCCGCGCCGTGACCCCGGTGGCCAGACCGTCGTCCACCACGACCACGTCCCGCCCGGCCAGCGCGGGCAGCGCCCGCTCGCCCCGGTAGACGGAGACGCGGCGGGCCAGCTCGCGCCGCTCCCCCGCGATCACCTCGGCCAGCTCGGCCTCGTCGAGGCCGAGCTTGGCCATGAGCGCCTCGTCCATGACGGGCTCGCCGCCCTCGGCGATCGCGCCGACGCCCAGCTCGGGCGTCGGCGGATAGCCGATCTTCCTGGTGACCAGCACGTCGAGCACGCCGCCGAGCCGGCGCACGATGGGCAGCGCCACGGCGACCCCACCGCGCGGGAGGGCGAGCACGACGGGGGCGCGCAGGCCGAGCAGCCGCTCTGCCAGCAGAGCCCCCGCCTCGGCCCGATCAGCGAACAGGTGACCCATGCACTGGGCTTACCCGTTCACGGCCGGTTCTTGTAGGCGCGGCGCATCTCCTTGTGGATGGTCTTCCATCTGTTGACGCGTTCCTTGGCCAGTCTGGCGTCGGTGCGCGAGGCCATCCACTCGGCCTCGCGCTGGAGCTTGCGCCAGCTTTCCAGCCGCCGTTCCGGCAGTTCCCCGCTCTCCAGAGCGGCGAGTACGGCGCAGCCGGGCTCGCTGGTGTGTCCGCAGTCGCCGAACCTGCACTGCCCGGCCAGCTCGTCGATGTCGGAGAAGACCAGGTCGACCCCGTCGGTCATCTGGTACAGCCCGACCCGCCTGATGCCCGGCGTGTCGATGACGAGCCCGCCACCGGGCAGCGGGATGAGCTCCCTGTGCACGGTGGTGTGCCTGCCGCGCCCGTCGGCCGCGCGCACCTGCTGGGTCTCCATGACCCCGCCGTCGGCGAGCGCGTTGACGAGCGTCGACTTACCGGCGCCGGACGGGCCGAGCACCACGGCGGTGCGCGAGCCCTCCAGGTAGGCGCTCACCAGCTCCACGCCCTCCCCCATGATCGAGGAGACGGCGTGCACGTCGACGCCTGGCGCGGCGGCGGCGACGTCGTCCAGGAGCTGCTCGAGCCCCTGGTCGAACAGGTCGGACTTGGTGATGAGCACGACGGGCGTGCCGCCGCTCTCCCAGGCCAGGGCCACGAGCCGCTCGATGCGGCCCAGGTCGGCGAAGTCGGTGGCGTGCATGGACGGCTCCGCGACGAACACGATGTCGACGTTGGCCGCCAGGACCTGGCCCTGGCCGTCGCCGGACAGCCCGCCCCGCGAGACGCGGTTGACGCCACCCCTGACGAACGCGGTCGTGCGCGACAGGACGGCGTCGAGCTCGTAGCGGCCCTCGGGGAGCATCCTGATGGCCGCCCAGTCGCCGACGCAGGGCAGCTCGACGGGGTTTTCCGCCGCCGCCCTGCGGACGTGGGCGCTGTATTTGACGTGGTGTTGACCGTCCGCCGCGATGACTTCCGCTGCGCCGCGGTCTACGCGGGCCACGCGGGCGGGGACGGTGTCCGATGGCAACTCGGCGACGCGGGAATCGGTCCAGCCGAGCGAGATGAGGTCGAAAGACAACTGAAGAACACCCTTGGGAGAAGCCCGGGTGCGCTACTGAGCGGTCACCCGGAGGTTGATGGACGGCAGGCTCACCGGAAAGGCCCTCATGTCCCTCACCTCCCTCTCAGTCGTCGTGACGGGCAGAGTCTACGCACCTGGCAGGAGGAGGCGCAAACAGGTTTTTCCCGAGCCGTTGAACCAGGGCGTACGGCCGGGCCGTACTTCCTGCCGACACGGGAACTCCAACGGGAAGGCATGATGATGCGACTGAGCACCCTCTCTCCTCCCGGAGCCGTTCCCATGGATGACGAACTCGTCGTCTCCGAGCTGTACCGCACCTATCACGGGCCGCTGCTGTCGTTCGTCGTGCGCCTCACCGCCGGTGACCGGCAGTGGGCCGAGGACGTGGTGCAGGAGACGATGATCAGAGCCTGGCGAGCCTCGGGGCAGCTGGACGCCGATACGCCCTCCCTCATGCCCTGGCTGGCGACCGTCGCCCGACGTATCGTGATCGACGACCGGCGGCGTAAGGAGTCGAGGCCGCAGGAGGCGGGCGACGGACCCCTGGAGAACCTGACCGTCCCCGACGAGATGGAGGGGCTGCTGCGCCAGGTGGTTGTGGAAGAAGCACTCAAATCGCTGTCTCCGGCCCATCGCGAGATCCTCAACGAGACGATCCTGCGCGACAGGTCGGTCAACGACGCGGCGGAGAAGCTCGGCATACCCGTGGGCACGGTCAAGTCCCGGGTCTACTACGCGGTACGCGCGCTGCGCGTGGCACTGGAGGAGAGAGGGGTGACGGCGTGAACTCGCGGATCGAACACACCGACGTGGGCGCCTACGCCCTCGGCCTGCTCGACGACGAGGACAGGGCGGCCTTCGAGACGCACCTGGCCGGATGCGCTGCCTGTACGGCGGAGCTGGGCGAGCTGTCCGGCATGGCCGGGATGCTCACCGGGATCGAGCCCGTCGAGGTGGCCGACCCACCTCCAATGCGCGAGGACGAGGTCATCGACCTGTTCCGGCGCAAGAAGGCAGCCGACAAGAGGACCCGCCGGGGCACCTTCGTCATCGGGGTTGCCGCCGCCGCCACGCTGCTCACGTTCGGCATCACCATCGGCACGGCGATCGGCAACGGCAACGCGCCCGCCCAGGTCGTCGCGGGCAGCCACGCGGGTCACGACGCGGGGCCGGCCGAGCAGTTCTACGAGGACGGCGCGCCGGTCGCCGGCGTGGGGGTCGAGGGCGTCACCGGCGGGCTGGTCTACGAGTCCAAGGGGTGGGGCACGCACGCGGCGCTCAAGCTGTCGGGGGTGAAGGGGCCGCTGGAGTGCGAGCTGATCGCGGTGTCGAAGTCGGGGCAGCGGCGGGTGATGACCGGCTGGGCCGTTCCGCCCTCCGGGTACGGCGTGCCTGGGCAGCCGGCGCCGCTTTATATGCACGGGGGAAGCCCGCTCAATCCCGACCAGATAGACAAATTCGAAGTGACGACGTCAACAGGTAAGACCCTGCTTACCGTTGACATCTGACTTTCTCCTCGAAGAGCCCTCTCACCTGTGGTGGGAGGGCTTCTTTTTGCCTCCGCCCTTGTGTGGAAATTTACGGATAAATGGGTTGAACCTCATCGGTGCCGGGCTCCGTACTGCCTGCCGTACACACCCGGAAATGAATGAGGTTCCATAATGCGCACCCTTCTCGTCTCAGGACTTCTCAGCCTCTCCGCCCTCGTACCGGCCACGAGCGCCTCGGCCGACGTCGGGCCCGTCTATCTCGCCGCCGGGCTGCGCGGCGCCAACGAAGTGGGCATCAAGGGCGACGGCGACGGCCGCTCGACGGTCGTCCTGAAGATCGACGGCGACCAGGTGACGTTCGCCATCCGCTGGAACAAGGTCGACTCCCCCACTGCCGGGCACATCCACCTGGGCGCCAAGGGCAAGAACGGCGACGTCAAGCTCGACCTGATCAAGCAGGCCCTGCCCGCCGGGGCGCTCGGCGTCACCGGCACCACCAGCGCCGACCCGCAGCTGCTCAAGGACCTGCTCGCCGACCCGGGCGCCTTCTACGCCAACCTGCACACGGCGGGCTTCCCCAAGGGCGCGGTGCGCGGGCAGTTCCACAAGCTCAACCGGGCGGTCGACCTCAACGGCGTCCTGCACGGCAGCAACCAGGCCACGATCTCCTCCCAGGCGGACGGCAGGCAGGAGGTCCAGGCGAACGACGGCAAGAAGCGCGGCGACGCCGACGGCAAGGCCACCTGGTGGCTGCGCCCCAACGGCGCCTCGATCGCCTACACCGCGACCTGGTCGGGCGTCGCCGCCCCCACCAACGGGCACATCCACAAGGGCGTCCAGGGCAAGAACGGCGACGTGGTGGCCGACCTGTTCTTCGAGGCCAAGGGGTTGCAGGCCAACCTGACCGGGATCGCGGGCGAGACGCCGGTGGCCCGCAAGATCGTCAAGCGGATCGCGGCCAACCCCGGCAACTACTACTCCAACCTGCACACCGTGGACTTCAACGGCGGGGCGGTGCGCGGGCAGCAGTCCGGGACGCCGTTCGCCCACCCGCGGGCGCTGACGGCGGACGTGCTCAAGGGGGCGCAGATCTACCAGTGCGTCAACGGGGCTTTCACCCAGTTCGGGGTGGCGGCGAAGCTGCGGCGGGGGATCGACCACTCGTTCGTGACGCCCGCCGCCGGGCCGCCGCAGTGGATCGCTCCCGACGGGAGCGCGGTGCGCGGGAAGCTGGTCACGAAGACGCCGAACGGCGACGGGAACATCCCTGAGCTGGTGCTGGACGCCGTGCAGGCGGGCAAGCCGTCGGGGCTGGTGTCCTTCGCCACGCAGATCCTGCGCCTGAACACCGAGGGCGGCGTCGCCCCCACGGGCTCGTGCAAGGCGGGCGCCAAGGTCCAGGTCCCTTACCGCGCCGACTACCTCTACCTCGGCTGACCCACCCCTCAGGGGAGCGCCTCGGTCCCGCTCCCCTGGGCAGCCCCGCCCCGCCGCACCTCGCGGCGGGGCGTTTTTCGTGCCCTGGGGGTCAGCCGCCGCCGTAGCGGCGGCCGACCCCATAACGTCAGGAGAAGCGTGCCCCTGGAGGCCCCCAGCCACGGTCGGCGGGTGGGCGTCCCCTGGCGGCAGCCGTACCAGAAAGCCTGTAAAGCTTTTAAGAAAGACCCGGGGTCGGGAACTGCGAGGTGAGCTCGGAGACCTCGGCGTGGACGCGGGCGATCGTCGACTCGGCGTCGCCCTTGGCCAGCGCCGTCACGACCTCGTCCATCCACGCGCCGATCTGCCGCATCTCGCCCTCCTTCATGCCCCTGCTCGTGACCGAGGGCGTGCCGATGCGGATGCCCGACGGGTCGAACGGCTTGCGCGTGTCGAACGGCACCGTGTTGTAGTTGGTCTCCAGCCCCGCCCGGTCGAGCGCCTGCGCGGCCGGCTTGCCGCCGATGCCCTTCGGGGTGAGGTCGAGCAGGATCAGGTGGTTGTCCGTACCGCCGGAAACCAGGTCGAAGCCCCTGCTGGACAGCTCCTCGGCCAGCGCCTTGGCGTTGGCCACTACCTGCGCCGCGTACTCGCGGAAGGACGGCTGCGCCGCCTCGTGCAGCGCCACCGCGATCGCGGCGGTGGTGTGGTTGTGCGGGCCGCCCTGCAGACCCGGGAAGACCGCCTTGTTCAGCGCCTTGGCGTGCTCCTCGTCGGTGGCCATCAGCATGGCGCCGCGCGGGCCGCGCAGCGTCTTGTGCGTGGTCGTGGAGATCACGTCGGCGTGACCCACGGGCGACGGGTGCGCGCCACCGGCCACCAGGCCGGCGATGTGCGCGATGTCGGCGGCCAGCACGGCGCCCACCTCGCGGGCGATCGACGCGAAGGCCTCGAAGTCGATGGTGCGCGGGATCGCGGTGCCACCGCAGAAGATCAGCTTGGGCCTGTGCTCCAGGGCGATGGCGCGGACCTCGTCCATGTCGACGCGGCCGGTGTCCTGGCGCACGCCGTACCTGACCGGGTTGAACCACTTGCCGGTGGCGCTCACCGACCAGCCGTGGGTCAGGTGGCCGCCGAACGGCAGGCCCATGCCCATGACGGTGTCGCCGGGGTTGAGGAACGCCATGTAGATGGCCAGGTTGGCGGGCGAGCCCGAGTAGGGCTGCACGTTGGCGTGGTTGACGCCGAAGACGGCCTTGGCGCGCTCCACGGCCACGGTCTCGATCTGGTCGATGACCTGCTGGCCCTCGTAGTAGCGCTTGCCCGCGTAGCCCTCTGAGTACTTGTTGGTGAGAACGGTGCCGGTGGCCTCGAGGACCGCCTTGGACACGTAGTTCTCGGACGCGATCAGCTTGACGGTGTCGGCCTGCCGCCGCTCCTCCGCCTGGATGAGCTCGGCGATCTGCGGGTCGACGCTCGCGAGAGAAGACATGGCACTCCTGTCATCTTTGACATTCTGCGAAGACCCAGGCGCACGGCCTCCGCCCCTTCCGCTCCCTGGTGGTAAAGCCCACCTGATGCGCCAGTCGCGACGCCCTAGACGATAGCGGAAGCCGCTCACTCCGTTGTGATGAGCACGTTCTTGACGACGCACAGGAGGAGGAAGTCAAGCACAGGTCCTCGGCCGACAGATCAGGTGGTGACCGTACGGCTTGCGCGGGTTGTGCCGTCCACCGGCCACAGACGGTCCACCTCGGCGTTCAGGATGGCCCCGATGAGGACGGCGAGCGCGGTGATGTAGAGCCACAGGAGGACGGCGATCGGGGCGGCCAGCGAGCCGTAGATGGACACCGGGGAGATCCAGGCGGCCAGTACGGCACGCAGCGCGGCGGCGCAGATGATCCACAGGAAGAGCGCCAGGATCGCGCCGGGCAGCTCGCGGTACCACTTCGTCCGCACCGGGACGCTCACGTGGTAGAGCACCGTCAGGAACAGGACGGAGCCGATGATGACGACCGGCCAGTAGAGCACGTCGATCAGCACGCCGTACTGCGGTGGCAGGGCGTCCTTCAGGAGTGTCGGGCCGATGACCAGGACCGGCATGACGATGATGCCGATGATCAGCCCGACGACGTAGAGGCCGAAGGACATGAGCCTGGTCCTGATGATGCCGCGCTCCTCGCCCAGGCCGTACGACACCGAGATGAGGTCGACGTAGACGTACAGCGCACGGGAACCCGACCACAGGGACAGCAGGAAGCCCAGGGAGATGAGCGAGACCTTGCTGGCGTCGTCGCGCAGGACGTCGTTGATGAGCGGGGTGACGACGCCGTTGACCGCCGAGTCGGTGAACAGCAGGCCGGCCTGGTGGATCACCCACCGCTTGACCTCGTCGACCCTGTCCGTGCCCATCCACGTGCCGAGCTTGGCCAGGGCGCCGATGAGGCCGAGGACGAACGGCGGGAGGGACAGGAGGGCGAAGAAGGCGGCCTCTCCGGCGAGACCGGTGACGCGGTAGGTGACGCCCGCGTTCGTGGTGGCGCGCACGATGGCCCAGGAACGGGTGTCCAGGAGCCAGGTGAGCCTGGCCCTGGCATCGCGCATCAGCAGCCGTGACCTTTTGGTCTTCGGCCGCCGAGCGGGCGCTTCGGTGGACGTCATGGCAACCAACGGTATTGGGAGCGGGTCTTCGGGACAGCTTATGACTCGGACAATGCCACGACGTGTCGGCTACCCGAAAGACCGCTCAAGGCACACTTTTCCCGAAAGCCACCATTTCTCTCCTGACTTTCGGACAGATCCCCCTTGACCAACCCCCACCCCAAGAGTCCTTTTGAAGCCGCAACCCCAAGCGCAGGGTCTCGGGAGCAGGGTCTCGGGAGCGTGGGCCTCGCGTGCCGGGAGCGGGGTCTCGGGAGCGTGGGAGAGGCGCTAGGCAGGGGGCAGACCGCCCATCCATCCCGCCCCTCACCCACGGCCGCGTGGCGGGGGGCGGTGGCTCGGCGTCCCTTTGCCCAGCCCCCGCCGATGGCCACCCCTTCGGGGAGCTCAGCCGTCCCCCACTCGCCTGTTAGTCGTTGTCGACGATGCGGGCGCCCAGCGGGAGCAGTGACACCGGGATCATCTTGAGGTTCGCGATCCCCAACGGAATCCCGATGATCGAGATGAACAGCGGGATCGACGTGATCACATGCCCGATCGCCAGCCACACCCCCGCCACCACGAACCAGATGATGTTCCCGATCGTCGACATGATCCCCGCGTCGGGGTCCCGCACGACCGTCCGCCCGAACGGCCACAGCGCATAAGCCGCGATCCGGAAAGAAGCGATACCGAACGGAATCGTGATGATCAGAATGCAACAGATGACGCCGGCGAGCGCGTATCCCATCGCCAGCCAGATCCCGGCGAAGATCAACCAGATGACGTTAAGGATTGTCCGCATACATCCAGCATGTCAGGCATCGTCAGCCAATATCATCCGGCATCCCCCTGACTTCCCCCTGGCTGCCGCCCCTTACCCGGCCCACCCGCGAAACACTGCGCGATCCCCATCCACGCCGCAGCCGTCTCCCCGGAGACTTCCAGCGCCGTGTCGTCCCGGTGGATCCGCTGCGTCACCAGCAGGCAGAAGTCCAGCATCGGCCCCCTGACCGTGTCCGCAGCATCCTCCGGCCCGGCAGCCCACGGCGTACCGTCCGGCATGACGAGCTCCACCCGAACCGGTTCCACCGGAACAGGCAGCCCACGTACGGCGAAGCCGTACGGCAAAGCTCTGACCCCGATCGTCGCCACATGCCTGAGCCGTGCCGTAGGCGTCCTGCGCACACCGAGCGCATCCGCGATGTCCTGCCCGTGCGCCCAGGTCTCCATGAGCCGCGCCGTAATGAACGAAGCAGCCGACATGTCCGGCCCGTACCAGGGCACCCGATCCTTGACCCCCAGCGTCGCGAAGGTCTCCAGCATGGTCCCCCGAGCCGTCCTGAACCACTCGCGCACCCCTTGCACCGGCAACGCCCTGGCCTCGTCCGCCTGAAGGTCGACGAAGTCCGGCGTCAGCCCCGCCAACGCCCCCCGGAACCCGACCGGATCCGCCACAGCCCGAGTGGCCGCTTCGTCGAAGAACGCCAGATGCCCGATCTGATCCCGAACCATCCACCCCTCAGCCGGAGTGGCCCGCTCCCAGTCGCGCGGCCCGATGGGAAGGCTTTCCAGGTCAGCGGTCTCGGCGCGCAGGTCGGTCAGTAGCTCGTCGATGAGACTCATGGACATACTTGACAGGTGATCTGCGAAGAGTGCAAGAAGAGACAGCACGAGGACTGCAGAGGCGGCTCCTGGTGCGACTGCCAGCACCAGACGGAGGAAACCCCGCAGGAGTCCCCCCTCGACTGGCCCCGCCAGGGCTGAGGACCGCTGGGGCTATGGTGCGCTCTACCTGATTTGCGAGAGATCACGGGAGCGCATGGTGATCCACGGGAGAGAGCCCGACTGGTCGTATGTGGCCAGGTCCGTCGTCAAGGTCCTGACCGTCACCGCGGCGCTGCTGCTGACCCTCACCGTCGGCGAGCGCGCGCTGGAGGTGTTCGTCGACGTGGGCGACAGGACGGCTCAGGTGTACGGCACGGCCGCCCGTATCGCGAACCCCGACAAGCGCCTGTCGCACGGATACACCCACTCGGGAAGGCTCCCGGTGACGACCTTCACGATGCGGGGCGAGCCGCGGCGGGCCGGTCCCAGTGACGGCACGACCGAGTACAAGATCGTGGAAGGCCTGTTCGGCACCGTCCAGGCCCCGTTGCTCGACGGCCCGTCCGGCAGCCTGGCCGACGCGATCGACTCCGTGGAGGCGAAACCCGGCGACGGCCGGGCCAGAGCGACCCTCGACGGGCTTCCGCCGACACTCGTCGGCGTCGGAGTCGTGGAGTTCGCCCACAAAATGACCACCGAGCAGCTCGTCGCCTTCGGCCGCCGCCACAAGATCTGCGGGGGCGACGATGTCGCCTACATCTACGAACCGTCCTTCTACGACGATTCCAGCGACCCGTCCTCACTGAACGCGATCGTCTGGAACCGCGACATGACCCGGGAAGACGACTGGGCGGAGTTCGCCTACCAGTGCGAGACCGAGCCCGAGCGGGCGCTGGCCGAGTTCCGCCGATGGGTCGGGCTGCTCGACGAGAACGACGACCTGGAGGAGTTCGAGCTGGCGTACGGCTCGCTCAAGGGCGCAGCCGACGAGGGCGTCACGTACGGGCTCGTCTTCGACCGCTGGAAACTCGCCGACCTGCGCAAGCTGCTCGACGACCCGGACGTCGGGACCATCCACCTCGCCGACGTCGCTTTCGACCTCGACACTTGGACCGGCTGAGGTGTCACCGCTTGGTGTAGTTCTTGCCCGGGGGGCGGCCCGGGATGGGCTTGCCGATCAGGGCCACCGGGATGAACAGGCACAGGTGGCCGATCGCCACGGTCAGGGTCCAGAGCTCCTTGTCGTCGTAATGCGCCGAGGCCCTGGCGAAGAGCTCGTCCGAGACGCGCTCGCCGTACGGGTTCGCCGTAAGGACGGCCTCCACCAGCTCCAGCGCCAGCCGTTCCCCGTCGGTGAAATACGGCGCGTCCTGCCAGGTCGCCACCGCGGTGATCCGTTCCTCGGACTCCCCCGCCTTCCGCAGAGCGTCGGTCAGCCGGATGGTGTGGTACGTGCTGCCGACGATCTGCCCGGCGCGCAACTGCACCAGGCTGATCGTGGTCGGCGGGACGGTTCCGCTCCTGGTGGCCTTGTGCACGGCCCCCGACAGCGCCGCCAGCTCGGGGAACTGCTCGGTGAGGTCCGGCAGTCGCGACTCGATCGTCATGATGGCGTCCTTTCTCGTGGGTGTCTCACCAGTCCGACGACGCGACGCGGAGGAATGTCAGGCCTCACAGTTCGGCGGGCTCTCTCGTCGGACAGATGAGGGCGCAGACGACCGAGGGAGACGCCGCGATCATGACCGACCGATCCGAGCCCAGCCTGAGCGCGATCATGAGCGAGCGGCGCCAGCTGATCAACCTCGCCTACCGGCTCCTGGGCTCCCTCGCCGACACCGAGGACGTCGTCCAGGAGACCTACGCCCGCTGGTACGGCATGCCAAGGGAGCAGCGGGAAGCCATCGAGTCGCCGGGCGCCTGGCTGACGAAGGTCGCCAGCCGTATCTGCCTCGACCTGCTCGGCTCCGCCCGGGTGCGGCGCGAGAGCTACGTGGGCGAATGGATCCCCGAGCCTCTGCCCGACCGCACCGCGGCCGACCCCGTCGACCGGGTCACCCTGGACGAATCGGTCACCATGGCGTTCCTCGTCGTGCTCGACGCGATGACCCCGGCAGAGCGGGTCGCGTTCGTGCTGCACGACGTCTTCTGCCACACCTTCGCCGAGGTGTCGGAGATCGTCGGCCGTACCCCTGCCGCCTGCCGTCAACTGGCCTCCTCGGCCCGCCGCCGCATCCGCGCCGCCCAGCCCCTCACGACCCCGGCGGCGCGGCAGTCGGTCGTGTTGCGTGACTTCAAGCAGGCCTGGGAGGCGAAGGACATCGAGTCCCTCATCGCCCTCCTCGACCCGGACGCCACGGCGACGGTGGACGGCGGCGGCCTGGTGAGCGCCGGGCTCCACCCGATCTCGGGCAGCGCGCAGATCGCCCGCTACCTGGTGGGGCTGGCGGGGAAGGCGTCGGAGCTGACGATCGTGGAGCGTACGGTGAACGGCCAGCCTGGGCTGGTGGCGCAGCGGGACGGGGTGGCGGTGACGGTGGCGGCGTTCGAGATGATCGGCGACCGCATCAAACACATCTGGGCAGTACGCAACCCGGAAAAACTCCGCCCCTGGACCACGCAGCCATAGGCATCTCGTCAGCCCGCGAACCCCCGATACCAGCTCCCCGGAGGCACCAGCGCATTCCACTCCCTCTCGAAGGTGCGGTCCGGGGGCTGGGGGGCCGCCCGGCTGGGGGTTTGCGGGGCTTGGCGCCCCAATAAGGCCAGCCCGGAGCGTGGAGCGCGCAGGCCCATGCTGGTCCACAGTCCAGACTGTGGACCTCTTCTTGGACATCCCGGACTGTCGGGGTATCGTTCAAGGCATGCCAGCGGACCCCATGCTCGTAGGTCGACGCCACGTCGATCTTCAGCGTGTCCGCAGTGCCATCTGTTGCGACGCCCGCTAACCCCTTCCCTTTTTGAAGCTGGGCGCGTCGCACCCCACCCCGGTCACCACCCCTGCACTCGATGACGAGGCAGGAGGTCGGCCACGCGCGCCCATAACCTAAGGACGCGCAATGACCACCCCAGCCAGCCGGCATCACAAGCGCCCGCGCGGCGAAGGCCAGTGGGCGCTCGGCTACCACGAGCCCCTCAACAAGAACGAAGAGAACAAGAAGAACGACGACGGCCTGAACGTCCGCCAGCGCATCATCGACGTCTACTCCAAGGCCGGTTTCGACTCGATCGACCCTGCCGACCTGCGCGGGCGCATGCGCTGGTACGGGCTCTACACGCAGCGCAAGCCCGGCATCGACGGCGGCAAGACCGCGATCCTCGAGCCGGAGGAGCTGGACGACCGCTACTTCATGCTGCGGGTCCGCATCGACGGCGGACAGTTGAGCCTCGAGCAGCTGCGGGTGATCGCCGACATCGCCAACGACTACGGCCGGGGCACAGCGGACGTCACGGACCGCCAGAACATCCAGCTGCACTGGATCGAGATCGAGGCCGTCCCCGACATCTGGAAGCGCCTGGAGGCCGTCGGGCTGTCGACGACGGAGGCGTGCGGCGACACCCCGCGGGTGATCCTGGGGTGTCCGCTGGCCGGGATCGAGTCGGAGGAGATCCTGGACGGCACGGCCCAGATCCGCGAGGTGCACGACCGGTTCATCGGCGACCCCGCGTACTCGAACCTGCCGCGCAAGTTCAAGTCGGCGGTGAGCGGCTGCCCGGCGCACTGCACCGTGCACGAGATCAACGACGTGGCGTTCGTGGCGGTCGAGACGCCCGAGGGGGACAAGGGGTTCGACCTGTGGGTCGGCGGCGGGCTGTCGACGAACCCGATGTTCGCCAAGCGGCTTGGGGTTTTTGTCCGTCCTGACCAGGTCGCCGATGTCTACGGCGGCGTTATCGGGATTTTTCGCGATTACGGTTACCGTCGCCTCAGGCACCGGGCCAGGATCAAGTTCCTGGTCAACGACTGGGGTGTGGAGAAGTTCCGCGAGGTGCTCGAGACCGAATACCTCAAGGAGACCCTCCCGGACGGCCCTGCCCCGCACACTCCGCGCGGCAACCGGCGTGACCACGTCGGGGTGTTCCCGCAGAAGGACGGCAACTTCTACGTCGGCTTCGCCCCCAAGGTGGGCCGCCTCAGCGGCGACAAGTTGCACCTGATCGCCGACCTCGCCGAGCGCCACGGCTCCGCCCGCATCAGGACGACCGTCGAGCAGAAGATGGTCATCCTCGACGTCGCCCCCGAGCGCGTGGACGCCCTGGTCGCCGACCTCGAGGCGAACGACCTGCAGGTCAACGCCTCGACGTTCCGCCGCCAGACGATGGCCTGCACCGGCATCGAGTTCTGCAAGCTGGCGATCGTCGAGACCAAGGCGACAGCCGTACAGCTCATCGACAAGCTCGAGGCCAGGCTGCCCGACTTCAAGGACCCGCTGACGATCAACGTCAACGGCTGCCCCAACTCCTGCGCCCGCATCCAGACCGCCGACATCGGGCTCAAGGGCCAGCTGGTCGACGGCAAGGAGGGCTTCCAGATCCACCTGGGCGGCTCGCTCGGCGTCAACCCCGGCTTCGGCCGCAAGGTGCGCGGGCTCAAGACCACCGCCGAGGACCTGCCCGACTACGTGGAGCGGGTGGTGACGCACTTCGAGGCTCAGAAGAAGGACGGCGAGACCTTCGCCGACTGGGTCCAGCGAGCGGACGAGGGTGATCTCAAGTGACCTCTCGCGCGGTTCCTTTCCACTGCCCCTACTGCGGTGACGAGGACCTGGAGCCCTACGAGGGCGACGGCGGCTGGTACTGCCGCGCCTGCGCCCGCGCCTTCAAGCTGAAGTTCCTCGGAATCGGAGTCAAGATATGACCGAACGTAGTGAGGGCATCAATAAGCACAGCAGCTTGCTCGTGAGGCCGACGAAGGAGGCCTCATGAGCACCCTCGTCGACATCGAGCTGGGGTTAAGGCAACAGCGCGGCGCGCTCGACCTGCAGGCCATCGTCGAGTCCGCCGCAGAGTTCCTGGAGGGCGCCCCCGCCAGGGAGATCATCCGCTGGGCCGCCGCCACGTTCGGCGACCGGCTGTGCCTGACCTCGTCCATGAGCGACGCGCTCCTCATCGACCTGGTCAGCCGCGTCAAGCCGGGCGTCGACGTGCTGTTCATCGACACCGGCTACCACTTCGCCGAGACGATCGGCACCCGCGACGCCGTACAGCAGGTCTATGACGTCAACGTGATCAACGTGACCGGGTCGCGGACCGTCGAGGAGCAGGAGCGCGAGCTCGGCCCGCGACTGTTCGGCCGCAACCCCGACCTGTGCTGCTACCTGCGCAAGGTCGAGCCGCTCAACCGGGCGCTTGAACCGTACCTCGCGTGGATCTCCGGGATCCGCCGCGACGAGGCCGCCACCCGCGCGGGCACGAAGGTCGTCGAATGGGACGCCAAGCGGCAGATGGTCAAGGTCAACCCGATCGCCGCGTGGACGCAGGACGACGTCGACAACTACATGTCGGACAACGGCGTGCTGATCAACCCGCTGCACTACGACAACTACCCGTCGATCGGCTGCGCGCCCTGCACGCGGCAGGTGGCCGACGGCGAGGACCCGCGCAGCGGCCGCTGGTCGGGCATGGGGAAGACGGAATGCGGCATTCATCTGTAGGCATCCCGGTGGCAGCCGGGTTCTCCGCGGGTGTGCGGCTTTCACCCGCACCACTCGTCGCGGTGGCGCACGGGTCGCGTGACCCGCGCGCCGCCGCGACGGTGGAGGCCCTGCTGGCGCTGGTACGGCAGGCCCGCCCCGGCCTGGTCGTGCGCTCGGCGTACCTGGACCACGAGGGGCCGCGGCTGCGTCAGGCGCTCGCCGGGCTGGACGAGGCCGTGGTGCTCCCGCTCCTGCTGACCGAGGCCTACCACAGCCGGGTGGATCTTCCAGCGGCGATCGCCGAGGTCAGGGCGGCCACCGGGCAGCCCGTCGTGCACTACGGCTCGACGCTGGGGCCGCATCCGCTGATGTTCGACGTTCTGGAGCGGCGGCTGGCCGAGGCAGGCGTGGTCCGTACGGATGACACCGCGGTCGTGCTGGTTTCCGCCGGTTCAAGCGACCCGAGGGCGAACGCGGTGATTGCCCGGATGGCGGCGGAATGGGGGGCCACGGCGGCCTACGCGTCGGCGGCCGGTCCGACGCCCGCCGAGGCGGTGGCCCGGTTGCGCGCGGAGGGCGCCGCGAGGGTGGCGGTCGCGCCGTACCTCCTGGCACCCGGTTACTTCGCCGACAAGGTGGCCCGCACGAGCGGCGCCGACGTGGTCGCCGACGTCCTCGGCCCGGCGCCCGAGCTGGTCGACGTCCTCTTGGAGCGTTATAACCAGGCGCAGCGGCAGGTGGTAGCCGCGTAAGCTGCCGCGGTGAAGATCGACAGGCTGCGCGGCGGCACCAAGAAGGGCGTCTATCGCCTCCACCTCGACGACGGCTCCTCCGCGATCCTGTACCGGTGGAGCCCCGAGGAGAACTACTGGCCCGAGCAGCAGGAGGGGCAGGACCTGGAGGCGTTCGTCTCCAGGCAGGCGCTGCTGGCGTCGCTCGGCGTGCGGGTGGCCAAGGTGTACTACGTAGATCGGGACGAGAACGCCGTCCTCGCCGAGGACGTGCGGGGCGAGAAGCTGGAGGAGCTGCTCGGCACCGGCGCCGCCGTACCGGCCCTGACCAGGCTGGCCGAGGCGATCGGCAAGATGCACGCCCACCGCGGACCCGTGGAACGCCCCTGCGAGCAGATCGTCCTGGAACGGGCGCTGGCGGACCTCGCCGAGGCCGCCCGCCGGGTGCAGCGCATCGAGTGGGCACATGCCCACCTCGAAGCGCGGCTGCGCGAGCTGTTCGCCGCCGTGACCCCGCGGGACGAGCACGGCTACATCCACGGCGAGCTCGGCCCCGACCACGTGATCGTCAACGACGAGGGCGAACCGGTGCTCATCGACATCGAGGGCGCGCACTTCTTCGACGTGGAGTGGGAGCACGTCTTCCTGGAGATGCGCTTCCACGAGCACTACGACCAGCTCTGCGCGCCGGGGCTCGACCCGGCGCGGCTCGCGTTCTACCGGCTGGCGATGCACCTGTCGCTGGTCGCCGGGCCGTTGCGGCTGCTGGACGGCGACTTCCCCGACCGCGCGTTCATGCTGGGCATCGCCGAGCACCACACGGAGCAGGCGCTTCGCTACGACGGGCACTTCTGAGACAGGATCTGCTGCCCGCTGCCCGGATCGACGATCACGATCGGCTGGTCGCACCTGACCAAACTGTCCTCCATGATGGTCACCGACCACTTCGCCGGGTACGCGGACGCCCACGCGACCAGCTCGTCCGCCTCGGCGCTCGTGAGGGAGTCCGAGCCCGCCGACGTCCGGGGCACGACGGCGACGGTGACCGTACTGCGGCCCGTCCCCTGCGGGCTGGTGATCGCCATGATCCCGGCGGCCTCCGCCACCGGGCCGCACGGGGTGTTGAGCATGAACCGGCCGTTCACCCACGCCATCGCGTAGGAGTCGCGCGGGCAGTCGAGCCTGATGCCGATCCGGCGGCCCCCGGTCACGAAGGTGAAGGTCTCGCGCTTGCCCGCCTCCTGGAAGGACTTGCTGACGAGCACCTTGTCGGAAAGGAAGCCTGGGGGTTCCATGGCGGTGCCGGTCTCCATCGTGTCCGCCGGGGCGACGGGCTGGTGGGGCAGGTTGGCCAGTACGGTCACCGCGGCGCCCGCCACGAGCACCGCGCCCAGCGTCCTGCGCCGCCTGCGCCTGAGTCCGCGCACCCGGGCATCGACATCGGCGACGGTCACGCCCCTGTGGTGGCCGTCCGCGCTGTCCTGCTCGAGGAGGTCTCGTAGGTCGCGTTCCGTGGTGGTCATCTATCCCCCTGCGTGGGTCGCGGCTGTGGCGGCCGGGTCCAGGCGGAGCTTGGCGAGGGCTCTGCTGGCCTGGCTGCGTACGGTGGCCACCGAGCAGCCGAGCACCTCGGCGATGGCCTGGTCGGGGAGGTCCTCGAAGTAGCGGAGCACGATGACGGCGCGTTGCCTGCTCGGGAGGGCTGCCAGGCACGTCCTGAGCGCGTCTCTGGCGCCTATGCGGGAGGTGGGGTCGTCGTCGTGGGGGACGTCGGGGAGGTCCTCGGTGGGGACCTCGGCTCGCCAGCGTCTTCGCCACCAGCTCGCGTGGGTGTTGGTGAGGATGCGGTAGACGTACGGGTCGGGGTTCTCGCCTACTCTGCGCCAGGCGAACCAGGCTTTGGCCAGGGCTGTCTGGACGAGGTCCTCAGCTGTGGGCCAGTCTCGGCACAGGAGGTAGGCGGTTCTGAGCAGGCGGTCGGAGCGCTGCTCCACGTATCGCTCGAAGTCTGCTCTGTCGCGCATCGCTCGCCTTCACTGTCGGCCATCCTCACCGACTATTACGCGCGACCCCCACCCAAACGTTGCACCCCGTTTGCTTTCCCGCGCACGGGACCACCTCACCGGTGAACCACCCGCCCATCACCCTGCGCATCGGACGGCCCAGCTCCGACACGGGGCGCATCGTGCCACCCGACCGCTTCCCACATCAGACCGCACCGCCGCGCGCATCGTGCCGCCTCCCTTCCAAGGGACCTCTCGCTACAAGCGGGAGGCCCACCGCGGTCGGCCAGGGGCAACCTCATGCGATCTACGAGGGTCGAGGGCACTGCGTCACGGG